>JBMNHS010000002.1:0-154006 GCA_050950505.1 Candidatus Methanomethylophilaceae archaeon | reverse complement strand
TTGATATTAATTAAGTTAATCGCATTATTACATATATTAATATCAATAACCGACAGAATGTAAGTTATTAACTATGTTAATATTTTCTAAAATAGGTTTTTATAAAATAATTAATCTAATTAAGGTAATACATTAATTAATTTAAGAAACCGTGAAATACGCAATATTTGGTGTAAAATTCTAATTTTTTTAAAAAATTATGATCACGAATGTGAAAAATGTGTTTTTTGCTGAAAACCTTGTTTTTTTCCTGTTTTTCCCTATATTTTGTCCACGACGGCTCCCCGAATGTCAACTTAACTTTACCATTTTGAGGTCAAAAAGGCTAGACTAAACGGTTAAAATTTGGAAAGTTGAAAAATCATAAAAAAATGACTTTGAATCTCACTTCCGGTGATGAAAAAAACATGTTATGGACATGGAATTTTTGATTTTTTGATAAACCCGGTGCAAATGATGAAAAAACTCTTTCAGAATAAACCAAAAGTAATTTACCATAATTAATAAATTTGATTAATGTAATACATTTATTAATTACCTATACATCGTTTCGAGTGCAATATACTTTGAAAATCGGTACTTTCAATACAATTTTTAAAATTCATACACTCCTGAGAAATACCTCAAACTAAGAATGATTTTCATAACCTCACCGATTCCTTTGACAGTAATGATTTATCACAAGCCATATCATCAAATCAAAGGCAATACAACACAAATCTACTTGATTCCTGATTGTGAGCTTCAATGTTCTTATTTGCAACTAAACCGGGCTTAATTTTAGAAAAATTCTAAAAAAACTAATCATCGATAATTAATAAATGTATTACGTTAATTACATTAATTAATAATGATAAACTAAATTATACGGGTTATCATTTGTTTATACAATACGTATCCGTCAAATGAAACCGTTTTCAGAAAATAACTGAATGGACCAATAACTGAATGGCGATAGTTATGAAAGTTACGGGTATGCCGATTGACATATGTTTCCAGAAGTTGATATCGATACCTTTTGCAGCCGCCTTTTCGGACACTATTATGTTACATGCAGATCCGAGCAAAGTCGCGTTTCCTGCCAAAGTGGCGGAGGCGGACAAGGTGTAAAAGAACATATCGGTCTGCGGAACTATGTTGATGATCAAAACTATCGCGGGCAAATTGCTAATAAGATTTGCCAACAATAATACCAATGCCGATGTAGCCGCGTATGACGGGATTTCGCCCGGACCGAACCCGGGAATTAAATCTGCTATTTTGTCCAAAAGGCCGGAAGTGGCGACACCGTCCATAAGTATAAAAAGACCGATAAAAAACACCGGAATATGCCAATCAATCTTGTGAATTATCCATTTGGTCCTTTTGCGGTCTTTGGATAAAATCACGGCTACGGAAATCAAACCTGCGATTACTGCGGGGATGCAAAGAGATATACCCAGCATGGAACTTAAAATGAAACCGATGAAAGTGAAGATCGAAACAATCGACAGAAATATAAGACGGGTTTTATCCAAGTTCAGTACCTCATCATCGTTGTTTTCTGTTATTACTTTAGCCTTCAGTCTTTTACGGAATACCATCGCAAGTATGAAAAAAACAATAGGAAGGCTGATAAGAACGATGGGTAACTGATGCAAAGTAAAGTCGATGAATGATATTCCTGATTCGGAAACAATGAATGCATTTTTCGGATTTCCGACCGCCGTCGAAAGACTGCCTATGTTCGCACCCATCATCGTCCCCATCAAATAAGGCAACGGATCCGCATCCAAAGACATACAGGCACGGATTACCACCGGCGTCAGAAGCAGCGCGGTTGCATCATTCATGATTAAAGCGGCGAACATCGCACTCAGCGCCATGACGACGGCAAGTAATTTGGGCCCGGGGGGAACTTTGGAAGTGACCCGATTTGATATTATTTCGAAAAGTCCGCAATATTCCAATCCTATTGCAAGAGACATCATCCCCAAAAGCAGGAAAATCAGATTGAAATTGATGGATTCAAAAGCAGAGGTTAAGGAAACAACTCCGAACAGAATCATTGCGACGCCGCCCAAGAGAGCCGCGTTAGAACGGCTGATCTTGATTCTTTTGCCACCGCGCACCGATATCAGCGCATACGTTATCACGAAGATGATCAGTGCTGTTTTCATATGACCTTGAACGGAACATAACGGAGTTGAATTTAATAATTATCCATAATTTGCTAACCTTTTCCCTTTAACTCTGTAAGTATGCGGGTTTTTTATTTTCAACGTGAACAGAACATCTTATACTCTGAAAAATCCATCGGGCTTCATGCGTTTCTCTGAACTTGGACGTTCATCGTGCGTGCTCTACATCGGGATTTTGTTTTTTGCCGTATGTTGGATAGCCGGAGCTCTGATTGACCGCTCCTGGATTTTCGGCGTTAACACAATGAGCGAATTGGGTATTTCAGACACCTTCGCCAAATATCTGTTCTTTGCCGGCTGTGTGGTCACAGGTGTGTGTATCAGCTTGTACGGATACATGGAAGGCCGTGAAACCGAAACTGTCCTCAAGAAGTACGCTTTCTGTGCCCTTATACCGGCAGGCGTGTTTCTGATTGGCGTAGGCGTGTTCACCATGGATTACGGAATCCTTCACAGCATATTCACCTGGCTGTTCTTTGGAACGTTATATATCATCATGATAATCTATATGATATACTCCAGAAGAAGGAGAAACTGCCACGTGGCAATTTTGACTTTCGCTATTTTGGTGACCGGTGTGGTGTTGATAGCACTGACCCCGTTGGCTTTCGTCGAACCGATCTTTGTTATTCTGTTCATGGTATGGATGATTGTCGTTGACATAACGAAAAATACATGCAGAATGTGTATCGGTTGATTAAAAAAATCCATTGCCACGATTGTATCGATTGATTAGGATATCTTGGATAACTTGAATTATCGTTCGTTTCGGTAATCCAGTTTGCTCAGTGTATCATATGCGCCGATTCTCAAGGATACGAAGTGCAACATTGCGGCAATAATAGCCGATACTGCGCCGGCGATGACAAACTCGGTAAGGAAATCAGGATTGAAGAATATCTTGACTATGAACGATGCCAGGGTTATGACGGATACAATGAGCATTGAGAAAAAGAACAAATCCCTCGTAAGCGCCTTTACCAGAAATATACCGGCAATCAGCAAAATCTAACCGGAAATAACAAGAATCATATTCGGCAGAACGACCTCGCCGGAATAGTTGAAATCCGAGATTATCAGATCTGCAATCAGATTGGCCGTACCTGCTGCAACTATAAACAGGCCGATGAAGTAGACGATGAATTTGGTTCGATTGTTCATTTTTTATCTCCCGCAGAGTTGAAATGCCTTAAAATAAAACATAGGATGCGATTATAATAGTATTGATATCTGACATTAAATCGATATTTACCGTGTTTACGTTTTTCAGTCTTTGAAATGGCTGTCTCAGTATGATACTTTTGAAGAATCCATAATCGAAAACTTTCCCTAACCCTCATCCGGATTGTTGGAAGAATCTGCAAATCTGATACGACAGGAGTTTCCGAATTCATCGATACCAATGTCCATAATTTCTGCACTGGCTAATGGTAAAACACAAATCAAGGAAATATCCGAGACCACCGGAATAGAAAAAGGAACCTGTTCAAACACTATATCGCAACCGATGTCCGTTGGTATGGTCAGAAGAGAGTCCCATATGTCCGATTCACGCAGAAGAGCAGTTTACGAATTGAACGACGGCATTTTTAGATTCAGACATGGGGTGTTGGAAGGGGTTCTCTCTTACGTACGGTCTTACGATTCCGGGGGTGCCTGTAAAAATATTAAAAAAATGCTTCCGGAATTTATGGAAAGCGATTCGAAGAAATCTGCAAACAATATGTGGTAATGAACACCGAATACCGTACTGTGGGCAAATGGGGGAGGTCCGATTCTGAACTTAAGACGGACACTGAGATTGATATAGTTGCCATCGACTGCATCGACAATACGTCAAACGTGCTGTTCGGCAGTTGTGAGTTCAAGTCCACACCGGCGGGTATGAATGATTTGGAGAGTCTGAAAAGAACTGCATCCTTTGTAAAAGGATATGCTAAACGGGATTACATTCTGTTCTCTTCGTCCGGGTTTGAAAAGAATCTTATAAAGCAAGCCAAGAACTGGGACGTAATCTTAGTAGATATGGATAAATTGTACAATGAAAGGAATGATGGATAATCGTTAAATTGACAGCACGACTTGATTAATGAAACACCTTTGAATTTATGTGATACGTATCGCGCCGGAGAAGCGCGGCTTTCGTTCTAATCGTGTAATGTCATCAAAAGAGAAAACAATAAATTACCTTAGTTATCCGGAAATTCTTTTGCGTTTTACCGCGTGAAACAGTATGTGTGTGGACTTGAGCTCAACGATATACTATGTAAAATTCCATTTTGGTAAGACCGCTTATGGCTCTCTTTGCACTGATATCCAATACGGCTTCGCCTTCTTCGCAAAGCATATAATCGTTCGGTGATGGAGTGTCGATCTTCAGCATTACGTTGTTTGCATCAACTTTTTTTGCGGAATAATAGCCCTTATTTGTCCAATTCGTATAAGGAGCCGTGATATGCACCGAATATTCACCGCCGTTTATACTGACGTCCAAATCAATATCGGAGGATATAAGAGCCCCGGCTCTGTAAATATACGCATAAATTATGAATTCCTTGCCCGAAGGTATGGTGAGTTGTAAATTGACAGTGCTGTTTGTAGGCACGAAATTGGTATCGGTTTCACTCAACTGAACACGGAAAGCAGAGGAGCCGTTTACTACCGCAGGCTCTACAATCAGTTCCGGACCTACTTCAACCTCAACTTCAATACCGCCTGTGGGGTCTGGCAACAGGTACACTATATTATCATTGACGAACACGGTCGACGAGCTGAGGGCTATAGGAACTGTCAACATCAACGAAACGGCAAGTGTCGTAATCAATATGGTTTTGTTCTTAAGCACCTTTCTCCCTCCGCCATAAGTATGGACATAACCCTGACAACTATGCCATTATGTTTATATATAATTATCATAAACCAACCTAAAATTTTCTTTAAAAAACAGAATAGAGTCACACGGACGATTTGATTTTTAGGAATGATCCAAAGGTCGGCAATTGCAATATATCCCGAGTCTGACACTTACGAGTGAGTGTAAGTGAAAACCTGTTGTGATTTTTTTGAAACGACAGGATTGCTGGCGTAAAGTAAAGGTTGCTTTTCGACTATGATTGGTCACTAAACAAAAACCGGCCAAAAAGCCATATTCTTCATCGGATTCGAATCCTTTAAGTTTGCAGTCGTCGGCGGTTTCTGTTTGGCGGGAAAATGATGAACTGTCCCGCAGAAGGAGAAGATTGTACGCAAACACACCGAAATCGAACGATAACGTGACAATTCCGGTCTTGAACAAAATACTGACGGAAACCGTGTTCCGGGAAACGGAATCGGTATTTTTCTTGACAATCTGAAAAGAATTCGGGTAAATTCCGTTGCGCCGAAACCATTGCGTTGGTTTCCACGTCGGTGGAAATGACCGGATTGTCCGTGAACCGTTAGATTGTATTTTGAGTAACGATATGGTCCGTATCCGCACCGTTGAACGTCTGGGGCGCAACAGTGACAAAATTGTTTCCTTTTTAGGCAGCGTCCTGAAGAAAAAATACGGTGTGAAAATAGACACGGTTTTCATGGATTGGACATCCATGTATTTCGAGGCGCCCCAAAAAGGGATTGTCCGTGTCGGGTATTCCCGCGATAAACGACCGGATCGTCTGCAGATCACCGTCGGTTTATCGATTGACGGTGAATCGGGAATGCCTGTCGGATTGACAGTGAATCCGGGAAATATTGTGGACAAGACGCATTTCAAGGACACATTTGAGCAGATTTATCTGCTTTTGTCCAAAGACACAATGATTGTTTTCGATAACGGGGCAAACACACCGGAAAATGCGAAAATGCTGGATTTAAAAAGTCCGGGGTTTGTTTGAGCAAATAACTTATTTTGACGTCCTTCCACCACATCTGCTGTAAAAAATGAACTTTTTGAATAACGCATTGCCGTACACGTCTTCCCGCACCATTTTGAACCCTCGATATGCACTGCGCAGGAAGAACATAACTTTCGCTCAAGCTTATTCTCTGTCACACGCGATAGATATTCTGACGGGGCGTTACTCATCATATTCTCCTCCCCGGAGATGCAATTATTTTCGTAATATTTTATATGATTACGTTTCAGTTTTCCATTGGTTGCTCTTCCAGTTCTCCAATAGAATCGGCAAAACTGATACGGTAGGAGTTTTCAAATCCGTCTATACTCAGATCCGTAATTTCTGCATTGGCCAACGGAAAAACTCAAATCGAGGATATGTCCGAAGCCACCGGAATAGAGAAGGGAACCTGCCCGAACAACATATCACAACTGATATCGGCAGGAATTGTCAGAAGAGAAGTCCCGATATCAAATTCGCGCAGAAAAGCCGTTTATGAATTAAATAACGGTCTTTTCAGATTCAGATACGGCATGTTGGAAAAGATTCTCCCGTACATATGAAGGTATGATTCCGAGGGTGCGTATGAAAAGATTGAGGAAATACTTCCGGGATTTATGGGTAAACAGTTCGAAGAAATCTGCAAACAGCATGTAATAATGAACACGGAATACCGTACTGCAAGCAAATGGTGGGGGTCCGATTCTGAACTGAAAACAGATATTATGATTGATATTGTCGCGATTGACGGAATCGATATTAATTCCAACGTGTTGTTCGGCAGCTCTGAATTCAAATCCTCTCCCATGAGCATGAAAGATCTGGATAATCTGAAAAGAGTGGCATCCTTTGTGAAAGGATATGCAAAACGAAGTTACATTTTGTTCTCACCCTCCGGGTTCAAAGAAAATCTTATTAAAAGTGCCGGAGATGAAGAAATAACTCCGGTAATACGGATGAATTATACAGAAAGAAGACATAACAGTCAAATTGTCACAAAACCACAACATGGGGTCTTCCGTAACTGTAATCTATGACAACATCGACATCAAAAGTATCCCGAATATTTTCTGCGGTCAGAACTTCTTCCACATCTCCTGCGGCCGTAACAACTCCGTCATTCAGAATCACAACCTTGTCACAATATTTCATAACAGCATCCATGTCATGCAGAATCATGCAGACGCTTACTCCCTTGGTTCTGACAAGTTGTGAAACCGCTTCCATGATTTCCCTTTGAAATTTTAAATCAAGGTTACTGGTAGGTTCGTCCAGAAGAAGTATTTTTGCCTCTTGTGCGAGTGCCCTTGCCATCAGGACTCTTTGCATCTGACCGCTGCTCAAATTTCTGAACGGGACAGTTGCAAACTCTTTCATATTGACATCATCAAGAGCTTTCCATGTAACATTGCGATCTTTATCGGAAGATTGCCATGTGGAATGGGGCATTCTGCCCATCATAACCACTTCAAAAACGGTAGGGGATGCAAGACTGTCAATTGAAGCCTGAGGAACATACCCCATTATACGGGCAACGTCTCGAACTCTCATTGAAAGTATATCCTGAGCATCAAAGGTTATCATTCCCTGCGAAGGTTCGAGTATTCTGTTGATGCATTTTATCAAAGTTGTTTTACCCGAACCGTTCGGCCCTATGATTCCGAGAATCTCGCCCTGTTTCAGTTCGAATCCGATACCTTTCAGTACACAAGACGATCCGTATGAAAATGTTATTTCTTCGGTAAGCAACCCCATTGGTTAGTGATAGACCGTCGCATATTAATAATGATTTTGTATGTTATTAATATTATGAATTTAATTTAATAGCGTATACTATGTTACTAATTACTGAATTAGTATTAAATATACTCATCCTTATTACCTTTTTATGAATAAAAAATACATAGTTATCGCTATTGTGACAATACTTATCGTATCCGGTGCGGCCGGAGTTCTGTTATTGAATCAAAAAAATAACCCGGGAGGATATGTTCCCAATATCGAGTTGGAGGTCTTCGGAAATGCCAATAAGGATTGGAAAATTGACGAAAACGATTTGACCGCGCTGGAAGAGATTATTGCAGGAGAAAGAGAGTCTACGGCCATGGCGGATGCAAACAATGACGGTGTCATTGACGAACTTGATCTGGAACAGGTTAAAGCAATAATCAACAGAACAGCAGAGTTCATCTGGCTTATCGACGGTGACGGAAACACCAAGAAAATCAAACTGGATATAGAAAGAATCGGAAGTGAGTATTACAGCAACACCGAACTGATGTGCATATTAAACGTTAAAGATAAGGTAGTTGCAGTCGATAACGCCCCTTACCAATTGAGGGACTTTTATTTCAGAGAAGGCGGAACGGATATTGTAAATATGGAAAACATGAACGCTCCGAATTATGAAGCGGTTGCCGGTCTTGATTTGGATATTTTGCTTACATTCAGTTACGCAGGAACCGAGGCAAAGCAGGAAGCTCTCTCCAATGTCGACGTTATTTATCTGGGAATGTACAGACCGAATGTTCTTGAGCCTGAAAAGTCGGAATATATGCAAGCCATTCTCAAAGCAGGATACATATTCGACAGAGTCGAGCGCGCAGAGAATTACATAAACTGGCTTTTGGAAGTCAGGAATGACATTGCTTCGATTTCCAAAACTATTGCAGAGGAAGACAAAGTCAACGTTCTGATGACCAACTACTCCAACTCTCACTTTGCCGATGAAAATATCGTCGAATGGAGTCTTTACACCAAAATTGACCCCCAAGGGCAGGCTTTATTGCTTGCCGGAGGGCATTCTGTGGCCCAGGACATCCTGACACCCCAGCAGTACAACGGAGGGCCTGACAGGACAATTTACAGCGCCAAGGTCGGATCTGAAGCGATAATAACGACAGATATAGACTACATATTTTGTCACTGCGTGAGATTCACCTACGGAGGGGCAGAATTGACATCGACACCCAACCACGGATACGGTATCAGCGACAAAACTGAAATAGACGCCGCACAGGCTTTGGCCGCTAGCAGGACAATGATGGATTTCGTTGATGACGACAATATCTACATCATGGCCGGTGATTTCAGAAACGGAGCCACGGGCGGAATACTGCACGCGGCGTATATCGCCAAGGCAATATATCCCGACCTGTTTCTTGAGCTGGATCCCGTTGCAATCCACAACCAATACGTCAACGAATGGTTGGGTGTCAGCGATTACGACGTAAGCGTGGACGGCGTATTCATAAGTCCGATATTCTGAACATCGAACACCAAACCATTTACAATCTATATTTTATGGTG
Organism: Candidatus Methanomethylophilaceae archaeon; assembly: GCA_050950505.1. GTDB lineage: Archaea > Thermoplasmatota > Thermoplasmata > Methanomassiliicoccales > Methanomethylophilaceae > VadinCA11. Next base: position 144,639 of record JBMNHS010000002.1, on the reverse strand, counting down.
TTGATTACTTGGGTGCCAACATATACGATTCCGAGGAAGAAAAAGTAAGAAAAATCCTTCTGAAAAGAATAATTTTCATCATTACGTTATCCGTTTTGGTTGTTCTGATATTCCTGTATTCAATTACGGTCGGAGTGTCAAACATATCTTTTAATGACGTATACAGAGTTTTTGTTAACGAGATTTTTCCTGGTACGTATGATATTACCGGGCAGATGCGGATGATTGTGATTAACCTAAGATTGCCCAGAATACTTATGGCCGTCATAGGCGGAGCAATACTCGCGTTGGGCGGTTGTCTCATACAATCCGTTCTGAGAAACCCTTTGGCCACACCGTATACGCTGGGCGTGTCTTCCGGCGCAGGACTCGGGGCGGCAATAGCGATATTGGCCGGTATGACTCTGGCATCCAACATCTATGGTATTATACTGAATGCGTTCATCTTCGCTCTTATACCGATTGGAGTTATTCTTCTCGCATCCAGAATACGAAATATTTCCCCTGCGACCATGATTCTGTGCGGTGTTTCGATGTCATACATATTCAGTGCCGTGAACACTCTGTTTCAGTTCTTCGGGGATCCGGATGCGGTCAAAAGAGTTGTTTTCTGGATGATTGGGGATTTGAACAATATCTTTATTTGGCACATACCTTATGTTTTTGTAACACTCATTCTGTCAATCCTGATATCGGTATTTTTATCGAAACCCGTCAATGCCATGAGACTCGGGGACGATACCGCAAGAAGTTTGGGTTTCAATCCCGGCAACACAAGGACTTTGGCAATGCTGACTGCATGTCTTTCCACGGCCATGGTGATATGTTTTACGGGAGCCATCGGCTTTGTGTGTCTGTTGGCACCGCATATCTGCAGAGTCGTGGTCGGAGGGGATATGAAATATCTTATACCCTCGTCAATGTTGTGCGGTTCTGTTTTGTTGCTCTTGGCAGACGTCGGGGCTAAAACCCTCGCCGAACCCATAATGTTGCCCGTAGGCGCTATTACCGCTTTGGTCGGAGGCCCTATGCTCCTTTACCTGTTATTAAGAAAAAGAGGTAATCATCATGAAATATGAAACCGGCTCCGTGATATCGGAATGGGACAATGTACGATACAAACATCCTTTTTTCGGAGAGAATCTTTCCGACGAACAGATTGACAGAGTTTGGAACGATTCCGCGGATACTTACGAAGAGGGAGTATTGGCAGATATTAACGACAGAATAACAGATTACCTTTTATCTGAAGAATATCTGAACAGAAACGTAACTTTGCTTGACATTGGATGCGGCCCCGGCACATACTCGTTAAGATTTTCGAATCATGTGAAAAGTATCACCGCGATCGACAAATCGCCGAGAATGGTTGATAGAATCAAAAGAGAATCCGAAAACAGAGGAATCAGACATCTGAAAGCGGATTGTGTCGATTGGAATCTGTATGTTCCCAACAAGACGTACGATGTTGCGTTCTCTTCATTGTGTCCTCCCGTGAATTCGCATGAATCCATACTCAGGATGGAAAAGTGTTCCAAAAATACCTGCATGTATATATCGTCCATGTCGGGAAACAGAGATTCAATTTATTTCGAAATATGGAGAAAACTCGGAAAAGACTATACATTTGAAGGTTACGATACCCGCTATCCGTGCCGTTTCCTGAAATCGATCGGCAGAGAACCCACATTGAAAATTTTTGAAAATAAGATGGAAAAAGAGAATTGTTGTGCGGAGCTGTGTGAACATTACAAACAGAAATTCTCACATTACGATTATTCCGAAGGTATTTCTGAATTGATTGAGGATGTAGTGTATTCCTTTGCCGAGGACGGTTGGGTTTATACCGTACAAAATAATAGACTGGGTCTTTTGATTTGGAATGTTTTATGAATTTAGATGTTATGGCATATAACGATATGAATCATGTAAATTATGAATGGGTTCCCTGAAACATAATCCCTATGGCCGGTATTTTGGTCGTCTTATTGTATTTAAAAATAAGCCGTAATAACCTGTCCTGGAAATAGATTATTCGAGATATTGTAAATTTAAGTTGAAAACATGTCCAGTTAACAGTATTGTTTTATTCATATCGTAACGGACGGCAGGATACTTTTACCGTCTCGTTTCATACAGTCAGATGTTTCTTTAGTACTGTCGATCACCGAATTTGGAGTAAATGGATGGAAAAAAATTCATTGCCGACACTGAGATGTTATAAATTTATAATTCATCTTATAACGTAATAATCTATATATAATCACATAAAGTTACGTTATATGATGAAAAATATAATCCTGCGGAATACATATCTCAATCGTCTTATCGAATTGAAAGATAAGCCTGTAATCAAAGCGATAGCAGGGATAAGGCGTTGCGGCAAATCCACTTTATTGAAATTGTACAAAGATTATCTTCTCTCCTCGGGAGTGGCTGAAGAGAATATCTTATTCATCAACTTTACACATCTTCCGAACTCCGAAATTAATTCAAAATATGTCATAGAAGCGGTTAAAGCGAAACAAGGCCGGACGTACATATTGTTGGACGAAATTCAAATGCTGGAATCCTGGGATAAAACCGTTCTTTGTCTTTTCGAAAATACCAATTGCGACATTTACGTCACAGGATCCAACTCCATGATGTTTTCTTCCAAACTGTCGACTCTTCTTTCGGGACGTGCCGTTACCATTGAGATGTTCACGTTCTCTTACAACGAATTCCTTAAGTTTACCGGAGAAACGGATTCTGACGATTCCCTGATGGAGTACATGACGTACGGAGGATTTCTCCTGGCACTGATGCTGAGAGACTCCGAAGATGCCGAAATCGCTGTTCTTGAAGATATTTACAGCACGGTTGTTCTGAAGGACATCATCATGAGAAACAGCATCAGAAATCCGCAGATGCTGAAAAGAATCTCAAGATTTCTGATGAGAAACATAGGCAATCTTCTGTCAATAAAAAGCATCAGAGATTTCATGATTGGTAACGGAATAAAGGTAAATTTTCAAACTATTGACGATTACCTTGGATATTTGGAAGAGTCGCTTGCGTTTTACCGTGTCAAACGATATAACATAAAGGCTAAGGAAGAGCTGGTCGTCAACGACAAATTTTATGTTTCCGATTTAGGACTCAGAACCGCTGTTTTGGGAAAAAGAGACGCGGATATAGGCCGTGTAATGGAGAATATTGTATATCTCGAACTCAGACGCAGAGGTTTTACCGTATATGTAGGGAAAATCGGAAATTACGAAATAGATTTTGTTGCGATTGATGACGTCCGTACCGTGTACATACAAGTCTGTTATTCATTAAACGATCCTCTCGCGGAAGAGAGGGAAATACGCCCGTTGAGAGTCGTTGACGATGATTATCGGAAGGTTGTGATTGTCATGCAGCCCTCGATGAATAAGGATAGGGGCGGAATAACGGAGTTGGAATTGAGAGAGTTTCTGACCGGAGACAATATTTCGTTACGGTAATAACAAAAGAATACTCGATCGATTACAATTCACTCTGTTTTAGAAAGTGATTATCTTTACAGAAGAAGAAAAGTGTTTATCAGATAAATAGAGAGACGCCCGCGAGAGCGAGCGGACGTATGTCCGCGAGTGATTGCGGGCGTCTCTCTGCGAAAAGTGTCTCTGCCGGAGGCTTCCGCGGCCTTCGGCGCGGAAGCGTCCGCTGTTCGCGGATGACTGTCTGGGAATCAATCCGATGTAAAACGGCGGGGTCACGCTTTGTAATAGACTTCGTCGGGAGTTCTGAGCCCGAGGGCATAATGGGGACGTAACGTATTGTAAAATTCGACAAACCCGCCCAGAATATCTTTTTTCGTTTCGGTATCTCTGTTCGCCGGGAGGCAGGCCTCCCGGCGGATGGTTCCGTGCCAGCGTTCGACTTTTCCGGTGGTGGTCGGTTTTCGGATCTGCCCCATTATGTGATTTATTCCGTGTTCCTCGCAGAATTTATCGAATCTGGCATCGCCCCCTCTGGCGGCGTACCATTGGGTGCCGTGGTCGGAAAGTATGCTTTTCGGCTTGCCGTAGGTTTCCATCGCAATAGCCAGTATCTCCAGGACATCATCGGTTGTGGCGGTTTTTCTGAGATTCACGGACAGTATTTTGCGGGAATGGTCGTCTATTACCGACAGCAGATTGTCTCCGTAAATATCGACGTAATCGATCTGCCACATTTCGTTGGGGCATCTTGCGCAGAATGTTTTGTACGCTTTTCCCTTCTTTTTTGTAATCGGCCCGAATCCTGCTTTGGCCAGCGCCTTGCGGACGGTGGGCGCGGACGCGTCCGCGCCCGACATAACCTTTATTTTTTCGGCCCCAAGGAAGGGATATTTTTTTCTGACGGGAACCACGATATCCGTTATCTTGTCGCAGACACGGTCCAAGCCGGGCCTCGGGCCCGGCTTCCGTGTCGCGGCAAGCTTCCTCGCGCACTTTCTGAATACATAAACGAAGGTTCTTTTCACACGCTTTTTCTCAAGCAGTTTTCCGACCCAGATCTTCACAAACTGATGACTCATTCCAAGGATTTTTCCCGCTTCGCGGTAGCTGAAACCGTCTTTTACCATCTCGGCGGCACGCAACCTCAGATTTTGTTTAGCATCCTCAAGTTTTTCTAGTCGTTTGACTTCTCTCTTATCGGGATTCTTTTTTTTCATAGCGAAATCCTATAAAGAATCCCACTTTCTTCAAACATTCTGTTACTTTCGCGGAGAAACAGACGTAATCTCACGGACATTCGTCCGTTCGATTCCGTCTGTTTCTCTTCACTGCTGTAAACTTAATTGTTTTCTAGAACAGTATTTCTTAACTGTCAGTAATCTTTTTAAATGCAATATGCATTTCAAGTATTTTAACAATGGTTTATATATTTAAATCCTCGATAAAATAATAAGTTCTACAGATTTTCTCGCGTCCTGAAACAGTCGATTATCAATAAAAATCTTTTAGTGTGTTGTGAAACAGTGTGTTGTGAAACAGATTAAGAATCATTCAATATATATTGCACAGTATTTACCACAATAATGTTGCCTTCAGTTACATGCCGTACAATAAAGTTTGATATCAAAATCGTTTTTGATTCAATGGTTTATGGTATACCCTAAATTTGATGCATATTTTACATAGTTTTTAGGGTATACCCTAAACTAAATAGGCGTTAAGCACAAAGTTTAGGGTATACCCGACACAAATACCCTCTTTACCTCATATTGCCGACATATCTTCAAACTGACTGTTGTACAGTTCCTCATACTCTCCGCCCAAAGCAAGAAGCTCTTCGTGAGTTCCCTGTTCGACGATATTACCGTCTTTCATCAACAATATCATATCCGAATTCTTGATCGTGGAAAGACGGTGGGCGATGACGAAAGACGTACGCCCGCCGGTCATGGCATCCATCGCATTCTGAATCATTCTCTCGGTTCTCGTGTCGACGGAGCTTGTTGCCTCGTCCAATATGAGCATCGGAGCATTTTCCACCATCGCACGTGCAATAGTGATCTGCTGCCTCTGTCCCACGGAAAGCGAAGCGGTGTTGTCAAGCATCGTGTCATATCCGTTGGGCAACGTCCGTATGAAGTGATCGACTCCTACGGCTTTGCAGGCCTCTATCACTTCTTCATCCGTCGCATTCATTTTCGAATAGACGATGTTCTCCCTGACGGTGCCTTCGAAAATCCAGGTATCCTGCAACACCATGCAGAAGAGTTCGTGAACATCGCTGCGTTTCATGTCTTTGATTGAAACGCCGTCCACAAGGATGTCGCCGCCGTCCGTTTCGTAGAACTTCATGAGCAAATTGACCAGGGTGGTTTTTCCCGCTCCCGTAGGTCCGACAATGGCAACTTTCTGACCCGGTTCCACCGTTGCGGAGAATCCGCGGATGACTTCTTTTCCGGGGACGTAGCCAAAGTGCACGTCTCTGAATTCCACGTGTCCCCTGACGTTCTCCATTTTATGAATAAGATCTTCTTCGGAGGGCAATTCCTCTTCTTCTATGAATTCAAAGACTCTTTCCGCCGAAGCGGCCACGGACTGCATGCCCGTGAAAGCCTGTGCCAGCTGAGACATCGGCTGTGTGAAGAGACGTACGTAAATCATGAATGCCACGATGACGCCTATGGTTATGTTTCCGTTTATGACCATGATTGCACCGAAGATGCACACAACCACATATCCGAGATTGCCGATGAAATTCATCAACGGCATCATGAGTCCGGAAAGGAACTGGGACATGAACGCGCTGCTCGCCAGACCTTCGTTTATGGTGTCGAACTCCTTGGTGGCGTTTTTCTGTCCGTTGTATACCTTGACCACATCATGCGAAGAATAGATTTCCGTCACGTGACCGTTCATCTTGCCCAAGTATTCCTGTTGTTTGACGAAATATTTCTGAGACCGTTTGACTATCAGGGTCATCAGGACGAAACCGGCCAGAGATGACAGAACCGTGACAATCATCATTGACATGTTCGTATAAGCCATCATGACCACGGAACCTATCAGCATGGTCACCGATGTAATCAACGTGCCCAGACTCCGATTCATGGACTGTCCCAACGTGTCTATGTCGTTGGTAGTGCGGCTCAGTATGTCCCCTTTGCTGGAACTGTCAAAATACTTCAAAGGAAGACGGTTGATCTTTTTCGAAACGTCCGTACGGAGTCTCAATGCGGTCTTCTGCGATACGGTGGCCATGATGTAATTCTGCAAGAACGTCAGAATTGCGCTGGCGGCATATATGGCAATCAGGAAATATCCGATTTCCCAAACGGCAACCATATCCACATTGCCGGATACCAGACCATCCTTTACCAAATCCGTCAGATCGCTGAGTTTGTTCGGACCTATCAACGTGAATGCGGTGCCGATGAATGCGAATATCATCGCAATCCATACAGCAATTTTGTATCTTTCCAAATATGAAAAGAGCTTTTTCCATGCATTGCTGAAAGATTTGGGTTTCTCTCCCTTTATTTTGCCGTGTTTGGGTCTGCCCATAAAGCCCGGAGGAGGACTCATGCCATCAACTCCTTTTCAGACAATTGAGAAAAAGCGATGCTTCTGTACACTTCACAATTTTCCAGCAAATCCCTGTGTTTCCCAATCCCGGCAACACGGCCTTCGTCCAATACCACTATCGTATCGGCTTCCATGATGGTCCCTATTCTTTGTGCCACAATCAAACTGGTGACTCCCGAGGTTTCTTTCTTCAAAGCATCCCTCAGAATCCTGTCCGTTTTGTAATCGAGAGCGGAGAATGAATCGTCAAAAATGAAAAATTCCGGTTTCCTGCAGATTGCACGGGCGATGGCCAAACGTTGTTTCTGTCCCCCGGACAGATTTGTTCCGCTTTCCGATATTGCGCCTTCGTAACCGTTTTCCATCTTCTCCACGAAATCCGTTCCCTGAGCGATGGCCACGGCTTTCTTCACATCATCCAGCGTTCGTTTATCGTCAGTATCCCCGTAATTCACGTTGCTTTCCACCGTGCCGGAAAATAAGATCGCTTTCTGCGGCACATACCCGATTTTTCCGTGAAGAACATCAAGTTCGTAATCGCGGACGTCAACCCCGTCAACAAGTATCTGCCCTCCCGTCACGTCATAAAAACGCGGAACGAGATTTATCAACGTGCTTTTGCCGCTTCCGGTTGAACCTATGAACGCCACGGTTTCCCCTTTTTCAACTTTGAAACTGACGTCTTCCAACACACTGTCCGCTGCGCCCGGGTATCTGAACGACACGTTTCTGAACTCTATTTCCCCTTCTTTCCCTTCGGGAGATTCGCTTATGTTGCCGTTTTCGATGGAGGGTTCGGTATCGATCACTTCCTCAATGCGTCTGGCTGCCACGGCGGCGCGCGGGACGATCATGAAAATCAGCACCAACATCATAAACGCCATGACCACCTGCATCGCATAGGATGAGAATACAATCATATCCGAGAACAATTCCAGTCTTAGGTTGAGACTCGGTGCGGCGGATATCAAAATCGCGCCGATGATGTATATTGACAAAGAAAGCAGGCTCATTACCGTAGATATTATGGGAGACATGACCGCCATGGTACGGCTTGTGAACAGATTCGTGGATGTCAAATCATCATTGGCAACCTCGAACTTGGCCTCCTGGTAACTCTCTGCATTGTATGCGCGGACCACCCTCACTCCGGTCAACCCTTCCTCGGTTATGCGGTTGACATTGTCCGTTAACCTTTGCATTATCTTGAAACGCGGTATTACGAGGTACATCACAACGGATATCGTTGACATCAGAACCGCTATGGCAACGGCCATCGCCAGAGTCCAGGTCATATCCTTGCTTGAAATTTTCACGAGAGCCCATATTGCCATTATCGGTGCTCTCATGATGACCTGCATCCCTATTGCAAAAGCGGTCTGAACCTGAGTGATATCGTTTGTGGAACGCGTTATGAGGCTTGCAAGAGAGAATTTGCCGGTTTCAGCCTTGGAGAACAATCCCACTTTGTCAAACTGCAACTTGCGCAGACGCTGAGCCAAAGACGCCGCAATGTATGCGGCGACGGCTCCGACAAGAATTGCCATCAATAAACTTCCGAGTGCGGCACCGATCATGGGCCACCCCTGGTTCATGATTTGCTCAACTGTTCCGCCCGTGGTAAGCAAAGTCGTGATTTGAGCCATATATCCCGGAATTTCCAATTCGAGATAGACCTGGAAACATACCAGAACTAAACATACGGCAACAAGGGACCATTCTTTTCTGTTGATATATTTGAAAATCATCAATCGGTCTCCTCGTTGAATTTGGCGTTTATTTTGGCGAGTGCCGATTTGAAGGCGGCCAATTCCTGTTCGGTAAGATCGGAGAGAAGCTCCTCCCAAATTTCGTTGGATATCTTCTCGATTACTTTCACCGCGTCTTTCCCTTTCTCAGTGAGTACCAGACTGTAACGCCTTGCATCCCTGCTTTCGTTTGATACAAAACCCGCATCGATTAACGCACCCATGGTGCGGGTTGTGATTGATTTGTCCACAATCATGTATGCCGACACTTCTTTCATGGACGCCCCGGGAATCTCGGCCACGGTCATCAGATACGCCCCCTGGGAACCCTGCAATCCCAGCGATTCCATGCGGGCAGTCATTTTTTTGTCCAAGTATTGCTTTATCACTCTTGGTGTGATATGCCTCTCCGCTTTCCAATCCACATTAGTTGACAAGTCAACTCTATATATAAAGCTTAATTTTTATTATGTTTGAAAATAAAAAATTTTTATCTTTTCGAAATTGATATTTTGTCCATGGATATCCTTGGAATCAATCGATGGAAGAGATTGCCGAATAATCATTTTTCCTATGATTCGTCCAAGATTCCGATGAGGCTTTCCATGGACTTCAGCACCCAGGTTCCCATGTTGCGCATCTCTTCGTCGGGTTCGGTCAGATCGGGAAAAATGGCTACTTTGCAACCTGCCCCGTATGCGGCGCGGACGCCGTTGGGCGAGTCTTCAACCGCAATGCAGTTTTCAGGTTTCTCGTTGATTTTTTCCGTGGCATAAAGATAAACATCTGGATAGGGTTTTCCGCGTTCAACCATGGATGCGGAAACGATGGCATCAAATCTGTTTTCTATACCCAGCATTCGGATGTAGTTCATCGCTCTGTCGTATTGTGTGGATGTGACCACCGCTTTCTTCAGATTCATTTTTTCAAGATGTTCAAAAACTTCTCTGACACCTTCTTTGAGATCCAAACCGTTTTCTTCGATAAAATCACGCATACGTCTTCTCCGTTCATCCCGTATGGCATAAAAATCAAAATCTTCGCCGTACACGGAACGGTAGTATCGGTCAGACTCCTCCGGCGCAGTGCTTCTTTGCTTCAGTGCATCTTCCGGCTTCAGATCGAATCCGAAATCCTTGGCGGCCTCAATGGTGAATCTGAGGTTGATCCTCTCGGTGTCAATCAGAACACCGTCCATGTCGAACAATATTGCTTTGATCATCTTATCTTTGAATCCGGCCTGTAATGGTATTGGGTTTACATTGATTTGGTTTTATACGAAACAGATGCGTGATTCGTTGGAATCCGTTTACATTTAGACGGTTTTACTTGGGATATTCGGAAATCTTTTATCTGAATCTCATTGATTTGAAACTCTGTCAAATCAAATGGAAGTTATCGGAAGATTGTGTTCTTTCCGTATGATTACGTTTCGAATCGGAGTTCCTTGTTAGGTCGGGAAGGTCTCAGGTGTGAGGCAGGTTGATCATGGTATCCAGTATGAACTTGGTTCCCTGCAGTCCCAGAATGGGCCTGTCCATCAAATCGTAGATTCCTGAGGACAGCACATCCAATCCTATGTATGCCCTGCAACCGCCGGATGCGAAAAATAACTTTGAATACACTTTGTCGGAAATCAGAAGATCGACATTGTCGGGCAACGGTGCATTCAAACAATCACAGCAGTCAATGGATTCAAGGAAACTGTCGACGGCGGCCGCATATCTTCCGTCGTCATGTTGGTTTATGGAAACGGAACACGGAACCATGGAAAATGACCTGTTAAGCCATTTTATCAACGGAAGAACTATGGAGACGTCGCCTGAAATTGCATACCGGATTTTATCAAACTCGCCGCCGCGGTTTCTCATGAGACCCGCATATGCTTGTTTTTTTGCTTTTGAAATTGCGTTCAACGGTCCGGTTCCGGAAACATGCATCACCTCCGTTATCTTTCCGACCAATGAAGTTATGGAGTCAAATCCGACCGGCGCTCCGTCGGAATCCGATATGTAAGGTATGCCGTAGACTTCTTTGTAATATTCTGCGGTCTTGATTCCGTACTCAGGGGATATGAGGATGTTGACGGATGCATTGACGGAATCCTCTATGGTCTTTATTGAAGTATCCGATCCCAAACAACATATCACGTCTATACCCATTGATTTCAACAAATCTGTCAACTCATCAATAAAATAATCCTTGCATCTGGAACAGGGATTGATACCGATTATATTGACGGTGTTATTGCGATTTTTATTTTTGTCCGGTAAGAGCCACTTTATCATTTTAAGAGTGGTCTCATCGAATGCTTCATAGAAGGATTTCAACGCAAAGGAACTGTCGATGACTAAGAGGTTGTCATAATCCGCACATATGTTGTTATAATCCACACCGAGAAGCGATGCACCGGGAGACGGCAGAATCACAACGGGATCCTTTGTCAGTTTCCGTATCAGGTCGACGCTCTTCCTTATTTTTTTGGAACTGTCCGAGAAAAAATCGTCGGCACTCATGCTTGTTCCGAAAATTTTCACACCGTCATCTTCATCCGGATGTCCTTTCAATCCTTCGGAGTTTCGGTTGGATAAGCCGGATACCATCGAAAAATACTTTCTGCAACCGTCGGGTCCGTGAAACAACACTCTGAACTCCCTTATGCTGTATATCGACAATAATGCCCCGAACAATCCGTCCAGGTCCGTATCATTGTTCATATGCCCCATTCTTTCCACCCCTCCCGTTTATTGTTGTTCAGTTTCAGAAGTTTATCAATCAGATTCAGAGACGGGTCGCAGAACACACCGTTATAGTCCAAATGGAGGGTGTTCTTTCGGTTCCTCCCCGGCAACGCCATGTCTCCGATTATGTAATCCGCATTCCATCCCGATATCGTCTTTGACAAATCTTTGCCTTTGACTTTTTTAATAAGTTTTTCGTAATCGCCGTTTTTTAAGAAATTTGAAGAATTGTCCGGTGTTACCGCTATCCCTGTTATATCGATGTTCAAATCTTTCAAAACGTTAAGAACCCATTCGAAGTCCGTTTCTGTTGTTGAATATATTCCGACCTTCTTGCCGCTGAAAATATGTGAATTCTTTTTTACGCTGTCTTGGTATTCCCTGCAAATTGAATCAAGATACGTTCTGATTCGGGTGCCGTCTATATTGTTTTCTGCGGTAAATTCCGCAATCCATTTTTTGGATTCGGGAATCCCTTTGGGCAACGGATTTTCGTACACGGAAATTCCTTTCTTCTCAAGTTCCGCCTTCATGATTTTGTTGTTGTCGCTGTCCCTTGCCATTACGGTGAATCGGTTCTTCTTTGCTCCGATTATCTCTTCGACGCTGCAGTCCTCAAACAGCTTCAGATTCAACTTCAGTCCCATCAATCCGAATATTTTGTCTATGGATTCTCTGTTTTCTTTTGATTCGAATCTGCGGTAAAACTCATCGAACAACGTAACGCCGTCAATTGTGGCCGTATTGGTGACGCATATCAAATCCAGGAGTTTGTTCAAAGCGATTATACGTCCGCCCTTGTCATCTCCGGACATCACCCCGTCCGCGGGAATGTCTATCACTGTCACATCCGGATTTTCTTTACTTACCCGGTCCGCAACAGCTTTTATGTCATCACCCAGCATGCCGGAGACGCACGTCGTGATTATAACAAAATTCTTCTTACCCAAAGCAAGCAGTTCGGATATTTGTTCCTCCAGCTTCGGTATTCCTCCGTATATGGAGGAGACTTCGTCCATGCATGTGCAATGCACTTTATTCAACGGCAAATAATCCAGGGAATCCCCGTTGAAACCGGGCATACGGTGATTGGTGATTGCCGTGTTTATCATATGACCGCAACTTTTGGGTCCGTGTATTATGATTTGAAGGTCTTTAATTCCGGACACTACCATGACTGCGGCCCCTTTTGTGGCGCAGACTTTTAATAAATTCCGTTTTGTTTCCAGATCGAACGGCTCAGTTTCCGCGGTATCGATAACCTGGGAGCCTGTAATCGGTCTGCCTGAAGCCAACTGCTCCAACTGTTCATCATTTAAAGGTTTGGCACAGTAGAGTTGTCCGCGTCCGTCAACTAACGCGGCCAGATTATCGACTATTTCATTGATGGCCCGTACCGGTTCCGAATCCGGGTACAATTGGGATATGGGTCTGCGGGCAACTTCCGATTTACGGAAGTGTTCGTCTCGGTCTATGGATGCGATGATTGGAACACCAACGGCGTCGGCAAACCTTTTGACTCGTTCGTATTCATTCTCCAAACCCCTTTTGTTCAATATGAGTCCCGCAACGCGAGGATGGTCTTCACTGAAGTTCAATATCCCTTTCATGATATTGTTCGCGGCGTACATCGACATGAACTCTCCCGATGTGATGATGTAAACCGCATCGGCGTTGTCTTTCCGTAGAGGCACTGCGAATCCGCCGCATACGACGTCTCCCAGAACATCATAAAGAACGACGTCAAAATTCTCAGATTTAAATCCGAGTTTGTTCAGTTTGTCGAAGGCCGTGACCATCCCGTGACCGGCGCATCCTATTCCGGGTTCCGGTCCGCCGACTTCTATGCAGCAAATACCGTTCAATCCTTCCGAAACCAAATCGGAGACGACCACGTCCTGTTTGTAATCCCGTATCACATCCAACACGGTTCTCTGATTCTTTTCAATGGTTATCGACTTAGTCGAATCATGTTTGGGATCGCAACCGATATGGCATACGGAATAACCCTTGGAACTCAAAACGTAAGATATGTTCGAAGAGACGGTTGATTTTCCGATTCCCCCTTTTCCGTACAGAGCGACTTTGTACATGATATCATTCCAATACATCGTCAATCATGTAACTCAGCAAAACGGCAGGCCTTCCTTCATGTTCCACAATATTGCTGTGTGCCCCGTAAACATTGAAAATGTTGTCGGAAGTTATGATGTCGTCAGGTTGACCCACAGCATGAATTACCCCCGGTTTGGACATCATTACCAGAGTGTCTGCGAATTTTGAAGCGATGTTCAAATCATGACTTATCATAATCACGGACAGGTTGTTTCTGATTGCGATGTCCCGCAGAAGCTCGGTAACGTAAATCTGATGTTTGACATCCAGGTTTGCAGTCGGTTCATCGAGCAACAGAACCTTTGTTTCCTGAGCCAGCCCTCTCGCAATGTTTATTTTTTGACACTGCCCGGCGGATAACTCGCTGTATGTCCTGTCTGAATACGCTCCCATGCCCATTACATCCAACGTTTTCTTTACCACCGCTATGTCATTATCCGAGGTTTTCCATTTGTTCTTGTTATGTCTTCCTATCAGCACGGTATCGACGACATTCATGGAAAAAACATCGGCGAATCCGACAGGAACAAAAGCTATCAGCTCGGCAATTTCCTTTCTGGACATCTCTTTGACGTCCTTGCCGTTTATGCTGACGAAACCTGAAGATGGTATCAACAGTTTGTTTATGATTTTTATCAAAGTAGATTTTCCGACCCCGTTAGGGCCGATAATGCATGTCAACCCCGGCCTGTCCAGAGTTAAATTTATGTTATGCAGTATTTTTTTACCCTTCGTATATTCAAAGGAAACATCATTCAGAACAATACGCGTCACCATGTGGATTTTTTCCTCCTCAATATCAGATACAGGAACATGGGTCCGCCGATAAATGCCATGATGACTCCCACCTGCAACGTCGAAGGGGCAATTATCGTGCGGCCTATGAGATCGGAAATCACAAGAAGCATTCCGCCGAAGGCCGCGGAAGCGGGCAACAAGAATCTGTTATCTGCACCGACAACCATCCTGGCAATATGTGGTGAAACCAGTCCTACAAACCCTATCAGTCCCGTAAAACTGACGATTGTCGCTACAACGAGCGTCATTACCAGCAACACTTTGTTTGTTAAATTTTCCACGTTGATTCCCATGGATTTGGCGGTTTCCTCCCCAGTGGATAAAACATTAAGTTTGCGGGCATTGATTTGAACATAAACCAAACCTGCTACCGTGACGGCAAAAACAAGCGGAAGTTCTTCCCATGTGACCAGACCCAAAGAACCTGTCTGCCATATGAACAGAGCAGACAGTGCATTTGGGTCCGCCATCAATTTGAACAGGGTTGTGAATGCACCAAAAATATACATCACTGCGATTCCGGCCATTATCATAGTAGTCGGAGAGGCTCCTTTCATCCTCGCTACAGACGTAATCAACATTACCGGAATCAACGCAAAAACGAATGCGTTTATCACCAGGGCGTATTTGCCGCTGACTATGGTAATGCCTGCTACGACGGCCAGGGTGGCCCCGAATCCCGCGCCGGATGATATACCCGTCGTGTAAGGATCCGCAAGGGGATTTCTGAAAATTCCCTGCATGACCACCCCGCCCATCGCAAGTCCGGCCCCTCCGATGAGACCCATCAGAATCGGCGGCAGACGTTCATTCCAAATTATGTAGTCAATCAATTTGTTCTGCGGTACGCCGGTGATATGGTTCCATAAGATTTTATATGAACCGACAAACCCGAAATCGCTTGATCCCGTTCCCAGAGAAATGCCGCTGACTACGAATGCCGCAGTGATGCACACGGCTATGAACACTATTTTTTTCGCAATGCTGCCGCGGTAGCTGTTTAACGCTTCTTTGAGTTCTGTTTCCTCGTAAGAAGAGGACCAAAGGTCAGATGCCCTTTTTACCACCGGGCTTACATTGTTCCTTTGGTCCTCCATTCCATCACCTTTCAGGCCGTGGGTGTAATCGCATACACGAATCCGGCATGCGCATCGAACCCTGTCTGAGCGTGGAAGTTGTCCAGGAAGTACTGCAGATATTCATATCCGGTTTCTGTGTCGAAATACTCCGGATAAATGAATGAAGCTAACAGATACATTCCGGCGATACCGCCCAAATTGGGAGAACAATCCCACTCAACAGCATATATTGTTCCGTTTGCCAACTGTTCCGTGTGCGGGAAGGCTTCTTCAATTCTGTTCTGACAATAACTACCGAAATCTTCCGGCAGAATGTCACTGTTTCTGTGCAGTATCACAATAATATCATCCGTGCAACTGTTAATGAAATTTTCAAAATTCACCGACATATTGGCCGGACCGCGATAATTTTCCTGGAAATCTATGATATGGTGATAATGACCCACGGGACGGAATTCCGAACCGCAGACAGTGAATTCACCTTTAGTGAATCCTACCGGCCAACCGTTTATCACATTGACTTCTTTTTTCTCAACAGTGTCTCCTATGATGGAAAGTTTCGATACAATTTCATCATACCAATCAGCATACAATTTCGCACGCTCCTGGACCTTGAAGAATATACCCAGCATCAGCACGTCGCCCACTGCTCTGTCTCCTTGCGTGTCCAATACGATAACTGATACAGTGTCCGCAAGTCCAGACTCTTCTGCCTTATCCCAGAAATAGTCTCCGTGCACTGGATACATGAACAGTGTTTCCACACCAGAGTTCATAACCTGCTCAACAGTGAAGCTTTTTTGAGAACCGATGATTACTTTATCCTGCGCATTCGGATATTTGTCAGGGTATGTTGTAATCGTGTAGCCGGAGTCTGTGGCATAAAGCTTGTCATACAGACCTAAAATAGGCAGAAACTCTATTGATGCGGTTTCAACGCCTATTTTGTCTCCCAAGGGGAAATTCACCCAGGTTACTCTGTCGAACGCGTTGACATAATACAATCTTGTTGGTTCATCATTCAGATATTTGTTGACAACATCGATATCCTTCTGATCGATGACCCCGTCCTGATTGGCATCTGCGAAGGGATAATCTTCCTCCCAGTCTTCGATGTCGTCGGATATTATCATATTCAGCGTTTCGATGTCGCTCTCGTCAAGTTTGTCGTCGCCGTTCGCATTGCCAAACACCATTGTTCTGTGATTGTAACCGCTGTCGTCGTTTTTGTTATCTTTCGACAGTCCGTAAACTGCCCCTGCAGAAACTGCTAGTATTAAAACAACAAAAACGGCCATTATTTTATTATTAGCCATAATAGTACCTCCGTATAATTGGATGTATAGTCCAATTCAAATTATGTATATAAAATCTATCCTAACGGGTGTAAAATATGCGTAAAAGATTATCAATAACTGTTAGATTTCTAGCATGTTTTACATATTGTCTTTAAAATCGAAGAAAAGAGATAGATTTTTGTTTTACAGACATGACGTGTTCAATGTCGGACATTGAGATTCACAATAAGATGATTAGACTATCTGACCATCGTCCAACGGAGTTCCGCTGGCAATCAAATCCATGAATTCGTCATCGAGGGGGTTGGGATAATAGAGTTGTCCGCAGCCATTATTCTTCTGAATGATATCTTCCGCAATTATGTTTATTGCCGAAGCTGCGTCGGAATCGGGGAAGAGTTCCATTACCGTCTTGCCCTTTGATTCGGCTTCCGCGAACAGCGGACCGCGATTTATGCATGACACGATGGGAAGTCCGACTCCGTCTGCAAAATTTTTTACATGATTGTATTCCCCGTCCAAACCTCTGCGATTTAGAATAAGTCCTCCGACGCGGGGTCTCCCGTCATCGTAGTTCCGCAATCCTTTCAATATGTTATTTGCGGCAAACAGAGACATGAACTCACCGGACGTCACTATATATACGGCATCTGCATAGTTTTTTCGAAGGGGCACCGCAAAACCTCCGCAGACGACGTCGCCCAAGACATCGTAAAGCCTTATGTCAAAATCTATTTCGTTAAGTCCGTTCTTTTCAAGGAAATCAAGCATCGTCAGAATGCCTCTGCCCGCACACCCGACCCCGGGTTCCGGACCGCCTGCTTCAATGCAATGAACATTGCCCGATCCAATGGAAACCACGTCGTCCAAGTTTCTGCGTTCCATAGGAACGGTTCTGAGATAATCTATAACGGTGTTCTGAGTTTTACCGTTAAGAAGTAAACGGGTTGAGTCGTGTTTCGGATCGCACCCGATTTGTAAAACTTTCATACCTTTGCCTGCTAACGCATAAGATATATTGGCCGACAAAGTAGATTTGCCGATTCCACCTTTGCCGTATATCGCCAATTGAAACATGTATTTTGGACATATCATCCAATTATTAATTTGTTACCTAGTATGATCTCCACAATCTAGAAAAATTAGTATTTAAACCGGGGATTCTCACAAAAATTTTTGAAAATATTTTAAACAGATGGGTTGTTTGCTTTGATAATATTGATAAATGATTGTCGATATGAACGAATCGACCAATAAGGCCTTTACAAACAAAAAATCGTTCATAAAGCCCGATGTAAAATTGGATGAGGAAAACGTCTTGTAAGAATCATGATGAAAGATGTAAATCATCACTATTGCACTGAAAGACCTGGAGCAGCCCCCGATCGCCCCTGTCCTGACCTACGAATTGCCATGCGACAACTGTACGGCAGCAAGAGATTCGATTTTGGGAGTGTCGGATATAATTTCTATGATGAAAATAACAAAGAACTGGCTGAAAATTGCTATCATCTCGCCAGGACAATCGCAGGAAAAATATTCTTCCCTGCTCACAAAATAAACGGCAATACGATAAGTCAGGCCAGAGGCTATCATAATCAAATAAACGATATGCTATATTTTACTCTTCAAAGTATTAAAAAGTATTATGACGGAGAGCGAGGCGACTGTCCCATAAAGGGAGTAATAGAACGATATGGATATTTCTTTGATCGGTTCACCTCATTCGAGGAATATATTGAATATAATCTGTTGCAGGATTGCAGATTATTACCGAAAAAATTTCCGACGGGCGAGAACGAACTCATCGGATATTGGATTTCATCCATTGATTTTTTTTAATACGAGATTATTGGGAATTGAAGAATACGCCAAACAGAATAACTTATCTGATTTATGAAAAATTCCAATCGGGGTGTTTTTAGCAATATTCAACGTTTTAAAATCATTAATGGGTTTGTCTTACGGCCTCTGACTGAGAATTGGATTCGATTGTATGATGCAAATGTAAAATTAGAAAGAAGAACGGTTTACGGCACACTCCAAACTCTGTATGTTTTCACTGCTGTTTTTACGGCCTGCCCCGATTAATTGAATATTCATCGCAAAGTTTAGAGTATGGATAAAATTGAAACAAGAAGTCTGTTTGACCGTTTTCAGGAAAAATCTCACTCACCGGTTACTTCAAGCCTCAGACCGATTCTCTCCAAATCCGTCAGGAACGCAGGATAAGATATCGAAAAACACTCTTCGCCCTCAAACACAACAGGATTTTCGCAGACAATTGAAGCAATGCCCGCGGCCATCAGTATGCGGTGATCGTCTTTGGCATCAACCGTTCCGCCCAGGAGACGTTCTTTGCCCTTGATTGTGCAGCCGTCTTCCGTGGGCAGGATGTCGGCGCCTACGGCGGTGAGCATCTCCACCGTGGTTTCTATGCGGTCGCTTTCTTTGAATCTCAGGTGAGGCGCGCCGTAAAGCCTGCTTTCTCCCTCCGCCGTGCTGAGAAGAACTGCAAGAATGGGAAACAGATCCGGAATATCTCCCATATCGATTTCCAAGGGCTTGATCCGCCCCTTGTTCTTTACCGTGACCTCTCCGTCTTTCCTTGTGATTTCGCATCCTGCGTCTTCGAGAATGCTTATCAGGCGGGCGTCGCCTTTTTCTTCGGAATCGAGTCCGGTCACGGTCACGTATCCGCCCAAAGCACCGGCGACCAGGGGGAACGCCGCGGACGAGGGATCTCCGGGGACGGTATAGTCGCAGGGTCTGTACCCAGTGCCGCCCTTTACCGTGTATTTGTCGGAATCCCTTTTCACGGAGGCTCCGAACTTTTCCATTATGTCCACGGTGATATCGATGTAAGGTCTGGACACTATGTTTCCCGTCAGGGTGACGACGGTGTCGTTTTCAACCAGGGGCGCGGCCATTATCAGCGAAGTGGCGTACTGTGAGCTTTTGCTTCCGTCCACGGACACGCTTCCGCCTTTGTTGGGGCCTCTGACGGTCACGGGAGGGAAACCGTTGTCCGACTCGCAATGAACGTCGAGCTGTTCCAACGCATTGAGCAAGGGGCCCATCGGCCGTTTGATCAGCGTCTCGTCCCCGGTGATTGTGGAAGGTTGGGAAAACAACGAACAGATTCCCGTGAACAGTCTCATGGTGGTGCCGGAATTTCTGCAATCCACGGGATTTTTCGGAGAATGAAGTCTTCCTCCGTCGATGAAGACGTCTCCCACGTCGTGGATTACCGATGCTCCGATTGCTTCGCAGGCCTCCAATGTGGCGTAAGTATCGTCGCTGAGAAGGGATTGTTTGACCGTGCTGCGGCCTTTGGCCAAAGAAGCCATGAAAAACGCGCGGTGTGTGTGACTCTTTGACGGAGGAGGGGATACCCTGCCGCTTATCCTTCCCCCCTTGAATTCAATTTTCATGTTCGTTTCCCACCCGTCTTTGCGCCGCTTCACAAGCAGAAGAATGCGCATCTCAGGATTTCGGATTAATTTTCATCATTATTAAATGAATGTAAAAACCCGCGATGTGGTTGATTTGTTTTTCATTCCGCCTACGGAGTCGTTTACAACCGTGGAAACAGCCTTCGGCAAAGCTGAAGTTTATATTACAAATATTTATATAGAAGTGCTAACACTTAACACTCAGTTCTATCAATTGAAGAGGATGCATATGGCTAAAAAACAGTTCAAAGCAGAAACCAAAAGATTGATGGATTTGATGATCAACTCCATCTACACCCATAAAGAAATATTTTTGAGAGAAATAGTGTCCAACGCTTCGGACGCTATCGACAAAATGAACTATCATGCGATGACCGACCCGTCCTCCGGTTTATCAAGAGACGATTTCCGCATCGACGTTTCGACGGATGAGGAAGCCCGCACAATAACCGTGTCGGACAACGGCGTGGGTATGACCGCCAAGGACATGGAAAAGAATCTCGGAATGATTGCATACAGCGACTCTTTCGATTTCAAATCCGGCCTTGACGAAAACGCCGACAGCGAAGTCATCGGCCAATTCGGTGTCGGATTCTATTCCGCGTTCATGGTCTCCGACAAAGTCACCGTCATATCCAAGGCCTTCGGCGAGGAAGAAGCTTCGATGTGGGAAAGTGAAGGGATTGACGGTTACACCATAAAGAAAGCCAAACGGGAATCCGTGGGCACCGACATCATAATGCACATCAAAGAAGACACCGAAGACGAAAACTACAGCGAATTCCTGAACATTGACCGTCTGAGGGAGCTCGTGGTCAATTACTCCAACTACATCCGCTGGCCCATTTACATGGATGTCGAATCCGGCAAATGGGAAGAGACCGGCGAGAAAGGACGAAGACGGGGAACCGAAGACCGAATACGTCACATTCACGGAAAACAAACTGATCAACAGCATGGTTCCCATCTGGCAAAAAAGCAAAGATGAGGTTTCCGACGAAGAGTGCATCGAGTTCTACAAACAAACGTTCTACGATTACGAAGATCCAGTTTCCGTAATCAGAGTGGACGCCGAGGGACTCACCAGTTACAAAGCAATGCTCTTCGTGCCCAGGAACGCGCCTTATGATTTCTACACCAGGGATTTCAGACCCGGGCTTCAGTTGTACTCGTCCGGAGTGTTGATTATGGACAAATGCGAGGATTTGTTGCCGTATTACTTCAGATTCGTCCGCGGTGTCGTTGATTCTCCGGATTTTTCGCTGAATATTTCAAGAGAGGTGCTTCAGCACGACAGACAGTTAAAATCCATCGGTTCCAACCTCACCAGAAAAATAAAATCCGAATTGGAACGCCTGATGAAGGATGAACCGGAAACATACAAAGAATTCCACAAAGCCTTCGGCCAGCAGCTGAAATACGGCATAGTGGACAATTACGGTATGGACAAGGACACCCTGAAAGATCTGGTTCTCTTCGAAACCGCAAACGGCGAAACCGTGAGTTTTGCCGATTACGTCGAAGGAATGGCCGAAGAGCAGGAAAAAATATACTACATCGTCTCCGACTCCGTGGAACGCGCGAAAACTCTGCCTCAGATGGAACCTGTCCTTGAGAAAGGATACGACGTGTTGCTGATGACCGACGAAGTGGATCCTTTCATGGTCAACTTCCTGAACGAATATGACGGAAAGCCGCTCTGCAACGTATCCACCGAGGATCTGGGTCTTGAATCTGAAGAGGAGAAGAAGGAAGCCGAAGAAAAAGACGAGAAATACAAAGATGTCGTCGATTTCGTGAAAGAGACTCTGGGCAAAGATGTTTCTGAGGTCAGGATTTCAAGAAAATTGAAAAAACACGCGGTGTTCCTGACCACCAAGGGCAACATAACTTTCGAGATGGAGAAATACTTCATGGAGATGCCCGGAGGCGAAGGGGAGAACATCAAAGCCTCCCGGGTTCTGGAACTCAACTCGGAGCATCCCGCGTTCAGGTCTCTTGAAGAGTCCATCGAATCGGATAAAGAAAAAGCCGCCAAGATGGTGAAAATCATGTACGGTCAGGCAAGTATCATGGCCGACATACCCTTGGACGACCCGATAGCATACTCCGATCTTGTTCTGAGCATGTTTTGAGTGAAAATAAAAACCCTTCCGTCCGAACACAGTTCCGCGCTCCGGACGGAAGGATACCTCCCCTTTCAGGGAGTAATGCGTTTGAGGCTGATACGAGACTCAATCCTGGCAGCCGCAACCTTCGCATTCGCCCTTCACAAGGGTAAAGGCAAGGTACAGCGCCAACACAAAGTTGGCCAAAGCGGCAATGCCCTTAAGGAGCAACCAGATTCCGTCTCCTTCGGCGACCGCCACTCCTCCGAAGAGGAAAATCAGTGCCGTGGTAAGAAGGATAGTCGTCAACACAGGTGTGTTCTGAGCCATGTAGGACCAGACGAGCGCTACCAGGAAAATTATTCCCAGCGAAAGGTTCGTGTAAAGCGAACCGCCCGCCCAACCGGCGAAGAATACACCCGCGGCCACAAGTCCGAAGACCGTAGAGCCGAAGTTAGAATTCGACTTATACGCTCCGATAGCCGCTATCAAAATGAAAACAGCGCTGACCATCAGGAACGGTCCCAGCTCTTCGGCCAAAATTCCGTAGCTGTTATCGGCGTAAATCATTATGCTCATGAGAGCAATAGGTAACGATACCAAAGCCACGAAAAACAGACCGAAGGCTGTCATGTCTATGCATTTGTTTGTCATACTCCATCTCCATGAGAGACACTCGGTGTAATCCTGTTCGAACTGATTCGGTCATGAAATAAACCGATCGTGTGCATCCCGGAGTAATAACGGATTTAACAAGTATATAATAAAATCTCAAAAATACGGCATAAATCCAACTGAAAATCCGAATTTCCGCAGATGTGGGTCTTTTCATTCCCGAAAAAAACCGTTGAAAAGACAGTATATAAGGCTAAAAATATCAATATACGTTAACTTTCTATTCTTTTCATAACGGTAATTTTTCCGACATGGGAAACGACTGTGCAAATCCGTTTATGAACTCGGTTTTATCGAAAACAGAATTGAAACGAAGCCTTCATTCTTCCGCGACCGGCACCAGATCGACGTTTCTTTTGGACGGGTCCCTTACCCTGGAGGCCATGATTTCCTGGACTTCGTTGTAGTCCTCGGGAGACAGGGCGACGGGGGCGTCGTGACCTATGAGGATTCCGTCCCATCTCATGTATCCCGCGTATACGGGATTGTGCAGTATGTTCCTCAGATTGTAGACGTTCCACAGATTTTCCCTCCGGGTGAGTATGTCTCTTTTGTTGAGTTCGGTGCATATTCCGTCAATGGTCATTCCGTTGCGGTAACAGTCGAATATGTTTCTGACGACTTCCAATTCCCAATCTACCGGCGACAGCCCCCCGTCGACTATGTCGTACCCGAAAGGGGGATTGAATCCCATGGTCCTTTTTCCCGTGTCGCTGCCTTCCAGGTTTTCCGCTTTTTCCCTCATTCCCATGTATGTCCTTTCGCCGATCTGTTCACTTTCCAGCTGGGCGATTCTCTGAATCATGTCCACGACGAAACGTCCCAAGGCGTTTGTGGTGTCCAAAGCTTCGGAAGAAGAAACGAACATCTTGCCGTTCTTCTCAAGCTCGTCCATCATCTCCATGAAATTGCGGCTGTTCCTGTGTATACGGTCCATCTTCACGACCAAAAGAACATCCCACAAATCCTGCTCTTCCAACATTTTGGCGTAACCCGGACGTTTGGTGTTTCTTCCGGTGTAACCGTCGTCTACGTAAACTTTCGACACCGTCCATCCCTGGGCTATCGAGTAATTTATGAGATTCTCTTTCTGGGCGTCGAGAGAATATCCTTCCTGTGCCTGTTCGTCGGTGGATACTCTTGCGTATACTGCGGCCCTGAGACCGTCAGGGTTCGAAAGGTCCATTCACCACCTCATAAGATTTTCTGTCCAGTATGGGAGAATGGTCTCCCTTTCTGGTTATTCCGTCCCATTCTATGTATCCCAGGTACAAAGGGTTCCTCAGGATATTGTGGACGGACTGTCTGTTCCAACTGCCGCCTTTCTTCGCCGGAATTCCGTCATCGTTCAATCTGTCCGCGATTTTCCCCATGGAATTGCCGTCGGCATACATGCGGTATATGCGTTTCACGGTGTAGGCCTCGTCTTCTATGACTTCCAGATTTCCTTTCGAATAAACATAACCGTAAGGATGACCGGATCCCAAGGGACCCGTTCCGTATCTTGCTTTGCGGGTCATTCCCACTTTTACCCGTTCGCCGATCTGTTCACTTTCCAGCTGGGCGATTCGTTGCATTATATCCATCACAAATCTTCCCATGGCCGTGGTAGTGTCGAACTTCTCCTGAATGGAATTGAACTCTTTTCCTTTGTTCCGGAGATCGTCCATCATAAGTGCAAAGTTCACACTGTTCCTGTGGATACGATCCATTTTCAGAACGAGAAGAATGTCCCATTTGTCGGACTCTTCGAACATCCTTCTGTATTCCGGACGATCCGTGTCCCTTCCGGAATATCCTTCGTCCCTGTACCGTCCCCCGATTTCCCAACCGCGGACTTTGCAATATGCTTCCAGCCGTTTCATCTGAGCATCGAGAGAGAACCCTTCGCGGGCCTGATCTTCAGTCGATACCCTAGAGTACAGCGCAGCGTGCATCTGATTCCATCGTGAATCATATTCACGGGAGGATTATTTAATAATTGCAGATTCGGAAAATCCGGCTCGGATACCTGCGATTATCCGGAAATACGGGATAAACGGAAGAAAAATCGGAAAGCGGTTTAAAGGAGAAACGGAGGGGAGGACGCCCCTCCTTGGTTTGTTTGCCTTACATCATTCCCGGAGGCATTCCGCCGGGTGCTCCTTGGGGCGGGGCAGACCTGCGGGCGGTGATGACGTCGTCGATTCTGAGAATCATGTTGGCGACTTCATAGGCAGAGTTTATTGCCTGCACCTTGACCCTGAGGGGTTCGACAACGTTGATATCAAGAACGTTGATGGCTTCCCCGGTATCAAGGTTGATGCCGTAAAGGGCTCCGTCCTTGTGGTCCTTGTGTGCCTTCTTAAGGTTGATGATGGTGTTGATCGGATCGATTCCCGCGTTTTCGGCAAGAGTCCAGGGGATGATTTCCATGGCCTTGGCGAACTTCTCGATGGCGAGCTGTTCTCTGCCTCCGACGCTGGTTGCGTAGGCTGCCAATCTGATGCCGACTTCGATTTCGGGGGCACCTGCGCCCGCAACGATTTTGCCGTCTTCGATTGCCACGGCGACAACGCGTATCGCGTCGTTGATGGCTCTCTTGACTTCTTCGATCACATGCTCGGTTCCGCCGCGGGCGAAGAGAGTGACGACTTTGGAGTCCTTGCAGTCGGTGATGAATACCATTCCGTCTTCTCCGACGAGTTTCTCTTCAACCGTGCCTGCGGTTCCCAGGTCTTTCTCGGTGATTTCATTGACGTTTCCGACAACGTTTCCGCCGGTTGCCTTGGCAATCGCTTCGAGGTCGCTCTGCTTGAGCCTTCTGCAAGCGAAGATTCCCGCTTTGGAAAGATAGTGCTGTGCGAGCTCGTCGATTCCCTTCTGGGAGAAAACGACGTTTGCGCCGGACTTCTTGATGTTCTCAACCATGAGTTTGAGGCTGTTCTCCTCTTCTTCAAGGAAGGCGTTCATCTTTGTGGGATCGGTAATCTGAATCTGTGCGTCGAATTCCGTTTTCTTGACTTCAAGAGGTGCGGAGAACAAAGCGATTTTTGCTCCCTCGACCTTCTTGGGCATGCGGGGGTGGACGCGTTCTTTGTCGATGACTATTCCGTTGATGATGCTGGAGTCGCTGATGGATTCACCGACTTTCTTCTGAATGCGGATGTCTTCGACTTCTACTTTTCCGTCTTCTTCGATGGATCTGCAGGCTTTCACGACGAGTTCGGAAAGTTTTTCTTCCTGATCGCCGACGGATTTGCCGGTGAGTGCGGTGGCGGCGACTTTCTCCAGGAGCTTGTCATCCTTCACGGGGACTGCGATTTCGTTGAGGATTTCCTCGGCTTTTTCCGCGGCAAGCCTGAAACCGTTGGTAATGACGGTGGAATGAACGTTTGCATCAATGAGCTCTTCGGCCTGTTTGAGCAATTCTCCGGCGATGACCACAGAGGTTGTGGTACCGTCCCCGCATTCGGAATCCTGTGTCTTGGCCACTTCCACGACCATTTTTGCCGCGGGGTGCTGTACGTCGACTTCTTTCAGAATGGTCACGCCGTCGTTGGTGATCACAACGTCACCGATGGGGTTGACCATCATCTTGTCCATGCCTTTGGGTCCGAGGGTGGACCTTACCGCATCGGCAACCGCTTTCGCCGCGGCGATGTTGTTGAACTGTGCTTCTTTGTCTTTGCTTCTTTCCGTGCCTTCTTTCAGCACGATAATGGGTTGATTTCCAGATCCATACATAGTGTATCCTCCGTTTGTATTAGGTATCAGTAATTTTGTTCTTCTATATAAACATTAGTAATATATCCAAAAGAAAAAACCCAACTGCGGATTATTTTTGAAAAGGTTTTCGCGGCGCGGACGCAACAGAATGATTTTCATTCAAAGATAATGGCCAGACGCAGCGTGGACAATCCTCTGTACGAATCCACGGTAAGGACGATGTCACGGTCGAATTCCATGAATTCCAAACCGGTGATGCTGCTTTGGGGAATCAACCGTGAACCGTTCAGGTATTCGTCGGATCCGGCGGAATAATAGACAATGCCCCGGGAATCTTTTGAACCGGATGCGTCTTTGTTATCAGCGTAATAAGTCCAGGTTTCGTCGCCTGCGAAAGTTATGGTGAATTTCAGATAAGTCGTCGCAATAAGTAAATCGGGCCTTTCCGCCAATATCACAAACTTTCTGTTTGCGGGAAGATCCACATCGAAGGTTTTCGTTGTGGTGGTGCCCAACAGATAATCATTTGAAGTGTCGGGGTTGTAAATCCAGAACCCGGGATGTCCGCCGATTTCATCCGTTTTTATATCCAATTTGGGATCGTCCGGAGGTATCACTATGCCTCCCGAAATTTCTTCCTCGAGATTTACCCTGTTTTCTCCGATTGATACGGAACTTGAGGCGTAACCCATAGCGATCGGCAGAGCCGTCATGGAAAGTACGATTGCCATGCTGACAATTACCAAACCGTTTCGTTTCATCATACGCCTTCTTTCAAAATCCGTCGAGTCTGATGACGGCGGAATTAATTGACAATAGCCGTCTATAAAACCATTATGTATAATGTTTCAAAATTACGGAATCGATTCGGCTTTCTTTCCGCTTCCCGGCATAAAAAAGGATTGTTTTATCGGTCAAGGATATATATCTTCACACAAAATATGGAAAACCATGAGAAGGTACAAAGCCGATTGTGACTCCATCGACGGCGATTGGTTTGTTTACACAGGCATAGGTATGTCCATACTGTCCACAGTCTACTTTCTCTTCTTTATGAGCAAATGGCCTTATCCCCTGAAGCCTTTTTTGGCTCTTGCGTTCAGCTATTTCCTCGGCGGATGGTACATAATCCACGGACACAAATACAGAAAGCGTGAAATACATACCAGAAAAACTTATTTCCTTGCGGGATTGGGTGCCTACATTCTTTGGTATGCCCTTTACGTCAGAGCCACAATATACTGCAATGCGGGATCTGCATACCACACCGGTCTTGCCGTTCTGTTGATTCTTTCCCTGTCTTTCACCCTTTATTCTTTGGCTTTCGAGTGGAACAGATTTCTTTGGTTCCGCCGCGAATGAACGTTTTGAAATTTCCGGAAAGAGTCGGTAACGCGTCAGAACACGTCGGAAACTTCCAAACCCGCATCTTCGGAAAGTTTCCGTATTTTCTCCAGCGCCCTGTCTGAACCTTTGATGCCCATCCGACTGAGCCTTTCGGTCATTTTCGGACGGAGATTGAGTCTGTCAAGGCTCATACGCTTCGTACCGGCGGAGACGATCGCATTCACGAAATCCTCTTCTTTGCCTTCCAAAGTGTTCAGAACCGGGCCTACGAGAGCATAAGTGCCGATTCCCGCATCAGTGAGTTCCTTCAGTGCATTCAGCCTTCTCGCGGGCAAGGGCGCACCGGGTTCGGTGATGCATGAAATCCTGTCGTCAAGAGTGGTGAGAGTGATTCCGACTTCGCTTTCCATGGATGAAATCAGATCCCGGTCCCTCAGAATCAGATCCGACTTGGTGTGAATATGAATCTTGGTTCCTTTGTTTTTCAGAACTTCGAGACACTGACGGGTCAGCATGAATCTTTTCTCGGCGTATTGGTACGGATCCGTGACAGTGCCGATGCCCACCACCCCCCGCACGTTTGTCAGTTCTTTCGCCAATCGGTCGGCGATGTTGATTTTCACCCGTACTATCCGCCATCCCTTCCAATCCGTATGGGTCACTTCCGGGGCGTAACAATAAACGCATCCGTGCTCGCAGCCCCCGTAAGGATTCAGGGCGTAATCCATTTCGGGAAGCTTTGACGGCGATAACGCGCGTTTGCATTTCACGGTTTCATAAATGCCGTCCCAGTCTTCATCGGAAGTGAAATCCAGAAGATTAGTAATAATCCTCAATCCTCCTTTGGGTGTGCCAGTCGGTCAATATTCCGGATTCCCGGATCCAGGTGTTTTTCGGTATTTCCATCACCCGGTCCACATGATCCATGGCTTTGTTCAGCGTGTCGTATTCGAAAGGTTTGGTTTTCAGAGCCGCTCTGACGTTTTCACGTACGTTCCATACTCCGACCGGCATGACGTAACCGGGGTGGGCTTCCCTGAATATCACAACGCCGGCGGTACGGCTTTCTTCGATCAGTTTCTCATTGACCGCCATCCTGGCGGCGTAATAGCATCCGCCGATCTTGGCGTACTCTTTGCGGCCGTCGAAAAATTCATGGTCGCTGATTATATCGATCTCCCGTCCGGTGGGATTCCAGGTGGTGTTGGGATACCATGCTTCGATGAGTTCGTATCTCCATGTGCAGGGCATCATCAGAATGCACCATCTGTTGTCCAACTGTTCCCATTCGTATATTCTGTACTCGTCAATGGTTTCGAAATGTTTTGTGCGGTTCAGCAAATCTTTGCCAATGATGTCGTCCACCGCGGTGATTGACCATCTCGTGGGTACGAATCTCCTTCTTTTCCCGACACCCATTGTCCCAACGGAAAATGCTTTTTCAATTTCGGAAATCAACGTTCCGTTGCGGTAGGCGGCGATGACCGCGTCGGTGGCGTTCATGTCGGTGTCGTAAAAACTTTTTTCAAGATTTCTTTCGAACTTCCCCGCGTCCTTCTTCATGGAAGTCATCCTTGCCGAAGGCCCGAAGGGCTGAACCTCATCGTCAAGAATCAGTCTTCCTTTCGGCTTGCTTGAGAATTTGGCTTCTATGTCCAGAGGACGTTCGGTCAGGGCTATTTCCTGGATGTCGTCTACGACTCTGCCCGCGGATGCGAAATCATAAGCGTTGATCCTTACTTTGCCCCTGACTAGTCTGAATCTGAAATCCACAATGTCGTCTATGGTTTTCCCCATCCACATTTCAGGTTTGTCCATCTCTGAAGTATCCCCGAACTGAGGGGGAATGAGAGGACCGACGTCGACTTTCGGATAACCGTAACGTCCGACGAAAACGGATGGGGGCGTTGAACCGGCCAAATCCTTCGTGTCGATCAACGGCATCGTTTTCTGATGTGAGTAGAATTTGATCATCAGAGGACATCTGGTTTTGCCGCAGAGCCTCCGGGATCCTTTGCATATCGAACACAATCCCGATTTGATTTCCGGGTCTTCGGTTACCGCATTGACAAACGTCCGTTGACTCATTTTTTGTTTGACCTTCCCCTGGAAATCATTGCCGCCACCGCGCCGGCCCCTATTCCGTTGTCGATGTTTACCACGCTCAGGCCCGGAGAACAGGACTGAAGCATGCCCATCAGTGCGGCGGTTCCGTCACCGCCGAATCCGTAACCCGTGGAAGTGGGTACGCCTATCACCGGGACGGGAGACAAAGAAGATATCAGCGTCGGCAACGCCCCTTCCATCCCCGCGACGGCCACTATTGCGGCCACGTCTTCGCGGATTGTCTCTTTCATCGGCTCGATCAGTCTGTGAATGCCGGAAACGCCGATGTCAAAATATTCGATGCATCGGCATCCCATCATTCTTGACATGAGCATTGCCTCGCCGGCCACCGGTATGTCGGAAGTTCCCGCGGTGATTACCGCTATCGCGCCGTATTTTTCTTCCGGGAATCCTCCCAGAACGATGCATCCGTATTCTTTGAAGAATTCTATGCCTTCGATGTCTTTTACGGCTTCGCAATGCTCTTCCTTTGCCCCGGACACCAACACCCTGCCTGCGGAGGAACGGAGAATCTTTTCCACGGTTCCGGGAGTTTTGGTTCTGGCGTACACCACTTCCGGAACTCCTTTCCTGGCCTGTCTGCCGAGGTCCATGTTTACCTCGTTGCCGATGGTTTCGATGTAATCGGTGCGGAGTGCCTTCTCGGCTTCTTCCCCGCTGATTTTTCCCTCCCTGTACAGTTCAAGGACCTCTCTCACGTCCATAGCCTGTGTATAATGATAAGGATTAAAGACATTCGCGGAAATCCCGATTGTATGATTGGTTTCGAGAGGGTTTGCGAAACATTGAAGGAAAAAGAATCCGCGGTGTTGGCGTTTTCCGGCGGATTCGACAGTTCCTACCTCGCCGAAGCCTGCGCCCGGTCCTTGGAACGGGTTTGCGCCGTGTTTGTTGACCTGCCCGTCACAAGCGACAGACAGAAATCGGAAGCGGTACGGATTGCCGGCGCGATAGGGATTCCCCTTGCGGTCGTCGAATTGGACTGGAAAACTTTGGGGGATATGAAACTCAACGACGGCATGAGATGTTACCACTGCAAAAAAGCAATTTACAGAGAGGTGCGGTCCGTCGCCGAGGATTTGGAAATGAACAATGTCATCTGCGGCGACAATTATGACGATCTTAAGGCCGGCAGACCCGGAAAACTTGCCGCTTCGGAAGCCGGCGTGATGAGTCCCCTTGAGGAACTGAAAATAACAAGGAAGGAAATTTTGGACTTCGTGACTTCGAAATCCTGGTCCGAAGGCATGATAAAAGAAACATGTCTGGCCACCAGAATTCCCGAAGATGTTGTTCTTGCCGACGGGTTGCTGAAGGACATAGAAGAAATCGAAGAGACGATACGGAAAGTGACGGGAATTTCCCAGGTAAGATTCAGACACCGCGGGGACCGCGGAGTGATTCAGACTTATCCCGAAGATATTGAAAAAGTAACTGAAAAACTGCCCGTATTGATGTCGGAACTGAAAGAAAAAAGGTTATCCTTCAGGGTTGATCCCGAAGGATATAAAGATTTTTAAAGCGGGATAAGGACAGATGTCCATGCAAGGGATATCCTGCTTTTGTAATGGTGAGGATACTTTACTTTAATTTAATGATTCTGCCGAACATCTTCGACCGACATCGCAACGTTACAGCGTTCAACGTCTGAAAATTACATTACCGGCCGTCGCGAAAGATTGTCTTTTTTCGGCTGTTTCCGATCGGCGCAGACTTTTCCGTTCGGTTACTCTTCAAAACGTACGTCCACGGAGTGGCTGTGCGCAATGAGTCCTTCGGCTTCGGCGATGGTCTTGATGGTGGGGGCCAACGCGTCCAGTCCTTCCGGGGTCAGCATCTGCACCGTGGAGGTTTTTCTGAAGTGGGCCACATTGAGTCCCGATGCTGTTGAGGAGTGACCGGCGGTGGGAAGAACGTGATTGGTTCCCGAAGCGTAATCTCCGGCCGCCACAGGGGTGTACGGACCTATGAAAATCGAACCGGCGTTTTTCACCCGGTTCAGCATATCCATGGGATTTGACGTCTGAATCGAAAGGTGTTCCGGCGCTATGCGGTCCATTATCTCGGAGGCAAGCTCCATGTCGGTGGCGACTATGTATCCTGAATTGTCCAAAGCTTTCAGAATGATTTCCTTCCGGGGTTGGTTTTCAATCATGCTTTCCATGTGTTCCCAGACTTCGTCGGGAAGATCCGGGTCGTCGGTAATCATGATGCTGGCGGCGGAAGGGTCGTGCTCGGCCTGGGCGATGAGATCCGCCGCAAGATACCTTGCATCGGCGGAAGAATCGGCAAGCACCCCTATTTCGCTGGGCCCCGCGGGGAAATCGATTTCCACTTCGTTCCTCAGAAGCATTTTCGCCGAAGTGACGTAAACGTTTCCCGGACCGACGATTTTCTGAACTTTTGGGACGCTTTCGGTGCCCAAAGCCATGGCGGCGACGGCCTGAGCCCCGCCTATTTTGAATATCGTGTCCGCCCCGGCGATGTCCATGGCGACCAAGGTCACGGGATTGACGGGTGCGGGGGTGCAGCATATGACTTCCCCCACTCCCGCGACTCTTGCGGGAATGACACACATCAGTGCCGTGCTGGGATAGGAAGCCCTTCCCCCGGGAACATAACAGCCGACGGTGTCCAGCGGTGTGCTTTTCACGCCCAGCGTTACTCCCGGTTCGACCTCCCGGATCCAAAGATCCGGAGGAACCTGCATTTCATGGAAGCGTTGAATGTTGTAGGCCGCGTTTTCGAGTTCTTCGACCAATACGGGGTCCACCGTATCGTAGGCGTCTTCGATTTCTTCACGGGTCACTTCGAGAAGCTTCAGATCCGTTCCGTCAAACTTCTTTGTCAGTTCGAATAATGCGGCGTCTCCCTCTTTACGGACTTTTTCAATGATTTCGGTGACGGATTTTTCCACGTCCCCAACTTTGGAGGAACGGTTCTCGGCCCAGAAATCCTCACTTACCTGCTTCCACATGCCGCCTTAATCAGACTTCCCCGATTTATATTGAACTATTGAGACGACCGTTCCGTCAAGAAGATATCAGGAGAATTTGCCGCCGCACAGTCTCAGTATCCTCACTGCGGCGGGATTTCCGGGTTCCTTTTCGTTCATGGCCCCGGCGACTATGCTGGCTTTCTTGAACTCCCCTCTGTCCACCAGACTCAGTGCGAGAATTTCCATTGCGCCGACATGGGTCGGATCCGTTCTCAGTGCTTTGGAGGAAAATGCCCCGGCGGGCTTTGTGTTGCCGATGACGTACATCACGTATGCGCCCACGGCGTTGGCGTCGGCAGAATTTTTGTTTGCTTTCATCAGCTTTCTGGCATACTTGAGGGCTTCCTTCTCTTCGCCGGCGGCGATCAGCGCCCCGCCCCGGGAGCGCAACACATTGTAATTGTCCGGAAACTCTTCGGAAAGTTTCTCCGAAAGTTTCAGAGCCTCGCCGTGTTTGCCGAGGGAACCGAGGGATTCGAGAAACAGCACGGAATCGTCCGCGGTCATTGCCGAAATCTTCTCCAGGTTTTCGATGGCCTCTTCGAAACGGCCGGTCATGTTGAACGACATTGCTTTTTCTCTCAGAACGTCGTCACTTTCCTCCGAACCTTCCAGCAGACCAAGGGCCAGATCCCCTCTTCCCAGACCTCTCATGGCCTGAGCCACCGGAAACATATCGGCTTCGCCGTAAACCTCATCGTAAAGCTCCTCGAGGACTTCGTCGGAGGTTTCGCTCCGTCCGATCACCAGCAGTATGGACGCGCACTGAATTTTTACCAAGGGATCTTCCGCGGAAGACGCTCGGTTCATTAACAGAACCTCGGCGGTATCCAACTGTCCGGCGGCAATGACGTTCTTTATGTCGGAAAGAGCTTTTTCGTCGTTCATCGTGATGACGGGAATTGTTTCATTGAAATAAAGATAGCCCTCGGGAAAAACGGTACGGAGGTTATAATAGCCCGACTCCGATATCTGACCTGAAATGAAAGTCAAGAACATAACCGTCTACGGTCTGCTGTACCATTCGGACTGCAATTTGGATATCGGTTCGAGCCCGCTCACTTTCATTTATTCCGCCAACGGATTCGGAAAAACCACTCTGCTGAAGGCCCTGATTTCTTCAATGGAGGGTGACGTTGAATGTCTGGAAGCATTGCCTTTCGACAGAATCGACATAGGGTTCAGCGACGGCGTGGTATTGATTGTGGACAAGCGGGACGGCATCGACATAATGGTGAGCAAGAACGAAATCGAGCATCCCGTTGACAAAGAAGAACTGAACGAACTTTTCAAAATAATGTACATTTCCCCGGAACGGCAGGTCGTCATCGGACCGGACGGTCATCTGACCCCCGCAATCGACGCTTACGCCGATGAGCTCAGGGAGAACATCAGGAATGCCGTCGAAAACAACGCACTGGTCGAACCGAAAGGGGATTATGCCAAAGACATGTCCGACGGGGAACTGGTGTTTCTGTTCATGGATCTGAAGGCAAAACTCGATTACATGAAGGGTGCGGGACTTGAGCCGGATCTGCCGTCTTCGCTGAGATTCCCCCCCACCCACAGCGATGTTTCCAGAAAGAGGGACGAATACGAAAAGTTGGCTTTCGGTCTTGAGGATTACATTGACCGCAATTACCGTCTTTCGGAATCCATTGTGGTTTCCCAAGATATCATGAACCGGATGTTCAGAGGAAAGACCCTTCACATAAACGAAAAGAACAACATGGTATTCAAATTGGATTCCGGCGCGGATCTTCCCCTGAATTCTTTGTCTTCGGGAGAAAAAAACGTACTGGTAATATTGTACAGACTGCTTTTCCAGGCCGTCGAAGGCTCTATTGTCGTGATTGATGAACCGGAGAATTCCCTGCACATAGAATGGCAACAGCGTTTGGGGGATATCTTCCTGGACATCGCCGAATTGAGAAATCTTCAGTTCATCGTGGCCACACACTCCCCGCAGATCATCCACGATAAGTGGGATATGTCCAGGGAACTGAGGGACTTAAATGCAGAGAACTCTGAAACCGGAAGATATTGCGAATGAGATTTCGATGCTTGCGGCCACCGGCGACGAAGCCATATTGGCCGTCGAAGGCGTGACCGACAGCAGACTGTACGGCAAGTTCTGCCATGAGAAAGTGAGAATCGTCGTCGGTCATTCGAAAAGCAATGTCAGACGGGCGGTTGACGAATGCTGGAACAACCGCAACATAGGCAACATCGTCGGCATAGTGGATGCGGATCTTGATCGCATAAGAGGCAAGAAACGTACCCCTCCGGTGTTCAGCACGGACCAACGGGATTTGGAAACCATGTTGCTGGCCAGTCCCGCATTGGACGATGTTCTGACGGAATATGCGGACCGGGACGCCCTTGATGCGTTCACGGACGAATACGGTCCGGTTTTCGATGCCGTGATTTCCGCCTGTTACCCCATAGGGCTGATGATGTACGTTTCGGAAAAATACAAACTGAGTCTGAATTTCAGGGATTTGGATTTCAGGATAATGATCAATCCGAGAAGTTTGATGATCGATGAGGAAAAACTTCTGGACGAAATCGTCCTTTGCACCGCCGGCAGATGCATAGACCGCAGAGAATTGGGTAAACTTTTCCGCCGCGAAGCATCCGCGGATCATGAGCCTTTGGATTATGCCAGGGGCCATGACGCGGTGGAAGTCCTGCTTATCGGACTGAGGCGCAACTTCGGTTCTTTCAACGCCAAGAATCTCGGAAGCGGAGAACTCGCCGGCGCGTTGAGGCTGGCGTTCAGCGAACGGTATTTCTCAATAACCGAACTGTACGGAAGGACCCTGAAATGGTCCAAGGACAACTGTTTCGACCTGTGGTCACTCAAAGGTGAGCTCTGAGGTTTCGACTCCCTTGGAAGTCTCCATGATTTTCTGAACCCTGCGTTCGCTTTCTTCAAGAATTTCTTTGCATCTGTTCCTCAACGCCGTGGCGCGTTCGTACAGTTCAAGACTTTTGTCCAAATCCAAACTGCCGCTTTCCAACTCGTTGACAAGTTCTTCCAACGCCGTTATGGATTCTTCAAAACTCATATTTTTTACTTCATCATCCATTGTTCTTCACCTTCTTCACTTCCGCTTCGGCACTGCCGTCCCTGAATCTGACGTCGATCACCGATCCTTCGGACAAAGCTTTGGCCGAAGTAAGGGTGTTTCCTTGAGAATCGGTCACATAGCTGTAACCTCTCGTCAGAACCCCGAGGGGATTCAAAGCGTCGGCTCTCTTTCCCAGGGCCTCCGCTTTGGAATTCGAATCTTTGATTATGCGTTTGATTGCGAGTTTCAATCTTTCGGAATAGGAATTCAATGATTCCCCCAGGGATTTTATTTCGGTTTTCGCCGCTCTGGGGGATATTTTCGAATCGGCCACGTTGTAACGGGACCTCATGAACTGAACTTTGGATTTAAGGGCAGAATCCGCCCGGGACATCAGATTGTCCATGGTTATCTGAAGCATGCCGATGTCTTCCAGTTTTCTGCGGGGATCCGATTTGATTGTGAGAGTCTCCAGTCTGGATTTCATCATCGCTACCTTGTGCGTCAGCGCTTTGGACGCTCTGTGCTCGTGTCCCCTCAGTATGTTCATCAGCGACACCGGATCGGGAAGAGCCATTTCTGCCGCGCCGGTGGGGGTTGGGGCTCTTGCGTCGGCCACCATGTCCGCTATGGTCACGTCGGATTCGTGACCCACCGCCGAAATCACGGGGACTTCCGAGGCGGCAATCGCCCTTGCGACCATTTCAAGGTTGAAAGCCCAAAGATCCTCTATGGAGCCTCCTCCCCTTCCCACAATCATGACGTCCACGCCGATTCTGTTCAGAAGCTCTATTCCTCTTACGATGGATTCCCCCGCACCTATGCCCTGAACCATGGCGGGAGCCAACAGTATGTCCGCCGGGAACAGTTTTGCGGAAGTGGTTATGATATCGTGAATGACCGCCCCCGTTTCCGACGTGACCACCCCGACGGTTCTCGGGAAGGGGGGAAGTTTCTTTTTCCTGGAATCGTCAAACAGACCTTCGGCTTCCAATTCTCTTTTCAGCTTTTCGAATTGAATGTACAGTTCGCCCACGCCCGAACGTTCCATGGTTTCGATTATGAACTGGTAGGTGCCTCTCTGAACGTAAATGTCCGCCCTTCCGAAAACTTTTACCTTCATGTTCTCTTCGGGTTCGAAATCGATTCTGGATCTGTGGGTTCTGAACATGATGCATTTCAATTCGCAGATCTCATCTTTTAAAGTAAAGTAATAATGTCCGCTGGCCGCCCGGGTAAGGTTGGAGATCTCTCCCATCACCCAGATATCTTTGACGTGGCTTGATTCCGCCAGAATCGACTTCACCCGGTTGTTGAGCTGAGTCACAGTCAGTGTTTCGGCCATATTCTACGTAAACGTGGTTACCGCTATAATCCTTGG
The DNA here is from genome assembly GCA_050950505.1 of Candidatus Methanomethylophilaceae archaeon. GTDB lineage: Archaea > Thermoplasmatota > Thermoplasmata > Methanomassiliicoccales > Methanomethylophilaceae > VadinCA11. Next base: position 106,935 of record JBMNHS010000002.1, on the reverse strand, counting down.
GTTTTTCACGGTCCGTTTCACTTATATACCGTCAAAGAATTGGAAAGAAGCGTACGGAAGGAAAACATGACCGACAAAAGATGCCCTCACTGCGGAGAACATATGCCGTCCACCGGCACGGTTTGCCCCAAATGTTACGGTTCCGTTCCGAGAAACACCGTTTCCCGCGAACCGCCCCGCAGAACTCTGGTGCGCGGGGAAAAAGAAAAAAACAAAACCTTGGCTTTTGTTCTGGCGGTGCTGCCGGGAATATTCGGATTCCAGGGGTTGGGGCTGATTTACCTTAACCATGAGAACCGAAGAGGTTGGCATTTTCTCGCGGTGGGCCTGGTTCTGTTCCTGTCGTTGTTGGGTTGTGTGTCCTGGTGGGACGGCGTGGGTTCGATTACGCGGGTGCTGCTGGTGTTCGCAATGATAATTCTGTCGATAATTTACATCTCGTCATACCTTGCGCAGCTGGCCGAAACGAAGTTCGGAACGGTGTTCGGACTTTTCAGACTTTAATACATGCCTTCTTTGCGCAGTCTTATGAGAATTTCCGAAGTCATCTGAGCCAGATGCAACGCTCTCCGTCCGTCTTTGACTCCTGCGGGATCCCCGGGGCACAGAGCGTTGTACGCGGCGGCGATTCTGTCCTGAAGGGAACCGTCCTTTTTCAAACCGAGGCTTTTTGGCACTCTGATCGAAACGGCGGGCATGATCATGGCTTCCTTGGTCAGATCCCAAGGATCGTTCAAAAGATATTTCATGAAGGTTTCACGGACGTCGAAGCATGCTACATCCTGCCCCTTCAGAATTTTCCTTACGTCGAAAACCACGTTTTCTTCCGGGAGACCGAGATACAGTTCCCTGACGTCGATTCCGGCTCTGTCGGTGAGATTGTCCAAAGAAGCCTTTCCCAGGTTCAGGGGGTCCTTTTCAATCAGCTCTCCGTAAACCGAATCGTAATCCAGAGTTTCCGTGTTTATACGGCATATCCCCACTTCGACAACGACGTTTTCGGGATACCCTTCGTCTCCGTCACTGTTGACTTCCACGACAAAAATAGATGACACGGATGTCCTACATTGACGATTGTAATTAAACCCGCCGATTGAGTGTTTAAAGGTAAAACACAAAACATTACTATAATCCGAAGGATACTGAAACGTGTACAGAATAAAGAGCATTGATGAGATTTACGACGAGATCAAAGATTTCGATCTCGTCATCACCAACGACGCCCCTCTCGCGACCGCTCTTAACGGGCGGATTGAAAGACCCCACGTGGGGGGATTTGCCTACACCCCGAGACAACTTGCCGTTCAACTTTCCTCACAGATTTTGGGCACTTCTCTCATGAGCGAACTCGAAGTGGTCGCCACCGTTGCCGAAGAAACCGGCTACAATTTCAAGTATGTCCACGGCGAAATTGAGAATATAAGGGAGATACGGAGATACACCGCCGAGGTCCGCAAATACCTGTATACGAAACGGTCCCGGAACGTCTACGACTCTTTCGCCGCCCTGCCGACGTTGGAAAAGGCAATGGGCGAATTCGTTCCCGAAAAATACCATGAAGAAGGAAGAGCGGGGTTGGTCATTTCGGAAAATATTTTTTCAAACAGAAAAACGGCCGTCATAGGATTGGATTTCTTCGACGACCTTGACAAGCACTTCGTTCCCATAAGACACGAAGAGATTGACCTGATCGATTGGAACGGCGGATACGACATTGACGTCATTTACGAAATAGGCAACGACAGACAGCTTGCCGAAAACGTCGTCGACCTGATAGATCCGGAAAGAGCGGAAGACATCGCGATAGTCATGGACTCCGGCGGCGAGATCGCCGATGCCGTCCGTGCCGCCCTTTACCGACGGGGGATTCCTTTCAAAAACACCATGACCGTCAGAGATCTTTCCCAGATCAGGGATTTCCTGAGATTTCTGGGATTCGGGATGCAGTACCGCACCGTGAGGGTGAGACACGTCAGAGAACTGTTCTCCGCTTACGGAGGATACATTCCGGCAAAATACGACAACGTTCTGCTGTCCAGGTTCCCGGACATAAAGGACAGAGCGGCGGAACTTGCGGAATGTATGAAAAACATACACAAAATGACTTTCGGTGAGGTTTCGGACCTTGTGGTGAACAACCGTCACAAACCTCAGATCAAAATATTGCTGGATGAATTGAAATTCACCGATTTGAAAGTGGCTCCGAAACTGGTCACGGAGATGACCTATGCCGTTAACAACGTGACCGACCTGCGTCATAACGAACAGATACCCGACGATGAGAAGAAGGGCGTGCTCCTGGCGGATTGCAGGGAATCCACTTTCGTGGACCGTTCTTTCGTAGCCTTCCTGGGAATCAGCGACGGATGGAGCGAACGGGTTTCCGGCAAGGTTTACATTGACAGGAAAGCCGAAGCGGAAAAGGACGCCATGAGATTCAGGGTTTTGCTGCAGCAGGGAACCTCGAGAATATATGCCGTGAACGCAACGAAAGACGGAAAGGTGGCAAGGCCCACTCTGCTGTTTGACGGAATAAACGGACTTGAAAGAACAAACAAAGCCGTCACTTCTTTCAAAGACATCGCCGAAGTCAAAAAAGGTTCGTGGTATCTGGAAGAACCGGAAATCTCCCCGCTTAAGGAGGGAATGAGTCTGGATGCCGTGGCTTCCGAGGAATGGAAATTCTCAAAGTCTTCCTATAACGAATTCGTGAATTGTCCCCGTGCGTATTACTACGGAAATCTCATCAGCATCCCGGACAACGAGCATACGGGTTTCGGCAGTCTGCTGCACGATTTCGCGGAACTTTACATCTGTTATCCCGAAACGGTCAGAAACAAAGGATTGGAATATTATGCGGAAAGAATCGGGAAGGATTATGCGGGATTGTCCTGTCCCATGATGGAAAGGGTGGATTTGGACCGCATTCGGATCGGACTTAAGAATCTTATGACGTTCATCGACGAAAACGTCCCCGACGACGTTCCTCTTGATGTGGAAATTGCCTCGCGCAAATATCCCAACGAACTGATTCTGGAAGAAGGATTCGAAATGACCAGCAGTCTTACGGAAGTGGAACTGTCGTCTTCGGCAAACCCGATTTTCGGAAAAATGGACCTGTTGCTCGGAAACCGTTCGATTGATTTCAAAACCGGTCGGTTCCACGCCGGGAAGGATGTCGTGAAAGGATTCGATCCCGAACGGGCCGATTATGTGGAACTGCAGCCTCTTATATATCTCGCCTTGATGAAAGACCTGAATTTCTCCGACAGCGGGGTGTTTACGTTGTTCCACATCTTCGGAATCGACGGAAAAATCATGAACACCGATTCTGTGGATACGGGCGCCGTGGACATACGTCTGATGGACATCGGCAAATCCGAGATTTTGCAGTTGACGGAATCTCCCCTGAAGGGCGATTTTGAAAATGTGGCCAAATATGAAGTTCTGTACAACGACTGGAAACGATTCGTGGATCCCGTTGTATCCTCGGGACTTCCTCCCGAAGAGTGGGCTTCGAACCCGTCCCTGAACGAACGGATATGGAGTTCTTTCGGATTGAAAGACACCAAGAAAGACCGGGGCATGGTCGAAGACGGACTGAAGAAACTCGGAAAGGCGTACGAACTGAATTATTGGATTTGGAGAGGCGCCGTATATGTTCCCAAAGAATCCATGGAAGGTTTCCTGGATAAACTGAACGAAGACTACAAAGCCGCCAATCTTATGATTGATTCGCAGTTCCCGGCAACGCCCAGGAAGAATTGCGAAAAGTGCAGTTATGTTTCGGTATGCACCAAAGAACCCGTCTCCGTGGATGAGGAGGATGACTGAAATGAGCCGTGAACCGAATCCGGGTCAGAAAGCGATTTCAGAAAATCTTGACGGATTCTACGTTGTGGACGCGGGCCCCGGCACCGGAAAAACCTTCACAATCGTCAACCGGTACGTGAACATTCTCAGCAAACCCGAGGTTGAGGCAAAGGACATACTTCTGCTGACCTTCACCCGGAACGCCGCCGCGGAAATGGAAGAACGGATAAGAGAAATTCTTTCGGGAAAAGATTTGGACAAAGACACCGGGCTGATTCAGGCCGGAACCTTTGATTCGTTCTGTTATTCCATAGTCAAAGAATCCCCGGAGGAAGTCAGTTCTTTTCTCGGAATGGAAGAACGTCTCACAAGAGGGGCCGTTCTTATCGAAAACGAAACCCTCAACCGTGAGTACTTCAGCGATTTCTTCGATGAGTTCAACGAGGAACGGGGAGAAGATTACGGAGACGTTGCCGTCATAGCCAGCACCGTTCCTCATGATATGTACGCACTTATCGGCAAACTCATGTCGAAAGGCATCGTGCCTCTCCGCAGGGGCTGGTTCGGAGGAAACGACGGCAAAGATCTTTTGGGGGACGTTGACGGGGTCCGTTCGTTGCTCGGGGAGATGAACGGAAACAAAAGCAAACGGAAAGAAAAAATCGGAAGCATAGGCGAGAATATCAAAAACGGAGATTTGTATGCGGATGAATTGCCGGATTCCTCCGGAGAAACCGAACTGCCTCCCGAACTTCTTGATGCCGCCGCCTTCGACGACAGAACCGAACTTCTGAACTTCGTCCACGATGTTTATTACGAATTCATCCGCCGTTCCGTTTCGGATGACCGTCTGACCTTCGGACTGACTTCGGTGTTTGCGTTTCTGGTTCTTTACGACAACAGAAGCGTCAGGGAAAGAATGTCCTGCAAATACGTCATGATTGACGAATTCCAGGACACGAACGAAAATCAGATGATGATTTCCCTCATGTTGCTGAAAGAACCCAACCTCTGCGTCGTCGGAGATTGGAAACAGGGAATTTACGGATTCAGATTCGCCTCGGTGGACAACATCATCGATTTCGAGAAAAAAGCCGTTGAAATGCACCGATACCTGAACGACGACACCGAAAGAATCCCCTTCAGGATTCCCGAACCCAAGAGAATATCGTTAAGCGTGAACTACCGCAGTTCCCGGGAAGTAATAGACACTTCCTTCAAGGTTTTGAGCATTCCGGGAAACAAGGACGAAGTCGTAAATCTCAGACCCGAAACCGTGGTGTATCTCGAAGACGGAAACAAGTCGATCGGAGACAACACCCATGTGACGTACGTGCAGGTGCCTTCCGAAGACCAGGCAGCGGAAACCGTCTCCAGAATCGTGGATTACGTTTCGGGAAATTATCTTGTGCTGGACGGAAATGAACTCAGAACCCCGAGGTACCGGGACATCGCGGTCATCTGCAAAAACGGGGATATGTGCAGAAAGGTCTACGAAGAAGCCACGGCAAGGGGGGTTCCCGCCTTCCTTCAGGGGGATGTGAAAATAATGTCCACCCGGGAAGGAAAACTGTTGCTGGCCTGGCTCAAATACCTGAACAACCGGGAAAATCCCTGGGGATTGACCGGCATTCTCTCGGACATGGATTACGGAATGAGGGAAATAAAACACATAATAAGATCCAAGGAAATTCCCGAAGAACTCGTCGAGACCGCAAATTATCTGAGCCGGAAGAAAAGAAGAATCACCGATCTGGTATCTTCGATATTTTCATATTACGGACTTAACAACGATATAACCCAGGCAATAATTTCCACTTTGTCGTCGGCCCACCGTTCTTCGTTGCTCACCATATCCGATCTGATAAGAATAATAGAAACGGACATCGAAAAGGACAACGCCTACGTCATAGACGCGGATTTGGACGCGGATGCGGTGACGGTGCAGACAATGCACAAATCCAAAGGTCTGGAGTATCCGATAGTGATCATCCCTCAGCTGAACCGGGGGGTCATCCCCAACCACCGGGGCGATACTTCCCTCATATCCTTCAACGAAACCGAGGGAATCAGATGCTCCAGGGAAATCATCGATGTCGACGGATTTGAAAGGATAGGAAAATCCTGGAAATCCGAACTTGTCAGGAAAGTTGTGGAGCGGGAATTCGGAGAAGACAGAAGAACTCTGTTCGTTGCGATATCCCGTGCGAAACAATATGTCACCATGATTTGCGGAAACCAGCCTTCCAGATTCATAAAGGGTCTTTCGAACGAAGAATACCACGGAACCTTGGGGTATCTTGAACCTTCCGTCAAAGCCACCGACGCCGTTCTCGCCGAACCTCCCGTTTTGGCGGAATTCGAAACCCGCAAAAAAGTGCTGAGCGTAAGTGAAGTCATGCCTTTCGAAGAAGGCAGCCCCGCCGAGGGTTCGGACGAAATGTCGGGAAAGGGCGCGGAATACGGAACCAGGATACACCATATCGCCGAAAGCATGTCGAGAGGAATCGAACCCTCCGAACCGGAGGGAAAACTTCCCGAGGTACCGATAATCAGGGAAGTGTTGGAATCCGTCAAGGATGCGGATCTCATTTACTCCGAGATACCCTGCATACTCCCTTTGAAAAACATCGGCGTAACGCTGAAGGGCATCATGGACCTTCTGGTCCTGTATCCCGACCGGGCGGAAGTTCACGATTACAAAACCGACGGCAGCAAACGGAATCTTGACGCTTACAAATTCCAATTGAGTGTTTACGCCCACGCGGTTTCGGGCTTTTACGGCAAAGACGTGAAATGCATATTGGATTTCGTATCTTTGGACGGAGAGAACGGAAAAGAGGTTTTTGACCCGATTCCTCTTGAAACCGTGGAAGAACTTGTACAGGAGTTTTATAAGGGAAATGAATTCTGACTCTGTGAATATTAGCGGGCTTAGTGCAAACGAGGTCGCCGAGCGCAGGGCCAAGGGCCTCGTGAACACGGTCGAGTCGTCCGTAAGCCGCAGTTACAAAGACATATTCATAGATAATTTTCTCAATTGGTTCTATCTGGTTTTCATGGTTGTCGGCATATTGCTGTATCTTGCCGGCGATCTTTACAGCGCCCTGTCGGCAACCGGAATAATAGTCCTCAACATCATGGTCTCGACTGTACAGGAAATCAAGGCTAAACGGAGATTGGACAAAATAGCCATAACCCTGAGACCGAAAGTGACCGTGATAAGAGAGGGAAAAGAACTGGAAATAGATCAGTCGGAAATCGTCATGGACGACATCATCCGGATAACCGCCGGGGACCAGGTTCTGGTCGACGGCAAGATATTGTATCTCCGGTCACTGGAAATGGACGAGGCCGCTCTTACCGGGGAATCCAGTTCGGTAAGGAAAATAGAAGGGGAATTGGTTTACTCCGGTTCCTTCTGTGTCACCGGCGAAGCGTTGTTCAGAACCACCGCCCTCGGCGGCGACACCTACGCATCCAACATGCTGGTCAGCGCCAGAAAATACAAACGGAAGAAAACCCCGTTGCAGATGGAAACCGCCGCGGTCACGAAATTGCTGATTTCCTTTGCCGCGGTCATGCTTCTTCTGTATTTTGTGTCCAAACTGATGCTGGGCACGTTCACCACATTCCTCCAGGAGGTCAAGGCTGCGGCGGTCATTCTGGACATCGTCCCCATGGCCCTGTTCCTGTTGGTCACCCTTACGTACATGATAGCCGCCATTCGGATGGCGGACTCGGGAGTGCTTCTCCAGAGATCGAATTCCGTGGAATCCATGAGCCATGTCGATACCGTCTGCATGGACAAAACCGGAACCATAACAAGCAACCGCCTTCTCTTTGAGGATGCGGTGTATTTCATCGACGAAGACGAAGCGAAAGACCTGATGCGCCTGTTCGTGGGGGCCACCGGAAGCCGGAACCGCACCATCGAAGTTCTGGATTACAAATACGGCTCCGAGAAAAGCAACCTGATAGAGGAAGTCCAATTTTCATCTCAGAGAAAATTCAGCGCCGTCAGGGTGGAGAAGGACAAAAAGGAAACCGCTCTTTACCTCGGGGCGTGGGATGTTCTCAGAGAATATGTGAACGATCCGGGTTACGTTACCCGAATTGTCAAATCCATGTCAAAAAAAGGTCTGAGGACCATCGTCCTGTGCAAGAGTCTGGGAACTCACAGATTTGACGAAGATTACAAAATAACCGGGGAACTGGTCGTTGTCTGCGTCATTGCGATTGCGGACGAACTCCGTCCCGACTGCAGGGAAACCATGGAAGTGTTCATGGAGAACAACATAGACATCAAAGTCATTTCCGGGGACGATCCGGATACCGTCAATTCTCTCTTTGACATGGCTGAAATTCCCGGGGAAAGAAAAATCATTTCCGGGGATGAACTTGACAAACTCGACGAGAAAAAGAAAACGGAAGTAATTCTCAATTACAACATATTCGGAAGAATGAGGCCGGATCACAAAGAAACCATCATCGACACGCTGAAGATCAACAACCGTTACGTGGCCATGGTGGGAGACGGTGTGAACGACGTAAAAGCCATCAAATCCGCACAGGTGGGAATTTCCTTGGAAAGCGGATCCGGCGCGACGAGAGGCGCGGCGGACATGGTGTTGGTCAACGACGATTTCTCCGCTCTGCCCAAAGCCCTGAGGGAGGGCAGAAGAACCGTTACCGGAATGAGGGACATCCTCAAAATATACCTGGCCAGGAACTTTACTCTGGTCACTCTGATTCTGTTCACCATGCTGATGTTGCACGGTGTGACTTTGCAACCCATCCAGAATACCGTTTACGCCCTTATGACCGTGTCCGTGGCCGCGTTCCTTATGACCGTTTGGGCGAAACCCGACGTGAACAAAGACCGTATTCTGCCGGGAGTCATAAGGTTCACGATACCGACGGCATTGACGACGGGGATATTCGGAATCCTGGTGTACATCATATTCTATCTGGGAACCGGGGATTTGATCAACATAGACTATCACGGAATGGCCGCATCCGCGGGACTTCTTTACGAAGACCTGTTTGTGCTGCATATGAGAGGCAGCGGAATTGACAGCATCATTTTCGAAACGGGAATTGCCGAAATCAACGCCCGCAACGCCATGTTCTTCTTCATAGTGCTGGCGGGAATACTGAATCTGCTGATGGTTCAGCCCATCCACAAAGTCTTCTCCGTCGACGGAAAAGTCGTGAAGGATTTCAGACCCACGGGGTTGGTTATACTGATGCTGATTCTCTTCTGTTTCATATTCTTCGTTCCTTTTGCGAAAGCGTTGGTAATAACGTTCCTGTGGACCGCGGTGTTCCCTGCGGTTTACTACATACCCATCATACTTCTGACCGTGGTGTGGTTCTTTACCACCCGGAAGGTGTTGCGCGGAGGATATTTCAAATTCGTTTCGGACCACACCGAAAGATGGTTCGACAAAAGACTTAAGGAAGAAGTCCGCAAGAGCATGGAAGAAGACGGGGATGCCGTCGAGGCTCAGGGAGAATAAGTACCGTCGCGGTACATCTGTATCATGAGATGGGAGGCTACGATGGCGTCTGACAGCGCCCTGTGGTCCTGAACTCCGTGGATGCCGGCGGGGTCGTTTTCGGTTATGACGGAATAAGCGTGTTCCAGTTTGGGAAATCTGTATTTCATACGATAGTATTCGCTGGGTAATTTGCAGACATACATTGCGGCTTCCATGATGTCCCTGCGCAGTCTGAACAGATCTTTGAAATTCCAAGGTTCGGGATAGAGGAACTTGTCCATGTCGTAACCCGTGTTGTACGACGTCACGGATTTCCCGCGGAGGATATCGGATACTTCGGAACGGACCTGTTCGAAAGGGGGGGCAGATTCAACCATCTCGAGGGTCATGTCCGTGTTTTCGAAAATCCAGGCGGTGCGTCTGTATTCGTCCCATTCCGACGTGTCATGACCCACCACCGAAGAATACACCGGCTCCACCGTGCCTTCGTGAAGATCCGCTTTGCATATCGCTATGTCGACGATTACATCTTTCGGAGCGCCTTTCAGACCCGTGGTTTCCGTGTCAAGGACGTATATTTCCTCGTTAAAATAATCATCCAGCCTGCTTTGGTTCATTGATTGCCACAGCCTCTGTGCGTAAAACCATACAACCGCAATCCTATAAAAAATACACCGAAACCCGTATCTTACGGAATATTGGACATTTTTTACGATTGATCGATTGCGGATATTTGATGAAATCTTCGGTTTTTGTTTAATATCGAAGACCGTGTCAAATACCCGAAGATATTGAAAGGACGTATTGTGCCCAATTTTCGAAAAATCGTTTTATAGAGACCTATTTTGATTTTTCATTGGTACCCTCGTCGGAAGGTGCGCCTTACGGCGTGGAAGTTGACGGAATAATTTATGATTTGAATGTTCCGAAAAACGGTGAACCGGCACAAACAATATCAACAAAGAGTCTGTATAAGAGAAACTGTGAGCGTCAGAATAGTCATGAACGGAAAATCCGCAGAAGTTGAAGCATCCGGCACGATAGCCGATGCTCTGCGTTCTCTGGACATCCGTCCCAATGCCTACCTGTATTTGGTAAACGACGTACCTATACCTTCAGACACGGTTTTGAAAGAAGGGATGGAAATTACGGCGATGAGAGTTGCTTCCGGCGGATAATCAGCTTTTCGCAATTCTGTTGAGACCGTCAAAATCAAATCCTGATTCCTCGACTTTGCCGATCATCTCATCCAAAGATTCGGTTATGTCCGCCACGGTTCCGTTGTCGCAAAATGGTAAATTTTGTCTTTGATTGACCCAGGTTTCGAAGCGACTCCGTTGCACTTATTCAGTTCAGACCCGAAATCGTGTTCTTGAGTCTTTTCTCATGTACTGTTTTTGAATCACGGAGAAAATCAATCGGATATGTATTGAGCATAACTTGATTTTTTATGATTTGCCGATTGTGGATATTTGATGAAATCTTCGGTTTTTGTTTAATATCGAAGACCGTGTCACATACCTGAATATCCTAAAGGAACACATTATGCCCAATTTTCGAAAAATCATTTTATAGAGCCTATTTTGATGATACTTCATTGGTCGACATAATTAAACGAGATGATGGGCAAAGTGTACCGACGGGGTGATGGAATATGAAAGCACGAAGTGATTTCAAGGGAAAGAGAACAGTGATGGCGACATTCGCTTTGCTGTTACTGATTGCAGCTGGTTTTTCATTGGTACCTTTGTCGGAAGGTGCGCCTTCCGGCGTGGAAGTTGACGGGATAATTTATGATTTGAATGTTCCGAAAAACGGTGAAGCAACCGTGATTTCCGGCGAATATCAGGACGAAATCACGATTCCGGCAACCGTCACATCAAACAGCATAACGTATAATGTGACCAAAATTGATGAATCGGCCTTTAAAAACAACTCAAATGTGACATCATTAATCATCGGTAGCAAAGTTACGACTATCGAAAAGAACGCATTTCAGAATTGCACAGTGTTGACAACAGTAACGTTTGATGCCGCATCTTCTTTGGAAACCATCCGAGAGTATACGTTCTCCGGCTGCACTGCCCTGGATTCAATAACGCTTCCGAATTCGATTAAGACTATCGGGAATAATTCGTTTGAAAGCTGTTCGAGCCTCGGATCCATTACAATTCCGGATTCAGTAAATAAAATTAATGCCAATGCGTTCACGAACTGTATCACGTTGGACACAGTCCTCTTCGGGGAGCATTCTCTTTTGAAAGAACTACCAAGTGAAGCTTTCAAAAACTGTTCGAGCCTCAAATCCATTACGATTCCGAATTCGGTAACATCCATAAGTAGAAATGTGTTTGAAAATACCGGCCTCATATCAATAGTAATTCCGAACTCCGTGGAAACCATCGGCTCCCAGTTATTCCAAAATTGCAAGAGCCTGACGGAGGTAGTGTTTGAGAAAACGTCTTCCCTAAAAATCATAAGTAATGAAGCATTTAAGGACTGCTCCAGCCTGTCATTAATAACAATTCCGGATTCTGTGACAGACATCAATAGAAATGCATTCCTTGGATGTGTCGAATTGACCGATGTTTTGTTTGAAACATCGAAACTGAAAACCATAGGCATTTCTGCATTTAAGGACTGCTCCAGCCTGTCATCGATAACAATTCCGGATTCCGTGACAACAATCGGTAGTGATACATTTTCAGGATGCAGCGGATTGACATCGATTGAATTCGGAGAATCACCATCTTTGAATAAGCTAGAAACTAATTTATTCTATAATTGTTCCCTCCTGGCATCAATAACAATTCCGGATTCCGTGACTGTAATTAACAATTATGCGTTCTATAATTGTTCCCGCCTGTCATCAATAACAATTCCGGATTCTGTGACAACAATCAATAAGTATGCATTTGCTAGCTGCTCCGGTCTTACATCAATAATAATTCCGGATTCTGTAACAACAATCGGTGACGGTGTATTCACCAGTTGTTCCAATCTGTCATCGATAACAATCCCTAATTCCGTTACTGACTTTGGCACCGCTGTTTTCAACTCATGTCCGATCCGAACTCTGACGATAACTCATGCTAAAGAAAATCCGACATCCACAATACTCGGAACTTCTTTCAATTGGAAATTACCGGGGCAAAACAGAGAAGTGACAGACTTGGTAATAGACGCTTTTGATTTGTCAATTTTGACCATAGAAGGTGGGACGGGCAGAACCATAACATTCACTGAAAACGCCACGGAAACCACGGGAGGGTCGTTCTACGATCCCGACGGACCCGAATTGACGGGTAGTGACAGAGCCGTCAAAAAATACACTTACGACGCAACAACAGGCAAGTGGCTTGCACTTAAACACACGGTGTCGTTCAATGCTAAGAGTGATGAACCGGTTCCGGACGGGAGAGTTTTCGACGGAGGCATACTAACAGAACCGACGGAGCCTGCAGACTTTTCCCGTTACGGATACATCTTCGAAGGATGGTTCTTAGACTCTGGTTTTAACAATGCCTACGATTTTTCAACGCCCGTGACTTCCGATTTCACATTGTATGCCAAGTGGTCGCCTGCATTCCTGAACACAATAACCTCATCCGCCGGATTCGGCGGTCATATTGATCCCACCGACACCCAGGTACCTTACGACGGAGTGATCTTTTCCTTCCAAGCCAATGCAGGATACCGCATAAAAGATGTAAAAGTGGACGGTGTTTCCGTCGATTATGATGTGGATGATGACGGCATAGGAACTTACACATTCCTGAAGGTCGAAGAATCGCACACAATACATGTGGAATTCGAAGCATATTACGTGATATCCGTCAACAATCCCGGCAACGGAAGCATCACAGCCGATGATTACGAACCGTCATACGGAGACGACGTTACCATAACCATAACATCGAACGAAGGATACACTCTTGATGCCCTTACGGATAACGATGTGAACGTGTTTGCATCGGCCGTTGAAACGGACGCAGGAGTTTGGACTTACACTATATCTTCGGTCGAATCCGACCATGACATTTTTGTGACTTTCACGAAAATCACATATGAGATGACCGTCGATTGGTCCGGAGAAGGATCTGTAAGCCCTGACAGTGATTTCGTTGTTGAACACGGAAACAATGCTACATTCACATTCTGGACTGACGAAGGGCATTGCATCTGTGAAGTATTGGCTGACGGTATTTCCGTCGATTTCAACATTGATGAGGACGGCAGAGGAACCTATACGTTCCTCAACATCACCGCCGATCACACCTTTGAGGTAATCTTTGAGATAATGACTCACAATGTCGTCCTGGTACCCGGAGACGGATACACTCTCGTCCCCGCAGAAGGTTACTCTTCGCCTGTTAATCATAAGGGATCCTTCGCATTTGTATTTTCACTGAAGGAAGGATACAGCGAATCCGTACCCGTAATCCTGATGAACGGTACGGAAATCGCCACGGTAAGCAACGGAGACACGGTTTCCATGATACTGCTGAACATTATCGAAGACATCGAAATCACCGTTGATGGTATTGTGGCCAACGTATACACTGTGACTGTGAAATCTGATGATAAAACGTCGTTCGTATATGTCTTGAACGAAAACGATCCCGTGGAATTCATCGCGGGTCCCGGAGAATCGTACTATATATCGGTTCCCCACGGTTCCGATTTAACTGTGCAGGCGATGCCTGACGGAGAAGAACTGTTCCAATGGCACAATACGGGCACCGGAACTGCCAACGGAAATATTCTGATTATCAATGTTACCGAGGACGTGACGGTAAGCGGTGCCCTGCAGAAAGAACCTTGGACCGCTCGGTTGAACACATATGAATTCAAGATGGCGGCCGCGGGAGTAGTGCTGGTTGTTCCGTTGCTGATCGGAATCAGAAGATTGCGTTTATGAAAAAATCCGAATGACGGAGAAACCGTGAGAATCAGAACTCTCAGGAACAGAAAATCTGTAAGGGGGATTGCTTCCGGCGGATAATCAGCTTTTCGCAATTCTGTTGAGACCGTCAAAATCAAATCCGGATTCCTCGGCTTTGCCGATCATCTCATCCAAAGATTCGGTTATGTCCGCCACGGTTCCGTCATCGCAGGACGGGGAATCTTCCTCCGGGAGTTCCAATTTCATATAAGGCAGCAGTCCCAGAAACTTCATTCCGGTCATCTCTTCTATCTTTCGGATGCCGCTGTCCAATATTGAAACGTCGCCGCGGAAACGATTGATTACGAATCCCTTTAAACATTTCCTGATGTCGTCCGGCATAAGTTTCCAGGTTCCGTACAGTGCGGCGAACACGCCGCCTCTTTCGATATCCCCCACAAGCACCGCGGGAATGTTTCTGGATCTTATCATTCCCTTGTTTGCGATGTCCCTGTTTTTCATGTTTATTTCGGCAGGGGATCCGGAACCTTCGCATACGATTGCTTCATATTTTTCGGACAACCTGTCGAAAGCCAGGCAGGCTTCCTCAAGAATGTATTCGGCTTCCATGTAATTTTTATCATCCATCTCCGAATGAGGACTGCCGTTCAGATACATCCTGATCGAACCTTTTCCGACAGGTTCCAACAACACGGGATTCATATCCGCAGTGGGTTCGATTCCCGCTGCTTCGGCCTGGAGGGCCTGACCTATCCCGATGCGTCCCCCTGCGACTTCCTTTGAGCGCAAAGATAAGTTTGAAGCTTTGAAAGGAGCGACGGACACTCCGTTCCTGGCCAAATAACGGCAGTACATTGCGGAAACCGTTGTTTTGCCGGCTCCCGACGCCGTTCCCAAAAACATTATTTTCATTCAGTCCGCCTCCGTCAGTTTCATGATTGCATCCATGTCCAAGGCATTCTCGAAAACGTCCGCGAGTCTGTCAATATTTTCGTCCAAGAATTCGTAATACTCGATTCCGGACCCTTGACCCGCGTTTTCGATGAACGAAAGGAAATAGTTTCTGAAATCGACGGAATCGAACACCCCGTGAAGATAGGTTCCCAACAACAACTCGTTTTCCCTTACGGAACCTTCCATGAAGTCCCCGTTGAACGTTTTGAATCCGAACAGCGGATTTTCCTTTACCTCGGTGATTCCCTCGTGTGTTTCATATCCGGACACGTCCCCGCCCCGTGACAGTATTTTTCCGTCCGCCCGTCTGAGAACATCCGTTCCTTTTTTCCACACGGTGACGTCGTCAAAGAATCCCAATCCTTCGGCTTCGGAAGGGATTCCTTCCACGCCGTCGGGATCCGAAAGGAGTTTTCCCATCATCTGGTATCCTCCGCAGATTCCCATTATTGGGATTTTGCCTTTGATCGACTCCAGTTTCAAAGCGATTCCGTTGTCCTTCATCCAGTTCAGATCGGAAATCGTGTTCTTGGTTCCCGGAAGTATCACGGCGTCGACGTCATCCAATCCTTCAGGGGTTTCAACGAACCTGATTGAAACATCTTCCAACAGCAAAGGGTCAAAATCCGAGAAGTTCGATATTCTAGGAAACTTGACGACTGCAACCGTAATCTTTCCGTCGCCGGCTTCACAGGAGATTCTGAAGGAATTCGAATCCTCGGCGGGAAGTCTCACATCTGCGTGGGAAATTATTCCGATTACCGGTATTCCTGTCAGCTCTTCCAGTTCCTTCACTCCGGATTTCATCTTTTCGGGATCTCCCCGAACGTTGTTTATGACGATGCCTTTTATGCGTTTTCTGTCTTCTTCCGGTATCAGTTCGACGGTGCCCAAAGCGTACGCGAAAGAACCGCCCCATTCGGCGTTTACGACGAGGATACAGTCCGCATCCGCGGCCTCGGCGGCCTTCATGTTGGCAATATCATAATCGTAAATGTTTATCTCGGCAGGAGAACCGGCGCCTTCCATAATCACTGCGTCATACCGATTTTTAAGAAAATCCAGACTTTCCCTGACCGCTTTTATGCCGGGGCCGGGAACAAATTCCCTGTAATAGGATTCCACGTCGTAATCGCCGAAGGGCTTTCCGTGAACGATTACCTGGGAGGTTGTGTCGCCCTTTGGCTTCATTAGTATAGGATTCATGTGATGATTTGTGTTTTTCAGTCCCGCGGCCTGTGCCTGCAACGCCTGAATCATGGCTATCTCCGAACCGGTGCGGGTAACTTTGGAATTCAAACTCATATTTTGGGATTTGAAAGGGACCACCAACATCCCTTTTCTCTGTAAAATTCTGCACAAAGCAGTCACGGTGATGGATTTTCCGGCATCCGAGGTCGCACCGAGCACCATCAGTGCTTTGCCTTTTCTCCAGAATCTTTTCTTCGTTTCTTCCAAAATTTCTTTCATGACACCGTCATCGCAGTTATCGAAACCTCTGTCACGGATTTCTTTCATGATGAATTCGACGGCTTCGGTTCTGTGAATGAACAGGCAGTCGGAACAATCCCAGATATCTCCGCCTCTCTTGGAAACTATCGATTTTCCGAGCAAAGGGTCCCTGCAGGGGTAGAAGGGGCAATAACAGAAGGTGCAATCCTGCCCGATGAAATGTGACGGGTGGTACGGACAGCTCAGGTCCGAACCTATGCAACCTCTTTCGACTTCTTTCCGGACCCTGTTCTTTATGCATTTCATATGATAACCGTCGAAAGGTCCTATTACTATATTATTTACAACCTTTTCCGCATATTCATTTTCGGTTGATACGGCGACCTCTTCGGATTTGATTTATAACGTTAAGGACCCATTCGGAGAATCATGTCTGATTTCAAATTCATACATTGTGCGGATCTGCACCTTGGCAGCAGATTCTCCGGTGTAAGGTCCAAAGATAAGGAATTGGCGGAAAGGATGTTCGAATCCACTTTCGATTCCTTCTCCGGCATCGTGGATCTCGTTCATTCTGAAAATGCGGACTTTTTGGTTATTTCCGGGGATATGTTCGATTCCGATACCACCACCCCCGGCACAAGAGCCCGCTATACCGAACTGTTGGAAAAAGCCGAAGTTCCCTGTTATATCGTCCGGGGAAACCACGATTTCCGCACAGGTTGGGAGAACAGCATCCCGCTCCCTCCCAACGCACGTGAATTCGGGGGAGAACCCGAAACTGTCATCCACAGTCTGAAAAACGGAGGGCTGGTGGAATTGACGGGAATCAGTTTCACGGAAAAACACACCAAAGAAAATCTCGCCTCGAAATTGAAGGGTTCCGGCAATCTGTTTACCATCGGCTGCGTCCACTGCGACATGGACGGCGGAGACGACTCGGTGTACGCTCCCTGCACCATGACCGATCTGATGGGCAAGAACATCGATTACTGGGCATTGGGCCACATCCACAAAGGCGGAGTGCTCAACGAACGCCCTTACGTCGTGTATCCGGGAAATCCCCAGGGGCGGAACATCAAAGAATCCGGGGAGAAGGGCGCTTATGTCGTAACCGTGGAAAGCGATGTCGTGAGAGATCTGAAATTCGTTCCCACCCAGACCATCCTCTGGGAAACGGGGGAAATCGACATAACCGAATACAATCTGAACAGTTTCATCGATGAAGTCGCTTCAATCGTCAATAGAGGTTCCATCGTCAGACTGACGGTCACGGGGAGAGGTTCCCTTGACGGAATGATCAGAAAAGAATACGATGATGTGATAAGAACGGTGGAAAACAGAACCGGCTGCATCATCGAAAGCATAGACGTCAAATCGAAACCTGAGAATCTGCCGACCGTCGGCAAAAATGATTTGCTTTCAAAAATTATGGAAGTCACCGAATCCTTGGAATCCGCGGACCGGGGGGAATTGATTGATCTTATCTGCAGCACCGGCGTTTCCAAAAAATACATAATGAGTCATTTCGAAAACATGACGGATGATGATTTGAAAACAATGATTTTCGATGCCGGGGCGAAGCTCACCGACCGTCTGTCGGAGGCAGCAGAATGAAAATCGACAGTGTCCGAATCAAACTGTTCGGAAAGCTTGCCAACCGGGACGTTGGCCCCCTCGACCCGGGGATGACGGTATTCTTCGGAGAAAACGAAAGCGGCAAAACCACTTTGAAAGAGTTCATCAGAACCACACTGTTCAGAACCGGAAAACGGAAGGGTGTTTATCCCCAACACGAAAAAACGGATTCCGGGGAGGTGGACTGCATCACCGACGACGGAAAGAAATTCACCGTGACCCGCGACGGAACCAAATCCTCTTCCGACACCGGCGTCATGCCCGAAGACCTTACCGGAATCACCCCCGAGGTGTATCAGAAAGTCTACGCCATGAATCCGGAAGATCTCATCGATACGGAATTGGTGGCTTCCGGAGACATCAAACGAAGATTCCTTACGATTCCCGGAGGCGAAAACCTGCCCCGGATTTCCGAAGACATCAATACCGGAATGAATGATTTGCTGAACGATTCCAGACACACCGACAACAAAGGAATCGGGAAAATCCTCAAAGAAATAGAAAACGTGAAGGTAAAGATTGAAGACGCCAAAACAAAAGGTCCGGAATACGGAAGACTTGCCGCCGAAGAGGAGGAAAAGGAAAAAGAAATTCTCGTGCTGAAGGAAGAACAGGAAAAACGTCAGGAAATTTTGGAACTGAGGAAAAAGCACAAAACCCTGAATCAGACGGTGTCCAATCTGAACGAGTTTACTGAAACCCGGAAAACCATGGAAGATGCCGATAAAGCACCCGCGGAGGGTTTGGACACCTGCAAAGAATTGAAACTCAAAGTGGGAAACGCCGCAAAGAAAAAGGAATCCGCAGAAAAATCCTTCAACGAGATAAAGGAAAGCGTCGGGGATGCGGATTCCGGGGCGTTGATTGAAAACAGCGAAAAAATACGCTATCTGAACGAAAACATAGGAACCCACAGATCTGCCGAAACCAGAAAGTCCGAAATTGAAACCGAACTCAATGAAACAAGAAGTAAAATTTCAAAACTCATGGAGTCCGAGGGACTGAACGACGGCATCATCGACTCCGCGGATACCGGTCCCGAAACGGTGAGACGGGCGGAAACTCCTTTGACCAAAACCGAAATCAATTACATCCCGCCCCTTCTGGCCGTTCTGCTGGGATTCCTGTTTACGGGAATCGCCGCGGTTACGGGCACTGTGCCGATATATGCCGTCGGAGCCGTAATGTTCGTTCTGGGTGCGGTGTTGGTTCTGAGAAGCCGCTACGGTGAAGAAACCAAAGACGACTTCCCGGATTTCATAGCCGCAAAAGGATTTCCGAGGGAAACGACCAGATCGGAAGCCGTCCGCCTAATTCCGATGATTGAAGAAATAAGAAAACTGAGGAAAGTGGGCGAAACACAAATCTCAAAGATTTCCGATCAGGACGATATCCTCCGGAATCTGAACAAGGAACTGAAAAACGTAATCGATGCCGTCGGTTGGACTTCCGTGACCTTCGAAGAAGATGTCCGCAGACTGAGGAAGACCGCGGAGAACGTTCCGAGACTTGCCGAGGCTTCGGAGAACTTTACCAAGGCTACAGAAGAATTCTCAACGGCTTCTTCGGAGATGAACGGATATCTCCAACCTTACGGAAGTTACGAAGAGTTGGAAAGAATCGTGAATCTCAAAGCCGAACGCGACAAATTGGACGTGAGAATTAACGGGTTGAAGGAAGCGTTGGAGAATTACGGCGTGAATCCGAACGAAGAAATTCCCGAATTGCCCGAAGACCGTCAGAACGAAATCGATGAACTGCAAAGGCATATCGGCAGAATCCAAAGAGAGAAAAAGAACATTCTGAACGACAGCGACACCGAAAGACTGTACAACGAAAGAAGCGCTTTGGAAGCCGAGCTCGAAGAACAGGTAAGGAGATGGGGGGTGCTGTCTCTTGAACGCACCATCGTCGACAATGCCTGCGACGACATATACGAAAACATGCAGCCCGCCGTCATTCAGACTGCGGACCGTTATCTGGGGATGATGACCGGCGGAGAATACCGCATGTACAACGACCCGAGAACCAATGACGTCGCCGTGATAACCGGCACCGAAGTCAAAACCGGGGACAAATGGAGTTCCGGGCTTGCGGGACAGGTCTGCCTTTCCCTTAAACTGGCGGTTGCGAAAGAGCTTTCCAAAGAAACTCTTCCGATTCTGTTGGATGATGTTTTGCTGGTGTTCGATTCCGAAAGGAAGAAGGGCGCCTGCGAGGCATTGGCCGAAGTTGCGGAAGAAATGCAGATTCTGCTGTTTACCTGTGACCGGGAAACCCGCAGTTACATGTCCGAAATCGGAGCCGAAATCATAAAAATGGAACGCTGAAACTTTATTGACGGTTTCGTGAACCTTTCACGGAACCGTCATGAATTTGCGTTAAAACACTGGATTGTGCATCGTATTCCATGGATGGAGCAATCATCCTACAAAGCCTTATAAGCATGATGTGCTATCATGATATCAGGGGAATTGAATACTCCCTGTTCACTGATTCACTATCAATCGGCAACTCCGTCCGCGTGGGACCGGGTTGCATCAGAACCAACATACATACCTCCCGCGGGATGCGGGAAATCAATAAGGTCTGAAACGAGATACAGTCATACGGACAAAAGACCGTGATACAAGACTGAGCAGGGCGTATGCTTCCCTTCAAGGAAGATTAAAAAATGTACGCAGATCCAACAGCTACGAAATATTTGGTCAAGGCGAAGATGACCGCCGACGGCGTGGTAGAAAAACCTGATGTCGTGGGCGCAATTTTTGGTCAGACCGAGGGACTTCTCGGTGACGACCTTGATTTGAGAGACCTCCAGAAGACCGGAAGGATCGGAAGAATAGAGGTTGAAGTGACATCCAAAGGCGGAAGATCGGAAGGTTCCGTCATAATGTCGTCAAGTCTCGATCAGGTGGAAACGGTTTTGCTCGCTTCCGCTCTTGAGACCGTCGACAGAGTGGGGCCCTGCAGAGCCAACATAAAAGTCACAAGTATCGAGGACGTAAGGATAACAAAGAGAGAAATGGTCGCCGACAGGGCAAGAGAACTTCTCAAAGAGCTTATCACACAGTCCAAAGGCACCAGCTCCGATCTTATCGACGACATAAGGAAAACTCTCCAGGTCGAAGAGATTGTTTCTTTCGGCAAGGACAAATGTCCCGCCGGACCCAATGTCAAAGACTCCGAAGCGATCATTGTCGTCGAAGGAAGATCCGATGTCATCAACTGTCTCAAATCCGGCATCAAGAACGCGATTGCGGTCGAAGGCACGGACATACCCGAAACAGTGCAGGAACTTTCCCGGGAAAGGGTGGTTACCGCATTCGTGGACGGCGACAGAGGCGGAGAACTGATTCTCAAAGAACTTTTCCAGGTTGCGGAAGTGGACTTCGTCGCAAGAGCTCCCAGAGCCCATGAAGTCGAAGAACTGACGCAGAAACAGCTCGTGAAATGCCTC
Source organism: Candidatus Methanomethylophilaceae archaeon (assembly GCA_050950505.1). Taxonomy (GTDB): domain Archaea; phylum Thermoplasmatota; class Thermoplasmata; order Methanomassiliicoccales; family Methanomethylophilaceae; genus VadinCA11. The sequence continues at coordinate 85,208 of JBMNHS010000002.1, read as the reverse complement.
AGGAACAAGATTCCCGCGGACCAGTACATGGAAATGAACAACATTACCGTGGACGACGAGGAAGAAGAAAAGAAGGAACGGCCCAAGAGAGAAAGCAAGTCCGAAGAACGCAAGTCCGAAGAACGCAGAAACGGCAGATCCGAAGAACGTCAGCAGAGAAGGGAAAGATTCGATCCCGAAACCGCGGAGAGATTCAAAAAGAAAGAAACCCGGGAACCCAAAGAGGAAGAAAAGCCCAAGGAATCCGATGACGACGACAAGCAGGATAAGGATGAAAAATCCACAAGAACCCTCAAAGGGAAGAGAACCTCCAAACGCCCCGAGAAAGTCCTTACCGAAGAACAGCAGTTCTACAAGGACGTGCTTGCGGAACTCGCATCCACCCACAATGCAAAAATCCTCGACGGGGAAAAGAACGTCATCAAAGAAGTTCCGGTCAAGAACCTGGCGGATATCCTCAAAGAAGACTCTGAAGGTGTGGCATCCATCGTGTTCGACGGAGTCATCTCGCAGAGACTGATCGACGTCAGTGAGGAAAACGGCATCGGCATTGTCGTCGCCACCCGCAAAGGGAAAATTTCCAAACTTCCCGCCGACATAATCATATGGTCCAAGGATGATTTTTACTGAGTGAAAACAAATGACTGAAAAAACACCGGTCAGTACGTGGAGCGATGTCTCCGGCATGTACTCCACGGAAGAAATCCTTCTGCCCACGGACCCGTTGGACAGAGTGTTGGGGCAGCATCAGGCCATCGAGATGGCCAAGATTGCCGCAAAACAACGGAGAAATCTTTTGTTGGTCGGCCCGCCGGGCACCGGTAAGTCGATGATCGCCCAGGCTCTCTCCATGAACCTTCCGAAACCGGAACAGGAAATAAGAGTCGTGATGAATCCCGAAAACAGCGAAAGGCCTTTGCTGGAAGTTGTGGATGCGGCGGAAGTGATGATTGAACGGGACCTTGACGCGGAAACCGGGGGCAAACTCCTGGACCCGGAACACGCCCCGACCAACGTCGCGGAACGCCTTGGATTCAGATGTAAGAACTGCGGCACCATATCGGAACCCGAGGAACTCATATGTCCCAACTGTCAGACAAGCAAGGTCAACATGGGCCCCAACGCCCAGTTCGCCGACCTGTTCGGCAGTCTCATGGAGTCCTTCGGAGGTCAAATCACCCTTGCCGGAAAGGAAAGAGTGAACACCACCCGCACTTTGGCGGACGGCACCGAAGAAACCGTGGTCTTTGAACGCGCCGGGGACAAGATCCGCATGTTGGATCAGAAGAGTCTGGAAAACAGACGGAAAATCCGAAGCACCAAGAACAAAAAAGTTCTTGTGAAACTTGCCCGGAATCCTTTCGTCATGGCCACCGGTTCATCTGAAGCCGAGCTTCTTGGGGATGTGTTGCACGATCCCTACGGAGGACATGAAAAACTCGGATCCCCGTCATACCAAAGAGTGGTGGCGGGCGCGGTACACGAAGCTCACGAAGGCGTATTGTTCATCGACGAGATTTCCCATCTGGGCAATCTTCAACGGTACATCCTTACCGCCATGCAGGACAGAATGTTCCCGATTACGGGGCACAATCCTCAGTCCGCGGGCGCCAGTGTGAGGGTCGACGCCGTACCCTGTGATTTCATCCTTGTCGCCGCCTGCAACATACAAGACATAGAAAAGATTCTGTCTCCGTTGCGTTCCCGTATCATCGGAAACGGTTACGAAGTGTTGGTGGACATTGCCATGCCCGACGACGACGTCAACCGGGGAATGTACGCCCAATTCGTTGCCCAGGAAGTGCAGAAGGACGGTCATATACCCCATGCGGAAATCCCTGCCGTGGAAGAACTCATCAAAGAGGGGCGCCGCAGAGCAAGGAAGGACGGACAGGTTTCCGCTCTTACTCTGAGACTCAGGGAGATGGGCGGACTCATACGTGCGGCGGGTGACATCGCCGTCATGAACGGAGAGGAAATAATCACGGCTCGGCACGTGACGGAGGCATTGAAACGCGCCATGCCCGTGGAAGAGCAGATTACCAAGCGTTACGGTTCGTACACCAAGGGATTGTCTCAGGACGTCACAAGTGCCCAGAAGGAAACTTCGCAGTATTATTTCCAGAACGAGCACATACCCGACGACAGCATGTTCAACTGAAAACAATTTAAGACCAAAGGTTGCGGGCCTGAAGGAAATCGGCCCGTGACCGCCTTTCATTTTTCTCCGATATTTTTTACGGTCGGCGCATTCGCTGAATTAAAATAAATCAAAAGAAAATGGTTGAAAGGGGCTTTCGCCCCTGAAATGATTTTACTTCTTTTCCTTGCGGAAAGTCAGATACCAACGGTAGGAGTAGAGTTTGTCCTTGTCCTTGTCGATCTCTTCGTAGCGATCCTTGACTCCGCCGCAGGTTCCGGGCGGAGGGACAATGACGTCGTCGCCGGGCCACCAGTTGGCGGGTGTGGCGATTTTCTCCTTGTCTGCCTTCTGAAGTGCGATGACGATTCTCTTGATCTCTTCCATGTTACGTCCGGTGCTTGCCGGATAATACAGGATGGTTCTGATTACTCCCTTGTCATCGATGATGAAGGTCGCACGGACCGCGGAAGTGGATGTCGGGTCGTGAACCATTCCGTATTTGCTTGCGACGTTCATGCTTACGTCTTCGATAACCGGGAAGGGTATCTCTTCGCCCTTCTTGTGAGGGCCCCATTCCATTTCACAAAGGTCTCTGACCCAAGCGATGTGGGAGTGGATCGAATCGATGGACAGTCCGATAAGCTCGGTGTTGAGTTTCTTGAAATCGTTCGCCATGGAAGCGAAGGTCATGAACTCGGTGGAACAGACCGGAGTGAAGTCTGCAGGGTGGGAAAACAAAATAACCCATTTTCCTTTGTAGTCTGCGGGGAAATTAACCATTCCGTGGGTGGTGTTGGCCTCGAATGCGGGCGCGTCCTCTCCGATGAGGGGAATCCTCTCCTCCTGACAATCACAGAAGTAGAGGTCGTCATCGAAATCAAAATCATTTTGATTCATTTTTTACCTCAAACAGGAAATAGCCTTCATTATATTTTATAGGTATCGTATGCCGTGTCAAAAACACAATTACGAATCTATTGCGCAGAGTCCTATCATACGTATGGCGTCTCCGCCGTTTTTGTAATAGGATTCCAAAGTTTCGACGGTCACAAATCCCCGGTTCCTGTAAAAATTTAAGGCGTTTCTGTTTTCCTTTCTGACTTCAAGGCGCACGGTCTGCGCCCCGCGGAGAATTCCGTTTCTTCTCAGCGTCAAAAGCAATTGCGAACCGATTCCGTTGCCTCTGCTTTCTTTGTCAACCACTAACAGAGCGACTCCCACCCGGTCCGGCCCCAAATCGGATCCGCAGATGAATCCTATGATTTCTCCGTCATAACGGCATGCGACCTGCTGTCCGTTCGGCCACTGCTGAAGAAACAGGTTGAAGACGTCCTTGGAATAATATTCATCGAGATTCGTGAAGGCCAGAGAGTGAACTTTCGGGACGTCGTAGATTGTCATCGGCCTTACGTAAAAAGGTATCATTTCGTTCAGTTTCCTTTCCCTTTGGATTTGCTTGATTTGAGGTAGGCTGTTGCGGATATTACTGCGATTGCGCCCACAATCAGATAAATTATGAAAGGACTTTCGACTATATTTCTTTCATCCGTCGGTTCTTCAACCGTGTAATTCAAATTCGCCGTCACCGACCTGCCGGTGGATTCTTCCGTTACGGTCAGTTTCAGAGTGTGGTTTCCCGGATTCGGATTTTCATACATTATTTTGGGCAACTTTGATATTCTGACAGTTTCCCCGTCTCCGTAAATATCCCATCTGTAGATGTAATTCCCGTTGGGAACGACTTTCGCTTCAAAGCAATGAATTTTTTCGGATATCGTCGATACTGCCGATATTTCCGCCCTGAGTTCGGAAGTGACGTCGTTGTCGTTCCAGTCCGCCAGGAAATATTCCGCATAATAATCGGAAACTCCCGCGGAACGGATTATTACCGCGGTTTCCCTGTTTTTCATGAAGGACGTGTCCGTCCAATTGACGGAGCCCACCCACACACTGTCGTCGACAATCACTCCTTTGTTGTGAACCGACGTAAAAGTGCCGTTACCCTCCATGCCGGCGGCTTTCAACGAAGTGGTTGTGTTGATCAGTCCCACTTCCGCCGCCTTGCTCCCTTGGTCGTAAGTCAGGTCGATGATGAATCTACCGTCAACGCCTTCGGAAGCCCTTTCAACCATCCATGACACGGGAGAATCTTCGGATATTCCCAGATAAGAATTGGAAACATCCATTTGTTGAGCGTATATTCTGGTTTCAGCGGAACCGATGAAAGATTTCAGCGTCTGATATGAATTGTCCGGAGAAAGGACGGGGGATACGGTGCAATCGGTAAAAGTTACCGTGCTCCCGCCTCCGCCGTATCCGGTGTATGTCAGATCCCCGGGGTATGGGGACTGTTCCGGATACAGATCTGCAAGATCCATGCAGTCTCCGTAAAATGTGCTTGAATCGTTGAGGAATATTTTCCTCATGTATTCCGAGTAACCTTCGCTTTCTATGATTGCCCCCCAGCCTCTGTTGCCGGTTCCGGAGCCCATGTTGGACTCCGTCCAATTCTCGGAAGTTATCACCGTGGTTTTGCCGTCGATCACGGCGTACTTGGAGTGGACGTAGGTGAAGCGGTATCCGGTGCCTTCCGACGCTCCCGTTCTGGCGTCGTTTATGAGTTTCACTTCGCCTCCGGCGTTCACGAGGGATTTCATCATCGTACGTTCCAGATTGGTGATGTCTTTGCTTCCCAGAGGCGAACCTTCCAGAAGCACGGTCACGTTTACGTCCCTTTCCGCTAGTTCGCACAGCAGACCCATGACGTTTCTGCTGGTGATCTGATAAATCGCTATCAGAACTTCGTGTTCCGCCGATTCCAAAGCCCGGTACACTTCCGAACCCTCGGATTCCGGAAATGTGAAAGGAATCACGCTCGCTTCGAAAACCGGACCTTGGTTTCTGTCGGTCATCCCCGGACGGGTAAGCCTCCAATCCAAAGCGGAGTCGGTGTCTATGGGGGAGCATCTTATCAGATACCGGTCTTTGTTCGGACGTTGCGGCGGTTCGCCGATCCACCCGATGGCGGTCACGTTTCCCCAGCAGACGGAATCAAGGATTCTGCCGTCGGGAGCGTGTACGTAGAGATCGTCACCGGCGTCGGCAAGTCTGAAATTTCCCTCGGAAACGATTCCCTCCGTTCCGATTTGAACGACGTTTATATTCGGCCGGTCCGGCCGGTTGAGAAATGTCTGGTCGGAGGTAACGTCAAAGGAAAAGGTAATTTCTTCCCGTGAAGGGAGAGTGAAGGATTTGGTAAAGGATACCTTTCCCTCACCGTCGGAAAGATAAAACCCTTTGAGATTCAAATCTTCCGGCCCGGGGTTGTATAATGTGAAACCTTCGGTCCCCACGGGCTGGACTTCGGTTATCATCAATCCCGGTCCCGGTGCCGCGTGACATCCGGGAATCAAAGCAAAGGAACCGAACAGTAAGAGAAAAACTACCGCTGAAGTTCTGAATCTCATCAGGAAAATGTTTGCGCGTACTCCCTTATGAACGGGAGTACGGCAGTTAGTATAATCTCAGACGTTTCTGACCAGGTCTCTGACCGCGGCCTCGGGATCTTTGGCGCGGACGACACCGGAAGCCAACAGCACCCCGTCGGTGCCCAGTTCGAGGGCAGCCTTCACATCGCCCCCGTTTTTGATTCCGGCGCCGCAGAGAATCATCACGGAACGGTTGACTTCCCTCACGGCATCAACGGTGTTTTCGATAATCTTGGGGTTTGCGGTGGTGACGGAAACGTCCCCGCCGATCAGATCCGGAGGTTCCACCGCAACGAAATCCGGTTTGAATTTGGAAACTTCGGCGGCGACCTTGTCGTTGTCGGAACAGACGACCGTGTAGAGATCGGAAGCTTTGGACAGTTCCATGCACTCTTCGATGTCTTTGATTTTGATTTTGTGTTCGGTATGGTTAATCAGCGTTCCGAGGGCCCCGCAGGCTTTCACCATGGAAGGAGTCACCCATCCCGTGGCGGAACCCGGGGCTCTCGGATCCACGTTCTGAGAGAACACGGGTATGGAAACGTTCCGTGCCACGTAACCCAAATCAACCGACGGGGGGCATATTCCTATGTTGATTCCTGCCTCTTCGGAGACTTTCTCGCAGATCTTGGCCAACTCCAAAGCACCGGGTCCGTCGACCTCACGGTATGCTTTGAAATTCACGATTATTACCGGTTTGCGGAAGAGTTTCTTATTCAATGTCCTCAAACCTCGAAGTGAGAGACTTCAGAACCTCGGGTCTGGAAGTGTATTCCATTTCCTCAGGTCCGAGTATCGAAGGCATGAAAGGTCCCTGGCTCCTCATGAGTCTGGAAACTTTGATGGACTCCTCCCTTGCGACATCCCAGGTGTTGCTCTTGAAGAAATCAACGGGTATGTGTTCGCCGTTCTTTGAATTGAGGGGTTCAAGTCCCTGAAGCTTGCCTTCGTTAAGCTGGAATCCGAGACAGCTGATTCTCGGAGGTCCGTCGAAATAGGTCGGATCGGACTCTTCGGGAGAACAGGGGTAGAACGCACCGTAGTGAGATCCTCTCATCCATCCCGCCACGATTGTGGGGTTCATGAAGGGCTGCAGGTATTCACCCACGGAAGGCAGACCGCTCTGCGCACGGCAGATGCAGACCGGGTCGTCCTTTCCGACATACTTTCCTGCGCTGAAATTAAGCTTATCGGTGGAAACGACACAGGCCGGGCCGATTCCCGCTCTGGATTCGATTGTTTTGATTGCGTATCTGGAAGTGTCGCCCAGAAGACTGAGGATACTGAGGGTTTCCTCGGGAGAGGACATTACGACTTTCTTGTGATCCATCACATCCTGGATGGTGACGTCGAATCCTTTCTTGGCTCTTGCGTCAATAACCAAACCGGTTGTGGTAAAGGGGTCCAAAAATATTCTGGACAGCAAAGGGGAATATGCGGAAGGTTCCGTCTTGTCCGCCATGAAAAACAGCAAAGGTTCGGAATTCCTTTCAACGAAGGAAAACTCCGCGGATCCGGGTCCCGCGCCTTTCACGTTTCCCGAAAAAGCATCGGTGAGAATGTCCTGACCTGCAGCATAAAGTTTCATGGACTTTGCGATTTTTGTGGCCCTCTGGAAGCATTCCCATGCGGCACCGTGAATGTCTTTGTGGTCTTCCCCTTTGTAGTGGGTCATGAACAGGTTTATATCGTCACCGACTCGGGTGACATAGAAATCTTCGATGATTCCTTGTTTCTGAACATCCTTCAAAACGTCGTTGGCTGCGTCCATCATTGAAGGGTGAGGCTTTGAATGACCCACTACCGATCCGACGTCCGCTTTGATGACTGATACTGTGACTTTTTCCTTTGACATGGTTATACCCATTTTGAAACTGAACCGAATAAGTCCTCTGATTTATAATATGTTACCGTCAGGGACGGTGATTTCCGCACTTAATTTATTAATGGTAAGGGGATTAGAGGAGTGGATCAAATGACTCCGATTAGAAATACTGGAAACATAAGGGTGGAAGACGGGACCGCCACCGTTAACGGTTGGGTACAGGACATCAGGAACTTGGGAGGGATTTCATTCCTTACCCTGAGGGACAGATACGGCACCGTGCAGGTAACCATGCCCAAGAAGAAAATAGAACCCGAACTCTTCGAGACGCTGACCACGGTATCACGGGAATCGGCCGTATCCGTGACCGGAGAAGTGAAAGAAAGCAACCAAACCGCTTTGGGTCTGGAAATAATACCCACTTCGGCGAAAATCGTTTCGGAAGCGGGGGTTCCTCTTCCGATGGGAGTCATAGACAAAGTCAACGTTGAGATGGACACCCGCCTTAACCACAGATTCATCGATTTGAGAAAACCGGAAGTCAAAGCCGTGTTCGAACTGAAATCCCTCATGTTCGAACTGATATCCGAAGCCTGCAGGAAAAACGGATTTGTTCAGATCACCACTCCGAAAATAAATTCTTCCGGCGCCGAGGGGGGCGCCACTCTGTTTACGGTTGATTATTTCGGAAGGGAAGCTTATCTCGCCCAAAGCCCACAGCTCTACAAACAGATGCTCATGTCTTCCGGAATGGACCGTGTGTTTGAAATCGCTCCGGCCTTCCGTGCGGAAAACTCCCATACGACCAGGCACGTCACCGAATTCGTTTCTTTCGACGGAGAAATGGCTTGGATCGAATCTCAGGATGATGTCATGTCCATGGTGGAAACCGTTGTCGATTATGTTCTGAGGGGCATGAAGGAAAGAGGAGCCGAACAGTTCAAAATTCTGGAAAAAGAAATCGAAATCCCTTCGTTGCCTTATCCCAGACTGACATACGAAGAGTGTCTCGAAATCGTCCGTGACCGGGGACTGAACCTGAAAGCCGGGGAAGATCTGGGAACCGAAGGGGAGAAACTCGTTGGGGACCACATGGGGGAAAAAGGATACGACCTTTACTTCATTCACGAATATCCCGAAGAGGAGAAGCCGTTTTACATCATGGAAAAGGACGGTACCCCTTATTCCTATTCCTTCGATTTGGATTACAAAGGCCAAGAGATTTCATCCGGAGGGCAGAGGGAACACCGCATCGGAGAACTTGAAGCCAGGATCAGAAAGAAAGGTCTCGACCCGAAAGACCTGGAATTTTATCTTGAAGCTTTCAGATACGGAATGCCTTCCCACGGCGGATGGGGCATAGGCACCGAGCGTCTTCTGGTGAAAATGCTCGATCTGCCCAACATCAGAGAAGCGATTCTGTTTCCCAGAGACGTCACGAGACTGTCTCCCTGACACTTTCGGCGGATTCGGGGAACTCCCCCGGACCGGTTTATAAACCTCTTACGTGTTTTTACCATTATGGCCGCCGCGGGCAGTACCTACGAAAGAGAATTGAAAAACCTGTTATCGGGAGATGCAACTGCTATTGACAAAATTGTACGGACCTGCGACCCGAAGGAAAAGGAAGCATACGCTTCGATGTGCGATAATCCTTTCCTCGTCTTACGCGCCGCAGGATCTCTGGGTGTGGATCTTGTCGCATTGAGATGGGATTTCTCGTTTCCCATCGAAGTCAAGAGTTCGAACAGCGACACGTTGCATTTCAGCCGGAATCCCCGTTTGGGAGAACAGGCGGAACAGATGCTGTCCGATTGTCAGAAATCCGGACTTGTGCCGATTTACGCATTCAGACTCAAAAGAGTCAGAGGAGACCCTTGGAGAATTTTCACCATACCGTCGGAAACTTCCTTTAACGGACTCAACAGGCTGCTTGTGAGAAGAGTTCCCGAAGTGGAAACGTCTTCCAACGGGAATTATATCATGAGATGGGAAAACGGCATGAAACTCAGCGAGTTCCTTTCATACATGCTCTCAACAAGAATTGACGATTGAGGCGCCGTCAGCACTCATAGGGCTCATCACGGTTCAGAATGGAGTTATCTTCATCCGGCAATCCTCGATGGCGTATCCCCATGCCGTATAATCATTCTTCGCAAAGATCGGAACGGTTATATCGTCAGCATCTTTTCGAGAGGCTTGCGTGCCCGTTCCATGACATCTTTGTCGAGAATAATCTCGCCGGACTCCTCGGAGAGTGATTTGTACAGCACCCTGAGATCGGTCATCTTCATGGTTTGACACAAAGCGTTCGGAGGAAAATGGAATTCCGCCCCGGGCTTTTCTTTCTTCAGCCTGTGTCCCATTCCGACTTCGGTTCCGACGATGAACTCGTTCTTGGACGATTCCTTGACGTAATCGATCATCTTCTCGGTGGATCCGATGAAATCCGACATTTCCAGAACATTCATGGGAGATTCCGGATGGACGATTACTTCCGCACCGGGATGCTTTTTCTTCAGATCTTCAATCTGCCAGACGGTTATGCCCTGGTGGGCGGGACAGTATCCGTGAAAAGATATGATGTTTTTCTCAGGAGCCTTGGATGCGGCATGCGCAGCCAGATTCATATCCGGGACGAAAACTATGTCCTTTTCCTCAAGAGATTTCACGGCGGCTACCGCATTCGAAGAAGTGCAGCACAAATCGACTTCCGCCTTCACGTCCGCCGTTGTGTTCACATATGCCAGAAATGCCGCCTCAGGATATTTTTTCCTTAAAACTCTGACCTGTTCACCGGTGCACATGGACGCCATGGCGCAGCCCGCATCGGGCACGGGAAGCAATACTTTCTTGTCCGGATTGAGTATTTTTGCAGTTTCCCCCATGAAGCTGACGCCGCAGAATACGATTATGTCCGCATCGGTTTCGGAGGCCTTGCGCGAAAGACCCAGTGAGTCCCCGACAAAGTCCGCCACATCCTGTATTTCGGGCAATGTATAATTGTGCGCAAGAATAATCGCATTCTTTTCGCTTTTCAATTTCAGAACCATGTCCTGCGTGATTTCCATTGCGTCGTTATATGATTCCATAAATAAACCCTTACTTGACTTACAAACTATAGAAATATAATCAAAGAACCCATAATCCGCAGGGATGACAGACAGAGAAGCATTGGCCGCAAGCAGATTCAACTGTACGATCCGTGAAAGAGTCCTGTTTGAAGCGGGCATCAAAATGGGTACGGTTTACCATCAGTTTGTCGGTACCCCCGTAAATCTCGAAGGCGTTGAAGCGATTGAAACCGCCATGGAAAAAAGCATATGCACTCAGCCTTACGTCGAAAGTGCCAAAATACGCATTGACCGCGGTGTTTTCGGAAAATCGAAGGACGAGTATTCGTATTTCTCTCTTTCCGGGGAAAAAATAGACGTGGTTGTTAAAATAAAAATAGAAAACGTCACTGCCGTCGCGGAAATGCGATATGACCCAGAACTCGGTTACCCTCTGATGTATGTTTCAGAAATCAAAGAAGACTGAAATCAAAGAAGAGGTTTATATTGATTAATGCCTATACAGATGTACTTCGAGATAAAAAATTATGGCGAATAATATAAAAATCGGAATTACGGGTTTGCCCGGTGCGGGCAAGACCTATGTTCTTCAAAAAGTTATTGAAATGCTGGAGGAAGGCGGTCTTACCATAGGCGGAATGATAAATGACCCTATAATGGAAGGAAGGCACAAAACCGGCTGTTCCGTAAGAGATCTCATAACCGGAGATTCCGAAATATTCGCCAGCAATGACATCGAAAGCCGAATAACCGTCGGCAAAATGGGCGTGGACGTCGAAGCTTTGGAAAAAGTGGGGGTCACCGCAATCAAACGTGCCGGCGAGGAATGCGACATTGTGGCCATTGATGAAGTAGGACGTTTGGAAGTGGAGTGTCCCGCTTTCATAGACGCGGTAAAAGAGGCTTTGGAACTTGGTAAACCCATGATTATAACCATACACAAAAAATCCAGAAACCCTCTTTTACAGGATATCCGGAGGCGTGACGACATGCGCATTCTCGAAGTCACGCCCACAAACCGCAACTTATTGCCTTACAAAATTATTCGCCTGATGAACGGTGAACAGGACTGATGAATCGGCATATCGTTATTCAGGAAGGAGATACTCTCCTGTCGGTGCCCGCCGAACATTCTTCCGGCGGTCCCGGAAAAAAAGGTTCCGAAGTTTTTTTCAACGAACAGATGGCATTCAACAGAGATGTCAGTGTTATGCTTCTCCGCGCAATCGACGAGAACATTACCGTCGCGGATGCCATGACGGCCACCGGAGCAAGGGCCGCGAGAATCGCCAACGAAGTCCCCGGTACCGAAGTGGTTGCCAACGACATCGACTCCGATTCGATGGAGTACATAAAAAGAAACATTGAACTCAACAGATTGACAAACTGCGTTCCGTCAAACAAAAATCTTCACGTTCTTTTCACTGAAGGCGTCTATGATTACGTTGATTTGGATCCTTTCGGTTCACCGGTGCCTTTCCTTCAATCCGCCATCAGAGGATGCCGCAAAAACGGCATTCTGGCCATTACTGCGACGGATACCGCTCCTTTGGCCGGTGCCCAGGCCGTGAAATGCCGGAGACGCTACCAGGCCGAACCCATCAGAGGATACATGTGCCATGAAGGCGGACTCAGAATCCTCATGAGTACCGTGGCAAGAGAGCTGGCTAAATTTGACAGAGGAATGAAACCTTTGCTTTCTTTTGCCGCCGATCACTATTACCGAACTTACGTGCGGGTGACCGAAGGTGCGGTTGCCGCCGACGGCAGCCTCTCCCGGTTGGGATACATGGGGTACGACAACAAAACTTTGGAGAGATCCACATCCCCGCTTCCCGACGACGGACACCGCATGGGGCCGTTCTGGTTGGGGCCGCTTCACGATTCGGAACTTCTTAAAAAGATGTCTTCGGAAGGAATGTCCGAAGTGAAGAGATGCGACAAAATGCTGAAACTGTGGAGAGAGGAACTTGACACGGAAGTCTTTGTCTACGACATGAGCGAACTTTCTTCCCACCTCAAGTTGTCTCCGCCGCGGATGGACGATATTATCGAAGCTCTGAACGGTCACGGAAAAGCTTCCAAAACCCATGTCTCCCCCACATCCTTCAAAACAAACCTGACCCTGGAAGATGTGTTGAACGTCTACCGGGAGGTTACACCGAACAACAGACGATAATGTATTTTTATAGCGGGACGCCTTGGGTGTTTCGGTGAGTAATTGCCGGGTCTTGTAATCATAGGCGCTCAATGGGGCGACGAGGGAAAAGGAAAAATAACAGATTATCTGGGCGAAGACGCTGATTTTATCGTCAGGTTCCAGGGAGGGAACAACGCCGGACACACAATCATCGTCAACGGTGTGACGTTCAAGCTGCAGACCCTGCCCTCCGGCGTTCTCAGGCCCGGAAAGACCGCCGTCATCGGCAACGGCGTGGTCATCAACATGGAGGAACTTTCCGGAGAAATCGAAAGAGTTCTCAACGGCGGTGCCTCGATTGACGGGTTGAAGATTTCCGACAGAGCCCACATGATAGTGAATTACCACCAGAAACTGGACGGCGCCGAGGAAAAATACCGCGGAAACACTCCCGTGGGAACCACCAAAAAAGGAATCGGGCCCACATATCAGGATAAAATCGCCAGAATAGGATTCCGGGTCGGAGACTTATTCGAAGAAGATCTTCTCAAAGAAAAAATAAAATTCGTTTCCTCTTACAAAAAAGACCTTTTGAACATGATGGGCGTGGGTGAAGAAGGCGTCTTCGACAAACCCCTTTTCGATATGATGATGAAATGGCGGGACATGATCGGCGAATATGTCTGCGATACTTCGGATTTGGTCAATAACGCTTTGGACGAGGGCAAGAAAGTCGTATTCGAGGGCGCACAGGGCGCCATGCTCGACATAGACCACGGAACTTACCCTTACGTCACTTCGTCCTCTACCTGCGCCGGAGGTGCCTGTGCGGGAGCCGGTGTGCCTCCCCGTGCCATAAACCACGTCGTGGGTTGTCTGAAAGCATACACCACCCGGGTCGGCGAAGGCCCCATGGTTTCCGCCCTTGAAGGGGAGGAAGAAAGAAAACTTCAGATGCTCGGAGGGGAAGTCGGCACCGTCACGGGAAGAAACCGCAGATGCGGGTGGTTGGATCTCGTTCAGGTAAAATACTCGACCAGATTGTGCGGGTTCACGTCCATCGCCCTTACAAAAATCGATGTTCTCTGCGGATATGATGAGGTCAATATCTGCGTCGGATACGAAATCGACGGCGAGACCGTCACCAGGTTCCCTTCTTCGATTTCCAAACTGAAAAGAGCCAAACCTGTGTATAAAACACTGAAAGGTTGGGCCCACTGGGACAACACCGCGGAAATGGTCAAAAAGGGTTATGACGCCCTGCCCCGGGAAGCCAAAGACTACATCGAATTCATTGAGAAAGAACTCAAGGCCCCCGTGGACATAGTAAGTATCGGGCCGGGGCGGGAAGACACGATAGTCCGCCGCAACCCCTGGCACAATTGAAGTTTGAAAATATTCCGTTTCAGAGCGGATAAAGGAATGCCGCAAGGGAAATCAGAATCACCATAGCGGTCATTGCCGCGGCGATTACCAAGTTGTCGCGCTTCCTTTTCTTTTCTTCCATGTCAGTGTTGCTCATTTGTTCACCTATTTCCTTTCGGATTATTATGTATGGTATATCTCCGTTTATTTTAACTATGTCGATTACTCGTGAATCCTTGCCTTCATGAACTTGGACTTGTCCGCGTCCAAAGGCAGTGTGGCATCGTAACCGATTTTCCAGGTTGTTTCACACGCGCTGTGATCCAACGAAGAACCGGCGGCACCGGGAATTTTTATGATGTCGCCGCCCTGAATCCTGGTGGCCACCGCCCATTCGACTTCTTTGTCGTCATTGATGTCTATGTCGTCATCCACGACGATGACCTGTTTCATCGAAGAATGTCCGGTGAAAGCGGCCATGATTGCGTTCACGCCGTCTCCTTCTTTGTTCTTCGATATGGAAACCACGCCGTTGAACCAGCAACAGCCGCCTTCCGTCAGACGGACGGCTTTGACTCTGGGGACCGCCTGTCTAACGGTCTTGAGAATCATGGGTTCCCTGGGAAGTCCCATCAGAAGATAGTGTTCCCACCCCCCGGGCAAAAGCAGATGGAATACGGGATCGTCGCAGGTCCAGGTTTTATCTATTTTTATTACGGGTTCCTGCCTCACGGCATCATAGGTCCCCGTTATGTCCACAAAGGGACCTTCCGCGATTTTCTCCGGAGTCAGTCTCCCTTCGAAAACATAATCGGTATCGGCAGGCACCAGCAGGCCGTTGTCGCATCTTCCCATTTCCAACGGCGGTTTGCCGGCGGCTTTTCTCAATGCGGATGCGATCTCCATTTCATCCTGACCGTAATCGGTGGATGTGGCGGCCGCAAGGAGAACTTCTATGGGGGCTCCGACGCAGATGGCGATGTTGAGTTCCTCGCCGTTTCTCACGGCTTCGTTGTACATGGTATACAGATGTCTGGGAACCAGTCTTACCGCGATTGTATCGGAATCCACTATCATCATTCTGTGGAAGGATACGTTTCTTCTCCCGTTGGATTCGGCAACAATGACGCCTGCCGAAATATACCGTCCGCCGTCCTTGGGATAATATCTGGGTATCGGCAGTTTGAGCAGATCCGTTTTGGGATTGTTCTTTCTGAATTTCGGATTTTTGATTTCATCGCAACCTGCAGGAGCGCTTACGGCGGAAGAAATCACATCGATTATTTCGGAAGGGGGTATTCCCAGACCTTCGGCTATTTTCTCCCTTGTGGAAAACAGGTTGCCGGCGGCTTTGCATCCGTTGTGATTCGTGAAATAGAAAGTTTTCTCCTGAGCCCCGTTGAGAATTTCGGTGGTATCGCTTGTATCGGGATCGATGGGTTCGGATATGGTCTCGATGTCTCCCGCAAGTGAATCCTTTATCGTCATGCACCGTTGATGGCATCAAAGGTATTTATTTGAACTCAATCCGCCGCGGTCAACAATTTATATAAGCATCAGAATCAGAATAACAATGAACGATGACGGTCTAAAACAGGAAATCAGAAAATTCGCACTGCAGAATGCAATATTCTTCAAAGGTAAGGCGAATCCCAAAGCCGTTATCGGAAAGATTCTCAGCGGTTTTCCGGAGTACAGATCCCAATCCGGAGAGATTGGAATTCTTGTGAACGGAATCGTTGAGGAAATCAACGGAATGAGCCTTGACGAACAGACGGAAGAGCTGAAAGAGAAAGATCCCGAGCTTCTCGTGAAGGAGAAAAAGGAAAGAACCTATGAGTTGCCCGAACTTGAAAACGCCGGGAAAGGCGTGGTCATGCGCATTGCGCCCGGCCCTTCCGGTCCGTTGCACATCGGACATACCCGCGTCGCGGTTCTCAACGACGAATACGTCAAGAGATACGGCGGCAAACTTATCCTGAGAATCGAAGACACCAATCCCGAAAAAATAGATTCGGACGCTTACGGCATGATCTCCGAGGATTTGGAATGGCTCGGCGTCAAAATTGACGAGACTTACATCCAATCCGACCGTTTTGACATTTATTTCAAACACGTGGATAAACTCATTGAAATGGGCAAAGTTTACGTCTGCACCTGCGACGGGGATGTTTGGAGAGGATTGAAAGAGGAATGCCGGGCATGTCCCTGCAGAGAACTTCCGGCGGAAGAACAGGCGGAAAGATTCAATAAAATGATGAACGGAAGTTACGGCGAGGGTGAGGCCGTCGCCGTGGTTAAAACCGATTTGGAGCATCCCAATCCCGCCATCAGAGATTTCGTCGCCCTGAGAATCGTGGAACACCCCCACCCCCTGACCGGGGACAAATACCGCGTATATCCGATGATGAATTTCTCCGTTGCCATCGATGACCACCTCATGGGGATGACTCACGTCATACGTGGAAAAGATCATCTCAACAACACTCACAGACAGGCTTACATTTTCGATTATTTCGGATGGGAAAAACCTGTCTATTATCATTACGGACTCGTGAACATCCCCGATACCGTGCTGAAAACGTCAACCATAAGGGAATGCATTCGGAAGGGTGAATATTCCGGGTGGGATGACGTTAGGACGGGAACCGTGAGGGCTCTTGGACTGAGAGGAATAAAACCCGATGCTCTGAGACGTTACTGGGTTGAAGCCGGTATGAAATCCGTGGATATCCAGTTCTCCTGGGACAATCTCTACGGAATGAACCGGGACATCATAGACGACGTGTCGAACAGATACTTCTTCGTCCAAGATCCGGTAAGATACGACATATCCGGCAAGGAGAACCTCGAAGGTTCCGCCCCCAAGCATCCCGACCACCCGGAAAGAGGCAACCGTGAATATCTCATTGACGGAAGCAACACCATATTCGTTTCTTCGGAAGACTCCAAAAACTTCTGCGATAACGGAATGATCAGACTCAAAGATCTCTGCAACCTCAGATACGGAACCCCCGCGGTTTACGACGGCAACGATCTGTCCATTCTGAGGCAGGGGGTGCACGCGGTTCAGTGGGTTTCCAGAAACAGTGTGAAAACCACGGTTTTGATGCCTGACGGTTCAGTCATCGAGGGTCTTGCGGAAAACGCCGTTCTTGACGAGAAGGGGGACATCGTTCAGTTCGAAAGGTTCGGTTTCGTAAGGCTGCTGGAAAGAACACCCGACTCGGTGAAAGCCGTATACACCCACCGCTGAATTCTTACGTTCCCGGTCGGGTCAATCTCTTTTATGATTCTGATACACAAAGTGTATCAGAATATCGTAAACATCAGATGGGCAATGGAGCCTATTGCAATGGCAATGCCTATCGAGAACACCGCTATCAAAACGGTTTCCTTCCACCCGAGTTCCTGCCATATGACGGCCATCGTCGCGAGACAGGGCATGTATATGGCCATTATCAATCCGAACACGAAGAACTGTTCGGGGGACATCATGTCAACCAGACCCGATTCCGAAACGGAAAGCACGGCGGCAAGAATCACCACGGCCATTTCCTTCCTCAATATGCCCGCAAGGAATGCGATGATGACCACCGCAGGCAGTCCCAGCATGGTCACGGTTATAAAAGACATGGGTTCCACGATGAAATCCAACAGATCGTAATTCAACGCAATCTGCACCAGGACGCTTCCGACGACCAACAGAGGGAATGCGATGTAAAAGAATTCCTTGATTCTGTCCCAGGTCTTGAACAGAACGTTCTTGACCGTGGGAACGGTCAAATCAGGAATTTCCATTGCCAGGTTACTGGGTTCCATCTTAAGGAAATGGTTCAGTGCAACACCGAGTACGACCATGAGAGCCAGTACAATGAGCAAAATAAGGAACGCGTAAAATATTCCGGAGAAATTTCCGACAATTCCGAATATGATTGCCAGTTGTGCGGAACAGGGCACGCATATTGCAATAAGCGTCGTGACGATAATCTTCTCCCTGCGGGAATGAATCGTTCTGGTGGCCATTATCGCCGGAACATTGCATCCCAGTCCGACGATCATAGGGATGAACGCCCCGCCGTGCAGACCGAAACGGTGCATGATTCTGTCAAGCAGAACCACGGCACGGGGAAGATAACCGGAATCTTCCAGTATTCCCAGTATGATGTAGAACACCAGAATGTAAGGGATAATCAACGTAAGAACCGCGAGTATGCTCTGATCGACACCCTGCATCACGGCATATCCGAAGTCGCCGCCGATGGAATGTCCGAAATTGGCGAGGGTGTCACCCACCAAAGATACGTAAAGATCTTCTATGAGTTCGTCCAGGAAATTACCGATGAAAATGATAGCCAGGAAAACCGACATCATAACTCCGACCAGTATCGGAATGCCGGTTGACGGAGTGATCATTATTTCGGACAGTCTGTCCTTTCTGCTCATTTTGTTCTGGGTCCTGAACTGAATTTTCCTGACCATTGCGTCAGAAATCGAATAACGGTCTCTGGCTATCTGAATGCCGGCGGATTCGTCATAAGCGGTTTCAAACTCATTCCTGTACTTTTCCGCGGTTGCGGCGACGTCGTCGTCAACGTCGTCAATGAAGGTTTCGGCATCCTCCATGAGTTTGACGGCGGTACCGAAATTCCCAAACCTTGCGGAGTCGGTCCGTTCGGACAGGGAAAGAATCATCGGTTCCAGCCTGCCGTCGTATTTTACTTTGAAAGAAGAAACTCTGGCCCGTCCTTCGCACACCGCATCGGCGAGAGCATCCACACCATCGGAAGTCTTTGCGGAAACGGGAATGACGGGAACGTCCAACAGTTTCTCCAACGCATCGAAATCCGTATCGAATTTCTTTTTTGCTTCATCGATTTTGTTGATTGCCAGAATCATCGGTATTCCGAGTTCGATGACTTCAAAACAGAGAACCAGACTGCTCTGAAGATTTGCGGCGTCGGCGATGACGATGACCGAGTCGATTTCAGGGTTTTTCACCATTTCCAAAACTACATTCTCGTCTTCGGAGTTGCCGGACATGCCGTAGGTTCCGGGCAGATCGTAAACACGGACTTTGTTGCCCTTCCTCATAATTACGGCTTCTTCGAATGCCACGGTGGTGCCGGGATAATTGGAAGATATGACTCCTACCCCGGTCAATCTTGTAAAAAGAGATGATTTCCCTACGTTGGGCTGTCCCACCAGGGCTGTTGTGAACATTCCGTCCTGCATTATTCATCACTCTTGCTAACGAATACGGAAGCCGCCGTTTCGGAATCCAAAGCGAATGTCGCGTTGCCCACGCTCACCACTTTTGGTCCGGCTTTTGAGATGTTGCTGTCCATGCATACTTCCCTTCCGGGCACGAATCCCATGGAAATCAATCTTTTCACAATCGACGGCACGGTGCTTCTCAGATGAGATATCAACCCTGTCTCCCCGGATTCCAGATCGCTCAATTTCGTATCCACCCTGCATCCTTCTTTCGCAGGATCGTATTCTTCGCAATGTTTGCAGTCCTCATTGTCGGGAGAACCGATTATGCGGCATATCCTTTGAGCGGATTCGTCGGAAATCGCATGTTCCATTTTATGAGCTTCCTCATGTGCGGTTATCGGATCCACGTCCAGCACGTCAGTCAGGAATCTTTCCATCAAATCGTGTTTTCTGCGGATCTGCCTTGCATATTCCAATCCCGCTTCAGTGAGTTCGGCGCCTACGTACTTGGTGTATTTTACGTATCCTTCGTTGGAAAGAACTTTAATCATTTCGGATACGCTGGCCGGTGAAACATTCAGCCGCTCTGCCAATTCTTGGTTCTTGACCTTTCCCTCACCATTGGTCAAACGGAGAATTTCGATTAGATAATCCTCGCGGCTTCCTGATGTCATCGATACCGTCACGACCGTGAAGTTAATATATTTAGCCCTGCCTAAATCGAATTGTACAATTTTTTACCGTTGTATACGACGTCTGAATACGGCGAATCGGCATATGGTTGATTCAAAAATTATAATGAGAAATGGGCCCGCGCAGTGCGCGGGCAAAGTGTTTGATGATTCCGTTCAGGGTACGAGTTTATGGTAGGCGTAAGCCTTCTCGCCTTCGTTGAAACAAAACTTGATTGTGTCGAACTGTTTCTTGAAGTCCTTCACGTCTTCCCTGACTTTGGCCGGATCTTCGCCTTTGACCACGCGTGCGATGAACTGGGCGACTTCTTTCATTTCGCTTTCCTTCATTCCGAGGCGGGTCATTTCCTGGGCACCGAATCTCAATCCGGACGGACGTACGGCGCTGGTGTCTCTGGGAAGCATGTTCTTGTTGCAGATTATGTTTGCATCCTCAAGCCACTGGGCACAGTCCCTTCCGCCGCCGAATTCCGAAACATCCACGGCAATCGCGTGAGACCTGGTGAATCCCAGATCTGGACAGAGAACGGGAACCCCGAGTTCATACAGGGACTCACCGAGCTGACGTGCGTTCTTGCAGGTCTGGGAAGCGTATTCTTTGGCAAAGACTTCCATCTCCGCAAGGGTGACCGCGAGAGACGCCATTGCGTGAAGGTGGTGGCTGGAGGTCACACCGGGGAAAACCGCTTTCTGCAGTTTCTTTTCCTCTTCTTCGGTGAGATTTGCACCGAGAAGCATTCCGTGGTTCGGACCGGGGAATGTTTTGTGGGTGGATGAGGAAACGATGTTGACGCCTTCCCTCAGAGGATCGTGGAACTGCCCTCCGGCAATCAGACCGAGAACGTGGGCACAGTCTTCCCATACCAGACAGTCGATTTCATTGAATGTGTCCTGAAGCTCCTTCAAAGGCGGCGGGAACAGGAAGACGGACAGACCGAACTGTGCGACCTTGGGCTTCACTTCTTTCAGAAGTTTGATGGTTCCGTCCACGTCTATGTTCATGTCTTCTTCGTTGAAGGGGTAGTTGACGGAATTAACGGATCTTTGTCCGAAGGCTCCGAATTCACAGGTGGATATGTGAGCGCCCTGCGCAAGAGCACAGGTGGTTATGGTGTCGCCGGGTTCGGCGAAAGCAAAGAGAACGGCCATGTTAGCGACGGTTCCCGATATGGGTCTCACGTCGGCGAAATCCGCTTTGAACAGATCTTTGGCGATTTCGGTCGCTTTGATTTCGACTTTGTCGACGAATATGTTTCCCTGGTAGTATCTCTTGCCGGGAAGTCCTTCGGCGTATCTGTCGGCGAAATCCGAAATCATCACTTCTTTGGCCAAAGGGCTCATAAGATTTTCGGAAGCTATCATGGGAATGGATTCTTCGAACCATTTGTTGTGGTTCATCACCTGCTCTCTGATGTATTTTGCATCATCCAAGGTCATGTTATCATACGTCGTTAATACGTACGCCGTAAAAAGGATATGGTCAGACGGACAGGTCCGCACGGTCGCGGACCTCTCTCAGAGGCTGATCCGTGACCGGGTCGGTACCGCTCAGATCCGCAAGGAATATGGACACGACGTCTCCGAGTATTATGCACTTGAGATTCTTCTCGAGGTTCGAGGAGCCTTCCACGTGATTGGTGATTATACTCAGTTTTTTGTCGGAGAGTATGCCTATCGACGTATCGGTCATGCTCCTCACCATTTTGGAAGCGTTATCGTCGTACAGAATGACGGGAATGAAATTTTTGTTGTTGGTGCTGTCGTCGGTCCATCCCACGATTTCGTTGTGATTGAATTCCGGAATCGAACCGCTGAAAGATATGTTTTTTGAATTTTCGTTGATCTGATTCTTCCACCTGAGTGCGGAGGATTTCATATTTGCCAGACCGTAAATGACCGGAATCTTGTCTACAAGTTTGACCGCAATCAGTCTGGCAATCAAACACTGATTTTCAAGCATTGCATCCCGTTCGTTCTTAAGAATCGGAACGATTCTTTCGAGTTCAATCTGGGTTTCGCTTATGCCCATCCGCTCCAACACCGAAGCCAAGGCACCGAGCATGAGGCCCAACGCGACCCGGGATTGCATTCCTCCGGGCAACAGAACCAGAGTATCTTTCCGTCCGATGCATTTCGTCTGCAGTTCCCCGCCGGATGTCATGCAGACGATTTTGCTTTTTCTGCGCACGGCTTCGTCGTAAGCCAGCAAAGTCTCCCTGGTGTTCCCGGAGTAACTTATGAGGATGACGCAGGTTTCTTCGTCCACCCATTTAGGAAAATCCGTCCGTCTCACCACATGCAGTTGGGTTTTTGACCTGTTGTTGGTGAAATCGGCCAAAATCTCGCCCGCCAGAGCCGATGTACCCATTCCGCAGATGCATATTTTTGCCGCCGGGGGTATCTCGGGAAGCTCGATTTCCAGAGCGGACTCAATCTGCTCGGGAAATCCCACGGTCTGTTTGAAAAGTTCCGTGTCCATTGCGTCTTCTCTGTCGGACATTACAGTTCCATTGGTTGCAGATATTTAAACTGTTATCGTAAAACAATGTGTTACGCAACTAATATGAACCTACCAAAATAATAGTACTTTACCAACAATTTTTTTATATGTCGCTTTGGATGATTACAGGTGATTGAATGAATTTCGAAAAAGCCCTGGACGACATCCGTCAGGGCAAAGTTGTTCTGGTCTACGATTTTGACAACAGGGAAGGCGAAGCCGACCTTACCGTCGCTTCGCAGTTTGCCACATTTGAAACTGTAAGATTTATGAGAAAAAACGCAGGCGGGCTGATCTGTACGACCACTCCCTACGAAAGAGCGAAAAATTTGGGACTTCCGTATATGACGGACGTTTACCGCAGCGACCCGGGAAATTATCCTTTGCTGAAGAAAATGATTCCCAACGATCTGCCTTATGACAATACCAAATCTTCTTTCGGCATCACGGTCAACCACCGCAAGACATTCACGGGAGTCACCGACGGAGACCGTGCGATGACCATCGCGAGATATGCGGAAGTCATATTCCAAAACAAACCCGATGAAGAAATCATCAAGGATTTGGGCAACGAGTTCAGATCTCCCGGTCACGTTCATCTGCTGAACGCTTCCGAAAATCTTCTTACTTCGAGAAAGGGACACACCGAACTCTGCACCGCGTTGATGTACATGGCGGGGGTTCTTCCTTCCGCGACCATATGCGAAATGATGGGTGACGACGGAAAGGCAATGAGCAAAGAAAAGACAATGAAATTCGCCGAAGACAACGATATCGAATATATCACCGGAGATCAGGTCATCGAGAAGTGGGACGAGTTCCGGGGGAAGGCGGAGGCGGTTCGCTGATATGACCCGTGTCATGGCCTCCGGGGTCTTCGACATAATTCATACGGGACATATTTCATATCTTGAACAGGCAAAATCATACGGAAACGAACTTGTGGTCGTCATCGCCTGCGACAACACCGTCAGGCGGCGTAAACATGAACCCATCACCCCCGAAGGGATGAGAGTCCGAATCGTGGATTCTTTGAAACCCGTGGACAAGGCCGTCCTCGGAAAAGAAGGGGATATTTTCGATACCGTCCGCGAAATAAAACCTGACGTCATAGTTTTGGGATTCGATCAGCATTTCGACGAAGCCGAACTTAAGGCGAATCTGGAAAAACGGGGAATGGGACATATCGAAGTCCGAAGGGCCACCGAATGCGCCGAAGATCTTGCCGCCACACGGAGAATAATCAGCAGAATAACCGAAATGGAGAACAAGTCATGAAACTCATCGGAATCGCCGACACCACTTTCGCACGTTACGACATGGGCAAAGCCGCCGTGGACGAATTGGGAAAAACCGGCACGGGGTTCAGAATCGTACGTTACACCGTTCCGGGCATCAAAGACCTGCCGGTTGCCTGCAAAAAACTTATCGAGGAACAGAATTGCGACATAGTCATGGCTCTCGGAATGCCGGGGCCGAAGGAAAAAGACAGAATGTGCGCCCATGAAGCCTCCACAGGGCTGATACGCACACAGCTGATGACGAACAAACACATTATCGAGGTCTTCGTACACATTGACGAAGCCGAAGACGACAGGGAGCTGGCCTTCCTTGCGGATGCGAGAACGAGAGAACACGCGGTCAATGCGTACAATCTCATCTTCCACCCGGAAAAACTGACTGCACAGGCGGGCACCGGCCAGAGACAGGGGTTCGAAGATGCGGGACCCGTCAATATGAGGTGAAAGGATGAAAAAGTACAGAATAGGAATGGTTGCCGCGGAATTCAATTTCGACGTGACTTCCATGATGATTGAAAGAGCGAAAGCCGAGGCTGAATTCCTCGGAGTCGAAATTACCGAAGAAATCTTCGTTCCCGGCGTTTACGACATGCCTTTGGCGGTGAAACACCTGGCCGAAATGAAAGATATTGACGCGGTCATCACTTTGGGAGCCGTCATAACCGGCGAAACCGACCACGACCAGGTCATAATAGCCCAGGCTGCAAGGAAGATCACGGATCTTTCCCTTGAATACAACAAGCCCATCGCCTTCGGGGTCAACGGACCCGGAATGACGAAACTCCAGGCAATGGACCGTATCGAGAAAGGACGCGATGCCGTCGATGCCGTCGTCAAAATGCTCAAAAGGCTTGAGTGATTTTTTAAACTTTCAAACCGCAGGGATTCCCCTGCGGGCTATACATTTCACATGTTTTTGTAACGCCTGTTGCACATTTTATCGGATAAATGATTATTTATCTCAAGTAATTAGGATACGCACAAAAAGATTCTTTTACCATTTTGACTTAGAAAAAGGCAGTTCTAAATACAAATCTATCCCAAAAAATTGGCAAGTCTATCTCCTCTCAGATTTAGTAAAGACGACAAACGGATATTCGTACACAAGTCAAGAACTAGGGGATAATTCCTCCACTGCCCTTGTCACAATAAAAAATTTTGATAGGTCTGGCGGGTTTGAAACAGAAGGATATAAGCCACTGATTCCCGAAAAGGGAGTGAAAACCGGTCAATATTTGGATTTGTTTGATTTAGTAGTCGCACATACAGACCTGACACAGGCTGCAGAAGTAATCGGAAATTCAGAGTTGATTCTTTCGAAAGGCTCGTTTACAGACCTTATTATGTCGATGGATTTAGTCAAAGTTGAATCTGTAACTGATGATGTCAATGTCTTTATCCTTGCAGCTTTGTTGAGTGATGCCCGTTTTAAAAATCACGCATTGGGGTATGTAAATGGAACCACCGTTCTCCATTTAAGTAAGAAATGTATCCCCAATTATAGAGTTACATTTCCGAAGGATCTTTCCTTGTTAGCTCCAATCGGAGAGGAATTGAGGAATTATTATGATATGATTTCTCTGAACTTAAGAGAGAATTTGGAATTGATGGAGCTTAGAGACTACTTGATACCGAGGATGATGTCGGGGAAACTCAACATTTCAAACCGCAATTAGACAACAAAATAAATAATCATTTTCCGAGATATTCAGGTTTGAATTCCCCTATCTTGAGTTCAACGTTTACCAAACAAGATAATCTGCGGTAATAGAACACTAAATCCAAATAGTAATCATGGTTGCCGACCATCAAACGATAGTTCTGACCGACAAATGTAAAATCCTTACCCAACTCAAGAATGAAGTCTCTGATGTTCGAGATCAAAGCATCCTGCAGATCCTTTTCAGAGTACTCGTTCAGGAGATCGAGAAATTCCAAAATATACAAATCTAGAAATCTGTTCTTGACACCATCGGGCACCGGAACGGGTTTGAGATTCTCTTTTGAAATCATCGCTCTTTCGTAATACATGCTATCCAGCTGACGTTCAAGTTCCCTCGACGAATACTTCTCGTTTATTGCAAGATTGAGATAAAAATGCCGTTCTTCCTGCGTTTTGCAACGTGACGCCACCATGTAGTTGTTTGTCCGACTCAATTGCGTCAGCGGTGCCGACGCAATTTCATCGTTTGCATACAGCTCGTAAGAACGCCTCATCTTTCAAGATTGCGCTTCTCAAAACCCTTGATGCCGGGGTAACTCATCAGAATGGAGTTTGCTATTTTCTCGATGTATTTGTCACCACAATTGTAAATTTTGGCAATTGTTTTAGAAAGCGGTTGAAAATCAAAATCATGTGCATTTTTGAATTCTATGAATAGTATCTCTAAAATTTTAACTCTGACTCTGTAACGTTAAGCGTAGGGATCTGATGTTACAAATTTAGAGATCCAATAGGAGTTTTACGTCAATGATTCCTTTTTTAGTCCTGTTGTTCCTGTGTATGCCACATTCATTACCGTCAGTAATCAAGAACCGTTACGGAACAAATCAAGAAAAATTCGGTCAGGAATGTCTGTTCATGAACCTTTCGAGTTTGTCGTAAGCTTCCTCGAGAATTTCCAAAGGCGGCAGAAGAATCGTTCTGAAATGACCCGTTCCGAACTCTTCGCAGAATCCCGATCCGTGAACCAGAACGACGCCTTCCTCTTTGATGAGATTGAGAACGAAATCTTTGTCGGATTTCCAACGTCCCCTCAAATCGATTTTCGGGAACATGTACAATGCGCCCTGGGCTTTCCGGGTTTCGATGCTGTCTATTTCGTTCAGTCTCTTGTATGAGAAATCGGCACGTTCCTTCAGTTTGCGGTTCATGTCCTCTATGTAATCCTGGGGTCCTTCCAAAGACGCTTTCGCGGCCTGCTGACAAGGCACGTTGGCACAGATTCTTGCGCGGAGCTGTTTCATCACGCCTTCGCGGATTTCGTCCATCAGACCTTTTTCGTCCATGTAATAAAAGTAACCGACTCTCCAGCCGGGCATGAGATTCACTTTGGAAAATCCGTTGAACACGATTCTGGGAACGTCGTCGCTGAGTCTCGAAGCGGAATGGAAATCCCCGTCGAAAGCCAGTTTGTCGTATATCTCGTCGGAAAGCAGAGGTATTTCGTATTCCGCGCAGATGTCCCCTATCTCGCGGATGTGCTTCGCTTCGTACTCCGCACCCGTGGGATTGTTGGGATTGATCATGACCACGGCTTTTGTTCTGTCGGTAATCCGTTTTCTGATCATGTCCGTGTCGGGGGCCCAATCTTCCTCCTCCATCTGACGGTACGGAACGACTTTTCCGCCGTAGAATCCTATGTATTGGGAGTAGGACGGATATCCCGGCCCGGGTACGAGAACTTCATCCCCGGCTTCAAGCATGGTGCCCATAAGGATGTTTATTCCTTCGCTTACCCCGTTGGTGATGTGCACATCGTCCGCGGTTATGTCGATGCCGTGCTTCTTCCGTTCCCTTCTCACGATGGATTCCCTGAAGTCAAGATTGCCCTGGGAATCTCCGTAACCGTTGTCGGTTTCGTCAACGGCTTTGCGGAGTGCGTCTTTGAAATATTCCGGAGTTTCGAAATCCCATTTGTTGGGATCTCCGATGTTGAGGCCGATAATCTTTTTTCCTGCTTTGGCGGCTTCCTCGGCGGGTACGCTGATTTCGCGTATTGCATAATCCATCGCCATTGACCTTTTCGAAGCCTTCAGTACTTTCTTCATATCGGTTCCTTCAGGTGGCAAAGCAGTTCTCAGTTATTAATAATCACGTCCTTTGTATGACGTTCTCAGCATCAATACCAGTACCAAAGCCAATATGCATGTGACGGCGGCGAGAATGAACGCGTTCGTCATGTCCCCGGGGGACGAGATTATGTTCGTCAGATAAGGGAACAGCAACGCCGAAGCTCCGAATCCCATAATGACTATGCCGTAGTTGGTACCCATGTTTTTCGTCCCGAAATGATCCGCCGTTACGGCGGCGTACACGCCGGAAGCCCCTCCGAAAGTGAAAGATATCAGTGCGACGCAGATCAGGAACAGATATCCGGATGCCGCGGTGAGCGCAAAAACGCCGATTGCGGTTATGACGGCGATGAACACCATTGCCGGAATCCGTCCGGTTTTGTCGGACATCCATGTAATCAGCAAACGTCCCGCCGCGCTGAACACGCCGGTTATCATGACCCCCATTGTGGCATATTCGGCAAATCCCCTCTCCGTCGCAAGAGTCACGAGATGAGGGTTGAGAATGAAGAACGCCGGGAGAACAAGGAACAGCGAACCCGAAATCAGATAGAATTCCTTGGTTCTGACCATTTCGGAAGGTGTGAACTGTTTCTTCCCCGTATCCGTGATCTTTCCCGGCGCCGTGAACCCTTCGGGAGGGTTTATGAGAATCAATGCTGAAATCACACAGATTATCATGAACGCGGACCCGAGTATCCTGAAGGTCATCGGCACGCCGGTTTCTTCGAGAAGATAGGTTGCCAGAGGAGTGAATATCACCAATGAGAATCCGAACGCCCCCACCATCGCACCGGTTGCAAAACCCCGCTTGTCGGGGAACCATTTCTGAACGCAGGACACGGTGCACAGATACACCGTTCCCACGCCGAATCCTCCGATTACCCCGTATGTGAGATAAATGAGGGACGCAGAATCCGAAGTCACGAAAGACGTCAGAAGAATTCCCGAAGACATCACGACGCTTCCAAGTACGGCGATGGCTTGGGGTCCGAAACGGTCCTGCAGAATCCCGCCGAAAAGTATTCCGAAAACAAAAGCCGAAAGCATCACCGAAGATACCAGGGCTATGTCCCCGGGAGACCGTTCGAGATATGCCGAAACGGGGTCTTTGAAGACCGCCCACATGTATATGACTCCGGCACAGAGCTGAATAATCATTCCCGCAATCAGTACGATATATCTTTTGTTTGAATGAAGCGTGTTGTCTTCCAGGTATATCTCTCCTGTTTTAATCCGTCAAAGCAATATTCAATATAATAAATTATGTACATTGATGTATAATAATATACATTATATTGCAAAAATAAGTAGAATATTTTTCAGAAACGGAATATCGTTCGGAAATCGTGGGTAAAAGAAGATTAATATGTTCGGTATATTGAACAATCCATGGGCGCTGTGAGACTCGGAAAGAACCACCTGAGATGGTGCGGTGACTGCAATCTTCCGATACTGGAGAGCAAAAGCTGTCCCGTTTGCGGTTCGGACACCTATGAGGTGGTTCTGACCCCTCCGGCGGATTCGAGACCCGCGTTTGACGGAGACATCGAAAAAATAAGAAAAATTCTTGACGATACTTACGGCGACGGTTCCGGGAAAGCCGTTCTTCCGGAAGGGCACACAGTCATTCTGAACAAAATTCCGGGATTGGACCGCATGGACGAAGTGGTGTGCGACGGAATCGTCGTCGCCACCATGAGATACGATCTGGGCGGCGGTTGGAAAGCGATACTGAGGATGCAGGGCGCCCTGCGCCTCAAGGGAACAATCGGCAAAGGTTACGTTGTATGCGACGACGGCGCCGTACAGTACGTACAGGACAGCAAGAACCTGATGGCCCCGGGTGTGAATTCCGTCCATCCCGACGTGAAGCCGGGTGATGAGGTTGTAATTATAACCAAAGACGGAACAATCGTTGCCGCGGGAAGCGCAAGGATGCCCGCTTCCGAAATGGTGGGAGGACGGGGTATTGCCGTCAAACCCAGATGGTACCGTCCCGAAGAGTTGATTGTGCGGAACGAAAAACACACTTGGGATTACGTTGTTGAAGTCAATCAGCCGGTGATTGACAAAAGAGTCGACGAAGCCGTGAGATTCATCAACAGCACCATTGAAAAAAACGAATTGCCCGCAATCGTGTCCTATTCCGGGGGAAAGGACAGTCAGGCCACGTTGTTGCTGACCCTGGACGCCGGACACAAACTTCCGGTTCTCTTCGTGGATACCGGATTGGAATTCGAAGAAACCGTGCAGTTCGTTCATGATACCGTGGAAAGGCACGGTTTGAAACTGATAGAAGAAAAAGCCTCCGCCGACGCGTTCTTCGGAAATCTTGTTTATTTCGGACCTCCCGCAAAGGATTACAGATGGTGCTGCAAAACCAACAAACTCGGCCCCACGGTAAACGCGATAAACAAAAACTTCCCCGACGGGGTTCTGTCATTCATCGGCCAGAGAAAATACGAATCCGAGGCCAGAAAGGCGAAATCGAGAGTCTGGAGAAATCCCTGGACGCCGGGTCAGTTGGGCGCATCCCCGATTCAGGACTGGTCGGCAATGCATGTCTGGCTTTACATATTCAGCAAAAAAGAACCGTACAACGTATGGTACACCCGGGGATTGGACCGGATAGGATGCTTCCTGTGTCCCGCGTCGGATCTTGCGGAATTCGATGCCATGAGGGAAAATAAAAAATTCACCGAATGGGACGGATTGCTGAGGAAATACGCGGAGGACTACGGACTCCCTCCCGAATGGGTTGAATTCGGACTGTGGAGATGGAAGAGCGCCCCCGCATCCATGAGAGAAGAGGTGAAAAGAGTGACCGGAAAAGATGTTTCGGATTTGACAAAACGTTCCGCTCCCGAAGAGAGCGGACCTTTGAGGATAAAAATACAGGACGGGTATTCCCCGTGCACCATAGGGTACAGCGTTGAAGCCGCCCTGTCCCGCCCCATAGATCTGAAGAAGGTCAAACCTTTCTGCAGGGCTTTGGGTTGGATCGTCGATTACGATCCGGACTGCGAATGGGTTTCCGCGGATTACGTCACCATATACCGTGACGGTTCCGTGATATCGAAATCCAGTTCCATCAACGATACCAAGAGAAGAATGGACCATGCCTGGCAGGTCATCGTCAGAGCCGAACAGTGCGTCGGATGCGGGTTGTGCGCAACGAGGTGCAGACCCGGTGCCCTGTACATGAAAGACGGAAAGGTTCACATCAACGAGGACGAGTGCATAT
The DNA here is from genome assembly GCA_050950505.1 of Candidatus Methanomethylophilaceae archaeon. GTDB lineage: Archaea > Thermoplasmatota > Thermoplasmata > Methanomassiliicoccales > Methanomethylophilaceae > VadinCA11. Next base: position 54,418 of record JBMNHS010000002.1, on the reverse strand, counting down.
ACTGCAGAGAATGTTTCGGTCCCTGCCCTTCGGCGGATTTCACCGACGATATCAACGAAGATTACGGGCCGTGACCTTTTCGGGATAACTAAATAGAACAACCGCAGATGGTATAACCATGAAAATCGACCCTGACGACTTGGCGGCAACCATGGAATTCGATCCTGCCATCATCGATGAGGAGGACGCCGTAAGGTTTCACACGGGACTCCATGCCGTTTCCATGTACCGTGAAAGCCACGAACTTTGGAAACAGGGCAAAAAGAGGGAAGCCAGGGAAATCAACTTCAGAGCCCATCAGATGACCGGATGCGACATACATCCGGGCGCAACCGTGGGAAAGAGATTCTTCATAGACCACGCCACCGGCGTGGTCATCGGGGAAACCGCGGTCATAGGCGATGACGTGGTGATATACCAGGGAGTCACCTTGGGCGGTGTTTCGTTTTCAAAAGGCAAAAGACATCCCACCATCGGCAACAAAGTCGTCATAGGTGCGAACGCCACGGTTTTGGGAAACATCACCGTGGGAGACCGGGTGAGGATCGGCGCGGGTTCCGTTGTTCTGAAAGACGTTCCGGAGGATTCCACCGTTGTGGGCGTGCCCGGAAAAGTGATCAAAAGAGTCGGTGTCCTGGAAGACGAGCTGAGACACGACGCGCTGCCGGACCCCGTGAAGGAATATTTCAACAAACTTGAAAACGAGCTGGAAGAAATCAGAAAAGAGCTGGAAGATCTGAAGAGATCCGTCAAAAAATAATCGGCTCCGATTTATTTACTACTTATGATATAGAGGTTCGATTCGATGTCAGTAGTGATCAGGAACACTTTAACGGGAAAAAAGGAAAAATTCGTTCCCTTGGAAGAAGGGAAAGTGAAAATGTACGTATGCGGAGTGACCGTGTACGACGACATACATATGGGACACGCCCGCAGCATGATCGTTTTCGACATGATTGCAAGATACCTCAGGTACCGCGGATATGACGTGACCCATCTCACCAATTTCACCGATATAGACGATAAGATAATCAACCGGGCGGCGGAAGAAAACGTTGACGCTCTCGAACTATCCGCCCGTTATATTCAGAATTACTTCGAAGACGCCGCGAAACTCGGAATCGGCAAAGCCGATTTTTACCCCAAGGCCAGTGAGGAAATGCCGGCCATAATCAAAATGGTGGGAGAGATAATCGAAAGCGGATTCGGATATGTCACGGAGGACGGAAGCGTTTATTTCTCCGTGGACAAAGTGGAAGACTACGGAAGACTGACCGGACAGAAACTTGAAAACATGGAATCTTCCGGCAGAGTCGTTCTTGACGAAAACAAAAAGAATCCCATGGATTTTGCGGTTTGGAAATCCGCCAAGCCCGGAGAGATTGCCTGGGATTCCCCCTGGGGCAAAGGACGTCCGGGCTGGCACATCGAATGTTCGGCCATGATTCGCGAACATCTCGGTGACGAAATAGACATTCACGGGGGAGGGAACGACTTGGTTTTCCCCCATCACGAAAACGAAATACTTCAGACGGAAGCCGTTACCGGCAAACCTCTGTCGAAATATTGGGTGCATAACGGCATGCTTCAGTTTCAGGGAGAAAAGATGTCCAAGTCCGTGGGCAATTTCTTCAGGGTAAGGGACGTCGCCGAGAAATACGACCAGTACGTCATCAGATTCTACTTCCTGAACACCCATTACATGAGTCCCCTCACCTACGGCGAGGAAATGCTGGAGGACGCCGAAGCTTCCCTTGAACGGTTGGTGAACAATTACACCGATCTCAGAGCCTACATGAAACAGGGTCCCGCGGAAGGCGACGGCGTTTCCGAAACCGTCGAAGAATACAAAAAGAAATTCATTGACGCCATGGATGACGATTTCAACACCCGGGCGGCGATAGAAGTGATTTATCAACTTGCGAGAACCGCGAACAAATCCATGGCCGACAAAACCCTGAGCCGGGATGGCGCGGAGAGGTTCGTCGCCCTTCTCGATGAATTCAACGGAATCTTGGGTATATATCCGGACGTCCCGGAAGGAGACGACGGGACTTTGGACGCCGTCATGAACATTCTGATTGATTTGAGATCGGAGCTCAGAGAACGCAAGGCTTACGATCTGTCCGACATGATCCGCGACAGACTGGGAGAAGCCGGCATACGACTCGAAGATTCGGGGGACGGTGCCAAATGGAAAAGAATCTGATAGCCCGTAAAAAGTCGGACCTTGCCCTGGGCGGCGGAGTGCGTCTGCCCGAAGGCTTCGTCTTTCCGTACAGGTTGTCTCGTTCCACGGCGGGACCGGGGGCCGGCTCGGCTTCCGCGGTTTTCGCCTTCAAGGGTTCCAGAGTGAAGAAATCCGTAAGTTATGACACGGGTGAATTCGAACTCAGAGTCGAAGATGACGGTTATTCCCTGTACAGGGACGGAAAACTTTTCCTTGACGGCGTAACCATAGAACCCGTGGTTTATCACAGTCCGGATCAGGCCTTCTTTAATCTGGACCAACGCTGCATATTCAATTGCGCCTTCTGCGCCTCGCCGAGATTGGACAAAAACATAACAAAAAATCTCACCGATGAGAAAATCGTCAACATGGTCCGGAAGGCTTTGGACGACGGAATGACCGTGGATGCGATTTCTCTCACAAGCGGCGTGGTCGGCAGCACGGAAGAAACCGTGAACAGGTTCGTCTCCTGCACAAAAGCACTTCGGAAAGCCTTCCCGGACATTCCCATCGGGCTTGAACCTTACGTCTCATCGAAAGAAGACCTCGTCAGACTCAAGGAAGCGGGGGCCACGGAAATAAAACTGAACGTGGAATCTCCGGATGAAGAAATATTCCGGAAAGTCTGTCCGGACATGGATTCCGGCAATATCATGGACCGTTTGATGGATGCGGTGGAAATATTCGGAAAGGGAAGGGTTCAGTCCAACGTCATTTACGGATTGGGCGAAACCGACGAAACCGTTCTGGAAATGGTTGAAAAGCTTTCCTCCCTGGGCGTCATTCCCGTACTGAGGGCGTTGAGGACCGGCGGAGTCAGCAACGGAAGTTTGAAGGCCGCCGTGGGAACTCCGGAACCGATAACCCCCGAACGTGCGATGAACCTGACGTTGAAACAAAAAGAGATTATGTTGAAATACGGGTTGTCGTCGGCGGACTGCCTTACCATGTGCAACAAATGCGGATGCTGCGATCTCGTTCCCTTCGTGGATCTGTGATCAAAGTCCCGAGATTCTTTTCTTCAGAGTTTCTTCGTACTGACAGGCTCTGCATCTTTCGCCGACGCAGGATTCCCCGCATTCGCAGATGTTCACGTCTGCGGAAGGGTAGTTGTCGTAAAGCATGGGCCGGATTTCATCGTAGGAGGACAGGATGCTGAACTTGATTCCCGGGGTCCTCGAATCCAATTCGTCTATTATGTCGCGGTATTGGTTTCTCAGGGCCTCGGTCCAATAAGGACACTCCCCGTCCCAGAAAGGTATGCCGGAAACCAGGGCGTACAACAGAGTTTCGGATTCCGGGATCATCCTCAGAGGATGGAATCTGGGTATCAGTCCCTCCCTCACTCTCGAATGAGGCCCCAGCCTCGCCAGTCTTTCCACGTCTCCGCGGACGAAGTTCATCATCACCGATTGAGCCATGTCGTCAAGGTTGTGTCCGGTGGCGATGAAAACTGCGCCTATTTTCCGGGCTTCGTCGTTCATCAGTCTGCGGCGGAAAACTCCGCAGTAAGTGCAGGGTGAACTGCTGCCGGAAACGGGAGCGATTGCGTCCATGGTCAGTCCGTATTCTGAAAAACTTCTGATGCTCAGCGGAATGCCGTTGCCGTCACAGTATTTTCTGACCACGTCTATGCTCGGGGGTCTGTACCCTTCCACGCCTTCGTCGATGGCGATTGCGTGCAAATTCACGTCCGGACGGGAACCGAATATTTCGTTCAGGAACTGAAGCATGATCATGCTGTCTTTCCCCCCGGACACGGCGGCGGCGATGGTATCACCGGATTTGACGTTGATCTGTTTGCGGATTTCTTTCTTGACCCGTCTGCTGACGTATTTCATGAAATGTTCGCCGCAAAGGTGAGACCCGTTGTATTCAACCAAAGTGACGGCATCCGAAGAACACAGATCGCATTTCATTTTTCAATCTCCGCAACGTCCGAAGCTATGAATTCTTTGCCTTCCAGCATGATTTCCAACTTTTTGGCCAGGACTTTGGACGGGATGTCGGGTAACGAAATATACGTGACGCGTCCCCCTTCTTTCTCGTTGCGAACCACGGTTTCCAGAAGATTCTGCCGGTCCATATCCTGTATGTAAGTCCAGAACTGGGTATATTTCCTGGGTTCTCTTCCGTATTCCTCGGAAACGATGTGATAGGTTTTCTCCGCCGCGGTTATGGTTATGTAAAGGTTGTTCTTCATGGCTCTGGCTATCGCCAAAAGAGCCAGCTTCCGGTTCATGTCCAATCCCAGAAGTTTGCTTTCGGTCACCACGCTGTTGATGTTCGCCTTGGCTTCGCGGACATCCTCGGTGTCAAGGAACCCTTCGGAATCGCCTTCCGCGATCAATGCCGCGGATTCCAGCAACTCTATGGCGAATCTGGCATCTCCGTATTCCGACGAAACGTCGGCAATCAGATCGATGACGTCTTCGGAATACCTTCCGTCGATCAGCGCATCCTCGGCGCGGTATTCCGTAATCGAATACAGTTCGTCCCGGGAGTACTTGTCGAAAGTTATGGCGTTGCCTCTTCCGAAGGTTGACAGAGACGCTTCGTCCAACAGTCCGTAAATGGGAAACTGGGATATCAGTATCAGCGATATGCCGGCTTTTCCTCTTGCCTCTTCGGAAAAACGCGTCAATTGATAAATCAGGTCGATGTTTGATTTTTTCAGAAGCACGTCCACTTCGTCAAGGATTATCAGAACGGGGCGGGCGCTCTTCTCCACATGGGTTCGGAAGGATCTCATCATCTCATCGGGAGAGAACCCTCTTTCCGGGAATCCTTTGTCATAATTTCTGACAAGTTCCAGAATCACTCCGGCCTCGGTGTTTCTGCTCCTGCAGTTGACGGAAATGGTTTCGATGGGTTTTCCGGCCTCGAAGCAATAAGCTTCCATATCCTTGGAAAAACGTTTGGCCGTTGCGGTTTTCCCCGTGCCGACGCTTCCCGTGAGGTATGCGTAGCAGGGTCTGCCGCTTTCGGCCAAAGGACGGAAGAAAGTTTCCAATCTGGATCTCTGAGCGTCCCGGTGAACGATTTTCTCAGGTACGTAATCCGAGGACAGTCGGTCCTGATTGCGGATTATCACCGAGGCCTTTTCGAACATCTCAGTTCCTGCTGTGGCGGATAAGACCGGAGCAACCGAAGATTTCGATGCCTTCTTTTTCCCACTCGTCGCAGATTAGGTTGATTCCGATGGAATCGGAAGCCATGTGCCCGGAGACGATTATGTTGATTCCGGCTTTTCTGGCTTCTTCGATATGGTCCTCGGGAAAGTGCATTCCCACAACGGTGCCCACGCCGGCCTGGGCGAATTTCTCATAGATTTCCTTGGGACCGGAGGTTCCTCCCGTCATTTTGGACACGGCCCTTCCGCATCTGCTGTTCTTGTTTCCGACGATGATGGTCGGAGGATTGTTCATTTTGGCGGCCATGGCGTATTCCGGCTCTTTGTAAAGTCTCTCGATGATATCCCCCAAAGTTCTGGCTTCCAGTTCTTCCAGGATGTTGTCGATGTACTTCTGAACCATGTTGTCCGCCGGAGTGTGAACGTTGAACAACGGAATTCCCAAAAGGTTTGCCGCGTCGGCGGACTGGTTGAAGTTGGCCCCCATCACGTTTCTGGTGACCAGGTCTATGCGGGGCGCCATCAGGGACTCGCAGACGTTTATCGGAACGCCGTCGGCGGCGTACATGTCGGTTTGCATGTGCATAACGCCGGGGAAGGGAACTTTGGACAGACCGGTGGGGTGGTGAGCCACAACCGCGGATACCGTTTTGCCTTTCTCACGGAGACGGTCGGCAAGTAGCATCTCGCCGGTGCCGATGTCGATTCCCCACATGAAACTCTCGGCTTCCAAATCCTTGGATTCCTCTATCATTGCGGAGAATCTTGAATCACTGTAGGGGTTCCACAGCCTTTCCGTGTCGAAAAACTGTTTCTTCTCGTCAGAAAGGGCTTCGTAATCATCCCGCTCTTTCTTCATTGCGATTTCAACTTCGGATACCGGGCGGGGATCGTTCTTCCTGCCTGTTTCGATCGCCAATCTGTATGCGTCGTATATCTTCATACATCGACGGAATGTCAAAGGAATGTATAACTATTCTCAAACGCTTCGACGGAAGCGTTGAGCGGTTTCACGGTCGAAACCGAGGAAAGATATTACATAATACGGAGATATGAAAGGTCGATAACATGAGCGAGATCTGGACGGAAAAATACAGGCCGAAGGCCCTGAAGGATGTTGTGGGTCAGAAGAACATAACGGACCGGCTCCAGTCTTACGTCGGATCCCGGAACATGCCCCATCTTCTTTTCACCGGTCCCGCGGGCACGGGAAAAACCACCAGTGCCCTTGCGTTGGCGAAAGAACTCTACGGCGAGGATTGGAGGGGCAACGTCATGGAGCTCAACGCTTCCGACGAAAGGGGAATCGACGTCGTAAGAGGCAAAATAAAAGAATTTGCCCGAACCGCGCCTTTGTCCGGCGCGGATTTCAAAATAATTTTCATGGATGAGGCGGACTCGCTGACCAGCGACGCCCAGGCCGCACTGAGGCGGACCATGGAAAGATACTCCAAAATCTGCCGTTTCATCCTGTCCTGCAACTACTCGTCAAAAATCATAGATCCCATTCAATCGAGATGCGCCATATTCCGTTTCAGACCTCTTACCGCGACGGACGTTGAAGAGTATCTGAGAAGCATAATCGACAAGGAAGGCGTGGATATCGACGAAGATGCCGTTCAGGGACTGGTACATGTCGCCAGAGGGGATATGAGACGTGCCGTGAACTCTTTGCAGGTGGCCGCGTCCATGGGCAAGAAAATCGATATTGACACGATATACCAGACAACGGGGATGGCCAATCCCGAAATCATCAGAGAAATTCTCGAGACGGCGTTGGACGGCAACTTCATTCTTGCCAGGAACATGCTTGATGACACCATGATTGAATTCGGACTGTCCGGACAGGACATAATCCGTCAGATCCATTCGTCTTTCTTCGATCTCAGCATCTCCGATTCCGAAAAGGTAAGGCTGGTGGACAAAACCGGGGAAATAGAATTCCGCATCATAGAGGGAAGCAACGAACGCATTCAACTGGAAGCGTTGCTGGCATATCTCGTGATGATCGGCGGGGTCAAGAGGTAATCTCAGTATCTGTTGTCAAAGATACGGCTGGTTTTCTTCTCGCTTCTGGGAAGATCCCCGACATGCACCGCTTTGGGGTTTATCGTCACGCCCACCGCGGCCTTGAATCTGTCCTGCACCGCGTTTTCCAGTGAATCCCAGGTGTCATCGGGCATTCCGGTTTCAAAATACAACGTTAAAATATCCTTTCCGTTGAGGTGGTCTATCATCACCTGATATTCGGAATCCGCACCGTCGACTTTCGAAAGAACTTCCTCGAACTGGGCGGGGAACATGTTCACTCCTTTCACTTTGACCATATCGTCGGTTCTTCCGATTATGATGTCTATTCTCGGATACTCGGAACCGCAGGGACATTTTCCCGGTATTATTTTCGTGATGTCGTGGGTTCTGTACCTTATGAGCGGGGCGCCTTCTTTCCTCAGAGTGGTTATGACAAGTTCCCCTTCCTCTCCGTCGGGCAGAACTTTTCCGGTTTTCGGATCTATGATCTCAAAATAAATGTAATCGTCCCAGAGATGGATTCCGTTTTCGTAATCGCAGCTGATTCCGATTCCCGGCCCGTAGATTTCCGTCAGTCCGTATATGTCGTAAAGTTCCACGCCGAGTTCCCCGGCGATTCTTTTGCGCATTTTCTCCCCCCATCTTTCGGAACCGATGATTCCTTTCCTGAGACAAAGTTCGTCCCCGATGCCCAGTTTCTTTATTTCTTCGGAAAGGAGCAATGCGTAGGATGAGGTTGCGCACAGCACCGTGGTTTTGAAATCCTTCATGAACCGCAATTGCTTCTCGGTGTTTCCCGGGCCCATGGGCAGAGTGAGCGCCCCCAATCTTTCAGATCCCGTCTGAAATCCTATTCCGGCCGTCCAGAGACCGTAACCCGGAGTTATCTGCAATCTGTCCTTTTCGGTTATTCCCGCCATTCTGTAACAGCGTTCGAACATTATGGCCCAGTCTTCGATGTCCCGTTCGGTGTAGGGAATTATCACCGGGGTTCCCGTGGTGCCGGAGGAAGAATGTATTCTTACTATTTTTTCCTCCGGAACGGCGGCCAATCCCAAAGGGTAGGCTTCCCTGAGGTCCGATTTGTCCGTAAAAGGCAATTTTTCAAAGGATTCCCGGTCTTTTACCGAGGAGACGTCCAGGTCCGCATATTTCTTTGCGTAGAAGGGACTGTCGTCTTTTATGGTTGACAGTATGCGTCTGATGTTCTCCGATTGGTAATCATTCATCTCCATTGTGCTCAATTATGGCGATTAATGAACTCCGATATATTAGTAGTGGTTGTTTTAGTTACATGATGTATGAATGTATACATTATAATGACTTATATTCTTCTGCGGTGCAAAGTCCTTCGACTTCCGACGAAAGTTCGAGTTCCGCCAGCCAACCCTCTTCGTAGGGGGAGGTGTTGATCAACGAAGGGTTCTCTTCAAGAGCCCGGTTGACGGAAACAATTTTGCCTTCGACGGGAGAAACAATGGGAATTATGGATTTGAAACTTTCAAGAGCACCGATTTCGTCCCCTTTGTATACTTCCCTGTCCATCACCGGAGTCTGCACATAGATGACCTCTCCGAGTTCGTCCTGAGCCGGATCGGACAACCCTATCCTGGCTTTGTTTCCTTCAACCTTCACCCACATGCCTTCTTTGTTGTAAAAGAGTCCTTCTTTGACTTTTGCCATGATTCCGAAACGCCTCCTTCGATAAAATCGGTTCCGTTCATGTCAAAGAAAAAACGGATGATGCAAAATGGTTCGTCTCAGTAACGCTTGTATTTTCCCACGGAACGCCTTACGTGAATTTCGGGATGGTTCATGAATTTGCCGAGATAATAGAATGCGGAAAGATAGCCTCCCGCGGCGGCCATGGTGTAATATTTTATCGCATCGATTTCGCTTTCGGCCAATCCTCCGCCCACGTCATAAAGGCGGCCAAGCATGAATTGGGCATCGACGGAGCCGGCATCGGCGGCCCGGGCAAGAAGTTCCAAGGATTTTTTCATGTTGCGTCTCACGGAAAGACCTTCACGGTACATCAGGGACAGGAAAAACATGGCATCGGGACTTCCCAGATCGGCGGCTTTTTGAAAATTTTTGAAAGACAGGTCAAATTCGCCGGAATCCAGATATTCGTTGGCAAGATGGAAAGCGGAGTCCCTGACTTCGCGTTCCATGGAGGAACTGGTTTGGTTCAACCGATTCAATCTTTCTTTCAAGGTGTCTTTTTTGCCGCCTTTGAAATTGTGTTCTATCATTTTCAGAGACAGTATGCAGCCTTCGTGCCCCATGTCCGCACCGTATCGGTACCATCTCGCGGCTTCCACTTCATTGTGAACGATTCCGTCCAGACCGAATTCGAACATTATTCCGATTTCCATGAACATGTCGGCGTTTCCTGAAATCACGGTGCCGGAATACCAGCGCTCGGATTCCGTCCGGCTTTTCTCCGCTCCGATGCCCTGACGGTACATATAACCGAGATAGAACTGGGCCATGGGCACACCCTGTTTGGCGGAATTCGACATCCATCTGAACGCGATTTCGAAATCCCTGGTTACAAGAATGCCTCTCATGTATTCGAAAGCCAACGTAAGCTGTGCTTCGGGGTTTCCCATGATGGCGGCGTTGCGGAGGTGATTGAGGTACTGGTAAATGTCCTGTGAAAATATGACCCCGTCCCGGTACATCTGTGCGATTTCCCATTCGGCCCTCGTACATCCCGCATCAGCGGCGATGAGGTACCATTTTATCGCTTCCCCGAGGTCGTAATTGTACTCTTTACCGTGGTGGTACATATAAGCGACGCCCAGCGCCGCATAGGCATCCCCTGCCTCGGCATCCTTCAATATGGGATCCTTCACAACGTTCACAACTCTTGCAGGATACAAGATTTTCGTATACTATAATAGATTCCCTTTTTTTGAATCCGGAATTTTTAAAAGGAATAAGAAGAGCGTTCGGTTGAGCAATTGTTCGAAATATCGAAAACCGTCTGAAATTCGGAGATTCGGTGTATTTCGGAATCGGCCGCATTGACCCGAAAATTAATTTTGCGGCAATGAAATCCGCCATGACTCCCACACACTGGAAGAGAAAACGGAATTAAGTAAAAATAGGCCTGCGTCGGTACGGATTCATGGACAGTGTCCCATCCTGCCCTGCCGATACCGGAGGTCTTTCGCTCGAGTGGGCGAAAGCGGTACTGAGAGGCCGTTCCGAAAAAGATTACGCCGAAGCATATTCGGTGATATCCGAAGCGGCCGTCGAAGGTTCCGGAGACGGCAGGTTCTGTCTAGGTCTGATGTACGCCCGCGGACAGGGGGTCGACAGAGACCTTGCCGCGGCGGCCGATTGGTTTTCAAAAGCGGCCGGAAGCGGAAGCAGGAGCGCCATGTATTACCTGGGGAAAATGTACTTCAGAGGATTCGGCGTCGAAAAGAACATAGAAAAATCCATTGAATTGTTCACGGTTCCCGCCGATGAGGGGGATCCGAGGGCACAGTATGCCTTGGGTCTGATTTACTTCGAAGGCGAATTCACTCCCCGGGATTTCGAAAAATCCGCCGAGTGGATTGCCAAAGCCGCAAAACAGGGACATCCCGATGCCCAGTTCGCATTGGGTCAGTTTTACAAAACAGGCTGCGGGGTGGAAGTCGACGCCGACCGCGCCGTGGATTGGCTGATGTCCTCGGCCATGAACGGAAACAGAGGTGCCGGGATTCTCCTGGGCAATATGTATTCCGCCGGAGACGGGGTGCCCGCCGACAAGGATGAGGCGGACCGTTGGTACGACATGGCCGAGAACGGATGATTTCAGTTCAGTCCCGTTATTTTTCCCTTTGAATCCAGATCCATGTTCATCGCGGCGGGAACCGCCGGAAGTCCGGGCATCAGCGACATTGTGCCGCAGATCGGTATCACGAATCCCGCGCCGGCGGAAATCTGAACCTCCCTTACGTTCAGAACCCAACCTTTGGGGGCTCCTTTCAGATCCGATTTGTCCGATAAGGACGCCTGGGTCTTTGCGATGCAGATGGGCAGTTTTCCGAATCCTCTCTTTTCCAGATCGTCGAGGGTCCGGTTCGCCGATGCGGCGTACGAGACGGAATCGGCACCGAATATCTTCGTGGCGATGGTTTCTATCTTCTCTTTGAGGGACAGGTCCGAGTCGTAAAGATGTCTGAAATCTTTCGGTTCGTCACAGGCTTCAACCACGGCGTTGGCCAGATCCGCGGCGCCTTCGCCGCCTTTTGAAAACGCTTCGGACACAACGCATCTCACGCCGTGTTTTTCGCAACCGGAACGGATGATGTCCAGATGTTCCGGGGTATCCGTTCCGAATCTGTTTATGCTGACTATTATCGGCACGCCGTAGATTTTCATGTTTTCAATATGCTTGTCAAGATTTTCCAGACCCTTTTTCAGATTCTCGGAAGTCATGGTGCTTTCGTCTTTCAGATCCGCCCCTCCGTGCATCATCAGAGCCCTGGAAGAAGCGACTATTACCACACAGTCAGGAGAAATGTCCGCCTGCCTGCAGACGATGTCCATGAATTTTTCGGCACCCAAATCCGAAGCGAATCCCGCTTCGGTTACCACGTAGTCCGCAAGTCTGAGGGCGGATTTCGTGGCGATGATGCTGTTTGCGCCGTGAGCGATGTTGGCAAAAGGGAATCCGTGAATGAACACGGGATCGCCTTCCAACGTCTGAACCAGATTGGGATTGATGGCGTCTTTGAGCAGAACCATCATTCCGCCGACACATTCCAGATCTCCGGCGGTGACGGGGTCTCCGTCGTTGTTGTAAGCGACTATGATTTTTTCCAGCCTTCCCCGCAAATCCTCATATCCCGCGGACAGTGCGAGTATTGCGGAGATTTCGGAAGCGGAAGTAATCATGAAGCCGCTTTCGTGGGGTATTCCGCCCATGGTGCGTCCCCCCAATCCGATTATGATGTTTCTCAGCTCCCTGGCGTTCATGTCCATGGCTTTCTTCAACATCACCCGGGTGGGGTCGATGTTAAGCTGATTTCCTTTTGCCATGTGGTTTTCCACCACGGCGGACAGAAGGTTGTGTGCGGCGGAAACCGCATGGATGTCTCCCGTGAAATGCAAATCTATGTCCCACATCGGATAAACTTGGGAATATCCGCCTCCGGTGGCTCCGCCTTTGACTCCGAACACGGGACCTAAGGACGGTTCCCTTAAAGTTCCGATCACTTTCTTTCCTATTCTGCCGAGACCCTGAACCAAACCGATGTTAGTTACGGTTTTGCCTTCTCCCGCGGGAGTCGGCGTGATTGCGGTAACAAGTATCAGTTTGCCGTTCTCTCCGTCTTTGAAACGTTCAAGAACATCCAGCGGAATTTTGGCCATGTAATTCCCGTAAGGAATGATATCATCCCGACCGAGACCTATCTCGGAAGCGACTTCGGATATGGGGCGGACTTCGGTGTCGTATGCTATCTCGATATCGGTTTTCATAATATCAGCGAATTCCGAGCGGGTTATCGGTTATTAAAAGGATTTGTGAAAAAACCGTCGAAGGAATGGATTTAAGTAAAGGGTTGCCGGATGGTTAAGCGGATTCAGCCGGTAAAAACCATGACGGAAAACATACGTGAAATCAACAGAGAATCAGCAAGAAAACTCATCGGGGGAGTCATAATGGACGTAACGACTCCCGAACAGGCCGCAATCGCCGAAGATTCCGGCGCCTGTGCGGTAATGGCCCTTGAAAGAATACCCGCGGACATAAGATCCGCCGGAGGGGTTTCCAGGATGAGCGATCCGAAGATGATCGAGTCCATTCAGGACACCGTCTCGATTCCCGTCATGGCCAAGTGCCGCATCGGACACTTTGTGGAAGCCCAGGTTCTGGAAGCCATAAACATTGATTTCATCGATGAGAGCGAAGTTCTTTCCCCGGCTGACGACATATACCACATCGACAAAAATGCCTTCAGAACTCCTTTTGTCTGCGGTGCCAAAAATCTCGGAGAGGCCCTGAGAAGAATCGGAGAGGGTGCGGCGATGATACGCACCAAAGGGGAACCGGGAACCGGGGACATCGTCCAAGCCGTGAGCCATATGAGGAAAATCGATTCAGACCTACGTTTCGTGAAATCCATGAACGATGACGAGGTGTACAATGCCGCCAAAGAATTCAGAGTTCCCCTTGATTTGATGACTTACGTAAAAAACAACGGAAAACTGCCGGTGGTGAATTTTGCCGCCGGCGGCGTTGCGACTCCCGCCGATGCCGCGCTCATGATGCAGCTGGGCTCCGACGGAGTGTTCGTCGGTTCCGGAATATTCAGTTCGGGGGATCCAGCCAAAAGAGCCTCCGCCATCGTGAAAGCCGTTGCCGATTACGACAAACCCGATGTGATTGCCGAAGTTTCCTACGACATCGGCGAAGCCATGGTGGGAATCAGCAAGGAAGAGCTGAACGTACGGGGCATATCGATGTCCGACAGAGTTGACTGATACGTTTTGACGGATTAAGTTAAATCTGAATATACATGAACGTATACAACAGCCGAAATGAAGAGATACAGAATGTATATTTTCGATTTGGACGGAACTCTGGTGGATTCCCTCAACGGGTTGAAGGTGTGCTACAAAGAAGCTTTGAACAAACTCGGGATGGAATGCGGAAAAGAAGATGTCATGGAATTCATCAGGAAACCTCTGCGTTCCGTTTACGAAGAGTTTTACAACCCGGATTTTTCCTACGAAGAGTTCGAAAAAACAGTGTATCGGGAATACGGGAATACTTTGAATCCCAACAGCCTGCCCTATCCCGATGCTTTGCCCGCCCTGAAAGAGTTGAAGGAACGGGGTGCGGTGATGTGCATAGCGACGAAAAGCCTGCACGGCAGGACACGGGAAGTTCTCGGAATGCACGGACTTTTGGATTGTTTCGACCTTATCGTGGGATACGACGATGTGGAGAATCACAAACCCGACCCGGAGTGTCTTGAACTCTGCAACCGAACTTACGGTTTCGACAAACAAGACATCGTGTTCGTGGGAGACAGCGACATCGATGTCATCGCCGCGGAATCTTTCGGAATCGACAGTGTGTTCATCAACCGTGAACACAACGAACATTACGAAGGGACTTACAACATAGAAGATCTGAGGGAACTGTTGTGATTCCCGAAGTATGCATATTCGGATTCGGGAACGTTCTTTTCGATACGAAAATTGCATACGGAAACGGATTGAAACGCGCTTTCGGATCCATGGACGACGTTTACGATCCGTCGGATTTCGATGAATTTTTCCAAATGTCTTTGCAGGGACTGTTCGGAATGCGTTACAGGGAGCATCCCTGCAGATACCGGGAATTCGTGGCCGAATTCCTGAGAGGGTTCGAAGAGAAGTTTCACGGATGCGTTCCGTTCCCGGAAACCGCGGAAACCGTCAAAGAACTTCACGGCAAAGGAACCGTCCTGGGAATCGTATCGGAATACTACGAAAACGAAATCAGGGATTTGTTGGAAAAGCACGGAATCGATGATTGTTTCAAAAGCGTGGTGGGATTCGAGAGAACCTTTCTGAGACGGCCGGACCCCTATTCCCTGAATCTGTGCCTGAAGGAACTGAACGCGGATTCCGGAACCGCCGTTTATGTCGGAGGGAAATCCGCCGCCCTCAATGCGGCGGACAACGCGAACGTCATGAAAATAAAACTTGACCGTTCAGGAATCGGGGTGTCGGACTCTGCGGTAACGGACCTGACGGGTCTTTTGCTTTGACGGATTGGTCATGATATTATATCCGACATCCGACCTGACGGGGTTATGACGGTTTCCGGGGTCCGTTCCGAAAAACTGCTGTTGCTCGCGGTTGTCGTGGCAATACTTATGGACAGCATGGACGGCAGTATCGTGAATATCGCGTTGCCTTCCATAGCTTCGGATTTGGGGACGGATACGGCCAGCGCTTCCTGGATCGTCGTCAGTTATCTCATGGTTCTCGCGGGATTGATTCTGTTGTTCGGACGGATAGCCGACAGAGGGGCCTTGAGAAAAGTCTTCGTCTTCGGATTCGGAATTTTCACGGCAGCGTCCCTGTTCTGCGGGATTTCCGACTCTTTCGCCATGTTGCTCGTATCCAGAATCCTTCAGGGTTTCGGCGGCGCCATGCTGGCCGCCGCGGCACCGATGATCTGCGTGAAATACATGCCGAGGGAAAAACTCGGATTGTCTTTGGCCGTGGTGACTTTGGGGAGTTCGCTGGGGTATGCCTTGGGGCCGCCTCTCGGAGGAATGCTTACCCAAATGCTGTCCTGGCATTGGATATTCCTTATAAACGTTCCAATCGGCCTGATTGCGATTCCCCTTGCGCTGCATGCGATTCCCAAAGACGGGGAATCTTCAAAGGAACACGTGGATTTGTTCGGCGGGATGTTGCTGTTCGCCGCAATCGTCACCGGAATCCTGGCTCTGGAAAAAGCGGGAAATCCCGAAGAATCGGTTTTCGTGCCGATTGCCGCGGTTGCGTGTCTGGGACTCCTGTCATTGTTCATATTCAGAGAACTTGAATGCAGGGCTCCGATCATTGACGTGAGAATATTCGGATCGGGAAATTTCAACTCTGTGTTTCTGGCGTATCTGATTTTCAACATCGCATACGCGGGGACGTTCTACCTGCTGCCGTTTTACATGAGTCTGGTTCTGGGGTTCACGCCGGGAATGAGCGGAATGTATCTGCTGATTCCTTCGGTGGTGACCGGGCTGACCTGTCTTGTTTTCGGCAGGCTCTCAGACCGCAGGGGGCGCAGAATGTTTGCCGTGGGGGCATGTCTGTCCGTTGCGTTGTATAACGCAATCATGTGGTTCATGATGCCTGAAAACGGACATTGGTTGCTGATTCCGATCACTTTGCTGATGGGGCTGAGTTGGGGATTCGCCGGAGGTCCCATGGCCGGACGGGTGGTGGAACACGCCCCTGAAGGGCATGCCGGAATAGGTTCGTCTGTGATGGCCCTGTCGACGTATTTGGGCGCCGGCATCGGAATCGCACTGTTCGCCGCGGTGTTTTCGTTTTCCTCGGGGGCTCCGGGGAAAGAATTCGTTTTGCTGGAGATATCCGAGTTTGCCTCGGGATTCTCCGTCGTCGTGGTGTTAGGGGTTCTCTTGGCCCTTGTCGGCGCTTTACTTTCATTCATCGTAAAAGATACGGTGCGGTCTCAGTGATCTGTTATCAAAAAAATTAAAAATAACTTTGTTAATCCGCCCTGACATGAAGTATGAATGTGTCATCTGCGGCTACATCTACGACGAAGAAAAGGAGGGTGTCAAATTCGAGGATCTTCCCGATGATTTCACCTGTCCCGACTGTGGAGTGGGCAAAGAGGATTTCGATCTCTACGAAGAGTGATTATTGTTCGTTTCCGTCGATGGTTACGAATTGGGTGTTCTGAGTCCTGCGAAGCTCGTTGAGCAGTTGTTTCGCTTCTTCGCTTCCCTGTTCGGCGGCTTTCTTCATGGTAGCCATCGCTTTGTCCGGATTTCCTTCGGTGCCGTGTCCCTGAAGTTCCATTCTGGCTTTTATGAAGGATGCGTCTCCGTCCCCTTCTTCCGATGCCTGTGAATAATACTCATAAGCTTTTTCGGGATTTCTTTCAACGCCGGTTCCTTCGTAATACAAAGTGCCCACGCTTACCTTTGCGGCGGTTATCCCCATATCGGCGGCTTTCAGATACCATCCGAAGGCTCCCTCGTCTCCGCCGGGAATTTTTCCGGAATGAATCAAATCCGCAACCTTCATCACGGCTTCGGGAAGTCCCGCTTCGGCGGCTTTCATGAACAGTCCGTAAGCTTCCTCTTCGTTCTTTTCGGTTCCCGTGCCGGTTTCCGCCAAGTATCCCGCCATGAACATCGACACCGGATCGTTGGCTTCGGCGGATTTGGAGAACCATCTGTACGCTTCTTTGTAATCGGTATCGGTTCCGTAACCGTGAAAATTGTATTGCGCCATGAACGCGTATGCGGGAATCATTCCCGCTTCGGCGGCGGTTTTGAAATGAAGGAAGGATTTTTCGGGATTCTCGGGGAATCCGTAATCTCCGGTATGAATCAGTCCGAGACGGTAATCAGATTCGGGGTGACCTTTTTCCGCTGCCTTTTCATACAGTTCAACGGCGCGTTTTTCATCTTTGGCAACGCCGAATCCGACCATCAGGACTTCGGCCAGTCCGAAAAGGCCCTGAGGGTATTCCGCTTCCGCCACCAGTGAAAACAGACGGACGGCTTCCTCCGGATGTTTTTCTTTTCCGTTCGATCCCAACATGTAGGATATCGCTTCCCTGCAATACTCATCGGCCTGCTGCTGGTCCATAATCCGCCATGTGCTCCTTGTTCATAAATTGAACGCAGGCCGGTCTTTTTATAATTGAACAGTCATTCAATTGAATAGGTGTTCAATTGACAGACGAGCCTGAATGCATGACCGATTGTCCCCACATCGGACACGAAGATGTGGTGAAAATCGTCAAAGGAAAGTTGCCTGAGGGAAAATTTGTTACGGAACTGTCTGGATTCTTCAGTCTGTTCAGCGATGACACGAGACTGAAAATCCTTATGGGTCTGGACATCAGCGAGATGTGCGTCAGTTGTATAAGCGAAACTCTGGGCATGTCGGATTCCGCCGTGTCCCATCAACTGAGGATTTTAAGGGATTCGAATCTGGTCAAATCCAGAAGAGAGGGCAAATTCATCTATTATTCGTTGAGCGACGATCATGTCAAATCCATCATAGAAACCGCCGCTGAGCACCTTACGGAGGACCTCCCGTGAAATTCACGTATATGCTCGACGGACTTGGCTGCGCCGCCTGCGCAACCAAAATGGAAAGGATGGTTTCAAAAATCAAAGGTGTGGAATCCGCCTCCGTCGTTTTCATGTCGCAGCGTTTGATTGTTCATGCGGAAGAACCCCGTATTGAAGAAATTGATGATGAGATAGAAAAAATCGTGAAAAAAGTATCCTGCGACGCCGTATCGGTCCGGAGGTGAAGGATTGAACAACAGATCCTTCAGAGTCCTGATTTCTTTTCTTCTGTTCGTTCCGGGAATACTGTTGGACCGTTTCGGTCACGGTTCCGCTTCTCTCGCGGTTTTGCTCATTGCGTACCTCATCGTCGGCTATTCGGTCATAATCGATGCGGCCAGAAGTCTGAGGTACGGAATGATGCTGGATGAAAATTTTCTGACGGTGATTGCGTCCTCCGGGGCGTTTCTTATCGGCGCCGGGGTGGAAGGCGTGGCCGTGATGCTGTTCTTCTCCGTCGGAATGCTGTTCGAAGAAGCCGCCGTCAGGGAATCAAGGCGGTCCATATCCGAACTTGTCGAGATGCAGCCCGTTTTCGTCCGAGTCGTCAGAAACGGTTCGGAAACGGAAGTTCCTCCCGAAGATGTGAAGGTCGGGGAACTGTTCTCCGTGCTTCCCGGTGAAAGAATACCGATAGACGGCACCGTGGTGTCCGGAACTTCATCCCTTGACCTCAAGGCGTTGACCGGCGAATCGTTGCCCAAGAACGTCAACATTGACGATGCCGTTCTCAGCGGCGGGATAAACCTGACGGGATCCCTTACGCTGAGAGCCGAAAAAGTTTATTCGGAATCCACCGTGGCAAGGGTTTTGGAACTCGTGGAAGAATCGGGGGCGATGAAATCCGAGAGCGAGAAATTCATCACCGTGTTCGCAAGATACTACACCCCGGCGGTGGTCGTCGCGGCAATCACGGTCGCATTGGTTCCCGTCGTGTTCTTCGGTCTTCCCGCCGATGTCTGGGTTTACCGGGCGTTGGTAATGCTGGTCATATCCTGTCCCTGTGCGTTGGTGATTTCCGTCCCCCTCACATTCTTCTGCGGAGTGGGGAGGGCATCAAAGAACGGAATACTGATCAACGGCGGTGCCGTGATGGACCGACTTACGTTCATCGATTCCGTCGTCATGGACAAAACGGGAACGGTTACCAAGGGCAGTTTCGACATTACCGGGGTTTATCCCGAAAACGTTTCCTCGAACGAACTGATAATGTACGCCGCGATGTCGGAATACAGATCCGACCACCCCATATCGAGAGCCATCCTGAACCATTACGGGAAAGAAATCAACGCTTCGGCAATAGGAGAGTCCGAGAACATACCCGGCAAAGGAGTCATGACCGCGGTTGATGGGAAGACGGTGCACACCGGCAACGCGGGACTGATGAAAGACGTGGGCATAGACTCTTTCGTTGATGACGGGGACGTCACCAACATACACGTGGCCGTCGACGGGGTGTACTTCGGAAGAATTACAATATCGGACACTCCGAAAGAAGATTCGGGTCTCGCCGTGCGCGAACTGGAAAAGCTCGGGGTGAAAGAAACCGTGATGCTTACCGGCGATACGGAAGCCTCCGCGGGAAGAATTGCGGATCTGGTCGGAATCAGGGAGTTCCACAGCGAACTTCTTCCGGAGGAAAAACTCAGGAAACTAGAAGAATATCTGGAACGGGGAAGAAAAACTTTGGTTTACGTCGGAGACGGCATAAACGATGCGCCTTCGATTGCCCGGGCGGATGTGGGCATTGCCATGGGAGGCATCGGTTCCGACAGCGCGGTGGAAGCCGCCGACGTGGTGATAATGAACGATTCCCTGTGCAAGATACCGGAAGCCGTCCGCATTTCCAGGGATACGAGAAAAATCGCATATCAGAACATAGTGTTCTCGCTTGCCGTCAAATTCCTCGCTTTGGGTTTGGCGGTGTCCGGACTGGCCGGAATGTGGTTCGCCATATTCGCCGACGTGGGCGTGTCGGTGATAGCGATACTGAACGGGGTAAGGGCGTACGGGTTCGAAGGCATCGGCGTCGGCTCCGCCGAATGTCCCGTGTGTCAATGATCGGAAACGGAACCCAATCAGACTTTATTTGAACGGAACAATATAACTATATCAACCTGCAATACAGTGGATTGAGATGGGTATGGAAGAGGAACTTAACGTAGGCATCGACTTAGGCACAACCTACTCCTGCCTCGCATACATCGAGGCGGGCGACCCGGTAATAGAGAGAAATTTCGAACAGGAAGAGACCACTCCCTCGGTTATACTTTTCAATGAAAATCACGAAATAATAGTCGGATCCCCTGCCAAAGACGTTGCCGCCATGTATCCTCCCGAGAGAACTTTCGTATCGGTAAAAAGGCACATGGGGACTGAATTCAAAGCGGAAGTGGACGGTGAAATATACACCCCCGTCACATTGTCCGCAGCCATTCTGAAAAAACTGCTGGATGACTTCAGTGAAGTTCACGGACGCGAGATCAAACGGGCCGTGATAACCTGTCCCGCTTATTTCGGGCAGAAGGAAAGGGAGTCCACGAAGAACGCGGGCAGAATCGCGGGATTGGACGAAGTGATCATAATCAACGAACCCACCGCGGCGGCCATATCTTTCGGATACGGCACCGACGATTCCGAAAAACGGGTGCTGGTGTACGATTTGGGAGGCGGGACTTTTGACGTCACGGTACTGGATGTTTCCGGAGGGACTTTCAATGCCGTCGCAACCGACGGGGAACGTCTGCTGGGAGGCAGGGACTGGGATGTGGCTTTGGCCAAACTTATATTGAAAAAGGTGTCCTGCGAATCCGGGGTTCCGGTGGAGGAACTTGAAGAAGACAGAGAAGCCACCGTCACTTTGGACGTGGATACGGAATCTATCAAGAAAAGACTGACCACCGCGGAATCCACAAGGGGTTCCATGAACGTCGGGAACGAAAGAATCATTTACACCGTGACCCGGGAGGAATTCGAAGAAGCCACGGCACATCTCTTCGAACGCACTTTGGACGTGATGATCGGCGTTCTCGATTCCGTCGGCACCTCCATCGAAGAGATTGACGATATAATTCTCGTTGGAGGTTCCTGCAGGATGCCCCACATCATAGAGGGGATAATGAACCTTTATCCCGAAGTCAACGTGCGTCTTTTCGATCCGGACCGGTCCGTGGCCAAAGGCGCCGCGATGTTTGCCAGATCCAAGAACATGTCAGAAACGGGACATGAGGAAGAACATGCCATCATGGTGAAGAACGTTCTCAGCAAATCCTTCGGGGTCAGGGTGGATTACGCCGGGAATGCAATGATTTCCAACCTGATATACAGGAACGAGACCCTTCCTTTGGAAGACGTCAAAATTTACTATCCCATGGAGGACGGACAATCTTCGGTTCTCATAGAAATATTCGAAAATTCCGCTTTGCGTTCCGAAAACAACGTCAGACTGGAAATCAAGGAAGGGGATTACGTGGGGGCTTTCGACATGGATTTGCCGGAGGGAATCACCAAGGATACGCCGATTACGGTAAAGTTCAAAGCCGCCGAGGACGGAACCATAAGCGCCGAAGTGGAATGTCTCGAAGAAGTCAAGGAATACAATCTCGAAAGCTTCCTTACCATATCCGACGAAGAGTTGGAGAAATCAAAAGGCCTTATCGAAAGAGTCGGCTGAGTTTTTATTTGCAGGCAGACAGAAATCCCCGGGCCCAATCTTTCTGGGACAGTGCGTTCTGATGCATGTGGGTTCCGACGGAAGAACGGAGGGTTATGCCGTCTTTGGAATCGATGATGCCGGCCCCCCGGGACAGATCGTAACAGTAAACGGAATCCTTTTTCGGATGCACTTCGGAATAATGGTATTCGTGGGCCCTGACCGGCGAATCGAACAGGGGGTTGTTTCGGTTGGGTTCCGCCCGGACGTATGTGGGACCGTGGCGTTTGTCCGTCATCACCGCATCCGCGTCGAATATTCCGGCCATTCCGTGAACCTTTCCTTCCGCGTCCCTGAGGGTGTTGCACATCGTCAACAGACCTCCGCATTCGCCCAATACGGGTTTTCCTTCCTCGGAGACGTTCTTCAGGCCTTCAATGAAATCTTTGTTTGAAGAAATCTCCTCCGCGAACAGCTCCGGGTAACCTCCGCCGAGATAATACATGTCGGCATCGGGAAGCGGATCTCCGGCAACCGGGGAAAAGTGTTTGATTTTTATGCCGGAGGATTCGAGACATTCCAGATTTTCTTTGTAATAGAAACAGAATGCGTCGTCAAGAGGAACGGCGGCGGTCATCGACCCGTTTCTTGTTACGTAAGGGGAATCGGCGGGGAGATCCGCATCGGTGGATTCGGCTATGTTCAGCAGAAGGTCCAGATCCACGCCTTCGGCCATTTCTTCGAAAGGCGAGACGTTCCAATCGGAATCCGGGGTTATCAATCCCGCCTGTCTTCTTTTTGCGGGTCCTTCATGGAGTCTGGGTATCTTTCCCACTACTTTCTGTTTGCAGTAACGTTCCATCACCGCATCGATTTTATCCTCATGCTGTTTTCCGGAAATGTTGTTCAGAATGACGCCTTCTATTTTCACATCCGGGTCGAAGTCCGCGAATCCGTTGATGATCGCCGCGGCGCTTCTGTTCAGAGACTTTACGTCGATGACCAGTATTACGGGAAATCCCAGCATCTTGGCGAGTCCCGCGGTGGAACCCGTGTCCGTGTCCGGCGAGAACCCCTCGTACAAGCCTCTGACCCCTTCGACGACGCACAGATCTGCCCCTTGGGATGCGTGACCCACCACATTGCGTATGGTGTCCCCGTCCATCATGAAAGAATCCAGATTTCTGCACTTTCTTCCGGATGCGACGGTGTGGTACATCGGATCGATGAAATCCGGTCCGGCCTTGAAGGCCTGAACTTTGTGATTTTTGGACAGAAGCGAAAGTATTCCGGTGGTTATCGAAGTTTTGCCGACGTTGCTGCCGGTACCGGCTATGACCACGCCTTTCAACTTTCTCTCACCAGCTCTCTGAGTGTGTCACCGGTTTCAAGGGGAATTATCGCGTCGGTGCCCATAACCAAAGAATGGGACGAGATTTCCCCGACGGAATTCGGGAATCCGGAGTTGATGTAATTGGTAAGCTGTCTCGGTTGATCGGTTACGAGAATGTCGGTTTCTTTGATGCCGGGATAAGCGTGACAGATTCCCGTTATGACCGTCAGATCGGGATGAAATTCATCCGTTGCAGCTTTCAGATCTTCACCGATCAACGCATATTCGTCAAGACCTCCGACTATCGCGTCGATGACAACGTTTTCCTTTTCCAGCTGGGCAAGTATGTTTTCCCCGTACTTCCGGATTCTGGGGAGTCCTTTGTTCACATCGAGATTGGCAACAAAGAAGGTCTCTCCCCCAAGTTTTTTCCGGGCTTCGTCGACGGCCAGAAACATATCGGCAAAACGGTATGCAAGCTCCTTTTTGGCATTCATGACCACCGCGACCTTTCCGCCTTTTGAAAGGGTATCGCGGATTTTTCCGCAGACGTTCAGTTTGGTGGCCCCCACGGAGGGTTTCATGTATGATTTGCTGGCAAGGCCCCGTTCCCGTTCCATCTCGGTGGCGGCTTTCATCAGACTTATCTGACGTTCGGTTTCTTCGGCGGGGATGATTCCTGCGTCTCTTCCGGCTTCGAGGGCTTTTATCGCACCTTCGGTGTTGTTCGGCAAGGATCCGTGAACCTCCACGGGAAACACCGTGCAGTTCAGTCCGGCGCGTTTGATTGAAGATTCCATATCTTCGCCTATGATCATGCTGGCACAGGTTCCGATGACGGCGACGGTCTTGGGATTGAACCGTTCATCGACTTCTTTGAGAGTTTTTATCAGCTCATCGGAACCGCCGAATATCAGGTCGGTTTCGGAAAGCGCGGTGGTGACTATTCTTACGCCGGCCTGTTCCAGAGAGCGGGATGCCATGAATCCGCATCCCGACGGTCCGTGAATCACCACCACGTCCACGTTCATGTCTCTCAGTGTGTACATGGCGGCGATTATCGGATTCGGGCGGGGGTGAATTATCTTCATGTGTATCCTTCCTTGACAAACAGAATCAACGGTCCGTCGGTGTCCGGAATATCCGGCATGATTCCCGAACCGTCGGTTACGATAAGTTCCACCCCGTATTCACGGGATATTTCTATTATTGCGTTTGCGTCCAACTTATCGCAGACCTTTCTGCTGACCGGGTCCAAAACGGCAACGGCGTTGTTCAGAGCATTCATTCCTTTCAGCGTTTCGTAAGTTCTTTCCACCGAATGCAGGGAAATCCCCGGATTTCTTTCCTTCACGACCCATCTGCCGTTGTCGCGGTACACTTCCCCCCGGCCTTCCATGCCTTTGAAAGTGTACAGCGCTTCTTTCAGAGCTTCCGTCGGAATGTTCATGAGATCGCATACCGTCACCGTCATTTCTATCGCATCGACGTATTCCCGGGCGAGGTAGCCGCTTCTCAGACTGACTTCAAAACCTTCTCCGTAATCCACCCGTATCCTGAGGGATTCCCCCAAACCCGGGTTGTTTAGAATTTTGGTTCTGTTGCCGTATCCCGTGACTTCCCCCTTCCCGAAGGTTTTCCAAAAGTCGACTTCTCCGGAAGGAACAACGTTGGTTTCCGAAAGAATTTCTTTCTTCCCGTCGGATGCTTTTCTTGTGTTTGCCGCTATGGGATAATCTTCCAAAAGATTGGTTATGCAGGCGATGTCCGCCTTCCCGGAACCTCCGAGAGAAACTTCGCAGATAAAAATGTCATAACCTTCCGACGGCACCGTCAGCATGTGGGGCGGTGCAATGCTCACCTTCTCGCCGTGGGAAAGTTTGCCGTTTTCCCAGAATCCCCTGCCTTTGGAACTGTGGAGAAGCACTTTGTTTCCTGCAACGGTCAGAACATGAGCCAGCAATCCGCAGAAACTTGTTTTTCCTTTGACGCCGGTGACCTCTATCCTGAATCTGTTGTTTTCTATGAGTTCTCCCACGGCCTGACTGAAAAACTTCCTCTCGCCGTAGGTGACGCCTTCGAGGAAGCTGTCGGGACAGTGCACCGGCATCAATACGAGATCGTATTCGCCGGGAGGAACTTCCCTGCAGACCGAGCATCCTTTGTTCCTCAGTCTGAGCAGTTCCTCTTCGGGCGTCACTTTATAGACATCGACACAGGTGACGGAGTCGTCCTTCTTGGGATACAGATCCCCAAGAACGCCTCCGCCGTGCACGGTGTCAAGGAGCAGAATTTTCATATTCCGTATTTTTCCAGCCTTTTGACGAGAACCTCCGCAAGACGGGGTTCCTTGCCTACGGGCATGGCGTAGTGGATGTTGAGTTCTCTTCCGAATGCGTCGCTGACTCCGCCGTCGCTGTAGGCGGGTATTCCGAGGGTTTCGGGAACTTCTTCGCCGAGATGCGCGCCGGATGCGATGAACATTGGAAGAACCGCTACATCGGTAACGTCGGTGGCGGCGATTTCCTTCATGACTTCCTCGATGTAAGGTTCATTGAACTCGTTGAACGCGTGGTAAACATTGGGATATCCTCTTTCTCTCAGTCTTTCCGCGTGGAATTTGATGATTTCCTCATTGTATGGCAGACGGGATCCGTGACCGACCACCATGATTGCGGCCTTCTTTCCGTTGCAGGACTCCTTGACTCTTTCTTCGAGGATGTCGGTAAGGTTCGGATCTTCGCCCAACGGCTTTTCGAAATGTACGGTTACTTCTTTTCCGTTGACGGTGGTTTTTCCGCCGGCAGAGTTCTCGGGTATGCTGAGTTTACGGGGTATGTCCCTTGTGATGTGAAGTCCGGATGCCACGAAGAAGGGAACCGCGATGATTTCTTCGATTCCTTCGTTGACCATTTCTTCAAGAACCGTGTCCACAAGGGGCATTGTGGTTTCGTTGTATGCGGTCCGCACGGGGAGTCCGGTGCGTTCTTTCAGTGCGTTGGCCTGCTGTTCAACGGCTTCTTTGTTGTGGTTGAACCTTGAGCCGTGTCCGATGAATAAAATTCCTTTTTTCATGTTTGATTCCTCTTTTTATTTCTTCAGTCGCATTCCGCCTTCGGAATCCTCCGAACGTTGAAGTATTTCCTCCGCCAGCGATTTGAAATTTTTTGCCATTTCGGAATCGGGGGCGTTTCTGACGACCGTGGTTCCGGCCGCTTCGGCGTCCTGAACTTCCTGGTCCCGGGGCAATCGGTAAACGACATCGCAACCCATTTCTTCCGCGGCGTCGTCGACAATTCTGTTTTCGTCGTCGATGCCTCTGGAATTTTGGATCACGCCGCCGAACACGGCGTAACCGTCTTCGGCAAAACCGTTTACGGCCTGACGGATGTTGTCCGCGGCGTACAGGGACATCATTTCTCCCGATGTGACAACAAAAACTTCTTTGGCGTAGCCGTTGCGGATGGGCATTGCAAACCCTCCGCAGACGACATCGCCGAGAACGTCGTAAATTATCACGTCCGGCCTGATTGTGTCTATAGCGTCCAAATCCTCCAGCTGATCGAAGGCCGCGATTATGCCGCGGCCGGCGCAACCCGTTCCGGGTTTCGGACCGCCGCATTCGACACAGAACACATTGTGTCCCGTATCGTGAACGACATCGTCCAAAGAGACGTTGCCTTCCCTCATTCTGTCAAGAACCGTGTCCGGTGCCTTGCCGCCCATCAAAAGTTTTGTGGAATCGGCTTTGGGGTCGCATCCAATCTGAAGTACCCGCAAACCCATATCGGCCAAGGCATCGCTTATGTTCGAAGAGACGGTGGACTTACCTATTCCGCCCTTCCCGTAAATGGCAATTCTTCTCAATAATTCACCAATAGAGTCATACTTAATAATACTTTCAACTGCGTTCGTGCTAAATGGATGATGTGTCCAATGACATCTTGCAGTACTCCGATTGATTAAAAGATTGTGATTAAAGATCCAATAATCTGTACAGTTCGGCTCTTTCCGACTTGGAAATGTTGCGGTATTTGCCGACGCCCATGTCCCCGAGCTCAAGATTCAGAACCCTGACTCTTTTGATGGTGACCGCGGTATATTCCAACTCGCCGCACATTCTTCTGATCTGACGGTTGATTCCCTGTTTCAGAATGATTCTGAACTCACGGTCGCCGGTCTGTGTGACTTCGCATTTCCTGGTGACCACGGAACCTCCCATAATCGGAACCCCGCGGGACATCTGTTTGATGAAATCCTCGGTGATGTCACGGTCCACGGTCACGATGTATTCCTTGTCATGTCCGTTGCTGGAATGCATTATCTTTTCTGCCAGGAAACCGTTGTTGGTCATGAGCAACAGACCTTCGGAATCCTTGTCCAAACGTCCCACGGAATAGATGCGTTTGGGATATCCCAAGAAATCAATCACGTTATCCGGATCTTCGGGATTCGAAGTGCAGGTTATCCCTCTCGGTTTGTAAAACATCAGGACGATATCTTCCTTTTCCGGAGACACCGGATTGCCGTCGACTCGAACCACATTTCCGGGAAAAACCCTGTCTCCCAGAACGGCCTTCATTCCGTCGATGGTCACTCTGCCTTCCTCTATGATTGCATCTGCGCCGCGTCTCGATGAAACGCCGGAATCGCCGAGATATTTGTTGAGTCTGACTCCTTTCTTTTCGGAAGGTACCATAAGCGTCCATTAAGGGTGTATTATTTAATGCTGTGCAAAAAGGCGAGGTATTTTAATCAAACCGCATATCCCGTTTATATGTGGCCTTTCAGAAAAAAAGCCAGGGGAGCCGTTCTGAGATACGTGGACTTTGACATACACTGGGATACCGAAGACCCTTTCATTTTCGTATCGCATCACAGAGACAACTATCCCAAAGGAAATTCCCAACAGGCGCCTCCTTATGACATGATTGCCTGGAGGGACTTGGGCCACGATTACAAAAAACACAACGGATTCCGGATGTACAAAGGAAAAGTCGTTCCCGGCTTCCCCATGCATCCCCACTGGGGATACGAAACGTTCACCATAGTCGAAGAAGGATATGTGGATACTTTCGATTCCGAAGGGAACCAGTCAAGATTCGGTTTCGGGGACGCCCAATGGGTAACCGCTTCAAGCAAATACCAGCATTCCGAAATGTATCCTTTGGTGTTTCAGGACCGCCCCAACCCGAACAACATTACCCAGATTATGATTAATCTTCCATTGGAAAGGAAGGGGTCGACAAACGACGTGAACATGGTTTGGTCCGAGGATTTTGAAACAAAAAATCTGACCGACGGTTCCGGGAAAAACATTGAAGTGATTCTTTACGCCGGAACGTATGAGGACATGACCGTCGGGGTTCCCAATCCGAACTCCTGGGCGGCGGATCCGGACAACAGAGTGAAAATTCTTCAGATCAAAATGGAAGAGGGGGCGGAATTTGTCCTGAAAGCCGATTCTCCGGAAATTAACAGGAATCTCTATTTCGTTTCGGGAAGCGACGCTGATGTGGAAGGTTTTGCCGCCGACGCCGGATACCGCATGAAACTCAAATCCGATATTGACATCACAATCAGAAACGGAGAGGTCCCGTCCAAATTCTGGCTGTTGGACGGCAGACCCATAAAACAGAAGATGACGTCCTACGGCCCCGTGGTTCTGGACAACGACAAAACCGTAAGGGATGCGATGAACGACATCAGAAAATACGAGTATGAAATCTGGCCCTGGAACGTTATTGACAAAGTACAATCCGTCGAAGCGCCGAGATTCATAAGATACGCCGACGGAAAAGAAGAATATCCCGACGGAAAACCCGAAGGGTTCGAGCCCGCGGAAACCGGACGCAATGAATCGTATGAGAACGATTCCGTCAACCGCTGCGTTTGAAAAGGTATACGAACCCGTGCCCTTGGGGACACGGGCCTGAAAAGGTTTAGAATTCGCCTTGATGGTAAATCATTGCGTTGCAGATTGCGGCGGCGATGTTCGATCCGCCTTTTCTGCCTTTCGCGACGATGTACGGAACACCGGATTCCATAATCAGTTCCTTGGATTCGATAACGTTGACAAACCCCACGGGAACGCCGATGACCAACGCCGGCTTCAACCTTCCTTCTTCTATGAGTTCGTTCAGTCTTATCAGCGCCGTGGGGGCGTTTCCTATTGCAAATATGTTTCTGCCTTCCAAAGCAGCCCCACGTTCCATTGACACTTTCGCACGGGTGCAGCCTCTGGCTTTCGCCTCTTCGACCACGGACTCGTCACTGATGAAACAATGGGCCTCCCCTCCGAAAGAAGCGAGACGCTTCTTGTTCACCCCGGAATAAGCCATTTTGGTGTCCGTGATGATGTGGGCGCCGGAACGGATCGCTTCGATTCCGATGCGGGCGGCGTTCTCGGAGAATGCCAGATTGTCGGCGTAATCGAAATCCGCCGAGGTGTGAATGCATCTTTTGACAATCGAGAACTCGGGTTCCGGCCAGGTCCTTCCGTCAAGTTCTTTCTCGATGATTTCCATGCTGCGTTTTTCTATATCCGCCGGTTTGACATTGGGTATCTTCATCATTCCACCTCGTATCCCCTGGGTGTTATCATTTTACCCTCCGAAACATAAGTCTGGGAGTTTCCGACGATTACGATGGAGAACATGTCAACATCGTCGTAAGGCAGATCTCCCAACGTAGCGATGATTACGGTTTCGTCTTCCCTGCGGGCGTTTCTCACAATACCCACGGGAGTTTCCGGGGATCTGTGTTTCAGAAGTATCCCGACGGCTTCGGGAAGATGTTCCCTTCTCTTCTTGCTTCTGGGATTGTAAAGACAAACAATCAAATCACCCAAACCGGCGCTTTCGATACGCTTCATTATCAGATCGTAAGGAGTCATCAAATCGGAAAGACTGATGATAGCCAGATCGTGCATGAGCGGTGCTCCGAGTATGGATGCCGCCGCGGAAGCCGCGGTGACTCCCGGAACGACGTCCACTTCTATGCCGGCGTCCATTTCGTCAACGAGCTGGTATATTATCCCGGCCATTCCGTAAATTCCGGAATCGCCGCTGCTTACCATTGCAACGTTCAATCCCGTCAACGCGTCTTCGATTGCGGATTTGCATCTTTCGACTTCTTTCATCATTCCGGTGGCTTTGTATTTCTTGTCCGGGAAATATTCTTTCAGAATATCCACGTAGGTCGTGTAACCGGTGACGATGTCCGCATTCTCTATCGCGTTGATCGCCCTCAGGGTCATGTCCTCTTTGGAACCGGGTCCGAATCCCACCACGGTGAGTTTTCCTGACATTTTTCAGGCCTCCGTTCCTTTGCGGTATTCGGTGGTGAACGCTTTGTCGTAAAGCTTTGACAGACTGTACTCGTCTCCGAGGAAATCTCCGACCACCGTCAATGCGGTCTTCGTTATGCCGGCTTCTTTCACTTTGGAAGCTATGTTCTTGAGGCTGCCGGTGACGATTTTCTGTTCCGGCCAACTTGCTTTGTAAACCACGGCCACCGGGGTGCTTTCTTTGTATCCCCCTTTGATGAGCTGTTCGGTTAAATCGTCCATGAATCCGACGCTGAGGAAAATAACCATGGTGGCATGATGAGAAGCCAATTCGGAAATGCTTTCCCCTTCGGGCATGGGAGTCCTTCCTTCCATTCTTGTGAAAATGACGGTCTGACTAACATCCGGAAGAGTGTATTCTTTCTTCAGCGCCGCGGCGGTGGCGAAGGCGGAACTTACTCCGGGAACGACTTTGCTTTCAATCCCCATTTCGTCCAATCTGTCGATCTGTTCCCTTATTGCGCCGTAAATGGACGGGTCTCCGGTGTGAACCCGTGCGGTGTTCAATCCTTTGGATTCGGCGTCTTTCATGACTTCGATCACTTCGTCCAGATTCATTTCCGCGCTGTTGTATATCCTGGCGGTTTCTTTGACATCGCTCAACACGGCAGGGTTCACCAGGGAACCCGCATAAATTATCACATCCGCGGAGTCGATGATTTTCTTTCCTTTGATTGTCAATAATTCCGGATCTCCCGGGCCTGCGCCGACGAATGTTATCATTTTGATTCCTCGTTTCTGTTTTTCTTTACAATGACTGTGGTGAAATAACCGTATTTGCGGTTGACGTCAATGGGTCCGATGTATTCCCCTTCCATGCCGATGTTGCTGATGACGGTGGCGTTTTTCAAAGGAATTCCGTTCTTTTCCATCAAATCCGCGAGAACCTGCATGGAATCCCAGGCTTTCATCACCACGAGGTTGTCGGAAGATGCCAGAAACAAATCCAATCTTCCGTTGTCTTTTTTTGCCATGGGGATTACGGTAAGGTCTTCGTCTCCGATCATCAGGGGTATTCTCGCTTCGGCGGCTCCGCCGCAGAAGGACGTTATCCCGGGAATGACTTCAGTCTCGTATCCAAGATTTCTGACCTGTTCGTCCACGTACATGTAGGTGCTGTACACTCCGACGTCACCCAGGGAAATCATGGCCACGTCCATTCCCGAGTCCAAAGCTTCCGTCAGTTCTTTGACGGCTTCGGATCTGCAGGCTTCCCTGACTTTGTCGTCGGGATTCATGCTGAACAGAAGTTCCAAAATTTTCTTTCCGGACAGGTCTGTGGCTCCTTTCACGATGTCCAAAGCCGTACTGTCCTCGCCGCGTTTGTGGACAGGGTATGCAACCACTGCCGATTTGTCAATCAGTTCTTTGGCTTTCAGGGTCAGAAGTCCGGGGTCTCCGGGTCCGACGCTTACGCCGTATAATTTTCCTGCCATCTGATTTCACCCAATAGTATGATTTACCGTACATGTTATACGTTTATTTAAGTTGGATAGTATATCCAACAAGGGCAATTCGACAAATATTAAACATGGATAATGCCTCCAACCTAAGGGAAAACGATGTCCGGGATTGAAAACAACGGGATGTCCGTCAAAGTGGGCGGCAAAATATTGAGGAGAGGTCACACCACCGGCACCTGTGCGGCGGCAGCTTCAAAAGCCGCGGCTATCATGTTGCTTACCGGAAACGCCGTCGACAGCATCGACATTCTGACGCCCAAGGGCATTCTGCTGAATCTCGGAATAGAAGACATCAATATGCAGAAAAACAAAGTCAGGTGTGCCGTGAGAAAGGACGGAGGCGACGACATCGACGTCACACACGGTTCCCTGGTTTATTCGGAAGTGGTTCATTCGGACAGGAACATAGACATTGACGGAGGAACCGGCGTCGGAAGAGTCACCAAAAAAGGATTGGACCAACCCGTCGGAAATGCCGCCATCAACAGAGTTCCGAGGAACATGATCGTTGAGGCCTTGGAAGACGTGAAGGACAATCTGAATTACGACAACGGATTCAAAGTCACCATATCCGTGCCTGACGGTGAAAAACTCGCCGAAAAGACTTTCAATCCCCGTTTGGGAATCGTCGGAGGGATTTCGGTTCTCGGAACTTCCGGAATCGTGGAACCCATGAGCGAGAAAGCCATCGTGGATACAATCAAGGCTGAAATGAAAGTCAGAAAGGAAGAAGGATCCGAGACTTTGCTCGTTGTGCCCGGAAATTACGGAGCGAGTTACGTGGAAGCCATTGACGGTTTGGATCCGGAATCCGCCGTGCGTTGCAGCAATTACATCGGGGAAACTTTGGATTACGCCGCGGAACTGGGTTTCGTTAACCTGCTGTTGGTGGGTAACCTCGGCAAACTGGTGAAACTTGCCGGAGGAATCATGAACACCCACTCGAAAGAATCGGATTCCCGCATGGAAATTCTGGCGGGAAACGCGGCATTGGCGGGAGCTTCCCCGGAAGTATTGAAAAACGTCATGAATTCGATTTCCACCGATGATGCGCTGTTCCATATCAAAGAAGCAAATCTTTTGGACGAAGTGATGATAATGATATCCGAAAAGGCGGAATACAACATGAACAGAAGAACCGAAAACAGAGTGAAATGCGGAACGTTGATTTTCTCATCGGAATACGGACTGATCGGCCGTTCGCCTTCTTCCGATGATTTGCTCAGGGAACTGGGGGGTTCGGTACTTTGATCCACATCATCGCCTTTTCTTCAAAGGGGTGTGAACTGGCTCTTAAAATATCCGAAGGATTGGAAGAAGAGAACATAGTCTTCTCGAAGACTACGGGAAATTCCGAAGGCACAATACCCGTTGATATGCCTTTATCCCGTTGGGCCCGCAGTTCCTTCCTGGAAGCGAACGGCATCATATTCGTGGGAGCCACGGGAATCGCCGTTAGAGCGATTGCCCCTCATGTCAAAAACAAAGCCAAGGATCCCGCGGTGGTATGCATTGACGAACTGGGCAAATTTTCGATTTCTTTGCTGTCCGGACATCTCGGAGGAGCCAACAACCTTGCGCGCAAAGTTTCGACAATCACCGGCGCGGTGCCTGTGATATCCACCGCAACAGATCTGAACAAAAAATTCTCCGTGGACACTTTCGCATCAACCAAGAACATGGTCATCAGCGACATGGTCATTGCGAAAGAAATCTCCGCCGCCGTCCTTGAAAATAAAAAAATCGGTTTCAAAAGCGATTATCCCTACTCCGGAAAACTTCCGGAAAACCTTACGGAATCCCAAGAAGAATATGGAATTTACGTTACGTCATCGAACAAATCCGTTTTCGAAAAAACATTGAGGCTGATTCCGAAGAATCTCATCCTTGGCATCGGCTGCCGGAGGGATACGTCAAAGGATACGATCGACAGCGTTGTACGCAAAGTGTTGTCAGACAATGACATTTCCATCGAAGGGGTCAGGCTCATAGCCAGCATTGACCTGAAAAGTGACGAGAAAGGTATTCTCGAATTTTCCGATTCCCTCGATGTGCCTTCCGTGTTTTTCCCCGCGAAAAAACTGAACACCCTCAGAGGGACCTTCAGCAAGTCCGATTTCGTGTTGAAAACCACCGGAGTGGACTGCGTCAGCGAAAGAGCCGCGATGCTCCCTTCGGCGAAAGGGGAACTTATAATCAGAAAAACCGGACTTGACGGCGTGACCGTTGCCGTGGTCAGAGAATCTTACAGATTTAATTTTGGAGTTGAACCGATTTGAAGAAAAAAGCACTGATATTCGCCGGCACCACCGAAGGGAGGGAACTGACGGATTTCCTCAGTAAAAACGAAATTGACGTAACGGTCAGCACCGCCACGGAATACGGCGAATCCGTGATTGAAACAAACGATTACGTTAAAACGGACAGCATCCGCGGCGTGGACAACATGGCCGAAAGGATGAAAGAATTTGATGTTGTGGTTGATGCCACCCACCCTTACGCCGTGAGAAAATCGGAACATATCAGGGAAGCTTCGGAAACAAGCGGGATACCGTTGATCAGAATAATCCGTCCTGACAGCGATGATTTCGGAAATCCCATGGTTTTTCCCGACATACCTTCCGCAGTGGAATATCTCTCCGGAACCGAAGGAAACATATTCGTGACCACCGGAAGCAACGATTTGTCCGAGTTCACGTCAATTCCCGGTTACAAAGACAGAGTTTTCGCCCGGGTGCTGTCATTGTCTTCGGTTGCGGAGAAATGCGCTTCCCTGGGATTCGAAGGCAGGAATCTGATGCTCATGGAGGGTCCTTACGGCGAAGAGCTGAATCTTGCCATGATGAAACATGTGAATGCCAGATACCTGGTGACTAAAGATTCCGGGTCGGCCGGCGGATTCGAAGACAAAATGTCCGCATCGGCGAAAGCCGGCGTGATTCCCATAGTGATCGGGCGTCCCGCGGAACATGAGGGAATTTCGGTCGAAGAGGCCGAAAAGAAACTTGCCGAAATGTTTTCAATCGCGATACCCAAGAAAAGAAGAAAAATAACCATCGGGGGAATCGGCACCGGAAACAAAGAGAGCATGACTCTGGCTGTCATCGATTCCGTGAAAAATTCCGATCTCGTCATAGGCGCCAAAAGAATGTTGGAGTCTTTCGATCTCTCCGGGAAAAAAATTCTTGAAGAATACCGTTCCGAAGAGATTCTGGAATATGTTGAAACACATCCCGAATACGGAAACGTCACGGTAATCATGTCCGGGGACACCGGATATTACAGCGGAACGAAGAAATTGATGTCGGTTTTCAAAAACAAAGATTACGACATCACGGTTTTGCCCGGGATATCTTCCGTATCATACTTTTTCTCGAAACTCGGCGAATCCTGGGACGATGTTTATCTTACAAGCGTTCACGGCAGGGACGAGAACATCACGGGACTTGTGAAACGTCACAGAAGACTGTTTACCCTCCTGAACGGGGAAGAATCCGCACATGAAATGTGCAGAGAACTCATCGAGTACGGTTTGGACGACGTAAAAATAACAATAGGTCAGGATTTCGGCACACAGGACGAAAGGATCGACAGAGGCCGTCCCGAAGACATATTGGGAAAATCCCTTGGAAAGCTTTGTGTGGCGTTCGTCGAAAATCCCGAAGCTTCGGACGTCGTCCCTCTGGGCATCTCCGATGAAGAGTTCGTCCGCAGTTCCGTGCCGATGACCAAAAGCGAAGTCCGCTCCCTGTCGGTCATGAAACTGAAACTCAACGAAGATTCAGTGATATACGATGTGGGTGCGGGAACCGGATCGGTTTCGGTGGAGATGGCTTCGGTCGCTTTGTCCGGCCGGGTTTACGCCGTAGAGAAGAACAAAGACGCCGTGTCTCTGATAAAGGAAAACCGGAAAAAATTCGGAACCCCGAACATCACCGTCATAGAAGGATCGGCTCCCGATGTTCTTGCCGACCTCCCAACACCCACCCACGCCTTCATCGGAGGGTCGTCGGGGAATCTGGAATCCATAATCAATGTGCTTCTTGACAAGAATCCCGGGGTGAGAATCGTCATAACGTCCGTGACTTTGGAAACATTGACGGAAACCATGCGTTGCGTCAAAGAACTGAACCTGACCGAAGAAGAAACGCTCTGCGTCAATGTATCGAAAGCCAGACTGTTGGGCAACTATCATCTTATGACCGCCCAGAATCCTGTTTACATCACGGTTTGCAGAGGCGGTTCACGATGAAACATCCCAGATTCCTCATTGCCGCCCCTTCGAGCGGCAGCGGCAAAACCACGGTAACCTGCGGCATACTTCAGGCTCTGGTCGACAGAGGAATGAAAGTATCATCCTTCAAATGCGGTCCGGATTACATAGATCCCATGTTCCACAGCCGTGTCATAGGCACCGAATCGAAAAACCTGGATGCTTTTTTCTGTGACAATAATCTGCTCAGGTATCTTTTTGCCCGTTCCGCCGAAGAAACGGATATATCCGTGATCGAAGGCGTGATGGGATTCTACGACGGCATAAGCATCGCATCCTCCGAAGCCAGCTCTTACGATGTCGCCAAAATAATGAAAGCTCCGGTGATATTGGTGGTGGACTGCAAAGGAGCCAGTGTCTCCTGCATACCCATGATCAAAGGATTTGTCGATTACGTCGGGGACAACAACATCAAAGGGGTCATTCTCAACAGAATGTCCAAACACGTTCACGACGGTTTGAAAACCGCAATAGAGGAACAGACCGGCATCGAAGTGATCGGATACATTCCGAAACTTGACGACATTGCCGTCGAAAGCAGACATCTGGGTCTGGTGATGCCCGATGAGATTGTGATGCTCAAAGAAAAACTCTCGGGACTTGCCGAGGTTCTCGAAGAAACCCTGAACATCGACCGGTTGATCGAATTGGCCGAAAATGTTGAAGATCTGGAGTACGACAAACCGTCATTCGGCAAATTGGACGGTACGGTCAGAATCGGTCTGGCACGGGACGAGGCGTTCTGTTTCACTTACGAAGACAACCTTTCGCTGCTGAAAGACTGCGGCGCGGAAATAGTTGAATTCTCTCCCCTGAACGATGAAAAATTGCCCGATGACATTCACGGACTCATATTTTCCGGGGGATATCCGGAACTTCACGGCGAGAAACTCGGCAGGAACGCATCCATGCTCAAAGACATCAAAGAAAAACTTGACGGGGGAATGCCCTGCCTTGCCGAAAGCGGGGGTTTCATGTACCTTCACGAAGAGCTGGAAGGCATTGACGGCAAAATGTACCGTATGGTGGGCTTCGTCAAGGGAAAATGCACCCACAGCGGCAAACTCTCCAGATTCGGATATGTCACGCTGAGCCCCGGTGAAAACCAGATGTTGCCTCAGGGGAGCTCAATAAAAGGTCACGAATTCCATTACTGGAACACCGACAACGACGGAGACGGTTGGCAAGCGGAAAGAACGTCGGGACGCAGGTACGGTTGCATACACGGATCGGAATCCCTGATGCTGGGATTCCCTCATGTGTTTTATTATTCCAATCCGGAATTGCCCCATTCATTCCTTGTCGCCTGCAACCGGCATGCCGAAAAATGACATTATGTTCTTCAGCATTCCCATGAAGGTAAACTCGGAAGCGATTATGTCCGGCTCACTGCCGAGCTTCCGCAAAGCATCGGCGGTGGGACCTCCGATTGCCGCGATTTTCACCGAATTCATTAGATTCGACGTTCGGTCTCCGAATCTTTCCTTCATCTGTGAATAAAATATCCGGGAGGATTTCGGACTCGTGAATGCCATCACGTCCAAATACCCGTTTTCTATTGAATTCATTATTTCGATCAGTTCGGGAGTCATCCCGTACTCTTCAAGTCTGTATGTGGCTATGGTGACCACATCGGCGCCGGCTTCGGAAAGTCCTTCAAAAAGAACTTCGGTTCCGCTGTCGGACCTTATCAGTAAAACGGTTTTTCCTTTGACTTTGTTTTCGAGCATATCCACGATGCCGTAGGAAGAATATTCCTGAGGCATCATGTCGGACTTCACGCCGGCATCCGTCAACGCTTTCCCGGTGCCGGGTCCGATTGACACCACGCTGACGTTTTCAAACATTGAAGGAAATTCTTCACCGAAGACACCGATGCATTTTTCCACCGCGGTGATCGAACCGAAAACCGCGAAGGAAGCTTTGCCGGAAGACAGATAATCCCTGATTTTTTGGAATTCTTCTTTGTCTCCCGTTATTATTTTCATTGATGGGGCGCCCAAAACCCGAAACCCCAGATCTTCCGCTTTTTTGACGGATTCGCCGAGTCTTTCTTCGGGTCTTGTGAACCCCAGTTTTATCATTGCATATCCCCGATTTTTTCACGGACCGAGACCACATCCCCGACAATCATTATTCCCGGAGCTTCCAGTCCCTTTTCGGCGATGGTTTTTTCCAGATCGGAAACCACGGTGGTTTCGACTCTTTGATCCGGAGTCGAACCGTCGGTTATTATGGCCGCCGGGGTATCGGGTGACATTCCGCCTTCGATGAGACCTTTTGAAATCCTCCCCGCGTTTCCGAGACCCATCATTATCACGACGGTGCCGTGGCTTTCCGCCAAAGCTTTCCAATCGATTCTGTCTTCGGTCCGGTCTTCTTTCTCGTGACCGGTAACGAAGGTGACCATCGAAGCGTGATCCCTGTGGGTAACGGGTATGCCGACGAGTTCCGGCACGGCTATGGATGAGGAGACGCCGGGAACAGCGTAAACGTCCACTCCGGCGGCTCTGAGTTCTTCGGCTTCTTCGGCGCCTCTTCCGAACATGAAAGGATCTCCGCCTTTCAGTCTGACCACGGTTTTCCCTTCTTTGGCGTATTTCACCAGAAGTTCGTTGGTTTCCGATTGTCTCAGATGATGATTTCCGCCTCTCTTTCCGGCGTTTACCAATTCCGCGCCTTCTTTGCACAGTTCAAGGAACCCGGGATTGGCCAAAGCGTCGTACATGACGACATCGGCCTGTGCCAGAAGTTCTTTTCCTTTTACGGTTATGAGTCCCGGGTCTCCGGGACCCGCACCGACGAGATATACTTTGCCTTTCATTTTCACACCTTCGGCCTTTTGCCCGTGAGATAATCTGCTATGTTGAGCATTTCGTCCATGATGAAATCCTCGGGAATCCAGGTGTCCACCCACCTGGGTTCGGGGGTGTATGTGAAAGACACGCCTTTCACGTTGAGTTCGTCCCCTTTGAGTTTTGCGTTTATGCCGACGGGAGAAGAACATCCCGCCTGCATGAGTTTCATGATTCCCCTTTCCGCCCCTGTTTCCAGTTTTGAAGCGTAATCGTCGACTTTCTTCAGAAGTCCGAGAGTTTTCCCGTCGTCGATTCTGCACTCGATGGCAATCGTTCCCTGAGCTGCGGCGGGGATGAACACGTTGGGATCAAGGATTGCGTGAGGCCGGTCGATTTCCATTCTTTCCAATCCGGCTTTCGCAAGAATTATTGCGTCGTATTCGCCTTCGTCCAGTTTGGACAGTCTTGTGTGGATGTTTCCCCGGATGGGTTTTATCGTCACGTCGGGACGCACGTGTCTGAGAATGTGTTCTCTCCGCACCGACGATGTGCCGATGACGGCACCTTCGGGAAGTTCGTCCAGGGAACAGGGAAGTATGATGTCTTCGGGACTGTCCCTTTCGAGAACCGCCCCTATGGTCAGACCTTCCCTGAGGGTGGTGGGGATGTCTTTGTACGAGTTGACGGAAACGTCGATTTCCCCGTTGATCAAAGCGTCGTCCAATTCCCTCACGAATGCGCCGATGACGCTCATTCCGCAGAGAGGTGATTTCAGATCTTTGTCCCCAAGGGACTTTATGCCGATGACCTCACAATCGTCGATACCGCATTTCTCTTTCATCTTCTCGACGAAGATTTCCGTCTGTCTCATCGCGAGTTTGCTTTCTCTTGTGCCGACAATCATTTCTTTTCCCTCTTGACAAAGGAATCAAAGGCTTCCGCGGTTGCGGTTATGTCGGCTTCGGAGTGCTCCGTGGACAGAAACCATCCTTCGAGAGCAGAAGGTGCCAGATAAATGCCGTTGTCCAACATGTGTCTGAACAGTGCGTTGAATGTTTCGCGGTTGGTGCCGGTTGCCTGAGTCCCGTTGGTCACGGAATCGACCCCGAAGAACACGGACAGCATGGAACCCACGCCGTTCACGCAGCCTTCGGTTCCGCTGTCTTCCATGAAATCCTTCAAAGAGTTGATGAGATCCGAACCGCGTTTGTTGAGAGCGTCATACTTTCCGGTCATGTATTCCAGCTGAGCTTTTCCGGCGGCGGCGGAAACCGGGTTTCCCGCATAAGTCCCCGCGGCGTAAATCTTCCCGGCGGGAGCTATGTTTTCCATGATTTCCTTTTTGCCCATGAATGCGGAACCGGAGAATCCCCCGCCCATGATTTTCGCACAGGTGGTCATGTCCGGCGTCACACCGTAATATTTCTGGGCTCCCCCTTCGGAGAGTCTGAATCCTGTTATGACTTCGTCAAAAATCAACAATGTGCCGGTTTCTTCGGTGACTTTGCGGACTTCTTCGAGATATCCTTTTTCCGGAAGAATGACACCGATGTTTCCCATCACGGGTTCCAGAATCACGCAGGCGGGGGATTCCGCCTCGATCACTTCGGTCAGGGATTCGATGTCGTTGTATTCCGCGTTGAATGTGTTCTTTACCGCTTCCGGAGGTATTCCCGGGGAACCGGGACAACTTCTGTATCCTTTGTCCTTGTTTGCCATCACGGCGTCATGAGCGCCGTGGTACCCGCCGTTCATCTTGACGATGCCGTCCCGTCCGGTGAATCCTCTTGCGACCCGGATTGCGTGCATGGTGGCTTCCGCGCCGGAAACCGCCAATCTCACCATCTCGGCGGAAGGTATTCTTTCCGATATCAGTTCAATGAGTTCCAGTTCGATTTCGGAGGGTGCGCCGTACAGCGTTCCCTTTCCCAACCGGTTTTTCACGGCGTTCAGAACATAATCGTTGGAGTGTCCCGCAATCATGGGGCCGTAGGCCAGACAGTAATCGATGTATTCGTTTCCGTCCGCATCTCGGATTTTGCTTCCTTTCCCGCTTTCTATGAACAGCGGATTGGGTTTGTATGCCCTGACGGGGCTGGAAACTCCCCCGGGACTCTTTTTCAATGCTCTGTCGTACAATTCTGAGGAATGCGTCATAAAATCAGTTTCCTTGCCGCTTCTTCGGCGTAATATGTAATTATCATGTCGGCGCCGGCGCGTTTGATGCTCAGCAGCGATTCCATCATCGCCGCGTCGCCGTCGATCCAACCCTTTTCCGCGGCGGCTTTGATCGTGGCGTATTCCCCGGAAACCTGGTATGCGGCCAGAGGCTGATCGAAAGAATTGGCCGCATCCCGGATTATGTCGAGATAGGGGCCGGCGGGCTTCACCATTATCATGTCCGCGCCTTCGGCCACGTCCAACTCGATTTCCCTCATGGCTTCCCTGCGGTTTCCGCAGGGCATCTGATACCCTGCCCGGTCCCCCGAACTCGGAGATGAGCAGGCCACGTCCCTGAAGGGTCCGTAGAAAGAACTGAAGAATTTGGCGCTGTAGGCCAGAATGGGAATGTCTTTGAACCCTGCATCGTCCAACGCCCGTCTGATTGCGGCAACCTGTCCGTCCATCATTCCGCTGGGGGCTATTATGTCCGCCCCGGCGGCGGCCTGGGATACCGCGGTTTTTCCGTAAAGTTCCAAGGTTTCGTCGTTTTCGATCCATCCGTTTCCGTCAAGAACGCCGCAGTGTCCGTGATCGGTGTATTCGCAAAGACACAAATCCGCTATCACGGTCAGGTCGGAATTTTCTTTCAGTCCCGAGATGGCTTTCTGAACGACGCCTTCGTCATTGAAGGCTTCGGATCCGATGAAATCTTTTTTGCCGGGAATTCCGAAGACGAGAACGGAATTCACGCCGGAATCCGCAATGCCGTTGCCGATGTCCCCGTATCCTTTGAGAGGGTATGTTTTGACGCCGGGCATGGACTCCGTCGTCTTTACGTCGGTCAGTCTTTCATCAAAAAATACCGGCAGAATCAAATCGCCAGGATGAATTCTCGTCTCAGACAGAAGATTCCTCATCCTGTTGTTCTTCCTCAGCCTTCTCATACGTGTAATTGGGTACATTGTTTTCAACTCCGAAAAGTTCGGCCATGTTCTGACACAGATCCTTTTGGCCGTTTCTCGATGCTACTCTGAGGTTTGTGTAGACCTCTGCTGTTATTTTATTTATCAGTGCCCTCGACAGATCTTCCATGACCTTTTCGGGGCTGGTTGTTTTTGAACGCAAAACAGCCGTTCTCAGTTCCTCTTCCCGGATTTCCGAGAGTTTGATGCTGATGTTGCGGATCACTTCGTTCGCATCCTGTTCCCTTTGTTCTTTGCCGATGCGTTCCAACTCTTCTTTCACAATTTTTTCCGCTTCGTGAACTTCCTTTCTCCGTTTGTTGGCGTTTTCCATGGCAATGCGTTCCAAAGAATCGATGTTCTCAAGTTTAACATTCGGAATTTCCGCCACGTCTTCCGAAACGTTTCTCGGAAGAGACACGTCGATGATCAGCAATTTTTTATCGGGACGCCTTTTCATAAGCTCGGTTACGTGCTCGTGTCTGACAACGGGGTGGGGGGCGGAGGTGGCGACAAGAACCAGATCGCTGTGTTCCATCGCTTCTATCCTGTGGCTCATCGGTACCGCCACTCCTCCCAGGGCGGAAGCCAGTTCCCTTGCCCTTTCGAAGGTCCTGTTGGAAACGAACACGGTGTTCGGGGATTTTCCCACAAGATTCTTGGCAATGACCGTGGCGGTGTCCCCGGCCCCGAGAATCGTTACGTTCTTTCCGTCAAGAGTTCCGAGTTTTCTCGTTGCGAGTTCCACGGCGGCGGAACCGACGGATACGGCGCCTTTGTTCAGCGCGGTTTCCGATCTGACCCGTTTTCCCACGGACAGGGCGCGGTTGAAGAAATGGGACAGGATCTTTCCCACCTGCCCGTTCTCCCTGGCCTCGGAATAGGAAACTTTGATCTGATGCTGAATTTCGTTTTCCCCGACAATCAGCGAATCCAGTCCGCAGACCACTCTGAACAGATGTCCTATACTGGCGGAATCCTCGAGAACGTAAGTGATTTTTCTTTTATCGTAAGGGAAAAGTTCTTTGATGGCTTCCTCGAACACCCTCCGGACTTCTTTGTTGTTTTCGGTTGCGGTGTATATTTCAAAACGGTTGCAGGTGTTGACAACAACGTATTCTTTTATTTCCGGCACCCCGGACACCAGGGTGTTTATTTTTTCCCCGAGTTTCGGCACGATGTCGTTGAGACTTTCGGTTCCGTCGGCGGATTCGTGGGTTGCGTGCAGACTCACAATCATTTTAATCCGCCCCGTTCCGCCGCAAGTGCGTATGCTCCCTCGGCATCGCCGGAACGGAGCAACTTCCACACTTCTTCGTTTTCCAGAATTTCCGCAAGAATCCTTGCTCTTTCGGGCTGTTCGGAAATCCGTTCCATAACTTCCGGTCTGAGTTTTACCAGAAGTTCCAGCATTTTCTCGTAACCTCCGTCAAGATGATTGTCTATTTCTTCGATTACGTAAGGCGGAAACGCCGGGGCCCGTCCTTCCGACGAAACCGTGATTGTGAATCCTCCCCTTCGGAGGGTGGAGGGTATGAGTACGTCTCCTCCGCCGTGAGCGCAGTTCACGGGAATTCTTTTTTTCTTTGCGATATCCCTGATCATGAAATTGAGTTCTTTGGAACTTGTGGAAGCCAGCACTATGTCCGCGCCTTCCATGAGCTCCCCCGCATTGGACAGGGTGATTGTGGTTTCGACGCATGAATCCGCCAATTCCCTGATTTCCGGCAATATTTCTTCCGCCACGACTTTGATTTCAAATCCCCTGAAATGCAGGCATTTCCGCAATGCCACTTTGCCTCCTCCGAACACGGTGATTTTCCGATCCGCGGGGGCAAGAAACACGGGAGACATTCTGATATCTTCTGACATCGGAGAAAGATGATGGCTTCCATCTATTCAATAGTTGGGTTATGTATCCAATAATATATTCGTGTTACCGAATAATTTCCGAAACGGGATTAGACTTTGTCCAAAGCCTGCGACAGGTCCGCAATAATGTCCTCGATGTGTTCGCAGCCGATGGACAGCCTCACGGTGGAACCTTTGATGCCCTGTTCGGTCAGTTCCTTTTCGGACAGCTGGGAGTGGGTGGTGCTTGCGGGATGGATGACCAAAGACTTCACATCCGCCACGTTCGCCAGCAACGAGAACAGTTCCAGACTTTCGGCGAAAGTCTTGGCGCCTTCCTTTCCGCCTTTCACATCGAAGGTGAATATGGATCCGGCACCTTCCGGGAAGTATCTTTCGTACAATGCGTTGTCCGGGTTGTCTTTGAGCATGGGGTGGTTGACGTTCTCCGCTTTGGGATGGCCGTTCAGGAACTCGACGACCCTGATTGTGTTTTCCACCTGTCTGTCCACCCTCAGCGAAAGAGTTTCAAGACCCTGAAGAAGAACAAAGGCGTTGACCGGGGATATGCAGGCCCCGGTGTCTCTCAGAAGAATCGCCCTCATTCTTGTGCAGAACGGTGATTCGGGGGCGTCATAAGCGAATTTCATTCCGTTGTAACTCGGATCCGGTTCCGAAAATCCGGGGAATTTGCCGTTGGCATAATCGAATTTTCCCGATTCCGCCACGACTCCGCCGAGTACGGTTCCGTGCCCTCCGATGAATTTGGTGGCACTTTCCACCACA
This sequence comes from Candidatus Methanomethylophilaceae archaeon, assembly GCA_050950505.1. Lineage (GTDB taxonomy): Archaea > Thermoplasmatota > Thermoplasmata > Methanomassiliicoccales > Methanomethylophilaceae > VadinCA11. Next base: position 9,551 of record JBMNHS010000002.1, on the reverse strand, counting down.
ATGTCCGCACCGTGTTCCAACGGCCTGAACAGATAAGGGGTGGCGAAGGTGTTGTCCACAACCAGAGGGATTCCGTGTTTGTGGGCCACTTCCGCCAAGGCGTCGATGTCAATCAGATTCGCATTCGGATTGCCGATGGTTTCCACGAACACGCATTTGGTTTTTTCATCGATGGCTTCATCGAATTTTTTGAGATAGTCTTTTCCCGTGGGGTCCACAAACTTAGCCGTGATGCCGCAATGCGGCAGGGTGTGGGCAAAATAATTGTAAGTTCCGCCGTACAGAGTGGTGGCGGAAACTATGTTGTCCCCGGCAGAGGCCAGATTCTGAACGGTGTATGTGATTGCGGCGGCTCCCGATGCCACCGCCAAAGCGTCGGTTCCTCCCTCGAGGGCGGCGATTCTTTTCTCAAAGGCCGCCTGGGTATCGTTGGTGAGTCTTCCGTAAATGTTTCCGGGTTTTCTCAGCATGAAGATGTCCGCGGCTTCGTCGCATCCGTCGAAAACGTAAGACGTGGTCAGGTAAATCGGCACGGCTCTCGCGCCGGTTGCCGGATCCGGGGATTCCTGTCCGGCGTGAAGCTGTATGGTTTCGAATCTTCTGCCTTTTTTGTTTCCCGGACCTCCGGGTATGTTTCCGTTGTTCTTGAACGCCATGTTTTCCCGCCTCTGCGGCTGATACGCTACCAACACCGAATTACTTAAATTCAGTCTTTGCCCCGTTCGGTTTCTATGGTCATGCGGACGCCGGCGGATTTGGGATAGAACACATCGTTGTGGTATCTTCCGAGAGGTCTCTTTCCGCCGTAAGTGATCGAAGTGTACGGACAGAGATTCAGGCATCCCATGCACAGACTGCAGGTGGCTTCGATCCAGGTCGCTTTGCCGTCCTTTATCTTGATTATGTCTTCGGGACAGAAATTTTCGCAGAACCCGCAGCCTCCGCAGAATTCGGTGACCGCAAAATTGTCGGTGGTTCTGGCAACTTCGTATTCTTTTCTCCACTTGTCCTTTTCCGACGGGTCGTATTTACCCACCACCGGACGGATGGCTCCGGTCCTTCTTTCCCTGATGTCTTCCACAATGGCGTCAAGTTCCGTTTCCGCCGCTTCGAGTTTCTGCTCAATCGTGTAAGTGTCCTCGGGTTCGATGTGCATCAATGCGTTGTTGGGCATTATCAGCGTGAAATAGGCATCCAGCATCAATCCCGATGTTTCCAGCGCGGCGGAGAGATCTTCGGGTGCGAAGGTACATCCGGAACTGCAGGTGAACACGGCGTAGATGTAATGCTGACCGTCGCTGTCGATTTCGATGTTCTCCACGAACCTCCTTACGGCGGCGGGAAGATTTCCGCAGTATACGGGGAAAACGAAACCCAGAGGTTCGTTGAATTCCAGACTGACGGTGAAATCATCGTTCTTGACTCTTTGGGCGATGTCCCCTATCTCCCCTCCCAGAGCACCCTGTATCGTCTTGCATGCGGAATAAGAATTGCCGGTTCCGGAGTAGCACAGTAACATCGGTAAGCGATATCGTACCGTACCGTATTAAATGTGTTGACCCCGTCAAACCGACAATCCGTGAGATATTGACGGAAGATCGCTTTCTCCGACCGACCGCCGATGAGTTTCGCGTCTTCGTTGCCGCTTCGTCTGTGATCCCCTCCGTAACTCAACGGGGCGGGGGCGGGTTTGATTTCGACCGTGACGTAAACCGTTCTTTTCCGCGGTTCTGATGTGAAGGTACATGTCCAACGTCCCGGTTATTCGGCCGATTGTGTTTTTCGAAAGCATTTCGGCCGCTTCGGAAGTCGGACCGCCGTGACCCGGGGTGGTTTTTCCGCCGCAAGCATTGGCGGAAGCGCGGACCGTGCGGAGATCTTCGCGTCTCCGCTCTTTCTTCTTTTCCGGCAGTTGGTCGGTCATGGCGTTTAAGACCTTGTCAGGATTGTCCGTGTTTTTATTTTTCGGCAATGAAGCACACCCAGTTGTTTTCAGGCACCGTGACGTATTCCACACTGAATCCGACGTCCTCGAGCAGGGAGGCCATTTCTTCGTTTTCCACCAGTTTGAAACCGGTCCGCTCGGCGATTTCAACGTTTCTTTCATCAAAGTCGGGATGGGGATACTGTTCGGAAACAACGGTCAGTATCCCTCCCGGAACCAACACCCGGTACGCTTCGGAAATCCCTTTTTTCAGATCCGTCCAAAAAAAGTATGTTTCGAAAGCGGAAACCAAATCGAAGGTTTCATCGGAAAAGTGCAGTTCCTCGGCGGGAGCGGTTTCAATCACGCATCGGCCGGCTTCGATTTTGTCAAGGTTCACTTCGAAGGCTAAGTTCAACGCATCCTCGGAAATGTCCACTCCGTGCAGGTAGGCTTCGGGGAATTCGGATCCGAGCATGAACAGCTGCATTCCGCCTCCGCATCCCACATCCAAAATCTTTTTCGGATTGATTTCCGGGAGTAAGGAAATTGCCCATTTGCTGAGCTCCCTGTGGTTCACGTTCATGGACTCCAGCGCTTCACGGCCTTCGGCACCTTTGGGGTCTCCGAACCTGTGATAATCCTTTGGTTTCTCTTTCATGGACGTTGATGGTTTGTCTCCGATATATCCTTTTAACGGTTTTGAGGAAATACGCAAACATCGGCGTTTGGAAAATAACAGTCACGATTTTAAATGAGTTCGTGTATCCGAGTGAGGAGGTTATCAAAGATGGTATCCGTTAATGAGTCCGAATGCACCGCCTGCGGTGCATGCGAGGACGTATGTCCCGAAGGAGCAATCACCGTCGATGACGTCGCAACGATCGATGCAGACAAATGCATCGAGTGCGGTCTCTGCGTCGATGAGTGCCCTGTTTCCGCAATCGAGGAATGAGCGTCTCGCCCAAACCCTTTTCCTTTTTTATATTCACCGGCTTACGGAAACGTGTCCGCAGGTGCATTTTTGAAAAATACGGAGATTGGAAAAAAAGAAAAATTACGGGAGGAAACCCTCCCGAAATGGTTTTACTGTATTCTGCCGGAACCTTTCTGAAGCCACTTGGGACCTATCCAGTTCCACTTTCCTAGCAGGTGCATGACTGCGGGCACCAGATAGGTACGCACAAGCAAAGCATCGATCAGAATCGCAACGCACAGCGAGAATCCGAATTCCTGCATCATCGGCATAGAAGACAGCATCAGCGTTCCGAAGGCACCGCCCATGATCAGACCGCAGATCGTGATGACGGAACCGGTGTGAATCACTGCTTCCGAAATCGCCGTATCGTTGTCCATTCCGCGATACGTGGCGTTCTCCTTGATGCGCGTGGTAAGCAGAATATCATAATCCATGCCCAGTCCCAGACACACTATGAACAGAATCATCGGAACCAGCCAAATAACGTCTATTCCGAGAATATTGGTGAACAGTACGTGAGTCAGCGCAATGGTCCAGACCACACTCATTCCTATCGTTATCAGAGAACGGAAAGGTATGGTGTAAGACTTCATCACGAAGAACAGCAACAGAAGAATCAGCACAACGACAATGACTCCGATGTACTTGAACTCGTCACCGACGGAGTTGGACAGATCGTATGTGACTGCGGGCATGCCCGTAATCCAGGAGCTTGAGATGTTTTCATGGGAAGCCACGAAATCGTCCACGACGCCGTTGATTTCGGAAACCGTGTCCATGGACCTTATCGATGTGGCCGAAGAAGTCGTGATCGCGGTCAGTTTGACAAAGTTCAGCGAATAACCGGTTTCGGTCTGTTCGCCGCCCAGGATTCCTCCGAGGTAGTTTATGGAAAAGTCCATGAGATCGGCCTGAGCTCCCATGTTTGCCACGGTAAGCTGATAATTCGGATCGGGATGGTTTGCAGCATATTCGATCATCGGACCCAAGAGATCTTCGAATGAACCGCCGTTCATCATGACATTCATTGCTTCCAACAGATCCTCATCGAGACCCAATGTCTGCAAAGACATCATCGCATAAGGCAGAGAATCCGTAGGCATGCTTTTCAATGTGAGGCCCGCAACGGCGTGACCTTCTATGAAATCATAAAACATCTCAGGAATGAGGCCGGCTATGCCCATCTCATCGATTATGACATTGAACTGTGCTTCCGCCAGGTACAACAGATCCTCCCACTTCACAATGCTCCAAGCGGAGGATATGTTGTCCATGTTCGACGGACTTATCGTGTCCGTCAGCGATGCTATCTCGTTGACTCTGTTTGCATTCCAACTTATGGCGGGCAAACCATATTCGTTGAAAGTGACGTCGGCGATGGATTCATCGAATTCCAAAAGGATGTAGTTGGGTTGCAGGAACCCTCCGCCCACATATTCGTCTATTTCCTGCAATCCGTCGTAAGACTCTCCGGTACTCAGCGTCCCCACGAAATCGTAGGAGGTTTCGGCGGTGGTCACCACGTACAGGGCGGGAATGGTGACAAGCACCGCCGCAACTGCGATGACACCGGCATTTCTCTGACTGAATCTGGCCGAAGCGCGGAAGTATTTGTCCCCGAAGCGGGCGAACTTTCCGTACCAGCCGTTCATGGCCTTGCTGCCTTTCTTGTAGGTCTCGGCGTTGGAGGGCCAGAACATCCGGTCCCCGAAAATCGATATCAGCGACGTAATCAGTGTCAAAGCCGCGATCAACGCGATGAGTATGCCTATCGCAAGCACGATTCCCATCGTGCTTACCATGGGAACCGAGAACAGGGAGATGGAACCGAAACCTATGATGACGGTGGCTCCCGAAGTCGCGATGGACTCGCCGGCCCAAACAACGGAATTCCTGAGGGCCTTTTCATGTTCGGCCCCTGCGCGTCTTTCTTCTTTGTACCTTGCGAGAATGAATATACAATAGTCGCAGCCGGCCCCCATCATGGTAACCAGAATCAACATCTGCGTGATGAAGAAAATCTCCATGAACGGTCCGAGAATGAACACCAATGCCAAGGTGACGCCGAAAGCTAAACCGATGGTGATCGGAGGGGTGGTCGCGGATATGACCGAACGGAAGAACAGACCGATCAGAACCAGAATCAGAAGAATGGTGACCGGGTCGATTTTCGCCAAATCGGCCATGACTCCGGTTTCCACGTCATAATTCATTGCGTTCCCGCCCGTCACGTAAGTAGTGACGTTGATGGCTCCCTCGGTCTTGGCGTATTCCGCAAGTATTCCCGAGACATACTCTCTGAGTTCGGGGGTGTCCTTCTGAATTCCTTTGAATTCGGGGTTGTAAACAACGTTGATGATTGCCAACGCGCCTTTGTTGCCGTTATTTTCGGGATCGAGCACTCCCGTGTAAATCAATGAAATCACTTTCTGATTTCCGTCCTCATCAACAAAACTACTCAGTCCCCCGCTAAGCAAATCCTCAATTTTCTGAAATCCCTGTTCCGCTTTGTCCGGAGTGGAATCGGTCTGCAGAACCAGTAACGGACTGTCCGTCATGGATATTTCGGGGTCGTAGAATTTCTCGTTTATCATCTTGAGTCCGATGATGGATTCCGATTCTTCGACGGCGACATCCTGCATGTCGTATTTGAGAACATCACTTGCGTTTATCGCCAAGGGGGCTGCGCATAAGATGATGATAATCCAAGCAATGACTATGTGCTTCGGATGTTTGATAATCTTATCAGCCAATTTGTCGAACAACATATGATATCATGAGCAACAATGGAGCACTTAATATAAACGTTGTCAAAACCGCTTCGGAACGGGAACGGCGAAGACCATCGTTCACATTTTAAGCACAACGTTCCATCCGGTAACATGAAAAGAATCACCAGGACTTTGCTGGGAACCGAACACAGCAAAATCATCGACCGGATCGAAGGCATGCTGGACCCCGATTTGGGCGGATTGACGACCATGGCGAACATCGACACCTCCAACGTCGGGGACCCGGAAGACCGAAGCACGATGTTCGTGAAAATTCTGAACACCGATCTCCCCGAACCCTGGGAGAGCGAAGTCACGCCGAGACTGGTTTCGGTCATGGAGAACGAGGTCTCGTCCATACTGAGGAAAAACCCCCTGTGCAAACAGGCTTCTTTCAGAAACGGCGAGGTCTGGGCGGCTTTTTTGGATGAGAACGAAGAAGGTTCTGATTTGGTTTACGTTTCGGCGGTGTCGGTGAACTCGGTGATAATGGTAATCAACCGTTTCGCGGAAAAACACGGTTATCCGAAACTGAGAGTGGGCGTTGGTTTATCGTACGGACAAAGCCGGTTGGCCCAGGTTTCCAAGAAAACCATGACTTCCGAAGAGATATGGGTCGGCGAAGGTTTCAGATCCGCCCGGGAAGCCGCCGTGGACGCCTGTCATGAGGAAGGCACCGAATGGGAGATACATGCGGACGAATCCTTTTTCGGAAGATTGCCGGAAGAACGGAAAGCCAAAAGCTTCGTCGGCCGCAGGTCGTCGAAGGTTTCCAACACCATGCTTAAGGAATACGAACTCCTAGAGCAATGAGAAACTACTTTATCGACGGGCAATATAATCCGTCGATGATTAATGAAAAAGCAATTCAGGCCGCACAGGAGAGCTACGGCAAACTTCTGAGAGAGCAGCTTGAGAGGGTCGAACGCCTCAAACAGGAAGGGGATTGGACCGATTACTCAAAATTGGACAAGCTGATCATAGGTGTTTGCGGAGGCGACGGCATCGGACCGTACATCTGCGCATCCGCCCAGATAGTCATGGAATATCTGCTTGCGGACGAGATTGAAGCCGGAAAGGTGGAAATCCGACGGATCGACGGTCTGACCATCGAACGCAGGGTGGAAGTCATGAAGCCCATTCCCGACGACACCCTCGAAGAACTGAAGAAATGTCACGTCATCCTCAAAGGACCGACCACCACCCCCAAGAAAGGGGATCCCTGGCCGAACATCGAGAGCGCCAACGTGGCGATGAGAAAAGAACTCGATCTTTTTGCAAACGTCAGACCGGTCTCCGTCCCCAGATTGGGAATCGACTGGACTTTCTTCAGGGAAAACACCGAAGGAAGTTACGCTCTGGGAAGCGACGGGGTCAACGTCACCGAAGATTTGGGCATGGATTTCTGCGTGGCAACCACCCAGGGAACCGAACGCATACTCCGGGCGGGATTCGACTTTGCCGAAAAGAACAACAAAGGTTACGTTTCCGTAATCACCAAAGCCAACGTTGTCAAAGTCACCGACGGAAAGTTTCTGGACCTCGCCGAGGAAGTCGCGAAAGATTATCCCGACATCAGATGGGATGATTGGTTCATAGACATCATGACCGCCAAGCTCATCGACGAAGAAAGAAGAAGCGACTTCCGCGTCTTCGTTCTTCCCAACCTTTACGGCGACATCCTCACCGACGAAGCCGCGCAGATACAGGGCGGCGTTGGAACCGCGGGGAGCGCGAACCTCGGCAAAAGATACGCCATGTTCGAAGCCATTCACGGTTCCGCTCCGAGAATGGTCACGGAAGGAAGAGGACAGTTTGCGGATCCCAGCAGCATGATCAAAGCCGTTTCCCTGATGATGAGCCACATCGGCAAGACCGAAGAAAGCAAAAAACTCGACATGGCCCTGGACGTCTGCAGTCAGTTCGAAAGAAAACTGAAGATGACCGGAAGGGACACCGGAGCCACCGGGGACGAGTTTGCCGAATACATCATGGAAACCCTGAAAAGGGACGATCTGGAAAAGGTTTGGCAGAGCTACATCGACGGTTCCGAGTGAATCGGAAAAAATCCCGAATCAAACTTTTTACCTTCTTTTTACGACCATTGCCGTATAGTATCACCGTTGATTTTATAATCAAGTTGGAAATCGACGGTGGGATGACGGATACTAAATTCGCCAACCCCGGCGCACTAGGACTGGTTGCGTTCGGGATGACGACCTTATTGGTCATGTTCTACGACTTCACAGCCCGACCCACCGAAGCCTTGGCCTGGGGCATGATGGTTTTCGTCGGCGGTCTGCTGCAGCTGCTCGTAGGGATGATGGAATACCGTAACGGCAACACCTTCGGAACCGTTGCATTCTCCGCCTACGGAGCGTTCTGGATGTCATTCGCGTTCATGAACGTCACCAGGGCCGCGGGATACGCCGGACCTGATGCCGGAGCCCAGGCGATGTACTTCTTCGTATGGTTCCTGCTGACCCTTACGCTGTTCTTCGGAACTCTGAACACAACCAGAACACTCCAGGCGGTCTTCGGACTCCTTGCTGTAGTGTTCCTCGGACTGGCAATCGGTACCGTGCTTGAAAACCCGGACGTGATCAAGGTCTCCGCCGCCATAGGGATGGTGTTGGGACTTGTCGCAATGTACACCGGATTGGGTCAGGCCGTAAACGAAGCCAGCGGAAAGGAATTGTTACCGCAGTTCCCGGTTTCGAAGTGAGGCCGTGAAAGACATCAGTCAAACCTCTTCCAAAATTTTATTTTTCAATGATACGGAATTGAAAATAAATCAGAGATTATCTGAGGGTTTCCTGAACTTTCCTGTGATATTGTCAAACCTCCGTATACGTCTGAACGAGAATATTGCAACATCGATAATATATATCAGAAGCAATATCAAACGGATATTTCCCGGGAGGGTGCCGCAGATTGAGCAATAAAAAGAACAAAGTGGTGATTGCCGGATTGATTATGATTATCGTAACGCTGGCGGGAGCGGGAGCCTATTCTGTTTACAGTCTCAATGACGACTCTTTCGATTTAAGCAACCGGGAAGTCCGTCTGGTGGTCACCGGATCCATGGACGGGGAAAAACAGGATTACAAAATTTCCACGATTCCCGTTGACAGTCTCATCATGATCAAACTTCTCGATGAGAACGAACACTGCGACATTCGGGTCGGGGATGTTCTGGCTTTTGAACGGGGAAACAAAATCATTGTGCACAGAGTGATAGAGATTGACGATCTCGGAAACGGTGACTACAGATTCCTGACCAAAGGAGATGCCAATGCAACCAGTGACGGTTACATTTACCAGGAAGCCGTCAAAGGCGTTGTGATCGGAGTGTCTCCGTTCTCGGGCAAATTGGTCTCTTTGGCCAAAGAATGGTTCGTTTGGGGCTTAGTATTAATAGGATTGGCCGCCGTTATCATATATAGCGTACGTGAGATTATTCTCATTTACTCCGGGGACAAAAAAGATGGTGGGAAATCTTGAAGAGAACCAGCGCAGAAAAGCCACGTTCATACCTGTCCTCACCCTGATAATATGCGTGTCGGGACTGATGGCAATTTCGTATACGTTGATGATAACGGATGTTACCAACGAATTTGACATCATAACCGAAGACGATGTCCGCCTGAGTCTCGTCGACAGCGAAATGAACGTCATCGAGAAGGACGGATTCGCCCGGATGGCCAACAACGGCAAAGGGGCAAGCAAGATTTTCTATACCTCGTCCTGCGTGAACGGGGATCCCGAACAACTGAGTTATCATATCTGGAAACAATCGTTGGAGTTCGGCAGCGCCAATCTGAACATCAGCGTTCCGGACAACACGGTGAAGTACGTCAAGGTCTGGTACGAATTG
>JBMNHS010000001.1:0-1172823 GCA_050950505.1 Candidatus Methanomethylophilaceae archaeon | reverse complement strand
TTTCTCGAATCTACACCGGAAAAACTGATTTTCCTGAATTCCAATCGGCAGAACGCTTAATTCTTAATATGAACACTTCAATCCTGCATCGGTGAAATTTTGTTCTGTCACAGATGCGGTAAAGAAAATCCGAATGACGCATTATTTTGCAATTCATGCGGTTCTGAACTCAATCCGATTCCTAACTCAGATCGTTATTCAACACAATATCAAAATCAACAAGCAAGATATGACAGTGATTTGAATTACTCAAACAATTACCGGTACGACTCGCGGCCGCGTGACGTCGAAATAAAAAGTACAGGACTGGGAATACTACTTTCTTTCCTTTTACCCGGTTTGGGACATCTGTATGCAGGCAAGATAAACAAAGGCCTGGTCATTTTGATCGTATATGTCATTATGTGGGCAGCATCGTATTTCATCATTCCATTGTTCGTTGCGTTCATTTTATGGATTTGGGCCATGGTTGACGTATACGGAATCATCAAGGAATACAACGATTACAAGGCCCGTACCGGACGTCCTCCTTGGTAATTTGATAACTTGGATGCCTTTGCCGGACAATCTCATAATGTAACAATTGAACTGATTCACTGTTAAAATCCGTGATTCTTATTTTTTTGTTTTAAACGTAGCCAGACTGATCAATACATGTTCGTAAATCAGTATATACATCAATAAGCATCTGTGCGTTCGGAGTGGTTGTTTGTACTGTCCCAACTGCGGCAAACCAATTTTAGACGACGAAGTTTTTTGTAGTTCCTGTGGTGACAATCTCGATTTAGATGCTACGCCCGTAAATACATCTCCGCAAGGTTTTACGCCTGTGGATACATCTTACCAAGATGCTACGCCTGTGGACACGCCTCAGAAAAGTGCTGCTTTAGTGTATCTGATTCCTCAGAAAAATGCGGGCACAGGAATCGTACTTTCCTTTTTATTGGCAGGATTGGGGCACCTGTATGCAGAACAGATGGGGAAAGGATTGGGCCTGGCGATTGCATATATCGTGCTTCTCACACTTACCCAGATTCTTACGCTTGCCGAGATTCTCACACCCGAGTCTCTTGCGTTTACCTTGTTATCAATTTTCACGATTATCATAGCATTTGCAATATGGCTATGGGCTTTGTTCGACACAAGAAATATCATCAATCGGTATAACGAATATGCCCGGAAAATGGGCAATCCGCCTTGGTAAATTCAAAATTCATATTATTCAAACCTCTTCTTGATTTTTTTATTTTGTTGACACCATCCGTTAAATATTCTTGTTCAGATTGCGTCTTCGATAAAAGTCCGATATAAATTTAATATAAATTTCAACTATGGAGTGTTTCAATGAGTAATACCAGAATTGCACTTGTGGGTGCCTGTGGAAAGATGGGCAGTTTGATTATCCGTCGTGTGCTGGCCACCGAGGGAGCAGAAATTTCTGCCGCATTTGATCTTGTGAACGTGGGCAAGGATATAGGCGAAGTCATCGGAGTCGGCAAATTGGACGTTCCGGTTTCCGATCCTAAAAATCTTTCCGAGATTCTGAAAGAATCCAAAACTGATGTGTTGATTGATTTCACAATAGCCCCTGCCACTGTTGTAAACGCTCCGATAGCCGCCGAAGCGGGAGTGAACCTTATAATAGGAACCACCGGTCTGACCGCCGAGGAAAAAACAAACATCACACAATCCGTTGCAAAAAACAACGTGTCTGCGGTGATTTCTTCCAACTATTCCATCGGAGTCAACGTGTTCTTCAAGCTTCTCAAAGAAGCCGCGGGATATCTCGGTGACGAATACGATGTGGAAATCATAGAAGCACATCACAATCAGAAGAAAGACGCCCCCAGCGGCACTGCGATAACCGCCGCCGAAATAATCAGCAAAGAAATGGGCGGCAAAGAATTCGTGTTCGGCCGTGAAGGAATCTGCCCCCGCGGCAAAGAGATAGGGATTCACGCGGTCAGAGGCGGAGACATCGTCGGAGATCACACCGTGATGTTCGTAGGCAATTCCGAACGTATCGAATTGCGCCATCAGGCTCATTCGAGAGAAATTTTCGTAGGCGGTGCGGTCATGGCGGCCATGTGGATACCTTCTCAGAAAAAAGGCGTCGTATACGGAATGTCTGATGTATTGAACTGATTACGACAAATAAATTTATTAAAATCAAGAAGGCGGGATGTCATATTCCCGCCTTCGAATCAAACTCACCCCTTCTCTGAAATTATCAATATTTTCCGTATTTTTCGGCAGCCTCCGTCATGGCGGCAATGTTTTCCAAAGGCGTATCCCTGGGAGTATCGCAACCGCAACCCAGAATGAATTTTCCCCCTTCGCCGGCCGCGTCTATGCACCTTTTGGATTCTTTCATGATAAGTTCCGGCGTTCCTTTCCAAACAACATCGGTGGGGTGAAGATTCCCCAAGAGGGTGACGCCTCCCAGATCCTTCTTTGCCTGAGCAAGATCGACCTGCCAATCCACACTGAATATATCCACTCCGGTCTCCGCAATCTCGGCGGCAAGATGGTTGGTGTTGCCGCATATGTGGCACATTGTGATTTTTCCTTTATTTTTCCATTTCTTTATCGTTTTGGCAAGATGGGGTTGACTGTATTTTTCAAAATGTTCGGGGCCAATCAAATCACCCGAAGCCGTCGGATCGGAAGCCAACAAACATTTTCCGCCTTCAGACAGCATGGCGTCGAATATTCCGTCAACGAAGGGAGCGGTCTTTTTCAAAACCTTGTCCGCATCATCGGGTTCGAGATACATGTCCATCAGAAGTCTTTCAACGCCTCTCAGGAAGCCTGCAGTCGTGAGCGGTCCCCAAGCTTCTCCGATGGTCACGACACCGCTGTCATCGTACTTGCGGTACAATGCGTGGAACTTGTCAATGATTCCTTTGTAAAGGCAAGGGTAGGAGTCTCTGTCGCCCGGATCGGGCAAATCCTTCGAGTCAATTTCTTCACGAGTGGTGAAATAAGTTGATTTGACGATTCCGTAATCGTCCTCCGGAAGAGGCACATCAAGGCCTAAATCGATGAACGAAGAATTTGCATCCACGGGAGCGATAACAAAATCCGTTTTGACTTTTTTGTTCAATTCGATTGCGGCATCCGCAGATTTTTCGGCATCATATCTGACGTCTTCCCACAGATATCCGGCCAATTTGGTTGAAACCATTTCTGAGAAATCGAATACGGCGACTCTGTCTGTGGGATCGCCTTTGATGATGGCCCTTACACGGTCTTCGGAAGAAACATTACTCATAATCATGCCTCCGGGAAGTCGGTAATATTTTTGGTAATTACAGTTTTTGATTTTTGTTTTTCAGGCATTTTTCTTTCTTTGTGCATTTTCTTTTCCTCCGGTTTTTTATTAAGTATATATTATATTTTTTTGAAGAATATATTATGGTTTCATAGAACATATCAACAATCCACGGGGATTGAATATCCTTTCCGACATTACGGATAATCTTTCAGAACACCAATCAGACATTTTTAATTATCATGATGACCATCAGGCGTCATCTGTTCCGAGTCCGGAGGCAACGAAATGGAGTCATGGTTTGATGATATTCAAGAAGATTTATTGAAAGAAGATCTGGAAAAATATTCTGAAACAGCCGTTGATTACTTCATGAATCCCCGGAATATCGGTAAATTGGAAGATTTTGACGGTTCCGCCGGTGCCACCGGCCCCTGCGGAGATTCAATGACCATATGGATCAAAGTCGCAGACGATGTCATATCGGATATTTCGTTCATCACCGACGGTTGCGGTCCGAGCATCGCTTCGGCAAGCATGGTTACCGTGTTGGCCAAAGGCAAAACGCTTGAAGACGCTCTGAGGATAGGTCAATGGGATGTAATCAACGCCCTCGGGGGTATGCCTGAGGAAAAGGAACATTGTTGTCTGTTGGCCGCCACCGCCCTCAGGAAAGCCATAGAAGACTGTTCCGCATCAAAAGAATAAGGTTTTACGATCGATCCTTCGCGTCTCAGTCGATATTTTTCAGGTTGCTTACTTGAATAAATCAAATTCTGCATTTTTACAATATGTTGCTCAGTTGTGCAATATATTTATATAATTACTGCTCAATTGTGCAATATGATGACACCCGGACGAGGCAGAGGAAGACGCAGAGGACCAAGATGTGTGGAGAACATTCCTTCCGCCACATATTTCGGACCTCCGGGCGAGGCGGCAAGTCCCGCGGATTCCGTGGTATTGACTTACGCCGAACTGGAGGCCATAAGACTGGTGGATTTGGAAGGTCTTTGTCAGGAAGAGGCTTCGGTCCGCATGGGAATATCCAGAAGAACATTCTGGGGCGATCTGCGTTCCGCCCGCGTGAAAGTGGCTACGGCACTTGTGAACGGGCAGGCCATAAGAATCGAATCCGGAGAATACAACACCGGCAATCGGAAGTCGTCAAAGGAATAAAGGAGTGATAAAAATGCCAAGGTATGATGGAATCGGCCCCGGAGGAAGAGGGCCGGAAACAGGAAGAAAAATGGGACGCTGCGCTACCGCGACCGAATTCAGCAGAGGACGCGGAATGGGACAGGGACGTGCAGGAAAGGGAATGAGGCGCGGAACGGGCCGGTGCATGGGCAGACACCGTTCTTGTCAAATGGGTCATGCGCCGATGCAAACCTACGTTCCGGAACCTGAAAACGAACAACGTCACCTGGAAGAATTCGCAGAACAACTGAAAGCGGATCTCGAAAGCATCGAGGAACGCATCAGGGAACTGAAAGAATCCGAAGAAACGGAAGAGTGACGGCGGGGTCCGCGGAGGGACAATACAGGATTCGGTGCCCTTAGGATTTTACGGACACCGAATCTTTTAAATTTTTTCAGCCGATGTTCATTCCAGAAGCTTCTTCACGTAATTCGGTAACGCAAAGGATGCTTTGCGGACTTCTTCGTTGAAATATTTTGTTTCGATTCCGTCCATTCTTCCCTTGACCGCAGGGGATTCGGGGTTCACCGTTTTGGACGCAAACCCAAAGAGCCAGTGTCCGGAAGGATACGTTGGTATAAAGGCCTGATACACAGTGCATATCGAGAATATCTCCCTCATGGTTTTATGCATTCTTTCGGCGACTTTGGCATCCTTTTCGTAATACGGACTTTCATGCTGATTGACCAAAATACCGCCGTCGTTCAGAATTTTATGACAGTTTCCGTAGAACTCGGAAGTAAACAACCCTTCCCCGGGTCCGACGTGAGGGTCGGTGGAATCAACGATTATCAAATCATATTTTTCATTGGTTTCCGCAACGAATTCTATTCCGTTTTCAATGAGGGTGTCAACTCTCGGATCGTCGATTGAACAGGACACGGACGGGAAATATTTTTTCGAAGTTTCGATGACATCCCCGTCAATCTCGACGAAATCGATTTTTTCTATACAGGCGTGCCTTGCAAGTTCTCTGACGGTACCTCCGTCCCCTCCGCCGATTACCAGAACGTTCTTCGGATCGGCAATCATGGACATTGGAACGTGAACCATCATTTCGTGGTAGATGAACTCGTCCTTTTCGGTGAGCATGAGATAACCGTCAATCACCATGACTCTGCCGAAAGTCTTCGATTCGAACACTTCGATGTTCTGAAATTCACTTTTCCCGGAATAGATGATTTTTTCCTTTCTGATTCTGAGATCCACATCCTCTGATTGTTTTTCGAGATGCCAATCAGACAATCCCCGCACCTCCGAATGGCTGTTCGAGATAAATCTCTTCGATTTCGTTCCAAAGATTCTCTTCTTCTTTGTAAGACATCATATCTTTGTGAATCAGTCTCGTGGTGTACGATCTCAGTTCGGGGCGGTTGAAATCTTCGGCCGTGTAGTTGTCCAGAACGTCTTTGCTGAAACATTCCTGGAGGGAATCGACCTTCGTGTCCACGAAGACTTTTTTACCGTGTATATCCCTGGTGTACCCTCTTACCCTGTAATCCATAATCGCGATGTGAGGTTCAAAGAATCCGAATATCTTGTCCATCACTTTCAACGGGGAAATGTTTCCGCAGGTGGACATGGTTATGTCCAGTCTGAAAGTGGATATTCCTATGGAATGATGGTGTTCGGGATACGTATGTAACGATATGTGACTCTTGTCCAGATGTGCGGCGGTCTTTTGATGAAGGTTTATTTCTTCTTCCGCAAGCAAGATCAAAGCCGATGCTCCGTGAGGATCGTAATCGTAGGTGGAGACGCCCAATATGGTAGCGTCGATGTCCCGACATATTTCCTCCATCAGCTCTCTCAGGCTGGATGAGTTAAAGCGCTCGTCGATATAAGTTATGAAATCCCCCCTCTCCTTATCGTTGACCGTACGCTTAACAGTGTACAGGTTGAGGTCGAGAGACTTCGCCAGGTTGTTGAAACCGTTGAAAGACAGACATTCGTTCTTTATCATGGTACTGCCTCCCTGATGGTCGAGCCACAGATGCTTTTGCGGTTATGTTGGACTTATTTAAAAAGTAATTCCTTCCGAGGGTATAAAATCTGAAGATTTGGTCTGAATCGGTTAATAATCCGACCCCTGCCGGCACATGAATTCTTTATGGGTCTTTGGGAATCATTTGTCAGTTTGTCGGTATGTTAGGAAAATTCCTGCGCAACAACAATTTTCTTACGAAATGAAAACAATTGAAAATAAGAAAATCCGGACGCGGACGTCCGGATTGAAAGGTTTGATTTTTCCGTTCAGATCAACGGAGGGGTTTCAGGATTGTCCGGATCTTCGTTGAAGATGAATTCAATCCTGTCATCCATAATGTGTTCCATGGGACCGCGGGTGTACCTGAGAACGAGTCCGACAAGGAATCCTGTGGATATGGTGACCGCCATCATGGCCAGAGGGTACCAGAGAACGTTAAGGTCCATGGTGATGAACAACAACGCTATCACACCGAACCATCCGGCGACTCCGTGAAGGTTGTGAACCCCCATGATGTCGACGACGCCGAGTTTCTCGCACAACCAAGGTTGGAGGTACAGGAAGCTCAATGTAACGATGACACCGCCAATCGCACCCCAGAGGAAGGCGAAGAACGGACTTATCTCAAGCATTATGGCGCTCATGGACACCGGACCCGCCAACAACGCAAAGGCGTAGATTCCGGGGTTAACCTTTCCCTCGATTAACGTACCCGTCACGTAAGCGCTCAGAATCGAACCCATACCCGCCATGTAACACACGGCGACGGAGCTTGCCATATCGGCGGGATCGAGCAACGCGGTGACGAAAGACGGCCAGAGCATGAACAGCATCATGCTTGCCAGCCAGGCGAAGGTAAAGCTGTGTTTCGTGGAATACATGGGTTCGTCAAAGACTCTCTTGTCCCGGATGGCCATGATGACTCCGAGACCGAAGTACGCGGCGCACATGTGAACGAGAATCGCTCCGCCGGGATCCATGACGGATCCGGTGTTGAGGAACAGTATGTCGCCGAAGTAGCCGCAAAGCCATTCAACCACGTAATACACGGGAGCGAACAGTACGCCCACGAGAATGTATTGCCAGTTTTTCACGGTACCCACAAAGCATCCTATGGCGATGACCACGGTAATGGATGCAACCGCCCCCCTTATGAGATCCACCTGAGTCCAGGCGAACTCGGGTTCGAGGAAATGCAAAATACCGAAGTATGTCACGTAGGTTGCGGCGGCGGAAAGCAGAACCGCGACGGCAATGCCCCATTCAAATTTTTTGATGAACATCATCAGAATCGCGATCATGAAAGTCATGAACCAGATATCCAGATGTTTTCCGAACTGTGACGATTGCACGGTATCTTCCCCGACGAGTCCGTATGCGGGGGACACGTGAGATGAGAGCAACATCACTGCGAATGCCGCCCCGACAATGAAGATTATCGCAAACATCAATTTTCCGGAGAGTTTGTTTTTCGTTTCAACGTTTGTTACGTCAGAGATATTTACTCCTCCTTACGTGCACAATTTCTTATGCTCGTTGAAACTGATTTCTCAGATATTTAATTATATTGACCAATCATCCAATAGAATGATTAATCATTGAATATGTAAAGTGTATTTTTATGGAAAAGTATTTATAAAAATATCTTTGACGGTTTTTTCAGACGGTGTGGCCATCATTCCGATGGCCCGGCGATAAAATCCTCCGAGGTGTGCAAATCATCCAATCGGTAATACAGTGAACCCAGCGTCAAAGAGAGTTTTTTCGCTCTTTCTTTTTCATCGGGAGTGGCGGATGTATCGACCAGAATCCATTTTGTGTTCGGAATATCTATCTTTTCGGCGACGGCCATGGCTTCTTCGAAGGGATCTTCGCCCTCGGACATGGCGAGATTCGCTTTGGCATCGGTCATCAGTATGACATAACATTCTTCCGAGGGATGTTTCCTTGCATACTGCGACATGAACGTTCCGGCGAAGGTCAATCCCTCGCTCAACGGAGTTTTTCTTCCCACGGTCAAATCGTCAAGGGTTTTCTTCATGCCTCCGACGGAACGGGTGGGGGGCATAATCAATCCGACGCTTTCCTCGTTGAAGGTCATGACCGCAATGGTGTCTTTTCTGTTGTAATGATCTGCCAACATGGAGAGGATGGCGGCTTTGACGGCCCTCATTCTGCCTCTGATTATCAGGGAACCGCTGTTGTCAATCATGAACAGGAACATGGAGGAAACTTTTCTTTCGTAGACTTTCCTCATCAAATCATCCTTTTCGATGACGAATTTCATTCCGCTTCCGTTATCTCTGTGTCTTGTTTCCTGGAAAGGGGCTGCCTCTCTCACGGTAGCGTAAAACGCGATGTCGTCGGAGGATGTTTTCAGAGGTTCGGTGGAAACGAATTTTCCTTCTCTGCCGTTTTCCCTGACGAATTTCTTCTTAATTCCGATATCGAGTTCCTTTTTGGCGGCTTCTTTGAAATCTATGGATTTGAACATATCGCCGATGTCTGTGTAAACGTCGTCAATATCTTCTTCGATCTCGGCATCGCCTTCCGAAGCGACGGAAACATCCGCAGCGGCGGAAACGCTTTTGGAAACAGCAACATCCTCAGGCACGATTCTGTCGTCGTGTATGAACCTCTGCATATGGGATTCGGAGTGGAAATTCACTATCGCTTTTTCGCTGCGGGTAGGTATGTAAACTCTTTCTCTGCGGTGATCCAAACACAGCAATGCGGCACCGGTGACGTCTTCCTTTGTTACCGAGGTTCTGCCTCCGAGGGCGGCCAGGACTTTGGAGACTCTTATCGTGGACAGTTCCCCGCGGTAACTTTTGACGCCCCATTCCGAACAGATTAAAACCACGGACTCCATAAGTTCGTCCGAAATCGAAACCGAAGGCAGAAGGTCTCTGGCCTCGTTTATTTTACTTTTAAGTCTGCCGTCGTCCGAATCTTCTGAATTATCTGAAAAAATGTTGCTTTTGATGACTTCGTTTCTGAATTCGCTGTCACCGGAACCTCTTATGGTCACGGATAAATCGAAACGGTCGGAAAGATTTTTGCTGAGAGGGGGTTCGTTCGTGTTGGATGTGGCTATGACGACGGTTTTGCATCCGTATTCGGCGGACATGCCGTCCCTTTCGACTATGACCTGACCTTCGACGACGGATTCCATGAGAATGCGGAAAAGTCTTCTGTCGAATCTGTTCACGTCATCTATATACAGTACCCGGTCGTCGGCTTCGCCCAACAATCCTTTTTTGAATCCTATTTTCCCTTCGGCGACCGCCGCGTCGATATCCAAGGTACCGAAAAGGTGTTCGTCGGTGGTGTTGATCGGAAGGTTGAGAACGGTCCTTCCCATCACCGGGCCTGCGAGAGTCCGCACCACCGCGGTTTTTCCGACACCGGCGGGACCCTTTATCAGCAGACTTTTTATGTTGTCATCCACCGCCATGCAGACCATGGCGATTTTGGCATCGTCGAGACCGTGGATTCTGTCGCAGGGAGGAAGGCTCAGTAACTCGCTATCCATCTGCGGAGATCCTCCTGCCTGAACGACGCCTCTTCGAAGGGACCGCTCTTGATACGGTGTTTCAGTACCAATGCCGCGGTATCGACAATGTCGTTCCTGGTAACTTCGGTGCGGCCGTCCAAAGCGGCGTTCGCTTTGGCGGCTCTCACCATGGCAAGGTCGGCTCTGTGCCCCTCCATGTCGAATTTGATGGCCACCATGGTGATTACGTTGATTATCTCGTCCTTGATCACCACGTCTTCGAGAATGTCCCTGGCGTTTGTGAGTTTCTGTTTCAGCTCTTCCGTTTCGTTTTTGTATTTTTCAACGTAGGCTTCCGGATCTTCGTCGAACTCAAGTCTGTTTTTGATCACTTTCAGTCTTATCTTCGGATCTCTTTCGCCTTTGATGTCCACGCACATTCCGAATCTGTCCAGCAGCTGAGGTCTCAGGTTTCCTTCTTCGGGGTTCATGGTGCCTATCAAAATGAATCTTGACGGGTGTGAGAAAGAGATACCTTCCCTTTCAACGTAATTTCTTCCCATTGCCGCGGAATCCAACAACAAATCGACAATGTGGTCGTCAAGAAGATTCACTTCGTCGACATAAAGCACGTTCCCGTTTGCCTGGGCGAGAACGCCGCCTTCGAAAGCTCTTTTCCCCGTTGTGAGTATATGTTCGATGTCCATGCTTCCGGAAACCCGGTCTTCGGTGGCGTTGAGGGGGAGTTCGACGACTTCCATGTTTCTGAAAGATTCTTTGAGTTCTCCTCTTTTGTGTTTCTCGGCGCATTCTTCGCACATGTCCTTCGGAGAAGAAGGATCGCAGTGGAAAACACATCCTTCGGAAGATTTGACTTCGGGAAGAATGTGTACCATGGATCTTACGGTGGTTGATTTCGCAGTACCCTTTTCACCGCGGATCAGAACCCCGCCGATTTTCGGGTCCAGTACGTTCAAAAGCAAGGCCTTTTTCATCTCTTCCTGTCCGATGATTCTTACAAACGGGAATATATTTTTTTGTTTCATGCAATATCACTGTCCGACCTTCCCGCCGTTCCGTCGCGGCCTGGTTCGGTCTCGGCGGAGGGACACCGGGTCTGTTATTCTGATTGTTTATCTTGAAGAGTTGTCATTTATTAAGATGTTTGTTCAATCAATATGATGAGTCATCATCAAATTTAAATATATACATTGAATTGAACGGACTCAGCGACCGACGCGTATCTCCCGCTGAATGTCACCGATTCATCTCTGGGGGATACAACTCGTTCGAAAACAGGCTCCATCCATGATGGATGCTGATTGGAGGAAGGATATGAGAACCAACGAATACCCCGGAAGGGTAAAGATGAACGGAGTCAAATTGGACCTGTTCACTGAAGACGATCTCCGTGAGATCGATTACGCAACCAAGGACGTTCTGTCCACTTACGGCGTTCAGGTTTCCGACGATGAAGGACTTAAAATCTTCGAGGAAGCCGGCTGTGACGTAAACTATGAAACAAAAATGGTAAAGATTCCCGTCAAGGTGATCAATCAGGCTCTTGCCACCGTTCCCAAGAAATTCTACTTGTACGGAAGGGAAGACAGACACACCGTTGAACAGATGCACAAGGGACGTGTTCACTTTACCTGTTTCGGTACCGGCATTCAGATGTGCGATTACCTCGGTGACGGCAAATTCAACACCAGGGACTCCACCGAAGCCGACCTTGCAAACTGTGCAAAGCTCGTTGACTGGGCGGAAAACATCAGCTACTTCTCCCTGGCGGTTTCTGCCAGGGACTGGGCGGGCATCGGTGCCGGCGACGTGCATGAAATGCTTGTTTCGCTGAAGAACACTTCAAAGCACTTCCACCACATCGACCCCGTTGCGGAAAATGTGGACTTCTATTGGGAAATGCTCAAAGCCTACTACGGCGGCGATGAAGAAATGGCCCGCAACAGGCCGATCATGTCCATGCTTGTCTGCCCCACAAGCCCCCTGGAACTCAGCCACAACGCAGTTCAGGTTATCGTCAAGGGTGCAAGATACGGCATCCCCGTCAACGTTCTGAGCATGGCAATGGCCGGAGGTTCATCCCCCATTCACCTGACCGGAACCCTCGTTACTCACAACGCGGAAGTTCTTTCGGGTATCGTGCTCAGTCAGATTGCGAACCCCGGAGCCCCTGTCCTTTACGGAAGCTCCACCACCACTTTCGACCTCAGAAATGGTACCGCTCCCGTCGGATCCCCCGAACTCGCCATAATCAGCGCGGCAGTCGCAAAGCTCGGTCAGTACTACGGTCTGCCCGTCTTCGTTGCCGGTATGTAGACCGATGCCAAAGTACCTGACGCACAGGCTGCGCATGAGAAGACAATCACATCCATTCTCCCCGCTATGGCCGGTGCGAACTCCATCTACGGATCCGGTATGCTTGAGCTCGGACAGACGTTCTCCATGGAACAGTTGGTAATGGACAATGAAATCATCAAAATGAACATGAAGGTTCTCCAGGGACTTCCCGTCACCGACGAGACCCTTGCTGTCGATTCAATCAAAGAAGTGGGAGTCGGAAGGGATTTCCTCGGACACCCCACCACCATGGAACACTTCGAAAGTGCATCCAACCCCACAATTCTCAACCGCATGATGCTCAACGAGTGGATTGACAACGGTTCCAAGAACGCCATCGAAGTCGCTCACGAAATCGTCGAGGACGTCATGGCCAACCACGTAGTGAAACCCATTGAAGAAGACAAACTGAAGGCGATGGAAGAAGTCGTCAGGAAGGCCGATGAGGCATTCAAGCAAAACAACCAGTGATAACATGGCAAACATTGAAGAACTTATAAACAGGGCCAAAGCGGCCGTGACCGGATACAAAATCGACGACGCCAAAACCGTTGCCAACGAAGCAATCGCCGACGCGGAAGTCGATCTGGTCAAATTGATTGAAAACGGATTCAACGCAGGAATCTCCGAAGTCGGAGACCTCTTCGAACAGAAGAAAGTCTTCCTGCCCCACATCATGGCCGCGGCCAACGCCCTCACGGCGGGAATGGACATCATCGCTCCCGAACTCGAAAAGCGCGGCGGCGGTGCCAGCGAAAGGTACGGTAACGTGGTAATATGCTCCATCGAAGGCGACATCCATTCCATCGGAAAGGACATCGTGGCCATCATGCTGAAGGTTGCGGGATTCAACGTCCAGAACATCGGAAGGGACGTTCCCTTGATGGATATCATCGAAGCCGTCAAGAAACACAACGCAATAGCCGTCGGAACCTCCGCCCTTATGACCTCCACCATGGTCGGTCAGAAGACTTTCGAGGAACTTATGGTCAAGGAAGGCCTCAAAGGCAAATGTCTGACCAACGTGGGAGGCGCACCCATCACCCAGAAGTGGGCTGATGATATCGGAGCGGACATCTACTCCGAGAACGCCACCGACGCATCCAACAAGTTTGTTGCCGCATTCAGCGACAAGGCGTAAGCCCGTTGAACTCAAAACATCACCTCTCCGTCCGGATGGTCGTCCGTCCGGACGGAACAAACATTTTAAGGGGTTGAACGGGGCGGATACGACACCGCTGCCACATATCGGCGGCTCCCGGGTGTCTTTTCCTCCTTTCACACCGTCCCGTTCGGTCCTATCATCAATCAAGTTTTTATTAACGGCATACGATAACACTGCAATATGGACAGAGAGGATGTGTATTGGAACTCGTTCTTACCGGCTTTCTTCGACAGGATGAGCTTCCAGATGAGAAAAAATATGAATGAGATGCTTGTGGATTACGATTTGACAAGCGCTCACGCGGTTTATCTCATCGCTCTTAAGCTGCAGGACGGGCAGACTCTGATAAGCCTGTCCAAGTTTTTGGATCTCGATGCCGCCAACACCAACAGAGTCATCAAAGTCCTCAGGGACAAGGGATTCGTTTATGACGACCGGGAAACTCCGAAGAGCAGAAAATATTCTATTTTCCTCACGGAATCCGGGAGAGAGCTTGCTTCCATGATAATGGAGAACACGACGGAACTGAACAACAGTTACTTTGTGGGAATTCCCAGGGAAGACGTGCTGCATATGAGGAACACTCTGATAAGGATTTTAAGAAACATGAATCTGGACATCGACGATTACATGGGATCGAAATACGAAGATCCCTTCTACACCCACCTGCAGATAACGCCTTTGGATGACGGATATGAAACCGTGCCTCGCAGGGCGACGGGGAAAAAAGAATAATCTCCAATAAAATAATAGGGCGAACAAAAAATATGATATATTACGGGGTGCTACGAAATAGCCATGAGCAAAATCGTTGCTGTCGTGGCGAGTCCTGTGATCGGTGGAAATTCGGATACCATCGTGAGTGCTGTGACGGACGGCGCAATGGGTTTGTCCACAAACCTCATTGAATTTTTCAGATTGGACAAATTCCGTGCATTGCGCGGCTGTTCAGCATGCGATGAATGCAAGAAAACCGGCAGGTGCATTCACAACGACGAGATTCAGGAAACCCTTGATGCCATCAGGGATTCCGACGCGGTGATTGTCTCCACTCCGGTTTATTTCAACGAAGTGGCATCCCAATACAAAGTGTTGGAAGACCGTATGTATTCGTTCTACAACGAAGATTTCAGTCATAACATTGCCAAAGGGAAGAAAGCCGTCGTCGTGGTAACCTGCTCCCGGACCATGGACATAGCGGAAAAGGTTGCGGATCGTATGAGCACCACCCTTGAGAACCTAGGGTTCGAGGTCACGGACAGGTTGCTGTTTTCCGATGAAGGTCATACAAAACATGCCAGGGATGACGCGGATCTGATGGCCAGGGCAAAGACCGCAGGTCTGAAGTTCAGGAATACCTGAGAACACAAATCAAAACTATAAAAATCGCAACGGTCTGCGATATCGTTGCGGCTTTTGATATTTTACCGCGGTTGCTTCCGGAACACGTCACACTGTCTTCATTCCGTGGTGTAGTATGTTTCAACGGTAAATTCACCGTGGGAAGACAGTTTGTAGGAGCCTCTCCCGACTCTTATGAGGAAGTCTTCGGCCATCCACTTGTCGATGAACTGTCTTTGGAATTTCATTTTGTCTTTTGCGGTCAGTTTTTCATCCTGCACTTTGAATTTTTCTTCTTGCGGGGTGTCTTCCCAGTCCCAAAGATTGAATGTCTTGCCATCAACGGAATAGGTGGCCGCTTTCAACGCTTCTATGGCCTTTGCGGCGGTCGGATACCCGTTTTCGTGATAAACTCTCAGTGAAAGAACAAGTCTCCTGTCAGGCCGCGGAATGGAGAAACTTTTGATGGAATAAGGTTCTTTGACGGATTTCGCCAATCCTATGAATTTACCGTTTTCATCGCTGTAAAGAGAGTTGTCGCTCACAGTGTATTCCGACGCGTTCACGGAAAAAACCTCGACGTTTTCAAACATCATGGATGCAATCAAAGCAGCCGCGGAAAACTCTGAGGTTCCGGCGGAAATGTTGACGTAAATGGGATTCTTGAGATCGTCTTCGTCCTTTCTTTCACACTCCATGATCGAGAACATTGTTTTGAGCATTTCCTGGAAGTCGTAAACAACCTGGTTAACGTCCACAATGGACAGTTCCTTGACAATTTTATTGATTTTACCGTCTTTCGAAACAGTAACGGGAGTCTTTTCATTGTCTTCGTGAACTTTGTTCTCGCATCTTCCCTTTTCCAAATCGTAATCCATCAGAGTCAAATCAAATTTTTCATCCAACATTTCGAGGACTCTTTGGTAAACCAATTCGTAACGGTTCTCTTTTTTGAAGTAGTGTACCAAATATGCCTTTGTGGCATCGTAGAATTCTATGGGATCGGTTATTTTCACGGTATCGAAAGTAACGCAGGAAATGATTATTCTCTCGATAGGTTTCACGGATTTTCCGTCGGTTTTACTCTCCCCCATGTTCAATGGTAGTCATTGTGATTTTTAATAACTTTTGTAACAAAAGAAAATCATATAACATTTATAACTTTGATAACAACTATAACGTTATATGTATATTTATAGATATAATGCAATGAAATAATTGCCCGAAAGGGCAGAATGGGGATAATATGCGTATAATAAAAACAAACAAGGATGACCGGGTGATGATCTTCTTGGATCTCGCCAACGTAAAGTACGGATTGGAAGGTCATAAGGGTCTGGAAAACTGTAAGATCGACCATTTGGAACTGGCAAACACACTTGTCGATGACAGGACTGTAGCCGGTGCGATGGTTTTCGACACCAAACTTTATTTCAATAATAATAAGGAAGAAAGAGATCATTTTTCCGATATGGGGTACAGAGTGATCAAGGGGCATTTCGCCAACGATAAACAGAAGGAAGTCGACGTTTCCATAGCTGTTGAAATGTTGATGCATGCCGTGAACGATCATTATGACGTAGCTATTCTGATTAGCGGAGACCGGGACTTTATCCCGGCCATACGGGCAGTACAGAATCTCGGAAAGAAAGTTGAGGTCGCAGCTTTCAAAGATGACATCTCCGATGAGATGATCGATATAGCGAACATATTCACAAATCTGTCCGGAATACCTATGATCGATTACTACCCGCCCAACGACTATAACGCCCGCGAATTCGTATATCCCGAATCAATGATAGAATTCGGCAACGATGACGGGTTCAGATCTTTGGACAATATTCTTGCTGAAACAGAAAACAACAGGGGGGCCGCAGAATGAGAAAAACCCGAATTCCCAACAACAGGGGAAGAACCGTAACCCGCAACAAAGGAGCACTCAACAAGGCGGCATCGGACGGCAATCTAACCAAGGATCATAAAATGTTCCTCGGTTCGAACGGCATCAATCCGAAAAACGGAGCGCCTCTGGGAATGATGAAAGTACTGTTGGTTTCAAAGGATGAGAACGGAGAACTTGTGAGCCGTTTCGACGGAATCCGAATAGGATCCAACCGGGTGACGGAAACTCCCGTCAATGAAAACGAGCTTTGGGTCTGTGTCGCGGATACGGAAGCAAACAACAGCGTAATCGCACAGCCTCTGTACAGGATAAATTCCGAAGACATCGTGGGCCTGAACGGGAAAACGGAAACCCTCGCGGAATTCATGTGGAAAAACCGTCCTGAAGAAATTCTGAAGCATCTGGATCTCAGCGAAGATGTCGCAAGGTTTGATGAAATTAATGCTGATTTCAAAAATCTCAAGAGAGAATGCGAAAGACTCAAATCCCAAATCGGAAACAAAATCGACGGAGAGAAAACCCTTCGCAAGGAACTTGAAAAAGAATTCAGGAAATCGGAAAAGAAACTTGTCGACGAACACAAGACGGTTCTTTCCGAACTCACCGCCGAATACAGCAGGAAGGAAAAGCAAAATCTTGCCGAAATAGAAGATTTGACCGACAGAATTCATGAGATTGAGAACGGAAGTGACGGAAAAGAAGTCCAAATTCTCAAAGATAAAATAACCAGACTCACGGAGAGGAACGGGTTACTGGAAGAACAAATCAAAAGGGAGAAGGCCGAGATGGAACAGAAAACGGAAGAGCTCACAACCAAAAACATGACCGATTCCAGTTACTACGAAGGTGTAATAGAAAATCTGAATAAGGATCTCAACGGGTACAAAAATGATTCCGAATTCCAAGCCGAGAGATGCAAACATCTCACTGACGAGATAAATCGGCTCACGGAGAAAAACGAATCTCTGGAGGATCTCGTAAAAGCAAAGAACAGCGAGATGGAACGGAGAGTCGAAGAACTCAGGACGGCAAACAGAACCGGACACGATCATTACGAAGCCAAAATCGACGAGCTCGAAGTCGAATTGAACAGGTACAGGAATGAAGCCGAGATGCTCCGTGTGAAGATGAACTCAAACAGGATATCGGAAATATCTGACATTCCGGAACACGATGATGAAACGGTAAACGACCTTCGCAGGGAATTGGATTCCGTGAAATCCGAGCATAGGATAGCTCTCAGCAAGTTGACGGAGGCTCGCGTCGAAATCAACAATCTTCTCTGTGAAACCAGAAAATCGACAATCCAATCAAGACTCGAGCCCCTGTCCGGATCGGTGATACGCATATCCGCTGACGAGTTCAAATGCTCTCTTATTGATGAAGGGACATACACCGTCAAGATAAACGCCGACGGAACAGTGATGAGATTCGTCCCTGACGCATACGGCGTTGCCGAATGCCGCAACGGCATCATCCACGTCCCCCATCTGAACAGAATCGAAGTTCTGGGGAACAGGTTCGGAAAATTCAACTGGAGAATGGTGAACGGAAACACGCTGGAAGTAAGTATCTGAGGTAACAACCATGTTTGACGGAAGACGCGCAATAATAGACATAGACGACGAATACAAAACCGTCTATTTCGATACGTACAAGCTGAAGAAAATCACGGGAACCCGGGTGGCATCCATAATGGGGGTCGGCGAGTTTGCGACTCCCTTCAAAGTAGCCTGTGAGATGGCCGGGCTGTACCCCGGGGACCGCAGCAACAAGTACATGGAAGCCGGAAACATAATCGAACCCGTTATTCGCAAATACGTGACGGAGAACATCGATAAAATTTCCGATCTTCTGGGGTTGGACGGTTCCGTGGTGATCGAAGAACCCGTTGAAGGCAAAGAATGCGGATACGATCATTTCCATCAGGACAGGCTCTTCGGAGGGATGGTTGACGGGTACATACACGCAGACGGGGCCAGAAGGGCGATTCTGGAAATCAAAACTTCCGGTTCCAAAGAGTCCTGGGAGGATGAGGAAGGAGGTTACTCCAATCTGTCCGACCAGTACATGTATCAGGCTTCGCTGTATGCCGAACTTTCCGGAGTGGACGAGATCGTGTTCGTTGTCGGATTCCTTGAAGAAAAGGACTATGCCAGACCCAAACAGTGGGTTCCCAACGAAGAAAACACCCACTTCATTCTGAAAAAGAAACGGGATATGGCGGAGCCGATGAAATACTGCTCCGAATGGTATGACGAATATCTCAAACAGGGCTTTACGCCGGAGTGGACGGATGATGACGCCGAGGTTCTGAAGTACCTCAGGGCGTTCAAACCATGAGTCGTTGAAACCGTTCGTACACAACAGGAAGTGTATGCCCGGACAATCGGATTGAAGCATCCGATCGGAACGGGAAATCCGGTTTTTCGTTAAAATTATGAGAGAAGCAGTGAACACTATCAAAAAAATCATAAAAAAGGAGGAGAAAAATATGACATTCAATCCGTTAATAGCATCAGAAAACATAACCGAAACGTTTAGAAAGTATATTCTTGCCACTTTCGGAACCAATAATCAGAATTATAACAAAGATTTGGAGAAAGCAATCTTCTCGAATGACGCAATATCCAAAGGGCCGTACCTGCAGATAACTCACAACTATCCGAAGTCAAAAACCGTGAAGGAATTTGTGGATGAAGGTCTGTTGGAACAAGGGTTCAATGATTTGGATTACCCCAAGTTTAACAACAAGCTTTTCGATCACCAGGAATCTGCGATAAGAAAAACCGTCGTTGAAGACAGGAATATAGTCGTCTCAACGGGAACCGGTTCCGGAAAGACCTTCAGTTTTCTTATTCCGATTCTCAATCATATAATGAAAGTAAAGAAGCTGGAATCCAAAAACGGAAAATCATCCGGTGTGAAAGCTATGCTGCTTTACCCATTGAACGCTCTTGCAAACGATCAAATTAACACACTGAGGGAAATGATTGGTGTTTTTGAAAAAGGGGAATCCGACAATGACATCACTTTTGGTTCTTTCACAGGGGAAACCAAGGACACCGAAGCCCAGGCAAGAGAAAGCCTAAATGAGCCGGAGAAGATTCCTCGAAACGAAGTAATATCCCGTGAACGTTTCAGGAAAAGTCCGCCTGACATTCTGATTACCAACTATGCCATGTTGGAACACCTTCTGATAAAGCCCGAAAACAACTCCTTGTTCGGAGTTCAGGGGGATAACGGATGGAAATACATCGTACTCGATGAGGCTCACACATACAACGGAGCAAAAGGCTCTGAAGTGGCCATGTTGCTGAGAAGATTGACGACTGCGTTGGACAATGACTGCATAAGGTTCATTCTCACAAGTGCGACATTGGGTTCTGAAGAACAAAATAAAGAAGTTGCGGCCTTCGCTTCTGAACTATGCAGTTCTTCCTTTGAAGAAAGCGACGTAATACGATCCAACAGAATACCTTTCGAAAGGCCCGCCGAACTAACATTCCGGGATATGGACTTCTACAGGTCAGTTTCTGATATAGTCAATAATCCGGATGTCAAAGATGTTGAATCTTCGTTAAAAGGGATTCTTGACGAAGCGGATGACAACAAAACGCTCAATGTCAGAGAACGTTTGTATGACATAATAAGTCACGATCCGGTTATTTACAGAATCACCGACAGTCTGGATGAAAGACCAAAGACGGTTGAGGAGCTTTCGGAAGAACTTTCCCTGAGTTCCGACGATCTCATCTCCATAATTTCCGCGTCCACTTCCGCCATGAAAAATGGGATGAAACTTTTCGATTCGAAGTATCATCTATTTGTCAAGGGACTTGACGGAGCTTACGTGACATTGGCGCCGGACTACAGTCTGTTCATAAAACCGAAAAAAGAACATTTTGTAGGTTCCGACAGCTACAAAGTATTCCAGATTTCCACATGTTACAACTGTAAGGCGACTTATCTTTTGGGTGATGAGAAAAATGGAAAATTCACACAGGTCGCAAGGAATTCTGAAGATTACAGAGGATACAAATCTTACGTGTTGGCCGAGGGGGAATTCGAGGGCGAACCGACGAATTTTGATGAAGAAGAGTCGAGACTTCTCTGCAGCAAATGCGGAATGATTTCCTATGTTGAAGGTGACCGTTCCTGTGATTGCGGTGAAATTTATCTGAATAAAATCATAAAAATAAGTGACAAAGAGAAAGTGTCTGTATGTCCGGTATGCAAGAACTCCAACACAAAACGGGGTCTTCTCAGACAGCTGTATTTGGGACAGGATGCTTCCACCTCTGTTATTGCGTCTTCTCTTTATGAGGATCTGATCAAAGGAAAGGACGACAGATTCCTTTCGTTCTCGGACAGCAGGCAGTCTGCCGCCTTCTTTTCCGCTTATCTTTCGGACACCTATCGCGGAATACTCATGAAACGTGTGATTTTCGAAGCGATGAAGAACTATACGGACTTGTTCATGAAAGGCATTCCTTACGAAGAAGCTGTGACTTTGTTGGGTAACATTTCCAACACCAACGGTCTGCACTTTCCAAAGAACGATCTGGTCGAAGGATTGAGAAGGGAATGTTCCTGCAACAACTCGTACCGTTCAATGGAATATATGGGATTTTTACGTTTTGAAGCCGGAAGAATAACTAATGGCAACGACTTCGTTCCGTTCGAAAAGAATGCTTTCGGATTGGATACAGACACGTTCTACAATCTTGTAAATTCGGTGTTGAAACACATACGAGATAACAGGGCTGTGTGTAATACCGACGGATCTCTGAAGAAGTACGAATACCGTTACGGGTACACCACGGACACTAAGAATACAAATCGCATAAAACCCTTGCTGAACAAAAGAATGAACTCTTACCTTCTCAGTGTTTTTGATGGCAATGAGGATTTAGTTGAAAGATTCGTACTCTCGACTTTCAATCACTTTTTGGAATACGACAATTCAGAATCCTGCAGTTTCTTGAATCTGGACAGTCTGAACGTAATAATTCCCGAACATTATTACAGGTGCAGTTCCTGTAAAAAGAATTTCCCGTTCTCGGTCAAAGGCATCTGTCCCAGATGCGTCACATCGACACTTGAGAGATTCGAAACAGACGTAATGAGAATTATTCGCGAGGAAAAGAACGGCACCTTGGATATAAGCGGATTGGACCACTACACTAGACAGGTAATCAAATCCCCGTTGAAACATCTCAGAATCGCGGAACACACCGCGCAGTTGAACATAGACGCAGCAAGGGAGACACAGAACTCTTTCAAAGAAGGCAGACTGAACGCTTTGAGCTGTTCGACCACTTTCGAGATGGGTGTGGATATAGGGGATCTCAACACGGTTCTTATGAGGAATGTTCCTCCTTCTTCGGCCAACTATATTCAGAGGGCGGGAAGAGCCGGAAGAGGTCCGGACTCATCTGCTTTCGCGGTTACGTTCTGCAGGGAAATGTCTCACGATGTGTCATTCTTCAATAATCCCTTGGACATGATAAACGGACAGATTCCTGTACCGAAAATAAAAGCGGACAACCCCAACATTGCAATCAGGCACATGTTTGCTTCCGCTCTGCGTTATTTCTGGGTTGAGAATGGTTACAGTTCCTACCCTAAAAAAACACCTGAATTCATCGATTCTTACGGAGAATTCCAAAGATATATGGAATCGGAACCGGAAACCTTGAAAAAATACCTCTGTAAAGTATTGCCGAACCCTTTGGATTCACCTCTGGCTGAAGACGATACCAAATTGGATCCGAACAACTTCGCATGGACGGAACATCTGTTCAATGAAAAATACGGACGGATGAGAATGGCAGTGGAGGAATTTAAGGAAGATTGCGAACATATGGAAGAATCCTTCACGCGCATACAACAGAGCGATTCAAAGATATCCTCCGGAGATAGAAGAAAACTGCTGAGATCGGCAAGCAAAGCAGACAGAGTGCTTTCAACTTTTGAACATACCGAAACTCTCGATTTCTTATCCTCACACAATATAATTCCGAAATACGGTTTCCCTGTAGATACAGTGGAATTGGTTCCGGTCAGTTCGTATCCTAAAAAATACAATCTGTCAAGAAATGCGCTGATCGGAATATCGGATTACGCCCCCGGTTCCGAAGTTATGGTGGACGGTAACAAACTGACCAGTAAATTTGTGAAGAAAATGTACGGAAGGGGCTGGCCTATCTACAAATTCAGAAAATGCGGACACTGCAGAAAGATTTCTGTCAAACTGGACAATTTCATCGATGACGAGGGGGATTTGGATGTCTGTTCTTGCGGTGAGAAGCTACATGGCGAGGAGAGATTCATCAAGCCTGAATTCGGGTTTATGTACAATCCTAATGACAACAAAACCAACGTGTCTGAAAAACCCGTCAAGTCCTATTCAAGTGACATATCGCTGAGTGAAAAGTACTCCAGGGAAACAGACATAATCACAGTGGATAATGAATCATTGCAACTGATTTCCCGTGAAAACGGACGTTTGACCGCAATCAACGATACCAAGTTCATGATTTGTGAAGTTTGCGGATTCGGAAAAATTCAGAACGAAGGCGTGCGGGATACAAAGCACGAGAATGAAAGAGGTGTTGAATGCAAGAACAAATTCCTGAGGCCCCTCAGTCTCGGCCATATATTCAAAACCGACATAGTGATGTTACGGTTCATTACTACCCCCTGCACCGATTTTGAAACCGCCGTTTCGGTTTTACAGGCTTTGCAGGAAGGATTCTGCAGAACCTTCGGAATAGACAACAAAGAGGTTTCCGGATGTCTGGATAATACTGATAATGAGTACACATTCATTATCTTTGACAACACGCCCGGAGGTTCCGGCTATGTGAAAGCACTTCACAACGAAGAGAGTCTGAAAAAGGTTCTGACCTTCTCGTTGAACATGATGGAACAGTGTACCTGCGGAGGAGCCGACGGAAACCATTCCTGTTACTCCTGCCTCAGAACTTACGCCAACCAGAGGTACCACGACATTCTCGACAGATCGAAAGCAATCGCTTACCTGAAATCCCTGGAGGTGAAACTATGATTCCTTCAACAATAAGGAAAATAAACGAAAAAATGAAATCCCAAATCATTGAAAACGACATAATGCTGCTTTCGGAACTGAACTTGGAACCATCCGAACGTCAGTTCATACGAGACAATTCAGCGACGATATTGGAAAAGGCTCTCGAAGGAGTTGCGGAATACAACCTCTCGTCCTGTTACTACATGATGGATGTCGGTCAGCGCGAGTACAACGACGGAATGTACTGGGACAACTTCTGGAGACTTTCCGACATAGAAAAACGCACAACTTCCAAACAGTCCAAACTGTCAGACCTGTTCAAATCAACAATCGAAGATCACGGTTTGGCCTGGGTTGAAAGAGGCGGAAGAACCTATGTGAACATGATTCTGATGCACGCCTTCATTCCTGACGAATACAGTTCGAAACTGTTTGATTTCATGTATATGTTATACGATTCTGTTCTGAACGGAAGTCTTGACGGAATGGATGAGGCGCTGAACAATCTCGCCGATGAAACATCAGTTGAGAACAATGAGGACAAAGGGAGCATTTTCGACACAGCTTTGATAGTTCCCATGAAACTCGCCTTTTCCGATTTCAAAATTTTCGGTCCGGTGGCAAAGAAGATTCTTATCAGAATCAACTCCCCTGAAGACGAGGGCACATCATTGGGAATCCATGAGAGTTCTTTCAAGAAGTGGATTGCGGAGAAGCTTGCGGGAAATCTCAGTAAAGGAAAGATCGGAGGCGAAATCCGTATGCACTTCGACATAAAAACCATGATTTTCAGGATATTCATTCCTGAAATTCTGTTCCACGGACAGGGTGAACCTTACGCATATATAAAGGATGGGAAGGGAAAGGTTTTTGAAAAGATACGCCTCAGGGAAAGAACGTTCCAAGGGTATACCCTCACCGAACACAGATGGGTCAACCTCCGCGAATACGGACTAAACCCCTTTGATAATTTCACAATCACTGCAGGAAACAGGAAATTCGAATCCTCAAACGTGGATTATTTGATATTCTCCTATGATGGAAAATCGTCAAGAAATCTGTCCAGAGGAGTTAATTACGTTGCAAGGAAACCTGAAGTGACAATCGATACGGAGACTTCCGTGCTACATGAGAATGATAATCTGATTGTCAACATGCTCTATCTTGAACGCGGGGATTCCGTCAAAATCAACGGCATTGAATACCTAATCCACAAACCTTTCGGAGACTTCTTCGATATATCGGACAATGAATTGAATCTACTCTGTACGGATTCCAACGGGGATGAATGGAGTCTCTATCCCAGTCATCCTTCGATAAGTTTGGAATCAGAAGAGGATCGATTGGATCTTCTGCGCCTTACCGTATGGAAGGACGAATCAAAGATAAGGGAGCTCGATTTTAAAAAATGCCGCGAATCCCTGCCGCCAGGATACAAAGTGTCTTTCTGCGACAAAGTTCATGTGGAATTAGACCTGGAAACTATTTTGAGAGGTTATGGGGAAGGAGTGTACAAATTCAAATTTAACCGAAGTTACAAGTCGCTGAAATATCTCTACATTCCCGGGTTTACTTGCACATTTGACAAGGAAGTTTACTTCGGAGAAAACGGTCGCCTGGTAATTAACTGGAATGTCAACGATTCGATTGAATTCAATTCTGCGAGGGATGATAAGGTCACATTTCCCTTTGAATCCAGCCGAGGAAGAGTATATGACATAACCGTCGACATACCCTCGTTCAGATACAGTTTCAACCGAAAGGATTGGCTCATCTTCAATTCCAAGAAATATTACTACAAAGATCTGAAATCGGATCTGCTTCACGTGAAAACTCCGGACAAAGACGGAGGATATCTGTCCATATCTGTGTCGGAAGCTTCCCCTTTGAAAGGAGTTTTTGAAAACGGTGTCAATACCTTCAATCTGACTGAAATTACAAAGATTGCACCCTATGTGAACAGTCCCCGATTTTTAGTATATTATAACTGGGGAGTCGGCCAAGGAATGAGCAAAATGATATTTCCCATTTCGGTAAACGCAGGTTATATCATCGCCGACGGACAGGTCAGAGTCGTTAACAATGTTGCCGGCAATGTTTCGTACAGGCTCGTAATCGATTATGAAAACGGGGACTCCGCAACCGTTTCCTTCGAAGACGGCGTGGCAGAATTTGACGAAGAAGGGTTTGAAGAAATAACCGTTAACCAGATAACCGTTGATGATTTCGGAATGGAGGACGTCAGAAAAATCCTTCTCGTTCCGAAAGAGATTGATGTTGAAATCGATTCTTCCGCTATAAGACGGAATGTTCTGCCCGAAAGTATAGGATATCATTACGGAACCTATGAAGGAGAATTAAATCCCAAATATTTCGAGTCCATGATTGCCGATGAACGGTACTCGGACGATTACAGAGGGGAGAATCTTGAGGATTTATTCTTAAAAAATGCTTACGGGGAAAGAATGCCTGACGTGATGGCCAGGAAGCTTTACGGTGAAGTCGAGGCTCAGATATTAAAGATACAGACAGATACGGAATGCAAACACAGTTTAATCCGCTTGTTCAACAAGTATGTGAATGTCAGAAAAGATTTCGCAAAAACGGTTCTGAACAGATTGGAAACTCTGTATCCCGATGACGCAACGCTGCAGCATCTGAAATGGTACGTTTGATTCTGACGGGGGAAAATCAGAATATCATTCAAAAAACGGGGAAGCAAAAATGGGGAACAAATCACTGAAGGAAATATGCGTGGAATCCTGCGAATCGAATTTCGATTACATCGAAGCTCATCAGTTTTCGGACGAATCCATGGGAAGGGTAATGACAAAGGTCGAGGATTTCGACATCTGCGGCGAACACGTTATACTGACTCTGGGAAAGAAGGTCCGCGATACCTCCAGTCTCGGACTGACCATAGGAAACAAGTTATTTTACGAACCGGACGTAACTTTTGACAGATTCGATGAACTGTCTTCAACCGTTGTTCTGTTCCCGAGCGAAAATGTCATGCCTCTTCTCAACAAAGAAGCCCTGAGCAGAACCGGGAACGAAATACATCTCATAGTCGATCTGAAGTGGCTGATTGACCGGACCAAAGATTACTATAAAAATTTTGGAGACCTAATCGAACTTCCCGAATCAACCGACAAAAAGGAAATTGACATTGAATCCATCAAATTCCCCGAAGGCATGGAGCCTTCGGAAGAACAGAAGGAAGCCGTCAAAACAATCCTTTCGTCCGATTTATCCTACATATGGGGTGCTCCCGGAACGGGGAAGACACAATTTGTTCTTGCAACCGCGATGATGGAGCTTATCAGAAAAGGGAAACGTGTGGCAATATTCGCCCCAACAAACAACGCGGTGGAGCAGGTTCTCAGAGGTTTGCTGAAGATAATAGAAATAGAGGATCCCCACGGTATTTTCATAAACGTGAAGAAGGACATTCTCAGATTGGGGATGGCCACGTCGGAATTCATAAAGGATTATCCCGACGTTTGCGAAAACAAAGAGATTCAGGGGAAACTCCATTCGAAGATAAATGCCATGAGAATGCTCGAAGAAGTCATCTTCGAGAGAAAATGCGATGTTCTCAAAGCCCACTTCGATGAAATCGAAGTGTTGATGGGCGAAGAATACGCCGATGCCGATTATTCGGGCAAAAAGAGGGTAATGAAACAGGTCCGGACGTACATCCGGGAAATAAAAGCCGTTTTGTCGGAAAGTGAATCCTACAAAAACCTGACGGATGATTTTGACGAATACAATGTGAAAACAAAAGCAAAAATCATCGCCGATACGCTGTACAACAGACCCCGTGCCGCTTTGGACATCGAAATGTACAAAAATATGACCAACGAAGAACTCGATGAGCTGATGGAACCTCTGAGGAAGGAAGTGGAGGAGCTCGAAAGGTTCAGTTCGTCCAAGAAAGCGGAGGATGCCAAAGTTCTTGCCATGACGCCGCAGGTGTTCATGGGAAGATTCGCCCCGATACCGGAAATCGGAGATAAGATGCTGTTGAACGCCGATCATATCTTCGTCGATGAAGTCGGATACTGCAACCTCATCAACATCCTTCCTCTGTTTGCCGAAAACGTCCCCATCACGATGCTGGGGGACCATTTGCAACTCCCTCCGGTGTGCGCCGTTGAACGTTCCAGTCTTGAAGACGGCATAAAAAATGACAACTCCATGAGATACGGATTCATGTGGGATATTCCCGCATTGTTCGCGGAATCTTTTTTCACAAAAGGAATAGAATGGTTGCAGAACGCATATCTGGAAGATTTGGACCCGGTGTTTGAACTGACCCGGAGGGCCGATCTCACGGTGTCCCACAGATTCGGAAACAACTTTGCCGAAATACTGAACGATTGTATTTACATGAACGGGATAACCGGGGTTTCCCAATATCCTTTGGCCATTGAATGTTTGGATGCCGTTGCGGGCAAAAGAGAAACCCGGGCGAATTACGAAGAAGTGAAGGTTATCGGAGAATTCCTCATCGACAATCCTATGGAGGACGGCGAATACATCATATTGACTCCGTACACCGCCCAAGTCAACCTTTTGAAAAATTCCTTACCGGAAGTTAAAGAAAACGTGCTCACGGTCCACGGGTCCCAGGGAAGGGAGTGGGATACCGTGATTCTCAGCGTCGCCGACAGCGGTACCGTCGAAAGGGAAGTTCAGCTGAGATTCACAAGCACCATGGACGAGTCTTCCATCGGACGGA
Source organism: Candidatus Methanomethylophilaceae archaeon (assembly GCA_050950505.1). Lineage (GTDB taxonomy): Archaea > Thermoplasmatota > Thermoplasmata > Methanomassiliicoccales > Methanomethylophilaceae > VadinCA11. The sequence continues at coordinate 1,144,300 of JBMNHS010000001.1, read as the reverse complement.
AAGTGATAAACACGGCAGTGTCCCGGGCAAAGAAGAACCTCATCGTCGTCTGCGACAAAAAGTTCTGGTCCGCGAAGGAAGGCGAACTGATAGGCAGGCTTGCTACCTATGCTGAATAAGAATTTGATAAAGTTCAAGTGCATTTACGGCGCAAGGACGTACGAGATGACCTTTGACAAGTCAAAGAGCCCCTACGCCGGAATGGTGCCCACATTAAGAATTCTGGATTTCCTCCCTTACTATTCCACCATAGACGATCCCGCTGTAATTGAGGCCGCGGAGCAGCTGGCGTCACAGTTGGAAGGAAGGGACGACAGAATAAAGGCCGCAGTGGTATTGGCGATGATTCAGCAGAACATCAAATACAAGCACGATGAGGATATTTACGGCGAAGAAGATGTTTGGGGGGTGCCGATAACCGTTGCCGATCTGGGCGTCGGGGATTGTGATTGCATGGCGAATCTGTATGTTTCTTTGGCCCATAATCTCGGATTGGACGTGGTCAATGTGACCATTTACGGCCATATGTTTCCGGCGGTGTGTTTTGACGGAGGGCACGGAAGATCTTATGAATATGACGGTAAGACGTTCTATCACATGGAAGTGACGGATGAACATCCGGTTGCCGGAAGATATTGGAATCGTGAGAGTGTCGAAACCATCGATTATCCCGAAGTGCCCACCGAACAGTTTAAAGAAATTTTGGTAAAGATGTGATTTCTAACGAGTTTTGATAAAAACATCCGTTTAAAGATTTATATGGCAACCTGTGACCGATATTGTATATCTATACGTTAATGCAATATCAATCAGTCATCATTGAACATAATCGGGTGTTGATTCAATTGTCGGAACGCAACAAGTGGTTTGAACGGAACAGGATGGGATTTGCCATCGTCACGTCAGTCCTAATATCGCTGACAATAATAACTGCGATATACTGGCACTCAAGGGATTGGACGGCTGCAGGAACCGTTGCCTTAGCGTGTTTCGGTGCGGTGGGGATGGTTTTCAGTTACATAAGTACAATAGAGCTGAAACGCGACCGAATACCGTACGTGCATGTGAATTTCACCTTATACGAGGAAAAAGAACATTTGGTTTATGTCGTGGTTCAAAACAGCGGAAACGCACCGGCGCACGATATAAACATCAGCGTTTTGCCTCTGGAGGGGGAAGAAGAACTTTTGGAAAGCGGCGCCATATTTTCAAATTTTAATAACCTATCCATAATAAAATATCCGATTCAATTTTTGCCACCCAATGACAGTAGACGAACGTTGTTCGGAACCGTTGCCGGAATGGGAGAACGGGAATCCGAGATAGAATATGAAGTAAACATCACTTACAAAGATTCATCGGGACACGTTTACAACAGCTACATGGTTTTGGAAGCCAATCATCTGATGGGAAACAAGTACTTCAGAAGCAAAGATCCGACCGTGGAAGTTCTCGATGACATCCGGAAAGAGCTGAACGATCTGAAAGATATTGTCGGCAATATACTGCAATCTCAGGACCCCACCGGTGAAACGGAGTCGACAAAGAACTTGTTTTCCGGGGAAATCGATGAATCGGATGGAAGAAGTGACTGATTTTTGATTATTGCTTGATTTCCGACACCGGATTAAAAAATGTATGTGAATCCGACGTAGTAAAATATTATTTAAATATAAATCGGTAACACGAATAAGATACAAATCATTGAATAGTATCACGTAATTTCCTCTGTCATGAATGATAAACTTTGGAATGAATGCATTGAATTTCACGGACATTCCTGTCCCGGATTGGCTTTGGGTTTCAGAGCCGCCGAGATCGGCGCTGAGGAACTGGGTATTCCCTTAGAAAAAGCTTCAGACGAAGAAATCGTGTGTGTTGCCGAAAACGATGCCTGCAGTGTCGACGCCGTGCAGGTGTTGTTCTCATGCACCGCGGGCAAAGGAAATCTGCTTTTCAAAATAAGAGGAAAACAGGCTTACTCTTTCTTTGACAGAAATTCAGGCAAAAAGGTCCGTATTGTTATGAAAGGAGCCCACAGGGAGATGGAACGTGATGAAGCGATGAATTACATCCTCAATGCGCCCAAAGACAAGATATGCGAAATAAAGGAGCCCCCTTTCGATCTCCCCAAGGAAGCCAAGATTTTCAACAGCGTCGAGTGCGAATTATGCAAAGAATCGGCACGCGAAGATTTAATTCGTATTCAGGAAGGAAAAAAGGTCTGTCTTGAGTGTTTCAATTCGTACAGCAGAAGTTATTTCTGATTTTATTACGAATACTCTTGTTATTCCTTCGGGAAGCAGGAGTATTCGTTGAAACCCTTTTCCTGTAAATCAGGCAGAAATTCTTTTTCGAACACAGACAGGGCTTCATTTGAATCGGATGCCTCTATGAAGGCCAAAACCTGTACGTTCTCGATGCAACTGCCGTCCGGTGCGTATGTTGACCCTTGAGGGGTTACGATGGCGTATCTCATGTCAATTCACCTTCGATATCAGTCTTTCAGCTATGTGAAATAAGCGGCTTTGCCGCGCGTGCTTTTAGAACCATTGGGTGAATATTTGAAAGAATATCCCCGCTCTTCAAAGTCTTCTATGTAGTCAGCTACACCGGGACCGTCTATAATCCAGACGGGAGCTTTGGGCCCCAGATCAATATGATAAATATTTACTGACTTCAACATGGAAATCAATTTGCTCCTGGAGATGTTTCTATCATATTCATGAGTTTGAGACCCTCTCGTTACAATTTTTTGTTCAGGTTCTTCATCAACAATCGTTTTTGGTTTTGAACACGACGACTCATCTGATTGGTTGCATTATTGGTGAATGTGATCATGGCAATTTCAGAAAGATTCGCATCTTTCGCGTGGAGAAGGTACATGATTCTGTCAATCATCACAGTGGTCTTTCCTGTTCCTGCGCTTGGTTTGACAACGATGTTCTTGTTGGGGCCGTGTTCAACTCTGTATTGTCCGGAGTTGAAATCAGGATTGGATTTTGACAATTCATCGAAGAGGCTACGGCTCTGTTGAAAATTTCCATCAATTATTGTAAATTGGTTCCGAATCTTTGTTTCATAGGATTGAAGCAAACGGTATTTGAAGAAAATTTTAAATTTATCAGAAAGATATTTTGTGTCTGTTGAGGATCCGAACCAGAATACTTTATTCCGTTTTTTAACAGATGTTCAATCTCGGAAAGTTTGTTTGGAAGACTGTATCCGTTGTACAATACGGAATATGTTTCATTTTTAATCAATTAATCCGGCTCCGTTGTTTAAACACATTAACATAAGAATTGTTGAGATTTATTAAAGAGTACCGATTAATGCATCGAAATGCTTTAGATCTGGCTCCGGCAAGTTGATATAAAATCCGGTAGCTCTTAAAGCAATGCAGGGCGAATCTTCAAAATCAGTATCGAATCTCGTCAACCGGTATATGGAATGCACCGAAGATCTGAATTTCATATACAACAGCCCTGAGAACGAGCAGAAAGTCATAACGACCGTATCAAAAAATCTTGAAACCTGTGACAGTTTTGATTTTTCCGTAGCATTCATTTCAATGAGCGGAGTGACCGCTTTACTGCAAGAACTTCGCCGTTTCAACACAGGAAACAAAAGAGGTCGAATTTTAACTACAGATTATCTTAATTTCAATGATCCGGAAGCACTTGAAAAACTTTTGGAGTTCGATGACATTGACGTCAGGATATATACAAAGGAAAATTTCCACACCAAGGCGTATATGTTTACCAAAGACGGTAAAACGACGGCTCTTGTCGGAAGTTCCAATCTCACCGCGGGAGCATTGTGTCAGAACAAAGAATGGAATCTGCTCGTGTCTTCCAATGAAGTATCGCTCCTCACCGAAATTCAAAACGAATTTGAATCCATGTGGGAGAATGCAGAATATCTAACCGAAGAGTGGATCATCGATTATATCCCGCGGTTTAAAAAATCAAAGAGACATCACGAAGAAGAAAAAATAGAATTGGAATCCGACAAGGCACCAAAACCCAATCTGATGCAAATGGATGCTTTGAGGAACCTGCAAAGCATCAGAGATTCAGGAAAGGATCGGGCGTTGATTGTTTCTGCCACCGGTACCGGAAAAACTTATCTTTCAGCCTTTGATGTCAAAAATTTCAACCCCAAACGTTTGTTGTTTTTGGTTCACCGGGACAAGATTCTGAATGATGCCATTGATTCTTACAAAAAAGTACTTGGCAAGGATATAAAAGCAGGTAAACTTACGGGCGAACGTAAAGATTTTGATTCGGATTATTTATTTTCCACAACTCAGTCAATGTCGTTGGATCATAATCTATCGCGTTTTGATCCGTTTTACTTTGATTATATCGTATGTGACGAAGCACATCGTTCCGCCGCATCCCATTATAAGAAAATCATCGATTATTTCAAACCTAAGTTTTTGTTGGGGATGACCGCAACCCCTGAACGGACCGATGCCAAAGAAATATTCAGCACATTCGACTATAACATCGCATAGGAAATTCGTTTGAAAGACGCAATGAATTTCGGTATGGTGAGTCCGTTTCATTATTTTGGAATACGGGATATCACGGTAAACGGAGAATTGCTGGGTGAAGATGCCGATTTTAATTTGTTGACGTCGGACGAAAGGACAGATCATATTCTCAATGAAGCGAAATACTATGGATATTCAGGATCGAGGCTGAGAGGGTTAATTTTCTGCAGCAATGTGGACGAATGTGAGGAATTATCGGTTAAACTCAACGAAAGAGGATTGAGAACCATTGCACTGACAGGCAGATCTTCCAATGAGGAACGCGAGGATGCCATAAACAGATTGGAAGGTGATTATGAAGGTGGGCTCGATTACATCATTACGCGAGATATCTTCAACGAAGGGATTGACATTCCGAGCGTAAACCAAGTGATTTTGTTAAGGCCTACTGAATCTGCAATCATATTCGTACAACAACTCGGTAGAGGGCTCAGGAGAAGAGATGATCTGAAAGATTTCCTGGTGGTTCTGGACTTCATAGGAAATTACAAAAGCAATTTTCTGATAGCCGTCGCGCTGTCGGGCGACAAGAGTTGCATAAAGGACAATCTCAGACAATTCATGTTCAAAGGCAATGCCTTGATTCCCGGCACGTCTACAGTAAGTTTTGATGAAATTGCCAAGGAGAAGATATTCGAATCTATATCGAGTTCGAATCTTAGCAAAAAGGCCTATGTCAAAGAAAGTTACAGCAAACTTGTCGATATGTATGGTCGACTGATTTCCTTATCAGAATTATATGACGGTAAAGAATTGGACCCTCGGGCTGTGATAACCGCATTCGGAAGTCTTAACGACATTCAGGCTTCGTTAAGGGGTTCCGGTGTTGAGAAGCTAGGGGAATCTGAATCTAAAGCATTAAAAACAATAACCAATACATTCTCCACAGGATTGAGGGCACAGGAATTGGTTATATTGAGAGAATTGCTCAAACATACATCTGTTGAGAAAAGACGGGTGAAAGATATTCTTGAAGAAGAATTCCTAATCGACGTAACCGATACGGATTCGCTGGATTCTGCAATTTCCGTTCTAGATTCCTCTTACAGGAATAAAAGTGAAGAATTCATCAACGTTGTCAATGAAGTCATAGTCAGATCAGAGTACTTCGACAAGATCCTTGAAAGTCATGAATTCAGATATTATGTTGAAGATGCCGTTAAGTGCGGTTTGAAAATTTATTCTGATGAATACAAAGACAGGGTAGATGACGGATTCAAGATGTATGGCCGATACAAAAGAATGGAAGTTATGCGATTGTTGAATTGGAAACAGTATATGCCATCTTTAAACATTGGAGGGTACGTCATGAATGAAAAATCGATGCCTATCTTCATAACTTACAACAAAGATGAAAACATCACTTCTGTTGTGGAATATGATGACAAGTTCATTGATTCTTCCACTATGCAGTGGATGTCCAAACATTCCAGGACGATAGAGAGTCCTGAAATTCAAAAAATTATCAACAGTAAGGAGTTGGGAATATCGAACTATCTCTTCGTGAAGCGAAGTGATTCTGACGACAATGTCGATTTCTACTATTTGGGAAAGGCTGATGTCACCAGCGCTGTCGATGATACGGATGTTGATGAGTCGGGCAAAGAATACAATGTCGTCAGGTTCAACTTAAAGTTGGAACGCCCGGTGAGAAGTGATATTTACGAATATCTGACGGCGTAAAATATTCGTTCTTTGAATCTCGAACCTGGAAGTTTTTTTTCTATGAGGTAAATATAATTGATTTTAAAAAATCTTCTTTTACATCGCTGAGTATGCCAATATTCTTTAATTGACTCGACTCCCAGTCAAGTAAATTAGGAGAGGATCATTGAGATCTGTTGAAAAATGTGCTTTTCTTTCAATATATTTTTTTCATAATTAGATTAGGTCAATAGATTGATCAATGAGTGGATTTTGATACTGAAGCTAATTCTACGTCTCTTCGACACCCCCTGTATTTTTGTGAATAATTACTGATTCCGTGCGATTTCTGCGTGATCTTGTTGGAAAAATGAAGCGTCAGCGATAGCTTTCGCTGATGTCGGACGCTGTGTATTGCATGGACGGAGCGCTATATATAGATTGAGGTACTTTATCGATTAGCAAAGCTAATCGATAAAGTAACCATTCAGAAAGATGGCGAAATCACTGAAAATCGATTGATCGGGCGCTATTTTTGCGGAAAGAACGGATGAACAGCCAATGAGGGAAGAACCGAGCGCGGATTTCGGAAAGAAGTTCACTTTCGATGACGATTCGGAAGAGATCGAAAGCATCAGCGCAGGCTCCGCCCTCGGAATGGCAGTGATGAAAACAATCGACATTCCCGAATACATCGACGAGAACACGGAATGGGACCGTTTCCAACGCGTGCTGAGTCCCGGAAACGCATTGAAAGCAATATGCGGCACAATGTTCACGGAGAATCTGAAACGTTCGCTGACGGCGATATCGTCGTTCTACGGATATTGCCGGTGGACACGTTGTTCGGCGCAAAGGTCAATCACCGATCTTTGAACGACGTATCCCTGGGAAGAGCCATGGATACGATTTTCGGCGGCGATCTTGAACTGATGTACTACAACATCGCTTCGAGAGCCAAAGCACAGTACGGCATCGTCTCAAAATACTACCATATCGACGGCAGCAACATAACCATCGTGAGAGATCCGAACCGGGAGTACGAGATTTGCGATCTTGACGCAATCGCCAACGGGGAAAAACTCCGTTTCATCGCTTATCGAGAAAGCGACACAGAACATTCTCTGAACTTCTATCGCAAAAAAGTCGGGAAGGATGTGAACGAACGTTTGACGAAGATTGCAAAGAAGACGTTTGTCTGCGAAAAAGATGCTATGCTGGAAGTAAAACGTCATCAACGAAACCCGTGCGAGAAAGATGGCCGAGGAACGGGATATCAGAGTAATCGTGACGTCCCTTCCACGTTCCGACGTGACGTTCGAGGACGTAGTCGACGGAACTGCCGGCGAAGATGTTATGCGCATTTATCTACAACAGTGGAAGATTGAAAACGTCTTCGGAGAGATGAAATCCAAACTCGGTGCGGATCAGGTGTTCTTCGAATCGCCCAAACGGGAAGCGGTAATGCTTTTCTCCATAGCGATAGCGGTTCTCGTCAGACGTATGATGCAGTTGCTCACGCGGAAAGAATACGGCAAAGGATTCGGTATTCCCAGGAACATAACCGCGTATCGCATGTTCGGTATGATTCGGAATACGTCCGTTCGTTTGAACAGAATTGAGGAACGGATTTATCTTGACGGTCCCGTCGCGGAAAAACAGCAGTTGAAGGTTTTTCTGCGTATATTGGGCATGGATCCGTCGGATTTAATCGGTTAATTGGATTTTGAGTGCTTTTCCGCTCATGTTTCAGCTGTGGCGCTGTCCGGAATCTGAAAATTATTCGATTTTATGCCGAGGGTGTCGAAGAGACGTCAAAACAAAATAACGTGGAATATAATTTTGTATTATTAATCACCTATATACTACACAATTCTTATTATACCCGGGATTATACGTGAAGTACGTAGGTTAAGATGTCGCGAGATATTGATATAATTCTTGAAGAGATGAGGTTAGAATACATATCTAACGACAGACCGTGGATTGTAGGCTTCAGCGGTGGCAAAGACTCCACCATGATTGTTCAGTTAGTTTTTGAAATGCTATCAAGACTCAATCCCGAACATCGAAATAAAAAAATATTCATACTTTCCACAAACACAATGGTGGAATCTCCCCCCGTAATTAAGAGATTAAAGAAGATGTGTCTGGACATTGAGAATATGGCCACCAGTAAAAACTATCCAGTAGAGATAAAGCTATTGAGACCTAATATTTCAGACACATTTTGGGTAAATGTCATTGGACGAGGATATCCTGCCCCCAACAGATGGTTTAGATGGTGCACAAGCAGGCTAAAAATAGATCCGATGAACAAATATATCCTAAATAATGTTAGAATTAACGGAGAAGTCTGCATATTACTTGGTACGCGGAAGTCTGAAAGCAAAGCACGTGCAGAAAGCATGACTAAGCATGAGATAAGTGGCTTTCATTTACGAAAACACAATTCGATAAGTGGCGCTTTTATCTATGCGCCCATAGAAGATCTAACTGAAGATGAAGTTTGGAATTTTTTATTACGGAAGAATACTGGATGGTACGAGTCTAATATAGAATTATATCATCTTTACAAAGGTGAAAATTCTGAAATTGACTTTATGATAGATGGAGATTCCGCCTCTTCAGGACATAGTAGATTTGGCTGTTGGACATGTACTGTCGTTGAAGTGGATAAGGCTCTTCAAAGTCTTATCAACGAAGGCCATGAAGAGTATTTACCGTTGTTAGAATTTAGGAATTCTCTCAAAATGATGAGAGACAATCCAGATTGTAGAGAAAAGCACAGAAGAAATCAACGTCTGGATAAGTTCTATGATCAATATTACAATAAAACTCAGGAATTGGATTCAAACGGATTTATGGTACTTGGACCATTCACTTTGAAAACACGTCATTATTTATTGAAAAAACTATTGGAAATTCAAGATGGTTTAAGAGAGACCGAGCCTGATATAGAACTGATATCAGATGATGAAATAACTTTAATAAAAATGGCCTGGGTATATGATGGTGATACTTCCGATGCGTACGCTTTAGGTGATGGATTTACACACGGTAACACTCCAGAAGAAAGACTTTTAGACAATCTACTGGCAGTAGAAAAAGATTTTTCAACCATCTCTAGAAGGGTTGGTGTTTATAAGAAATTAGAACAGGTTATATCCGAATTTTCCATGAATAAAATGGTGGAGGATAAAAATGATAATAGATGAACTCACCATTTCAAATTTTAAAAACTATCCCGGAATCAATATCTTCGATCTCTCGATAAAAACTCAGGAATATAACAATGATTTAACCGAACTTTCAAAAAATATAATATTAATCGGAGGACTTAACGGTTCAGGAAAAACATCCTTTTCTGAAGCAATTCGATTATGCCTATATGGCAACAAAATGAATGGAACTCAGATGTCCAAAAGAGCATATCAAAACTATTTGGATAATGTGCATGCTAGAAATGGAACCATACCAGATAGTTTTTTTATATCATTAAAAATCACAATAAATCAGAATAATCATCCAATAATTATTAGGCGCGAATTTAAGAAAATTTCTGAAAGCTATGTGGAAAATTTAACTCTTAGAAGAGAATATTTCTCACTTGAAGTAATTAGTGAGAATTATTGGTCTTATTTTGTTGAAAGATTAATTCCTCCGAATGTATCCCAGTACTTTCTATTTGATGGTGAAACGGTTCGGAATACCATCTCTTCTGACGAATCAATAAACTATTTAAAATCTGCAATTAGAGATCTTACCGGAATTAAAGAGCTGGATGATTTGAAAAGAGACTTGTATGTAGTACGCAGAAATATAATCTCCAAATCCACAAAGAAAACTTCTCAAAAAGAGATTTCCACCCTTGAGGGGCAAATAGCTTTTATCAAAAGAGAAATTTCTAAATCTGAAAATAAAAGGATAAATGTATTATCAAAAAGAAATTCATATCTGGATAAATTCAATTTCAATAATGATGAAATTAAAAGAATCACCGGCAATTCTGAATCGGATATCGAGGGTATTAGAGAGAAGATATCTCGGATGAAGTATGAATATGATATGATTGACTCGGATTTTGTTAAATTCTGTCATCATAAACTCCCTTTCTTATTGTCGGCAAAGCAACTGGATATTACTCTAGATTCGGCCAAGAAAAATAATGATGGGGTTATATCAAAATATACCTCGGAAAAGATAATGGCAATCTGGCCGAACATTCTACAGAGTTTCGAAGATAAAATTGATGCTGAAGTTATAGGTGATGTACTAACCACGCTCATAGAAAAATTAGAACAAGATAAATCGGATTTAGATAACACGTCTAACATATCCTTCGAAGACATGCTAAGATTAGAGTCTTTTGTGGTAAGCGATTCTGAAATTCACAACTTTTTGAAAGCAGTTGAACGACGAGAACAACTACATTATGAGATATCGAAACAGGAGACCCTTTTGAGAAGGAAGAGTTCTAACGATGCATTGATTTTAGCTTCAAAGAATGAAGGATTGAGTAAAAGTATTGACGATGCAAATATCGAAATTAAACGTTTAGAAGATATAATCAAAAATCACGAATCCATAGTCTATGATTTAAATCGTAAAATACGGGTTGAAGAGAGAAAAACTATCATCAATGAATCAGAGAAAAAATCTGTGGATACTATAGATGATGTCCTGGGGCTGATAAATGAACGGATTCTCACGATTGAACGTCATACTCTTTCAAATTTAAATAACGAAATAAACATGATTTATCCAATATTGGCTAATAAAGACGATATGATAAAAGAAATTCATATCACTGAAGATTATGAATTAATCCTAATGGGTTATGACGGTAATGTTGTCCGAGTGGAGTATATATCCGAGGGCGAGAAAGGGATACTTATGTACTCTATAGTATATGGTTTGGTGCAGATTTCAAATGTAAAAATGCCGTTGATAGTCGATTCTCCCTTGGGGAGAATGGATTCCCATCACGTTAAAAATCTAATTAAATATTATTTCCCTATCGTTGCCGAACAAACGATTATCTTATCCCATGATCGGGAAATCGATACAGATAGCTATAACTTCATGAAAGGATCTTTGAATAAGTCATACACCTTGACAAATGATGTTATAAATAAAGTAAAATCAGGCTATTTTGGTGTTTAAATGACAGACATTGTCAACATATCTGATACATCCGTAAAAATGTTAGATTCACTATCTTCCAGCCTCAGACTGGCTAAAAATATTGTTTGTAGGATGTCCATTGCCGTATCTCTACAGTCTAAGAACAGTGTTGATTTAAATCAGGTCAAACAAAACGCTGTCCATATCGATTTATCTCCAATTCTCGAATCTGATAAAGATGTGTTTTTCGCAATGGCTTCTCAACAATTAGATGAAAAATTTGGAATGGCTGATTTTAACAAAGTTATGGAATTTCATTTAGAAAACGGTTTAAAATTACTGTCCGATCTCTATACTAAAACCAATTCATCAACGGATTTCTTCAAAGAACTCTGTAGCCCTTCGGTTGAAATGTATATCGATACTGAAGACAGTAATTCTGGTTAAAATTACTGATCTATGGTTATACTATTTTTATCCTCAATCTTCAAACCGTCGTAAATCCGGTTCATTATATCTACGGCATCTTCTTGTGTGCTGATGGATCCAAATTTTTCATATAGAATGTCTACACCGCCATAGGCGTAGGACATCATCAATTCTATATTCTCAGCGACTCTTTCATCGTTATCATCCGTATACCTAAACGCGTTGTCTATACGTTCTTCAACGGATAATTTGCGATCATCTTCGTTAAGCATTATCATTCTGTATATGTTGAGTAATCGTTCTCTCTCATCCAATACAGTTTTTATGGGAATTGTTGCGTCGATTGACCTTTCTGATTCTTCATCACCACTGCCAGGGGCAGGAGCACCTTCTCCTTTCTTTCTGTTATATTTGAATCCGACTAATGCGCCGCACATCAATATGTCTATGTAGCGGGTAAAGATGTAGAATTTTTTGGGATATCTATCGGGTTGAATTGGCTGCCTGAGATGCATAAATTTATTTCTATATTCGCTGTCAATTGAAATCGCTTTATCGAACATTTTGATCCTCCTCTATAATTTTCGTATGAGTCTCACTTGTTTTACTTAGCCGATATACCTTATCAATGCGATGACCCAATGCATTTTTTGCGTGCTCCCAGTCTTTATCAGTCATCATGAGTATAATCTGCTCCGCAACATCAGAAATATATTCAAAAGCGTTACCAATATGTGTAGCGTCTAAATCAGATGTGGGTGCATCCATGACTAACGGATAAGGTTCCGTCTCTACATCTGAATCTCCTCTGTTCAACTCTTCGCGAGCCATGGACAGCAGTGTAGCAACAAAGGCAAATCCAAGCATAACCTTTGTACCCGTAGACAGGGAAGTCTCTCCGGCAGCCGTATATTGTTTTATTTCGTATTTTTCTGTCAAGCCGATTACACGCTCCCCATGATACATTTTTTCAAATATTTCTTCCAATTTATGACTGAATTCGTTGTAGATGTTTTTTTCTTTTACATCGATAGTACTTTGAATTTCAGCGATTAACTGTTCAGTATATCTTGAACAAAGCATAGGGACCTTGTTTTTCTCATCGATTATGGCCAGTCTCTTAATGTCGTCTTCGGTCTTTCCTAACTCCTTTTCGGCATCAATAACTCGACTATCCAAACTGCGGAGTTTAGAGGTAGCTGTGTTATATTGTTGTTTATAACTATTGTATTTCTTAGCAATTTTACTAGCTTCCTCGTCAGATAGACCTGCAGATTTGGATAACAATTCGTTATGTCTGCGCTCTAAATTATCTATCTCATCAAGCTGATCTATAAATGTCATGTATCTTTTTTCTAAATTATCTTTGTAAATAGGTACTGCATTATTTTCTGCTTTAACGCCTTTATTGAAGAGCAATATCTCCGTACCAATCGAACGAGGCGGTATAAAGTTCAACTCCAGTTTAAGATTTTCAATAAGCTCAGGATTAGATTTCAATTCAGAGCCGCAAATGCATTTTCCTCGTTCTAATATTCTATTAATAGATTCTGCATTTACTCCCGGAACACTCTCCTTGATTATTTTATTATTCATGGATTCATTCAAAAGTTCCAAAGACTTAGTGACAATATCATATGAGAATATATTCAGATATGTTTTATTGAAAATCTCAGAGATTTCTATCAAGACATTATTTATATATTCAGATTTTTTCTTCAATTCGGCATCTATCTTTTTAATTTCAATGGAATAGTCTATAGTTTTCTTATTATCATTGAAATTCTGTTCTGCCTCTTCAAAAAGTTCACGTAAAATTTCAACATTTTTTTCTTCACGTTTCAAAACCTTTTCAGCCTCTTTCAAAGCCTCCTGGTTTTGCTCCAATTTCCGTTGTAAATCCTGTTCCTTGGCTGAGGTGCCGGATGCACATTGATTCAAAAAAGCTTTATTTACTTCTTTTAGATGGTTTACAGCTTCCTTCAACGGTTTAAGCCCCATTAAAATTGATATGGAATCCTTGAGGTTTTTCGATTGATGTAATTTCTCAATGTGTTCTCCATCAAAGAAGAAATATCCGGCCAGGGACTCGGGTAGTATTTTCTGTATAAGTTCATGAGGATTTTCTCGACGTTCTTTGTCTCCGTCATCATATACCCACGCGAAAACCGGAAGCTCATCCTTTACCCTAACTTTACCTATATCCGTACATACGTACAAGACCTCTCTTCTAAAAACATGCCTTATGTCGCTATGGATAAGTTCAACTTCAACGCTGACTTTTTCTTCCTTGCCTGAATACATCCCATTAACGACTTCTTTGTTCAGAACATCTTGTTTATAATCCAAGTTCAAATCTCTTCCATAAAGCGCCCATCTGAACGCCTCGACAAGTGTGCTCTTTCCGGCACTGTTATCGCCCAGGAACACTGTCGTATTTCTATCGGGATCCTTTGAGAAATGAACTTCACTTTTGCCTTTATATTGTCGGAAGTTATTCAATTCTATGCGGGTTAATATCGTTTTAACGCCTCCTCTTTAATAATATCGGCTATTTTATTCACCATAGCTTTATTAGAGTGTGACTGAGTAGCCACATTTTCACGTTCTAGACTAATAATTTTTATCCTCATATTGTATATACGTTTCTTCTCTAACTCATTATTCACAGTTTCTGACATATGATTCAATATCTCCCACATTGTATATTTTTGCAATTTTTTCAATTAAGTTAGTAGAATATTCTTTATTCGTGGATAGTTCCATAAATTCATAAACACGTTTTAATTCCCGCGCAGCGAGTCTCAAATCCATATCATCTTTATCCGATATATATGAATGATAAGATGCGGACTTAGGCAATGCTAAGAAATCGTATATTTCTGCATAATTCTTGCCCTCCGCCAATCTTAACACACGGCCTCTCCTCTGGATATACTCTTTGGGATTTTCACTACTAGAGAGAATGAAAGCTGTGCGTATGTTTGGTATGTTGACTCCCTCGTCCAAACATCTTATGGCTATTAGTGCTTGAAGGTTTTTATTTGTAAAATCCTCAATGATGTCCTTTCGTTCGTCCAGCGTTCTTTCATAAGTAAATTTTCGAAGATCCATTTGACACTCGGAATACACCCTGCGAGAAACATGCTCGACCATTCTTTCTTCACCATTGATGTTACCCGTGTCTTCATCGATATCATCAGAATTTACACGGGCGTCGCCGCAATAAATCAACATGTGATGTTTATCTTTGTAATTTTGGAGAACTTTAATCAGCATTACCATTTTGTCCTCCATTTGTGCCATTATTCTCACGCCGTTAACCTTTTCCTTTTGAATTAGAGCGCGGTTAGCATAACCGCCATAACTACTTAATTCGTCAATGGTTCTATTGACATTCACAATTCTTTCATATTCTTCGTCGCTGTAGTAGCAGGGAATTGGATAGTACATGTACGGTGTCAACATGCCTTGATCCATTGCTTTTTTTAAGTCATAGACAATACACCTCTCTCCGAAATATTTCAATAATCGATTTGTTCCGGAGGGGTCGTTCCATCGGTCTATAGTCGCAGATAAGCCAAGCCTATACCGTATTTTATCAGAAAGTCCCTTACTGTAAGAACCAGTGCCCATTCTGTGGACTTCATCAGAGATTAACAGTACATCGCCCTTGATAGATTCTAAAGCATTTTGAAAATATTTAGTAGAAAACGTATTGATTGTTGTCGCTACGACGAAAAACTTACCTTTCGTATTGTATAGGCGTATTTTGTTCGAAAGATCACGCTTCCAATTCTTGGATTGAGAGTGAGTTTCGATGACTCCATCTACGCCGAATAATCTAAATTCCTCTACCCACATTTCAACTAGGTGTAAGAACGGACATGCTACGATAATACAGATTTCCTGATTCTTATCTTCATATAATCGGAGCGCGGCTGCAATGGCAGTACTAGTTTTTCCGGTACCTGTAGCCATGTCGAATAACCCTCTATATTCCTGTCCTGCCCATGATTCCACAGCCTTCTCTTGATAATCTCTCAATTTGAATCCGGATGGCAGTGAAAAACCTCTCTCTTTTTCTTCTTCATTTTGTGATTTTTTGAATATTTTTAGTGATTTTAAATCAGATGTAACACCCTCGGTCCAAAGATTCTCAACATTCTTTGGAAATGCAATAGTTCTACACCGACCATTGTCACCTAGCTTCCAATATTTTTCAAATTCATTTACATGACCTTGTAGATATTCTTCTTGATCTGAGGATTTCCATTCGCAAAAAACGTCGAATGATTCAATATTACGAGTCCACCCTGTTTTAGTTTCATTGATAGATCCTGAAAACGATATTCTATTCCCATGATTATCCGTCATAATTCCTATTTTGGTATGGAACATAGCAAAATCATTAGTACCTTCGACATCAGATGAATTGTTTTCCTCGTCTAAAATTATAGCCAATCTTATTTCGAGTATGTTATTAGCTATCATCCAACCTAATGCCTCAACATGTTTATTTGCTACAATATTATTCTCAAATATCTCCCTAATTAGAGATCTTTCGATAACTTCTGATTCTGAACACACATTATCTGCAATAGCCTGCTTATCCGACTGAGATAATCTCGGGGATGTCACTAATCTCATTCGACCTCCGTTTGTAATCAAATTAGCAATTCCACGCGAGGTAACTGAAAGCGATGTCGAAGTAAAAAACCCAGTAAGTCTTGAATACTCAATAGTTCTAGATAAGCAGGGAATATAAAAATTCTGTAAAATATAATCTTGTTTCTCACGTTCGTCTGAATCATATTTTTTCTTAATATTGAGGAATTTGAAGGATGAGTCAGACATTAATAATAAAGAATCTAAACGTGTTAAATAGGTTTCGTAAACAATATTTATAATGTTGGACTTAGTAAAAGGAAGACAGTGAGCTATGATATATTTGAAATGTGGTTTCAAATAAGAAAAATTTGGTAAGAATATGATTTTAAAAATAAATCTTGGGTCGGTTTCGGTAATAAAATAACCGCCAAAAGAACAGATAAATCATGCTTTGAACATCGGGGTTTGACACCCTCTAGAAAATCATATCAATTTTTTAACGTAGATGATATGGAACATGGGAAAAAGCGTATAATTACTCTGATTGAAGAAGAGGAACATATACCCGCTTATTTTGCAAGGGAGTCTGGTTAATTAGGTCAAATTAGGTTTTTTGGGATTCAAAATTAAGTAAAGAGCTTTGTAGAAATTTTCCAAATCATTCTCTCTTCAATCCCGAAGACTTTCCTTATTTAGCATTTGAACACGCCTCGGATAACAACTACGAAATTTCCATATCTTCTGAAATTGGATATTTTGACGACGTTAATCGCAAAGACGTTTTTGAAAGCTATATAGACGGCAAAGAAACCAAGGTATATTCAACACGTTATGAACGCGATCCCCGAAATCGTGAAAACGCCATCAGGGCTCACGGTCGCAGCTGTATGATATGCGGCTTCAACTTCGAAGAAAGCTACGGAAATCCCGGCAAAGGATTCATCGAAGTACATCACAACAAACCCGTTTCGACATTTAAAGGGGAGCTTCTCATCGATCCCGTCCAAGACCTTACCTGCCTGTGTTCCAACTGTCACCGCATGATTCACCGCAGAAGAAACAGCACCCTGTCCGTCGAAGAACTCCGGGAATACTACGATAAAGCACAGGAGAAGAAACGAAAAAACCAATTATAACAAACGCTCATCCCCCTAAAAT
Source organism: Candidatus Methanomethylophilaceae archaeon (assembly GCA_050950505.1). Lineage (GTDB taxonomy): Archaea > Thermoplasmatota > Thermoplasmata > Methanomassiliicoccales > Methanomethylophilaceae > VadinCA11. The sequence goes on along the minus strand of JBMNHS010000001.1, from coordinate 1,126,773 downwards.
CATGATAGTCATAATCGACGAAGACGAATGCATCGGATGCGGAAGATGCGAAGAAGAATGCCCTGTGATTTTCGAACTCGACATGGAATCCGTGTCCAGAGTCAAAAGACAACCGGAAGAGAATGAAGAGGAATGCGTTCAGTCGGCGGTGGATGCCTGCCCCGTTGCCGCAATTTCCACGGAATGAATCAATCGGTCATTCAGAATTCATTGCTGTCCGGTTTACCGTCAACCCGGAACTTCACGTTCCGGTCTTCCAGTATCTTCAGCAACGTCTTTACGTGGATTCCCAGCCCTACGTTGAGGAATTGGTTCTCAACCATGGTTTCCCCCTCGTATTCGATGGCGGGATGGAATCCAAGGGGAAAATGGGCGGTCTGCACCTGAACGGCGCATATCCTGCAGTTCCGGTCGTATATCGGCCCTCCTGACTGCCCCCTCAGGCCCGGCGTGGACGTTTCCACGTACAGCATGTCGTAGTTCCCGTCTTTGCTTTTGCCCTTGAACACGTTTCTTGTATGCATCCCTTCGTTGGGGAACAGCGTCATCGGCAGAACGCCTTTTCGAATCTTGAATGATTTCGTGTCCTCGTCAAAATCAGAAGCGACTTCCACAAAAGGGAATCCCAAACGGCAGAGACTTGTTCCCGGCCGGAGTGTTTCCGGATTTCTGAACACCGGATATTCTTTGATCCAACTGGGATCGAAAGGTTCCAGTTTTCCTATGGTGAGATCGATTTGTCTGTTGACGTAAATGTTTGTCAAATGCACCCCGTCCCAACCCCACCAAAAAGAATGGTTCGTCAATATTGTAGGGTCGTTGTCTTTTCTTTTCGCATCGGAACGGAATTTTACGTATTTGTCGTAAAGGTGACCTGCGGTTATGATCCATCCCTTGTCGTTGATTACGAAGAACGTACCGCAGGATGCTTCCACCACGCCGTCCCTTCGGCGGGTGGATATGATTACCGGACGTACGAATTTGGCCGCTTTCTCGCAGGCATCCGCAAACATGGTTTCAGAATGCGGTTATCCGTATAATGAATTTGCTTGACCTTGGGTTAATTTTTTATTCCCTTCGTCGCTCACTCAGTCATGCGCGATGAGGACGTAAGAGTTGTGAGAGACCTTGAACCGGACCTGATGGACGGCGAAGGTTACGAAGGAATCTTCCGCAAATCCGACCGGAACGAACGTTTCGATATGCTGAAGAAAAGATTGTTGCGTAATGCCGAGACATTCCTTGAGAAGGACGATCCCGATGTTATGATCGATTTGATCGAAGTCGCTTATGCCCTGAGCGCTCTTATGGGCTACCCGGAAGAAGAGATGGTCCGTATGAGGAAAATCATCAAGAATGACCGCGGCGGATACACCAGGGGGTTCATTTACGAACCCGATGATTGATTTTCGCAAATTTGTTTTGAAAAACCTTTCCCGGCGGTTCGGTCGGGAAAGGTTGTTTGTACCGATATCACCGTTGACGCACGTCTATGTAATCGGACAGTTGGGCCACCAATCCCTTGAGTTCCAGAACGTCTGAACGGAGTATGCCCATCTGGGTTCTGAGAGAGGCGACATCCTTCTTGATTTCATCAAGTTCGGCGTCGGAGACCTGAACGGGTTCTTCCTGTTCTTCGGCTTCTCTCTCCATGGCTCTGGACAGTTCGATAAGATCGGCTCGTCTGGCTTTCAGGGATTCGATGGACATTTCCAATTTCTTGCACTCGGCATCGTTTCCGTTCAGCTGAGCGTTGACCAATGCGTTGTCCAATTCGGCGATTTCCATGTTTATGGACGTAATCTGTGCCAACGGGTGTTCGCAGGCGGGGCATTGAACTTCGACGGCCTCGTCCTCGTCATCATCCCCTTCAAGAAACAATCCGAAATCTTCGGGATTGAGGGGCGGCGACAAGCAGCGGGCTTTGAATTCAACCAGGTAATCGCCCAATCCGCCGTCTATGTATGTGGTTTCAATATCCTTCTGCCGTTCATGAAGCATGTCGTATTCTTTTTCTGCTTCTTTCAGTTCGTCTCCGATGATTTTGCCGGAGTCCATATTCTTCTTCAAATAGTTGAGTCTGGACCAGATGAATCTAAGCTCACGGTCGTATTTGCATGTTGAAAATGACATTTTTCTGAATCCCTCCTTGATTATTCAGCGACTTCGCATGTATGATTGAAGTTATAATGATTGTTTGTCCGCATGCCGATGTTTCATTCAATCCCGTTGGACGTTGTTTCGTCTGCATATTCTGTCCGTCACGGTTTCAGAGAAAGTGTTTCCTCAGCGAATCTTCTTCCATCACCGCTTTTCCGATGTTTATCAGAACCGCATCGTAATCCATGATTTCCCTGCGCAACGATTCGTCGGAAAGAACCCTCAATCCGGCCGAATAATACGATTGATCGATAAGGTCTCTGAAGAACTCCGCCTTCAGCCCCATTTGCTTCATATCTTCGATTCTGGACGCCTCGTCCAGTTCTTCGAGGTACATGTCGTAAACTTCTTCCGCGTCGTATTCCGGCGTCATATCCGTGTCGTAATCCAAATCTGCGATGCTGAACGCTTCGCCGGTGATTTCCGATATCGCCGTTTTGTATCCGACGATGTCGGAATAAAGCAAATCGATGATGTTTTCGTATTTTTTCTTCGATTCCGTCGAGTCGGATTCGGACAGTTTCTTCCCGAAACTGGAGATTTCGATCAGTTTCCTATCTACGGCGGAACACAGAATTTCGATCTCTTCTTCACCGTAATACTCTTCGTCGGTCATCGTATCATGTCCTCGTCAATTGTTTCGCAACGAATGCAGAAAGAAAAAAATTATTTTTTCTTTTCGATGACCCGGACGGGTGCGCTGCAGAAAGGACAGGCGTTGAGCACGATGTCCCTGCCGTCTTCGTCCATGCCCCCGAGGGCGGGTCCTTTGTACGAATCAATGAAAAAGATATCGCCCGTGACAATCACGTCAAACATCTTTTTGCAGCAGGCGGCCTCGATGCCGTCTTCGGATATCTCAAGGTTCAGAAGAGGCATCGATCTGAGTATGGCGTGCCTTTCTTCGGTGTATGCTTTTTCCACTCTGGCATAATCCTCTTCCGCCCCCGGGTATCCCAGACTTGCGGCGATGCCGTACAGTCTGATGGAATTCAGGATGTCTTTTTCGACGCCCTTTCCGTTCTCGTACATCAAAGCGAGATAATACACCGAACGGGGATCGAGACGGTCGAGGGGCCCTATCAGCAAGTCATAAGCTTCGGTTTCATATTTTCCTTTGACCGAACCGGAAGCTATCAGAATCCCAAGTTCCCTCTTTGAGGGAAGATGATCCGCTTCGGAAGCCTTTCTCAGCCATTTCTCCGCTTCCGCAAAATTCTGGGGAACGGCTTCGCCCTGAATGTAGATCAATGCGAGTTGGTGCTGTGCCTTGAGATCGCCGTCTTCCGCGGCGGCCAAAAAACCGTTGATTTCCATATCTACGGGATGGTCCGCGTTCTTTATAATTTCATTCCGTTTTTTCAATGAATCGGGTCGTTTATGGAAGATTCGGTCAACTTCTTCCATTTGATTGATTCTTCTCTGTTTTGTTCGGTACCGTATCCTTTTCCGTAGCACTCGGATACGGCTTCCATGGATTCGGGATAACCCTGCAATGCGGCGTTCATGAAATAATCGAAAGCTTTCTTCGGATCTTCCTTCACGATGATTCCTTCGGAATGTATGATTCCCAATCTGTGCAAAGCGAAAACATCGTTCAGTTCGGAAGATTTCCCATACCATTCCATCGCTTTTTCCGTATCGGCGGAAGTTCCGATGCCGAACTCGTAACATACCGCCAGACGGAACATGGCGTTCATGTTGCCGGCCCCGGCGGCGGTTCTGTAAAGTCTGAAGGCTTTGTTTTCGTCTTTGGGAACGCCGAGACCCTCTTCGTACAGATGTGCGAGACTGTTTCTTGCCTCCTGGAATCCCGCGTTGGCGGCCTGTCGGAACAACGATGCGGCTTTTTCATAATTCTGTTTTACGTGAATTCCGTCCATGTAAGCCGTTCCCAGATACAATTTTGCTTCCTGACAGCCGGCTTCGGAAGCCTTTTCGGAATATTCGACGGATTTCTCAATGTCCATTCCGTTGTAATTTCCGGCAAAGAACATCTTCACGAGAAACAGCATGGCTTCGGGGTGACCTTCTTCCGCGGCGGTTTCAAGAAAACCGTATCCTTTCCTTTCGTCTGCGGGAGTGTCGATTCCAAGGACAAGGGACATTCCGTAGGCGTACATTCCGTCAATGTTTCCGGATTCCGCCAAAGAACGGACTTCGCCGAGATCCATCTCCACGGTGCCTTCCGGTGTTTCGAAAACGAATGTTTTTCCGTTGCCGTTCATGTTTTGTTCCGTAGCTGTTGTTTTTACTTGAAACTAACTCGTTTTTTCATAATTTTAAACGATACGTATTCGATGCGGTTCACCGAAAACAGGGCAAGGGGTGTTTTTGCCGATATTGTATTCTTAAGGTATTTCAATCCGTACATTGATTGGAATTTGAAAAAATTAGAACGTGCTGAACGAAAATTTGTTGCAACAGGACATTTTATTCTACCGGATCAGAGTTTAAATCAACTGGCTGAGTGTGGAAATCTCTTTAAAATTCTTAATAGAATCCCATTATCCGGTATTTGTAAGCCAATAAAAGTAAATACATAAATACTTAAAAATGATAAATAACACCGTAAAGACTGTGCAATGACGAGAGTGTCCAATGAAAAAAAGCAATATTATTCTGATTACAACGATTGCCGTTGTGGCAGCGCTTATGGTCCCACCAGTCTTTGGCTTATCCACAGTGTTCATCAGCGAAAATAAGGTTGAACTTAAACCGGAGATTGCGGGCGGTGTCGGCATTGATGAAAATACAGATCCGAAATATTCTTTAGTAACAACGACAGAAGGCGATTATCCTGCTGTTTCCGTTCAAAGCGGCGGTAGTGATAACCTACTTAACGGTGGCGTTAACAGTGCCGAATTCGATTTGGAGATACCCTCAGGAGTAAATTTCATTATATTGGGAACTGTTAAGAGAGAGTTTTCAGGGCCGTCTGCCGAACTTAAGATAGATGTCCTGATTAACGGTGTCAACTACGTTGCCGATATCAAGATTATAGTGGGTACTCTTGAAAGCGTGTTCTACTACACCGCAAGTGGCCTTGAAGAAGGGAATAAAACACTGAGAACGATTCCGAAAACCGCCACATTGAGCGATGGGGATTTTATGAGGTGCGATGACGGGCCTGTCGCACTGCATGTGGAAGCAGGCAGAGGCATGGGTCTTATATTGCGACCCACAATCGAATTCAAGATAGTATTATTGCTGTGATTTCAATCATGGAACAGTCAATGATTTAATGACGAATGAATGTAGGTACATTCATGAAATTCATCGATTTGGCAAAGAAACGTTACTCGGTAAGAAAATTCAGTGACAAACCCGTCGACGCGGAACTTCTGAACAAAGTTCTGGAAGCCGGAAGGATGGCTCCGACCGCCGTGAACAAACAACCTCAGAGGATTATCGTTCTCAACGAAAAGGAATCATTGTCAAAAATCAAGAAGTGCACAAAGTATCACTTTGACGCACCCGTTGTAATGATTGTTTGTTATGATTCCGAAGAAAGCTGGAAAAACCCCTTCAGCGGGGATGACGGCGGGGTTTTGGATGCTGCCATCGTAATTACCCATATGATGCTGCAGGCGACCGAATCCGACCTGGGAACCACCTTTGTGGCATACTTCGACCCCAAGGAAGTGATCAAAGAATTCAACCTTCCGGAAAATCTTGTTCCCGTTGCCCTGTTGCCTATGGGATATCCCGCGGAAGATGCCGAACCTAGCAACTCCCACGGCAACAGAAAAGATATCAGGGAAACGGTAAGTTACAATTGTTTCCGTCAATGAACGTGTATGATATAGTCGAAGAACACGTCTATATATTGACAGGAGCAGATTAGGAATCATGTCTGTAATATTGGCCTACGACGGCGGACCCGCTTCGCGCAGGGCTTTGGATTTTGCGATGGAATATGCAAAGATGTCAGGAAAATCCCTCTACATCTACACTTCAATCTGTTCGGAGAAAATTATGGAAAACGAGGAAGAGATGGAGAAAATCAGGACTCACATGAAAGAAGCCGAAGACATCGCCAAAGCCGAAGGCATCAAAGTCCATACCGTGATAGAACCCGGCCCTGTGGGTGAAAACATTCTTTCCGCCGCCTCGAGATTCGAATCAACTCTCATCGTGATAGGAAGATCGGACAAAACCATACTCGACAGAGTGGTGCTGGGAAGTGTTTCCCAGTATGTGGTTGATCACGCCAAACTCAACGTTACGGTCATTCACTGATTGCGTCCGAAGGCCTTCAGCAATGCCGATACGATTCTGTCCGGCGACGGGGGACAGCCCGGGATGAACAGGTCGACTTTCATCGTGTCCGTGATGCCGGTGCCGAGCACATCCCCTTTTACGTATATTCCCCCGGATATGGCACAGGTTCCCAGCGCCACAACGATTTTGGGCGACGGAACCGCGTCATAAGTGTTCAACGCGGCGCATCTCATGTTTCTCGACATTGGACCCGTAACAAGCAACAGATCCGCATGTCTCGGCGATGCCACGATGTTCATTCCGAATCTGTTCATGTCATAGAACGGATTTCCCAAATTGTTGATTTCGACTTCGCAGGCATTGCAGGAACCCGTGTCCAGTTCTCTTATGGAAATCGATTTTCCGATGGCGTCTGTTATTTCTTTGTTCAGAGTTTCCGCGGTATCCTTGGGAGGTTCGGATTCGGAGAATACCAAATCCTCTCTTTTCAGAGCGTACAACGGCACTTTTACGGTGCCCATGATACCCATGGGACAGACATCGAGGCAATCCAGGCAGAATATGCACTTTCCCGCATCGATGGTCCATTCTTCAGTTATTTCTATGGCGTAAGAAGGACATATATCGGCACATCTCCCGCATCTTTCGCAGCCTTCATCGACAAAAGGCATCATCAGCGGCGTTTTGTCCATATCCTTCGGCGACTCGGCGGGTTTATTCCTTGAAAAGAAATTCAGCAGGCTTCTTTTTATCATTCTTTCACCTCACACGTCATTCCCGCTGTAGGACAGCCCAAAACTTTTGTTGATCAACGGGAAATCGGGAACGATGTCCTTCAATACAGACACCTCCAACGCCGGCCAGTTGACGAAAGACGGATCCCTTATGCTGTATCTCCAAATTTCATTGTCTATGATTTCCGCACTGTGCAGCAATTCGCCCCTGGGGAGATTCGACTATGCCGCAGGCCATGCCTCTCGGTATTTCCGGTTCCGTCATGATGTCTCCGGTTTCTATTTTTGTGAGACACTGAAGTATCAGACTGACGGATTCGTTTATCTCTCCTGCCCTTACGGAGGACCGGGCCAAGCAATCCCCTTTCTTCCGGGTAATGACGTTCAGCGACAAATCGCCGTATTTGTCATAAGGAACTTCTTTCCTGACGTCGGATTCTATGCCGCTGGCTCTTGCGATGACTCCCACCGTACCGAGTTTTTCGGCATACTCCTCCGTAAGGATTCCCGTGGTTTCCAATCTATCGGTTTCCGACGGGGATTTCGTCATGTAGCCGTCCAACTTGGAGGCTGCAAAACTCGCTTTCATGACCGCGTTCTCGAGCTTCTTGATTTTTTCCGGGGTAAGGTCTCTCCTCACTCCCCCGGGGACGATGTTTCCCATGAGAAGTCTGTTTCCGAAGACTTCCTGATTGGTTCTCAGCAGTATTTCCCGCGTTTCTTGACCGAAAGCCGCGGCGACGCTGAACGCGGTGTCCGTGCAAAGCCCGGACATGACTTCAAGATGATTGTGTATCCTTTCCAATTCGGACAGTATGACACGGATTATACGGGCCCTTTCGGGTATTTCCGTGATGCCTTCCATGGCGTGAGCGTGAGCAAGACTGTGGGCGACCGCATTGTCGCCGGAGATCCTTTCGGCAAGATGCGACAGGTTGCGGTCCACGGAACCCTCCATCAGTTTCTCGATTCCTTTGTGGGTGTATCCCAGATGCACTTTCAGTTCAAGTATGGGTTCCCCCGCGGTGCTGAATCTGAAATGGCCGGGTTCTATGACTCCGGCGTGTACGGGCCCCACGGGTATTTCAAACACTCCCGGCCCCGCCAAACGGTTTTTCGGCACGGGTATTCTGGTTTCGTCAAATGTCATGTAAGGTTCTTTCTGAAGGGGATACCCGTCACCTTTCCTCCAGTAAATCACGGGCGAGAGATCTTCGTGACCTTCGGGGACGATGCCGTTCATCTCCCAAACCTTTCTTTCGAACAGCGAAGCGGAAGGAACCGCAGGAGTGACGGCGGGATACGTTTCGTCAACGTCGGAGGTGATCCTGAGTATGTCGCTCCCCCGTCTGAGAAGGAAGTTCATCATGAATCCCGGCGAAAGATCGTAAGCGAAAATATCCATCACTCTCCATCCGTCCGCGTGATAGTTACCTATGAACTGGGTCAACGCATCGCTGTCGCAGTATGTGGATCTGTTCAGTATCATGCCCCGCCTCCCGACAGAATCAAAACCATGCTTTCAAAGACGTCCCTCATGGATTCGGGCATGAAAAGTCCGATGAACAGAGCAATCCCTATGAGTAAAACGATTGCGAAACTTCCGAACGGAGATTTCCCTTCGCTGACTTCTTTGTCGGTTGAACCGGAAAGCATGGGGAATATGTTCTTGATGAGGGCGGCGAAGACGAACACGAGTATGATGCCCAGGAATCCCGCCAACCAGTACATTCCCGCGCTTATCGCACCGAAAATTATCAGCAATTCGCCGATGAACAACGGGAAAGGCGGAGCCCCCGCCACGGCCAACCCCCCGGCCGCCGTTGCGAACCCGGTAAATTTCATTTTCTTCGAAACGTTGCGTATTTCTGACATGTTTCCTGTTCCGTAAGCCTGTGCGACGTTTCCGGAACAGAAGAATATCAACGGTTTGCACACGGAGTGTGCCATTATTTGGAATACGGCTCCGAACAATGCAAGGGGAGTCCCGATTCCCAGGGCTATGGCAATCAACCCCATGTTCTCCACGCTTGAATAAGCCAGCATCCTTTTGAAATCTTTTGAAATGAGTATGAACGAAGAGGCAATCACCAAAGAAAGAACTCCGAACAGAAGCAAAATATTCTTTGCGAACCCGGGGTTGACCAGTTCCGATACGGTGTAAAACCTCATGATTCCGTACATTGCGCAGTTAAGCAGAATTCCGGACATCATTCCGCTCACCGGACCGGGAGCCTGACTGTGGGCATCCGGCAGCCAGTTGTGCAACGGGGCCAATCCCGCTTTCGTTCCGAGACCTATTATAAAGAAAGCGGCGGCGAACTTCATCAGAACCGGATTGAGATCCAAAGCATTGAGAACCAACGCGGGCCAATCAAGAGAATCGCTGTCCGGTATGACGTCGGTTGACGCGGCGAACAATAATGCGATTCCGAACAATGCCAGCATTATCCCTACGGAACACAGCATGATGTATTTCCAGGCGGCTTCGGTGGCCGCGGCATCCTTGCGCAATCCGACAAGGAAAGCGGAAACCAAAGTGGTCATGCCGATTCCTATCCACGTGAGCGCTGCGGACCGTACGGAGAAAGTGAAGAGTATTATCGCAATGAAAGCGAACACTATGAAGTAATAATGGCTCACTTCTTTGGTGCTGAACACTTCGTTCTCATGTTCGATTTCCATGTAACTTTTCGAATACAAAACGGCGGCGAAGGAAATCACCGCGGTTACGGTCAGGAAGAAAGCGGACAGACTGTCGATGTACCATATCGAATCGTTGTATGCTTCCCCCCTCAGATGAGGGAGACAGCATGCAACGGTAACAGCAAGGAAAGCGACGGCCCCCGTCAACGAAACGTACGGGAGGAACTTCATATTCCTGATGAACAGGAGCATCACGCCGAAGATCAGAGGCATCAGAACCATGGCGAGAGGCGTCATTCTTCTTTCAGCCTCCGCATCAGTGTCGTATCCAACGAGTCAAAGGATTTGTTGATCCTGAGTGCGAATATACCGATGATTATCACTGCCATCAGCACATCTATGAACGCCCCGAGTTCGACAATGAAGGGCATTCCGTTGGACAGGGCGATGGCGCCCATGAACAGACCGTTCTCCGCCATAAGCAGACCGACTACTTCGCTGATGGCTTTGTGACGGGTGGCCATCATCAGCATCCCTATGAGAATCATGGAGAACGACAGCACCAGGGAGTTCCTTTCGGCGGTGTCCAGAATGGATATCAAAGGTTCCGAAATGAAATAGGACAGGAAAATCATCGATGCGGACAGCAGCATCGAACCGGGAATCCCGATGCTCAACGACATTTCGTCACCGACTTTGATGCGGTCCATGATGTAATTCAGCAATTTAGGCACGATCAGGACTTTGATCACAAAAGTCAGAACTGCCATCACGTAAATTTTCGGTTCGTTGTGAGTGTATGCAACGGTAAATTCGTAGGCGGCAAGAAACACCGACTGCACAAGGAACAGACGGATCAGAGGGCGCATCCTCACGCTGGCCATTGCCATCACCGAAGACAGCAACATCGCGACAGCAAAGATGTCTATGAGATTTCCGGTAAGTACGTTGTACATTTTCGGTTCCTCACAGTATGTACAGGGAAATCATTGCCATGAGGGACAGGGCAAAGGACGCGGTGAGCATGTTCGGTACGCTGAACAGTCTCATTTTCGCAACCGTGCTCTCAAGCAAGGCTATTCCGAAGGCAATCACAAGCAATTTCACTATTATTACGGCAAAGGCGGCGATCAGACTGACCGCGGACAAAGTCACCGCGGTTCCCCAGGGGAAAAACAGAGTTCCCAACAATGTCATGAATATTGTGAGTCTGAGCATGGATGACAGTTCCATCATTCCCAAGTCCTTTCCGGAATACTCTATGACCATTCCTTCATGAACCATGGTGAGTTCCAGATGGGTATCGGGGTTGTCGAAGGGAACTCTGGTGTTCTCTGCCACCATGGTTATGACGAAAGATGTGCCGGCCAGCAGCAAAGCGGGGGAAATCGCCACAGCTCCCGCGGCTATCATCGATTCGGATATGGCGGTGATGTCGAACCCCGCCCCGGTCATCGCGGAAAGGGACATGATTGCGATAAGCAGAGCCGGTTCTATCAGAACCGACATCATGACTTCCCTGCTGCTTCCCATGCCTCCGAACACGGAACCTCCCTCAAGTCCCCCCAAGACCATGGCGAATCTGAACATGGTGAATATGTAAACCATGGCGATTACATCGGAATACGGCGCAATGACTCCGGTATAGATGAACGGAGTCATCGCCGCAAGCAACAACATCGAAGTCAAACAGACCAAAGGTATCAGTCTGAACAGGAAGGACGAATCTTCGGATACCACGGATTCTTTTTTGAATAGTTTTTTCAGATCTCTGTAAGGCTGGAACACGCTGGCACCTTTTTTGTGACGCATGAACGCCTTCATCTTTCTGATGATTCCCGTTATCAGCGGGGATATTGCAATCAGGATCGCAACCTGGGCGACCATCACGGCCATCTCAGGGATGTTCATAGGAACCTCGTCGCCAACAACACCGCGACCAGTGTCACGAGTATGTATGCGAAATATGATTGTATGCTGCCGTTTTGCATTTTTCCCACTCTCTCCGAAAACGCCGTCACGGCGTCCGCGAGAGGTTTGTACAGATATTTGACGAATGGTTCTTTCATTTCGGCGAACACCGACCTGTCACCTTTTTCGTCGGATTCCACGGTCATTACCGCATCCCCGTAAAGAGGATGGAAAACCTTGACCAAGGGCTGTGAAAATCCTATGGACGAATATTGCATGGTTTCATCCAATTCGCCGCCGCACCCCCAGGTGCGGGTTTCCCTGACGTTGCGTTTTTTACGGTATGTAAGCCAAAATACGGTTCCCAACACCGCCACTATCGAAGTGCCCAATATCAGCGGGAGAAGTTCGACGGTCATGACGTCTCTGTGATTCGGATCCGAGGGCATTCCGGTCAGGGACACTATACCGGAGCCCAGAACGTCCATTATCAGCGTGGCGAGGAACCCCATCACAAGACACAAAACGGCCAATACCACCAGAGGAACGATGGTTCCTCCTTTCATCGGCGTCGGATCCACCATTTTTTCGGAACGGGGTCTTCCGAGGAACACGAAAGCGTACAGTCTTGCGTAGGATGCGGCCATCATCATGCCGCAGATTCCCACGGCGGCCAAAGCCAAAGGGATCAACAGACTCATTCCCTTGGATTCGATGTCACCGCCCATAAGAGACTGAATCATAAGCCATTCGCTGACAAAGCCGTTCGTCGGAGGAATTGCGGCCATCGAAAGCACGCCTATGATTGCCACGACGGACAATGCGGGAAGAGCCTTGGACAGTCCGCCCATTCTCCAGATTTTCTTTTCCTTTGTACAGTCTTCAACAGTGTCGATGGTCATCAACATAAGCGATTTGAATACGGAATGGTTCAAAGTGTGCAGCATGGCGGCAATCAGAACCAGTTTCGCGAAGGCCGGGGATTCGTTTACGTAAATCATCCCCAATGCCAGGCACAGAACCACAAGGGCCATGTTTTCCATGCTTGAATAAGCCAGAATCTTCTTCGGTTCGTCCTGAATCAAGGATTCCATGGCGCCCCAGAGGGCGGTGATCGCGGCTATCGCCATTATGACGAAAGCTATCCAGGACATCGAAGGCAGGATTCCGATATAAGAGAAAATGCTCTTGAGCAACACCAGCACGGCAACGTTCGAACAGACGGTGGAAAGCAAAGCGGTGGTGTGTATCGGCGCGGATGCGTACATCCCCGGCATCCAGGCGTGGAACGGAATCAGACCCAGCTTGGCTCCGAAGCCGAGAACGAGCATCATTATCAGCGCCATTGAAATGCCCGAACCCATGACGGCACTGAGATTGCCCCATTCGGAAAGAATCTGAGTCTCCGCAACCAATGACATGTATACGAATGCGGAAATCAGCAATATTCCGCCGATGTGGGCGATGACGAAAAACAGCCATCTGGCTTTTTCGTTGTTGCCTCTTTTGGCCATCATGAATGTCGCAAGGGTGACCGTTTCCCAGGAAAGCAGCAGGGTGATGACGCTGTCTGCGGCCATGCATGAAAAACATGCCAGGAACAGAACGTTCAGGAATCCTCCGTATCTGGAATCGGAACCCGTGGTGGATCTCATTTCATGGACCACCACCAGAATATAGATTACCGAAGACATGGAAATCACGGCGGCGGTCAGTTGGTCTATGCTTAGGACATATTTTCCCAGCGCGGAATGTACCGGTATGATCTGGGACAATTCATAACCGAAATGCCAGAGGGGATACGTTGATGCCCCTGCGACGCAGGAAACAATGCACAGAACAGAGACAAATTTGGAAACTTTCGAAGAACGGGGGAACACGCCCAATAAAGTACCGAATAAGGCAGGTAAAAATACCGCTGCGAAATAAACCGTGACTATAGTGACCTGTTCCATATTACGTGCTAAAAAGCCCCATCCAGCAAACCGACATATGACTTGTTCTATAAAAATAGTTGGATTTTGTATAATTTATTGAAGAAAACAACCTCTCATATCAGAAAGTTGGCGCAGGCGGGCCTCCGCAATAAACAAAATATCATGTTTACGGATGTCATGAGCCAGAGGTCTTTATTTTTTCTTCAGGTTTTCAGACAGGTATCTTTCACACCATTCGATATCGGGATACAGATTTTCCAATTCTTTGAATTTCTTTCCGTGAGCCGATTCACCCTGACGGTGTCCGATTCTCAGATGAACGGTTTCATGATACACCACATAATCCAAAACCTTTTCAGGAACGTTTTCGGAATCCAGCACGCTGGATATGGTGACGATGCGGAATACCAGGTCGCATTCCCCCACCTTTCTGTGATTCGGACGGGAAGTCCAGGTATAATATGAATTTTTGATATCCGAATCGTACACCAAACCCATGTCCATCAATCGGTCCAAAGAAGCCCCCAAATCTCTTGCTTTGCCAACGGTGCCCCGGGAAATGTTTTTGCTTCTTTGGATGCGGACCGGCCGCCACTGCGAGACAAACTCGTCGGAGAGCATCCAATCCATGAATTTTCCGGAAGGTTTTCTTTGCTTTTTCTTCAGGTTGGACATCATCGTGTCAAGATAATCTTTCAGAACATCGTCCGGAGCCGTGGAAAGATAGTCCGAGATTCTGAATCTGTAAACGTTTCTGACGGAATAGGCATGATAGGTTATTTTTGCAAATTTGCAATACTCCGCCCCGACTGTCTTGATTCCTTTCTCGGCGGCGATTTCATTCACAAATCCGTTGAGGCGTTCATTCTCTGGCATATCTCCGCCTTCCTAACACCGCGTTTTTCTGCCTCTGTTTTCCTTGGGGATGACGTTCCACGAAAAGTTCCCTTCCGTCGGGGGTTTTGCCGGTGTGATACATCAGCGTGGAAACCGTGGACGGGGTGGGGGTGAATATCTGAACCTGTTCCGGATTGGTTTTCAGCACGTTGCGGCAGAATTTTCCCAGATCTTCCATGTGTTTCTGCGTGCATCCCGGATGCGCCGCCATCGTATAGTACGTAAGGAACTGTTTTTTGCCGTGCTCCCTGTTGGAGGAATCGAACATCTTTTTGAATTCCAGAAGTTCTTTCCTGCCGGGCTTACCCATAAGTTCCAGAATCTCATCGGAAACATGTTCCGGCGCTATCTTCAATTGGCCGGATACGTGGTTCTTCACAACCGCATCGACATATTCCTTTCCGTGTTCTTCATCGGCCAATATCATATCGTAACGTATTCCCGAAGTGACGAAAACTTTTCTGACGCCTTCGACGTCCAAAACACGTTCTAGAAGTTTCAGCTGACGGTCATGGTTCACTTTCAGAGACTTGCACACATGAGGGAACAGACACCCCCGGTCTTCACACGCACCCCCTGTGATTTTCTTTTCGCATTCAATGCCGTACATGTTTGCGGTGGGTCCTCCCAGATCGTAAATGATACCGTTGAAATCGGGATTCTTCGCGAACCCTTTTATTTCTTCGATTATGGAATCTTCGGAGCGGGAAACGACTCTGCGCCCCTGATGGACGGCTATGGCGCAGAAACTGCAGCCTCCGTAACATCCCCGGTGGGTGGTTACGGAGTTCTTGATGGTGTCCGCGGCTTTCACGTACCCGTCCTTGATGCAGGACGGGTGAACTTCGTTCATATACCCCAACGAGTGAAACAAATCCAGCTCTTCCGTTGTGGGATCTCTCTGAGGGGGATTTTGTATCAGATAACGGTCGCCGTGCCTCTGGCACAAACCCTTCGCCGTGACCGGGTCGCAGTTTTCACCGAACGCGCGATAAGCTTCGGCAAACTTCCCATCGTCCTCCGAACAGTCTTCGTAAGAAGGAATCAGGATATGATTTTCCGGACATTCCTTGGAAATGTAACAGATTCCTCTGATGTTCTCTGTGTTTTTTGAAGCTTTCAGCGCATCGGCCAGTTCAAGATTTGAAAATTCGGCCATGCCGTATGTGATGTAATCTGCTTTGGCGTCGAAAAGCACGCTCCGTCTCACCGTGTCCGTCCAGCCGTCGTAATGGGCGACGCGTCTCAACGACGCTTCGATTCCCCCCAACACGATGGGTTTGTCCCTGCAGAACCGTTTGATCATGTTTGTATACACAATCGTCGCCCGATCGGGACGTCTGTCGTTTACCCCTCCGGGGGTGAAGTCGTCATGTCTCCGCTTTTTGTTGTTGGCGGTACGGTTCGCAACCATGGAATCGACGCATCCGGCGGAAACCGACCAGAAAAGTTCGGGAATGCCCAGTTTTCCGATGTCTTCCTCCGACGGTTGGGGAATTATGCCAACCCTGTATCCGTTATGAATCAGCCATCTCCCGATCATCGCGCTGCCGCTGTACGGCGTATCATAATACGTATCGCCGGAAACAAGAATGATGTCCAGGGAATCCCATCCCCGTTCTTTCATCTCTTTTTTCGAAGCCGGAATGAATCCTTTGAAGGGATTCTCCGGTCCGGAGGAATATTTCACATCGTCTTTGTCTGAGGCGGCGGACATGGCATTCAGAAGACGCGCCTGACGTCAAGTTCCATTATGTGATCGTCCATGAAGAATCCGTTCCCGATGTCTTCACAGACGTCTTTGGTGGTTTTGAAACCCCAGTGTTCGTATGTGGAAATTGCTTTTTTGTTTCCTTTGTTCACCGTGAGATAGATCGAATCGACGTTCATTCTGCAGGCGATCCTGAGAATATGATTAATGGAATCAGACGCAAAACCGTGTCCTCTGTACTTTCCATGAACGTATAATTTGCTCAGAAACAGTCTGTTCTCATCCTTTCTGTAAGCCAGGAATCCGATGTCTTCGCCTTTGAACGTGATGAATTCGTAAACCATCCCTTCGGAAATCGCCTTCTCAATCGCGACGGGAGAATGGAATTTCTCCAGCATGTATTCGATCTGTTCCCCGGAAATCATTTCTGCAAAGGCCTCTTTCCATATTTCTTCCACGAGGTTTGAAAGTTTATCCATATCGGCACGGGAGATTATTTTTCTGTGGCCCCTTATTGATTTGACTCTGAGTCCGAAATCCGTCAATCCTTCTTCGAAACAAAGGCCGTGATCCGTATCGTAACCCCCTTCCAGAGAGTTTCTGATGCTGGCAATCGTCAGGTCTTCGGCTATGTCGACGGCTTCGGCAAGATCCCATCCGTGAACCAGGGAAGACACCAATCCCGATCCGAAGATGTCTCCGGAGCCGTGATAGAATCCCTTTACCCGTTCTTTCATTATGTACATGATTTCATCGGTTTCTTTGTCGTAAGCGGCGGCGCCCAGTTTTTTCTCATCAAAATAAACACCGGTGAGGACAACCTTTCCGGCACTCAGTTTTCCGGTTCTTCTGACCAGTCCTTCAACGTATTCTTCGGTGTACGGACCTGTGGCGAAGGGTTCATCCAGCATTTTTGTGGCTTCGGTAAAGTTGGGTATGATGATATCCGCGTCCCCGCAGAGTTTTTTCATCTCCGACGGGAAATCCTCATTAAAAGTGGAGTAAAGTTCTCCGTGGTCCCCCATCACCGGGTCCACGTAAACTTTGGTATCGGGGTTCCGAATCATCCCTATCGCTTTTCTGACGACTTCCACCTGTTCTTTGGATCCCAGAAATCCGGTGTATACGGCGTCAAATTCGAATCCCATGTCGTTCCAGTGTTCGACGACGGGAATTATGTCCTCGGTCATGTCCCGGTAAGTGAAACCGGGAAAAGGCCCTACGAAGGTGGACAACACCGCGGTGGGTATGATTGGGGTGTTTATGCCCGCGGCGGACAGCACCGGCAAAGCGACCGTGAGCGAGCACTTTCCGTAACAGGATATATCGTGAATCGCCACTACTTTCTTTTGGACCATAACTTCTCAATAACGGCGCTTTTAATAAAAACTTCCGATGCGAAAAAGACTGTAATCCTTTTATCTGACAATGCGTCATACAAACCGACATGAGCAGATCCGACAAACACCTTGCCGAGGCGTTGAAAGAATATAACGCCAAAGTTCAGGAATGCGAAGAAAACGGCACCGAAGAGCAGTTGTTGGACGCGTACATAATGAGGGGCACCGTGCTTTCGATGCTGGAATCTTACGTTTCCGCCTTCACCGATTTTGACGAAGCCATCGATATAATCAACAGTTTGAAAAGAAAAGGCATATCCGTGGATCCGGGCACCTTTGTGAAAGCGTACGTGTCAAGAGGCGAACTGCAGTATTCCGAAGACGCGGGGGGCATGGCCGAAGATTACGGAATCGCCGCATCGCGTTTGAAAGAACTTGATGAAAACTCGAGATATTTTGATTGGAAAGAGATTGTGGTGATGTGCATTAACTGCGGCGACGATCTTCTTTACGGAGGATTCCCGGAAGGCGTCGCTCCCTTTTACGGAACGGCGGAAAGGATGCTCGTGGACCGAACCGACCCCTGGTCTCTTAACCGGAGCGTCGACGCGTTGAACATTATGGCCAAAACCGAACAGGAATCGGACAGACTTTCCGCTTCATTGGATTATCTGGGCAGGTCCGTCAACCTTTGCCGGCGGCTTATGGAAGAAAACGTTCTCGAGGACGAGATGGTCCTTGTCACCGCCCTGATTCTAAGAGGCGACGTAAGATTGGCAAAGGATGATATCGAAGCCGCCCTCGAGGATTACGAAGCCGTCATTTCCGTGTTGGAAATCATGCTTGAATACCACCGGCCGGAAATCAGGGAGCTGCTGATTGAAACCCACAGGGACGTTTCCGGGCTTTACGCCCAGACGGGAGAAGTCAAAGAAGCGGAAAAGCACCTTATGAAAATCCTGCAGTTGAATCTCTGCGATGACCTCGATGATTCCAAATCCGTGTAAATCCACTTTCGGAGGTTTCGGTCAGCTCCGGGGAACGGTTATAACAGAGGTACCGATTCAATGAATATGCAAAGTCTGTTTTGCAAACGCTGTGAGAGTCTCAATCTCCCCGGTTCGAAGCGATGCAGAATCTGCCGCGCCAAACTGGACGATGATTCCGTGAGCCCTCAGCGTTCACTGTCGGAAATATCCGGGGTTCAGGAAGACGCGGGACATGATCCGGGATACGATTCGGAAGAATTTGAATTCCATGAGGAACCGGAGGTCACGGATTACGTTTTTGCGGATTCGGAAAACAGCGATGCGCCTTACCTTCCTTATGTCCCCCGTCCGGGACAGCTTGAAATCATAAAAGACATCAAAGGATGTCTTGACTCGTCCAGACACATAGTGATGGAATCCGGAACGGGTACGGGAAAAACCATAGTATCCCTGTCCGGTGCCCTTGAACACGCCGTTCCTCTGAAGAAAAAAGTTGTGTACCTTACCCGCACCATTTCCCAAAGCAATCAGGTAATGAGGGAACTTAAAGCGATATCCAGGTTCAAACCCGTTTCCGGCCTGCCGATAACCGGAAGAGGACGTTCCTGTCTGCTGTTCAGACCCGGTCCCGGCCAGGAACCCCTGTCCGCAAACGTTTTGTCGTCTCTGTGCGAAAACCGAAAAAGAGGCAAAGGCGGACAATGCAAATATTTCTTCAGAGTCAATGACATGATAGACGTGATATGGGATTTCTGCAGAAACGAATTCCCCACATCCGAGAGATTGGACAACTTCTGCGAAGACAAGGGCGTCTGTCCTTACGAAGCGAAGAAAGTCCTTATGAAATCCGCCGACGTCATCGTGGCTCCGTACATCCACATTCTTTCCGAGGACATCAGGGAAACTTTCCTGGGAAACATGGATGCGGACAGGAAGAACATAACCGTCATCGTGGACGAAGCCCACAACATCATCGACGCGGCGAAGGATCAGGAAAGCTTCCGCATTTCATTGAGGATGGCCGATGCGGCGATAGACGAATGTTCCACGTTCAGATCCACTTCCATCGGCCAGGGAATAAAAATAGACGAATTTCTGAAAGAAATAAAGACCATCATCAAAAACACGGCCAATTCAAAGCTGGACATAATGAACCGTGAGGCCATCATTGAAATCGACGTTCTGAAACACGGTCTGATGAAAAAATTCAACATCACCGACAGAGACCTCGATGTCGCAATCGCGAATCTGGTGGACATAGGTTCCGAAAGATCCAGACTGCTGACGGAAAACAACGCGCAGAAAGCGTCCGACATCGACACAATCGCGGCATCCCTGCAAAGTTGGCTAGGGAGCCACCGGAGACAATTACATCAAAACCATCAAGGCCTCGGAAACCGGGGAATATCTTTATGCCGCCTGCATAGACCCGGTGGACGTTTCGGATTTCATGAGGGGATTGGACGGAGCGGTTCACATGTCCGGCACTCTGAGGCCGTTGGAACAATATGTCAAAACCATGGGATTGCCCCGGGGCACCATAAGCAAAATTTATCCCTCGCCCTTCCCGAAGGAGAACCGCCTCGTTCTCTACATGAACGACGTGACCACCAGATACAACGACATGAAGGACGACCCGAGCATATTCTCCAGAATAGAACGGAGAACCGCCAAACTCTGCAACGCGGTGGGAAAGAACACTCTTGTGTTTTTCACCTCTTACAGAATCATGGACAAAATGCGTCCTTTCCTGGAAAGGGACGTGGAACTTCCCATGTACTGGGAACATTCCGGCAATCCCCGAAGAACCATGGAAGAACTGGAAAAATTCAAGAGCGGGAGAGGCGGGGTTTTCTTCAGCGTAATGGGAGGTTCCGTTGCGGAAGGAATGGATTTCCCGGGTGACGAGCTTTCTTTGGCAATAATAATCGGAATACCTTATCCGCCGCCTTCACTGGAAGCCAACGCCCTTTCCGAACTGTACGATACCAGATTCGGCAAAGGTTCGGGATGGAAGTTCGTAAGCGAGGCTCCTGCGACGAGAAAAATAAAGCAGGCAATCGGACGTCTGATAAGAACCGAAACCGACCGGGGGATGTGCGTCATACTCGACAAAAGAACTTCCAGGTATGCCAATGACCTTGAAGCAAGAGTCACTTCCGACCCCATTGCCGAAGCCGAACGCTTTTTCGGCAAAGGATAAATCCTCGGTGAACTTGACTGCCGTACATGGCGGTTGTTGACGCTCTTGGCGACCTGAGAATCTGGATAGCTTTCGGATTCATCGCCGGACTTATCGTGGGTCCCGTTGGAGATCAGGCTTCGACAATCATGATAGTCGTCCTCATTGTTCAGATGACGGTTTCTTTGAAAGGACTGTCCTTTGTGAAGGGTGATTTATCCGAATACGGAAAACCGATGATGTGGGGGTTGGTTTGCTGTTTCCTCGTCAATTCGGGAATCACGATACTGTTCGGTTCGTTTTTCATACCGATCAGTTCCGCTTTATGGTATGGCTGGGTCATGCTTGCGGCCGTTCCGTCCGCCGTATCGGTGGTTTCGGCTTCTCTGTACTTTAAAGGAGACACGAAAGCCACGGTGCTGATGACCGGTGCGATATATGTTGCGGCATTGGCGGTAACGCCTCTGATAAGTTGGGTTCTCATCGGTTCGGCGATAAGCCCTCTTGAAGTTCTGAAATACATTCTGCTGTTCATCGGCATTCCCCTGATTGCGTCACAGGCTCTGAAACACCGCAGCCTGCCGGCGAAGGGGAGACTGATTTTCATAAACGCGATGATGGCAACCCTTCTCTTCCTTGCGTTGGGTTCCAACCGGGATTACATCCTGTCGCAGGCGGACATAATATTCTGGATCATCCTGGTCTGCATAATCAGAACCTTCGTTTTGGGATTTTTGCTGACATATCTGTTGAAACACAAAGGCGTCAATCGCGACATGGGTTTGATCTATGTGCTGTTCTCCGTTTGGAAAAATTCGGGGATGGCCACTTCGCTGAGCATGGTACTGCTTACCGGGATGCCCGAAGCCGCCGTTCCGGGAGCGATATCCCTGGTTATGGAATCCGTATGGTTTTCCATTTTCACGAGCTACGGAGACAGGATATGGCCGCATACCGACGCGTCGCATGACGGCGCGGCACAGTGAGATGCGGTTGTCGATTTGCCCCGGGGACGGCATCTCAGCAGTGTCGGTTAAATATGGCATCCTTTATTATTCGTCCAAGCGGAGATAGCTAAGCCCGGACCACGGCGCCGGTCTTGAAAACCGGTGGCATTCTGCCTCGGGGGTTCAAATCCCTCTCTCCGCGCCATTAACCTTCTCTCTCCGCATTTATGCATGATTTGTCTTTCTGATGATATAAAATTCACAATATCGAAGATAAACAAATATCCATCAAAGCCCATTCGCGTCTATGGAATCAGAAATCGAACGTGAAATAAAACTGACCTTGGTTGACGGGGATTCCGCCGGTATAATGTCAAATACGTTATCGAACCCCTTCATTTTCGGCAGCAAAGTTTTCATTTCGGAACATTACACCGATTTTTATTACGACACTCCCGACGGAATACTTTATTCCACTTCGGGTTCATTGAGGGTCAGGGAATTCAATGACGGGAAACGCAGATTTACCTTCAAAACCTTCATTTCCGACGAGGACGGAATTCTGACAAGAAACGAATACGAAGGATCGATTGTGGATTCCAACGAAGAAGCCATTCGAAACGTCGTCAATCAGGTCTTCCCGGATTATGATGGGGAAATACTCCATGTCCTCACCCTTGAAACCCACAGATGGATGTTGAGCACCGAGTTGTATTACACCGTATGCATAGACAACTGCAAATTCATAAATCCCTCCGACGGTGCCGAAGTCCAATCATTTGCGGAAGTGGAAATCGAATCCATGAGAGGCGTCATAGAATATTCGGAAGACCTGAGAAATTTCATTTCGACTTTGAAATCTTCCTTCGGAATGACTCCGGTCACCGACAGCAAATATGAAAGAGGGTACGCCTTGATCAAAAATCAAATCGGTTGATCACAACGGCGGTATGCGATGTTTCGTAAACATTGCCGCCAACCATGACAATCAGTATTAACATAAAGTCACAATACGGAATCATGAATCAGGTCATTGAGTGTATAAACACCCGTACCTCCGTCAGGAATTACAAAGACGAGGAGATTCCCGATGAGGTGATTATGAAGCTTCTCAATCTCGGGTTCCGCGGTCCGAACGCCATGAACAAACAGGCGTTGGCCTTTGCCGTTGTCAAAAATCGGGATAAAGCGAAAGAATATTCCGATCGGGCAAAAACACTCAGAATTGAAGGGGAAGGAATGAAGAGCGAGCCCAGCGAAAAGCTCATCAGAATACTTTCCGACGAGAATTACAATGTTTTTTTCAATTCCCCCGTGCAGATATTCATATTCTCATCCCCCGAAGGGGTCAAACCCGTTGAAGACGGGGCCATAGCCGCACAGAACATCACTCTTGCCGCACATTCCATGGGTTACGGTACCTGTTTCATAGGATTCGCTCAGGGTTTGGGCCGTGACAGCAGTTTCAGGGCCGACCTGAACGTTCCCGGCGATTACACATACATAACCGCCTTGGCTCTCGGCGTTCCCGCCGAGGAAAATCCCGTCACACCGAGAAACGATCTGAAAATATTGAGTTGGCTGAAATGAGATATACGAAAGTGTCGGAAGCCACGTTTTTGGAAAGACCGAACAGATTCATAGCGAAAGCCGACCTGAACGGTGAAACCGTGACGGCACACGTGAAAAACACCGGCCGTTGCAAAGAAATACTCGTACCGGGCGCGAAAGCCGTTCTGGCCCATTCGGACAACCCGGACAGAAAAACCGCTTTCGATCTCGTCGCCGCTTACAAAGGAGATCTTCTCATAAACATAGATTCCCAGGCTCCCAACAAAGTTTACGGCGAAGCGCTGAACGACGGCAGGATTTACGACGTGCCCGTCACGGTTAAGCCGGAAGCGACCTGCGGAGACTCCAGATTCGATTTTCTTGTGGAGAAGGACGGGGAAAAGATATACACCGAAGTCAAAGGCGTGACTTTGGAAGATGACGGCGTCACGCTGTTTCCCGACGCTCCCACGGGACGGGGGGTAAAGCATCTCAAAGGCCTTGCGTCGCTGATAGATCAGGGATTCAAAGCATCGGCGGTGTTCGTCGTGCAGATGGACCGGGCGGATTATTTCATGCCGAATTACGACATGCACGAAGAATTCGCCGTCGCCGTGGAAGAAGCGGTCGAAGCAGGTGTGGACGTTGTCGCATACACCTGCAGGGTGACCGAAGATTCCATGGAGCTTGCCGAAAGAATTCCGGTGAAACTCCGTAACGGAATCACTTTATGAGTTCGCGGATTCTTTCCTGAGTTTCTTCCGCGGGCGTGGTGGTGTTTATCAGGAATATTTTGCACTTGTCGAAATATTCCCTCAGGAAACCGACTCTGAGGTTTCTCTTGTACTCGTTGCAGACCATCTGATGAGGATTGCAGAAATCGTTTTCCAGCATATATTCGATGGCTTCCTCGGTGTTGAGTTCGACTTCGAAACGCGGATCTTCGGGGTCGCGTTTCAGGAATATGATTGTTCTGATGGAAGTCGAGGGCATCACCGCGGAGTTTCCGTGAATCCACCTGATGTTGGCCACACATCTTCCTTTGTTGTCGAATTCGGTACATGCGACAAGAGGCCTGTATTCTTCCCAAACGTCGCCGATGTCCGCATCGATGTAACAGTTCTTCTCCGAGGCCAATGCGGCCGGCCTTCCTTTTCCTAGAACGACGAAATACCAATCATCGGAAATCAGATGGGCGTTGGGCATTCTCAGCAATCCCCAGGACTGGGTGGTTTTTCCGGTTTTGGAGGGCGCGATCAGAGTCACTCCGGAGCCGTCGATGTCTATGGCGGCGCCGTGTATGGAATAGATGTCGTGAACGTCTTCAAGAAGGTTTCCGGTCACTCCCAGCGCTATGCTCTTGACCCATCCGTAATAATCAAAATTGTAGATGAAAGCCGTGGCGGACAGAGGGTCGTAATCCACATGGGGTTCCTCGTCGGGATCCGATACTTCGTAGGCTCTGGCATGGGAATGTACCCTGTCGCCCATGGAATAGAAGTTCTCGGTCCACATTTCTATGTATTTTCTGTTTTCCGTGTACAGTTGGAAGCAGATGCCTCCGATGTCCGCTTTGGATGTGTAAAAATTCCTGTCGGAATATCTTTCTTTGAGTTCGCGCACCCTTTCGGTGCTTATGATATCGACCCTGTAACTCATCTTATCAGTCCCGTATTCAAATGCAGATATTAAAACAGATTACGGCACAGAATCAAAAATCACGGCTCTTCATCGATTTCTATGACGGGATTCATCAGATTTTTCAATCCCCAACCTGCCATGCATTCCAATACCGGCCGGAGGGATTTCCCTTTCTCCGTCAGGGAATACTCAACGTGATAGGAGCTGTCCTTCACCTCTACCCTCATTATTATGCCGTCCTCCGCCAGTTCTTTCAGCTGTTTGCTCAACACCCTCGGGGAAATCGGCGGAATGCTTCTTTTCAATTGGGAAAATCTGAGTCTTTCCTTCTGAGACAACAGACAAAGTATGGTTGTTTTCCACTTTCCTCCGATGACGGACATGACTCCGTCCACGGCACAATTGAAACGGACAGAGTCTTTCATAATATGAAACAGATATCAAAAGGATATTAAATCATACGCCTCATAATATGTTTGGGCGAGAGCCCGGGGATATATATGTCAGAAATTATCGCAATTATAAGCAGCCCCAGAACCGGCTGCAATTCTGAAACCATAGCAAGATCCATCGCCGAAGGCGCTGAAGAGAACGGAAAAAAAGTAAGATTCGTCCATATGAAAGATATGGAAATGAAACCCTGTGAGGCCTGCAATTACTGTAAAATTCACGACAGATGCATCCAGAAAGACGGTATTTCCGCACTTATCGATGACATCAGGGACTGTGACGGCGTAATTCTCACGGCGCCCTTGTATTTCGGACAGACCTGCGCACAGTACCGTGTTTTCGAAGACCGTCTTTACTCCGCAATCGGACCCAACGGAAGCAACATTCCCGCCGGTAAGAAGGTCGTTGCCGTGGTCACCTGCGGCGCTGACACCGAAGACGCCCAGAAGGAAGCGGACCACATGAACTTCGTTTTCCAGAAATACTTCTCCGCCGGGCCGGTGGGTTCCATAGTGTTCAAGGATTCGGGCGACAAAGACGCCGCATCCAAGGATCGGGACATCCTCAATCAGGCAAAAGAACTCGGAAAGAAGTTCTGAAAACATTTAAGCGGGGCAATGCCCCGCATCAAACCGATTTTGTTTTTACCGTACATTACGATTATGTAAAGACTACGTGATATCATGCCATGAGTCTGTGCTGGATTACAATAACAACCGAAAAAATGGAAGAATCTCTGAAATTCTATACGGAAATTGCGGGATTGAAAATAGATTCGAGATTCAGTCCCGACGAAAACACCGACATTGCGATGCTGGGCGATCCCGAATCCGCGAAGGTTGAACTGTTATGCCGGAAGGGTTATGCAACCGTAAAAAACACCAAAGGCATTTCCGTCGGCCTGAGAGTGGATTCCCTTGAAGGCATGCTTGAAAAAATTAAGATGAACAAAATACCGATTGTATCCGGTCCCGTGTCCCCCTCGCCGGGTCTGAGTTTCTTCATGGTTTCCGACCCTAACGGGGTCACGGTTCAGTTCGTCGAAGAGAAACAGTGAATTTCAAACCCAAGATTTATCAGCCCTTCGGGATAAAGGTATTCTGCAAATGACATTCAGATACGGTAAACTGCGGGATTCCATCATCAAAGCCGTCAAGGACGGATGTGAAGGCAAAGATGTGGGCGTTGCCTTCTCCGGAGGATTGGATTCCGGTCTTGTTTCGGCTTTGGCCGGGGATTGCGCGGATTCGGTTACGCTGTACACCTGCGGAACCGACACGTCTTATGACACTCTTATGGCCGAAGAACTTGCCGAAGAGCTCGGTTTGCCGTGGATTCACGTCAAAATATCCGAAGACAACGTGGAATCCCTGATACGGGAAATGATCGAATATTTCGAAATATCGGATCCGTTCACGATTACCTACGAACTTCAACTCTATTCCGTATGCAGAACCGCAAAAGAGAAAACCATTCTTTCCGGGCAGGGCTGTGACGAATTCTTCATCGGATGCGCCAAATACGTTGACTGCCCGGATCCCGAATATTCCCTTCTTGTCCGGGACGGAGTCGACAGATTGCTGAACGTGTCGGTTCCCTGCGAAAAAAAAATCGTTTCCCATTTCGGACAGGAGATAGTGTATCCGTATCTGAACACGGGAGTGTTGGCGGAACTGAATCAGATCGACCCTTCCGAACTCCGGCCCAAGGATATGGATTCCCGTAAAACCGTCCTGAAAGAAATCGCGGCGGATCTGGGCTTCGACACAATAGCCGGCAGAAAGAAGAAATCCTCCCAATACGGTTCCGGAACCACGGATATAATCCGAGCTCTGGCCAAGGCCGAAAACATGTATTTCAATCAGTACGTCATGTCGCTTTACGACGACGTCATGAACGACAAATCCTGAACCGGACTCACTTGAAGCGGTGAGCGTTCACTCTTCTGACGTCGGTGTCTATCCCTTCGGGACCCAACAACAGAACTCTGCTGTCGGCTTTTTCCATGAGGATTTTCATATCGGTCAGTTCTCCCAGTTCTGCTGAGAATTCCCTGATTTTGTCGAAAGACGGCATGTTGGACATGGACAAACGCTGTCTGGAACCTCCGACGAACACGTATCCCTTGGGTTCTATCAGATCCGGTTCCGCCCGGTTGTCCAACGCGGCGTACCCTTCGACATCATGCAGGTTCAGACCGTCCACCAAAGTGTGTCTTATCACGGTTCTGGTGTCAAGGGACGGCATCAGATCCAATGTTTCCATGATGCGTTCCCATCCGTCGTTTATTTTCGGCCGGCATATTTTGCGGTAGGTTTCCTCATCCGGTGCGGCGACGGTCACGTAGAGTTGGCAGGGCAATTCGTCCAGAGCTTCCAGTCTTTCCGGGTATGTGCCGTTGGTCACGAGAAACGTCGTCATTCCCCTCCGGTGACATTCTTTGAACAGGTCCGAGAGATAAGGGTAGGTTATTGGTTCCCCGGCCAATGAAACGGCAATCTGATCGGGATTGCCGGCTTCTTCGAAAGCTTCGGAGGTAACTCTGGAATCTCCCTTGTATCCCGTTATGAGCTCCCGTTGACGTTCTATGAGACAATCGAGCATTTCGGCGGGTTCCATCCAATCGGTCACTTCGTAATCGTGCTCCTGAACCCTCCAGCAGAAAGAACACTGGTGACTGCATTCATTGATTGCAGGAGTCATCTGAAGGCATCTGTGACTCGTTATGCCGTAAAAATCCTGTTTGTAACAGTTCCGTCTGCCGGTTATGGACTCTTTGAGCCAATGACAAAGTTTGACGGCGGCATGGTCTCCGCAGATGCGGTACTGTTGTTTTTCAAGCAGTGCTTTGTAATCCGGATCCATATTTCAAACCTCAGAAATCTAACAGACTTTTTTGATTTTCCTTCGGCACCGGCTTTTCGACGGTCACGGTTTCGACGGGTATTTCTTTCTTTCCGGGAATCGGTTTCGACCCCCCGGCAACTTCAGGATATGCCGTTTTCATTGTTTTGACCACAACGGGGGCATCCGTCTTTTCACCGAGAATAAATGCGAGTTCTTCCTGCTCCAAATCGATGTTTCTGACCAGCATCACCCTGAATTTTTCATCGTTGGCCGCAATTATTCTGATGTACGGAAGAACGTCCAGTTCTATCCTTTTGGTGGATGTGTGCAGATAAACCGCAAGTTTGAGGGTTATCTCTTTCTTCATGCCCCGCACGGATCTGCTTCTGGACATTTTTGTAAGGTATTGAGGGAAACGCAACCGTCCCCCTCCGGACAGATTGGAACGTTTGGCGGAAGCGACACCGAAGGAAAGCATGTCGTTGGCATAAGCCCAAAATCTGTAATGCTGTCTTCTGTGAATCCTTCCCAGGTAAATATCGGCGCGGCTGAGCCGTTCGTACCCTCTTACCAAATCTCCTTTGTCCAGGTATTCGTACGGAAGATTCTCGTCAACCCACAACAATGCCGTGTCCGGGTCGGAATCGGTTTCATGAAGAACGGCTCTGGCGTTACCCGGATCGTTTTTTCTGAACACGGCGTGGACGAAATCAAACATGGAGCTTCTGCCGTCTCTTTCGGACAGCATTTCAGACACATCCCCGGTGACTTTCGTTTTTCCCTGGGCGATGGACTGAAGGTCGCTGACCGCGGCCCGCAGGTCCCCGGCGGCATTGTCTGCTATCGACCTCAACGCTTCGGGTTTTATCTCCACCCCTTCGGTTTTTGCGATTTTCGACAGGGTTTTTATGACGGTGTTGATCTGAGGCCGTCTGAATTCAATCTGCAAAGTCCGGTTCTTTATCGTGGAACTTCTCCGGCTCAGTTCATAAAAGTCATTCACTATGAGTATGACGGGCTGTTTGGTTTCCGTGATAAGTTTCACTATGGCGGGAATCGCGCCTCGGTCCTGCCGTCCGAAGAGATTGTCCGCTTCATCGAGAATGATCAATTTTCTTCCGCCCTCGGAAGATTTCAGATACTCTCCCGTACCGGAAAACGTGTTGAACATCGCGCCTCTGACCGCGACGTCTTCAATGGCATGTCCGGTTCTTTGATCGGAAGCGTTCATTTCCACCACGCTCCAACCCATGTCGGAAGCCAATGCCAATGCCGCGGAGGTTTTTCCGATTCCCGGAGAACCTATCAGAATGACGGCTCTTTTGTCAGGAATTCCCGAATCCCAGGAAACCGCCCATTTTTTCAGACTTTCCACGGCGCCGGGGTTTCCGAGAACGTCGTTGAGGGTTGAGGGACGGTATTTGGATGCCCAATCCTCGGCCAGCTCAAGACCTCCCGTAAGCTATATTCGTGATTTCCATGGACTGTTTGAAGAACAGCATCAGAGAAATCAACATTACGAAAAACGGGAAGGTTCCGACACTTATGTAGATATACCAGTTCACGGCGGACATTGCCAGGAACATAAGTCCCCTGGACCATTTTTTCATTATCAAATGTCCGATGCCGTAAATCCCGACGAATCCGAAGATGATTGACATGAACATGGCGAATCCGCCGTTCTTCTGAAGAACGGGCATGGGCATCGTTCCGTATCCGCCTCCGTAAGAAGGGCCCGCGGCGGGACGGGGACGGTTTACGTTCTTGGGCACGGCCTTGTCTATTTCCACTCCGCAATGTCTGCAGAATTTGGTATTTTCGTCACCGATTATCCCGCACTCCGGGCATGCAAACTGTTCCGAGACCGACCCGTCATTCTTGTATTCGATTGTGTAAGCCTTGCTCTTAAGGCTGCCGCAATGGTAACAGAAATCCGAATCCGGCGGAATTTCCTTTCCGCATTCGGAACAGATGTAAATCGTCATTCGTCCATCCTCATGGAATATATTCCGTTATTGTTTTGGATATTAATAGGTTCATCGAACAACTCACTGACCTTTTCGGAAGTGAGTATCTCTGATTTGGGACCGTCGGCATAAATCCTTCCGTCCTTTATCATAACGATTCTGTTCAACGACAACGGGATGTCGGTCAAGTCATGGGTTATCATAATCAGGTTCACTCCGGTGTCGGCCATAAGATCGAACATCTTGCGGAATTTGGATTTCATGACGATGTCCAATCCCGTCATGGGTTCGTCCAAAACCAGCATTTTCGGGGAGGTAACCAAGGCTCTGGAAATCAGAGTTCTCCGCATCTCCCCCAAGGAAAGCCCCTCAAGAGTCCGGTCCGCGAGATTGTCGATTCCCATATACGCCATGGCTTTTTCCGCGCCTTCGGTCATGAGATCTGAAATCTCATGGGTTCTGAATATGTCCAGACTGCTGAAGTATCCGGACAGTACGACATCCCTGACAATCGTGTCGTCGGAAAACATATTTTGCAGATCCATGGACACAACGCCCATTTTGCTCCGCACATCGTACAGCGACCAGTTGGTTTCTCCGAATATTCTCATAACGGGGGGGTTTGTTTCGTCGTAATAAGGATAGATGTCCCCTCTGAGCAGTTTTATCAAGGTTGTTTTGCCGGAACCGTTGGGGCCTATGACGGCAACATTTTCCGAGGCTCCGATATCCAAATTCACGGAGTCCAAAAGCTTTTTTCCGCTTCTGACCACCGAGACGTTCCTCAGTTCCATTGCCTTCTCCATAAACGAGGTTATACCCTTATTATACCTAAAAGTGACGGAATAACAAACGGTGAACAAAAACAGGAAAGGGGTTTAAAATGAAAGTGTTTCAGACGGCGATCGGTTCTTCCGTCACCGTTCTTCTGTTGAGAATCAACACCGCAATCATTGCGATTACCGACACCGGCAAAGCAACGATGACCGCGTCCAAAGACGCCAACACGGAATTCCCGAAGAGCACGTGGCTTCCCGTCAATATTCTGCATATGGGGAGGAAGGTCGCGGTTCCCGCGTTCATAAAAAGCGCCCAGAACAGGTAAACCGAAGTTCCCGCGATCATGCTCGTCAAGGCTGCGATTCTGTTGGGTTTTTTGGCATACAGTCCGTGGGCGTATGCCGGAAGCAATGCCGCCGCCGTTATCCCCATGAACACCGATGTCGCTTTTGCGATGATGTCGTTGGGCATGAGGTAACACACCGCGACAACCACAATCAAAACGAACATGGTGAAAATTCTGTTGATTCTGATGGATCTGGAATCCTTTTCTTCGCCGTAGAACCTGTTTCTGGCAAGAGTGAAAAGATCGTATCCCCCCGCAACGCCGATGGTGTGCATCAGCGCACTGAGCGTGGATATCGACGCCGACAGCAATGCCAAAAGGAACAGGGACAGGAACAGATCTCCGAAGGTCGCGTTGCTGAAACTTCCGAACACTTCGGTCAGGAACTGCGGAATTATGAAATCCGTGCCCAATCCCAAACCCGTTATGTATTCAAAGGCTCCGACTCCGTACTTGTCCGCGAAGTATATGTTGCTCAAAGGCCCCACGGTGTACGCGGTCCCCACCACCACAAGCATGAATATGCTTCCGATTATCATGGACTTGTAAAGGGTCTTGTCGTCACGGGCAGACATGAACCTTACCACTAACTGGGGTTGGGTCAGCGAACCTATTCCCACGCCCATCAGGAATGTGGTGATGACCAACATCCATTCCTGAGAACCGAATTCGGAAATGCCCGTCCATCCTCTGGCGCCGATCAGCGTTCCCGCCTGATCGACTATCCCCGCATCCCAGAGGTTGCTCAGTTGGGAATGGGCGGATCCTACGCCGCCGAACATGGAGTACGTCAATACCAGGATTACCACCATTCCGAGAAACATGATTCCGGCCTGCAATGCATCGTTGTACATCACGGCCACTATGCCCCCGTACACAACGTACAAAGCAACAACCAAAGCCAACACAATCAACAGAACATCATAGTATGCGGTCAATCCGGTCATGACCGCCAATGAGTTGACCGCACCTTTGAGAACCGCGGCACAGTAAATCGGCATCATCACCACAATCAATATGGCGGTAAATCCGCGGATTCCTTTTGATTTGTATATTTTTCCCAGAAGATCGGCAAAAGTGGAGGCTCCCAACTTTTTCCCCAGCCTTCTGGTTCTCGGACCGAACACAATGAACGCGACTATGATTCCGACGAATATGTTCAGGAAGCAAAGCCACATAAGCGACATTCCGTGAACCGCCGCCTGCCCCCCGAATCCGATGATGGCGGATGCGCTCAGGAAGGTGGCTCCGTAAGACAACGCTATAATCACAGGACTTGTTTTATGCCTGCCCAGCATGAACTGCTCGCTGTCACTGGTGTTCTTGTATCCGTAGTAAGCGAGAACGGCGGTTGCGATACCGAATATCACGGTCATGACGCCGAATATCGTCAAATTTACTCCGTCACTCATCTTCTTCAACCTCTTCGGCTTTGTTTCCTTTGAAGTATCCGTATATTATGCAGAACGCAACGGCGGCAAAACAGCCGATATACGCACTCCAGATCCAAGGGTCAGTCAGTCCTAACATTATATTCACCGAGTACCATGTTAACACTTAGCACGGTTGACACCTCTATGGACAGGACATATATAATTGATTGTGAAGGGTTACGGAAAGGATTTACGTGAAAAAAGGCGTAAGAGGTTCATATGGACGACGGGAACACCAATCTGAACGAACTCAAAGCCTCGGTCAAAGAATTCTGTGACGCAAGGGAATGGGATGAATTTCACTGCCCCAAGAATCTTGCCGCAGGTTTAATTACCGAAGCTTCGGAACTGTTAGAAATATTCAGATTCAAAAGCGACGAAGAAGTCGCCGAAATGATGAAGGACGAAAGGTATCTTTCAATGGTCAGGGATGAGCTTTCCGACGTATTCTATTTTGTGTTGAGATTTGCGCAGAGAAACGATATCGACCTCACATCCTCCCTGAGGGAGAAATTAAGAAAAAATGAGGAAAGGTATCCCGTCGAAACTTCAAGAGGTTCGAACCGAAAATACAACGAACCTCCGCCTTTTTGATTTTGAAAGCGGTTAAATACATCGTCGTAGGTAAAGAATCGTTTGGCTTGACCGGGGAGGTCGGCGTGCCCTATACCTGAAATCGTCGATATGCTGGGGTGACAGCATGGGACGGCCCCGTTGAACGTTCAAGCCCGCATCGGGACAATGAGATCTTGTCCTGCAGAGCCAGTGTGTACGATGTAAGCGGTCGGAGGATCGCTGAACCGTATTAATCGGGGAAACCGGGCCAGGTCCTGACGGGAGCAGCCTTACTCTGAACTACTGACGTTTGCGGGATCGCAGGGTCGAGAAACGCCGCGGACAACTTGATCCGGATTCGGAGTCAACCCATGTGGCCAAACACTTTCTTCATTTCTTTTTAGGACGGCATCCGGTAATGATGTCCTTGTCGAAATCGAACACGGTCTTTGTTTCGCCGTTCAATGTAAGTTTCAATTCGGAAGTGTCGTCAATGGTGCCCACGACCGAACCGGAAGCGCCCACGGACTCGCACATCTCAATCAATCTTGCAGAATTCTCGGGAGGACAGGAAAATACGAATCCGAATCCCTGATAGGAAAGACACCAATGTTTCAGATCGACGTCTTTCGGTTTGAGTATCTTTGACAGATCGACGGTGCCGCCCATGTCGGAAGATTCCAACATCATCCCCAACGTTCCTATGTTGCCGGGGTTGCTCATGTCTTTGGCGGCATGTACGAGGCCTTCAGATGCTATTTTGGGCAATATGGCGATTTGTTTCTGAATTGCTTCGGCATCTTTGAGAGTGGTCGTATCCCAAGCCAAAGGAAGATTCTTCGGATAAAATCCGTCCAAATCCGCAACAAACACGATATCGTCGCCGGGAACGGCGGTCGTGCTTAGAATTATATCTTCCTTGGGAACAGAACCGACTATTGAAATTTCAATGGAATTCAATTCGCCGTCGGGGTGTGTGTGACCTCCGACCACCGGTACGCCAAATTTTCTGACTGCGTGTTCGACACCTCTGAGAATCTGAGAACAGACTTTGCTGCTTCTCATGGATATGACGTCGACCATCGCGATGGGGACGCCTCCCATTGCGGCGATATCGTTTATGTTCACAAGCACTGCGAAGTATCCGGCGTAGAAGGGCTCGACCCTCACAAGAGAGGACATGATCCCGTCCGCGGCCATCAAAAGATATTTATCGCCGAATTCGACGGCGGCCGCATCTTCGCCTGCGGCGGCGGCAACCTGCGGGAACTCATCGAGAGGCAAAAGACCTACTATCTCATGGATAGGGTTTTTTCTTGTCACGCCGGGAAAAGTGCGGATAGCATGCACAAGTTCATCCAGAGACATGCATCGAGGATTATTCAACCTCAATAAAAGAGTATTGTTTTTTCACAGTAATCGGGTTTGTTTGGTCAACAGCACCAAATGGTTTGAATCCGTGACATCTGCCACTATTTCCATAACCACTTCTTTCAATTCTTTCGAATACTCCGAGCGGGAATAATACGAGTCGTGGGCAGGCACCACGTTTCCGGAACGCTTCAACAATTTCCGGCATTCCAAGGTCTCGTTAGGTTGCGCGGGTTTGCCGTTGTGTTCCGTCACGCCGGCAAGCAACAGCTCCGATTC
The DNA here is from genome assembly GCA_050950505.1 of Candidatus Methanomethylophilaceae archaeon. GTDB lineage: Archaea > Thermoplasmatota > Thermoplasmata > Methanomassiliicoccales > Methanomethylophilaceae > VadinCA11. The sequence goes on along the minus strand of JBMNHS010000001.1, from coordinate 1,091,875 downwards.
AAACACGGGACGTTTGAATATTTGATTCAGAACGAAAATAATCAGATCATTGTTTCCCGGGTATCTTTTCTGACAGACTCTGCCCACGGCCTCATAGATATTTTCAGCAGGGGTTCTTACTACCTGATATACCTTAGACGGCGGAACCGACTTTTCTTTCACAATGTTCATGTCGGTAAGAGCTCTCAGATATCCCGTCAATATCAGTCTGTGATGTTTGAAACCGACTCTTTCAAGGTCTCTTGAAAGTGCACTTATTGACTTGCCATCTTTGCCCAAACACTACAATAATATCCGGGAGAAATCTTTGTCGGGATTGAACACAGAATCTCATACTGAATAGATTAACTTAAACTTAATGCATATTTTCATGATTTTTTGGGTGTTTTTTTGGTCAATTTTGATTTTGAGTTGGATGTATATGCCAACAATGTATGAATTAGTACATTAATACGCACAAATAAAAATTTTAAGTTACTGGCCTATTAAAAAATATCAGATATGGTAACAATCATGGTAACAAAGACTCATCCATCTATTACCAATTATAGTTCAAAAAACGCTTTATATTGATCAAGTGAACTCAGGAACGCCAACCGGAGAGATGGAGGGAAATAAGATATGCATACGGACACAGAGAATATAATCAAGAAAGGTGCCGAATCGACAGACATAGGATTGTTTGTGAGATCTTCAGATGAAGATCTCAAGAAGTGGGATAAAAAGAGAATTTATGATGTTCTGCTCAGAGAGACGGATATTTCCGAACTCAATGCCATGATCATCGCCAACGACGTAGACCGTATGATAAAACAGATCGATGTCAATTACATAACCGCCCCCCTTATAAGAGAATTGACAAACGCCAAACTTATGGAGAGAGGTCTCGAAGACATCAGGAAACAGCATACCCGTTTGGGAGTTCCGATATATGACGCGAGAGAAATCATAATGGCCCCCAACAAAGAAAATGCAAACGTTCCCCACGGGCCCGAAGCCACCAATCTTACCTTGGCAGAAAACATCAAGAAAGAATTTGCTCTGCTGGAAGTTTTCACTCCCGACGTCGCTGACGCACACATGACAGGGCTTATCCATCTCCACGATTTGGGCATGATTGACCGCCCCTATTGCAGCGGACAGTCTATTGAATACGTTAAAAAGTTCGGTCTCAACCTTCCGAACGCCATGTCCATCGCCAAACCCGCAAGACACCCCGAAGTCCTGATAGAACAAATTGTGAAATTTTCCGCAGCCCTGCAGGGACACTACGCCGGCGCCATCGGATGGGATGCGTTCAACGTCTTCCTTGCCCCTTACCTGGTTGATGTGGACGACAAGAGAATGCATCAGTTGGCACAGATCCTTGTTTACGAATATGCCCAGCAGGCAGTCGCCCGGGGCGGACAGTCGATATTCAGCGACATCAACATTTATTGGGAAACACCGAAACATTTTGTCGGTGTTCCCGCAATCGGCCCCGGAGGAGAATATACCGGAAAGAACTACGAAGACTATGAAGAGGAATCTCAGAGATTTGCCATGGCTTTGATGGAGGTCTACTTGGAAGGGGATGCGAACGGAAGACCGTTCTTCTTCCCTAAGCCTCAGGTTCACATCACCGAACGTATGTTCGAAACACCGGGCCATGAAGAATTTTTGGATAAAATATGCAAACTTGCCGCCGAGATGGGCAACACATATTTCGTGTTCGACAGAGGCGACACCGCAAGGATATCCGAATGCTGCAGACTCTCGTTCAATTTGGACGACACCGATCTTGAAGATGCAAAGACCCCCTGGAAGATGAGATTCTCCGCAATGCAGAACGTTACAGTCAATCTCCCCAGAATAGCATATATGTCCTCGGGCAGCGATGAAGAATTGTTTTCCAATCTGGACGAAGCTCTGGAGTTGGTTTCAAAAGCCCACAGTCAAAAAAGAGACTTTATCCAGGAACTTCTCCTGTTGGGCAACAACGGTCCCTTGAGCATGCTGACAATGAATCTTGACGGTGAACCGTATTACAGAATAGAAAAATCATCTTACCTCGTAGGGGTTCTGGGCCTGAACGAATTGGTTCAGTATCATACCGGCAAGGAAATGCATGAATCCAAGGATGCTTTGATGTTCGGACTGAAGGTAATCTCCCACATGAGGCAGAAAACCCAAGAACTTTCTAAGAGGGACGGGTTGAAACTGACTTTGGAACAGACTCCGGGGGAGTCCACCGTATACAGACTCGCAAAATTGGATTTGAGGGATTATCCGAGAGAGGCGGGATCTGTCGTCAAGGGCGACAAAGATGCCGGCAATGTGTATTACACCAACTCCTCGTATCTGAACGTCGGAGCCGACGTTAGTCCCGTCGAAAGAGTCAGGTTTGAAGGGATGTTCCACCCCATCATTGACGCCGGAGCGCTTACTCATGTGTGGTTGGGAGAATCCAAACCTTCCGCCGAAAGTGTTGCCGCATTCGTCAAGAGCACCTTCGAGAAGACACAGAACGGACAGATTGCTTTCAGTCCGGAATTCACGTCCTGTCTCGATTGCTCCAGAACTTCCCGGGGATTGTCCGAGAACTGCCCTTACTGCGATTCGGACAACGTTGAAGGCATCACAAGAGTAACGGGATTCTTTTCCAAGATATCCGGATGGAACAAGGGTAAGAAGGGAGAACTTGCCGATCGCCGCAAAGGTCAAAGTTTCTGAGAAGACTTGAAAACTGCACGCGTGAAGCCTGATGCAGGTCGTTGTTACTTCGAAGAGGGAATGTCTCCATGAGAGGTCCCTCCGAAGCCTTTCTACGCCTGCACTTCATCCTCCGCAGAAGAATCTTCACACACAGCATACGGGTGTAACGCACTGAGATGGTATCATCCGTTCCTGGGTGTTGTGGGGCTCCGGACGTTCAGAAGACAATTCTTCTTTGTTCATCCTTGCGAACTCCACGCGTGCAACATATATTACGAGGTTTAGGTATAAAGAATTATCTAAGTTACATCCAATGACCGTAACACATACCGTCACAGAATACAGACATAAGATTCTGGCCGGAATTTTTGGAATCTCATCGATCCGTTAATTGAATGACAACCACCAATTGATTGGTTGAGAAATGCCTTCACAGCATCCGATGCTTATATGAACGGTTTTGATGAGCACAGATGCGATAATTGTTAATCCTAGGCAATGAATCCGATAGGATTGGCGGACGATACGGTTCGTTAACGCCACAGATCCTGCTTACGCAAATATCTGATGCTGAAATAGATAATCACAATCATCAGCAAAACGGTGACCATGAATCCCGCAGGGTGCTGAGTACCGGGGATGAAGTCGAAGTTCATACCGAAAATACCGGAAATCATCGTAGGTATTGAAACAACCAATGTTATGGATGTCAAAAACTTCATGATGCCCGTTGCAGTGTTGTTGATGTCCGCCTGCACAAGCTGTCGTGTACCTCTTACGATTTCACTGTAAGTCGTGGTCATCTTCAAAGCCTGTTCGGTTTCGACGGTGACCTCTTCCAGAAGATCTCTGTCTTCGGGGTCGGTCATGAATTTGAATTGTCTGGCCAATCTTTCAACGATGGAAAGATTGACACTGAGGGATGTTTTGAAATAAACGAGGTTGGACTCCAATTCGTGAAGTTCGAAAAGATCGCTACGTTGGGTTTTGTTGCGGATAGAAGCTTCGATCGCCATACGTTTCTTCGCGATAAGCTTCAAATAATTCTGATATTGGGTCGCAATCCTGTATAAAATAACCATGGCAAAATTCGTTCTGTTTTCCACGTTCACCACATGTGCCTGTTTTTTATTGTCGATTATTGACCCGATGGAACGGAAATCGTACAAAGATACGGTGACGATTATGTTGGGAGTCATGATTATGGACAAAGGGTACGTAGTATACTCCTCCCGCTGGTTTCTGATTTCCACGGCGGGCGCGTCAACAAGAATCAATGAATAATCGACTTCCATCTCTATTCTGGATTCCTCTTCATCGTCCAAGGATGCCGTTATAACGCTTTTTTCGATATCGAGTCTGAGGCTGATTTCGTTTATTTCTTCAGCAGTGGGTCGAACCATGTTAATCCATACATTGTCTTGGATCTCATCGGTTTTCGTCACACTGCCTTTTTCCATTTTGAATATTTCGTACGTTTTCCTCCACCTCCCTTTATTTTTAAAACACTACTGCAAATACAATCAGTATTAATAAGAATGCCATAAATCCGGAAACCGCGCTGGATATATTCTTTGCGACCTTTTCCCGGATTTCTTCGGTTTTGTATCTCATCTTTTCAAGCAACTGCGTGACCCAGCCTCTGAACAGATATCCACCGTCAAATGGTATCAGCGGCAGGGCGTTGGTTATTCCCAACAGAAGGTTGACCCAAAACATCCAATATATCATCGCGCCGAACATCCAGAATACGTTGCCTCCCGGAGCGTCAAACCACCAGTGGAACACGTCCGGAACAGGTGAGAATCCTTCCATGGACAGGAAGGGGTATTGCAATGCGGAATGCAGCATGCCGTAAGCTGCGGTTTCACCGTAAATGGGATTGGACGCCTTTCCGAGAATAAATCCGGGCGTCGTGAGAATCATTCCGCTGTAGGAGGTCCGCACCCCCATGAATCCGATGTCTCCGTTGCTGCCCAATTTGATATCGACTGTTCCTTCGGATTCTGACGCAACGTCAACGTATCTCACTTCGACTTCTTGATTGGGCGAAGTGCTTGCAAGGAAATCCGAAAAAGAATCCGGCCCCGTTATTGGAACTCCGTCTATCTCTATCAACAATGAATTCTTCGGCAGCCCGTACAGTTCAGCGGGATTTTCCTTGACAACCGATTCCACATAGACGCCCAACCATATACTCTCGGTGACGGATCCTTCCGGTGTCAGATACTCCACTGTGTATTTTTTTCCGCCCAAAACATTGCCGTTTTGGAAAATCTGATTCGTGATACCGCTTTCAATATACACTTCCTCGCCGTCAATCGAAATAATCACGGATCCCGGAGACAACCCGGCAAGATACGCGGGGGAGCCGTCCGACACGGAGTAAAGGCCGACGCTGTCGTCATTTACGCCGTCGGTGTTGCTGAGCGGTGCCAGCATGAGCATTGCCAACAATACGAAGGATATTGCAGCAACAATGAAATTTATCGATATTCCCGCGGAATAGATGCTCATCTTTTCCTTTAAAGTCGCATTATTGGAATCTTCCTCATTCATTTCAACGAAAGCGCCCAAAGGAACCACGGCATACATAAGGCCGGAAGCTTCCACGCGGACGTCGTTTGCTCTGGATTGAATGCCGTGAGCGAATTCGTGAATAATCATCGCGACAATCAAGGCCAATACTCCGAATATGAGAAATTCGGTATAATTCAAGCTGAAACCGGTAAACAGTGCCGTACCGGTTCCGCCTTTGATTCTTAAAGGTATTCCCTTTATTGCCACCGCCATGATCAGTATCATGACCGCCATCAGAATTATAGCCACGAAATTTGAAAATGTAGCCAGAATTCTACAGAATTTACGGTGAGAGCCGATACGGTCCATCACACCCTTTCCGCGTTGGGTCCTGTAGACCACGATGGGGCCTCTGAGTTCAAGACCCCACTCCTTAGCTTTGGGCGATTGCCAGACCCACATAAGGACGGGCACGTATATCAGTGCAAGTATAACGAGAACAACCCAAATAATCCTATCCCTCGGACGTACAACAACGCGGGCATATTAATCTTTATTCGGTATTTAAGCTGATTTTTTGATAAAAAGCCATTATCGATAAAATCATGGACGGATTATTTCCACATCGGAAGGATTTGTTCCGAATATTATCTCTTTGGCCCATTTTAATTTTTTCAGGGAGGTTTCTTCATCGTTACCTGCGCGCAAATGAGGTTTTTCGAAATCAAAACCTTCCAGCAGTATCCTTTTTGCCCCAAAATGTCTGGCAATGCATACCGCGCGATCCCCGTCGGTGAATCCGCCGTAATTTTCAACGATTCCCGTCGGATTGCTTTGGGTTGTAAGCAAAAGAGGGCCTTTGAAAGACTTGATGTGTTCGGCAATCAGATCGGTATTGTCCCCGTGGGCCAACACAACAGTGATTGAACCGGATTTTGAAGCTTCGATCTGACTTTCGATGTTTCCGTCAAGGTCCGTCACGACAAGGTCCGGCAAAATATTCATTTCGACCAGTCTTTCGGTTGCGGACCCTGCTGAAATCAAAGTGCCTTCGGGGGGCAGGGATTTAACGTCATCTTCCAGGGAATACGCGTCTCCGAACACGGTTGCCACGGGCATCATCACGTCACGGACGGCATCCCCTGAAACAAGATTGGAATTCAAAGTAAGGGCTTTCAGCATTCTTGCGGAGTTTTCGTCATCCGTACGGCTCAGATTCAAGTCTGAAATGATTTCGGAATAAATCGGTTCCCATTCACTGAAGTTCAACTTCGACTGCCTCCTTATCGGAGGGGGGCGTACGCGATTTGAAAAATTTCCTGATCAGGGTCGCAATCAGAGCAAGTCCTATGCCCGAAACAATTTCTGCCACGGTCAAGGCTATGCTGGACGGGCCGATGTCTACATAAGTCATCATCAGATCGAATGCCCCCATGATTACCATGCCTACGGCCAGAATGTTTATTGAACCGATTATGAAACTGAGTCTGACTGAACCTTTGGAAAGATATTCATTGATGAAACTTCCCAGCGCGAAGAACAGAAATCCGAAAATTATGGGCCAAATCGCCGCGGCTCCGAATCTCAATGTCATTTGATAGGGGGTCGGCGAATACGAATTCTGAACCGTCAGGGCCCCCAAAACAATCCCGGAAAAAATCAGAGAGATGGATATCAATGCGAATGTAATCAGAACACTTCCCGATCTCAATCCGGAAAGCCATTTGGACAGCCACTTTGTGACTTTGGTAATGGCACTGTATCCGTAAATCAGCAAAGCCAATCCCATAATCATTGCCATCAGAGATCCGGATATTCTTGATATTGTGGATGCGCTGACCCCCTGGGAATACAGTGTGGGCACGATCAAGACCGACGTCATCAGGACCAGAATCCATCCAATGGGAGTGAGGAATCTTTTCCTCTTCACGGGATCTTCCAGCATCTTCGTTATGATGTATACGTTCCCTTCCAGACCGGGGGATTGTTTGACGACGACTTTCTTAACGGAATCTATGGGAATGCGGGAAGAAATAATCGGATAAACGTATTCGTCTTCCGCACCGTCTCCGACAAGAATTATTCTGTCCGGATTGACTTCATTCATGACTTCTTCCAATTCCTCTATGATTGCGGAATCGGAACGATAACCCACTTTACGGTCCCCGCACAGAATTGCGACTTCCACGTTATAACCGTCGTTCAGCATCTCTTTGTAAATATTGATGGCAGCATAAACGGAATTTATATCGGAATCTTCCGGATCGGCGATTCCCAGAGCGGCGGCTGCCACGGAACAGTCTTCAACTCCGATGACAGGGGTTTCAACATTGCCTTTGGTGCCGAAATCGTCATCCCTGTCGACGACAAGGACCAGGGTTTTTTTCACAATGTGGAATCGTGTATGATTGATAAACACTTTCCTATAAGGTCATGGAAAATTATTATACGAAGGATGCTACATTGTTCAGTCATGCTTATCAGATGGCATGGTCATTCTTGTTTTGAATTCGGATGCGACGACGGCACCATAGTTCTGGATCCCCACGACGGCAAATCCCTAGGTATCAAGGCGCCGGCTCCCGCCGGTGCTTCGGTGGTGCTTATGACGCACGACCATTACGATCACAGTGCATCCAGAGTAATTTGCGGAGATTTCAAAGAATATGTCGGGAGAACGGGTAAATTCAAATCCGGTCCTTTTGAAATCGAAGGATTGCCTTCTTATCACGACGAGGAACAGGGCGCGAAACGCGGCGTCAACACAATGTACCGTTTTGAAATGGACGGCATAAGCGTCTGTCACTGCGGCGATCTGGGTGCGATACCCGATAAAAAAGTGATTGATAAAATCCGCAACATAGACATTCTCTTTGTGCCGGTGGGCGCAAATTACACAATGGAACTCCCCGAAGTGAGGGAATTCATAAATCTGGTGGATCCGAAAGTGATAGTGCCCATGCACTATCGGGTTTTCGGATTATGCATAGCCGTACTTCCTCTGGATGATTTCCTGCAGATGGTTCCCGCCGAAAATGTGGACTATGTGGGAAACGAGATAGATCTGTCTCCGGAAGAACTGCCGGAACACAGCGAGTGTTGGGTGTTCGACCGTTAATCGTAGAGGTCGAGACCTTCTTCTATCCTTCCCATTTCCAAAGGCATTGTCTGGTCGCCTACCAGCGCGCCTTTGGAATTGGCTATTATCCCCGAAGACAGGAAATCCACTCCGTGGTTGACGGTGGTTTTGACGGGTCTTACCTTGAATATGTCTTCCAGCATCTCCAGGTCCTCTTCGGTGGAGTCGATGTGACAGACACATCCTTTGTTGGTGACCACACAAACGGATCCCACGGTATCGCATCCCGCGACGGACGCACGGATGCACTCAACTCCGAAGATGTCTTCGAAAGTTTTCACCGCATTGTCCGAATAAAGGGGATTGACCAAAGCTCCGCGGTCATTGACGAGAATGTTGTTTCCTGCCGCATTGTAGCGCCCGGGCACGGTGTAAACATTGTCAAAGAATTCACCGATGCGTTTCATCTCGTCTTCTTCGGCCATTCCGGACAACGCTATGCCGTTCGAGTTCATTGCCGTCAATGAACCCACAACAAAGGAGCCTGCGACGGTGGTCAAAACGGTTTCCACGCCGAGGACCGTTTCCAAGTCTCTTACGAAACTGGGTTCGGCATCCCCGGCGATGATGGCCAGACTCTCACCGGCGGCGGCATAAACGCCTATGTTGCAATTTCCTCCGTAACGGGAGAGTCTCATCAAGGTTATCACTCAGCTAGGGTTACTTCAACAAGTCCGTCGTCAAACTTGATTGCCTTCACGGTAACCTTTGACGGTGGGTTGCGAATGCCGTTTTCCCAGATTTTTTCGTTGAGGGTTTTGTCCATCCAGACATTTTTTTCCTCAACTTTCATGTGCCTCATGATGTATTCCCTGATTTCTTTTATGGCACGGTTTGCCCTCTTTGTGCGAGGTGCATTCTTCGTTGCCCTGAGGGGAATTACCATGGTTCTCTCAAAATCGTCAGCCATCGGAATCACTCCTTAAGTTTACCCATGCGCCACGACCTTCTCTTGGGGTGGCGGAGGAATTGCCTGTTGGTCTTAATCATAACCCAAGCCGGAACACGGCGGTTCTGTTTGACCTTTTTGTTGAGCCTGCCTTTCATTGCGGGCGGTTTGGTGCTTGACATTCTTATCTCCTCTCGATATTGATTTCTCTTCTTTTAGGTGCTACTTTCATGAGAAGTTCTCTGAGCATATCGTCTGTGATGACCTTCTGCAACCTTCCGGACTGTGCGAGCTGTATCAACTGCATCTCGATGGATTCTGCGTGAGCGGGATCCGCAAGTTTTACATTGGCAAGTCTGTCGCGGGCTTCCGGGGCGAGTATCTGTCTGAGAATTGCCTGTCTCTGGGCTTCGGCACGTTCCATCTGCTCTTCCGCCTGCTGTTGGGCGAATTGCTGCTGCTGTGCGCTGGCCTGCTGCTGTTGCAGCTCAGCCATTCTCCTCTGTCTCAATGCCTCAAGTTCAGGATCATCCATATTATGCTCATCTCCTCATGCGTTCAGTTCGTCGTAGACCTCTTTTGCCGCATTATCGAGAAGGGATTGTCCGGCGGGGGAAATCGTCCTCCCCTTTTTCTCAACGGATATCAGCAGGCCTGCGGCCTCGAGCTGAATCATGCATTTTCTCACAATGTTGCGGCTTCCTTTCACGGCCCTGTTAGGTTTTGAACCCCTGTCGGCGTATCCGCCGTATTCGGCGGCAAGACGGGAGGTTCCCATAGGCCCTTTGATGTATAGCTTCCTTAGGATGGATGCGGATCTTGTGAACCACCAATCTTCCTGTACGGGAGCTTTCTCAGTATGCCTGCCGGTTCTAACATACTCGGCCCACTCGGGAGGGGATATTTTGTCATTCCCCTTGAGCTTTTCAGCCGCTTTCAGTATGAGTTTTTCGGCAGGGACGTCATAGACAGTTACCATGCTTGTACCTCTATAGTATCCGATCGCTCAGATAATAGCACTGGTAGTGTAATATTATATAAAAGCATTGCTACAAAAATAGCAAACACCTCAATTCCGCACGTTCGACCGACGGCCCCCGTACGGACTGCGGACGTAATATCCGCCACGGCACCCGTATGAACAGATGAACTCCGTGATACCGACCATCGCATGGATGTATATTAACTGTTTGTATGGACTTCTTTCGGGAAATTATTAATCATATTGCTCCCTCTTACGTTCATGACTGAAGACAACAAAGCGTTCTGTACCAGTTGCGGAGCTCTTTTGCCCCCGGATTCTACTTTTTGTCAGGAATGCGGCTCTCCGGTGGGGGGTTCGGATTACGTCCCCGTCACCTTTGAAAGATATCAGGAAGGATATGCCGTTGCAAAGGCCGGAAGCAGGCTCAAAATGATTTACTTCCTGATGGCGGGATATATGATTATCGGAATAATCATTGCAATCACAGGAATGTATTTCGAACAGTTCGTTGAATCCCTGCCCTCTGACGACCCGACCTACATAGAGATTCTCGGAGAGAACTATTACAACGATTTGCTGGCTTTGGTAGGCTCCATGGAGCTCATCGGCACCCTTTTCCTGATTTCCGTCCTTGTTATTCTGGGAAGTCTTGTGTTAAGCATAATGAAGAGATATCACAGGGTTGCCGTGATACTGTGTGCCGCCGGATCTCTCGTGTTGTTGTTCACTATGTCCATAGACGGTATCATATTCACCGTAATCGGATTGGGCGTGACATATCTTCTGTATACGACGAGTGCCGTGTTCACCGATTGAAAATCAATGCGATCGGTTGCCTTCAAAGATATTCAGCTGAAGGCACCGGTCACATATTCCTTTGTGAGATTGTTCTTGGGCTCATTGAATATCCGATCGGTCTCTCCGAATTCTTCCAGTTTCCCCATGTACATGAATCCGGTGTAATCGGCGATGCGCATGGCCTGTTGCATATTGTGAGTGACCATGACAACGGTATAATCTTCAGCCAGCTCCACCGCCAGTTCTTCTATCTTTTTGGTGGCGATGGGATCCAGAGCGGATGTGGGTTCGTCCATGAGCAGAACGTCGGGGTTGATGGACAGAGCGCGTGCGATGCAGAGTCTCTGCTGCTGTCCGCCGGACATGTCCATTGCGTAGGAATCCAATCTCTCTTTGACATCATTCCACAGCGCGGCCTTTTTCAATGAATCTTCAACGATATGGTCCAATTCCGTCCGGTTCTTTATTCCGTGTATCTTGGGGCCGTAGGTGATGTTGTCCCGTATGGTCATGGGAAACGGATTCGGACTTTGGAATATCATGCCTATGTTGGATCGGACTTCCAAAATATCCACGTCCGGATCGTAGATGTTTTTGCCGTGATATTCGACGGCGCCCTCGACCCTCGTTCCATCGATCAAATCGTTCATCCGGTTCATTGTTTTCAAAAGAGTGGACTTTCCGCATCCGGAGGGTCCGATCAACGCAGTTATTTTATTCTTGGCAATCGGCATGTTGATGTTGAACAGAGCCTGTTTTTCCCCGTACCAAAGGCTCAGATTTTTCACGTTGATCGCCAAATCTTTGTTTCCCATTTTATAATCACCATCTGTTGTGTTTTGAAAAATGATATCTCACCAGTGATGCCAACAGGAACATGGACAGAACCATTCCCATTAAAACCAAGGCGGTTCCGTATGTGTTGGTCATCGCCTGCGGCACTTCCATCGCCAGATAATACAGGTGATAGGATAAAGACATCACAGGTTCAAACAATGAAAACGAGGTCGCGGAACTGAATGCTACCGTGGCCGTGAACATAATCGGAGCGGTTTCACCCGCGGTACGGCCCAGACTGAGAACCAGTCCCGTAATGATTCCGCTCAACGCGGCGGGAAGAACCACTTTGTAAATGGCCTGCCATTTGCTGGAACCCATTGCCATTGAAGCAAGCATGAGATTCGTCGGGACGGCTCTTACCGATTCTTCCGTGGTTTTTATTATCACAGGCAGTACCATCAGCGCCAAAGTGAAAGCTCCGGCTATGAGTGACGGCCCCCATCCGAACATTAATACGAAAACGGACATTCCGAACAATCCGAAAACTATGGACGGCGTGCCGTTCAAAGCATCCACCGCCTGTCTGACCACATCCGTGAATCGGCCTTCTTTCGAATACAGCGCCAAATAAATTCCCGCACCTATTCCGACCGGGAAAGCTATCAGAGAGGACAATCCCACAAGTTGGACGGTACCCACTATCGCAGGCCATATGCCTCCGGATTCCCCGTTGTCGGCAGGTGCCGAAAATATAAATTCAAAGGACAACGCAGGCAGCCCTTTGATGATTATGTCCCCTATGATTACTCCCAGTATCACAAAGATCATGACCATCAGAAATTTCAGGCCGCCGTAAGCAAGATATTGCCGGTCTGCGGAATTCATGTGTTCCAGCAGCAAATATGTAACGATGAAAGACATGGTCGCGACGGTTCCCAATATAACCGACAGAACGTCCGAAACAAACAGTGTGGACATCAATGTGACAAAGGTGAATATCATTGCGAACCAGAACAAAGAAGTGATTCGGTCCTTTCTTGTTTTGACGGCGTTCACGATTTTAGTGTCGAGAACCCTTTCTTTGAATCCTGACAATCCTTTGAATTTTCCGGAGGGTTTTCCGATTCCCATCTTTCTTCTTGCGCCTTTTCCCACGGCATTGGCGATAAGATTCACTATAAGTATCGAAGCCAGCAGTATCAATGCCAAAGCGAACAGCGCAGAATACTGAATCCCGCCCGGATCCGCTTCAGGCATATGGTTGACTATAGCCGCGGTAAGCGTGGTGATGTTGGAAAATATGTTGTAAATCGGTTCGGGGATCGTCGCAGAGGATCCGGTTACCATGACGACGGCCATTGTCTCACCCATTGCTCTTCCTATGCCCAGTATGGATGCGGCGATTATTCCTGAAGATGCGGAAGGAAGGACGACTTTTCTGATTGTTTCCCAATCCGTCGCACCCATGGCGACGGAAGCATGACGGTATGAACGGGGGACCGCGCGCAATGCGTCTTCGGTTACCGATATGACCGTGGGCAAAGCCATGATTCCCAAAATCAAAGAGCCCAGGAACCAGGACGTGGGGTATTGGAACTGTTCCGGAAAAAATCTCACAAACATAGGCCCGAGAACGATCATTCCGAAAAATCCGTAGACGACACTGGGAATTCCGGCAAAAATTTCAATCACGGGTTTCAGAACATTTCTCATCTTTTCCCCGGCAATTTCCGAGATATATATCGCGGCACCGACTCCGGCGGGAACGGCAATGAGTATCGAACCGACGGTGACCAGTATGGTTCCCGCTATCAGGGGTTTGGCACCGAACATTCCCGGGTCGGGATCCGCAGGATAGTTTGAATTGAAATACCAGTCATCACCGAAAAGTATGTTCCATACGCCTATTTCCCTGAAGGCCGGGATGCTTTCTTTGATGATGTAAAATATTATGAAAAATATTATGAGCGCTGCAATTACCGCCAGAGCCGTCAGGACCAATCGCGGCATCAGGTCAGGATTGATTCTGCGAAATCTTTTCTTTTTGTTTATATCCTGATTTTTACGACAGGGACTTCGGGATTCCTCATCGTCAAATCTGCATAAACTCTCATCAGACTCCATAGCGTACCCTCTGTCCTACGGTTTGAAATTGAAAAATTATTTGCGACCGTTCCGATTCAACCGTCGGAACGGATTGGAACTCAGTGAAATGAATCAGAGGTTGTTGGCCGCATACATGTTGATGTAACCTATCGCCCCTATGCTGGAACCGATGTTGGAAAGCATCGCACCGGTGGAGTTTGTGGATGGGTAGCAGTTGAGGTTCATGATTACATTTTTGAGGGATATGCCGAGTTCTTCGGATATCGCGTTGTCCAGCGTGCTGCGGGTGCCCGATATGGTTTCCCTGACTATGGGGGATATTCTCAGATCGTTGCCGCCGACATCGGCCCAGTTGGTGATTTCGCCGTTGAAAATTCTGGCAATCTGTTCAATTGAAAGATTCGTTATGCCGGAAGATTTGTCAACAAGAATAACAACACCGTCGCCGGCAATTTTAGTAACGTTCAAAGAAGGGTCATCGGAGTTAAGATCTCTGGAAAGCATACCTAGATCCGCGTTATCACATTTTACGTCGTTGATTCCTTTACCGGAACCACCGCCCATCACATTTACGGTTATATTGGTGGATTTCTCATACACTTCCACCAATTTTACCATCAAAGGCAGCACAGTGGTGGAGCCCGCGACGTTAACGGTGCCGGAAGTTGCAGATATCACCCTTTCTTCGGCTTCTATCGGTACGAAACCGCTGTCGGCAACGACGGACTGACCGTCTTCGCTGAGAATCCAGTTAAGGAAATCAGATGCGGGGGCAGAAAGTTCTCCCTTGTTTACAAGAATGAGATCCCTGTCCAATGCATAGGATCCGCTAGATATGTTTTCAACGGTGGGTTCCACCCCGTCAACAGAAATAATGACGTTCTCGACATCCGAGAGGTTTTCTCCCCATACCGTAGATCCTGCGCCAACGCTCATGACCAAAGCGAAGACAACCCAGACCATAGTTTTGCTTTCCAAGATTTACACCTTAGATATGAGTATTCTTGGAGTGCATATATACCTCATCGAATTACTCTATATCCTACTCCGTAGCAATATATCTCTTTTATATTCTATATAGTCAATATAGATAATATATCAAAAAGGGTTTTTTTAAGCATTTTGAATGTTTTCGTCTTCGTCAAATGCACATCAACTACTGTAACAGGTAATCACCAGCAGTAAAAAACAGTTTGTACAATCAAAGTAATATCTAAAATCTATATATTTTCAATGAAAATATACATATCAATATAGATAAGCTTAAATCCTCTTAAATAATCCGAGAAATGTGGATGTAAGAAGGATACAAATCACCGGAGGATCGTCATATATGGTGACCCTTCCGAAAGAATGGGCCGACTCCATAGGATTGAAAAAGAACGACTCCGTCAGCTTACAGCCACAACCCGACGGCAGCATCATAATATACCCTCAGGGTACCGGCAAATCTTCTGAACGCACTGTGAAAACAATCAATGTCGATGAAATCCACGACAGATCCTTCCTGTACAGGCTTTTGGTCGGTTCATACATAGCGGGACATAACGCGATAGAACTCAGATCCTCGGGAGAAATTTCCAGTTTGGCGGCAGGGGTCGCATCCGCATTCACTCAGACCGCCATCGGTTTGGAGATTATGGATGAAAGCGAAAACAGAATTCTCATAAAAGATTTGGTCGACCAAAGCGAAATGAGACCGTCCAAATCCCTTGAAAGAATGAGAGTGCTTATCAAAAATATGTTATCCGACGTTCTTGACGGGGCCGAAGCCGGAAAGAAAAACATTTTCGAAGGTCTCCACGAAAGAGACCGGGAGATAGACCGTATCGATTGGTTGATTTCCCGTCAGGTAAACATTTTTCAAAAAGAATATTCTCTGGCCCGAAAAATCGGTGCCGACCTTTCAGACATTACCCGCAGCAGCATAGCGAGCCGCGCGTTGGAACGTATCGGCGATCACACGCTGCAGATTGCAAAGAATCTCGATATCCTGAGCAGGGAACCCAATACCGAGGAGACGCTCAAGGAAATCATCGCCATCGGCAGAGAAGCCAACGAAAGGGTTTCTTCTTCAATCACCCACCTTCTGAACCGTAATATGATTGAAGCCAACGTCTGCATAAACTCAAGCGAAGAACTTGTCGAGAGAACCGAAGCATTGTCAAGACAGTCCGCGAGTCTGGATCAGAACGCCAGTATGGCCGCCGGCGCGATTGCGGGAAGTCTTAGACGTATCGTGGAATATGCCATGGACCTGTCCGAACTGGCCATCAACGCCGCAATGGACTGACCGTCAGTTATTATTATTGAATCCTCAATAGAGGTCACATGAAATTTGCCGTAGCGATTACCGGCGCATCCGGAAGTGTTTACGGAGTGCGTCTGTTGCAGAATCTTCCGGGAAAGAAAATTCTGGTTGTCTCCAAGACCGCCAAAGAGATAATTCCGATTGAAACGGGATTCTCCGTCGAGGAAGTTTACGCCATGGCGGATAAAGTTTACGAAGACGACGATTTGTTTGCATCCATCTCTTCCGGCAGTTACCGGTACGACTGCATGTTCGTAGCTCCCTGCAGCGAATCTTCCGTCGGAAAAATCGCCAACGGGATTGCGGATACGTTGATATCCAGAGCGGCAAGCGTCTGTCTCAAAGAAGGCAGAAAGTTGGTTTTGGTCATTCGGGAAACTCCGAAAAGCCAAATTATGCTGGAGAACGAGTTGAAACTCGCCCGTGCGGGTGCGGTCATACTTGACGCGAACCCCGGATTTTACGGAAAACCCAAGACCACGGACGATATGGTGGACTTCGTCGTGGGCAAGGCTCTGGACGCCGCAAACGTTCCCAATGATATTTTCAACAGATGGGAATGATCATTCAAGATATATCGCGGGCCTTCCGGGAACCGCCACGGAAGATCTGTTCTTGGGGTCGTATTTTCCCTTGTCGTCGGCATCATACACCAATACGGCGGAACCCAATTCTTCCCCGAGGAATTCCGCGGCTTCTTTGATGATTCCGAATTCGTCCGTATCCGCATACCTGCGTATCCTTGACGGATCCTCCCGGATAAGTTCCACGGCGACTTTCTTCGAAAGTTCGGAAGCGGCTTTGCCGTTGGCCCTGATTTCCGGATCGGACATGACTTCCTTGGTAAGTATGGGAATCGTCAGTTCTTCGCCGGAATCAAGAATATCCGCGGCGATGCGGTATACATCCTTCTTCCAGGAAGGCGATGTGTATATGCAGATTTTTGACGGTTCGATTTCGGCGACCTTTCTGATTTGAGACACGTCGGATATCGTGGAACGTATGAGATCCTCGCCGTATTCCGCCATGGGGTATCTTTCCCTTGGCTCGGGATAAAGGGATTCGGACACCATTCCTTCGAAGCCCGCCAGACTCCAAAGCTCTTCGGCCATGTGGGGGGTTATGGGCATCATGCTCTGAACCCATATCTTCAACACGTCCATCAGAGTTTCGTTGTCGGCACCGCCCCGTCTGAGATACCACCTAAGGTCATTGTACATTTCGTAATAAACGGAAGTGGCCATCTGTCTGAGATCATAACGTTTCATGATGTCCCGTATATTGGACACATGGGTCTGGAATCTGGAGCGCAGCCATTTATCGATGCCTTTCTTGGGGCCGGAGGTTTCTATGAGATCATTGGCGAAAGCAAAGATTCTGTCCACCCTCTGTTTGTACGAAAACAGAATCTCCTCGTTCCATTCCACGTCTATGAACATGGAAGCCACATGGGAATAATACAGACGCATGGCATCCACCCCGTAGGTTTTCACGGCTCCGGGTATGGGTTGGGCGCCTCCCTTTGACTTGGATATCTTCGACTGTTTGCCGGTGATGTACCAATTGACAACGATTCCCTTCGGCTGCATCTTCTCGGGAAGTATCGCCATATGATTGAACAGGAAAGCTGGGAAGTGCACGGTCATGTGCTCTTTTCCGCCCAGATTCACATCCAGCGGATACCAGTATTTCACATCCTCGCGGATGTTGTTGAGAACTGCGGGAGTGATGCCCGATTCCTCGGCGACTTCGTTTTCATCGCCTTTTCCGAGTATGACGTAATCGAAGAAAGATTCGTTCATTCCTTCCGGTTTTATGTTGCCGGTGTTGGCGTAAAGAGATATTACGTAATATATCGGATACAGAGTGGAATCCGATATGGCTTCGATGATCCATTTATCATCGAAGGGAAACCTTGTCCCCAACCAGTTGCCCTGTCTGACGCAGGCACGTTCCCGGAACCAGTCGAGGGTTCCGTGAATGTTGGTTTGGTATTCCGGGGGATAAATGCTCATTTCCCTGCAGTGATCGGAGGTTTTCTTCGTGAGTTCCTCGCCGCTGTAATCTATGAACCATTGATCGTCGATTCTTTTCACGCGGACGTTCTCGCCGCATCTGCAGACGACCTCTTCGGACAGATCGTGGAGAAGCACCGCTTCACCGGATTCCAACATGGCGTCCCTCATCTTTTCTTTGGCTTCTTCGACCCGCATTCCTGCATAAGATCCGCTGGATGCGTTCATCACACCGGAGTGGAAACCGTCTCTGTAGATTTTCTTCTTGGCTTCTTCCAGTTTTGGATCGTCGGGACCTGTGATTCCCATTTCCTCAATCACGTCTTTGGCAGAGAATTCGCTGTATCCTTCGATATCTATTATGGAAATCGGTTCTATCGAAGCTATCAACTCTTCTTCGATTCCGTATTTTTTGTATTCTTCGGGGTGATCTTTGATGTATTTCAGATTGATGTAATCGTCAGGAGAATCCGAGGGTACCGAGGTTACCATACCGGTTCCCACTTCCGGATCCACAAATGTTGCGGGCAATATGGGGATGATTCTTCCCACCATGGGGGCTTTGCAGGTCCAACCCACAAGATCCCTTCCTCTGACGGTTCCGAAATCTTCGATGCCGTCATACTGCATTCTCAGCTTGTCGGCGGCAGGTTTTGAAACAATCCAGACTTCTTCACCGTATTCTATTTTCACATAATCGGTATCGGGATTGACCCAGAAACAGACCTGACCGTACACCGTTTCGGGTCTGAGGGTGGCGGCAATCAGTTTCATCTCTCCGAATTCGAATTTCATCAAAACGTATTCTTGAACTTCGGCGCTGCCTCCCTTGGAAATATCGGTTTCGGAAGCATCGATTGCCACCGGGCCGCAGTTCGGACAGAAGGGAGCGAAATAAGGTTTCTGAATCAGAAGACCGGCATCCATGAGTTTTCTGAACTGCCACTCGATGAACTTGCCGTAATCGGGATTGAGTGTGCAGGTGAATCTCCTCCAATCGGCCAGGAATCCGAATCTCTTCCAATAATCATTGACGTAAATATCATTGAAATAATTCACGACGGCCATGGGTTCGGTCAGAGTTTTGAGAATTTCATCGGTGCAACCGTTACTTTTCATGTATTCGATTATGTCCGGATCTTCCCTCTTGATGCGATTCGCGAGACTGATTGCACCGTTTCCCGTGGCATGAGTGCCCACGGGGAACATGACGTTGTATCCCAACATTCTCTTGTATCGAGCGATTGCGTCGGTATACGTATAACCGCGAAGGTGTCCGACATGAAGATATCCCGTAACTCCGGGATAGGCGAAAATTATCATAAATTTGGGCCTGTCGTCACGGGAAGCTATGCTGATTCCCGTCTCCGACCATTCTTCCTGCCACTTCTCTTCTATGCTAGTGTGGTCAAGTTCCATTTACATTACCCGATGATTTCGTGAAGAAGTCCACACCGATTATATACTATTCTATACCTCTATCATGTGCGTACGTATGAAAAGCGCAGCCGTATGATATTTCTTATACAAATCCGTCGGACAAAGTAGGACAATGCCCGACACTTTTAAATACTCCGTCTTACATGGTATATCCAGAGCCTGAAGGGATGGGACTCTACAAGCTCTGTGGCACGGTGAGTGAATGACGGATGATATCAAGGTAACTCTCAGGATGGGACCCGAAGAAGTCCAGATTATGGAAGACTTCGTAGAAGAGAACCCGGATATCGGAAATCGATCCAATCTCATCCGTGCCGCAATCCGAGCGTTCGTTTCCGGAGATGCACCCGGTGCCAAAGACGCACGTGAGGATGAAAGCGGAATCTTCGTCCGCTTTTCGGAGTTGCAGATGATCATGCTTTCCACTCTTAAGGATGAAGGGATTTGCCTTACGGAGGAGGAATTCGTGAGAAACACTGTGTTGGAAAAAATCATTCCCGAATCCGGTATGAAAAAGACCGTCGAGAATGCTTTCGATTTGGCACAGATGGCTTCGAAATTGAAATGAAGAACCGATATGTGCGGGCCGGTCAAAGGATGGGACTCGTATACCGGCCCGCGCCTCCAAACCTCTTGTTTATGGGATGCACGCGCAGTGATGCCGGTGCGAAGTGCCGCCGGTATCATTGCAACTTTTAATTTTTATTCGATACGGTTCGAAAAATAAAACATGGCCCGGTTTCCCGGGCCCAATGGTTTTTGTTCAGACTCTGTTGGATACGTAATACTCATATCCCAGCTCGAAAGCTTTCCGGTTCAGGTCCACGAATTTTTCAGGAACAGTTTCCAACAGGGTTTCCAACAGCAAGTCCTTGTCGAGCGGGAATCCTTCGGCGGCGGCAACGGCACCTATCATCACCGCATTTGCGACGACGGCGCGTCCGGCTTCGGTTGCAAGATCCGTAGCGCCTATGGTCATCAATCTGGGAACCGAAGCTTTCACGGCTTTCACAATGTCGTCCACTTCGGGATATGTATCGAATCCTGCCGCGACCGATGAGGGAAGAATCGGATCCAGATTCATGAGAACCGCTGTGTCTTTATTGCAAAGGGAAAGGTTTCTGGCAGTTTCGGCAGGTTCGAATCCGATTAAGAGATTGGCACCTCCGACGGCTTCCAAAGGACTGGTTATGCCGTCGCCGAATCTCACCGTGGACAATACGCTTCCCCCCCTCTGGGCCATGCCGTGAACTTCACTCATGGCCACATCGTGTCCGGCTTTCATGGCGGCGTTTCCGATGACCATGGAAGCCAGGAGAACTCCCTGTCCCCCGACACCGACTATCTGAACGGTATACTTCATTCCTTCACCTCCAATGCGTCTTTTGGACAAACATTGGCACACATGCCGCAGCCTATGCATTGAACATCGTCAACCAGAATGGATCCGTCCTTGTCTTTGATCAGTGCAGGACACGCTATGGTCTTCAGACATGTGTAACATCTGATGCATTTTTCATGATCGACTTCGCATCTCTTTACTTTGAGTATTTTCTGCTTCTTCAGTTCGAGGGGACATGCCTGTTTTGCGACAACGACCGCGACACCGTCGAAATCGATGGCTTCGCGCACGGCTTTGCGCATGGCCTTGACATCGTAAGGGTCGACGGTACTGACATGTTTCACGCCGATTCCCTTTACAAGAGATTCTATATCCAGAGGTTCGGTGGTGATTCCGCCGAAATTCCTCCCCGTACCGGGATTGGGCTGATGTCCGGTCATCGCAGTGCTGCGGTTGTCCATTATGATCATTTTGATTTTATGATTGTTGAACAAAGCGGAAACCAAAGGCTGAACGCCGGAGTGGAAGAATGTCGAATCCCCGATGAACGCAATCGGAATCTGGTCCGTGGCTTCGGCGAACCCTCCCGCCGCTCCCGCCCCTCCGCCCATGCAGATTATGAAATCCGCCGCATGGAAGGGTGCCTGAATTCCAAGGGTGTAACAACCTATGTCCGAACAGTAAACTGCCTCTTTGCCTTTCATTTCCCTTGTCACGGCCGCGAAGGTGCCGCGGTGGGGACATCCGGCACACAGCGTCGGAGGTCTTCCGGGCAGAAGGATGTCGGGTTTTGAAAGAGGTTTTTCGAATTTTTGAACTTTGACGATGTCGGAAACCGCGGTAAGCGTGTCCGGCGAATATTCCCACTCCCGTGGGAAATGTCCGCTGCGTTTTCCGTATATGGGAACGCTGAGAGATTCCTGGGCTGAAATTCTGAGAACGTTGTCCTCAAGGTAGGGTTCCAGTTCTTCGACGATTATGACGGCTTTTTTTCCTCTGACGAAGTCTGCGATTTTCTTTTCCGGCAAAGGCGCGGTGAATCCCAGTTTGAGTATGGCTGCGTCACCGACAAACTCTTTGACATAGGTGTATGAAACTCCCGATGTGATGATTCCCACTTCACCCTCGCCTTCCGTGAAATTCAAAGGCGAATTCTCGGAAAGTTCCATGGCTTTCTTCTGCTTCTCCAACAGCCTTGTGCGGTTAGGTTTTGAGAACGCGGGGATATTGACGTATTTGGGGTCGTCTTTGACGAAATGCCCTTTCACGGGTGTGTCGGCCATCGGTCCGAATTCCACCGGCCCCCTTGCGTGATTTACGCGGGTGGTGGTACGGTATATGACAGGGAGATTGACGGCTTCAGATATTTTGTAAGCCTCGGCGATCATGTCTTTGGCTTCGGCGGGGGTCGAAGGCTCCACCATTGGTAAAAGAGACAACATGGCATACATACGGTTGTCCTGTTCGTTCTGTGAACTGTGACAGGACGGGTCGTCGGCGGTCATTATGAGCATACCGCCCTCAACGCCGGAATAGGCCAGAGTCATCATGGGATCGGCGGCAACGTTGAGACCCACATGTTTCATGAAAGTGAAAGATCTCAAACCTGAAGCCGCCGCCGCGGCGGCGACTTCCAATGCGGTTTTTTCGTTTGTTGAGAATTCAAAATACATTCCTCCTTTTTCGGCTTCCGTCTCAAGTATGTTTCCGACTTCCGAAGAAGGAGTCCCGGGGTATGTGGACGAGTATCTTACCCCTGCTTCGAACAAACCTCTGGTGATGGCTTCGTTCCCCAGAAGCAGGTGTTTTCCGTCTTTAGCCAAGATGTCTGTCATATTCAGCCTCTATGAGACAAGGTATAGAAATTCTTTATAAAAAAGGTGGTAAAGACAAATAATAAGAATACGGCGGATATACGATGAAAGCAAGCGGGGGTTGCCAAGCCCGGCCAACGGCGCAGGACTTAGGATCCTGTCCTTAGTGGTTCGTGGGTTCAAATCCCATCCCCCGCACCACTTTCACGGTTTCCTTCCGCATACTCAATATATCTATACTGTCCAAGGATATTCCGATTTCATGAAGAAGAGGCAGATGATTAAAATCGATGAGGAAAAATGCGACGGCTGCGGACTTTGTATTGACGCTTGTTCCGAAGGAGCATTGGCCCTTGTCGACGGAAAAGCCAAACTCGTAAAAGAAAATCACTGCGACGGACTTGGGGATTGTCTGCCCGCCTGCCCCCGGGATGCCATCAAACTGGAATACCGGGAAGCCCCGGCTTTTGTGAATCCCTTTTTGGAACAGAACGTCGCCTGTGACTGCAACACCGTTCCGACCATGATTCCTTTTGACGATGACGGTCCCAAAGACAGCGAGCTTTCCCAATGGCCGGTTCAGATAAATCTGGTTCCCGTCAAAGCGCCCTGGTTCGACGGAAGCGATCTGCTGATTGCCGCCGACTGCACTGCATATTCCATAAAGAACTTCCACGACAGGTTCATCAAGGGAAAGATAACGTTGATAGGATGTCCAAAACTGGATCCCGTCGATTACAGTGAAAAATTATCGGAAATCCTCAAGAACAACGATATCAAAACCATCACGTTGGTAAGAATGGATGTTCCCTGCTGTTCGGGAATGTACAACGCCGTCAACAAAGCCATTGAAAAAAGCGGAAAGGACGTTCCTCTCACCACATACATCATCTCCAGAAAGGGGCAGGTACTCTGCGCCAACTGATGCAAAACGGTTAAAATCGGGTTGACTCATAGACTGTATCGGAGATCAAATGAAGATCACAATATTCAGCGGAACTCCCAGAGTGGACGGATACACATCCGAAGTAATCAAAAATCTGGTGCCGGGACTCGAAGAAGCGGGATACGACATTGACGTCGTAAGACTGTTCGACAAAGATATTCTCGGTTGCAACAACTGCGGTGTCTGTGAAAAGGAAGGCAACGAAGGCCAATGCGCGGTGGATGACGACATGGACGACATCTACCCCATCGTCAGAGATACCGACCTCATTATTCTCGCAAGTCCGATTTACATGTGGCAGTTCACGGCCTGCACAAAAGCGTTCCTTGAGCGCCTTCACTGCATGTATGATTCACTGAGCGGAAAGAAGGTCGCGTTGGTGACCACCATGGGAGACGACGAGTTCGTTGCGTCCTATGCGGTCACGGCGATGATGGACATGTGCGAATACTTCCACATGACTTACCTGAACACTTTCGCCGTTCCCTTCGCCGACAAGGAAGAAATAAACCGCCCTCTGTACAAGGAAAAACTGAAGGATTTCATCAAGCAAATCACCGGATGATTTCAATCGTATCTGCGCAAATCTTCGACATGGCTTGATTTGCCCTCGAATCTTTTTAAGGTTCCGGGCAACACCATGCGCACTTCCGCCTTGACGTTGAGTTCGTTCTTCAGGCTTGCCTCCACGGTTCTGGTCATCTTGTCCAGTTTGACGGTGTCTTCCGTGAGGGAGTCTTCGGAGATTTCGACTTCGACGACCATGACGTCCATGAAATTCTCGTTGGTCAGGACGATGTTGTAAAACGGTGCCAGGAAATCGAATCCGCCGAGAACGCCTTCAATCTGCGAAGGAAACACGTTGACTCCGCGGACGATCAGCATGTCGTCGGTGCGTCCGGATATTCTCATAAGCCGGGGGTGAGTGCGTCCGCACTCGCATTTCTCCCAGGTGAGAGCGGATATGTCCCCTATTTTGTAACGGATTAACGGGAACGCTTCTTTTTTTAGCATGGTAATGACGATTTCGCCCCTTTCGCCGTCGGCACAGGGATTGCCGTCCTTGTCAAGTATCTCTATGTAAGCCAAATCGGCCCAGATGTGAAGTCCCGATTGTTTTTCGCATTCCAGAAACATCGGACCGTAGAATTCGCTTGCGCCGTAACAGTTGTGGACTCTGATGCCGGTCCGTTCCTGAAGTTTGGTCCTCATGCTTTCCGACCAGGGTTCGCCGCCGGCAATGGCTTTTCTGACTTTGGTGTCCTTGCGGATGTCGATGCCTTTGCGGTCGCACACATCGGCGATGTGGAACATGTATGACGGGGTTCCCGCAAACACCGTTATCGGAAGGTCCTGCATCATTTTGATTTGTCTTTCGGTGTTTCCGGTGCCTATGGGCAAAACCGTGACACCCATCCTTTCGGCGGCGTAATGAACGCCCAATCCGCCGGTGAACAGCCCGTATCCATGGAAATTCTGCAACATGTCGTCTTTGTTCATTCCGAAAGAAACCATTCCCCGGTTCAGAGATTCGGCCCAATTGTCCAAATCGTTCTGGGTGTACCCCACAACGGTGGGGGTCCCGGTGGTTCCGGATGAGACGTGAACTCTGACGAGTTCATGATAGGGTTTCACGAACAGACCGTCGGGGTAGTTGTCCCTCAGGTCGGATTTGTGCATGAACGGCATTTTTCTGAAGGTTTCGAAACTGTCTATGTCTTCCGGCAGAAGACCGACGGAGTCCATCCGTTTGCGGACGAGCTCGGAAGAGTCATACATCGTCCGGAGGTTCTCCCTCAGCAGTTCCAACTGCATTTTCTGAAGTTCCTCTTTCGGCTTAGTTTCCAGTTCTTCGTTCCAATATGCCATTTGCAAGCCTCCGTGCTACTACTTGGCACGATACCCTTCATGAATATTGTGCCGTACTTATACCTTTAGGTAAAACCTCACAGCGTGACACTGCCGACGACTCTCAGTTTCCCGCCTTCGAGGTACATGAGAACGGCTTTGTCGCCGGGTTTGTAAATCAAATCCGAATTCAGGTCGAAGGTGACTTCGTCCCCGGACAGAGACATGCGGAAAGGTATCATCTGCATCCAGTGACCCAGATGCATTACCATTCCGTCCTTCAACGGTTCTTTCCAGAACTTTACGGTTTTTACTTTACCGGTAAAGCTCCGGGTCATTTTGATGTCTTTGTCCGTGGTCAGCACATAACCTCTGTCAAGCTCGTCCGATTCTATTCCCCGGAGAGCCAGTCCCGTATGGTCTCCTTTGACGGCGGTTTCCGAATCGAGATCGTGTTTCTGTATCGACCTCAGAACCACTTCCCTTCCGAGCGGGAAGACTTTCATCTTGTCGTGTTTGCGTATGTGTCCGTCAGCCACGGATGCCAATACCACGGTGCCCACGCCGTGGACGTTGAAGTGACTGTCAACGGGACAGCTTCCTTTGGAACCTTCGCCGGGTTCTCTTTTGTGTTCGGAAGACAGCTCCAGAAGCTCTTCCCTGATTTTTATCGGATCGTACTCCCTGAACTCGTAATTCTCGAGAACGCTGTCCGCTATCAGAGGCGCAATCTGCTCCGGTTGAATGTAATTTCTGAGGATAATCCAACCTTTTTCGATTCCGACGGTGTCGGTCATGACAATGGTTTCTCCCAGAGTCGCATCGATTTCATCGATGACAAGTACGGCGAACTCCGCCATCTCCACGGCAAAAAACAGCGATGACAGCCTTTCGGGATACTTGGCGGGTTCGATCATGGTCACCGAATCGTCGCCTTTCTTCAATTCATAGAAAGTCACGTCGGTGACGGTTCCCTTCTTGCCTATTTCGGAAGCCACTTTGGCTCCGAGCATCGCTACGTTGAGGTTGCTCATCTGATCTCCGAACCTTTGATCAGACGGATATCGGCTTTCTTCAGGGCCTCGACGGCTCTTACCGTGTCGTCCACACGTATGAAAAAGGCGGAAATGTTCTTTCCCGCATAAGCGTAACCGTACTCGATGTTGATGCTTTCGCGGCCGCAGACATCGGCGGCGTCGAAGAGAGAACCGGGGGTGTCATCGATGACAATTCCGATGACGTGGGTTTTCTTCACTATGAGTCCTCTGCTCTTCAACTTGCCGAAGGATTCTTCGGGATCGTCCACTATCGCGCGGAGAATTCCGAACTCCGATGACTCGGCGAGATTGAATGCCCTCATGTTTACTTCACACTCCTTGAGCGTCTTGGCAATCGATGCCAACCGTCCGGGCTCATTGTTCACAAAAATCGAAAGCTGAATTATCAAGTTATCTTCTGACATTATTCTGACCTCTTATCCACGACGCGGGATGCCTTTCCTTCAAACCTCGGAAGTTCTCCGGGGGCTTTGAGTTCCACATGTACACTGATGTTGAGATATTTTTTAAGTTCGTTTTCTATATGTTTTCTGACCGCCAACATATCTTCCATTTTATCGCTGAAGGTTTCGGGTTTGATTTCAACCTGAACGGTCATGCGATCCATGGCCCCCTCTTTGGTAACCACAATCATGTACTGATTCCCGACTTCGGGAACTTTCATCAATGCAAATTCCACCTGGGACGGGAACACGTTTATACCGCGTATAATCAGCATATCGTCGGAACGCCCGGTGATTCTGGCTATGCGGGGAGAAGTCCGTCCGCAGGGGCAGGGTTCTTCGTATATCGACGTGATGTCGCTGGTTCTGTACCTTACCAGGGGGAATGTGTTCTTCTTCAGCATTGTGACAACAAGCTCCCCCCGTTCCCCGGGGCCCAATACCTCGCCGGTTTCCGGGTCGATTATTTCCGCATAGGTTATGTCCCCGTCTATGTGGATGCCGTCCTGCTCTTCGCATTCGGTGTACATCGGTCCCGCCAATTCACTGGTGCCGTATATGTCGTAGGCTTTGACTCCGGTCATTTTCTCAATCCGGTTCCTCATTGTTTCGGTCCAAGGTTCCGCTCCGAGAACGGCTTTGCTGAGCTTCGTGTCTTTTCTGAAATCTATTCCGAGACTTTCGGCGGTTTCCATGAGGTGTATGAAATACGACGGGGTGCAGGCTATGACCGTGACTTCCAGATCCTGCATCAGTTCGAGCTGCCGTTCGGTGCTTCCGGTGCTTGCGGGAAGAACCGTGGCTCCGACTTTTTCGGCACCGTAATGCAGACCCAATCCGCCGGTGAACAGCCCGTATCCGTAAGAAACCTGCAATGTGTCTTTGTCACCGACGTCTATAGACGTCAGAGATCTTGCCAAAGCATCCGTCCAATATTCCAGATCGTTGCGGGTATATCCCACAAGAGTGGGTTTTCCGGTGGTTCCGGAAGAAACGTGATACCGGACCACTTCCGTGTTGGGAACATTGAACATTTTGGTGGGATAGTTGTCTCTGAATTCCTGTTTGTGCATGAAAGGAAGTTTAGACACGTCTTCAAGTGTGTGCAAATCGTCGGGAGTGACTCCGGACGAATCCATTTTCTGCCTGTAAAACCCGTTGGAACCGTAAAGATGGGTCACCAGTTTTTTGATTTCGGTGAACTGCAGCTTCTTCAGTTCCTCGACGGGCATGCATTCTGTTTCAGGATTCCAATACATATTGTCTCATCCCGTCTAATCAATCACTCTATTTATATTACGCGAGCTTTCCGAAATCATGGACGGACAGGAAATCTGGGATGATTTTTACAGAAAACAACCCAGAGCATGGAGGGGATTCAAAGAAGTTCCGAATCTGGGTCTTCCGAAAAACAGCAAAGTTCTTGACACCGGTTGCGGAAACGGAAAGACCTGTTCCTGTCTGATAGGATTGGATTTTGACGTGACCGGCATTGATTTCTCTTCCTGTGCCATTAAGTCCTGTTCTGAAATTTACGGAGACAAAGCCGTTTTTGTCACCGGAGACTGTTTGGACCTGCCTTTTTCCGACAGTGTCTTTGACGGCGTCTATGCGGTGCACATAACCGAAAACTTCGATGACGGCGGGGTCAGAAGATTTTCGTCGGAATGTTTCAGAGTTCTGAAACCCGGCGGTAAACTGTTCGTCAGATCTTTCTCGCCGGAAGATATGAGGTCAGACAAACCGGTGAGGGACGGGATACGGTATGTACACCGGATGCCCGAAGAAATCACAGCATTGTTTTCAGAGTTCACCGTCTCGGAATCCCGTCTTGTCGAGGAAAAAACAAAGTTCGGTTCGTTGAGAAGCCGTTCTGAATGTATTTTGTCAAAACCTCTCTGAGATCCGGTTCGGTGTCTGCAGGGGTAATCCAACGGTCTTCCTCTTCCGATAAAGTTATATCGGGAAATAAACTGGTCACCGATATGATTTGTCCCAAATGCGGAACCAAAAACGATGACGGCATACTGTTCTGCGAGAACTGTGACTGGAGAATGGACATCCCTTACGTGCCCGAAAAGGAAAAGGGCGAAAAGGCCAAGATTTTCGCTCCCGTGACGTTCGTATTGGGTATTTTGGCGGCGGCTCTTGTGATGTTCCAGCCCATAGCCAGCATCGCCCTCGGCGGTGTCGGATTGCTGTTGGGGGGCTATTCGTTCAACACAAGCCGGGTATACGATGCCCCGTCAAGAAACATGTACATAGCCATTTCCGCCATAGGCCTTCTCCTCTCGATGGTGGCGTTCATTCTGGGATTCAGCAGATTCTGAGGTCTTCCGATGGCGGTCTACAGGGAACGTTACATATTGCAGGGACTGGGGGAAATCTCCCCCGAAATGGAAAAAGACCTGGACATTGCGTACGGATTGTGTGAAGAACTTCACAACGAATTTCCCTGTGAAGAATGCGGCAGATGCTGCCATCAGGAACTTATTACGTTATTGCCGGAAGAAGTTGACCGTGTGTCTTCCGCCTCCGGCGTCCCTTTGGGAGAGTTCATGTCATCTTACGTGGGAGTCGCCGGGGACGGCAGAATAATGCTTTTGAAAACCAATCCCTGCGCCTTCCTGAAGAAAGAAAAATGTTCGATATGGGACTCGAGACCTCAGATTTGCAAAGATTTTCCCTATCTCGTGTCAACGTTCATGAGCAAAGTGTATCTGGCCATTGTGAATGAAGAAGCGGATATTCTCGAAATGATTGATTATATGGACGATTCCTGGCCCTGCACCCTGAAAATCAAAGGCTGCATTTCGGAAAGAGTGGACGAAGCCAGAGAAAAGAGAAAATCTCAGATCGGATGATCCGTCAGAAATTCTTTCAGTCGGTCGGCGTATCTCAGAGGAAGGATGTTGTGGCCCTCGTCTTCGAATCTCACTTTTACACAATTCTTGATTGAATCGGCAAGTTCATCGCCCATATCCGCCGGCACCATGTAATCTTTGATGCCGTGTATCGACAGCACCGGCGTGTCCATCAATTCAATTTTGCCTTTTGTTGTGTACGCATTGACGGCGTTCATCTGGTTTCTCATTCCGTCAATGTCCGCATTCAGCGATTCGGGAATCTCCCGTTTCTTCGAAGCGAAATGCGATTCGGGGAACCCCATCGCAATAAGCGGAACACCGAGGTATTTCAGAGGCATCCCGTTTTCCACGGCTTCCATCATGCCGTCAAGCATGAACGCGGAACGTTCCGGTCTTCTGAAATACGAAGACACCAACGTCAGAGTGCGGACCCTTTCAGTATATCTGATTGCCACGGATTGGGCGATCTGGGACCCCATTGACCATCCGAGAATGTGTGCTTTGCCGAAGGACAGCGAATCAAGGAGACAGATCACATCATCGGCCATGTCGTCTATTGAGAATGTTCCGTCACAGACGGTATCGCCGGAGCCTCTGTTGTCGACGGCGATAACGGTGAAATCCGATGAAAGAACGGGCACCAGGGAATTCCAGAAATCCTTGTCGGACCCGAATCCCGTCAAAAGAATCAACGGTTCG
Organism: Candidatus Methanomethylophilaceae archaeon; assembly: GCA_050950505.1. Taxonomy (GTDB): domain Archaea; phylum Thermoplasmatota; class Thermoplasmata; order Methanomassiliicoccales; family Methanomethylophilaceae; genus VadinCA11. The sequence goes on along the minus strand of JBMNHS010000001.1, from coordinate 1,061,181 downwards.
CCGGAACCTTCGATGGAATAGGACAATTCTCCGTTCCGGATGCTTACGAAAGGCATGTCTGCCCGATGGAAATCCACATACTAATATCTGACCGGGGAAGATGGTTTATTAAAATCGGATGGTTATCACGGGTCGAGGAAATCTAGATAACATGAAAGTCACAGGATTCAACTGCAGCCCGCGGAAAAACGGAAACACGGCAAGAATGATCAAAACCGTATTGGCCGTTCTCGAAGAACACGGAATAGAAACCGAATTCGTACAGGTCGGAGGCGTCGACATGCGCCCCTGCCGCGCCTGCGGGAAATGTAAAGAAAATCTTGACGGGAAGTGCATAATGAACGACGACCCGCTGAACGAATTTTCCGCCAAAATGACATCGTCCGACGGAATCATCATCGGTTCGCCCACTTATTTTGCGGACTTGACCCCGGAAGCGAAGATTCTGATCGACCGTGTGGGATACTCCTGCGGAACCAAAGACGGCAATCCCCTGAAAAGAAAAGTGGGCGCCGCCGTCGCCGTCGCGAGAAGGGCAGGTTCCGTCGGAGTCTTCAACAGCATCAATCAATTTTTCCTTATCAAAGAAATGATTGTTCCCGGTTCCACCTATTGGAACATGAGCCTTTCCAGAGCTCCCGGGGATTTCGATGAAGACGAAGAAGGCATCCGTACCATGAAAACACTTGGTGAAAACATGGCCTGGCTGCTTAAAAAGCTGGAATAAAGATGACAGTGCAAAAGAAAATCCTGATGGTGATTATGGACGGTCTCGGTGACCGCAGCAACAAAGAAATCGGAGGCAAAACTCCGTTGCAGGCAGTCGACACCCCGAATTTTGACTGGTTTGTCAAAAACGGAATGTCGGGAATATGTGACGTGATAACTCCGGGAACAAAACCCGGAAGCGACACGGCTCACCTGTCCATCCTCGGTTACGATCCGAGGGAAGTTTACACCGGAAGAGGTCCCTTCGAAGCCGCAGGAATCGGAGTGATAGGCCGGAGAGGGGATGTTGCGTTCAGATGCAACTTCGCCGCTTCCGACGATGATTTCTTCATATCCGACAGACGCGCCGGAAGAATCAAGGAACCGGACACCACCGAACTCATAGAAGCCCTGCAGGGCATCGTAATCGACGGCGTGGAAGTGATTGTGGGGAAAGGAACGGAACACCGGGCCGCATTGCTTCTCAGAGGCCCGGGACTGTCTCCGGAAGTGACCGGCACCGATCCCGGATGTCTCGGCAAAGTGCTTGAATCCGTCGGAACCACCCCCGAAGCCAAGTTCACCGCTGACATCGTAAATAAGTTCGTGAAAATGTCCTACGATATCCTCAAAGATCACCCCGTCAACAAAAGAAGGGAAGCCGAAGGACTCCTCCCCGGAAACATACTGTTGCCCAGGGGCGCGGGTTCCTTCCCGGAAATCGATCCGTTCCCTGACGTTCACAACATCAAATCTGCCTGTGTGGCAGGTGTCGGAATGATCAAGGGAATCTGCGGAGTCTGCGGTTTGGATGTTCTTGATTTGCCGAAAGAATGCACCGGAGGGGCGGATTCGGATTTCGTACTGAAAGCCAAAACAGCCCTGGAAGCTTTGAAAGAATACGATTTCATACTGATGAACTGCAAAGCTCCGGATGTCTGCGGTCATGACGGAAACGCCGAACTGAAGTGCGAAGTGGTCAAAAGACTGGATGAGATGGCGGGTTACATAAGGGAAAACATGCCGGAAAACCTTGTTCTGGTTTTCACTGCGGACCACAGTACTCCCTGTACGGTGATGGATCACAGCGCCGATCCCGTCCCGATAACCATGTACTCCGACGACATTGTCGTCGATGATGCCGTGAAATACAGCGAGTCCGGATGTGCTGCGGGTTCCATGGGAAGGATACGGGGTTTCGACATCGTTCCGATCTGTATGGATCTCGCCAACAGAAACGAAAAGTACGGTGCCTGATTTCAGAAAATTTCCAAAGTGTAGGCGGCGGTGAAATGAGGCGCCGTCAACACCCTGGTACAGGCTGATGACGGAATTCCCCCTCCGTGGCCCAATACCACGGTTTTGCCGCCCTGTTCCACAGTGAGTCTGTATGAGCCGTCCCTCATGAAATGGGAATCCAGGATGTTCGTCACTTCCCGATCGGTTCCGCATTCGACATACAATGAATAAACCAATCCCTGGTATATTTTCATTTTAACCGGTCCGTCGCCGATGTCCGCGACGGTTTCCGAATCCAACAGGAGGTCCAGAATTTCCGATGCATCCTGAACTTCGGGGCCGTCTTTTTCCATGCCAAGGGAATAAATGACGGTGAATGCCAGCGTAATCAGTGTGATGAATATCATCGCATCCGCCATGGCGGTGAGCCCTTTGCGGTTCATCGGCTCCATACCCTCAATTCACCCCTTACGAGTACGTTTCCACCATCTTTGCTGACGGAACACAGAATCCGTTCCGTCGAAACATGACCCCGTTCGTTTCCCGCTGAGAAATACAACTCCCCGCCGACGACGGGATTTCCGTCCTTGTCGGGCACGGGAACGAAGGACACGGATATCCCGTTGAGCCCCGCCCTCATCAGAATAATCTCAAGTTCTTCATCAAGATTTCCTTGGATTTCGCCATCCGATACGTACAGTGAATCCGCCATCTCACGTATGTCGGGATAGCCGGGGCGCAGATCGCTTACAAATACCTTTGACACAACGACACCCGTGAACGCGGCAAGTACGACGGTCACCGCCATGGCGGCGACCATGGCCTCCATGAATCCGATATCACCTCTGCGGTTGCGCATGACATGCTGTCATTCCGCCATAAGAAAATATACCGGACAAACTACAGTTAGTTTAAATCACGCCGCGGTTGTAATGTCCCGTGGTCACGGAACCGCACATTTCGACGATTCTCTTCTTCTTGGAACCGTCACGGTTCCCAAAAGCTTCGGCGACTATTCTTGCCAAAGATTCGGGGCGTTTTCTCAAATCTATTCCGAAAGAATCGAATCCCATGGACTGAAGTCCGTCCAGATAATCAAAAAGAATCAAGTCGGCGGAATTCAATATTCTGGATGTGCCGTCATCGTCCCCGTACACCGGAAACTTGAATCCTTTGTGATCTTCCAACATTCCCTTGGCTATTTTCGGATCTCTGGTAACCATGAGTTCCTGACGTCCGAACACCATCAGTTCCAGCCGGCCGGGGTAGTATTCCGTAACCTGTCTGATTTCGTCCTTGTTGAGTTCCGGCGACAGAGTCGTCTGGTACATGACATCCGGATAAAAAGAATTGAACAGATTCATATTCTGATTCCCGTAAACTCTGGCGGCGTTTCTGTTGGCATGCATCTGACCGACGGTGTTCACCATGACCGGCGAGGAAATCACCGTGTCCGCGGGATCGAATCTGGGAAGTATCGTCACAAATTCTATGTCGGACATTTCGCATATTTCCTCGGCTTCCTTCAGACCGTCGCCCGTTTCAAAATATACTCTGTCGGCATACTCCGAAACAGCTTCCAGATTTCTTACCGAACTTAAGTAAAATGAAAGGTCGGGAGCGGAGATGTTTCTGACGATTCTTTCTCTTTGGAATTTTTTTGATTTTTTACGTTTGGTGTTTCCGGTCAGTGCCGGGACGGATTCGAGACTGTTCTTTATGGCGTCTATTCTCGGATCGTAGGTTCGGTACACATCGTATTTTCCGTTGGGAACACTGAAAGGAACGGTGACTTTGGCGGTGTCGCTGACTCTGAATCCTCCGACTTTTTCATCCCCTCTGAACAACGATAAACCGTCCCTCACGTTCAGTTTTCCGTTGATTTCCGAATCAACGAAAGATCTGTTTTTTATCGTGACGGTTCCCAGACGGTAACCCCGGTTGTCCGGGAACAGGGATTGGACCGGGGACTTCACGCCTCCGAAATAACCATCGGAGATTCCGCGGTTGAAAATCGTATGAAGCAATTTCGCCGTGGGGGCGATGTCTTCGTCGGATTCCCCCCTTTCTTTCATGGAATACGCTTTGGATGCCAGATATGCGTAGGCGGGACTTCTCATCCTCCCTTCTATTTTGGCCGCGGCGACTCCGATTTCCTTCAGTTTGGGAATGTAATCCAAAGCATAAATATCGGTGCAACTCAGAAGAAACCCGCTTCTGCCGTCCATTTTGTATTTTTTCCTGCAGGGCTGCGCACACTGTCCCCGGTTGCCGCTCCGTCCCCCTATGACGCTGGAGAACAGACATCCGCCGGACATGCTGTAACACATGGCCCCCTGAACGAAAACTTCGGTCTCGACCGGGGAATTCTTCACCATTCCCGATATTTCCTCAAAGGTCAGTTCCCTTGCGAGAATCGCTCTTTCTATTCCGTTCTCATGACACCATTCCAAACCTTCGCGGGAATGGATTCCCAACTGGGTGGAAGCGTGTTTTGGAATGTTTATGTCACGTATTCTCTCAAGCAGCCCCAGGTCCTGAATCAGAACGGCATCGGCCCCTACGTCGGACAAAAACCGAACAAAGGATACGGCGTCATCCATTTCAGAGTCTTTTATCAGCGTATTGACCGTGACGTAAACTTTGACATCCCGTTCGTGAGCGTATTTGACGGCCCCCTCAATCTGGGAATCGGTGAAGTTGGCCGAGAAGGCTCTCGCTCCGTAGGCTTCGCCTCCCAAATACACAGCATTGCATCCGCCCTGTATGGCGGCGACCAAACCTTCCGGGGAACCTGCGGGCGCCAAAATTTCCATAACCGGTTCACTATGTCCCTTGTTTATAACCTATGCGCACGGGAATTAAGACTAACTGTAACTTCCCTGCTTAATACCGTTCCTGTTTCATTTTAAAAGGTATGGAATCCAAGGGCCGCGGCAAAAAGAAAGAAAAAGGGTCCGTCATGGACCGTGACGTATTGGGCATCAACTGCAGAGACTGCGGGAGAGTCCCCGATCCCGCGTCGGCGGAATGCATCAGATGCATCGTTGCCGAAATAAGAACTCACGGATGCGCATCAAGAATAAGACTCAGAACCGGCAGCGACATCGAAATATCCGGCCCGGCGGCGGAAATGCTGTGCGAACTTTCTTTCGTGGACGGTTTGTCTTCATCGATAAAAACAGGCGGAAAAAGAAAATGCAGATCCTGCAATTACTCTCCTGAAAAAATCCTGGGCATAGCCCGGGAGTCCTTCCCGGTTCCCGATTTCGGAGGGGCAAGGGGGCGTCTTATGTCTTTCCGGCCAACGGACGAACTCTGCGGAATATGCGTTCAGAGAACTTACAGATCTTTGGATCAGGCCGAACTTTCCATGTCCGAACTTTCAGAGAAAATTTCTTCCTTCGCCAAGGGGTGAGCCGATGTTCAGATTTCACAAAAACGACATGTTCGGCAACGAAGGGTTCGGAAAAGGAAAAAACGATTTTCGCGACAATATGTTTTTCAGACCGAATCCGCCGGAAAGAATACGGAACAATGCCTCCGGACTGCTGGAAGATTTCGGAAGGCTGATAAGTTCCAACGCCAGGATGAAACCGATTTTTGCCGATTGCTGGCTCATTGGTTCCGCTGACGAATTGGACGTCATTGCCGAATACGGTTTGCCCGGGGCAAAGGTTCTGATAGGAACTTCCCCGGACGGGGAGACGGAATACAATCTCACCCCTTACGAATATGTTTCTCCGGAATCGGTGAACGCATTGATTGAGGACGTCATAGACAACATCCGGGAATCTTACAGAAAACACGGCGGAAGAATGGACAGACAGAGCGTTCTGAACGAAGCGAGGGGACTGTTCATGAGTTCCTCCGAAACCGTCGAATCCATTTACGGGAACAACACCTTGGATCTTGATGTCATAATGGACGCTCTGTGCGAAACCGTTCACAGGTACACGGTGGGATTGGGAATATTCGAGTTGTTGCTTTCCGATCCCAAACTGGAAGACATTTACATTGACGCGCCCTGCGACAGAAACCGCATACACGTGACGATGAGCGGAATTTCCGGAATGAATTCAAATCGGAAATGCAGAACGAATCTCATGGTTGACAGAAAGGAAGTGATGAATCTCATAAACGTTCTGAAAAGAAACAGCGGGCTTCCCTTCTGCGAATCCAATCCGGTTCTGGAATCCGACATGAAAGGTTACGGCGCAAGAGCGACGGTGGTGGGATATCCCATGAGTCCCAACGGGGATTCGGTTTCAATCAGAAAACATTCGGACAGACTGTGGACGCTGTCAAGACTGGTTGCGAACGGTACTTTGAGTCCGGAAACCGCCGGAATGCTGTCTTTCCTTGTGGATAACCGGTGCACCTTCCTGGTTTGCGGTGCGAGAGGGGCGGGAAAGAGTTCTTTGCTGTCCGCATTGCTGTTTGAATTTCCGACTTCACAGAGGATACTGACCATAGAAGACACCATGGAACTTCCGGGAGAGAAAATGAGACGGATCGGATTCAAAGTTCAGACTTTGCTGATAAACGACAGATTGGACGGGAGTGACGCAAGCCGGGCGGACGATGCCCTCAGAGTTTCCCTCCGGATGGGGGAATCCGCCATAATACTGGGAGAAGTCCGCGGAGATGAAGTGCGGACCCTGTATCAAAGCATGAGAACCGGAAGGGCGGGGAGTTCCATAATGGGAACCATTCACGGAGACTCGGCCAAATCCGTTTTTGACCGTGTTGTTTACGACATGGGGGTCGAACCCGAGGCGTTCATGGCGACGGACGTGCTTGTTACGTTGGGAACGGTCAGGGAAAGAAGGTCGGGAGGTCAAAAAAGAGTTTTGAGGGAAATGGTGGCCACCGGAGGCCAAACCGGGGAATTCATCGACGTTTCCGAAATTGATTCCCTGTTCGGAACACCGGTGATGAACAGAATAAGGATGTCCTGCGGGATGGACGATGAGAAAATACGTGAAGACATAACGGTCAGATCCGAAATAAGAAGAATGCTGGCGGAAAAAGGAAAAGAAAACGAAATGTTCCTGGAACCCGAATGGATCTGCATTGCGAACGACCACGTCTCCAGAAATTCGGACAAAACCCCGGAAGAACTTATCGGTTCGTTCAGATTGAAAATAGACCGGACAAACGGTGTTTGAATGGCAAAGGATTTCCGTCCGATACTGAAAGAAGGGCCCAGAGCTATGGGGATGATGTCGGTGGTTGTGGAATCCGGGGGATCTTTGGACTCCGCCGTCCGAGGCGTGGCTGAAAACGGTCCCGCGACCATAAGAAAACTGTTCTCTGACATTGTTCACAACGCGGACACGAGAACGGTTCCCGACATAAGGTCCGGGCTTGAGGAAATGCTGTCATCCCTGCCGAAAGAACTGTCCGGATTCCGACGTTCGATGCATCTCCTTATGGCGGCTTCGGAGTTGCCTTCGGGTTCCGAGAAAACAAGAATTCTGAAGGAGGCCACGGATATTTCTCTGGACGGTCTGAAAGATGCCGGGGAAAGGTTCAGCTCATCACTGTCAAATCCGTGCATGTTGATTTTCGGATTGGGGGTCATGACGCCGATGATAATGATGTCCGTGCTGCCGTTGCTGCAACTTGGAAAAGACATGGACGGCACCATGACTCCTTTCCCGATGATTTTCACGATACTCGTGGCAGTGCCTGCGGTGGTGTTGACGATATCCGCGGGAATCAGCAAACAGAATCCTTTCGGTTCGGGGAACGGGGACCGGGATTTTTCGGGTTTGGCCGTGTACGCACTGTCACCGTTGCTGGGAATCGCGGGATGGTTCGTTTTCAAAGATTTGCTCCAGGTTCTGATCTTGGCAACGGTACCTGTGGGCATCATCGCTTTTGTTAGACTGCGTCCCTCGATCAAAAACGAATCAAAAAGAAAAGAAACGGAAACCATGCTTTACGAATCGGTGTTCGAATTGGGCAACCGGCTGATTTCGGGCAACAATTTCGAAAACTCGGCAATAGACGCATTGGAATCCAAAAAAGAGACGTCGGGAATATCCGAAACGTTCAGAAAAGAAATGGTTCTTTGCAGAGGAGACGTGGAGGCCGCGGTGTACGCCGCGTTGACCCCGGTATCCCCCGCCGTGGCCGAAACCTATGCCGAGATATACCGTTCTTCATTGAAGAATCTCAGAGACGCGGGGCGGCTGGCAATTTCCATGGGAAGACAGATTCAGGACCGGGAAACCGTGATGAAAAACATAATCAACAAGCTGAAAAGCATGTTGGACATGATGACGGCGACGGCCGCCGTCTTCGCCCCTTTGGTTCTGGGATTGTGCATGGCCATGCTGAAACCGCTGACGGCAATATCGGAAGCGGCCGACATGTCGGGCGTGTCGTACATAATCGGAATCTATCTCATAGAGCTTTGTGCGCTGATGGCAATTTTCACCGTGGCGCTCACAGGGAAAAACGATGTGAGCGACATGACGTACAGATTCTCCATGATGCTCCCGATATCCATGACGGTATTTTTTCTGAGCATGGGACTCGTGCTGTGAAGAAAGGGTGTGAGGGGGTGAACGAAAGGCTCAACGCGGGCCTGTCTGAATTTTTTATTTGAGCTGCACGGTAGTATGTCGTGCGCGTAGAACAGGTCTTATCGCTGCCCCCTCGTTTGAAACTATGCAGTTTGTGCTATTAATCACACTTGGTCCAACCACAGACCCTGCAGACGTTGCAGCCTCCCTGGAATTCCAATTCGGAACCGCACATGGGACAGGGGTTGATGACCTTCCTTTCGGGTTCAGAAGGCATTTTCTCCACGCCCTTAATTTCAATCTGCAGTTCCTTCCACATGTCAACGAGTGCATATCCGACCGCGGCCGGACAGCAGGAACCTTTGCTTGTGTCGCGCTTCGTGAACGTGCGTACCGTGTACGAAGGACAGGATCCGCAGCTCTTTAGCTGGTCCACTATCGAGAACACATCGCAGCCGCTTCTGGCAGCCAAAGAAATCATCCTTGACAGACCGATCATGAAGTTGTTGCATCCTCCCGTCGAACCTTTGTTGAGATATACTTCCACCAAATCCCCGGTATTCGGATCGAAGAACGCGGTGCAGTGCAGACTGCCGCATCCGGTCATCAGTTTTCTCTTTCTGCCTATGACGTCATCGGCGACTTCGACGACCAAACCTCTCTTCTTCTTTTCTTCGGCGGAGAGTTCGGAAGTTTCTTTCTTTTCTGATTCCTGGGGGGTGAGGATGCTGTCACGCATGCAACCGTCCCTGAACACGGTTATGCCTTTGCATTTCTTTTCCCAGGCGTACATGTAAATGTCTTCCACGTTTTCCAACGGGAAATCGCTGTGAAGGTTCACGGTTGAACTTATGGACGCGTCGATGCGTTTCTGCCAGGCGGACTGCATGTTGATGCGTTCCCTGTAATCCAACACCTGGGCGTTGGTGAAATAATCGGGAAGATCGGAATCGTCCTGATATCCGTGGTCTTCCATGAATTCTTTGATTATCGGAGTGTAAACCTTGTAATACTCATCCCTGTCGGAAAGAGACACTGTTCTGCGCTCGTAGTAGTTCGCGAATATAGGCTCTATTCCGCCCGAAATCCCCAACATGGTGGAAAGGGTTCCAGTAGGGGCGATGGTAAGAATCTGAGAGTTTCTCAAGCCGTGTTTTGCAACCAGGTCTTTGGTCTCCTGGGTGGTGTTTTCCTTGAAATATCCGGAGTTCAGAAGATGTTCGGTGACGCATTTGGGAAATGTTCCTATTTCCGAAGCTATCACGGCCGACTCGTTTATTGCCGTATCGGCCATCATGAATGCCAATCTGTCGCAGAAATCTATGGATTCGGGAGAACCGTATCTGAGTCTGAGTTTGATCAGCATATCCGCCAAACCCATGATTCCCAACCCTATCTGCCTCCAATCGTTTACCGATTCCCTCTGTTCTTCAAGAGGGTGCAGCGGCAGTCCTTCGTCAAGAACTTCGTTGAGTCCCCGGACGCTGATTCTCACGGCTTCTTTGAACTCGTCTTCCATGAACATGCCTTCTCTGTTGACGAAGGCTGCAAGGTTTATGCTTCCGAGAAGACAGCTTCCTCCGGCGGGAAGGGGTTCTTCGCCGCAGGGATTGGTTCCGGCATATTCGTAATCCGGGAATTCGCTGAGAAGGTTCCAGTCGGAAATGAAATCCCAGAAAAGACACCCCGGCTCCCCGAAATCCCAGTTTGCTTTGCACATCTCCCGGAAGAATTCGTAGGCGTTCAGATTTTTCTTCACGGTTTCATTGGTTTCGGGTCTTGTGAATCTCTGAACGAAGTTTTTCTTTTCTTTTACCGCGGTCATGAATTCGTCGGTCATGCGGATGGACATGTTGGCTTTGGTGACCCGGTCAAGGTCCGTCTTGACTTTCATGAACTCTTCCATGTCCGGATGTTCGCATGAAATCGTGAGCATCAAAGCACCGCGGCGTCCGTGCTGGCCGATGAGTCCGGTGACCATTGAGTAAAGATCTGTGAACGAGACCGAACCGGATGTTTCCGACGCCGTGTTGTTTATTTTTGCCCCTCTGGGAGCCAGTTTCGACAAATCGATTCCGGCACCGCCTCCGTAACTGAAGGTTCTCGCAAGTTTCCCGGCGGCTTCGAATATCGATTCGATGGAATCTTCCGGCGGAGTGATTACGTAACAATTGGAATAGGTGACTTTGATTCCGGATTTGTGAAGTCCCCGGTTGGCCAGAATGCGGCCGCCGAAAAGGAATTTCTTTTCCGCGGTCAGTCTCCGGACGTCCGCGTTTCCCGCGGATACGCGGTCAAGCCAACTGTCAAAGGACTCGCCTCTGTGACAATATTTCTTCTGCCAAATATCAATTCCGATCTGATTATCCCGGCCCAACCAATCTTCTACTTCCATGATTCACCTTCTGTGTTCTCTGACAATGGACCCTATGTAATCAATTCTAGCATTAGAATCAATCTACGTTCCAAACTCTTTCGCTATCCGTATCATACATAAAAAGCTTTTACGAGTTCTTCCAAACGTTCCCCGTTCGTCAGAATCCATTCATCGAATCCTTTTTTGGAGGCTTCCTTGCCGATTGTCCTGAAAAGTTCCGGCAACGACGCTTCGGGCACGTCTCCGATTACCTTTCCCGTCTTTTCTTCGCCGGCGACCGAACTCCCTCCGATATGCACTTCAAATGCGGAAACGGTTCCGTCCTCGGTTTTTATCGATGAACCCCTCAGCCCTATCGGGAACAACTGATGGCAGGTACAGGATGAACCGCATCCGGATATGGCGATTTTCGGCAAAGCGCCGTCGGGAAGTCCCGCGGACTCTTCCATGTCCGTCAGAGTTTTCAAAACCCCCCGGGAGTTCCGTCTTCCTGTCTGACACAGAGGATATCCGACACAGGCCAGAGAACTGCCGAATTTCGATTTCACGGGATACCTCGGAAGCAATCTCCGTCAGCGATGTTTCCGTCAAGATCCGTGAGGTAAATCGATTGGTCGGAGCCCAACCGCATTCCGTATTCCGGATTGCTCTCCAACAGTCCGAGAAAAACTTCCAATTCTTCGAGGGAGGGGTCTCCTCCGTGAGGTACGATTTTCACGGAATATTTCCCGTTTTTCTGAACCGTCATGCTTTTGGTGCATCCGTTGATTTTGCCGTTGCCGAATGACAATCCGATGTTGAGATCCAAACCGCCTCTTTCTTCGGATATTCTGAAGTCGTCCATGAATTCCGAGACGAATTTTTCCTCGCCCAAACGGTCTCTGAGGAACCTGAATCTGGATTCGGCCCGGCTCTCCCCCGGACCGTGCCGTGTGAACAGGAAAAAGGCGGCTTCCACGGCATACAGCGTTTTGTTCGGATCCAATCCTTCCACGACCCTGACTCCGGTTCTGGAACCTTTGTTGCCCATGCCGCCTCCGAGGTATACGTCAAATGAATCCCCGGCGGCGACAAAACCCAAGTCCTTCGCGACGGCGTTGACTTCATAATCCGCACCGTTGGAAAACGATATCTTGAACTTGCTCGGAAAATTCCATTCGTCGATTGTCCCGAGAATGTATTTCTCCGTGGCTTGTGCGAACGGCAGAACATCGAAGACTTCGGCGGGATCCTTCCCGGAAAGAGGGGATGCGGCAACGTTCCGGGGATTGTTTCCGCCGCCGCCCTTTGTGAAAATACCGACATCCGTCGCCGAACGTATCACATCAACGGCCTGTTCGCCGGACAGACCGTGCATCTGTACCGTCTGGCAGGTGGTAAGGTGAATGAAACCCGCATTGTGTTCTTTCGCCTTGTTCAGAATGAATCTCAATTTTTCGGCATTCACTGCTCCGCCGGCCATCCGCAATCTCACGGCGTGTTTGCCGTCCCGTTGGGGAATGACGCCGAAATTCCCCGATATCGGTTTGTATTCTTTCAGTTCAAGTTTTCCTTTGTCGTAATCAATGATCTTTTTTTCAAATTCGGAAATCTCTTTCCCGTAACGGGAAACGTCGATTCCGGAAATTCCGTTTCTTTTTTCGGTTCCGTTCATTTCAGCGATGCTCCGCTTCGGTTCGGAAGATGCGTCCCTCGCCGAAGCACGGTCATGGGATGACGCGGAACTAAATTTATTTTTTGCAGAACTTGAACGGAACCGAAAATAAGATTTCGATATAGACTTATACCCCTAAGCACAATGCCGTAACAGAACCGGAAACAGCTTCCGCGGGTCTCGGCTTTTAATCAATAATTATATAACGGTCGAGTCGATGGAGTGCTGAGTCCAACGTGACTTGTTCTTATTGTTCAACATATGAGGTAAATAAATGTCAGATGAACAACATCTTAAAACCGGCACCACCACAATCGGTCTGAAATTGAAAGAAGGCGTTATACTGGCCACTGATCAGAGAGCGACCGCAGGCAACTTGATTGCCAACAAAGACGTGAGAAAGGTCTACCCCTTGTCCGACAGCATCGGAATGACCATCGCAGGCGTTGTCGGCGATGCTCAGTTGATGGTCAGATACATGACGGGTGAAATAGCTCTTTACAGAATGAAAAAGGGTATGCCCATAACCGTCAAAGCCGCTGCAACGCTGGTTTCCAACGCCATAAGACAGGGCTTTTACCTCGGCCTCATCGTCGGCGGATACGACTCCACCGGCGGACACGTTTACACCATCGACGGAGCCGGAGGATGTCTTGAAGACAACTATATGTCAGTTGGTTCGGGATCCGTCTTCGCATTGGGATCTTTGGAATCCTATTTCAAAGAAGACATGACCAAAGAAGAGGGAATCGATGTGGCGATCACCGCACTCAACTCATCCAGGAGAAGAGACGCTTACAGCGGTGACGGCTTCATGATGGCTTTCATAGGGGAAGACGGGTATCAGGAGATTCCGCAGGACGAAATAAAGAAACGTTGCGAGAAACTCGGATTTCTGTATCCCAACTGAAACTTTTTTCAAACCGTTATTTTTAACATTTGACGACTTAATTTCTAATGTCGCCTTGGTAGGATTCGAATGAACGCAGACAGATTATTTGATAACCTCAGGGAAGAGGTGAAGAGACTTGCTCCCGATACGCTGGAGATATCTTCGATAGACTTCGAAGGCCCGATGGTTGTTATTTACACAAAGGAATACGATAAGGTATCCGGAGACAACAAAACCGCGAGAGATCTTGCCCAGGGACTCCACAAAAGAGTCGACATAAGGCCGGATCCGTCCACACTGGGAGATCCCGATGTTGTCGAATCCAAACTAAGGGAACTTATCCCCGAAGAGGCCGGAATCTTCGATATATTTTTCAATGACGATACCGGAGAGGCTATTGTTGAAGCCATAAAACCCGATGTCGTGAAGGGCAGCGAGGGTGCATTGATTCTCAATCTCAAGCAAGAAACCGGATGGAACGTCAAAGTCATGCGGACGCCTCCGATTCCTTCCAAAACCGTGGCGGATGTCCGAGGATACCTGAGAAATTACAAATCTGAACGTCAGTCTATGCTTCAGAGGGTCGCCAAAAGACTTGCCCGCCCCACATTGGGCGGGGAACAATGGGTCAGAATGACCGCGCTTGGAGGATTCAGGCAGGTCGGCCGTTCGGCTTCGTTGCTTATGACGAAAGAAAGCAAAATCTTGATCGACTGCGGATTGGATCCCGGCAGCGACGATACGCCTTATTTCGCAATTCCCGAGATACAGCCGCTCAGTGAAATCGATGCGGTCGTCATCACTCACGCCCACTTGGACCACAGCGGAACTCTTCCGGCTTTGTTCAAATACGGTTACGAAGGACCGGTTTACTGCACCGCTCCCACAAGAGATCTGATGGCTCTGCTCCAATTGGACAACATCAAACTCGGTTTCGGCGAAGGCAAGAAAAATCTCTATGAAGCCAAGGACGTCCGCAAGGAAATCATGCACACCATCACCATGAGATACAACGAAACCACGGATATCTCCCCCGACATACGTCTCACGATGTACAATGCGGGACATATTCTGGGTTCATCCATCGCCCATTTCCACATCGGGGACGGTCTCCATAACATTGCGTTCAGCGGAGACTCCAAATTTGAAAAGACCTGGCTGTTCAACCCGGCCCACAACAAATTCCCCCGGCTCGAGTCCCTGGTGATAGAATCCACATACGGAGGGAGGAACGACGTTCAGCCTTCCAGAAGCGATGCCAGCGAAGAAATGGGCAAAGTGCTGAAACAGGCAACCGAGAGCGGCGGAAAGGTTTTGATTCCTGTTTTTGCCGTCGGAAGATCCCAGGAAGTGATGTTGGTCATCGAAGAACTCATGAGAACCGGCAAGATTCCCAAACTTGACGTGTATCTGGACGGAATGATATGGGAGGCCACCGCGATTCATACCGCATATCCCGAATTCCTCAACACCCAGCTCAGAACCAAAATATTCCAGCAGGACGAAAATCCTTTCCTTTCACCCATATTCAAGAGGGTGGAAACCCAGAGCATGAGGGAGGAAATATGCCACTCCCCCGATCCATGTATCGTTTTGGCCACCAGCGGTATGATGTCCGGGGGTCCGGTCATGGAATACTTCAGAGAGTGGGCGGATGACGAAAGGAACTGGCTGCTCTTTGTGGGCTATCAAAGTGAGGGAAGCATCGGAAGAACCATACAGAGGGGACGCAACGAAATCACCCTTAACCACCGCGGAAACTCCATCAACCTGAAAATCAGAATGCAGAGGGAAACTCTGGACGGTTTCTCCGGTCACTCGGACAGAAAACAGATGATGAAATACATCTCGACCATGGAACCCCGTCCCGACAGGATCATCATCGGACACGGCGAAGACCGCAAGTGCTCGGATCTGGCTTCATCGCTTTACAAAAAATACGGCATTGAGACCAAAGCGCCTCTGAATCTGGAAACAATAAGGTTGAGATAAGCGGAAACAACCGCCCTCCGTACTTTATTCCCGGATGCGTATATCTGAAAACTATACCGAACAGCTCCGGCTGTTTACGCAACATAGCAGGACCGGAACAGGTTATTGTCAATTGCGGTGCCGAAGGATTCGATGCCTTCCGAGATTGATGTATTGTTTATGCGTTCTGAAAAAATCCCCGAAGGGGTAAAGGGTTTGAATCGTTATCGGACTTACCAGTTGGTCGCTCTGATTTCGAAGTACTTCTGTGCGTGATGACATGCGGGGCACTCTTCGGGAGCTTCCTTGCCCACGTGTATGTGACCGCAGTTGTTGCACTTCCACATGACTGCTTCGCCTCTCTTGAAGACGACGCCCTCTTCGAGGTTCTTGAGGAAAGCCAGGTATCTGGCTTCGTGATGCTTCTCGACTTCCCCCACATTCTCAAAGAGGGTCGCAATGTCGTCGAAACCTTCTTCGCGTGCGACTCTGGCGAACTCGGGGTACATCTCGTCGTATTCGTATTTCTCACCGGCGGCCGCATCCTTAAGGTTGGTCACGGTATCGGGAATAGATCCTCCGCAGAGTGCCTTGAACCAGAGTTTTGCATGCTCTTTTTCATTGTCTGCGGTTTCAAGGAATATGTTCGAAATCTGCACGTATCCGTCCTTGTTTGCCTGAGAGGCATAATAGGAGTACTTGTTTCTGGCCATGCTCTCTCCCGCAAAAGCGGTATTGAGGTTGGCTTCGGTCTTGGATCCTTTAAGTTCCATGTTTTCACCCGGTCTGCTAAAAAGTAATCTTATATAATGTACTTTCCCAATCGAATATATTAAGGGTAATCCGAATCAAATCTTTTTGGGACGGTGGAAATATCCTTTTTTCAGATTTCCGTCTTTGTCGAAATGTTGTTTCATAAGCTGGGTCAGATTCTTTCTGACGGTGTAGTTTTCAGGATCCAGTTTCAGCAGTATTTCCAGTTCTTTTTTTGCCCTGGCATATTCCTTAAGATCGTTCAGAAGAACAGAAACGTAGTTGATTCTGTAATCCACGTCATTGGGTTCGAGTTCGATGGCTTTGAGGAAATGTTCGGCGGATTTTCTGAAATCCAACAATTGCATTCTCAGAAATTTTCCGTAAGCGTTGTAGACTTCGGCGGAGGGGTCGGCTTGAAGTATGTGTTGATAAAGCTCGTCGGTTTCCTTGTTGTATTTTTTGTATGCGCTCAGGGCGGTGGCTTTGGCTTTCATGCATTCGATGTTTTCCGGGTCCCTTTCCAAAACTGCGTCAAGCTGAAAAATACCGAATTCGAACTCTTCGAGATTGTATATGTAAATGTTGGAAAGAAGGATTCGCGCCTTGTGATTTCCCGGATCGGTGGCAAGATAATCCTCCAAGGTTTTGGCGGCGCCTTCGGAATTGCCGCTGTTGTTCTGACGTTTGGCTCTTTCCATGATTTCGAATGCGGAGTTCCTCATGATTCCGGATATGTGCGACTGTGTTATAATCCTTAGGAACGTTGTATCATACCTGGAGTTCGAGGATATGTCCGTGAAGATTTACCTGGCGGCTCCGCTGTTCTGCGAAGCCGAATTGGATTACAACAGAAAATTGGCAGAGAAACTCACAGAAGAAGGGTTCACCGTCATTCTTCCTCAGGATTTGGAATCCGATATAGAGGAACTTATAAAATCCCGACCTGACGAAGCATACAGGGAAATTTTCAACATGGATCTCGTCGCCTTGCTTTCCTGTGATGTGCTGGTCATGGTAATGGACGGAAGGGTTCCGGACGAGGGGGCCTGCGTGGAACTCGGAATCGCCTATGCCTCCGGAATTGAGTGCTTCGGAATAAAAACCGATGTCCGCACTTCAGAGTACGGCAGGGATAATTTCATGATTACCGGAGCGTTGAAGGGAAGGGTTTTCGATAACCCGGAAAATCTCGGCAAATCCATAAGAAATGTCCTCGGACTGTCCAAGGATTAAATATCTGGAAATCAGTTTTTAATGACATGTCCAAAGATGACAATAAGAAATCAAACACCAAGATATACAGAGTGACTCCCGACAAAGAACGCAACAAGTGGCGGATCAAAGCCGACGGTGCGGAGAGAGCGATAGGATACTACAACACAAAAGCGGAGGCTTTGAAGAAAGCGAAGGAACTGAAATCCAAAAACGCGGATGCCAAGATTTCCGTTCACGGAAAAGACGGAAAGATTCAGGAGTATATCTGATATTTTCACAAAGGTCGTTCAGACCTTTTTTTTATCGTTTCGTACATCTTTTCTTTTTCGGATTCAAAACTTTTTTCCATTCCGCTTTTGAAACGGTAGTAAAAGTTGTTAACATAGAAGAAAGAATAGAATGCCGAAATCAATGTTATGAAGATTCCGTAGCTTGCGTATATGATGAAAACTTTGGCCAGATCCATCTGAAGATATGCCAGCATCGTGAACAACAACAAAAAGAACATTACGACCATCGCACTGGTGGTAAGTCTTTTACTCATCCCTTTCCAGAGATAAACATCTCTGGGTGCATCGGATTTTGCTTTCACTCCGATGCACCTGATAATATGCCAGGGCACAACCAGTGCCGAAATGAACAGTGAAAGAAGCACCGATGTCATCAACATGATTTCTATCGGCATTTCACTGATAAAATAAGGGCTCAGGAATATGAAAGAACAGATTACGATGCCGGACAGCATTATACGGGACATGATTTCCCAAAAAACCCTTCTGTTGAATTTTCCGTCGTCGGGTTCCGGTTCCAGCACAACGTCGTGGATATCCAAAACATCAGGTATATTGAACAGCCAGAGGGAAACTTTATTGACGGTTGGGTTGGGATTGTTTTTGATCGGACCGATCAGTATCTTTGAAAAATATTTTCTGAAATATGCGGAAATCACCGTGGATACCGCCGCGGTCACGGACAGTATCGTCAATTCGATGACATAACAACCCATTATTACCGTTTTCAGGGTAACGTCCCCCCCGAACATGAACAGATAGAACTGACTGATGAATATGTTCGGAGTGAATTCGGACCCGCCGAATTCAAACAGTGCCACGGAGAGCAGAATCGGGACCACCAGCATCGGAGGCACGAAATAACGGTATTTCACGATGGGTTTGTCCATAAACAACAAACATATGATTCCGAAAAGAACGAATCCCGAAGCGAATCCCAGACAGATGTTGTAGACATACTCATGAATCTCGCTGGCAGAGCTTCTTACAATGTACCCTGCAACAAGAATCAGACAAAACAGAATCACCAACGGAAAATATTTTACTATGAAGTGATCGAGCTTCCTGTAGTATCGATTTTCATCATTGTTTGACAGATCCGATCCCTTCATTGACCCTGTATTCACTACCAGTATCAAATAATTACGCAAATATCCTTATTTATCCGTAACAGCTAGACATTATTATGGCCGACCCTTCAGGACTGAAGTTGAGAGGATATTCCCACAGTGACGTAGACGCCCGCAGAACGGCTGCGGAAGAGTTTACCGGCACATCATTGGAAGCCGTATCGAAATTTTGCTTTGATTCGGAAGCCGTATCGAAAAATATTGAGAATATGATCGGAGCGACACAGATTCCGTTGGGGTATGCCGGTCCCGTCACCATAGACGGAGAATATGCCAAAGGCAGATTCCTTGTGCCGTTGGCCACAACGGAGGGGGCATTGATTGCATCCATATCGAGGGGAATGTCCGTTGCCGAGTCCGGAGGGGGGATAAGAGCCAGGGTTTTCAGGGATGCCATGACCAGGGCACCCGTTTTCAAAGTAAGGGATATCGCCCATTCGGCGGAAGTGATTGAGTGGATCGGAAACAATATGAATGTACTCGAAAAGGCAGTTGGAGAAACCACTTCTCACGGAAAACTTCTGGAAATCGAACCATATCCCAGCGGAAGGAATCTGTACCTGAGATTCGCGTTTTCCACCGGTGACGCCATGGGAATGAACATGGCCACCATCGCCACGGAAGCCGCATGCAAGGAGATTGAGAAGCATACCGGCGCCCGGATGGTCTCTGTTTCAGGAAACATGTGCAGCGACAAGAAACCGGCGGCCATCAATGTAATCAAAGGAAGAGGTAAGACCGTTGTCGCGGAAGCATTGATTCCCGAAGAAATCGTTGAAAAAAGACTTCATGCCACGGTTGATTCCGTTATCGAAATCAATTACCGCAAAAATCTCATGGGAAGCGCATTGTCCGGAACTTTGGGGGCAAACGCGCATGCGGCAAACATGGCCGCCGCGCTTTATATCGCAACAGGTCAGGATCCCGCCCAAGTTGTAGGTGCCAGCATGACATATGTTTCCTGCGAAAATGTTGACGGCGATTTGTACATATCCGTAAGAATGCCCGCCGTGGAAATCGGAACCGTGGGCGGAGGCACGTCATTGCCTTGTCAGGCAGAGGCCTTGAAAATGCTGGATTGCCACGGGGCCGGAAAAGCGAAGAAGCTTGCGGAAATTGTCGCAGCCACCGTCCTTGCGGGGGAACTGTCCACTTTGGCCGCTCAGGCGGCGGGTCATCTGGGTTCCGCCCATTCGGCATTGGGGCGCTGAGGTACGACAAGCCCTTTTATAGGAATTTACCGTTGGTGTGAATCATGCCGGTAATAAACTTCAGCTACAGCGATTTGTGTTCGTTGATAGGTGAGGAAATACCCCGTTCGGAACTCGATGAAAGAATACCGCTCATGGGCGCGGATATGGGTGACTCCGAAGACAGTACAGATGAAATGTCCGTTGAGTTCTTCCCTGACCGTCCCGATTTGTACAGTGCGGAAGGGATAGCAAGGTCTCTGAGAGCTTTCTTCGGCATATCCCCCGGAATACATACTTATGATGTGGAAGAAACGGATATCGACGTCATTGTCGATGAAAGCGTCAAACCCGTGAGACCTTATTTCCTCTGCGGCACGGTGTCCGGACTTCAAATTGACGATGAACTGCTGAAATCCATGATGGACATGCAGGAAAAACTCCACCTTACCATCGGCCGCAAAAGAAGCAAACTTGCCATAGGCATTCACGATTTGGACAAAATCAAACCTCCTTTCACATATTCGCTTGAAAATCCGAAAGAGATAAAATTTGTTCCCCTGGGTCATACGGAGGAGATGGATCTTGACGGGATTCTTGAAAAACATGAAAAAGGCAAAGAGTATGCTTCCTTGCTGAAAAACACGGAAAAATATCCCATTATACGCGACCATGACGGAGAAGTGCTTTCCTTCCCGCCGATCATCAACGGCTCGCTGACCACCGTGACCACAGATACCAAAAACGTGTTTGTTGACGTTACGGGAACGGACAGAAAAGCCGTCAAAGGGGCGTTGGACATTGTCTGCACCGCTTTGGCCGAAAGGGGAGGCCGCATCGGTTCCGTCAAAATGGACGATTGCGGAGAAAAGTATGCGTCCCCCGATTTGACTCCTTCCGAAAGGACGGTATCCGTAAAGAAATGCAATGAATTCCTCGGCACCGATTTGGACACCGACGGAATGTGCGCGGCTCTGAAAAAAATGGGTCTCGGCGCCAAAGTCGGAAAAGAGGATTGCATGATTGCAATAATCCCCTCAACAAGAACCGACATCATGCATGACGTGGATATTTTTGAAGATGTGGCCATAGGATACGGATTCGAAAATTTCGGAGGCCCCTACGGATTGGACGGCACCGTCGCTTCCCGTCTGGACGAAACCGTGTTTTCCGACGGTGTGAGAAACATAATGACCGGTCTCGGATACACCGAAGTCACCACTCTTACGTTGAGCAACGAAAAGGACGAATTCACAAAATCCGGAATTCCCGAAGCCGTTGCCGTGACCGTCAAAAATCCCATCACGGAAGACCATACGTGTTTGCGCGTAAACCTGTTCCCGAGTCTGATGAGGATTCTGAGACACAACAGACACAGGGATTTGCCACAAAAAATATTCGAAGTCGGATATGTCGTTAGGGATCTGAAAAATTCTCTTCATCTTTGCGCCGTTGCCGCCGCTTCGAGAACGTCGTTCACCGAATCCAAATCTCTGGCCGAATCCGTGTTGAGGGAAATCGGATGCGAATATTCCGTCGGAACCTGTGATTACGGCACCTTCATCCCCGGAAGGGGGGCTTCCGTCATCGTCGACGGGGAAGTCATCGGAATATTCGGGGAAGTGTCCCCGGAAGTCATTACCGGATTCGGAATCAATCATCCCATCATGGTGTTCGAGTTGAACCTTGACGGATATATTTCAAAAAGTTCTAGTTTGTTTTGAGGTGTAATTATGGAAGTCGGAGATAAGTTCCCGGATTTTGTTCTCTCGGATGAGAACGATGAAGTGTTTGACAGCAAAAACCTGGAAGGCGTCCGTTATGTGATTTACTTCTATCCCAAAGACAGCACGTCTGGATGCACAAAGGAAGCTTTGGAGTTCACCGAACTCATATCAAGTTTCATGATGCGGAACATACCCGTAATAGGAGTCAGCAGAGATTCTCCCGCATCCCACAGGAAATTCATCGACAAACACAATCTCAAAGTAAAACTTCTCAGCGATCCCGATCATGTCCTGACGGAAGCCGTGGGAGCCTGGGGGCTGAAAAGTATGTACGGCAGGGAATACGAAGGCGTGTTCCGTTCCACTTTCATCGTCGGCAAGGACGGAAAAACAGAAGCCGTTTGGAAAAATGTGAAGGTCGCGGGTCATGCACAGAAGGTACTTGACCGCGCGATATCCCTCATAAACTCCTGATCAGAGGATTTCCTTGTAATTGTCGTTGCGGTAGTGCCAGTAGACGGCAGTGCCCTTTCTGCCTTCGATTTTTTCAGGTGTGGGAAACACACCGGGCTTTACCGTTGCCACCTGAGGGAACGTGAGACAACCATACCGCATGCTCTTGCCTCCGGTTTCCTTGTACATTATCAATCTTCGTCCTTCGAGTTCAAGACCGCAACAGTTTGTGACCACTCCCGTACCCATGGAGGCGGCCACTCTCGGCGCAATCTCCGCTCCTTTGGAGGTAGAGGCCATGTACACGGAGGAGGGAATGGTTCTTTCACATACGGTGGTTATTGCTTCCGCGTAAGCCTCGGGATGGAACACCTTTAGCTTTTCGTCCCTTACGTGATACAGCGAACCAATACCGTAAGAAAAAGATTCGTCGTAAAGTTCTTTGATTTCGGATCCTCCGAATATCACTCCGAACACTCTGTCTTCTCCCAACTCAACGGCCTTTGCTATCAATTGCGCGGAACCTGGATGGATCTTCGGCCTGCCGTCTTCTTCGTAAGTTTCTATGAACACCAACGCGCCGTCGGCGGTGGATTGGTTCGTGTCATATCTTTCAAGCATTCCCGGAGGCAGTTTTCTTTCACCTTCGCAGGAACCCCCGTCTCCGCTGGAAGAACAGGAACCGTTTAATGAACAGGTGCTGCAACCGCTCATCAGCATTCCCCCAAAGTGATGATTCTGGAGCCTTTGATGCCAACGGAAAATTCGGCCAGTTTCAGTTCTTTGCGCCCGATCACTTCAATTTCGGCATCTGAATCTTTTTTTGAATAGGGAATTGAAACGTTCTCGGCCAAAGAGACCACGGAGCCTGCCGGCACTCTGCATTTTCTCTCAACGCCGTCATAATCCTGAATGACGTAAATCCCAACATCGTCACGGCCTATCTCCCGAACATAACAAAATTGCTGTACCTGCAGAAGATGGGACAGCATCGGTACGGCGGAACTGTATCGACTGAATATTATCAATCCGGCATCACTGCAGTATTCGTCAATGAAGGCCGCGTAGATTCTGGACAGCACCCAGGAATCGGAACCCATGAAATCCCGGTCCATAATCCGAAAAGTTTTCGATGCCCCGCCTGACTTGCATTCTTCAAGAAGAGGATTCAGTCTTTCGGGTCCGATAGCCAATGAAATCATTGAATCCTTTTCCCCCATTAGCGATTGTGCCGCCCCTATGGCGGATGAAGGGTCATCCGCGACTGATATTACGTATTCCATAAACCCGTATCAACGGTATGGGCTATTAATGTAATCAATATCCCAGAATATCGGAAATACGGGGTACCATTGCGGCGATTACGGATTGTTCGGTAAGTTCTTTGCGGTTCAGCAATCCGTCGGTCAGCATTCCGATTGCACCGCCTCCGGTTCCGATGTTTCTTTTTCCGTAGAGATCGGTTATTGCTTCACTGACGGTTTTTCCTTCGAGAACCGCCGTTGCTATGCCGTCGGGATACCTGAATCCCGGTCCCATGCCTATTGTCAGAACATCTTCGTTGTCATAAACCGCACAGTATTGGATATCGAAAAGACCGTCTTCGGTTTCGAAAACACCGGCTTCGATGCCGACGGCCATATCATGTTTCCCAAGTGCGTTTTTTGCACGGTTGATTGCTCCTTTCCGAACATCGTCCCCAAAGGGCTGTTCCGGAACTTCGGAATCCACGTCCACGGAAGTTATTCTGACAGATCCGTAAATTTTCTCCATGACGGTTCTGACGGCTTCCACTTTCACGGGATTCAGTGAACCGACGGATATGTCGGGAACGTTGGTTCTTCCGTCTTTGCCGTATCTGCCTTCAAGAATCCCTCTGGAACTTATTTTGGAACCGTCGGAGGCCATCACAAGAGGAACCACCGAAAACTCCAAAGGAGATATCCCGCGGGATTTCCTTTCCCCGTTCAGCTTTTTCCCGTTGGGAAGCGTCTCCTCGGAAACAACAAGTACTTCAACGGAATCCATTTTTTCCTTCGGGCCGTACATGTCGTCGATGACGAATACTTCCCAGTCCCCTTTCAGTTCTGAAAGAAATTCTTCCAGGGCGGAGATCCTTATGTTTAAAGGTACAAAGGAGTCCCGATTCTCGGAAGCCATCCTGTCCGAGGTTATTCCCACGGAGATGTGACTGCCGATTTCAAAAGCCCGCCTTATAAGTGCACGGTGTCCGTCGTGCAACACATCAAAGGTGCCGGCGACGGCCACTTTCACAGTCAGCTCCCCCAAACCATCACTGCCACGGTGAATACGACGAGAACTACCAGAACAAGGGTATATTTTTTGAGTTTTTTCTTGGCGTCTTTGCCGGAACTGTCTCTGCATTCATCGGTGCAGTAGTTTCCCACTCCGGTGAACGCCCTGCCGCAATTGATGCAATGCCTGTGTTGCGGTATTTTCTCTGTGTCGGCCATAGTACAGGATTAAAATAAAGATAATAAAGGTTCACTCCGAACGATCCATTTCGTTCTGAACAACCACTATGCATTGGTTGGCATGCATGCTGCGGGGACCCAGACATATTTTTGAAGGGGAATATGAAAGCATAATCCCTTCTTCCTCTTCGGTCAGATCCCTGTCGTCTCCCAATACGAAAACCGGATTCTCCGGAAAATCGAAATCGCGCACGTCGGTCCCGTCTTCTTTCAGATAAACGAACTCTCCTTTGCCGTTCAGATGGTTCAAAACGTCGGCAAAAGACATTCTTGAAATATAGACGCCGGGGGAGGAACGGATCTCTTCCCCTTCGGGAATGTCTTTGAGAAGCGCATTGCGTATCAACGATGCGGTGCTTCTTTCGTCAGGATTGAGATATCTTATGGTTTCTCCTGAGAAACGTACAGTTTTCGGGGCGTCGTCTCCTCCCTGAAGAACAATGAAAACTTCTGTGTCTTTGCGTATTTCATGACTCAGGAAGAATGCGGACGTAACGCATCTGACCAGAACGTCCAAACGTCCGGCGCCTCCGCAGATATCGTCCAGTTTGAAATCGGGAGTGGTGGATGCGCGATGCCCCGTTATAACGAAATATCGCATACTCACTGCTCCGCATCCATATCGAGGTCCATGCCGCCGAGTTGCTTCATAAGCTGTTTGCGCATCTTGCGGTCTTTGGAAAATGTGCCCATCATCTTCTTGCTTTGGTTATACTGTTTGAGAAGCAGTCTTACGTCTTTCGGCTCGACGCCCGCGCCGGCGGCGGTCCTTTCGATTCTGCTTCCTTTGATGATTGAGGGATTTTCTTTTTCTTCCAGAGTCATGGAATCCATAATCACTCTGAACTGCGCAAGTCTCTTCTGGGATTCCTCATAATCGATTTTGTCCTGCATGTTGCTCATTCCGGGCAACATGGACATTACTTTGCTGAGGGGCCCCATCTTGGTAACGGCGACCATCTGTTGATACATGTCCACCAGCGTGAACTTGCCCGACAGCATATTTCTGCTGGCCTGCTCTATGGCTTTGTCATGGCCTATTTCATCCTGAACAATCTGTGCGAGATAGGACAGATCGCCCATCCCCAGCAGTCTTGATATGAAACGGTTGGCGTCAAAGGGCTCCAAGTCCCTTATGTGCTCCCCGGTACCCAGGAATACGATTCTGGCGTTGGTTTTGGAGACTGCGGACAATGCGCCTCCTCCCTTTGCGGTGCCGTCCATTTTCGTCAGTATGACGCCGGTAACGCCTACGGCGTTGTGGAAGGCTTCGGCCTGCGGTCCGGCCTGCTGCCCGACCTGTGAATCGAGAACAAGGATTCTTTCGTCGGGTTTGGATACTTTTGCGATATCTTTGAGTTCGGTGATGAGATCGTCTTCAAGGGCATGACGTCCGGATGTGTCCACAATGACGATTTTTTTGTCCTTGAAGGCTTTCATTCCGTTTTCCACGATTTTGGCCGCGTTCTTTTCGCCGGGTTCGCCGTAAACGTCGGCGTTGACTTTTTCACCCAATTGTTTCAACTGGTCCAAAGCCGCCGGGCGGTAAACGTCGGCACCTATGAGTCCGACGGTGAATCCTTTTTTGATGAAATAGTTGGCGAGTTTGCCGGTGGTGGTGGTTTTGCCCTGGCCGTAGAGACCGACCATCATTATGGTCTGAGGTTTGTGTTTGAGTCCTTCGCCGTTGTCGAGAAGGGCCACCATTTCTTCGTATATTATGCCTATAACGTGATCTTTGGCGCTTTTGCCCGCGGGAGGTTTTTCGTTGAGGGCCCTCTCCTGGACATCGGAAGTCAACTGAAGCACCAGTTGTACGTTTACGTCCGCCTGCAACAATGCGCGCTGAAGATCCTTGGACACTTCTCTGATAAGTTCTTCATCCACCGACGAGGCGCCGGTAATTTTCTTGAGGACATTCCTCAACGAGCTTCCCAAACCTTCCATTACCATAGAAACAACACCTAGATAGGCTACGTATATTATAGATTTTAGTTTTTACAAAAACCGATCACGATTGTGAAGGATAAAAGTGCGGGAAGAGGCCAGCCGGTCAGAAGGGATGGGATGCACTCTACAAAACTGACCTAATCCCCGTGATACTTCATCAGATGGTATCTATATAAATGTTCTGAAAAATGGTAAAAAATTATATTTTGCCTGCGGAAACCGCAGGCGAAAATGTTTAAAGGTATCCGGAACGCTGAAGCGCCATAAGATCGTCGGTGCTGAGCTTTTCGCCGTTCTTGAAGCGTTCGAAGATTTCCTTGGCTTCTTTCTTGTTCTCGGCTTCGGCTTTCCTTCTGCGGACACTGGTTTTGCGGTTTCTGAGAGATGCCGCTTCTTTATCCGTTTCCTGAAGAGCTCCAACGATTTCGATGTGTTTCTTGTGTTCTTTGTCACCGAGATTCCTGTACTCGACATGTTTGCTCTGAGCCGCGTCCGCTTCTTTGCGGATTCTGTCGGCTTGGTCGTAGAACGAAATCATGTTTTCATGTTCGGACTGCGCTTTGTCTGCGTACTCCGTCATCTCAGCATGGTGAGTTTCGGCTTTTGCCTTTGCTTCCTTGAACTCTGTGTGGATCTTCTTGAATTCGGTGTTCTGTTCAAGGCTTGATTCCTCTTCGGATGCACGTTCATCAATTGCCTTTGCCATTTCGGATATCTGTCTGACGATGGCTTCCTCTGCGTCTTTGGTCAACGTAGCGGTCTGTTGCTGAATTTCCAACCTTCTCAGGTGTCTTCTCATGTCTTCGAGCGATTGTCTGGGTTTCTCTTTGTCGGCTCTTTCCGGTCTGAGTTCAGCCATCTTAACCTTGAAATCGGATACTTTCTCGTTCCATTCGTCACGGAGGGCTTTGGATTCCCTGACGAGATTGTTGTACTCGTCACGTTTTTCCCTGCTCTCGGTGGCATGGGCCACTAAGTCCCTCACCTGCGCGTTCAACGAATCCCTCTTAGCCTTCCATTCTCTGGCAAGGTCATGGTATTCGTCCCTCTGTTTTCTGTGCTTATCCGCATCGAGATCCGCAATGCTGCGTTTCTCTTCAAGGGCCTCGAGTCTCTTTTCAGACTCTTTTTCATCAAATTCCGTTTCTCCGGCATCTGCTGAATCTTCCGTACCCTCATCCGCTTCCTCAGTTTCTTCAACTTCGGTTACGACGGTTTCTTCCGCGGTTTCTTCCGCGGGTTTTTCTACTGCGTCCTCAACGATATTTTCAACGGTTTCTTCCGCGGTTTCTTCAACCTTGGTTTCAACGGTTTCCACAATAACTTCGTTCTCGACAGATACGGTTTCTTCTTGCTGAACTTCTTCAGAATTCTGCTGAGCTTTGAAATCAACCTCTTTCATAAATCCACACTCGTGTTCGACTGATTATGAGAAAAGCATAATCCACTTAATATCGGTCAATGAAACAATTCCCTTATAAGATTTTCTCTTATAAACGTACGAATGCGCACTTGGGATTCTGTTCATTTGACTGAGACCTGCTATCCTAATCACTTATAAATAATCTGATACACTCACAGACATGATTCACTATGAAAGAACTATGTCCCCTGGATTACAGATACGGTCATGAGGATATGAAGTCCATATTCTACGCCGATAGCCGTCTCCAGTATCAGATGGATGTTGAAGCCGCTCTTGCAAAAGCCCACGCTTCCCTGGGAACCATACCTGCGGAAGATGCCGAAGAGATCTGCAGAATATCCACTTTGGAATTTGTCAAGCCCGAAAGAGTAAAGGAAATCGAGGCTGAAACCAGACACGATCTCATGGCCATGGTCAAGGCAATGACGGAACAATGTTCGGGGGATGCGGGCAAATACATTCATTTGGGCGCTACGTCCAACGACATCGTCGATACCGCCACCGCCCTTCAGATAAAAGACGCGTTGGACATCATAGATGACGGCGTGGACACTCTGATATACACTTTGGCCGGATTGGCCAAACGTGAAAGGGACACTCTCGAAGTCGGAAGAACCCACGCTCAGTTCGCCATTCCGATTACATTCGGATTCAAAATTTCAGGATACGTCGCTGAAATGCTCAGACACAGGGAGCGCCTCAAGGAAGTGAGGCCCAGAGCCTGCGCGGGCAAAATGGCCGGTGCCGTGGGAACCGGGGCCGCTTTGGGAAAGAATTTCTTTAAAATTCAGGAAACCGTCATGAATAATCTCGGTTTGGAATA
Organism: Candidatus Methanomethylophilaceae archaeon; assembly: GCA_050950505.1. Taxonomy (GTDB): domain Archaea; phylum Thermoplasmatota; class Thermoplasmata; order Methanomassiliicoccales; family Methanomethylophilaceae; genus VadinCA11. The sequence goes on along the minus strand of JBMNHS010000001.1, from coordinate 1,032,349 downwards.
CGAACCCGCCGCAACGCAGGTGGTGGGAAGGGACAGGTATACCGAACTGATTTGTCTCATGGCAAACATCGCTACGTCTTTGGAACGTTACTGCACGGAAGTGAGGAACCTTCAGAGATCTGAACTCTCCGAAGTTTCCGAGGCGTTCGATGAAAAGAAACAGGTCGGAAGTTCGACCATGGCGCATAAGCGCAATCCGATAAACTCGGAAAATGTATGCGGACTTGCCAGAATCCTCAGGGGATTTGTGACTCCGACCTTCGAATGTCAGGTACTGTGGCATGAAAGAGATCTTTCCAATTCCTCTTCCGAGCGTTTCACGCTGCCGCATGTCTTCGCACTTTTGGACGAAATGCTGAAGAAAACGAATTACATTTTCGACGGCATGGTTGTTCACGCCGACAACATGCTCAGAAACATCGAGCTTTCCAAGGGTTTGATTATGGCCGAACCCGTCATGATGAAACTTACCGAGAAAGGAATGGGAAGACAGGATGCTCATGAAGTATTGCGCAAAGCATCGATGACGGCGATTGATGAAAACCGTCAATTGAGGGATGTTCTGCTTGAAACAAAGGAACTGAAAGGGGTTTTGACTTCCGAAGAAATAATGGAAGTCATGGATCCCGCCGGTTATACCGGAGGTTCCGGGGAAATCACCGACCGCATGGTAGCGGCCGCGGAGAAGGCCCTGAACAGAAAGGTGTGATGATGTCGGACAGGAAATTCAGACTGAAACAATCAGCGATATTCGGAACCATAGTGGGAATTGTCGTATTCACGATATTCTACTATCTGGACCCTTCGCTGAAGTATATCTTCATAATACCCTTCGGAACCCTTATGGGGTGGGGATACACCTATACCGTCAGGGATTCGGATCTTGAATCCGATGACGGGTCTGACAAAGACTGATCAGAGTTTCTTTCCCGCGTTCTCGCCGGGGGTAACGTAGTATACGTCATCGACGACAAGTTTCATAAGAGTCTTGGCGGGATATGTTTCCTTCTTTTCGTGGGCGAAATCTACGGCGAACTGATAATCGTCCCCTGAATCTTCCACGATTACGGAGCATTTTACCTGGTAGCTCTGTTTGAAACCCTGCTCCCAGATGTAAAACGATGCCTTCGGGTTCTCGCGGACATTCTTCAGTGATTTGTCCATGTAATTGTCTATTACCCAAATGTTTCCGTCCCTTCCTTCAAAAAGGAATCCTATGGGAACCACATTGGGAACCCCGTCTTTGGATGCGGTGGCAAAAGGGAATATTTTTTGTTTTTCCATCGCTTCCTGTACTTCTTTGCTCATGCCTTTTATAGCCATGAATGCAAAGAAGGATTACAAGATTAATAGTATTTATGTCAACGGATTGATACTGTTTCAACGTTTTTCTTGGAGATGCCTCTTATGGCGTCGGTTCCCGCGATGATGCGCACGTCAAACCGATCGTCCTCCCTGTCCAAAGACAGAACTTCTTCGGGAGTCATGTGAGAATATCCCGTGTCCGGGATATATTTTCTTGCCATGTTGCGGGCATGTTCCATTTCGTTGATGGTCGGTCTTCTGTAATCCTGTCCCGGAACGGGTATGTACCCCATGATATGAAATTTGGTCACACCTATCGAACTCAGAAATTCGGCGGTGAGTTCTATCTGATCGGTGTCCACATAGTCAGGGATGTAAATGATGTTCGCAGAAACATCCATTCCCCTTTCAACGGCGGATTCTACTTCCCCGTAAATTTTTTCCTTGGGAAGTCCCGTCAGATGCAAATGAACGTCTTCATACCATGCCTTCAACCCTACATTGGCGGAATCGATGTTTTCCAATGAAAGATTGCACCCGTTGGTGTGTCCCAATGATGTGGTTGCACCTAGAGTGTCTTTGACAAATTTGAGAATCCGCGGCAAATCTTTGGATACCGTGGGTTCTCCGCCCATGAAATTTACTTTGGAAGGCATGACGGAAATGAGAGCGTTTTCAACCTCTTCGGGAGTGAGGAAGGATTCCGGACGGGGATATGCCAATCCCGGTCTTCCTTCCGGGCCGCTACGTAATTTGTAACTGCATATGGGACATTTGAACGTGCATCCGTAATTGTGTACGGTGGCGAAGTCGTGCTTCTCATTATACGTCACATTGTAGAACGCCATGGAATCAGGAAAAGAAATTACGCGGCAAGTACTTGAATGTTATTACTGAGTTTCAAATCGTGTTACCCCAATATTACATTCTTGTTATTCTTATGCGATGAATGCATACCCTCAAGAATGTTGAAAAAGGCTCATTCCCCAAATCATGCAAATGGTTTATATCCTACGTCAGAATCACAGATTCTAATGGGCAAGTAGATCAGCCCGGCAGATCGCTTCGTTCGCAACGAAGAAGCCGCGAGTTCAAATCTCGCCTTGTCCACCATTACCTTTCCCTTCCGACGGCTTTCCTGGAATACAAAAATATCTTGATTGAAAATCATCAGCGATGTTTATTTCATCATCCGCAAGGATTGCCCGAGATAGATTTGTTATTGGATTAACTGTGTCAGATTATTTCTTTGCAATCTCTTTCAGTGACTCCGCTATGGTTTCCAATGCCTTGACTTCCCGTTCTTTCAGAAGTATTTCATTTTCCTTCATTTTTAAAAATATTCCATAAAATTTTGTGTTTGAAATCATAAATCGGCTCCCTGTCGGTACACTTCGGGTACCTGACACAAAAGCGATATTGTTAATATATATCGGTACGGTGCGACTTGTTCGGATTTAATGGAATGAATCCGTTCCGATCTTGACCGCGGGTTCATAACTATATACTGAAATAAAAAATCTATATATTGTATAAATATTAGTTTTAAATATATGTAGTATGATTATGTGTCAGAAGTTGTGTACGGTTTCGGCCGGGTATTCGGTCAAGGGCCTCACGGACGGGTGAGGGACGGATGCGTTTTCACACCTTCTCGGCCTTACGGCTGTTTTCCCATCCTTTGAATTTTAAAAACCCCGTTCAATCGGAAGTCTCCGTGAGATGGAAATGATAATCGTTCCGTCAGATAATTTTCTCTCACGGACCGGAATTGAAAATTAAGAGGTGCCCCCTTGCGGGGGCTAAATGTTTTATTGTGTTTCGCTCAGAATCCGTAGTTGTTCTTGTGGAACATCGGGACGTCCTTGTATTTCTCAAGGCACATCTCAACGAAAGCGTCCTCGTTGTCCGGAAGCGCTTCAAACTGCTTGATGCTGTCTTCCAAAACAGTGAGCTGCTTCCTGGTAAGGAGCAGTTCCTTGGACTTGTATCCTCTGAGGATTATGTTGGCTGCGGTCTCACCGGCGGCCTTCGCACGGAGGTAGAGGTCGTCACCGTTTTCGGTGATTGCTTTACCGATTTCGAATGCGTGGTCGTAAGCGAGGATGTATGCTTCGGGGCCTCTGACCCTGTCAGCCTGCATATACAGATCTCTGAGGACTTTGTCCTGGTTGAACTGAATGGAGGTGTTCATCAGCATAACTTCGTTTCCGAGGGTTGCAAGCCAGCACTGTACCGAGGAACCTCCGAATTCGGGGTGGTATTCCACGGACTCGTTGGACCAAAGGTCGCAGGTGGAGGCCATCAGGTTGCTCTGGATGTCGCAGTGTGCGCAGTGACACTGTTTTCCTTCCTGAGATGTGGGCTTACCCGCAATGGCTTTACAGATGGGTCCTTCGTAACCGCAGTCCTTGTCGGGTCCGACGGCACCGCATTCCCAAGCAACAACGGTTCTTGCGGCCGAGATTGCCCTGGTGATTGCGGAGAAGGTCCTCTGAACATCGTTGTCCAAGTAGCCGCCCGCCATGAACATGGAGGTGTTGGCTCCGGAGCAGTTTGTGTCTCCTCCGGGGATAACGTTGTTCTTCTTGCATATGTCGACGAATTCAGGCCAGATGTAGGTCATGTCGAGAGATCCGAGATAACCGACTCCGAAAAGGAAAGCTACGATGTCACCGTTGGTGATAGCAAAGTCTGCCATTTCTTTTCCGCCGATGGATTCGACGGAGAACACATCTGCACCGTTTTCACAGGCAATTTCAGCGGATTCGAAAAGCATTTCGGGTCCGCCGTTGACTTTGTCCTGACCGACGCGCATACCGTTGTCGGTGTCACGCTTGTCGGGGATGGTGTGTCTGACTGCTGTGTTGATACCGTATTCTTCGTGGTATCTCTCAGTGATTTCCCTCTGTCCTTCGACAACGGGTGCTGAGATTTTCGCTTCGCTCATCTGCGAAACCCATTCGGTTTCCAACTGAAGGTCGGGAAGTCCGATGGATATTGCCCTGTCAAGTGCGTCTTTGCTGATGTAATCAACATATTCCCTTGTCAGAGTCTTTGCATCCTTTTCCGTACCGGGACGGGGCGCATAGTTGATTTCGGTTATGACTTTGCCCGCACCCAATTTTATTCCGTATCCGTAGGATATGGGGTGCTTAGCGCGTCCGAATATCAAATCGTCGGGGTTGTCATAAGCCATTTTTGTGTATCTTTTTATAGACATTTCACTCACCTCTCACGATGTTGTCCCATTCTTCCCTGACTTTCTTCCAGTCATATCCGGAGAGCAACTTTTCCGCAATGAGCGGAGTCTGGGATGCTTTGTCAGAATAGATTCCGAGATCGTAGGAGTTGGAATAGTCTCTGTTCACAGCTCCACCGCAGCCCATGAGGGGTATCTCGAGTCCCTTCTCAACGAACTTGGCGGCGATTCTCGGGAATGCAGACATTGTGGTTGTCATCAGTGCGGTTCCGGAAACGAACAGGGGTTTGACTTCCTCGGCTTTGGCGACAACGTCGTCAACAGGGACATCTTTACCCATATCGATAATCTCGTAACCTGCGGCGCGGGTCATGATGACCGCGATGTTCTTTCCGATGTCGTGCACGTCACCTTCGGCGGTGTGCATGATCACATCGGCCTTCATCTTCATCTTTCCGCCTTCGAGGTTCTTCTCGGCAAGGGCGGTTCCGATTTCCATGGCTTTGGCGGCCATCATAATTTCGGGCAGATAATAGACGTGCTCTGCGTAAAGTTTTGAAACGATTTCCATACCGGCAACCAACCCTTCGTTGATGACATCGAGGGGGTCTCGTTCTTTCAAAGCCTCAACGACGGTCGGGACAACAGTCTTCAACCTCATGTACAAGACTTCTTCGGCAACCTTTCTGAAAACCGGGTCTTCGGGTAGCATGCTTTTGGCTCTTTCCTCAGGTGTGATTTCGACCTGAAGGTCGATATCGTACCTTTTGAGGATCATGCCATAATCTACGCCTTTATTGCTTAGCATATTTTTTTCCTCCTGGGGGCCTCAGCCCCAACGCGGGTAAAGTATGTTTATAATAATAGTTAAGTGAGATGGATGTTATATCCATGCAAATAATGATGTTTTTTTGCCATATCTCGAATAAACCCCGAAAGCAACTTATTAATAACTTGAAAAATGTTTGTCGCGCCCCATACCCAGCAAAATTTATTTAATGACGGAACAGGAGCAGGATCTGAATTATTTATGTTTGAATACCGTTGCTAAAGTCTTCTGAAAATATTGTTTTATCAAATTTGGATAGAATGGGCATATAAAAATATCTATTGTAAATTTTAAATTCCGATGGCAAATCCTCTGTTTAAAAGGAAATTATTGGATTTTTACATATAAAGAATGACATTTTGATAACTATGGATCGAAAGGTTTCACATCGGTTGAAAAAGAAAATTCGACACACACAGACAAAATATATCGGATCTCCTGTTGATTCGGAAACAAAACAATGAAGTTGTTTCATCCTTGCGGAGTCACGGATTGTTCCGATGAAACGATGTGTTTTCACACCGTTCAAAGTAAGTATACGGCGTTAGTGAATACATAAATACAATTTGTATGGTACCCCTCCTATGTACGTATATATTCTGGGCGGATTCCTCGGCAGCGGAAAAACCAGTCTGATGTTAGACCTAACTTCCATGTACATCGACAGAGGCCAGAAGGTTGCCTTACTCGTCAACGAATCAGGAAAAGTAGGCGTTGACGGAATCACGATGAAGCGGGAAGGATATGATGCTATTGAAATGCCGAACGGATGCATATGCTGCACGTTGGCAAGCTCCCTTCAGAACGGACTCAGGAACATCGCCGAAGATATCAAACCGGATATTATTTTGATTGAACCCACAGGTTTGGCATTGCCGCACAGGGTCAAAGATCTTGTACGCATTGCAATGATTGACGAGAAAGAAACCATCATCATAGGCGTAGTGGATATCCAAAGATTTGACGATCTTATTCTCAAAAAAACGGATTTCTTCAAAAGACAAATGCATGAATGCAATTTCATTCTGATCAATAAATCCGATTTGTCAACTCCTGAAAGACTTGCGGAAGTAACCGATTGGTTGGCCTCCGAATATCCTGATAAACCTATCTACTCCATATCCGTGACAGAAGGAACAAATATGGACAAAGTCCACGAGTTGATGAAATGAAAAAAAACAACAGTGCTAAATTTGACGAAAACTCCATGGATTACGCCGGCGGCGTCGCCGTCGGAACCATGGGGTACATCACCAATTTCAATGCGGACGCTCAGGCGAGAATCGTCGGTGCCATGACCGAAATCGCAAAGTGGGTCAAGGAGGAGGCTGGAGTTTTCCTCGGTCATATCAAATGCGGAATACATTTGGAGGATGGAACCGGAATCACGTTGAACATAACCGATCTTGAAAACGGTGTTGAAGTTCACGGAGTCTTGGAACCCTCAGAAAAGGTCGAATTCAGTATTCTGTGCGCAGTGCTCGATGTGGACAAACATGAGCTGGATCATATGATGTTCCATGCTCTGGAAGATACTTTTTTGGATATCGAATTCAGAGAAGGCGGTCACAGTCACGACCACAATCATGGTCACAGTCACGACGATGACCGAGGCTGCGGTTGCGGCGGTCACAGTCACGACGATGACCGAGGCTGCGGTTGCGGCGGTCACAGTCACGACGATGACCGAGGCTGCGGTTGCGACGGCAATCACCGTCATCACTGATTATGTTTGAAACTTTTTAAAAAAATAAATGTCCCCTTTCGGGGACAAAGTGTTTTTCCCTTCGTTCAGAGTCCGTAGTTGTTCTTATGGAACATCGGGACGTCCTTGTATTTCTCAAGGCACATCTCAACGAAAGCGTCCTCGTTGTCCGGAAGCGCTTCAAACTGCTTGATGCAGTCTTCCAGAACAGTGAGCTGCTTCCTCGTGAGGGGCAGTTCCTTGGACTTGTATCCTCTGAGGATTATGTTGGCTGCGGTCTCACCGGCGGCCTTCGCACGGAGATAAAGATTGTCACCGTTTTCAGTGATTGCTTTACCGATTTCGAATGCGTGGTCGTAAGCGAGAATGTATGCCTCAGGCCCTCTGATTCTGTCCGCGTTCATGTACAGGTCCCTAAGGACTTTGTCCTGCTTGAACTGGATAGAGGTGTTCATCAGCATAACTTCGTTTCCGAGGGTTGCAAGCCAGCACTGTACCGAGGAACCTCCGAATTCGGGGTGGTATTCCACGGACTCGTTGGACCAAAGGTCGCAGGTGGAGGCCATCAGGTTGCTCTGGATGTCGCAGTGTGCGCAGTGACACTGTTTTCCTTCCTGAGATGTTGGGTTGCCCCCAATCGCTTTGCATATGGGTCCTTCGTAACCGCAGTCCTTGTCGGGTCCGACGGCACCGCATTCCCACGCAACCACGGTTCTCGCGGAAGCGATGGCCCTGGTTATCGCAGAGAATGTCCTCTGAACATCGTTGTCCAAGTAACCGCCCGCCATGAACATGGAGGTGTTGGCTCCGGAACAGTTTGTGTCTCCTCCGGGGATAACGTTGTTCTTCTTACAAATCTTGACGAATTCCTGCCAGATGTTAGTCATATCGATGGATCCGAGATAGCCCACTCCGAAAAGGAAAGCGATAATGTCACCGTTGGTGATGGCATAGTCCGCCAGTTCCTTTCCTCCCATGGATTCGACCGAGAACACGTGTGCACCGTTCTCACAGGCGATTTCCGCGGATTCGAAGAGCATTTCGGGTCCGCCGTTGACTTTATCCTGACCGACGCGCATTCCGTGATCGGTGTCGCGCTTGTCGGGGATGGTGTGTCTGACAGCGGTGTTTATACCGTATTCTTCGTGGTATTTCTCTGCGATTTCCCTCTGTCCTTCGACGACAGGTATCGATATTCTTGCTTCGCTCATCTGCGAAATCCATTCGGTTTCCATCTGAAGGTCGGGAAGTCCGATGGATATCGCTCTGTCGAGTGCGTCCTTGCAGATATAGTCAACATACTCCCTTCTTAGGGTTGCGGGATCTTTTTCCGTTCCCGGACGGGGCGCATAGTTGATTTCGGTTATGACTTTGCCCGCACCCAATTTTATTCCGTATCCGTAGGATATGGGGTGCTTAGCGCGTCCGAATATCAAATCATCGGCGTTGTCATAAGCCATTTTCGTGTATCTTTTTACCGACATTTCACTCACCTCTCACAATGCTGTCCCACTCTTCCCTGACCTTCTTCCAGTCATATCCGGAGAGCAGCTTTTCCGCGATGAGCGGGGTCTGAGACGCTTTATCCGAATATATTCCCAGGTCGTAAGAGTTGGAATACTCCCTGTTCACAGCACCGCCGCAACCCATGAAGGGGGTCTTGAGTCCCTTCTCCACGTATTTCGCGGCAATCCTCGGGAATGCAGACATTGTGGTTGTCATCAATGCGGTACCCGATACGAAGAGCGGTTTGACTTCTACCGTCTTGGCCACAACATCGTCGACGGGTACGTCCTTACCCATGTCGATGACTTCATAACCTGCGGCGCGGGTCATGATGACCGCAATGTTCTTTCCGATGTCGTGCACGTCACCTTCGGCGGTGTGCATGATCACATCGGCCTTCATCTTCATCTTTCCGCCTTCCAGCTGTTTCTCTGCCAAAGCTATCCCCATTTCCATGGTTTTTGCCGCCATCATTATTTCAGGCAGGTAATACACATGTTCCGAGTACAGTTTTGACACAATTTCCATTCCCACTACGAGACCTTCGTTGATAACCTTCAAAGGGTCTTTCTCCTTCAGTGCCTCCGTTACAGTAGGAATAACCGTTTTCAACTTCATGTACAGAACCTCTTCCGCGACCTTTTTGAAAATAGGGTCTTTGGGAAGCAGGCTCTTTGCCATTTCCTCAGGGGTGGCCTCAACCTCGAGTTCGACGTCGTACCGTCTGAGAATCATGCCGAAGTCTACTCCTTTGCTGTCTAACATGTTCAGTTTCTCCTTTGGGTTTTTACCCGTATTTTCATCGATTTGCAGGTATTAAAATGGCTATAATGGATGGATGATATCTCCGTGAAGATACAGAAGTTCGTGTCAAAATTGAACTTCAAAAATTAATATCGATCCTTCGTATTCCAACAACGAGGGGTGTGTTTGAATACATAGCCAGTAATAATTAAAAACTGAATTGCGCCGTTTCAAAACTATTTTTTCTAAAATTTATTTTAATAGAAATTAACAGGTCTGTAATTTTAAAAATTACAATTTGGTATTATCTTTGTATATAAAAGTAGTTCTCAAGGCATTTTCTACGTTTGACGTAATTCATCAAAATAAATCTCAGCCTCCGTGAAATTACCATTACGGGAACCGAAGATGTTTTTCATAGAACCTATTATCAACCTTCAGAGTCAATATTGCGTTACCGGGGATATGTCTATGGAATACGGAATATCATTGGACCTAGGAACTAGCGGGTTCCGTGCACACGCAGTTGATTTAAAAAACAAAAAAATAATTTCAACCTCCATCACGGAATGTCATCCGCTGCCGGGTGCCAACATTATGGACCACCTGACCTTCAGCATAAGAGTCGGACTTGACGTGGCCCACGGTGTCGCAATCGACACGGTGAACAAATTGATCAAAACCTTGGGAATAGACCTCAAGGACGTTGTCAGAATGAGTTTGTGCGGAAATCCGATACAATTGTCGATTGCGCAAAACATACCTATTGACGATCTTGCCTTTGCGGGAGAAAACGCCAGAAGAGTGAAAGGAATTGTTGAACAGAAACGTGACGCGGGCGTTTTCGATCCCGTGGAATACGGCATCGAAGTTCCCGACGGAACCGAACTTTACGTGCCTCCCGCAATCCGGCACGAAATAGGTGCCGATGCTTTGGCGATGATGTACAAAAGCGGTTTCCTTGAAGAGAAAGAAACCTGCCTCGTTACCGATTACGGAACCAATGCGGAAATGGCTCTCAAAGTCGGCGACGAAATATATACCGGATCTGCGGCCGCAGGTCCCGCTATGGAGGGTCAGTCCATAAAACACGGAATGTTGGCGGCTCCCGGTGCAATAAGCGATCTTGAATATGATTTCCAATGGATTTGCAAAGTTTTGGATGAAAATCTGATGCCTCAGAACGGGGACAAATTCGATTTCATTCTCGGAACCGCAGATGAATACGGACCCATGCACGGCAAAGCCAAAGGAATCACGGGTACCGGAGTCATAGCCGCGATTGCCGTCGCCAAGCAAACGGGACTGTTCAGAAAAAGCAAATTGCATACTCCGGACGGCAAAATGCACCTGCAGGACGGAGTATACATTACCACCGAAGATATTGTTGAAGCAATGAAGGCCGTAGGTGCCATGAGGGCGGGTCACTACACCCTCATAGAACATGCTGGAATCAAATTCGATGATTTGAAAACCATGTACATGACCGGAGCTTCCGGTACCTATGTGGATGCCATAAAAGCCAGGGAAATAGGAATGCTTCCGCCCACCTGCAATACCATCTATCAGTACGGAAACACCTCGTTGGCTTTGGCCACAGATTTGTTGATGAATCCCGAAATGCTGGATGAACTTCAGTCCGTCGCCAACGACATACGCGCAAACCACGTGATGTTCGCCGGAGACCCTGTCTTCGAAGACATTTACGTTCAGGAACTCGCCCACTGCGAAGAGGGCATGAGTATGTTCACGTACAACGAAAATCTTGAAATGACCGGAAGACAGACCATACCCCGTCCGAGGGGGGTGCCCAAAATCATAAGGATATCCAAACGTGACATCGCCGATTTGGGAGAAAGAGGATTGCATATACTGCACGATCTCGGAACGGATCTGGTCGGCAAAATGGACGGCTGCACGGGCTGCAAAGCCTGCGAGAGGGAATGTCCGGAGAACGCACTCACCGTCTCCAAAGACAAGACCATCACCGTGATGACCAAGAACTGTCTCGGCACCGCCTGCTACAGGTGTCAGTACGCCTGCCCTGAAAAGGTCATGAAATTCGACACCCTCAAACTTGCGTGAAAGCAAAAAAACAAATTCAAGAGGTCAGCCCTCCTCTTACGGGGGGGGGCTGACCCTTTTTTTCAATTAAAATGTTTCAACGGTTCCGACAGGAATCAATCCGTATCCTTGAGGAAACTTTCGTCGACACTCATCTTGATATTCTCATCCTCAAGTTCTTTGAGGATGTGCCTTCTCAGTTTGATGAATTCGGGAGACGCTCTGTCCCTCGGGCGGGGAAGATCGATATCAACGATTTCCTTGATTTTGGCGGGACGTTTCGTAAGAATCACGACTCTGTCCGACAGGAACACCGCTTCGTCCACCGAGTGAGTCACGAATACTATCGTCGTACTCGTTCTCTTGACTATCCTCAGCAGTTCCATCTGCATTATGTTCCTTGTTTGGGCATCCAAAGCGCCGAAGGGTTCGTCCATCAGAAGAACGGCGGGTTTGGTCACCATCGCACGGGCGAGTGCGACCCGCTGTTTCATACCGCCGGACAGTTCGTGAACCCTGTGGTCTTCGAAACCGTCCAATCCCACGGCTTTGATGTACCTCAAAGCCCTTTCTCTGCGTTCTTCTTTGGGAACCCCTGCGATTTCGAGACCGAACTCAACGTTCTTTCTCACCGAACGCCAGGGAAACAGAGCGAATTCCTGGAAAACCATGCCTCTGTCGGGACCGGGGCCTTCGCACTTCCTGCCGTCGATGATGACTTCGCCGGAAGTGGGTTCCAACAGACCCGCGATCACTCTGAGCATGGTCGTCTTTCCGCATCCGGAAGGTCCGACCACGGAAACCAATTCTCCCTTTTTTATGTCCAGGGAAAAATCCTCCAAAGCGACGGTTTCTTTGTTGTCCGCTTTGAAAACCTTTCTCAGGTTCTTGATTTCGATGTTGCCGCTCATTCCATCCCCATCCTTTTAGTGATGACTTTGTGTATATAATCGGCGAGACTGGTCGTGAGTATTCCCAGAATTGCGATTATGATTATTCCTGCGTAAACGTTGGGCCAGTATCCCATCTGGGCCTGGATGCTTATGAAGTATCCCACACCCCCTCCGAATGAAGCGTAAAGCTCGGAGGCGACGATACACATCCAACCGATTCCCATACCCACCCTCATTCCGTTCATGACATAAGGCACGGCAGAGGGCAGCATCACTTTCGTGAAGGTCTGAAGTTTGGTTGCACCCAGTGTTTTGGACGCGTCCAACCAATTGGGATCTATTTTCCTCACACCGAATATAGTGTTGGAAAGCACAGGGAAAAATATGCCGACGAAAACCACCAGTATGGGTCCCCAGCTGTATCCCACGGTAAAGATGAAAATCGGGGCCCAGGCAATGGGCGCGATGGGCCTCAGAATTTCAAGCGTGGGGGACGAGAACTGTTCCAAAGTCTTTGAGTATCCCAGCAACAGACCGAAGGGCACGGCCACGGCCAGAGCCAATATCAATCCTGCAAAGAATCTCAGCAGACTTATTCTCATGTGTCCCCACATGGTGATGCCCGATACGGGGTCTCCGTTGGCAAACAGATACGTCAATGCTTCCCATGCCGCCGACGGCGTGGGAATCGCGGGATTGTTCAATATCAGTGAGAGATTCCACCAGATCAGAACAAAAACTATCAGAGACGTCGCGATTATTATGGCGGCTCTCAGGTAACGGTGAATTTTGTTTTCTTCATCGTACATGAATGATTCGACAGTCAATTCCATATTTTCAACTCCTCAGCGCATTGACGGATGATGAAACCACCGGAGGCGATCCCACGAATCCCAGATTTGCATGTTTGGAAAGCAGGGCGTTCATGACGTCTCCGCCTGCGGCATAAGGTCCTTTCAGATCCACATGTATCCCGTATTCCTCAAAGAATCCTTCGGACACCCCTATATGGAGTGCCATTTGGTGGATATCGGCGGCAAGATATGCAACGTTTATCGTCGTCAGGTTTCCGCCCGTGTATCCCAGATCTTCGGGAGTTTTTAGGTCGTCGCCGTCAAACACACCATCAAGATAAGTTCCTTGAACGAGGTGCTCGGTGAAAGCTTTGGATGATGCAAATCCGGCATTGGTCAAAGTATTCTGTTGAACGATGTTCAACTTCTTGTACACTTCTATGATTTCCTCCAGTTGCTCGGAAAGCTTCGCTTCGTCGTTATCGAGCTCGTAAGTGTATCGTATATTGTACAGTGCTTCTTTCACAGTTTCTTTCTTTTTATCTATCGCAGACTGATCTTCCCCTCCGGAACTGGGCATTCCTATCCTTACGGTTTCATCCACGAGTCTGTCGAACTCGTCGCTATCGGGATCGTCCAAAGCATTGTTGATCCACTGAACCGATTTTACGTAAGCCGCAAGGAATCTCTTGACCGTGTCTTCGTTGGCTTCCAGATAACCGTTGTTTACTGCTATGACACAACAGGGATGCCCGGGTGAGTACACGTCGGTCGTGATTACCTCTTTGCACGTGTCACCGGGGTTTTTATTGTCTTTATAATTCACCGCGGCAGAATAGTGGGGTTCCCATGCGATTCCGCCGTCCACGTCTCTGTCCGATCTGAACATGTAATCGGTCATCTGTCCGGGCGCCACTTGGGTCCAATAGACTACTTTGCCTTCGGCGGTGGTGCCTCTCTGAATAAATTTCATTCCCAAATCCGTGACTATGTCATTGAGAATCATATGTTGTATGGATGACGGTCCGGGGGTCATGAAGGTCAAACCGTCCCAACCTTCGTCATCATCCAATGTCAAATCCGGTCGGTCACTTTTTATGAAAATGCCCGAACCTTCGTCGTTTACCCTTGCCACGATAGAGACCGATTGAGATTCTCGGTCAATACCCGACATATAAACGCCGGACGCGAGAAGCAGGCACATCACGATGCCGACGGCTCCCCACATTTTGAAATTCCAATTCAATTTCATATACAACGCGACGTCCTCGGTAAATATATAGGTTTCTAAAATTATCACAATAAGGATTATCCAATACAATTAGGATAAATATGGTTACTAATCACCTTATGTTAAAAATAACTGCTGGATGGTTGAAAATACCATTGTGATAAAGAGATATAGAAAATATACAATGAGGATATAGTTTGCCAATTGTAAATTCTTTGATTTCCTTCAATATCATAATATCAACGACAATCCATGTCCCTGTGTCAACCGGCCCATATGGTCTAAATGGTGAATAAACGGTTTAAAGGTGCATAATCCTATGAATAAACGCGGAAAGTGAAAAAATGGCGGATATTACTTTGTTCAACGAATTGAAACAGTTGGCCGAAGCCGAAGGAATGGATCTGTTCGGCGTTGTCGATGCGAATTGTTTCCTTGATGAAAAATATACAGGAAAAAAACCTCAGGACTTTTTTGAAAACATCCGATCCGTGGTGTTGTTGGCCGCAGCCGTACACAACGGTGCGGTTGAACCTCTTCCGGCCGGCAGAGCGGAATACACGAACACGCTGATGTCCGCCACGGCATTTCTCAGAGTCGCAGCGTACAAAGTCGCAAGAAGGATAGAAAAAAAGGGATTCTTGGCCAGTATCGTTCCCAACGAAGGAAGCGAGTTCGGTTATTGGTACGCCGACAAAGAAACATTGCTTGCCAACCTTTCAATAAAGTGGGCGGTATAGTGCGCCGGAATGGGTTCCTATGGGACAAACCATCTGATAATAACTCCGGAATACGGCCCCAGGGTCAGAATCATCGCCATTCTCACGGACCTGGAAATTCCTCACGAATCCCATGAAACAAAATTCATCAGCGATCTCTGCAAAGATTGCAACATATGCGTGGAAGTCTGTCCCGTCGGAGCCATAGGGGAAGACGGAACGATTGAAAAATTCGCATGCAGGGATTACATGTTCAAAACTCTGGAAGGGCTGAGATGCGGATTATGCCTGAAAGCCTGTCCGCTGAACAGACTTTGATTGAAAAATAAAAAATCGTGGGATAAGAATACCCCTCTCGCAGGAGAGGGGAATTGAAGTTTCATATGTCTCTGAAAGAGACGGAGTATTCCATTTTTTCGGCACCGAAAAACTTTTGGGAAAATTCGGCGGCGTCTTTGGGGCCGAATTCCTTGCAGGAAAATATGTCGATGAATGCACGGTCGGTGTCTTCGGCGAAGTGACCGGAAATCATCGAGGTTTCTATCAGCTGAACCAAAGAATACCCTTGTACTTTGGGCTCATCGCCGAAGAAGACCACCTGAGGTTCCCCGTATCTTTTCATATCGATGTGTTTGGCAAGATCCACGGCAAACTGCGTGATGTGATCTTTGCTGGATATTTTATCGTGGTCGCAACCGCCCAAATCGACGGAAACGAGAAGGCCCCACTGCTTCTCGGCGTTATATTTTTCTATGGCTTCTTTATCGTCGAGAAGCTTTCCGGAATAGGGACTCATTGTGTACATTTTTTATTCCTCCGACAGAAATGAATTTCCGTCAGAACAGTGTTAATTTATTCCCGTATTTTAAGTAATGCCTCCGTCCGAAAAGGGCGTGGATTGACTACCGTCAATCGAAGCCGAAAGTTGTCGGCGGAGAGACAAATATATTACAAAGGAGACATCGGTATTCCCTTGAATACAAACCGTGGAATCGACAATTTTTCCCTCCGTCGGGTAAACATCCGATATATATCGCGAGAGTAATCACGGTGTCATGGCATCCGAAGTTTTCTTTACCGACATGCGAGCCGAGATCGGAGACACGATACCCGATAAGTTCCGCAGACTGATGCTTAAAGCCGGATTCGGAAACATGGATTGCGACAAGAAGTTCGTTGCGATCAAAATGCATTTCGGGGAGTTGGGAAACCTTGCGTATCTGAGACCGGGATTTCCCCGGGTAATAGCGGAAGAAGTCAGAAACAACGGAGGCATTCCTTTCCTGACCGATTGCAACACACTGTACGTCGGAAACCGAAAAACCGCCCCGGAACACTTGGACACCGCCAATTACAACGGATTCAACAGGATGTCCGCGGGCTGTCAGATAATCATCGGAGACGGTCTGAAAGGCACCGACGAAGTTGAAATTCCCATTGACGGCGAATACGTCAAAACCGCGAAAATTGGGAGAGCGATTCATGATGCGGACATACTCGTAACCCTGTCCCACTTCAAATGCCACGAACTGACAGGATTCGGAGGTGCGTTGAAGAACATCTCCATGGGATGTGCGTCACGCCGCGGAAAGATGGAAATGCATGCCGCGGGCAAACCTTCCGTGGATCCGGAAGAATGCGTCGGATGCGGAAAGTGTATGAAATACTGCGCTCAGAATGCCATAACCCTGATTGAAAAGAAAGCCGTCATCGACTATAATGAGTGTGTCGGATGCGGAAGATGCATCGGCGCCTGTCTTTATGACGCCATAAGTGCTGAAAACGACGAGGACGCCGAAATATTGAACGCCAAGATAGTTGAATACGCCATGGCGGCCGTCAAGGACAAACCCCATTTCCACATCACCGTGATGACGGATGTCTCGCCATACTGCGATTGCCATTCCGAGAACGACACGCCGGTGATTCCCGACGTGGGAATGCTGGCGTCTTTCGATCCCGTGGCTTTGGACAAAGCCTGCATTGATTTGGCCCTTAAGCAGCCGCCGGTCATAGGCAGCGCATTGTACGAAAAATGCGGCCACAAGGTTCCCGAAGACATGTTTGCCTGCATCCATCCCGAAACAAGATGGCAAAGCACCTTTGAACATGCAAAAAAGATGGGTTTCGGCTCTTCCGAATACAAACTGACTGAGATAAAGTGAAGACATGAGAACATTCATCGCAATAAGAATTCCCGAAAACCGATCTTTGGCCGAACCGATTTCACTTCTGAAATCCGAAAAAAAGATGAAGACTTACGGACCGGACGGACTGCATCTCACCCTGTGTTTCATAGGGGAGATTACGGAAGAAGAGTTGAAGGGCATCGTTTGCGCTCTCGACAAAGCCGCCGAAGGGTTGGATTCTTTCGAAGTATCCGTAAAAGGCATGGGGACCTTTCCCGGAAGAAACGGACCCAGAGTACTGTGGATCGGTGCCGATTCCCACGGCGTTCTCGAAAAACTTGCCGATGATATTTCGGACAATCTCTCCGAACGGAACATTTCCCATGACAGAAAAAAGTTCGTCCCGCACATCACCGTCGGAAGATCCAGAGACATAAACGGTTCCGAACTGGCGGGAAAAATCTCCGAAGAAAACAAAGACAGGGAGTTCTTTGTTTTCAAATGCGACAAAGTGACCGTATACCGCAGCGTGCTTAAACCTGAAGGACCCGTTTACAAAGCGATTTACGAAAAACATCTTTGACTTTTTCACCGTAAGATTAACTGTAGATATCCGTTCTTATACGGGCACATTCCGAATCTTGGAATCATGAGAATAATCAAGCGTCTCATGAAAGGAGGAATGTCGAAAGACAGAAGAGGCGGAATCGAGGGACTTCCGCTGCAACTGATAATAATCATCATGGTTGCAACCATCGGGGCCGGCATCATTCTGGGTTGGATGGGTAATATCGAAAGTCCGAAGTACATCGGCGGGGTTCAGGTCCACACTCCGAGCATAGAATTGGAGAACGGGATAATCACGGATGCCATGATATCGGTGACCGTCACTGATCAGGACGGCAATCCCCTCGAAAACGCTTCCGTCGTTCTTACCGGTCTCGGAATCCGCACAGACGACGGTGACGTTCCGTACGATACCACAAATCATGCCGGAGTCGTCTCGTTTACCCAGTTGAGAATCATAATGAAACACAGCCCCATAGGATATATTACCGTCAATGTCTCCGCACCGGAATACGGGGAACACAACAGCACAAGGATTCCGGTGATAGCCTGAGACGGGACCGCAAAGGCGTTATCGGAATGCCGATACGGCTTACCGTTGTTTTCCTGATATTGGCCCTCATCGTTCCCGTGGCGGTGGGTTTTATCGGGGATTTCCGCAAAGACACGGAAGTCTCCGATCTTCTGATTCAGGCAAAAACGGTGTCCGATACTGCCAAAAAAACATATTACGCCGGAATCGGCGGTGTTTTCACCGCCGATGTTTCCATCGGGACCGGTTGCAGATTGGATATAGGCGGGGAAGGTTCCGACGCTTATGAGATAAGGATGGTTTATTCCGACGAAGAAGTGGGAAGGGTCTTTATGGAACGGCCTCCGGTCCGATTCGCCGAACCCGTTTCCGTTTCAGGAATTCTTACGCTTGAATTCGAATGTGTTTCCTGCGACGGAGGGGCGGCTGTCAGGGTGAGTGTGCTTTGATTGAATTCACGTACTCCAGAGTGACGCTTTGCATCTGCGGCATAGCGTTGTTGGCCTCCGTCGGCATTCCCCTGACGGGAATGTATTCTTCAAACGAAGACGTGCTGATGAGCGAAAATGCGGACCGAATCGCCTGGATGCTGGACAGTCTGCACGGTTATGATGCGGATGAGTTCACAATCAGGGGATGGGATGTTCTCCCGGGTTCGGACTGCGGCCTGATCGCGGAAGGTCACGAAGTCATTCTTAAAAATTCAAAGGGCGAATACGTATCCCATACTCTGAACGTCTCCCGTCTTACGTTGGGATACAACGAAGAGATTCGGTTGAAAGTCGTTGACGGCGTTCTTGTCCGGTTATGATTTGTCGCCGAATATTTCTGCGGCTTTTCTTAATGCGTTGCAGAAACGTTCGATGTCTTCCTCATTGTTGTAGAGATAAACCGAAGCCCGGGCGCTGCCTTTGATTCCTTTGCCTTCGAACATCGGATGAGCGCAGTGCAGACCGGAACGGATCATGATTCCGTCCATTTCGTCGAGAATGACGGCTATGTCATGAGGGGACATTCCGTCAACGTTGAAGGAGAACACGCTGCCCCGTCTGTCTGGATTCTTCGGACCGAGCACTTTCAGTCCTTCGATGCCTTCGGTGCCGGAATCTATTTTTCTCATCAGCATCCTGTTGTGTTTTTCTATGTTTTCCATTCCCACGTCCATGAGATATTCCAACGCGGCTTTGGTGCCTGCGATTCCCGCATAGTCCTGCAATCCTGCTTCAAACTTCTCGGGATGGGGTGCCAGTCTGACAGATTCGTATGTGGTTATCCCTACCGTTCCGCCCCCGTAAATCAACGGACTGAGTTTTTCCAAACACTCGGACTTTCCGTACATCACGCCCATCCCCGAAGGTCCGAGCATCTTGTGTACGGACATGCAATAAAAATCCGGATCTATGTCGCTCAGGTCGACTTTCATGTGAGGTGCCGCCTGCGCCCCGTCAATGATGGAAACCGCTCCGTAATCCCGTGCGATTTCAACGATTTCTTTGACTGGCATGGTGCACCCGGTCACGTTGCTGGCATGTTGCACGGACACCGCTTTGACGCTGCCGTCCATGGATTCCTTGAAAGCTTCCAGATCGAATTCCCCTTCTTCGGTGGTTTTGGCGTATCTTCTTTTCAATCCTTTCTTTTCCGCCAGTATCAGCCAGGGAACATGATTGGAGTTGTGCTCCGAATCGGAAGTCATCACGGCATCTCCGGGGTTGAAAGGAAGTCCGAAAGCTATGGTGTTCAGCGCTTCGGTGGTGTTTCTGCAGAAAGAGTAACAGCCGGAATCGTCGGTGTTGAAGAATTCCGCCAACGTCTCCCTTGTTTCGTCAACGGTTATGGATACTTTGGAACCCATGCCGTGAACGCTTCTGCCTCCGCAGGTGGGGGTTTCTTCATAATACCGGGTGATGGCTTGAATGACTTTGTCGGGACGCAGGGATTGGCAGGCGCTGTCCAAGTAGACGCCTTTGCCGTCCCTCATGGTAGGGAAGTCTCCGCGGAGTGCCGTCAGGTCCATGAAAAGGCCATGATACTCCTGTTCTTTACATTTATGCATCTGAACGGGTTTTTAATGTGGAAGGCATATCCCGTGCCAATGGGAAAATTGGAAGTAACCGTCGGCAAACTGAATTTCAGGTTTCCGGGAATCGTCGCATCGGGCATAATGGATGAAACGGGAGATTCAATGGTCCGCATGTTTAAATCCGGCGCGGGAGCGGTGGTAACCAAATCCATCGGTTCCGAACCCCGCCCCGGCCATGCCAATCCGACATTCACGGAAGTCGGATGCGGATACGTGAATGCCATGGGATTGCCGAACCCGGGCATCGATTTGTTTGAAGCAGAAGTCGGAATGGCCTCCGCCGAAGGTCCCGTGGTGGGATCTGTGTTCGGGGGCGATGAAAAAGAATTTGCATATCTGGCTTCCAAAATGGAAGAATACGGCGCGGTTGCCGTTGAATTGAATCTGTCCTGTCCCCATGCCGCGGGCTACGGCGCAGAAATAGGTTCGGTCCCCGAAATGATAACTTCCGTGGTTTCCGAAGTCAAATCTTCCGTCGATATTCCGGTCTGGGCAAAACTCACGCCAAACACCGATTCGGTTCCCGCTCTGGGCCGGGCCGCGGAAAGGGGAGGCGCCGATGCCCTGGTCGCAATCAACACGCTGAAAGCCATGGTGATATGTCCGGAACTGCGCAAACCCGTACTGAGCAACAAATTCGGAGGTTTGTCCGGGCCCGGGGTGAAACCTGTCGGAGTCCGTGCGGTTTACGATCTTTACAATGCCGTTGACATACCGATAATCGGCGTGGGAGGCATTACCGACTGGAGAGACGCCGTCGAATACGTAATGGCCGGAGCTTCGGCTTTCCAAATAGGAAGCGCCGTAGGTACCGTCGGCACCGAAATCTTCGATAAAGTCAACAAAGGTGTTTCGGCTTTCATGGATGAACAGGGATTCGGATCCGTTAAAGACATGGTGGGTGTTGCCCATGATTAACGTTGTCAGAATAATCAAGAAAACAAAAGAAAGCCATGACACCTACACCTTTGATTTCGAACTGGACGTTTCTGCCGTGCCGGGACAGTTTGTCATGGTCTGGGTGCCGGGTGTCGACGAGGTGCCAATGTCGCTGTCCAAAACCGGCAAAATCAAATCAATCACCGTAAAAGGAATCGGTGAGGCCACGAATGCCATTCACAAGATGAACGAGGGGGATTGTCTGCGGATAAGAGGCCCTTACGGAAACGGGTTCAACCTTGAGGGAAAAAAGAAAATCCTTGCCGTCGCCGGCGGTGTGGGTGCCGCGGCTCTGTTGCCCGCCATCGCCGAAACGGGATGTGACACCATCATCGGCGCCCGTTCGGACAAAGAGATAATACTTGACGGACCGGTAAAAAAATACGTAAAAAATCTCTGGATATCCACTGATGACGGTTCCAGAGGATTCCACGGCAACGCCGTGGAATTGGCCAAGGAAAAAATAATTTCCGGAAAATATGATTTGGTCATCGGCTGCGGTCCTGAAATAATGCTTTTCTTTTTGCACAAAGCCTGCAAAGAACTCGGTGTCGATTGTCTGCTTTCTCTCGAAAGGCATATGAAATGCGGAACCGGAGTGTGCGGATGCTGCGTCATTGACGGGGAGAGGGTCTGCAAAGACGGTCCCGTGTTCGATTCCGAACAGTTGGACAGACTTTCGGATTTCGGCAGCAGGAAAAGAGACGAGTGCGGATGCATCATAAATCTGAGGTGATTTTCTGCAGGTCCCAAAGGGGCATATCGAGGTGCATCACGGAAATCTCGTTGTGATGGTCCCCCGGAGCATTTTCGAAAGAGGCACCGGAACCGTAGTTCCGGAAAGAGCCGCTCCCTTCAGGGAGATGATTATGAACCGATATCCCTGGCTTACCGAGAATTCCGTGAACGTCCTTATGGAGAGGGCTTCCAGAGAAATGTCTCAAATTCTAGACGAGGAAACTTCGGGACGTTCCGCCGCACGCCATCTGGAAGAGAAAGGCCATACCGAAAAAGCGATAACGCATCTTGAGAACATGCTGATTCTGAATCCCGAAGATTCCGATTCCTGGTATCTTCTTGGAGAACTCCTTTGCAAAATCGGACGTGCCGAAGAAGGATACAAAGCTTTTTCCAAGGGGCGGAAAAAGTTTTGATCAGGAAAACAAATCTTTGATTGCTTCGGTTATCTCCGGAACAGTGACGCCCCAAGGCACCAAAGCAACATCGCCTTCGATGATGTGATTTTTCTTTATTTTACAGCATCTGGCTATGGTCTTGACACCGTCCTTGGGACACAGGTCTTTGGGACAGGTGTTCAACAAAGGAACGTCACGGCCGTACAGTTCCATGAATATTCTTCTCGATGTTTCACAGCCGATCAAAGTGACTTCGTGTTCTATGTCCGGAAACGTGTCAAGATAGTAATGCGGCATGTTCGCTTCAAGACCGGATACGACACAAGGGAACACCACTCCTTCGGTTTTCACTTCCGGAAGCAGATCTTTGTAATCGATGATGAGATTCTCGGTCACGATGGGAATATCGATGAACCCGGAACCCAGAGCCTTCCTTACCAACACATCGGTTTTCGAAGGGTACGGGGGAACGCTGTCAACGATTCTCAATATTTTGTAATCCACGTCTTTTACGAAACTGATGTGGGAAAACATCCCCTGAACGATGACGGTTTTCCCGGGATGTTCTTTTTGGATCCGTGCCCTGTCGGGTTCGTTCAGAACGTCGGCCGTCGGCAGATTCACAAACACGGTTTCATCGGGAAGGGCTATGATATCAACGGACTCAATCGTGCGGAATAGACCTTTTCCTTCGGAAAGATGCTGTTCCGCTACGGCGTATTCGCCGTCTTTGGACAATACCGCGTATTTCGCCCTTACGTAGGCCCTGTGTCCGACGAGACCTTCGCGGATTCCTTCTTCCGTCAAAGGAAAATCGGCTTCGAGGACGGATATGTCCTTGCAATGCATGAACACGGTGTATCACAAAGAGGATAATAACCGTTATCATAAGCCCTCTGCGAAATTGTTTAATATATCAAATCATTGGAGAGTCTGGCTGTCGGGATAACACAGAGGCTATGTGGCGGACTGCAGATCCGCATACGGGAGTTCAAATCTCCCTCCCGACCCCACTTCATCACGACCGTTCGGTCGATTTCCCTCTTTTGTGAATCGGTAAAACAATACTTTTTAAAACATGCCAGTACTGTATTGCCGATACAGTGTCTCATACATCGGATCGGTTGAGGGCGCCTGCATAAAACATCTGCCGCGGCATCTTGGTTTCTTCATCGGCCTCCGATATATGCGGATATATCTTTCAAAAACGGAAGCACCCTTAATTATTGTCCCGTCAATACCCCGGGCATGAGAAACATATGGCATGACATCGACCCCGGCAGAATATCCTCCGATGATTTCATAGTGGTCGTGGAAATATCCAAAGGCAGCAAAAACAAATACGAACTGGATAAGGAAACCGGCATGTTGATGCTTGACAGGATACTTTACACCTCGACGCATTATCCCGCTAATTACGGTTTTATTCCCAGGACTTTTGCGGATGACGGGGATCCTCTTGACGCGTTGGTGCTTTGCTCGGAGCCCTTGACGCCCATGACGCTGGTGAGATGTTATCCAATAGGCGCCATAAAAATGATTGACAGCGGCGAGAATGACGAAAAGGTCATAGCAATACCTTTCGGAGATCCCACCTATAATTCTTTCAGGGACATATCCGATCTTCCGGAACACATCTTCAACGAGATGGCTCACTTCTTCTCCGTTTACAAAACACTTGAGAAAAAAGATACTGCGGTTGATGAAGTGATCGGATCCGGAGAAGTGGTGGAGATAATAGAACATAGTTTGGAAAATTACAATAAACTGTTCAAATGACGTATAAGAAAGGTGATTTGCAATTACGGTTTTATCCGTTTTGCCGATTGTGCTCCGGAGTCTGAATCCCGTTTCGGAACGGATACGCTCAGTCATTCCGCCGTACAACGGTCGGACCCGTCCGACTCCGATATTTTAAAACATACACAATCTATTTAAATACGCTTTATATAGCAATTTTAGGTGCATCATGAAAATTGAGAATGTTGTAGCATCGAGTTATCTCGGAAGAGAACTTGATTTGAATGTTATCGAGACTTCTCTCGAAGGTGCCGAATACAATCCCAAGAGATTCCCCGGTTTGGTTTACAGACTCAAGGATCCGAAAACAGCCACCCTGCTTTTCAGAAGCGGTAAAGTTGTCTGTACCGGAGCCAAAAATTATGACGATGTCGTAAGAGCCGTGACCACCGTAGCCAAAGATCTTGAGAAAGCCGGCATCGAGATTACCATAACACCCAAAATCGAAGTTCAGAACATTGTTGCTTCCGCAGACCTCGGTCAGGAAGTGAACCTGAATACCGTTGCCATAACCCTGGGACTTGAAAAGGTCGAATACGAACCCGAACAGTTCCCCGGTTTGGTTTACAGACTTGATGACCCGAAGGTGGTCGTACTGCTGTTCAGCAGCGGTAAAATGGTCTGCACCGGTGCGAAGGTTCCTCCGGACGTCAACCGTGCCGTCGATAAAATAGCGGCCGAACTCAGATCCGTCGGATTGATGAGATAAACTTTAACCAAAACATCGGCGGGGTTTTCCCGCCGTTTCACATTCTTCTGAAACCTCTGGATATCCAAAGTCCGATTGCTCTTGTTCCGTATTTCAACGTGCTGATGACGGAACGGTTGGCACTCACCGCTTCCATGGGTGACGACACCATCGTTTCGACGACTTCCTGCCAGGTTCTCAGATTGTCGGGGAAAACAAGATATCCTTTTCCCAATTGATCCGCCGTGTGGGCATCGGAACCTGCGGAAACGGGGCAGTCCATCTTTTTTGCAAGAGCCGCCGCGCTGCGGTTGTCCCTTCGATACGATCTTGCGTTTGCGGCCTCGATGCCGTCAAAGGGATTTGCCAAAGTGACTTCCTTGCCCAGTCCGGACCACCATCTGAACGGGTGTGCCGCGAAAGCGTAACCTCCCGCATCATGGATGTCCTCTATGGTTTCTTTTGCGGAAAGTCTTGATTCGATTTCTCTGTCGATGCCGTAAGCCAGGATGTGGCCTTCCGATGAAGAAACTTCGACGGCCGGAACCACGATAAGCCTTCCGTCATCTTTTATCAGATCGTAGGCCTCAAAGCTGTTGTGATCGGCAATGGCTATGCACCCCAAACCCCGTTCGACGGCAAGCTCCACCGCTTCGTAGGGGTCTATGCTTCCGTCACTGGAAAACGTGGTATGGATATGCAGGTCAGCTTTCATCTTACGCCGGCACCGTCCGTGATGTCCTTGTCAAGAGTTGCGAAAGTACCTTTTCCGTCACCGAGAAGAACCGCTTCCTCTCCGTCAATGACCGCCACGACGGGAGACGGACTTCCGTCGGGAATTTCCGTTCCCTCGGGGCCGACGGCAAGTTTGCCGTTTTTGACCGAAGTCACTTTCATATTTACTTTCAAGAAATCCTTGTATTCCAAACGTGAAGATGAAGGTTCGAATCCGGAAGCGAAAACCGTGCCGTCCGGGACTTCCGCGGAAGGAGTCAGCAACAGTACGCTTTTTCCGCCCAGATCCTCATCGTCCGCCGCAAGCAGCATGCCCGAGGATTCAATGCCTCT
This sequence comes from Candidatus Methanomethylophilaceae archaeon, assembly GCA_050950505.1. Taxonomy (GTDB): domain Archaea; phylum Thermoplasmatota; class Thermoplasmata; order Methanomassiliicoccales; family Methanomethylophilaceae; genus VadinCA11. The sequence continues at coordinate 1,006,415 of JBMNHS010000001.1, read as the reverse complement.
CAGTTTGGCCGGTTTCAGGTTGGAAACAACGATTACATTTCTGTTTGTAAGATCTTCTTTAGAATAGTAGTCTTTCAATCCCGCGACAATCTGTCTGGGCGACTCCTCTCCGACGCTGACCCTCATAACGTAGAGCTTGTCCGCGTCGGGATGATTGTTCACTTCCAGAATCGTGGCGGATTTCAGATTGAGTTTTCTGAACTCCGCAAAGGGACCGGTGATTTCCGGTTCCTTGATTTTTTCTTTACGTTTCTTGTCCTCTTCTTCGAATTCGACCTTTTTGTACACCGGAACCGGTTCGGGGATTACGGTGCCTGCCGTGAGAGGTTCCGTCATTCCGTCATATCCGCATTCTTCGACGGTTCCTTCGGATCCGAGATATTCCCAGATTTTTTCGGAAGATTTGGGAAGGAAGGGCCAAGCCATGACCGCCAGGGCTTTGACGATGCGCAGATTGGTGTTCATGACCCTGCCGCAGGCCTCCCTATCGGTCTTTATGAGTGCCCATGGTTTTGACGAGTCAAAATACTTGTTTCCGAAATGAGCCAGTTCCATCATCGCTCTGAGAGCTTTCTTGAATTCGCAGTCGGAAAGATATCCGTCGTATCTTTCGAACACCGAAGAAATCATGTCAATGACTTCCTTTGACTCTTCGTAGGAAGCGGGTTCGGGCACGGAACCGAAGTTCTTGTGGGTAAAACTGAGGCATCTGTGGTAATAGTTTCCCAGAACCGCCACAAGCTCGTTGTTTATCTTAATCATGAAATCTTCCCATGAAAAGTCCGTATCATGAGTGTCGGGCATGTTGACCGACAGATAATACCTTACGAGATCCGCATCGTATTTCTTCAGCACGGAAAGAACATCGATTGCGCCACCTCTGCTCTTGGACAGTTTTCCGCCGTCGAACATAAGATATTCGTTTGCGGGAATGTCATAAGGCAGATTGTAGTCTCCGCTGCCCATAAGCATGGCCGGCCAGATTATAGAGTGAAAAGGTATGTTGTCCTTTCCGATGAAATAGTAATGTTTGACTTCGGGGTTCAGCCAATATTCTTTCCAGAGATCGGGTTTGCCGCACATCCTTGAATATTCCACGGATGCGCTGAGGTATCCTATCACCGCGTCAAACCAGACGTAGATTACCTTTCCGTCCCAGCCTTCGACGGGAACGGGAACGCCCCAGGACATGTCCCTGGTTATTGCCCGGTCCTGAAGACCTTCGTTTAGCCAGTTCATCGTGAAGGTTTTTACGTTGGATCTCCAGAAATCTTTGGTTTTCATAAACTCTTTCAATCTTTCCCCGAAAGCGCTGAGTTTCAGGAAGAAGTGTTCGGTTCCTTTGATTTCGGGAGTTTTTCCGCACTGGATGCAGACCGGGGATATAATGTCCCCGGGTTCGAAGGTGGTTCCGCAGCTGTCGCACTGATCGCTTCTGACTTTCGCGGCGGAACAGGACGGACATACCCCTTCCACATATCGGTCGGGAAGAAATCTGTCACATTCTTCACAGAAATACTGATTGGTTTCTTTTTTGTAAAGATAGCCTTCTTCGAGAAGTTTCAGGAACATTTCCCTGACGACTTCGTAGTGGGTGTCACAGTAAGTCTTGTTGTAAAGTGAGTATTCTATGCCGAGATCCTCAATGGCCTTCTTGTTCAGTTCATGATATTTTTCCGCAATCGCTTCAGGGGTGGTTTTTTGCTTTTCTGCCGTGACGGTTATCGGCGTCCCGTGCTGGTCGGACCCGCCGACCATGAGAACTTCGTTGCGGAGAAGGCGGTTGTATCTGCTGAATATATCCGGGGGTAAGAGAGATCCGGCCACGTGCCCGAGATGTATTTTCCCGTTGGCATAAGGCCAGGCTATGTTTATACAGACTTTTGACATGTTACCGGTTTAAGCCAATACATGCCGAATATAAAAACATGAACAGAACGCCCTCATCCGACCGAACCTTTTCTGGGGTGGTAAGCATCCGCCTTCTTGACAAAATGCCTGAGAACGAATTCTCCCCATATACCTGCCACCAGAGAACCCAGAATCTGTCCCGCGGCGATTCCCATCCAGATATAATCCAGGGTTCCGCCGAAATTGAACAGGTAAATGCATAGGGGCAGTTGCATCAGGTTCCTTATCAGCGTGCAGATAAGAGAGTATGTTCCGAGAGTCAATGATTGGAACAGCGCAGAGGCTGTGGAACCCCAGCTTGCAAAAGGCAGGAACAGGCAGGCGGCATACATCACATGGGACATCGGTCCCCTCAGATGCACCGTCTCCGGCGTGTAAGATATTATGGCCACCATGTACTTGGCGGTAAACAGTGTGAATATGCTGATTATGATCATTATCGTCACAACCAATTTGAGGGTGAACCGATAAGTTTCCTGCACCCTGTCGAACCTTTTTGCTCCGAACGCCGCGGCGCAGACGGGAATCATGGCGCTTCCCGTCGACATCAACGGAATCATCAGGATATTGATTATACGCCAACTGTTGGCATAAATGGCAACGGCATCGGATCCTCCCGCCCAGAGAAGAATGTTGTTCATGACTATGGAAACCAGGGACACTATCATCATCTCCAGACTCGCCGGTATTCCGACTTTGAAAATCTGTCTGCAAATTAAGGTATCGAATTTGAACCCCCGGAGGGACAGCGTAAGATAGGTTCCGTCTTTCTTTTTGAACCAGTACAGTCCCATACACATACTTGCCAACATCGCGATCACGGTGCCGTAAGCCGCACCGGATATACCCAGTCCAAGACCGAATCCGAAGGGTTTGTAAATCAGGAAGGGGTCGATTATAAGATTTACCACGGCGGCGAATATCTGAATGGCCATGGATTTTTTGGCAGCGCCTTCCGCTCTGAGCAGATTGGAAAACAATGCGCTGAACATCATCACAGGCGCGAACAACACAATCGGGAACGCGTAGCTGTAACACACATCGATGATGCTTTCCCCGCCCATCAGTATCAAAATGGGTTTGAGGAATATCGTAAGGACGACCGCCATTACGATACCGCCGATTATAGTCAGGACAAGAGCTTGGGCAGCTGCCCGATCCGCACCTTTTTTGTCCTCCATCCCTATGTACATAGCGACGGTCTGTGACGCACCTATGCCTATGCCGTTTCCTACAGAAAGTATGATTATAAACAGAGGGAAAACGATACCCACGGCCGCCAAAGCGTCAGGGCCCAATCCCGTTACCCACACTGAGTTAATTACACTGTTGAGACTTTGAAACGTGAGTGCGACGATCACGGGAACCATCATGCCTATCATGGCTTTTTTCGGATTTCCGAGAAGTAACTCAGTACCTTTGGTGGCCCCCTCTGACATATTCCGAAGTTAGATTGAACTTGTATATATAAATTATGAAAATTTCATTCCATGCTTCCTGCCGTAAACTTTGAAGGCCGTCATCGCGACGGTTATTCCCACAAATCCGAAAACGACCTCGGTCAGAGTAAATCCCCACCACATGTGCGAAGCGACCTGTTCGACGGAAATGACTGCGTAAACGACGGCTATGGAAAGATTTCTGACAACGGTGACCAACAGCGAAGTCATGCCTCTGCCCATTGATTGCAACAACGCCGCCGAGGAATGGACCAGAGTAAATGCGGGGAACGTCAGCGTACAGACTTTCAGCATTTCCGCGATCGGCCCCCTCAGTCTTGCCGAATCCTCGGAAAGAGTCATGATTTGCGCCATATAAGGCGCCGTGAAATACGTTATGACTGCAAGCACAATCATTACCGACAACGAGATTTTGAACCCTATGATCAAAATCTCTTTTACCCGTTTGAGATTTTTCATGCCGAAGGACACCGACAGCATAGGAACGAAGGCTATGCTGATTGCATGTGCGGGAACCATCAGAATTATTGCGATTCTCCAAGCGATCTCAAAAACCGCCACCAAATCGGTTCCGCCGGCAAATGCTATGTATCTTACGAAAACAACGGAAATCAACGACATGAACATGAGTTCCGCCGTCTGCGGAATGCCGACTTCCGAAATGGATCTTACTTCGTTGCCGGTGAATCTGAATTTTTTAAGGATTATGGGAACCGCGACATCCTTTTTGATAGAATACCAGTATATGGCTGGAATCATGGATACGGCCGCCGATATCACCGTTGCGTATGCCGCGCCCGCAATGCCGAATCCCAGCGTAAAAATGAAAATGGGATCCAAAATCATGTTGAGGACGGCGGCAACGGAAAGCACGACCATTGCCCTGGTCGCGGCGCCTTCTCCCCGAAGATTGCCGGCAAGAAGTCCCCCGGCCATGAGAAGGGGCGACGTCAATATTATCGGATATATGTAGGCATTGCAAAGATCGGAGATGTCTGCGGCACCCATGTAATTTATCATCGGACCGATGGTTAAACACAGAATCGGTATCGTGATGATGCCGGCAATGATCATCATGACAAAAGCCTGTGAGGATGCTCTGACGGCGGATTCTGCGTCCCTTCCGCCGATACGTTTGGATATTGCGTAAGAAGCGCCTATCCCTATGCCGGTGCCGATGCTGACAATGGCGGAATAAATCGGCGCCGTTACGCTGACGGCCGCAATATGATCCGCGCCGAGCCCGGACACCCAAAACATATCCACAACGCTGTTGAGATACTGTACCAACAATGCCAAAGCAATCGGCAAAGACATTCGGATTACGGCCCGTTTCGGATCTCCGAACAGATTCTCGGAAGAACTGCCTGCAAGAGATACTGCTCCGGGAATCATGAAACGACAATACTCCCGGCGGTTATAATTTCTGTTGGTTGTTTTCTTCTCCGTTTCGGTACCCGGTAGTTTTCTTGGTCGAGATGACTGCACTCGGTTCGATAATTCGGACCGATGTCAAAAGCAGTCCATAATGCTCCAACGGTTTTAAAAACCGATTATTCGGAATCGGCGTGTCCCCGTGATTTGTCGGATTTCATGTTCCTTCTGACTTCTTTCCAAAAACCCGGCATAAACAGCAACAGAGCAGTCGCAATCTCCAACCTGCCCAAAAACATTGCCGACATCATGATGATTTTTGCGGAAGTGCTTAACATGTACAAATCGGAAAAGGATCCGTGTCCTCCGATGACGACTCCGGTATTGCTGACCGAAGATACTGCCAAACCGATTGAATCGGCCGGCAATATACCGGTCATCATCAGGCCTATGAAAGTTATCGTCACCGTCATCGCAAACAGAGCCACAGTCACAAATGCCCCGGAAACCGAAGACTCTTCCACACTGTGTTCATCCATTTTGATATCGTAAACCGCCATGGGATGGAGTATTTTGTAAATGCTGTTTTTGACGTGTTTGACGATAATCACAATCCGGTACATTTTCACGCCTCCCGCAGTGGAACCGCTCATGCCGCCGATGAAAGCCACCAGCAAAAGAAGCATCATGCATAATTGCGCCGGCCAAACGCCCGAATCGGCGTAATCGGTAACGGCAAATCCCGTGGAGGTTCCGGCGGAAATCACGGAGAACAGGGATTCTCCGAAATTGTTCAGGACTCCGACTTTGCCCGCAAATGTCAGAAGAATTCCAATCAGAACCGCAATGACGAGATACCAGCTCGCCGTCCATCTGAATTCGGTGTTTCCGACATAAGATTTGTACATCCTCTTGTGCAACCCCTTGTAATGAAGGTAAAAGTTCGTCCCGCCCAGGAACATGAAAATCATAACCGGTACTTTTATCCCCCATCCATACTCCGTAAGACTGTTGGGATTCGTTGCAAAACCGCCGGTGGATACGGTTGAGAAGGTAATGCAGAGGGAATCGATGAAATTCATTCCCAAAAGTATCAAAAGTATCGCCTGAATCAAAGTCAGGGCCATATAAATTTTAAGAAAACTTCCAACAGAATCTTTTAGCCTGACCGAAAGGTTTCCGGTGCCGGAACCCGACATTTCGTTTATGAAAAAACCTCTGCTTCCGAGACCCATGACCGGAAGCATGTACATGAAAATAAGCAAAACCGATATACCGCCCGCCCATTGCGTCAAAGAACGCCAAACAAAGAGACTGTCGGGAAACCTTTCAAAATCATTTACCATGGTAAATCCGGTTGTTGTGAAGCCGCTCAGGGATTCAAACATCGAATCAATCACGCTCATCCCGAATACAACATAAGGGGCGGAACCCATCAACAGCATAATCAGAAATGTTCCGCCTATCATAAGCACACCGGACGTGATCCGTATTCCTTCTTTGTTTTCTCTGAACAAAACCAGAATGGTCAATCCGATCGGAATAGCGATTGCCGAGGGAATCAGAAACATCCAATAGTTCTCATTCAGGAACATAGCCAGTATAGCGGGGAAAATAAGCAACAGCCCTATGGAAACAATAAGAAAGCCGGCATATCTCAAAACAGTACTTTTGTAGAGACCGTTCCGCAACAAGGATTCCGGATTGGACACAATCATATCTCCATTACTTTTTTACCGAGCAGCTTTCTGACGGCCCCTCTCTTCACTTTGTAAGTATAAACCAAGACACGGTCCCCTTCTTCGAAAACGGTGTCGTATCTCGGGAACACGGTGCATTCGTTGCGTATCACAGTAACAAAACGCACCCCTTCCGGCAAAGACAGATTTCCGTAGGATTTTCCCAGCAATGGGGAATGACTGTCGGTCACGACACTGAAAAAGTATTCTCCGTCGTGTTTCATCCTCAATATCGCGTCCTCGTCCGAAATAAGCCCTTTGGTAATCTCATTGGCTATCGCAAGATGGTATCCGAAAATGGTTTCTATACCGGTATATTTGAAAATTTCCCCGTACTGTTTTGTCAAATATCGGGATATGATTTTTCCCGTACCGAATTTAAGTGAGGCCATACACGCAAGCAGATTCTTTTCGTCGGAATTTGTTACACTGATCAAAACATCCGCCCGACCCACGTTTTCCAGTTTAAGCATATTGGGATCCACAACATCCGCATTGACGACGACGGCGTTCGAAAGTTCACGGGATGCCTTGACGCAAAGATCCGGATTCTCGTCGATAATTTTTATATGGGCCTTTCTGTCCATGGAATCCAAAGCTTTTGCGATATTGAGTCCCACGGCATTCGCCCCCATGATAACGAATTCTTCGTTCTCTCTCCCGGCCCCCATCATTTTGTTGAACAATCCGATTCCCGCTTCGTTGCCGATTACGGATATGCGGTCGTCCGGAAGAATCACGGTGGTTTCCACGTTGGTGATGACTTCCTCGTCCCTGTAAATGCAGACGATGTTGCAGGTTTCCGGAATCTCAAGGTTCATGCCGGCTTTGCCGACAATATCGTGGCCGTCAACTATCTTGAACGTGGCTATGGCCAGATCCAGAAAATGCGTCGATTCGTAATCAACAGCGTTTTCCAAAATCGCCAATTTGAACATTTTTTTGGAAATGATGACTTCCGGAGAAATTATCATGTCCACCCCCAATCCGTTTTCTTCGGACGTATCGATGATAAAATCCTGATTCTTCACCGTGGCAACGGTCCGGACGGAAGGCTTGTATTTTTTGCAAATCATACATGCGAACAGATTGAGTCCGTCTTCCGGGAGGGTGGCGACAACAAGTTCGGCATCATGTTCGTCAATAACGGATTCCAAAATCTTGGGATTTGTTCCGTCCTCGTACAACACAGACACGTTTAACAGATCTTTGACGGAATCGGCCTTGGTTCTGTCGTTTTCCACCACAAGAACGTTATGACCTTCCGCAAGAACCTCGGCGGAAGTAAATCCCACATTACCGGCGCCTATGATTATTATGTTCATCAGATACACCTATCGTACAGTTGCGAATTATACGGACGTCCTTGCCTGTCACCGAATATGAAAGATGTAAATCTTTGTCGAATGACCATTGAGATTGCAATTCCGTTCGGAATGATAAAGGATAAAGGGTTCGATTGAAACGTTTACTCCTCGATTGCGGAAACCGGACACTCGTCGACGCAGAGACCGCATTCGATGCATTTTTCAGCATCGATGACGGCCACGTCTTCAACGGTGATGGCTTCTTCGGGGCACACGTCTGCACATGCACCGCAGGCGGTGCATTCTGATTCATTTACGGATACCATTCGATAACCTCGCCTCTCTGATATACGAACTCATTTAAAACCGTGACTGTTTGTTTTACTGCATTTGAAATTCCGACCGGTTGCAATCGCGTCCAGTAATCCGATTTTAATGCGGTTGGGCTGATTTTTTGCTTGTCCTTCGTTTCTTTTAGTGTCGGGAATGAATTGTTTTTCAGCGGCATGAATTCTCCGGCGGGAAGCGGAAATGTGTTTTTTGGATTTTGAGCATGTATTTCCTGAAACAGTGACTGCATCATCGAAAAAGGACATGTTCCGTCAGATTTCCGGGAGATTACAGTTCAACGTGTACAGATCGAATATCGTGGACATAGTCTGAACGTAATTCCCGCCGTCAGACGGATACGGCATTATGGACTGCCTTTGACATCGGTCCGGGTTATCAAACAGAACGGGACGACCGCCAAAGATTATATCTAACGTGAGAATAGCGGAAGCATGCGTATAGCCGTCGTCCTGCAGGACAGATGCCAGAATATAAAATGCAACAAAGAGTGTTACAAGTTCTGTCCCTTGGTCAGAACCGGAGTTGAATGCATTGTGTTCGGAGAGAAGGGCAAGCCCATAATTTCCGAAACTCTCTGCCAAGGTTGCGGGATATGCGTGAACAAGTGTCAGTTCGAAGCCATAAAAATCATCGGACTTTCTGACGAACTGAGTTCCGAGATGGTGCACCAGTACGGGGAAAATTCATTCAGACTTTATCGCATACCCATCCCGAAAAAGGGCGTGGTCACCGGTATTTTGGGTCCGAACGGAATAGGCAAAACCACCGCAATCAAAGTGCTTTCCGGGGACCTCATACCCAACTTGGGCAATTACGGGGAACCGTATTCAAAGGAAGAAGTTCTGACGCATTACGACGGAACCGAAGTCAAAGCGTATCTTTCTGAAGTTTATGACGGAAAAGTCAAAACAGCCATAAAACCGCAGTATGTGGATCTTATTCCGAAAGCGGCATCCGGACCCGTAAAAGATTTGCTGTCCACCGTGGAAGGACGCATGACGCTGGATGAAGCCGCGACGGTTTTCGACCTCGAAGGGCTGCTTGACAGAGACATCAGCAAACTGTCCGGGGGAGAGATGCAAAGAGTCGCAATGGCCGCCACCATGATGAAAGACGCGGACGTATACTTCTTTGACGAACCCACTTCTTATCTCGATATTTATCAAAGGGTCAAAATCGCAAGAGTCATCAAAGAACTCAGCGAAGAAAAGCAGGTTGTGGTCATCGAACACGACCTGGCCATTTTGGATTTTCTGGCCGATGTCGTAAACGTGGTCTACGGTTCCGAAGGAGCCTACGGAGTTTTCACACAGTCAAGACAGGTAAGAACCGCAATAAACGTTTATCTGGACGGATACCTGCCCGAAGAAAACATCAGATTCAGAGACCGCCCCATCGAATTCTTCGCTTCGCCGCCCAGGGATGATTGGGTCACGGCGGATTTGCTTTCTTTTGACAGGCTGAGCAAAGATTTCGGAGAATTCAAACTTGACGTCACCGGCGGTTCCATCAAAATGGGGGAAACCGTCGGTGTGGTCGGTCCCAACGCCACCGGTAAAACGACTTTCGTTAAAATGCTGGCCGGCGTGATTGAACCCGACGGCGGCAAAATAGACGGAGACGTGAAGGTGTCCTACAAACCCCAGTATATTTCCGGAGATTTCGATGACAGCGTCAGAGATCTGCTCTACCGCCAGAATTATGAAAAAGCGACGTCCAGTTTATTCGAAGGGGAAGTGATAGAACCTCTTGGCGTCAAACATCTGATGGACAAAGACGTGGACACGTTGTCCGGAGGGGAATTGCAGAGGGTCGCCATAACCCAATGCCTGCTGGCCGACGCCGATATCTACCTGTTTGACGAACCTTCCGCATATTTGGATTCAAATCAGAGAATGAACGCCGCCCGCACCATAAGGAGAATGATGGAAAAAACCGGACGGAGCGGCATGGTCGTCGATCACGACATTTATTTCCTGGACATGGTTTCCGATTCCATGATGGTTTTCGGGGGAGAACCCGGGGTTCACGGTATAGGGGAGGGCCCCTTCGACATGAGAGACGGAATGAACAAATTCCTTTCCGCCGTCGATATAACCTTCAGAAGAGACGCGGAGAGTCACCGGCCCAGAATCAACAAATCGGGTTCCAGACTTGACCGTGAACAGAAATCCGCCGGAGAATATTACTACGCCTGAACATACGGTGCTTGTTGTTCACAAAGAATATACTCGTTAATACCAGCATTATTAAAGAAAGAGCGTTGTTTATGGTTTTGAGGTTAAGTATGTCGGAGATGGGGAGGGTGGACACACACGTACATACCGAATATTCAGGAATCGCCAGACTCGGCGCTCTTAAATTTCCCGAATCCGTGACTACACCCGAACAGCATGTGGACCGCGCACGGAAAAACGGAATGGATGTTTTGTGCATAACGGATCACGATGAAGTCATCGGGGCCTTCAAAGCTCAAGAGTATGCAAAACGGTTCGATGACATCGAAGTCGTCATCGGTGAGGAAGTCACCACGGCCGACGGAGAAATAATCGGACTGTTTTTGAACGAAAAGATACCCGACGGACTTTCCGTCGAAGAGACCGTTGACATCATCCGCTCACAGGGAGGAATCACCATCGCACCCCATCCTTTCAGCTTCCATGTCGACGGGCTTCAGGAAAAAATATTCTCACTCGACATTGACGGTTTCGAAGTCATCAACGGAGGTCACGTTGACAATTATTCCAATGCCTTTGCTCAAGCCGTCATGGACAGATATCCCGGAAGATGGGCGCCCATTTCCGGCAGCGATGCCCATTCCGTACATACCACTGGATTCAACTGGACCGAATTCGAAGGCAACACCGCCGAAGATTTCAGAAGAGCCGTCCTTAACAAAACCACGATTCCCGTCGGCGTGCCGGCCCCGGTGTTCAATGAATTGAAATGGAGCATGGAAGTGGTATGGGGAGGCCAGCACATGATGTACCGCTCCATCATTCACCGTTTGCCCGCCGATGACGAAAAACCCCTGGTAAAGAAAATCAACAGTCTGACTAAACTCAAGAAGGCCACCGGCATAGTCGCCGGTGTTTTCTACGTAATCCCCCCGGTGAGTTTCATAGCCACATGGCTCAGCACATCGTTCCTCAAGAAAAATGCAAAGAAGATGAACAGAAGTAAACAGGAGAGGCTTGCGAATGTCGAAAGACTGATGATAGAAGCCCCTGCCGACACCGGAACGGGTGACACCGCCAATCTAAGCATCTGAATTACGGCACTGCGGCATCGGAACCGGGATTCGGTTGCGTTTTCCTATCGGAACAACTGCGGTTTGTCGTACCGTTTCGGGTTTCAAGTTACCGAATCTGCGAAGGCACCGAACTGCAGGGTTGGATTTAATACGACTTGATTTGTTTGGATGTGCATGAATGACGTTTACAAAATCGCGGTATGCATCCCCGAAGAATATGTGGATGAACTGACGGCGAAAATCAATGATTCCATGGAGCCGCTTTATCCCGGTTACGATATGGTGTTTTCTTTGACTGAAGTAACCGGAATGTGGAGGCCTTTGGAAGGTTCGAATCCTTTCATCGGAGACACCGGCAAAATTTCCGTCGAAAAAGAAATCAAAGTGGAATTCTCTGTCAGGGAACGGTACCTGAAGGACGTGGTAAATACCATCCTGTCAGTGCATCCTTACGAAGAGCCGGCGATAGATGTCATACCCATGTACGGGTGGAAAGGCTTCACTCGCGGGGTTTGAGAGTGAAAACCGAATCGAAAGTTCTCTGGAGCCTGTGAATCCTCAGACTCTGGATTCTGAATTCCAAATCTTCGTCGGACAGTATGTTCATCTCGTTGAAACGGACCAACATTTCATTGGCTCCGTCGTAATCGCCTTCGACGCCCACCAGTATGTCGATGAGTCTGTTGCGGCAGGGCATGCGTTCGGGTATTCCCTCTGCAGTCATGGAAGTCAAAACCTTCGGAACGAGTTCCAGATTTTCGTGACAGAGATCTTTGGCGCGGCAGGAATCACCGGAAAAGAAAAGGGATTCTATGTATTCATTCAAAAAATCGAATCTTTCGTCCTCGTTCATATCCAGGGAATTGCCGAATTCCCCCGCTATCAGGGCAACGGCGTAATTTTCTTCGGCGTTGGCTTTGGACATGATGTCCGTGATAAAGGCAATCTGAGAAGAAGTGTCCGCGCCGGAAGCATATCTGGAGATTCTGTTTCCGTCTCTTTCGTCAAGTGATTTAAACCATTTTTTAAGTTTTACCGCGGATATTTCCTTCGGAACGCCCCTGTTTAAAATCATACTCCGTAATCGGGGGGTCCGTATTAAATTATTCGTCATTGAGCCTGTGCTGCGTGGACTTTACCATGGTTTCTTCGGACCATTCCAAGGCTTTGACGAATTCTGAGACTCTTATGGGACACTCCAATGCGCATATGACACAGGAAAAATCACGGCAGGGTTCCGCTTTTACAGTAAGTTCCGACCCCTGACCGAATTCGTTTTTCAGATAAGTATTGAGACGTTTCGTTTCTTTCTCTATTTCACCGACGGTCATGTATCTCGGGAACGTCGCATGAAGATCCACAGAATAATCAGTACCGTATTTTTTGACTCTGAGACAGTGGATGTCAATCCAGTTTTCATGTCTGTTTTCTATTATGTTGTCGGCAATTTCCGATACCACTTCGGGATCCACGCGATCCATGATTGTGTCCACGGTTCCTTTCAGAACTTTGTATGCGGTACTCATGATGACCAATCCGAACAGCAATGCGATTGCGGGATCCATCCATGCGACATCGTATCCGAAATGCATGCCGGCGTAGACGACCAGAAGTCCGATGATTATCCCGAAAGAATCAAAGGTGTCCGTACAGAGATGTTTGCCGCTGGCTACCAATGCCTGGGACCTGTTCTTTTTCCCTATTCTGATTGCGGCCCTTCCCATTATCAGATTGACGATGGCCGCAAGGAATATGATAACCAAACCGAAGTCGAGATCGGATATTTCCGGCGGGGAACGCAGACCCCGTATTGCGGACCAGACGATGATTATGCCGGCAACAAGAATCAGTGCACCTTCGAATGCAGCGGAAATCACTTCGGCACGGCCGTGACCGTAAGGATGGTCTTCGTCCGGAGGTTTCGGAGAAATATACAAAGCATACAGTCCGACGGACCCTGCCAGAATGTTCACTATGCTCTCCATGGCGTCGGTGAAAATGGCAACCGAATTGGTCATGAAGTAAGCGATGAACTTGGATACCATCAGCAAACCGCCGACAAACACTATTATCGTCTGGAATCGGAAATTTTCCCCAGGGCCGGATATGCCGGACATCGGTTCCGCTATGTTTGTTATTGTATTAAAAATATCAGGGACTCGGAACCGTCTTATTCAGGTATGTCAAAAGTTTCCATGGGACAGTTGCCTCTGAACCATGATGCCAGCATCGCCAATACGCACATAAACGCAGAAATGACGAACGACACATGGATGACTTCCATAAACTTGGGATACGTGGCAGGTCCCAGAACATCCAAACTGCCCATGATTATGGATATGGCCCCCATGGCGATCGCCATGGACGTGGCCATCCCCATCTGCCTCACAACTGCGACGGTGGCGGATGCGGAACCCCTGTCCCGGGGGAAAACGGAAGACATCATGGTGGTTGTGTTCGGAGCGTTGAATATCGCATTACCCATCCCGAACAGCATCAATGATGCAATCACAAGATGAAGATTCAGTTCCAAAGACAGCGAGGTCATCAGCATAACGGCAATCAGTGTTATCATGACCCCTGCCGTCGGTAATATGCGCTTATCCGCCATCCTGTCATGGAGTTTCCCGAAATATGCGGTAAATGCCGTCTGCACAAGAGGCTGCGACAATATCACAAAACCTGCCTGTGATGCCGTGAGAGCACCTATTTCCTGAAGATACAGGGATATGAAAAACAGAACCGAGAAGTTGGCGGTATTTACCAGAAAAGATGCAAGACTTGATCTGGAAAACACTTTGTTGGAAAATATCCTGACACTCAGAACAGGTTCTTCCACACGGTTTTCATACTTGAAAAATACAATGAAGAACATCAATCCTATTGCCATGGAAAGGAAGGACTTCAAGTCCGGGAGATTAATGAGTCCCACCATCGTGAGTGTCACCGCGGTAACGTAAATCAGCGTGCCGACGGCGTCGAATTTGCGGCTTCCACTGTCAATCGTATCGGTTTTGACTCTGCTTATGGCTATAATCGCCATGAAAATCAAAGGAATCGTAAGCAGGAAAACTTCTCTCCAGCTGAACAAGTCATTGATAAAACCTCCCAGGACCGGACCTATGGAGAGTCCCAGATAGACGCTGGCGGTGTTCAATCCGATTGCGGCGCCTCTCTCGTGGGGAGGGAAGGCGTCCGTCAGCATGGTTATGGCCGTGGTTGCCATGCCCGCAGTGCCCAGACCCATCAGAAATCTGAAACCCAGCAACATCGGATATGACACGGAAAAATAGCCTCCGATGGATGCGATGATATGAACCGCGAGTCCTAACATGAAAAGTTTCTTTCTGCCGAAGATATCGGCGATTCTGGAAACCGGCACCATGAATATGACCGACGATAAAAGAAATATCGTATTGACATAAGCCAGAGAGTGGGCTCCCACGCTGAAGGCTTCCCCAATTCCGGGAAGACTCAGATTCATCATCGACCCAGTCATGGGGGTGACCGCGGATGCGGTACAAGAAGCGATGAGAAGAGTCCGTCTCTCGGACTTGGTCATATGGGCCATAACTCACTTCATACGGTATCTTTTATTTGAACGGTTGCACAAGTAAATTTTAATTTTGATAATGTCATGGCTGTCTTATGGTCAAGATGGAGAATGTAAGAAAGAAATTGGGTTTGGTACACGTTTATACCGGCATCGGAAAAGGGAAGACCACAGCTTCCTTGGGCCTGGCATTCAGGGCATCCGGCAGCGGACTGAAAGTGCTGATGATTCAATTCCTGAAGCCTTCCGAGGAATACGGAGAACAAATTGCCGCCAAGAGATTCGATGGTTTCGATATTGTGTCCATGGGCATAGATCACATGGTTTCCGATGTGACCCGGGACGAAGACATACGTCTCGCTAAAAAAGCTCTGGCATATTTCTCGGATGTTTTGAAATCCGGTGAATATGATTTGGTTATTGCCGACGAAATCAATGTTGCGATGTCCTGGAATCTTCTCACTTCGGAAGAAGTGATCGAGGTATTGGAAGGCAGAAAGGAAAACACCGAAGTCGTTCTGACCGGACGGGGGGTTCCCGATGAAATCATCGAATACGCGGATCTCGTGACCGAGATGGTCATGATCAAGCATCCCTTCGATAAAGGAATCGGTGCCAGACGGGGTATTGAGTACTGATAACAATTAAGTGTTGAGATACGTATTCCGTAAAAATATGGCAGTGTACGACAGCATTCTGGAATGTATCGGGGACACTCCCATAGTCAGATTGGGGAATATTTCCCGGAACGTCTATGTGAAAATCGAAAAAGGCAACCCCGGCGGTTCAATCAAGGACCGTGCCGCCGTATCCATGGTAGCGGATGCGGAGGCGAGAGGATTGCTCAAACCCGGCGGAACCATAATAGAACCCACTTCGGGAAACACCGGAATCGCTTTGTGTATGGTCGCCGCCGCCAAGGGATACAAGACCGTCATAGTCATCCCCGACACCATGTCCGAGGAACGTTTGGCTTACATGAGGGCCTACGGTGCCGAAATAGTTCTTACGCCCGGTGACGAGGGCATGCAGGGCGCCGTCGACAAAGCCAACGAGCTCGCGAAAGAAAGAAACGCTTTCGTTCCCGGACAGTTTTCGAATCCCTGCAATACTCTGGCTCACCGCACCGGCACCGGGAAGGAGATTCTGAGGGACATTCCCGACTTGGATTTCGTGTTCGCCGGCGTGGGTACGGGAGGCACCGCAACCGGAATCGCTCAGTCTTTCGCCGATGCCGGCGCAAAAACCAAAGTGATCGGCGTGGAGCCCGAAGAAAGTCCTTTGTTGTCGGGAGGTACCGCGGGACCTCACGGAATACAGGGAATCGGAGCTAATTTCATTCCGGAATGCCTTGATGTCGGATTGTTGCACGGTGTGGTGACGGTCTCTTCGGAGAACGCCGAGAAAATGACCGTCAGGCTTGCCCGCGAAGAAGGCATCTTTGCCGGAATATCCTCCGGGGCCGCAGTGTTTGCCGCAGTGGAATTCAGCAAACATAATAAAAGCAGGAAGATACTAGCAATTCTGCCCGACGGAGGGGAAAAATACCTCAGTACGGGAATTTATGGAAGGTATTGAGAAATGCCGATCAACATCCCTGATAACCTGCCGGCCGCTTCCACGCTGGAATCTGAAAATGTTTTCATCATGACAGAGAAACGTGCCGTTACACAGGACATCAGACCGTTGGACATTCTTATCATGAACCTCATGCCCACGAAGGTGGAGACGGAGACGCAGATTCTGCGTCTGCTGAGCAACAGCCCTCTGCAGGTCAACATTTTCCTGCTCAGGGCCGCTACCCATGAATCAAAAAATACCCCCAAAGAATATCTTGACCGTTTTTACATCGATTTCGATGATGTGAGACACAGAAACTTTGACGGTATGATCATAACGGGCGCACCCGTGGAAAACATTCCTTTCGAAGAAGTCGATTATTGGGACGAGCTTAAAGAAATCATGGATTGGTCCGTCGACAATGTTGTTTCCACCCTGTTCATATGCTGGGGTGCACAGGCCGGGCTGTATCATCTTTACGACATACCGAAGTACCCCCTTGAAAAGAAACTCACGGGGATTTTCCCCGTCAAAGTGTTGCCCTACAACGACCAGCTGTTCAGCGGGTTCGATGACGAATATCTTATGCCCCACTCAAGATGGACGGAAGTCAGAGCGGAAGACATAGTGAAAAATCCCCACCTGCACATAATGGCACATGCACCCGAATCCGGTGTTTCCGTTGTTGTTTCGGAATCTAACCAGGTTTTCGTCACCGGACACATGGAGTATGACAGAAAAACACTGGCGTATGAATATGAACGGGATATGGAAAAAGGAATGAATCCTGAAATACCCCAGAATTATTTCCCCGACAACGATCCCAGAAACGACCCCATCATGAGATGGAGGGGTCATGCCACACTGTTCATGACCAACTGGCTGAACTACTATGTGTACCAGGTGACACCTTACGACATAACTCAGATCGGAAGCATGAAAAAATAAATCTCAGACGTTCATTATCCCGGGATTTATCAGTTTGCCCAGTATCGCGTCCCTCACGAACATGTTGTAACGGGACATATCGGGTTTGTCTTCCAAAATGGAATCCATTACGTTTTTAACGTGGGTAAACACGGCTTTGTATATCCTGCAGGAGGCTCCGTCGTTGTTTTCCAGACCGACTTCGCATTCGGCGTCTATGCTGCATCCGCCGGCGCAGTAACGGTAAATTTCGCAATCGGCGCATTTGTCCCTGCGTACCACACTGCCTTCGAGAATGTCAGCGAACCCGTCGCTCATAAACGCATCTTCGACGGAATCGATGTCATCGATGTTACCCAGAAGATATTTCTCGGGACATCCTTTCGCGCAGGGATACAGATTTCCGTTCGGGTATATGCATAACCATCTGCCCAGACAGGAAGTGTGGGCGCAATCGGCAAAAGCGGGTTTCCCTATCGCGTTCAGCATGTACAGATAATGGGGGAGAAGAGGGACTTCGGTTTCCGTGTCATAAAGCCATTCGTCGAAAACCTCTATACTTGATTTAATGTATTTTTCGGGGTCAGGGACTAAAGATGTGTCCTTGGCGGCACAACCTTTGGGAACGATTGGCGAGAAAGACGGAGATATGTTCAAATCTCTGAAATATCTGTAAAGTTCGACCTGCTTATCGGCGGTTTCGTCCGACAACGTGCAACTTACGGTGAATTTGGCTTTATGATTCTGCATTGACCGTATGGCATCTTCGGTTTCTTCCGTCATGCGTCTGAGAACATTGTTGTAAGGCCCGTCGTAAGAGATTCCGACGTTGACTTTGTTGGAATCGAAAAACCTTATGAATCTTTTGTTGAGGTTCACTCCGTTGGTCTGTATCGTGTTGCCGATTCTCTGAGAATCTTTTCCGAAATATTTGCTTTGGAGATCGAAAGCTTTGCGATAAAAGGAAAACGGGAGTTCGAGAGGCTCCCCGCCGTGCCATATGAACCATGCCGATCGGTATTCCTCCGAAACGAGTTTGAAAATTTTCTCGAGTCGTTCAAGGGAAATTCGATCCTGCCCGCGCTCTTCAGGCAAATGATAACAGTGGCGGCATGACCGTTCACACTGAAGCGTAGGTTTGATCATGACCGCGATGTACGGTTTCAAGAGACCACCGTTTCAAACAGTGGATGGAACACCATCAGTTCGGCCAGTAAGTCCAGATGCCGTTGAAACCGTCTGTTGTGTAGCAACAGAGCAAGCAGCATACGGCCGCCACACCCACAAGACAGATTGTACAGCCGGGACTGCAGCACCCGTGTTCGTCCGTGCAGCAATCGTAACATTTTCTGTTGCCGTGAAGCGAACGTTCGTCCTCTGCCTCGTTATAATTCTCCGGCAACACATCAGGCATCTGACGCGTGTATACTTTGTTAGTCATCAATACCCGATTGTCTTTGACTGTTTCTTCAACAACATCGGATTCTAGTTCAACTTCGGTCTTCGCCGCAGTTTTTTTATCAGCTTTTGATGCACATGACATGATTTCACCGGACGATACTCTGTATCGTAAATAATCATCTGGTACCGTATACGAATATATTAAACGTTTGACCGTTTAGGGGTGGATTGAATGTTTGGATATACACTGCCTATGTATCCCCGTTTGTCAGCCAACGACCTCATAGATTACCGTAGGTATTACTGTGAAGCCTGTCACGGACTGAGGGATTCCTTCGGCCTGATATCCACGGCCGCCGTGAACTACGACATGACATTCAACACCATAGTGCTGAATTCCATATACGGCGATATAACGGATTTCGAATCCACGAAAACGAGTTTTTGCGTTTTCAGAGGTCCTTATGCCAAATCGGATCTTATGCAAAAAATGGCGGGGTATACCGTGTTGCTTACCAAATGGGAATTAGTTGACGACGATTACGACAAACCTTCCCCGAGAACCAAACTTATTTCTTTGGCCATGAACCGAGCCATTCGGAAAGCCGAAGAGCTGTATCCCGAATATGACGGAATAGTCGGCGAAGGATACAGAAGGCTCAGGGAGATGGAATTGGACGGATGTACCGACGCCGTCAGAATGGGCACCGAATTCGGCAGAACACTTTCCCGTCCTCTCGATGACATATCCGGCGGAGGTTTCAGCGAACACACCGCGGATCTGTTTGAACATTTGACTTCCATAGTGTACATTATGGATGCCGTTGACGATCTGAACGATGATTATCTGGACGGAACCTACAATCCGTTTTTGGCACGGTATTCCGATTTTATGGAAGACCGCGGCGGACTTGACGCCGCTTACGGAGATGCGGTATGCAACTCAGGTCGATGTTCCGGTAAATTCAAAAACAGAGATGATTTCGTCAATGAAAATCTCTACGAGATAACCGGTATCATGAATTCCGTGATCGGCAATCTGCAAAATTCCTATTCGCAGGTCAGAAAAGAAATGGAATCCTGCGTCGGAGTTACGGACAATATAGTCATGCTTGGAATTCCGGAAACGGCAAAGAATGTCCTTATGGGAAGAAGCAATGCCAAATCCAGCGTCAAAAACTCCCTGAACAGACGCAAAGCCGAAAAAAGTTCATCCTGAATATCCGGGATCGTACATGGAACAGACATCCAGTCCGAAGGTTTCCCGGGAATTCATACCGCACATTTCTTTTCCGTCTTCGATGTAATAAGAGTTGCATGTTTCACAGATTCCGGGCCTGTACTTATTACAGGTTCCGTCGGAATCGTTGTTTTCGCCGGTGAACCGACAAATCCACTTGCTGTCGGCGTGATCGCAGAAACGGCAGGTTCTGCATTTTTTGTAACTCTCATCGGACATGAATGCCGTTAATCAGAACCGAGGATATACATTTTTCCCGCACAGGATTAAATCAGACACAAATATAACGGAACATGGAAGAGATTGCCGAAACGGAAAGGTTGGCAGAAGAGTACCGGTCGGAAGCCGAAAATCTCATCACCGCATCGGAACGTATGATGGACGAACACAGAGCTCTTGTGAAAAAAGTCAAAACCCTGTCTTCCAAAGCCGGAAATTCCTCCAAGATGAGGGATGAGTGTTCCAGGGAAGCCATGGATTCCGAGAACAAAGCCGAATCCTGGAGGACTCGGCATGATGAACGGAAAGGCAAAAACGCTTTGGACCTGACCACCGAGAGGAATCAGATCAACATGTATTCCCAAGCGGCCAAAAGCATGCGCATGAAAGAAAAGAAAGCCGAATCGGACCGGATAAAATTCGAAAGAATGATTGATGAGTGCAACAGAGAAGCACACAGGCTGAAAAAGGAAGCCGTCGCGCTGAAAAAGAAATCCAATGAGATGCACGAACTGTATATCGGCCAGCTCAGAAAAATATCAAGATTGAAAAAAGAATAAATACCGGGGACTTGCCCCGGTTTTTAGGGTTTGTTTCAGCCCCTCCTGCTGAACATGACGTACGCCACACCCGCAACCAGAAGGATTGCGGCCACAGCGACTATCATGTATACGTTCGTGGACAAACCGCCATCGGATGATGAACCTTCACCGGAGGGCGGATTGTCATCGGTCGACGGACCGTCGTTGGACGGGTCAGAGGGCTGAGGTATTGCGTTCAGTGCGTATACGGAACAATGAGGCACGTTAAACAGAACCGCGTTGCCGTCGACGACGTAAACACCCATAAGTTTCAATCCAAGGAAGGCACCGTCATCGTCTTCAAGCACCAGATACACATACACTTCCATACCGTCTTCAAACACACCTTCGACGTTGTAGCTCACGGCAGTTCCCGAAGGCGTCGGTCCTGACGAACTGAAGTTCAGAAACAGAACGGATCCGTCAAATTCGCCCATGGCGTCATTGAAAAGACTCCCTTCTTCCAGAGTGTTGATTCCGAAGTTGGTTATCAATCCATCGTCCTCGTCCGATTCGTCGCCCGATATAATCCAGGTGTAAAGGTACTTGTTGCCATCGTACACTTCAACAAACAGAGTTCCGTATGCATCAAAGAGATATTCGCCATCATCTGTCAAATTGCTGATGTCAACCTTGGCATAATGGAACGGCTCATAATCATTCCCTAACTCATCGAGCGCATCAGCCAGACTTGTGTGTATCTTTGCGAATATGGGGTACAGATTCACATCTCCCTTTACTTTCCAGGCAGGATTCCAGTTTATCATGAAATTATAATACTCTCCGTAATCACAATCCCTGTATTCAACTGGAACATACCCCCATCCGACATGCTTGTACATTGTGGCTCCCTCGTCATAAGTGACATTATCTAAAACGGGAAAACCTGTAATTTTTCCATTAAAGGGAACATCAATTTCACTCAACACAACGAAATCCGGTTCATCCGGGGTATCTTCATCATACGCAATGTCACAAAAGGTCACTTTGCAGGGGCCGAACTCGGAAACCAGACCACTATATGCGTCTTCGACTTTCCTGAAATCGTTGCGAACGGCAGTCTTTCCCGTGTCTTCCAGGAAAAGACCGGACTCATTACCGAGGCTCACTATAGAGCGAATAAATTCGAGTTCGGAACTATCCGAAGAATCTTGGACACCGTACTGGGTTTCCACGTTTGCGGTACTGAATTCCAGGGATGTTTCTCCCTCATCACACAATTTGCCCGTAATAAGGGATAAAATCGAAAGTATTGCCTCCGGTGCAGTCACATCAATGGTGAAGCCCATGACATTAGTATCTGTTTATGATATCTTTACCAAAATATGTGGCAGTATCGGTGGAGTATCTAATCTCGAAACTGAAAACGTCTGTACCGTCATCCAAATATTCAACAGTGGGCATCGTGTAATCGGGATCTCCAAGGTTATTAAAGGCGTCAATTATTCCAACCAATGTTCCGTACAGGTCTATATTGGTTTCAAGGCTAGCCGTGCCGACGATGTCAACAGAAAATTCTACGTGCTTTAGATTCCAATCGGGATCGAGCTTGATTATTCCGGATAACATCAAAGCGAGCGAGAGATTGAGATCGACAAGCAAATCGCCCGTTCCGAAGAAACTGTCTTCCCCAAGAAGTGAAATGATTTTATTCCAGATACTGTCATCATCGTATTCGTGAGGAGCCAAATCCTCTACGGTACCGAGTATATCGACAAGATTCTCTTCGATGTTCAATGAAACCTCAGCACTGACGCCTGCATCGACAGCAATTGCGTATCCAGTTTCGTCAGCCTGTATGACTTCAATGATTCCTGCGATGACGATATTGAAATCAATTATTTCCAACGCATTAAAGATTTCCAAAAGAATTTTCAAGTCATCTTCGCCGATATCGAAAAGACTGCTGAAATCAAAATCGTCTTCGTCATCGTCATCATCGTCACCGGAACCGAGAATCATTTCCAGAAGATCTGTAACAGTGAAACCTTCGCCGAATAATTCACCGAGTATATCCTCCAAAGATTCTCCGAATTCTTCAAAATCATCAAACGAATTCAAAGTCGCGCTGAATCCCCAGGCATCTCCGACTTTGACGTCTAACTCTTCACTTTCATCGGCATAAACATCCTGTACTCCGACGACTGCCGCAAAGGGTACGGAAATCATCGCTACAGCAATCAATGCCGCCAACAGAGATTTTAACCTCATAACATCACCAAACCTCATAAGACATTCCAAATTTTGTAAGGCATTACCCTATTGTGTTAACGCTATTTAACTATAAATGCTAATTTATATTCTTTTCGCAATATAATAATATTAAAAAACAATACTATATAATATGTGTGTCAACGCAAACCGATCGCGTCCATGCGTATGACGGCATCATTCCAAGTTGAACCGTTTATGAAATAATCATAAGATAACCGTTTTAAATTAGGCATAATTCAGATATTTTAAGATAGGATTCAAAAGAAACATTCGTCATTGATATGCAGGGATTTGAGATGCTTGAATTAACGTTGCGTTTTACACCGTCACGGACAACGAAAATTCCATAACACATGAAACCGAAAATGGAAATTTTTATCACAGGGTGATTGACGATACCAATAATCAAAAATACCGTGTCACAATCTTACGCATACGTCAGTGACGGTCATATTTCATAGCGTACGAACGTCCGCTCTATGACGCAAAAGCATCATAATAAAAAAATAATTACCGGGGAATTGCCCCGGTTTTAGAGTTTATTTCAGCCCCTCCTGCTGAACATGACGTACGCCACACCCGCAACCAGAAGGATTGCGACCACGGCAACTATTGCGTATACACTCGTGGACAACCCGCCATCGGATGAAGAGGACTGGGGTATTGCGCTCAATGCGTATACGGAACAGTGAGGTACATTGAACAGAACCGTGTTGCCGTCAACAACGTAAATACCCATGGGTTCCAATCCCAGGAATTTTCCTTCCTCGTTTTCGAGCACAAGATACACATACAGTTCCGTGCCGTCGCTGAACACTCCTTCAACGTTGTAGCTCACGGTGGTCCCAAACGGTGTCGTTCCCGATGAACTGAAGTTCAGGAACAGAACGGATCCGTCAAGTTCTTTCTTGGCTTCATTGAAAAGATCTCCTTCATTCAAAACTCCAATCCTGAAGTTGGTTATCTCTCCACCCCATATTCCATTGGGACTGCCTATCTTCCATGTGTAAAGGAACTTGTCTCCATCGTACACGTCGATATACAGAAGTGCTCCAGATTCGAAATCCAAGCCGACATCATCAAGTTCGTTGATATCTACTTTGACATAAACAAGATCGAAGTAGAAAATGGAACTCAAGTAACCGAGCGTATCTTCTAAATCTTCGTATACGTATGCATATATCGGATACAGTTTTAGGTCTCCCTTTACTTTCCAGGCAGGATTCCAGATTGTCATATCCTCGTAGTCGTCGTATTCCACGACGTCTCCGGGTTCCGTATTGATGCACCCCCATCCGACATGCTTGTACTCAACATACTCATCTTCTTCTCCGAGAACAAGATTATCCAGGACCGGGAGATTCGTCATCCTCTTGTTAAAGGGAACCTCAATTTTCTCCGACACGACAAATTCGAATTCGTCCTCTTCTTCGTCATATTCCAGACCATATAATGTTACATTGGAAGGACCAACCTTGGAAACCATGCCGTTGTATGTGTTTTTGACTTTCTTGAAATCGTTGCGAACGGCAGTCTTATCCGGTCCTTCCAGGAAAAGTACAGACTTGTCTCCGTCAGCATCATCCGCCTCATCAGCTTTGATAACTGTTAGATAGATGGCTTCATCGACGATATAGAGCAAAGGAATTGCTTCATCATAACCGTACTCATAACTTACATTTGCATCAGCCAAACTAAATTGCAGATTCGATCCCGTCCGGTATATTTCATTCGGAATCTCGAGTATAAATTTAAGCGCAACAAGCAAGGATACCGGTGCTTCCGCATCGACAGTTATGCCCATAACGACAGTATCCAGAACGGAATCACCGACGGTATACACGGTATTATCGAAGGATAATCCGACCGTGACGCTGTAGACATCCCTTTCTCCGTCATCCAAATATTGGAGCAGGGACGTGGGTAACGAGGAATCATCTTCATTGAATATAAATTCAAAGATTGTTCCGACTATATCCACATTCGTTTCAAGTCCGACCGTACCGACAAGATCGGTGGAAATGTCTGCGTTCTTTAATTCCCAATCGGAATCATACATGACAGTCCCGGACAACATCAAAGCGAGCAGGAGATCGAGTTTGACAAACAGTTTGCCGTCTCCGATGTAGTCGGGTGCCATTTCAAGAATGTGTTCAATCGTCTCCCAGATTTCGCTGTAGTCTCCTTCGCCTTCTTCGGGAATCATTTCCGCTATCTCTTCATACATCTTTTCGAGACTGTTGATGTCCACTTTCAATGAAACATCAGCGCTGACGCCTGCATCGACAGACACGGTGTATCCGTTTTCGTCAGCCTGTGTGACTTCAATGATTCCTGCAATGACGATATTGAACTTAAGTGTAGCCAACTTTTCAAAGATATCCAAAATGATTTCCAAATCCTCTTCACTGAGAAGTTCATCAAAATCGGAACCTTCTCCTTCGCCGTCGTCTTCATCGGCATATTCATCAGGACTTAAGATATCCATGATAAAATCCAAAAGTGAGAATTCTTCACCCTCTTCACCGAAGAATTCTCCGAGTATCTCCTCCAAAGATTCTCCGAATTCTTCAAAATCATCAAACGAATCCAAAGTCGCGCTGAATCCCCAGGCATCTCCGACTTTGACACCTGCGTCTTCACCATCATCGGCATAAACATCCTGTACTCCGACGACTGCCGCAAAGGGTACGGAAATCATCGCTACAGCAATCAATGCCGCCAACAGAGATTTTAACCTCATAACATCACCAAATTTGTAAGGCGTTGCCTTACCCATTTATGGTCATCTAACTATAAATGTTCATCTGTATTTATATCAAATATAAAAAACGTAAAAAGAATAATATAATATTCGTTCAGGCACCCACCGGTCGAAAATATCGACGACACAGGAAAGAACAATCCGTATGTTGAATCGTTAACAGAAAAAACTCCTGTTCGGATTAAAAACAATTTTAGGCCCGTCTGTGTAATGTTTGAAGATATTGATACGTCTGCAATGATTGTCGAACCAAGTCTTTTGAAAATAAAACATGCACGTGGCTCCCGGCTTGTCACAGCACTCGGAATGTTTCATATTTGCAAAGAGAAAATTAATCTGTGCATCGTGACCGAAAAGAGAGAAATTTTTAAATTGCTTGGCATAAAACACTGATGCTCCCAATACTCCCCTACAAGCCTAAAAATTCCAAGCCTTTTATTTAAATTGGATGTATATTCCACCATATGAACGGAGCCCTTCAGATTGCCGTTTACGGCAAAGGCGGCATAGGCAAATCCACGGTGTCCGCCAACATATCCTATATACTGGCAGGAATGGGAAAGAAAGTACTCCAAATCGGATGCGATCCGAAACATGATTCCACACGGCTACTTTTGGACGGAAACGAGCAGACGACTGTCCTCGACTATATGAGAAAGACTCCGCCGTACGACAGACATCTTGAGGACATAGTGCTTAACGGCGTGAGGGGCATACGGTGCGTGGAAGCCGGCGGACCGGAACCGGGCATAGGCTGCGCGGGAAGAGGAATACTCAGCACATTCGAAACCCTTAAGAATCTGGGCGTGGAGGGTTTGGATTTAGATGTAAAAATATACGATGTCCTCGGCGATGTGGTTTGCGGCGGGTTCGCCGTACCTTTGAGAAACGAATATGCGGACGGCGTCTATCTGGTCACTTCCGGGGAATTCATGTCGGTCTACGCCGCCAACAACATACTGAAAGGGATAAGAAATTTTGACAAGGGGACTCCGAGAGTCGCCGGTATAATACTGAACCACAGAGGAATGGAGAACGAATATGACATGGTGGAAAGGTTCGCCGAAGCCGTGGGATTGCCGATTGTCGCCCGCATTCCCAGAAGTGAATATTTCGCAGAGGCGGAATCTGCGGGAAAGACCGTGTCGGAACTTTATCCCGATTCCGATTCCGCAAAAGAGTTTGAGAAGATATCGTCACACATACTGAGTATAAAAAACGGTGAAACCGAACTCCTGGGCTCTTATCCGCTTGACGATGCAGAAATGGGCAGGATAGCCAAAGGGGAACGCGTCCTCGGAAACCGCGGAATGCCGAATCTGTTGCCGGAAGGCTGTCTTGCCTGCATGAAAACGACAACCGGGAAAAAAACAACCACCAAGAAAAAGATAATCAACTATTGTGCCGCCGTCGGGGCCGTGTACGGATGTATGTCCGTCACCGATGCCGTCATTATTGTTCACGGGCCCAGAAGCTGCGCCCATATAATGTACACTTTGAAGGTCATTGCCGAAATCAAGAGAGGACACGGCACGGATTTCC
The DNA here is from genome assembly GCA_050950505.1 of Candidatus Methanomethylophilaceae archaeon. Lineage (GTDB taxonomy): Archaea > Thermoplasmatota > Thermoplasmata > Methanomassiliicoccales > Methanomethylophilaceae > VadinCA11. Next base: position 979,019 of record JBMNHS010000001.1, on the reverse strand, counting down.
GGTCTTCAAACGTGCACTCCACCGAAATGGATGACACCATATCGGTGTTCGGAGGGGCGGGATCCCTTGAACAGAAGATACGGGATTTGATACTGGAGGGACATAAGAGTTTCTTTATTGTGACGACCTGCGCTTCGGGAATAATCGGAGACAATGCGATGGATGTCGTGAACGCCGTAAGCAACGAATACCCTGAACTTTATTTCAGAATCATCGAAGCGGACGGAAACATTACCGGGGACATGGGTGAAGGGTACATCGCATCCGCCGAGGCTATGCTCGACATCGTGGATAATGACGTGATTTCCGAGGACATGACGGTAAACACCGTGGCCGAAAGATATCTCTTCAGACGGGGACGTCTTCCGGATAAAAGCACCGCCGATTTGTTCTCCGAACTCGGAATACGGATAAATTGCAGATTCATGTATGAAACATCCATGGATTCCATGAAGAACATAAAGAAAGGGAAATTTACCTTCGCCGCTTCCGATGAATCCGAATCGAAGAGCATAGTCCGTCTCTTCGAGTCCAAAACCGGTCTGCGGGTCGAAAAAGAGACGCTGCCCGTCGGACTCAGAAGTTACAAAGAATTCCATAAAAAGATAGGAAATCTTTTCGGCATAGAAAACAAAGCCGAAGAAGTTTGCAAACAGGGGGAAAGAAAATATCTTTCTGAAGTGGAAAGGCTGAAGAAAAAGCTGAAAGGGAAACGCGTCATCATCGAGAACAGATTCACCCCGGACATGTTCTGGCTTTTGGAAATACTGTCGGACTTGGATGTGGAAATCGTCAAAATAGGCATGGGGCCGAGACACGAACGGAAAGAGGGTCTCGATCCGAGATATGACGGATTGGGAATTCCCTATGCCGAAGATTACGACATACTGGATTTGAAGTCGGACGTTGACAAGTTTAAACCCGACCTCATTCTAACTGACAGCGGTCTGACGTCCCTTGATGCCAAAATAATGAGTTACAGCAGACCCGACGTTGGACTGGACGGGGTTTTGAAGTTCGGACGCAAACTTGCGAATATGCTGCTGGTCCCGGCGGTGGAAGGATGGAGGTTGGAGGAATGACGGTACTTCCCGACGGTTTCACCGGAGCAATCATGGCCGTGGAAAGTTTCAGGGACGGCAGGGCAGTGCTCCATGGTCCCGGCGGCTGCAGAGGATACCATTCTTTCTCGGCTTCCAAATATTATTCAAAAGCCGGACCGGGAGATTACGAGAAATATTCCCTTCCTTTTTTCTTCGGCCAGCCGAGAATACCTTGCACCTACATGGACGAGGACGATTACATTCACGGTTCCATTGACAAGATAGAGGAATGCCTTCCCATCCTGTGCGCGGATGATGATGTTTTCAACGTGTTCATCAAATCACCGGGAGCCGCGCTCATCGGAGACAACATAACCGATGCCATTGAGCTCGCGGGATGTTCCGATAAGGCCATGGCAGTTGAAGAGTCTTTGATTTCCGAACCGTTTTCCTCGGGATACGATCATACCGTACGGAGAATGATTCAATGGATGGATCCCAAAAAGAAAGATACCATTCCGGGAACAGTGAATATACTGGGTCTTCCGATAACCAGCAACGATTGGGAAAGTGCGTTTGAAGATTTGAAGAATCTGTTGGAAATGACGGGGTTGGAAGTCGTATCGTCCCCCGGGGCGGGTTGCGGACGCGAGGACATAGAAAAATCCGTTTCAGCGGAATACAATGTGATTGTCAGCAACGAATACTGCGCAAGAACCGCAGAATATTACGAGGAAAAATACGGAATACCTTCGATACGGTTCGATGGAGGCTCCCCCGTGGGATTCGATGCCACCGAAGGATGGATTGAAACCGTCGCCTCGAAAACCGGCAGAAATGCCGACAGAGTGAAAAACCTCATCAACGACCGCAAAGTCCGGGTCTTCAAACGTATAAAAGGCACCCTGTACACGAACAAAGTCAAAGGCAACGATTTCGCCGCAACGGCGGACGGATCGGTGCTTCTTCCGCTGACAAAATGGCTGTTCGGATATCTTGGAATGGCTCCCGCGTCACTGACGCCCAATCCCGGCACCGATGAAGACACCGCCGCAAAAATCCGAAGTTTTCTCAGGGACATAGGTGCCGAGAACGCCTGGCGTTCGGATCCGCTGCCCGAAAAGATTGATTTTGTATTCGCGGACGGACATACGGCAGAGATGCTGGAACTGTCCGACCGTTGTTACAAAGGAGTGGACATAGGGTATCCGAGCCTTGCAAAAATCGGATTTCTGCCGCGTCCCATTTACGGCATATCAGGCACAATGTATCTGTTGGATGAAATATTCGGCAAAGAATAATCCGAAACGGGTACGTTCCGGGTTGTGAATGGCGAACGGGGAGGGATTCGAACCCTCGGCCTGCAGCTTAGGAGGCTGCTGCCATATCCTGACTAGGCCACCCGTCCTGTACTTTTCACAGATAAGAACCCATTTTAAATATCTTTCTACACTGGACGCAAAAGAACATTGAGAATCAATTATACGGTATCAGAGAAAATTTAAGGAATTTGTTTAAGATGTTTTGGGAAGAGTGAAATCACTCTTCGTCCTTCTCTTCGTCGGCTTCCTTTTTCTTACCGGAGGCCCAGACTTCGATGAACTCGATTCTGTCTACGTTAAAGACGGCTCTGAGATCTCCAACAATCTTGAATCTGGCCATAACCCAGTTCTGGTTGAACTTGGCAAGATCGGAAACGGTGACTGCGACCTTGTCTTCGGTTATGTCGAATTCGAAACCTTCGGAAGTTCCGAAATCGTTCTCGAAGATTGCTTTTGCCTTCTCGACGGAATCTTTGACGGGCTCGGAAACGGTGAACTTGTAGACAAGATCGTGACCTGCGAGTAGGCTGTTGAAATCCACCCTTATGCGTCCGGCCGCGACATTCATGACGGTACCGGAGCGTTCGCCGAGGGTGACCCTCATGCCCGGATAAGGATTGAGTTCCTGTTTGTGGAATTCCTTTTCACGGAAGGTTTCGATCAGCTTGGGATCTCTGGGGCCCGCGGCTTCATCGCAGGGTACGGTCACTTCGGTAAGTTTTCCGGGCTCTGCCTCTTCGATGGCCTGCGCAAGTGCGGGGAAAAGGGAGTTGGAACCTGTGATGTACACCATGGGTTTGTAAGTGAACTGTTCGTCATACAGACCTGCCTCTTTTGCCTTATCCTCTTCGGTAGTATCGTAAAGGGTCATGTCCTCGGCAAAATATGCACAGTACCTCAGGCTGAGGATGTCCATTGTTTTCTTCTCTTCGGATTCTTTCTTGGCGGTTTTCGCCTTAGGTTTAGAGTCGGTTTCTGCCATTTTCTATCACCAAATGATAATGTTGGATATGCAACGGATTTGCGAATACGTAACCCGTATTAAATATATCGGTTTACGCAGGAAGACCGTATTATTGATTCGAATCGATGGAAAGTAATAAAAGTAAGTCACACATTTGCTGGCTTGGTGCCGCTTTTGCATAGCCCGGTAGTGCGGCTGACTTGTAATCAGCAGGTCGGGAGTTCAAATCTCCCAAGCGGCTCCATTTTACCACTTCCGGGGTTTATTGTGTTTACCACCGATACACGGACACAGTCTCCAACGTACATGATACGCCTGTGTATGACGGGGAAATGTATCCTACTTTTGCACCTTTCAGAGTCGTTTCACAGAAATACAATCCCGGATTCGTTTTAAAATTGCCTCCCATGCCGGGAAGCACGACACCTCCGGCCATATGTCCCGGCGGTGAAATGAGATAGGTTTCAAAACCACAGTAACTGGCCAGGGAGACAAAGAGAATCGATGAATCTTCGCAGTCTCCTTTTCTCAGGTACAATGTCCCGTAAGCGGTTGCGAAATACTCGCTTTGACCGTACAGGCTCTGATCGCTCGTATAGTTGACGGTATACGTTACGAAATCCAGGATGCATTGCGCTTTCTGCGTCCGGGTCATTCCTGTGGTTATAGTATCCAAAGAATCAGCAACGGATTTTATCGTACTGTTTTGAACCACAATTCCGTTCCATAGATTACTTTGATTGAAATACATCTTGTATGTTTTGTTCCAAGTGTCCGAAAAACTCTTTGCACTGACATAATCCGAAGGATTCAATTTCAAGAACAGAGAATAATTGCCGTTCGAATATTTCCATCCGTATGCAGAATATGTGTTGGAAACCGATTTTTCGTAACCCTCGCAATGAACGGTGTGAGTGATTGTAATCGACCTCATATCCTCAACCGTAATAGTGTTCGGATAGCGAATTTCCAGAGTCCATATGCCTTTGGAATCTTCGCCGTACGTGCAATCCAAATTCATGGAATACAAATACTCCCCGTAAAGTGTTTTAGTTTTTACACCTTCTCCCTTGGCAGACCATGTATTGGAATACGTTACGGAATCATTACTTTTGCAGGTAAACGTATACGGTTCACCGTACCCGGTCTGGGTCGTTGTGAAATCCGCATCCAGGTAAAGCGCGGAGAAGACGTATATTTCCGCATCGCCGCGAACCTCATAAGTAATTCGGGATCCGTAACCCAGAACCTTTTCCTCGGATTTCCACATGTCTACGACATAACCTTCTTCCGCAGTTGCGTACAATCCGATTTTGGAACCGTATTCATACGTCCCTGAAGTTGGAGCCGTCTCTATGTGGTTTCCGGGAACAATCGTTATATCGCAGGGATCCCCCGTGAGAACACACCGGATCACGGCATTCTCTTCGACAACAAATGTGAATACGGATTCTTCGAAGGTGTCCCCTTTGTACACCCAGTGTGAAAATGTGTAGTTTTCTTTCGGCGTGGCGGACAGTGTCACCGTGTCGCCGGAATGATACGTTCCCGCCCCCGTTATTTCAGCCTCACCGGTTGTGTTCACTCTGACATTGAATTCTTTCAATCTGAAAATTGCAGTTATCTTTTCGTCGCCTCTGACAATCAAAGAATATCGGTCATATCCGCCGAGGGATCGGTTTTCCAATTCGTCGTACCACTCCACGAACTCGTAACCTTCGTCCGGTATCGCAATCAATACCACCCACGCACCTGGTTTGTATTCCCCGTAACCTTCGACGGTGCCGTTTTCCGGCTCCGTGCCCTGAACGGAGTAAACCGTTCCCGTGCCGACAGTGACTATCAGGATTGCCAAGGTCGTTATCAAAAGGATTGCGGCAAACCCTGCGAACAGACTTTTTATCCTGCCGGACATGTGTTTATTTTAGCAGTTTTGGGTTAATAATCATTGTTAAGCAAATTCTGTAAAACCATTGTTCAATTCTCATTTTTGATGATAGGTTTCAGAATCGCCCTGAATCGGAAACTTACGATTTACCGTATTCAGGGCATATCTCCGCGGACCGCGGTTCTGAATCTTTTTTCAATCTGTATTATTTGTGACCCTCACAAACACATGTCACTTGACTTTGAAAAATCTGTTCAGAAGCATCACTCAACCTTTCCCGATTGCCGCATTCTCCTCCATATCAGGATCATTGAGAAAGCCACTGCCGAAGTTGCCACGGTCGCCGGTATAACCAACGGTATCGGTTCATCTTCGGATTCAGGATTGGGAACGGTGTCCCAAACCGCGTAAATAGTCGTGTTGCCTTTTACTTCCAATTTTTCCATCGCGTTTCCGGAAGACATTGTGCTCCAACCTTTGAGAACATGGCCGTCCCGGTACAATCCGTCGATGGGAGAGAGTTGCAGCACGGTCCCGTAATTCAGAGACGCGGGGGGCGGTGTGTCTCCGGTACCTCCGTTTGTATCATAGGCAACAATATACGTGCGGGACGTTTCGTTGAACACAGCATGATACACCGTGTCGTATGCAACGATATCGGGTTCGGGAGACCATCTGATGAACGAATAATGCCGGATATCGTCGGATTCTTTGACCGGCTCATCAACGGGTTTGGATGGTAAACTTCCGTATTGTACTTCCGAAGATTCCAGAACCTCGCCGTCAACCACCCAGTAAACAGTATACGTCTTCGGATTCCACAAGGCGGAAACAGTGATGTTTTCCGCAGGCATCGCAAGGGGAAGTTCGGAACTCCAACCTATGAATTCGTGACCCTGCCGTTCAGGCGTTCCGTCAAAATCAATTTCGGCTCCGAAATCCACCGATATTTCCATGATGCTGTTTCCCAAATCAAAAGTCAGCATGTATTTTTCAATATTCCACATTGCGACGAACATAAGATTTTCAGAGGGCATTGCGGCGGGAACGTCTCCGCTCCAACAATCGAAACAGTACCCGTTCTTCACAGGGGGATTTTTTTGGATGTCTTCACCGTATGCGTATTCATCAACGGATTCGATACCGTCAACGATCCATCTGACGGAATACTTGTTCACGGACCATGTTGCCGATACGGTCAAGTCTTCGGCAGGCATAATTTCGGGTATCTCCGCACTCCACCCTTCAAAGGCATGGCCTTCTTTGACCGGGATTTCGGGAATTGGAATTTCTGCACCATAGTCCCGAGCAATCGATACGTTATTTTCACCGTTGTTTAAAATCAAAGTAACGGTGTACTGATTGATTTTCCACAATGCGGTTACTTCCAAATCTTTCGAAGGCATTGATCCCGGGACATCACCGTCCCAGCCGATAAAGGAATAACCTTCTTTGACAGGAGGTTCCGGAAGAATTATCCGGTCTCCGAATTCGTATGTCTCCGCAATCCGTGCATCATCGACGATCCAAGTTACAGAATATTCGAAGGTGTGCCACAATGCACTTATTTCCAAATTGTGAGCAGGCATGGTTTCCGGAATCTGGGAATCCCATCCCATAAACTCACAACCTTCTCTTTGTATAATTTTTGGAACCTGTATCTGTGAACCGTATTCGGCATTCACCTCAAACACCGTATCGCCGATATTCCATGAAACTCTGTATGTATTCAAATTCCAAAGAGCTTGCAGAATGATATCTCCCGAGGGCATGGTTTCCGGTACGTCGGGATTCCAACCTGCAAAGGTATAACCTTCTTTGACCGGATTTTCAACCGAAGATATGGAAGTTCCGAATGAATATTCCTGTTCGGTTTCCAAACCGTCGATTACCCAGAAAATACGGTATGTGTTAGTGCTCCACTCAGCCGATATTTCCAAATTTTCGGACGGCATCGTACTCGGTATCGGCATATTCCAACCAAGGAATGTATGACCTTCCCGATTCGGATTTTCAGGAATGGGTATATTTGTGCCGTAATCCCGGGATATTACGAGATTGCTTTCACCGTTGCCAAGAATAAATATCACTGCATATTGATTGATTTCCCACGATGCGGTTATTGTGAGATTCTCTGCCGGCATATGTTTCGGTATTTTTTTGTCCCAGCCGATGAAAGTGTGACCTTCTTTAACGGGATTTTCCATTGTGTCGATTTCAGATCCGTAAGAATAATAATCGATAAACTGAACTCCGTCGACAATCCTGGTCAATGTGTATGTGTTAACGGACCAGATTGCCTTTATCGTCAAATCCTCGGCCGGCATGGTTTCTGGTATTTCTGTGTCCCAGCCGATGAATTCATGACCTTCTTTGACATTAAATCTCGGAATATTGATGCGTGAACCGTAATCAATATCGATATCGAGTTTCACATCATCCACAATCCACACGATATTGTACCCGTTGATCTCCCATATTGCGCATATAGTGGAATTTTCGGCAGGCATGGTTTCCGGAACGGCGACGTCCCAGTCGATAAAAGTATGACCTTCTCTGGAAGGATTTTCGGGAACGTCTACGGAAGTGCCGTAATATTGCTGCACCGGCGGGATGAGATCGCCGCCCGAGGTCTCGAAATAAATAGTGTACATTTCGGTTTTCCAAACCGCGTACAGTGTGACGTTGTCATCCGCGACAATCATATTGTTTTCCAGCGAAGGGCCTGACGGCGATAATGACCAACCGATAAAGGAATGTCCCGTCATGTGCAGATCTTCCGCACCGGGAAGCGTCAAAGATGTGCCTTCGTCGGCATATATTGCGGACGGCGGTACTCCGTTGCCTCCGTTGGCTTTGAAATCCACAGAATAAATCCTGAGGGTTTTTCCGGACAGAATGCTCTCGGAAGTTCCTGCAAAGTTTTCGGAAACTATTCTCAGTTCATAATCCGTATCTGATTTCAGGCCCGCTATTGAGGTGCCCATGTTGCTGTAAGTTTCAAGATATCGGAAAGGATCGTCCGTACCCGCTTCACGGTACGAAATTGTGTAAGAGGTTATCTCCCGGATATGGTTGGCAGGATAATTCCAACTGAATTTCAGTTCGGAGGAATTGTTGTAAAAATAGACGCCGGTCACTTTGTCGGGAGGCGATACGGGGATTTTGTATCTGTTTCTCCAAGATTCGAAACCGGTGTTTCCTTCAAGATAGTATATTGTTTTTTCGACAGGGATTGGGCCGTAACTTTGCTCCATGCCGTTTCCGAGGAAAATTATGTATTCCAACGAACTGCATTCACTGAAGGCATAGTTTCCTATTTCGGTAACGTTTGCAGGTATGATTACATCCGTCAAAGCCGGGCACATCCAAAAAGCGCTTGAATTGATGGCGGTCAGCGAATCCGGGAACGTGACTCCGGTGAGGACGTAATTCACATAGAACGCGTTGCCGTAAATTGTTTTCACGCCGTCCGGTATTGTTATATGCCCGCCTTTGCCGGGAGGAGCCATGAACAGTGTTTCCATATTATCGCGGTACAGTATACCGTCCACCGAACCGTAAACCGGATTGTCCCTGCTGACTTCTATCTCGGTCAATTGATGGCAACCGGAGAAGGTGCTTCCCACTATATCGATGACACTGCTGGGTATCCATATGTATGTAAGGGAAGAGCTACTGAACGCGCTGCCGCCTATCTTCGTGACGGTGTCGGGTATCGTGACATCCGTCAAATTTATGCAATTGTGGAATGCCAAACCGTTTATCGACTTGGTTCCGTAAGCGATTGTGACGTGACCTTCCTTCAGAGCCGGGCAGGCGAACAGCATTTTGCTGGTCTTGTCATAAAGAACTCCGTCGATGCTTTCGTATTTGCTGTTTCCTTCACCCACTGTGAATTCCGTCAGCGAATTGCAATATTCGAAGGCGTAAATACTGATATTCGTGGTGTTTGACGGAATATGGAGCTCTTTCAGAGAGTAACAGCTTACGAAGGCTGATATTTCGATTGTTTTGAGACTTTCAGGGAGATAAATATGTTCCATCGATTCGCAATGCCAGAAAGTCTTTGCGCCTATCATGGTGACACCTTCCGGGATGGTCAATTCTTTCAAATCCAAACAGGTATAAAAGGCGTATTTTTCTATTTTTGAAACCGTTTCGGGCAAATCTATTGTGATCAGACCGGAATAGCTGAATGCATCCTGTCCTAATTCGACCACGCCGTAAGGAATTGTGATGTGCGTCAAAGAAGAACAACGGCAAAATGAAAGTCTGTCCACGGTAAGAACGGTATCCGGTATCTCCAAACTGTTAAGGGACGAACATTCATAGAATGTCTTTTCGCTTATCTTGTTAATACCGCAAGGCAAAGTTACCGTTTCAAGAGACGAGCATTTTTCAAAAACCGATATCCCCAACTCCGTAACGGAATCCGGCAGGTGGACCTCCTTTACCGTCGGGTTGCTGATGAACGCTCCGTCGGCTATGCCGGTAACGGGTTTGTCATCAATCATGTTCGGAACATATACGATTTCATCCTGTCCTTTGTATTTTAAAACAATTGCCGAAGTATCGGTGTATTTAAAATCAAATATGTCTTCAATCTGATTTCCCAAAGGTACCGGCGAATCAGAGTATATCGAAAAACCCTGTTCGGTATCAAAATCATCCGGAACGACTTCGGTAAAAACATATGCGAATGCTGTAAAAACAACCAGTATCACCACAGCCAGAAACAAAGATGCCTTGATGTTCCCCATGTGCGAAGTATTGTTTTTTTTAGTATGTATATTAATACCCTTAACGTTAATAAAAATAAACCTTTACAATAGTATTTAAAGCCGTTATGTCCGTTAATTTTAATTTTTACAGAAATAATTAAAGACAAATATCGGATTTGAAAAAAAAAGAAGTAACGATGAAATGTCTTCCCCCGCGTGATTTCTATCCGTATTCATGAAAATTTGCTTACTGTATATTCACCGACCGCCCCAATCCAAATTAACAAATGAAAGAAGTTTTCAGTTTTGAATTTTACCGGAGCTGCTTCAGTATTTAAATAAAAATGAGTCGTTTTATAAAGAATCAAATGAATTTTTAACCAAGTCTTACAGACTGGGAGAAATTAAGAATGAAAAAATGGGGCATTTTTGATTGGATAATACTTTGGTTGCTGATGAAAGACTGAAGGAAATATCAAGACACAAAGTCGTGATTCGGTTTTGTTCGGTAAAACCGTATTGAGAGTTCACTGCATAGTTTCAGAAGAATTGATGAACAGAAATCTTTGAAGTTTGTGATTGGTTTGCATCCGGTCGGGTTTGAATCATCACTACGGATCGGATGTTTTTCACAACAAATCCTCATCCGGGGGCAGCTTTTCAGCCCCTCTGCTTTTTTTATCATAATGCAACTTCATCACAATTATCAGAAAGTTGAAAACCACGGCTATGGCATTCCAAAATATTATAGGAAAATCATCCATGACAAGACCGTAAATCAACCATAGACCCAGACCTATCATCAACAATAAAGGCATCAGTATGGAAACATCGTCCATCCTGCCTGTCCGGTATCCCTTGACAATCTGAGGCGTATACCCCAACGTAGTGAAAAATCCCGCTATCAGCCCGATGGATAAAAATTCACTCATATGGCGGTATAAACGAAGGAACGTTTAATCTTACACTTTCAATCGATATTGGTTTTGAAAACATGCGTCAAAAAATAAAGAGAAAATTACCGTACCCGACCATGCCGGATACGGTTTTGTTTTGATATCAGTTGTACGCGTTGTTCTTGGAAACCATTGCAAACTGACGTATATTCTCCAACGATGTTCCTATCGGCACAGCACAACCTGCGGCGAAAACAAAATTTCCGTCTTTTCCGGCATCATTGAAACATTTTTCGGATGCGGCATAGACTTCTTCCGGAGAACCTTTCATCAGAATTCTGACAGGATCTATATTTCCGACGATTACCTCATCCTTGCCCAGGATTCTTCTGGCTTCGGCCAAATCTACTTTGTGATCCAAACTGACAGCTCTCGCACCCGTTTCAACCAAGTCCTTCAACATCGGCGTGGTATCCCCGCATATGTGAAGCATTGCATTGACACCGAAGTCTCTCTTCCAGCCGGTTATGTTTGTGCGTAGAGGATTCAGATTGTATTTGCGGAACATTACATCGTCAATCATATCCGCAGACGCAACGGGGTCCGTGTAAATCACATAATCCGCATCAAAACGTTCAAGTTGGGCTCTGACCAATTTTTCTGAATATGCGGCACATTTTGAAATCACTTTTATGGCATTGTTCGGTTCAAGAAGCATGTCCATCAGAAGCGTTTCCGCACCGTAAAGGAATCCGGTTGTGGTCAACGTTCCCTCGGACCATGCAGGAGACGAGACGTCTTTCAACGTTTCCCATTGGGATTTTAACATGTTTACCACATATTCATGAAATTTCGGAGTCTCTTTTTCGTCCAGAGGGTTAGGTAAATCCTTTGTTTCAACCTCTTCGATAGAATTAAAGTACACATTCTTGAGCGAACCTTGGTTGTTTTCCGGTAACTTAACCTCCAGCCCCGGAATATCCAAAAATATACCTTTGGATTCTATCGGTCCAAATACGAGATCGGACATCGAATCCTTTGCCCATTTTGTCATTATTTCATTGCTCACTGATGAGTTGGCTCTGCAATCGTTCAGTACATATCCATAATGGGACAACATGGACGTATTGTCAAAATCACACACCGGGGCACGGTCAGGCAATTCCCCTCTGAAAACTGCCAACGACCTTTCCTTTGAAGTCATTTTCAAGTTTATTTTCCCCCTGTTTTTGATAGGAAATTACATCTATATAACATCAAGCAAAGTGTAATTTTTGCTTTAATTTATCGTTTTAAAAAGTATTAAGGTTGCAAAAAACCATGCTGCCCTGAATCCGCACCATTGTTTTTATTCAATTGATTTTGATAAAATACGCGTATCATGACGATTGAGGCGGGTATTTACTTAGAGTGAACCCGGGCAGAGTTTTCAATACAGCCAAATCTACTGAATGCGGATTTGCACATTCCTTGTGCGCCCATCATTATTTTTAAGAGAATGTTCATAAGCAGAATCGATAAACATGACAAAGGAAGCTGTATTGAAAGCCATGAAGGATGCGGGCAAACCCATGAGCGCGACCGAAGTTCAGAAAGCGACCGGCCTCGACAAAAAAGAAATCGATAAAGCGTTCAAAGAGATGAAAGCGGACGGATCCATCACATCTCCCGCAAGATGCAAGTGGGAACCTTCCAAATAAACGACATCGGTAAACTTCTTACGTAATTTTTACGATTGTATCAAATTCCAATCGTAATCGAATTTGTGTGAGCAAAACATTCCTTTCGTATTCCTTCCTCGATATTCAATAATTATTGAGTGAGGTTGTGGAACCTGGGTATCTTTTTTTCGTATTGTACGGTGCTGAGTTGTTTCGGAATATATGCGCGTTAAAAAAATGTAAATAATATAAAGGTCCGCCACATTCCATCACCATGGATGATTCTGTGTACAAAAGCCGTATCGGAGGCTGGTTCTGGTCGGTTCCGATGCTGATGATACTGGTAATTGCGGCATGGATATTGGTCCGTCCCGGTTGGATCGGAACGTTATTGTGCATACTTGCAATCGGAATTCTCGTTTTCATCCTTGTTGCTTCGGTAACGGTGTACCGCAAAACAACTTACACCCTGACTTCCGACACGGTGACGATAGATTCCGTTGACGGTCCGCTTTATGTGGCATTCGATAAAATCACATCCGTGGATACGGAACGGGATGATGCCGCACTGTATTACGGAATGTCCCGCGACGTCGTGAGAATCAACTTCGGCACATCTTCCGCCGTGGTGATTTCCCCCAAGGACAAATATCGGTTCATGAACGAACTCAGAATCGCCGGTCTCGACGTCGAAGAATGATTATTCTTCGGTGAAGGTTTCTTCGGCGGACTGTATGCATTTCGTCAGCACGGAATAAGCGTCGATCATATCCCCTTCGTCGACGATGAAAATCGTATCGGTGTAACAACTGACGGTTTCCTCTATGTTAATCCCCGCATCGGATAAATTCGTGATCAGATATGCAATCACACCTGTGGTTTCCACAATCTTTTCCGGGGACTTCACGACGATTTCAACAAGATTTTCCCTTACCTTGATGATGTTGAATCTTCCGACGGTGTCCATGATTCTGTCTTTCAGCATCTTGTCGGCGATGATTGTGACCGCCGAAGCCGACTGAACCACCTGCATAATCGATTTCTCGTTCCACAGGTCTTTGAAAAGGTTGTCCATTTTGTGAAGCACAGACCAATCGTTCTTTGCGGTTACAATGCAAGTCTTGGTTCGCATCTCCAATCTGCTGTCTTTGAGGACACTGAGTATCTCCATTTCGTGATTGGATGATTTGCCGAGTTTCGAAGCGTATCTGCGGCAGGCAATCATTACCGCCTCTTCGTTGTCCACACCGATGTCTTTCATAATTTTCCGCGCCAAAGCAGAGTAGTTCACCAATCCTTTGGCGACACAGTCTTTGATGCTCGGATGCGTGTCGATATAAACACGGGTTTTCTCCGCAAGACTCTCTTTGGTCATTTGCTTCGACATAAATCAGAGATGATTTTCTAAGTATATTATGTTATATTAGAAACAAAAATAATGGAAAAAGTTTAGGATTGAAGTTTACTCACGGTATTGAACATAAACGCCGTCGAAGAAGGGATGTTACGGTAAAAACTGCCCTGTTTCGGACAGATACCGCAGTTTATCCCCTCTTTGTACGCCGTCAACGTTTTTTACTGCACTTGTCACGATTCTTGCAACTTGCGCAACCGCCGGTTCTGAAATCCTTTATCGTGAAGTATGCGGCAGCTATGAGGAAAGCCGCAACGCCCAATCCCACGAGGATAGTTGCCAGATTCATATTGCAACCTCCGTGGCCCTCTTTCGGTATTGACCGAAGGGGTCCTTGCTGATCAGTATGTACGCCATCACTGCAACCGTGATAAACGATATCACCGTCCAGAGTCCGAAGGTTCCGTAAATCGCCAGAACTCCGATCTGGTAGATTATCATGGACACCGCGTAAGCCAGCATTGTCTGGTACAGAACCGCCGCTCCGGTGGCCTTCCAGGATCCCAGTTCACGCCTCATGGCGCCGATTGCCGCGAAACACGGTGCGCACAGCAGGTTGAACACCAGGAAAGAGAATCCCGCCACAGGGGTTACCATGGACGAAATTATTCCCCAGATGTCCTCTCCGGTTTCGGCTATGTCCGCATATCCGAACAATACTCCGAAGGTACCGATCACGTTCTCTTTCGCCAGGAGTCCGGTTATGGTACCGACGGTGAACTGCCATTCCGTACCCCATCCCAGGGGAACGAATATCCAGGTCACCGCATTGCCCAAATTGGCCAGAATCGAATCGTTGATGTCATCCACCAATGTCAATGACCAGTCAAAGGCCGAAAGGAACCAGATGATACCGCAGGCCAGCATGATGAAGGTACCGGCTTTCTTAACGAAAGACCATACCTTCTCCAGTGCGGACTTCACGACGGCAACGGGTCCGGGAGTTCTGTACGGAGGCAATTCCATGATGAACTCCGACGGGGTTCCCGTCAGTGAAGGCCACTTTTTGAGTATTATGCCGGAAATCAACACCGCGAGTATTCCTATGAAATACGATGCAAGTGCGACCAACGCGGACTTGTCGAACCATGCGCCGGCAATAAGTGCGATGATCGGCAACTTCGCGGAACAGGGAACGAAAGTGGTGGTCATGGCCGTTATTTTTCTGTCCCTTTCACTTTCGATGGTTCTGGAAGCCATGATTCCGGGTACGCCGCATCCGGTTCCTATCAGCAGAGGAATGAATGACTTTCCGGAGAGACCGAATCTTCTGAACACACGGTCCATTATGAAGGCAATTCTCGCCATGTATCCGGTATCTTCAAGAATCACGAGCAGCAGGAACAGCACGGCCATCTGCGGAAGGAATCCGAGAACCGCGCCCACACCCGCCAACAACCCGTCAACCACGAAGGCAACCAGCAACGGAGCCACGTCTATGCTTTCAAGGTATGATTCCACTCCGGGAATCACCATTTCGGCAAAAAACACGTCATTCACCCAATCGGTTCCCCATCCTCCGATGGTGGTTATCGATATGTAGTAAACAACAAACATGACTCCCGCGAAAATCGGGAGCCCGAGCCACTTGCTGGTAACGATTTTGTCAATTTTGTCCGATACGGTGAGTTCACCGGGGACTTTGTTGGAAACCAGCACTTTGGATACTATCTCTCCGATGGCGTCGTATCTTTCGGACGCCACAATGGAATCGGATTCATCGTCATCGGCTTCTTCCAGCTCTTCGATGAATCCCGTCACATCGTTCCAGAGATCTCCGATTCTTTCGATGGCCAGTTCGTCTTTTTCAAGAACTTTGACCGCAAACCATCTCAGTTTGTCTTCAGAAACGTCTCCTTCAAGAACTTTGGATATTTTTCCGATAGTGTTTTCGGAAGCCTTCGCAAGTCTGATCGGTTTGGGTTTTTCCGGAACGGATTTCAGAGTTTCGATCAACTCGTCCATGCCGTCTCCTTTGAGGGCGGAAATTCCGACGACTTTGCATCCCAGTATGCGGGAAAGCTCTTCGATGTCTATCTTGGAACCTTGCTTTTCGACCTCGTCCATCATGTTGAGTGCAATCACGGTGGGAATGCCCATGTCCAGAATCTGAGTCGTGAGATACAGATTCCTTTCCATGTTGGTCGCGTCGACAATATTGACGACAACGTCCGGGTCGTCATAAAGCAAATAATCCCGGGATACGATTTCTTCCGGCGAATAAGGAGAAAGGGAATAAATTCCAGGAAGATCCACAACGGTGGCTCCCAGTTCTTTTATTTCCCCTTCTTTCCTGTCTATGGTCACTCCGGGCCAGTTGCCCACTTTCTGGGAACTTCCCGTCAGTCTGTTGAACAGTGTGGTCTTTCCGCTGTTCGGGTTCCCCGCCAGGGCGACGGTTATGCTCATTGCACCGCCTCCGTCGAAAGCTCACGCTGTCCGTACTCGAATGAATACAAGAAAAATCACTCCACTTCTATTACTTCGGCTTCGCTTTTTCTAAGACTGAGTTCGTAACCTCTCACGCAGATTTCAAGAGGATCTCCCAGAGGAGCGACTTTCCTTACGAAAACCGTACTGCCTTTGGTCAATCCCATGTCCATTATCCTGCGCCTCATGGGGCCTTTTGCGTTAACCTTGACCACCTTGGCGGAACTGCCGAGGGGCACATCCTTCAACGTCATAATCATCAGCATACCCCGGGTACGATGAATATTCTCGATGCCATGGATCTGTCCATGGCAATTCTCGTGCCTTTGACGTCCAGAAGAATGTTTCCCGATACAGTGTTCACGATGGATATGTCGGTACCCGCCACGAGCCCGAGATCGGAAAGGAATCTTCTCTGTTCAGTTTTGCCCGCAACACGGACAATCTTTCCGCAGTCACCGTTTCCCATTGTCGCCAGAGGTATGCCTCCGGCAACGGGCGCGGTTTCCACGAATTCTGTTTCGACAGGACATCCGCCGCATGAACCGCAGTGTCCGTTACACGTTTTTCTCATAAAGTTAGGAATACCTAAATAGTATATAAATTTAGGCTATCCTAACAAAAATTTTAATCTGCATCAGTGATTGAAAAGATCGTTTCCTTTCAATGAAAACATTAATTTGCGAACCCTGTCCTTATTGTTGCTAAGGATTTTCAGTCATTGCGATCATTTGAATAAAATCTGCAGGAATTCTCTTAATATTCATTTGATAACAATAAGCACGCACCCGCGGGGATTGCAAGGAGGTGTGCACCAGAAAATTCCCACACAAACGAATAGGCACGCACCCGCGGGGATTGCAAATCGGGCATATCCGGGCGGCAGGATGTCGATTCGATATTCAGAACGGTGATGATGCACACCGGGACGGTTTTCGTCCGGCCGGGAATTTAATCTCCGGATTCACAGAACATCCGTCTTCTTGTGTCATGATGTCCGGAACGGCGGGATACGGTTTCCGAAGCATCGGAAACCAAAATGGTTTTTCTGAGTTTACCCGTCCCGTCCGTCCGGAGTTCTTTGTGTATTTTCCGAATTCGGAAGACCGCAGGTTCAACCGACAATCTCCGCGAACAACGAAGTGAATCTGTCCTTCTCTTCATCGTTCACTATCAGCGGAGGTATCAGACGCACGACGTTTCCGTGGCATACGTTGACAAGAACACCGTTGTCGAAACAGTGTTTCTGAACCTCAATAGCGGTTTCGGGAGATTTCATTTCTATGCCTATGATCAGTCCGCAACCGCGGATTTCCGATATTTTCGAAGATTTGACGGATTCCAGTTCCTTCATCCAACGTGTTCCCAGGTCCGCGACCTTCTCCACGATGTTGTCCCGTTTCATTACGTCGATTACGGCGGAACCCGCGGCGCATACCAGGGGATTTCCCCCGAAGGTTGTTCCGTGGGAACCCGGGGTCATGGTCTTCGATATTTCTTCGGTGGTGACAACGGCCCCTACGGGAACTCCTCCGCCCAATCCTTTGGCGAGGGTCATCACATCGGGAATCACGCCGTAGTTCTCGATTCCGAACCATTTTCCGGTACGTCCGATACCCGTCTGCACTTCATCGACAATCATCAGAGTTCCGTTGTCGGTGCATATGTCGCGGACGGCACGGAAGAATTCTTTCGGTGCGGTCACGACTCCGCCTTCCCCCTGAATGGGTTCAACGAGCAACGCGGCGGTGTCTTTGCCGATTACGGATTTGACGGACTCTTCGTCGCCGTAATCATAATAGTCATAAGCTCCGCTGATCAGTGATTCAAAAGTATTCTGATATTTCGTCTGACCCGTGGCTCCGAGGGATGCGGCGGTGCGGCCGTGAAAACTGTTCAAAGCTGAGATTATTCTGTTCCTTCCCGTGTAGCGCACGGCAAGTTTCAACGCTCCTTCGTTGGCTTCCGCCCCGCTGTTCACGAACAGTGTGCGGTCAAGACTTCCCGGAGATACGGAAGCTATCTTTTCCGCCAATTCGGCCTGCTCCTTGACATGATACAGATTTGAGGTGTGAACCAGACGTCCGGCCTGTTCGGTGACGGCCTTGACCCAATCGGGATGTGCGTATCCCAACGCGTTCACTGCGATTCCGGCCACCAGATCCAGATACTCGTTGCCTTCGGTATCGTAAAGATAACATCCTTTTCCGTGGGTGAACGCTATGTTCTGACGTCCGTAGTTCTGAAACAGGTACTTTTCCCCTGTTTTCTTTATTTCTTCCATGTTCATCCTCAATCACTCCGTAATTACTGTGCCCTTGTCCCGTCCGTCAGTTATGTCGGACAATATTTTATTCGGATCTTTGCCGTTCACCATGCGGACCGCGCGGGCACCCGCGCGCACCGCGTTCACGCAGGCTTCCACTTTCGGAATCATGCCTCCGTGAATCGTGCCGTCTTCTATCAACGCATAGACTTCTTTTACCGTGAGGCGGCCGTACAGAGACGAAGGGTCATTGACGTTTCTTAAAACCCCTGGAACGTCGGTGACCGCTATCATCTCGTCACATTTCATTGCCGCGGCTATGCCCGCAGCCATGGTGTCCGCGTTTACGTTCAGCCGTTCTTTTCCGTCGGAACCTATTGGGTATATCACGGGAACTTTGCCGTCATCCAACAATGCTTTCAACGTTTCGGCATCGACGGTGTCGACTTCCCCCACCAATCCCAAATCGACGGTTTTTTCCTTGCCGTCCTCGATGAAACTGACCGGGGAAATCTTTTTGCACAGGGTGCAGGAATAAGCCGCCATCCCTTTGTTGGAAACTTCCAAAGAATCGAGCGTTTCGCAAACCCTGAGGTTGATTTCTCCGAGAACCTTTTCGACCACTTTCAATCCTTCGGAATCAGTTATGCGCACACCGTTCACTTTCTCGGGTTTCAGCCCTGCTTTCTCCATTGCGGCGGAAATCGCCGGGCCCCCTCCGTGAACCAGTATCACATCGGAACCGGATTCTTTCAGCTCGCGGACTTCGCCGCAGATGCGACGGAGGTCCCCGTCGTCACTTATGGCATTGCCCCCGAATTTTATCAGATACAACATGAATCTAAACCTCAGGTGGCATATTCCGCATTGATTCTCACGTAATCGTAAGTGAGATCGCACCCCCATCCCGTGGCATACTCCTCGCCGGCGGCCAGATCCACAATTATGGTGACTTCTTTGTTGTCCATTGCCATACGGACCACTTCAACGGAACGTTCTTCCTGGAATACCGGGGAGCCTCCGTCAAGAATCGGGACTTCCATCTCCCCTCCTTTGATTATGAGTCTCATTTCGTCGATGTTGAATTCGCTGCCGCTGTTTCCGATGGCCATCATAATGCGCCCGTAATTCGGATCGGATCCGAATATTGCGGATTTCACCAAAGGCGAATTGATTATAGTCTTCGCGACTTTGCGTGCTTCGTCCTTGGTTTTTGCTCCGGTGACTTCGACTTCTATGAGTTTTGTCGCACCTTCTCCGTCGACCGCAATGGCTTTCGCAATCTGGGTCATGAGATATTTCAACGCTTCCAGGAACTCCGGGTCGTCATCGGCGTAATCGCTGTTCGACATCCCGTTGGCCATGAGCACGGCCATGTCGTTCGTTGACTGGTCTCCGTCGACGGAGACCATGTTCATTGTATCGTCAAGAACTTCCTGCCATTTGCTTCCGAAGCCCGGAGACAGTTTGGCGTCGGTGGTTATGATGGACAGGGTCGTTCCTTGCAGTACGCGCATGTGTGGCGCGATCATCCCGCTGCCTTTGGCGAGGGCGGAGATGTAAACCATGGTGCCGTCGGTCAGACGCACGCTTACCGAGAATTCTTTCTTCATGGTATCCGTGGTCATGATTGCCTCGGCCATCTTGGCATCCGCTTCGCTTCCCGATTCCAGTTCTTTCACCGCACGGCTGATCCCGTAGCGGATTTTGTGCATATCCATGAAACGGCCGATCAGACCGGTGGACATAACGCAGACCTGTTCCGGCTCCAAATCCAATTCTTTTGCCGTGGTGGATTGCATCGACAGAGCGTCCTCTATGCCGCGGCGCCCCGTGAGGGCGTTTGCGTTTCCGCTGTTGACCACCACCGCCGAAAGCGTCGGCGAGTTCTGTTCCATCATTATCTGCACGGGTGCGGCTTTCACGTTGTTGCTGGTGTATCCGATGAACGCGCTTGCGGGACATTCCGAATAAACGACACCCAAATCCAACGAACGGTATTTGACTCCGCAGTGAACGCCCGCGGCCTTGAATCCGCCGGGCGTGGTAATTCCCCCTTCTATGATATTCATTGCATCACACTCCCAATCCGGGTGTTCCTATTCCCAAGGTTTCTTTGAAACCCAACATTATGTTCATACACTGTACGGCCTGACCGGAAGCTCCTTTCACGAGATTGTCCAAAGCGCACATGGCCACCGCGTTCTTTCCGCGGACTTTTGCGGAAACCTCCGCATGGTTGGATGCCACCACGGACCTGATCGAGGGTTCTTCCGTGTATTTCACGAAAAACTCTTTTCCGTAGAATTTTTCATAAACTTCATCGATGTCTTCCTGAGTCGTTTCTTCGGTCAGTCCGGCGTAACATGTTGACAGTATTCCGCGGACAATCGGAATCAGATGAGGTACGAAGAACACGTCTGCATCCTCCGACGTCACGTCTTTCACCACGGCTTCGATTTCCGGCGTGTGGCGGTGGGTACCGATTCCGTAAGGTATCACCGATTCCCCGCAGGCAGGGTGGTGCAGACGCGGGGAAGGATTCATTCCGGCCCCCGAGGTGCCGCTTTTGCCGTCTACGAATATGCTGCCTTCGACAAGTCCCGTATTAACCAATGGCGTTATGGCCAGAATCGCGGATGTGGCGTAACAGCCGGGATTCGCCACAAGTGCGGCATCCGCTATTTCTTTGCGGTAAAATTCCGGCAGTCCGTAAACGGCTTTGGGTATGTTCTCCGGGTCGGTGTGTTCAAACCCGTACCATTTTTCGTACACCTTGCGATCCTTGAACCTGTAATCCCCTGACAGATCGACGGTTTTTATCCCCTGTTCCATCAGAGACGGAATCTGTTTCATCGATGCTCCGTGGGGAGTGGCGGTGAAAACCAGATCCACATCGGCCGAGTCCGGAATGTTTTCGGTGAATTTCAGATTCATATATCCTTTCAGATTCGGTTGCAGGTCGCTTACTTCCGTTCCTGCGTTCTGACGGGAAGTCATGGCCGTGATTCTGACTTCCGGGTGAACCGACAGTATGCGCGCAAGTTCCCTCCCGGTGTACCCGGTGCCTCCTATGATTCCTATGTTTTTCAATGGGGACCCTCTGTAAATCTATGAATGGTGCTTACGTAAGACTTTATTAAAAAGATATTGTTCTATTTCAGACATATGGTGTATACATCGTTAATTTAACAACAGTTTGGCGGTATAGAAACGTTTGATGACTGATGCTCTGGGTATGACCGGGGTCTGATAAAAGACACAAATGTAGACATATACATCCCCCGAACCGTAAAAACACGATTCCCGTACGGCGATTCATACCACAATAATATAAATAAAAAAATGCTATCAAAGCGACGATATCATGTTGAACGGCAACAGCTCCGGAAAAGAAAAAACAGAAAAGCGGGACAAAGTGGTCCTGGCTTACTCCGGCGGATTGGACACATCGGTGGCCATACGCTGGATTCAGGAAAACTACGGTTTGGACGTCATAGCGGTGTCCATTGACGTCGGACAGCCTCCCAGCGATGACGATATAATCGCCAGGGCGCTCAGAAACGGAGCCTTGAAGGCAGAACTCATAGACGCCAAGAAAGAATTCATCGAGGAATACATATGGCCTTCGCTGAAAGCCAACGCGATGTATCAGAACGTATATCCCCTGAGCACCGCCGTTGCCCGTCCACTCATGGTCAAAAAACTTGTCGAAGTGGCCGAAAGGGAAGGGGCAAAATACATTTCCCACGGTTGTACCGCCAAAGGAAACGATCAGGTACGTTTCGACGCCGGAATTGTCGCACTGAACCCCGATTTGAAAGTCATAGCTCCCATGAGGGAATGCCCCGTGACCCGCGAAGAGGAAGTCGAGTACGCCAAAGAACATGACATCGAAATCATCGTGAAGAAAGAAAGCCCGTACTCCAGGGACGAAAACCTATGGGGCGCATCCTGCGAATGCGGTGCTTTGGAAGATCCTTGGATGGAACCTCCCGCGGGAGTTTGGACCAAGACCGTCAACCCCGAAGATGCTCCCGATGAGCCCGAATACATCGAAATCGAATTCAGGAACGGTGTTCCGGTTGCCCTCAACGGAAAAAAGATGGAGGGTTCGGAACTCGTTGCGGCCGTAGAAAAGATTGCGGGAAACCACGGAATCGGAAGAATAGACCATGTGGAAGACCGCCTTATCGGAATCAAAAGCCGGGAAACCTACGAATGTCCCGCCGCGATTACTCTTATTACGGCCCACAGGGCTCTTGAAGGATTGGTTCTGTCCAGGGATGTCATTGAATTCAAACGCACGATTGAACAGAAAATCAGTCAGATTATTTACGACGGACTGTGGTTCGATTCCCTCCGACCCGCACTCATGGCCTTTGTGGACCAGACACAGGAAGTCGTCGACGGTGTTGTGCGCATGAAGCTCTTCAAGGGCAGCTGCACCGTTGTTGGAAGAAAGTCGGAAAACTCCCTGTACGATATGGGATTGTCCACATATTCCGAAGGAGATACTTTCGATCACACTTCGGCGATAGGATTCATCTACTGCTGGGGTTTGCCCGGAAGAACTGCGGCCAGCGTACGCAGGAAAAAATCAAAAAAGTGAGCATATGACACAAAATCCTCTTTGGTCCGGACGGTTCGACACAGGCATGGACAACGACACGTTGGCGTTCACGTCCTCACTGGACGTCGACGTTGCTTTGGGATACTATGACGTCATGGGATCCCTCGCCCATGTCAGGATGTTGAAAAAATGCAACATCCTGCCGGCGGAAGATGCCGATTTGATCATCGACGGATTGAAGAAGATAATCGTTGAGATGGAAAACGGGAAGTTCGAAATAGACGAATCCCTGGAGGACATCCACACCTGTGTGGAAAACCGGCTCACGGAGATGATAGGTCCCGTGGGCGGCAAACTGCACACCGGGAGGAGCAGAAACGATCAGGTTTCCACCGACTTCAGAATGTTTCTTAAGGACGCCGTGCTGGAAGTCGTTGAAAAAATCGAACATCTGCGAACCGGGATGATAGAAATCGCCGAAGAACACACAGAAACCGTGATGCCGGGCATGACCCATCTTCAGCATGCACAGCCGGTTACCTTCGCACATCATCTCATGGCTTATGTTTTCAAATTGGGAAGGGATTCCTCCAGATTCATGAGTGCATATCAGAGGTTCAACGAATGCCCTCTGGGTTCCGCCGCTCTTGCGGGCACCACGTACCCCATAGACAGGCAGATGACCTCCGACGCTCTTGGATTCTCGGCGCCTACCGAGAACTCCATGGATTCCGTCAGTGACAGGGACTTCGTTGCCGACACCGCGTTCTGCGCGGCAATGCTGGCAACCCACCTGTCTTCCCTGTCTGAGGAATTGGTTCTGTGGTCATCCCAGGAATTCGGTTTTGTCGAGATGGACGACCGGTATTCCACCGGATCGTCGATAATGCCCCAGAAGAAAAATTCAGACATAGCGGAGCTCATACGGGGAAAAACCGGACAGAGCTTCGGCTCGCTGATATCCGTTCTCACGATGCTCAAAGGTCTTCCGCTGACTTACAACAGGGATATGCAGGAAGACAAAAAGCCGATTATGGAATCATTGCAGACGGTTGCCGATTGCACGGACATGACGTACAACATGATTGTTACCGTGAAAATCAATAAAGACAGAATGGCGGAGGTCATGAACAGAGGTTTCATCAACGCCACGGATCTTGCCGATTATCTTGTTACGAAGGGCATTCCTTTCAGGGAAGCCCACGGCATCGTCGGCGCCGCAGTGAGATACTGCATCGAAGAAAACATCGGACTTGAGGAGCTTCCTCCGGAAAAAATGAAATCCTTCAGTGAGAAGATAGACGCCGACGTATACGACATACTGTCGGTGGAAAAATGCATAGAACGCAGGAATTCCTACGGGGGAACTTCACCCTCGTCCGTCACCGTTCAGATAGCCAACGCCAAAGCCTCCGTCGCCGAAACCATGGACCGGGTCATGAGAGAAGCCCTGCACTCGGAAAAGTGCTGGAACAGATTGTTGGGCTGAATCAACTGAAGGAAGTCCGGTCGTTCTCAAGGGTTTCGAAACTGATGCCGGCTTCGTTCAGAATGTCCGACACGGCGTCCGCCAAGGCGATGAGATCCACCGTCTTGGTGTAACTTTTGAGGTAAAATTCCTTCTTGTTCATGGGGAAAATCAGTCTGACCTTTCCCTTGCGGTTGTATCCTTCGGGTTTTTTGTCATTGAGAAGGTCGCTCATGTTTTGCTCAATGTACATTTGCAGAATCTCCTCTTCCTCGGGCACCTGGCCGATTTCCCCCAAAAGCATATTCAGAATGTCAGGGAACACGGGAGCCAAGTCTTTGTAGCTGGAATCTCCCGTCAATACGAAATGGGCGCTGTTGTATTTCACAGCCCCCTATCCTGGTGGGTTTATTAATCATTTTTGACAATCTGAACGTATGCCGCTCAAATCCGTTTAATAGGTCGATACCGATTGCGAAGGGATGAGAACCGCGTTGACGATAGCGGGCTCCGACTCTGTGGGCGGAGCCGGGATTCAGGCCGACATAAAAGCCATGGGTAGTCTGGGAGTTCACGCAACCAGCGTCATCACGGCGGTGACGGCTCAGAATACCTGCAGAGTGTCCGAAATCTTTCCCATTCCTTTGTACGTCATTGAAAAACAGATTGATGCCGTTTTTGAGGATTGCGACATCAAGGCCGTGAAAACCGGAATGCTGTATAATTCGGAAATCACCGGATTGGTTTCCGAAAAATTGGAAAACGTCGGAGTGCCGGTAATCATAGATCCCGTATTCACCGCCAGTGTCGGAGGCTCCCTTGCCGGGGACGGCGTCGCCGACGCGGTGAAAAAACACCTGATGCCTCTCTGTGAACTTATCACTCCGAACAGATTTGAGGGCGAGGTGCTGGCCGGGATTGAGATTCACAATGAGGACGACGCGATTAAAGCCTGCGAAATTATCGGGAAAGACGGAACTCCCGTTTACCTCAAAGGCGGTCACATGGACACTTCCGACGTAATCGATTATTATTACAAAGACGGAGAAATCCTGACCATCGCGTATCCCCGTCTGAAACGTTCGGGTCACGGCAGCGGTTGCACTTTATCCTCGTTCATAACCGCCAATTGCGCCAAAGGATCGGAGATGATTTCATCCATAAAGAAATCCAGAGCCCTGATTCAGAAGTCCATAGAGACTCAGTACGTCATAGGCAAAGGGGACGAAGTGGTCAATCCGATGATACGAATCGATTAAACCCGAAACTTTTGCCGTCACGGTTTGCACCGTAACGTTCAGCTTTCAGAAACGGATTTTATCGTTATAACAAAGTATATCGTATCTTCGGCGGCGGGTTTGTTTGTGACTTTCAGCCGGTTGTTGTCCGCTTCGCCGTATATGTAATACGAATCATAGTGGGTCTTGACCCAAAGCATGTAATCGTCGGTATCGTCGTCAATGTCAAGAATAATCTTGCATTCGATTTCATCACCGTTGAGCGTGACCTTAAGGTTGACCGTACCCCGAACGTTAAGTTCATTGGATTCCAGTTCGTATTCCTCGCCGTCCGTGGGGTTGTGCACGATTTCAACCGCGCCTTTGGCGGAATCCCAAACCGCGGTTGCTTCCCATCCGTATACGGTATCGAAAGTCACCGGGAATACTCCGTTGGACGGAAGATACACATCATAAAGACTCTGAAATTTCGTCAGACTCATGTATTCCGTTTTGCTGACGGTGAACGTGTCCGGTCTTACCATATGTTCGGATTCATATCCGCTGCCCAGAGGTATCTCCACCCTGACGGTCTCTCCGGCCTTGTGTCCGGCAAGAGCGTCTTCGAACATCGCCAAAAGTTTGCCCTTGCCCTGTATGTAGGACATAGCACTGAAACTGTTGGATTTGTCGAATCCGCCAACAAATGCGTAATCTTCGTTTTCGACGTTTTCACTGACATTCGTATCAAAAATAAGCGC
Source organism: Candidatus Methanomethylophilaceae archaeon (assembly GCA_050950505.1). Classification (GTDB taxonomy): domain Archaea; phylum Thermoplasmatota; class Thermoplasmata; order Methanomassiliicoccales; family Methanomethylophilaceae; genus VadinCA11. Next base: position 952,392 of record JBMNHS010000001.1, on the reverse strand, counting down.
TCCTTCGTCATCATAATATCCGTAGAGAGAACCGGTGTAGTAGACTTCCACGGTTCTTCCGGGTGCGACCTGAAGATCGTCTTCATTGACGTAGCTGCCGAAAATTGACATGGACGCGACCGCCCCGGATGCCACCAGGAATATCACGACACTTATGGCCAAGATAGGCTCCACGTCCCGTTTGCGCTTACTGAATAATGCCATGTATGAGTCAGTGAAGTATACCCTTTATTAAAATATATTGCGGACTTTTTCAAACGTTTTTAATATTACCCTCTTCATCTTCCACAAAGAAGCACCGCCCTTTCTGTGGGGACGGGGCAATATAGGACATGGTCCAATGAAAGCATTGTACATTCACGCGGATTCGATGAAATTCGAAGCCAAAGAAAAGACCAAGGTCGCCGAGGATATTCCCGACGAACTTCACGAAAAAGAAATGAAAGAAGTGCTCGTCGCATTCATTACGGTGGAGAGCGATGACGAGGACGCGGCGGAAGATGTTGCGGCAGAAGCTGCCAAAGACATTCTGAACGTGGCGGAACAGGTCAAAGCCGAAAGGATTATGCTGTATCCCTACGCCCACCTGAGCAAGGATCTCGGAAAACCGAAAACCAGCATTGAAATTCTCAACGCAGTCGAAAATATTGTTTCCGAAGCCGGAGCTGAGGTCATGAGAGCTCCTTTCGGTTGGTACAAATCCTTTGAGATCAGCTGCAAGGGACATCCTTTGTCCGAACTCTCGAGAGACATATCCGGAAAATCGGCAAAACCCGCGGAAACCGCGGAAAGCACATACTTCGTCCTGACTTCCGACGGAGACGAAATTTCAGTAAACGAATACAAATCCTCTTCCCCCTGCATGAAATACATGATTGACAAGGAAGCGTTGGGGAAGGATGCGCCTCCGGTCAAAGAACCCGATTATCTCAGACTCTGCAAAAAATTCGGCATACAGTGGGAATCCATGTCTGATGCCGGCCACATGAGCCTCGGACCCCACGGCGCAATGATGTTCGATCTTATTTCCGATTACGCCACAGATATCGTGAACAACACCGGCATCGGAGTTTACAGCGTGAAAGGAACCAACATGTTCTCTCTGGACGAACCCGCGGTGAAGGAACACGCAGATTTGTTCGGAGACCGGCTGTACACCGTAGACACCGGGAAAAAGAAATTCATTCTCAGGTATGCGGCGTGTCACCAGCAGTTCGCAATGATCCGCAACTGGAACATAAGCTACAGAAACCTTCCTTTCGGAGCATACGAGGTCGCCGACGCGTACAGAATGGAACAGTCGGGAGAAACCATGCTGTGTTTCAGAACCAGAAGATTGAACATGCCCGACTTCCACGTTGTCTGCAAAGACGTGCCTCAAGCCAAAGAAAACTTCGAAATGCTTGACGGAAAGATTTTCGACGAAATCGAAAACATCGGCAGGGAATACGACATGCTGGTGAACTTCTCGTCCAGACAGGCTTACGAAGAAAACAAAGATCTGATTCTCGACCTTTGCAGAAAACACGGCAGAGACGCGTTGATTCACATCTATCCCGAAGGCATCAACTACTATTGGACCGTGAACATAGAGTACCACATGCTGGATCAGATGAACAGACCGAGAGAAATCGGCACCGTTCAGATTGACATAGGAAACGCCGAAAGGTTCGGCATACAGTATTCCGACGAGAACGGCGAAAGACAGTATCCGGTTATTCTTCACTGTGCCGTCGTAGGTTCCATCGAAAGATGGATGTACACCCTTCTGGACACCGCCGTCGCACTGGAAAAATCCGGGGTTCCCGGATATCTTCCCACTTGGATTTCCCCCGAACAGGTCAGACTGATGGCCAAGAACGACGACTGCATCGGCGTTACCATGGAAATGGCCAACAGAATCCGCAAAGCGGGAATCCGGGTGTCCGTCGACGATACGGGAGCAACCGTCGGAAAGAAAGTCCGGCTTTCCAAACAGGATTGGTGTTCCTACGCCGCGGTTATCGGGGAGAAGGAAATCGAATCCGATTCCCTGAAGGTTTACGTCAGATCCGAAAACAAAGATGTGGACATGACCGTCGAAGAACTCATCGACAGAATCAAGAAGGAAACCGAAGGCATGCCCGTGCGTCCCATGTACATGCCCTCCAACCTCAGCGTCCGCTGTATGTTCTGATTCGGATATACGGCGACTCAAACTTTTTATTTCCCTTTTTACACTGTTTGCAATCCGCCTTCCCGCAACGATTGGATTAAACCCTGTGTCTGCATCGGGATTGTTATGTTGGACCTGTATGTCATCACCGATTCTTCGCTTTCCGGAGGGAAAGAAGATTGGGAGGTTGCAAAACTCGCTTATGAGGGCGGTGCGGAAACCGTTCAATTGAGAATGAAAAACGCTTCCGACGAAGAAATATTGGAACAGGCAATGAAGATTCAGAAAATCGCCGACGACATGAACAGAATATTCATTGTCAACGACAATGTGGACGTCGCCCTTGCCGCCGGAGCCGACGGGGTTCATCTCGGTCAGGACGACCTGCCGTTGTCCCGTGCGAGAGAGATTCTCGGAGACGATTTCATAATAGGCATATCGGTATCCGATGAAAAGGAAGCCGTCGAAGCCTATGAGAACGGTGCGGATTATGTCGCGATAGGTTCCATATTCAGCACATCCACCAAAGAGGACGCGGGCGAAGGCATAGGACTGGACGCCATTGTCAGAGTCAGGAATGCCGTTCCCGACATACCGCTGGTGGCCATCGGCGGAATAAATCTGGGTAACATAAAAGATGTTATCCGTGCCGGAGCGGATTCCGCCGCCGTGGTATCTGCCGTGGTATCCAAAAAAGACATAAAGAAAGCGGCTCACGAACTTCGGGACGCCATACTGAAAACCCGGCCCCACATCAGAGAAGGAAGTTAATCGAAGACAATGTATCGGAAGTAATCCATCGGAGTCACGAGATGAGAGTCAACGGAAAAGAAATCGAAATCATAAAAGAAATTCCACTGAAAGAATTTCTTGAAACGTCGGGATACGACATCGGAAGGATAGCCGTTGAGCTGAACGGAGAGATTGTACCTAAGAAGACTTACGGTGAAATGATTCTGAAAAATACGGATTCGATCGAAATAGTGAGCTTTGTCGGAGGCGGATAATCTGAAAGTCGGAATTGCGGGGCTCGGGGGATTGGGGTCCAACGTGGCAATGATGTTGGTGCGTTCCGGGGTGAGGAACCTGGTTTTGGCGGATTTCGACACCGTGGAGGAGTCGAATCTCAACCGTCAGATATACTTCAGAAAACACATAGGCATGAAGAAGACCGAAGCCTGTTCCGAAATACTGAAACTCATAGATTCCGGTGCGGAACTCGAACTTCACGATTTGCGCCTTACCGAGAAAAACATACCCGAGGTATTCAAAGACTGCAGAATAATCTGCGAAGGGTTGGATACCGCCGAAGACAAAGCCATGCTGGCGGAAACCGTTCTTTCGGAAATGAAAGAGACCTATCTTGTGTCCGGAAGCGGAATATCGGGATTCGGGACGCCCAACACGATAGTCACCGTGCACAGGTTCGGAAAGATTTACGTGTGCGGGGACGGTACCTCGGATGACATGAAAGACATGCACGCGCCCAGAGTATTGGTCTGCGCAGGACATCAGGCAAATCAGATCCTCAGACTGATACATGAAATGGAAGATGAAAACAATGAACACTGACCTTTTGGACATCGGCGGACACAGATTCAAATCGAGATTCATTCTCGGATCGGGAAAGTTCAGCCTCGACATGACCCGGACCGTCATAGAAAACGGCGGAGTGGAAATGGCCACATTGGCAGTCAGGAGAGCGAACGTCGGAGGCATGGAAAACATTCTGGATTACATCCCCGAAGGAATCACCGTGTTGCCAAACACATCCGGTGCCAGGAATGCGGACGAGGCGGTGAGAATCGCCGAACTCGCAAGGGAATTAGGGTGCGGGGATTTTGTAAAAATCGAAATCATAAGGGATACGAAGTATCTTCTTCCCGACAATGCGGAAACCACCAAAGCCATTGCCAGACTGAAGGCAAAAGACTTCGTGATACTGCCTTACATGATGCCCGACCTTTCGGCCGCAAGGGACATGGAAGAGGCCGGAGCCGACGCGATAATGCCTCTCGGGGCTCCCATAGGAAGCAACAAAGGCCTTCTGACCAAGGATTTCATAAAAATATTGGTTGACGAAATAGATTTGCCGATAATAGTGGATGCCGGCATAGGGAGACCTTCCCAAGCCTGCGAAGCCATGGAATTGGGCGTCGACGCGATAATGGCAAACACCGCGATTGCCACGGCGGACGATCCCGCAATCATGGCCAAAGCTTTCAAAATGTCTATAGAAGCGGGACGTCTGGCTTATCTGTCCGGGCCAGGAAGAGTCCTTGAAAACAAAGGCGAAGCCTCAAGCCCGCTTACCGGATTCCTGGAGGAATGATCATCACCAGGGATTTCACGGATGCCGTCGACTACGAAGAAGGCATGGAGTACATCGATCCGACTCTGATGGAAAGCGTCCTTGAACTTTCCTCACGTTACCGTCCCGAGAATTATACCAAAAGGGACGTGAAATCCGCACTGTCGGAAAATTATCCGGATTCCGAAGACTTCGGCGCCCTTCTTTCTCCGGCGGCAGAACCTTTCATCGAAGACATTGCCGTGAGAGCCAGAGAAGAAACGAGAAAACATTTCGGAAATTCCGTCATAATATTCACTCCCCTCTACGCTTCCAATTATTGTACCAATCAGTGTATTTATTGCGGATTCAGCAACAGACACGACATTCACCGCGCCAAACTCACAGGAGACGAAATCGACCGGGAAATGGAAGCCATCGCTTCCACCGGAATGCAGGAAATTCTTCTGCTCACCGGAGAGTCCAGACATCACTCCGGACCGGATTATATCGAAGATTTGGTAAAAAGAGCGACAAATCATTTCTCGATAATAGGCCTGGAAGTTTATCCCATGAACACTTCCGAATATCGGAGAATGCAGGAAGCCGGAGCGGACTACGTCACGGTGTTTCAGGAAACATACAATCCGGAAATCTACGCGGAAATGCACCCGGGAGGACGCAAAAGAAACTACTCCTACAGATTCAATTCCAACGAAAGGGCGTTGATGGGGGGCATGAGAGGCGTCGGTTTCGCCCCGTTGCTGGGTCTTTCTGATTTCAGAAAGGATGCGTTTACCTGCGGCATTCACGCGATGGAAATACAGAGAAAATATCCTCATGCGGAAATATCTTTTTCGCTTCCCAGACTCAGACCGTTCATGAACAAAGATCTGGTGGTAAACGATGTCACCGAAACCCAGCTGTTGCAGGTTGCGATGGCTTACCGTCTGTTCATGCCCTATGCCGGTCAGACCATCTCCACCAGGGAAAGACCCGTCTTCAGGGACAACATCGTCAAAATCTGCGCAACCAAGATTTCGGCAGGGGTAAGCGTGGGGGTCGGAGAACACTCGGGCATAGAAAAGGGAGACGTCCAGTTTGACATTTCAGATCCGAGAAGTTTGGATGAAATCAAAAATGCATTGCTGGCAAACGGAATTCAGCCTGTTTTCAAAGATTATGTGAGAATATGAAGACACCGAAAATATACGTGGTCACGGACAGAAAGATAATGTCCAAACCTTTTGCGGAAAAGATAGCGGACATCTCCGCTTCCGGAGCGGACATGGTAATACTCAGAGAAAAAGATCTGAGTGAATCCGAATACAAATATCTTGCAAACGAATGTGCCGCCATATGCACGGATTACGGCGTGCCTCTGTGCATAAACACCTTTGTCGATATCGCGAAAGACATGGGGGTGGACAGAGTGCAGATTCCTCTCGGCGTTATGAGGACTCTGAAGGACCGGGACGGATTGGATTCAATCGGCGTTTCGGTCCATTCTCTCGAAGAAGCGGAGGAAGCCGCGGAACTGGGTGCGGATTATCTTATCGCCGGTCCGGTGTATCCCACGGAATGCAAACCGGACGCCGAACCCAAAGGACCCAAATTCATCGAGAAGCTTTACAGAAGCTTCGACATACCCGTGTTCGGAATCGGCGGCATAAACGCTTACAACATACGCCATATAGCTTCAAGCGGCGGTTCTGGGGCATGCATAAGATCTTCCGCCATGAGAACCGAAAATCTCAATATTCTCATCAGGGAACTGAAAACCAATTTTGAAGCGGGTTTAGAGCATCTTTAATTCGCCGGTGATTTTGTCCAAAACCGATTCTTTGTCAGGGCCTATTCCCAGACACGTCACGGTTCCGGGTTCTATCTGGGTCCTTCCCGCGTCGGTGATGAGGGAACACGTCACTCCCTGAGCTTCGGCGATGGCTTTGCATTCATACAGTTCGCTGAGGGAATTCACTTTCAGTACCACTTTGGTTTGTCCGGAATCGTACCATTCGTTGAACTTGGAGGGATACTTCTTTTTGGATGCGAAGGCGCAATTCACGGCGGCATGTCCCGCCTGTGCGGCAATTTTGCCTTTGGTCATCTTTACGTCGTTTCTCACGATTATCACGAGTTTGCAACCGTCGGAGTTCTTAGACATACAGTCGGAAGTAAGTTCATTCAGTATTTTAAACAACGGTCTGACATTGTAAATGAGCAATCATTTTAACATAAGTGCCGATTGACGGTTTATGACAATCATAAACATAGAATACCGGCATTCTTCCGAACCTCCCGGGTCCGAAGAACTCAGACGCAGAAGCAACAGGGAAATGACGGAATATCTCGCCGGTCTCGTGGCCGACATGATGATTTCCGATATTCCCGCAAGACTGACAGAGACCGAGACAGAGGGAAAAAACACTGTTCTGATTAACGGAGAAAACGTTCATGACATTCTCAACGGATTGGAAATAAGAATGCTGGATTCCGAGGATTCCTGCAATCTCAACCGCCCCAATCTGATAAAGTTCGAACGGCCGGTTCTTGACTGGAAGAAGGAATACATAGAGGATATACCCGACGTTCTCATGAAAAACGCCATATCCAAAATTTACGCGGATTGTTACAAAAACAGGATCATGTGAGCGCATGGTCGAGTTTGAACTTGTCAAAAAAGACGGTTTGTCCAGAATCTGCAAACTGACCGCCGGATCGGGCACGATTGAAACCCCGGCTCTGTTGCCGGTGATAAATCCCAAAATAAACACGGTGGCACCCAGGGAACTGAAGGAGGTGTTCGGTTTCGGTGCGTTGATCACCAACTCTTACATAATCAAAAAACACAAAGACCTCAGCGAACAGGCTTTGACCGAAGGGTTGCACAAAATGCTGGATTTCGACGGCATAATCATGACCGACTCCGGAACCTTCCAGAGTTACATGTACGGCGAAGTCGACCTTACCAATCCCGAAATAATAGAGTTCCAGAAAGGCATAGGCACCGATATCGGAACCGTTCTTGATATTTTCACCGAACCGGGATGGTCCGAAGAGAAAACAAAATGGGCCATCGAGGAAACATTGGTGAGAACCAAAGAAGCCTGCGACATGAAAGGGGATATGCTCATAAACGGCGTTATTCAAGGTTCTGTTTATCCGGAACTCAGAACCTACTGTGCCGAAAAAATGGCAGAACTGGATATTGACGTCCATCCCATCGGCGGCGTGGTGCCGTTGATGGAACAGTACCGGTACGCGGAGCTCGTGGACGTCGTGATGAGTTCCAAATTGGGAATGGATCCGTCAAGACCGGTTCACCTGTTCGGTGCGGGACATCCGATGGTTCTGGCATTTGCCGCTCTCATGGGGTGCGATCTCTTCGATTCCGCCTCTTACGCAAAATTCGCAAGGGACGACAGGATGATGTTCATTGACGGAACCTCCCGCCTTAGGGAAATGGAAACTCTGGACTGCAACTGTCCCGCCTGCAAGGAACACACTCTGGAATCTTTGAGAAAACTGAATGACAAAGAACGTGAAGGAACAATAGCCAGACACAACCTTTATCAAATAACGAAGGAACTTGATACGATTAAGAGATACATCAGGGAAGAACGTCTATGGGAACTTGTGGAAATAAGGTGCAGATCCCACCCGGCGATGCTGGACGGTCTCAGAAGACTGAAAGAATACATCGGATTCATGGAACTCCACGAGCCTCTGAGCAGAAACGGTGCGTTGTTTTACACCGGAACCGAAACGTACAACCGCCCTATTTTTGAAAGATACGGCACACGGATTATGGACCGATATGTGCCATGGTCGGACAAAGCCGTGATATTCCCGGACAACCCCAACAAACCATACAGCCGTCCGTACTCCGAAGAATTCAAAATCGCCGCAAACAACGGATACGTTCCTGTTGTTTCGACTCCTTTCGGCCCGGTGCCCGCGGATTTGGATGAAGTCTATCCGTTGTCCCAGTCATTGTTCCCGGCCATCACGGACCGGGAAACGGAAGAACGTTCCTCGTCCCTGATGAATGAGTTCATAGAAAAACACGGGTTCAGAGAAGTCATCGGTATGGATGGATTGGAAGATCTCGGATCCGACGGTTTTGACTGGGATTTGGCAAGAGCCAAAGCCGTTTCAAGATACCAGTTCGGAATTCCTGCCACCGATGCTTTGTTCAAAGGCAAAATAGAATTCGTAAAAAGCAAAAACAACGACAGGATAAGGAACGTGAGTTCCGACGGGGAACATATATTGTCCATGAGGGCGGGAGACGGATTGTACACTCTCAAGAAAGAAGGTGCCACACGTATCGCGAAAGACGTCCCGGCCCCCTTTATGAGAGTCGTGGTAAACGATGATTCGATACCTTTCGTCTCCAAAGGAAGAAACGCATTCTGTCAGTTCGTCATCGATTGCGATTCAAATCTGAAGCCTATGGACGAAGTCATCGTCACGGACAAAGACGACAATGTTCTTGCCACCGGAAGAATCACGATGACAAAGAAAGAAATAAAATCATTCAAAAAAGGAATCGCCGTCAGGGTCAGAAGCGGAACTTCCGACGAGGCCTGAGGCTTCCTCTGCGATTTTCAGGCAGGACAGGAGGTCGTCGGCCGTGTTCCTGAGGGAACCGGCCGACTCGGCCTCCATTCTGAAATAAATTGTTTTGCCGCGGACTTCCATCTCAACGAATTCTTCGTTTTCCGGATCCAACGCCGCGGCGACGGCCTCGGCAATTTCCGGGGATTCGTATTCGGAAGTCAGATCCAAACTGTTCATCGGATCAGCTTTTCAGTATCTTTTCGGCCACGGCGGAACCTGCCTGTTCGGTGCTCAGGTTGCCTCCGAGATCCGGAGTTGTTTTGTTCTCCTTTAGGCATTCTTCGACCGCTTTGTGGATCATTTTGCCTTCTCTGGGATATCCCTGATCTTCCAACAGCATCTGAGCCGCAAGTATCGCGGCGATGGGGTTCGCTATTCCTTTTCCGGCTATGTCCGGAGCAGATCCGTGTATGGGTTCGAACATGCTGACGCCTTCGGGGTTTATGTTGCCGCTGCAACCCATTCCCAATCCGCCCTGAAGCTGAGCTCCCAAATCCGTGAGGATGTCCCCGAAGAGGTTGGACACTGCCACGGTTCCGAAAGTTTCCGGACGCACGACCATGGCCATGGCCATCGCGTCGACGAACATGAAGTTCAGTTCCAATCCGTACTCTTCCGTCTTTTCGGTGAATATTTCACGCTGCAGGCCGTACATGTCAGTGATTACGTTTGCCTTGTCCACAAGGGTTATTCTGTCATCGCCGCGGGCCAAAGCGTATCTGCAGGCATAATCCGCGAAACGGGTGATTCCTTTTCTGGAAAGGAAACCCAGTTCAAAAGCGAAATCGTCATCGTTGGATGCATCCGCATTGATTGTGACGTCCATTTCGTAAAGATCCCTCTTTACTTTCAGTTTTGAAGTCTTGCCGCCGTAAGTCGGTCCGAAACGTCCACCGGCTCCCATGTAGAAATCCTCGGTGTTTTCCCTGAGGAACATCATGTCGAAGGGAACTTCTCTCTTCAACGGGACGAAGGGGAACCAGGAAGTGACGGGTCTCATATTGATGTACTGGTCGAAAACGGCCCTCATTTTCAGAAGAACGCCCTGTTCCAAAACTCCCGGAGGAACTTTCGGATCGCCGATGGCACCGAAGTAAATCGCATCTTTCTTTCTCAAATCGTCTATATCTTCGTCGGTAAGAAGTTCGCCGGTGCTGAGGTATCTGTCCGAACCTATGTCGAAGATTTCTCCGTCATATTCGAAGGTGGATATTTCCGCGACCGCGTCGAGAACCTCCAATCCTGCGTCGATGACTTCCTTTCCGATACCGTCTCCGGGGATGATAGCCAGATGTTTCATAATCTATTCTCCTTGACAAGATTCATAAGACCGCCGGATTTGACCATTTCACTGATGAACGGCGGGTACTGCGGGAATTTGAAAACTTTTCCGTCGGAAACCACTTCTCCCTTTTCGGTGTCAATTGAAATTACGGTTCCTTCCTTGGCGTCGACTTTGCATTCGACAAGAAGAAGTCCGATGTTCATGGAATTTCTGTAAAATATTCTTGCGAAAGATTCCGCAACCACGCAGGTGATGCCGGCCTGTATCAGGGACAGGGGGGCATGTTCCCTGGAAGATCCGCAACCGAAGTTCTTCCCGGCCACGATTATGTCTCCCTTTCCGACCTGCTGTGCGAATCGGGGTCTCACTTTTTCAAAAATGTATTCGTTGAGGCTGTCGAGATTGGAAGCCACCAACCGTTCTGCCGGTATTATCTGATCCGTGTCGACGTTGTCTCCGAATCTCCAGACTTTGCCTTCGATTTTATTCATGACAGTTCCTCCAGTTCATCGGGGGTGACGATTCTTCCCGCAATGGCGGAAGCCGCAACGACGGCGGGGCCGGCCAGATACACTTCGGAGTTCTTGTCGCCCATTCTTCCTATGAAATTTCTGTTCGTGGAGGAAACGGCTTTCTCCTCCGATGCCAGGATACCCATGTATCCTCCGAGACACGCCCCGCAGGTGGGACCGGACACGAAAGCGTCCGCATCAAGGAATATCTGCATGAGGCCTTCGTCAATCATCTGTCTGACGACTTTCTGGGATGCCGGAACCACCAGGAATCTCACGCCTTCGGCGACTTTCCTGCCTTTGACGATTTCGGCGGCGATTCTCATGTCTTCGATGCGTCCGTTGGTGCATGAACCGAGATAAGCCTGATCTATTTTCACATCGGCGTCCTTTACGGGACGTCCGTTTTCGGGAAGATGGGGATAAGCCACCATGGGAACTATTTCCGACAGATCGTACTTCAGAACCGAAACGTATTCCGCGTCGGGATCGGCTTCGACGGCCTTCCATTCCCCCTTGGCGGTGTCTTTGATGTATTCTTCGGTCATTTTGTCACAAGGGAATATCCCTGCCTTTCCTCCGGCTTCTATTGCCATGTTGGAGATGGTCAATCTGTCGGAAACCGTTATGTTGGCTATTCCGGGTCCGTGGAATTCGAATGCCTTGTAATTGGCTCCATCCACGCCTATGTCGGTGATGATTTTCAGAATCAGATCCTTTCCGCAGGCTCCGTTCCTGAACCCGCCGGTAAGTTCCACTTTGATTGTTTCGGGGACTCTGAACCACAGGCGCCCGGTGGAGAACGCGGCGCATGCTTCGGTGGATCCTATTCCGGTGGAGAATGCGTTTATCCCGCCGTAGGTGCAGGTGTGGGAATCGGCGCCGACAATCAATCTTCCGGGCGCGGCGTATCCTTCTTCGACCATGACCTGATGGCAGACTCCGCCTCTTCCAACTTCGAAATAATTGTCGATCTTGTGTTTGACTGCGAATTCCCTCATTTCCTTCGCCTGTTCGGCGGAAGCTATGTCCTTGTTCGGAACATAGTGATCCGGAATAAGCACCAATTTGTCTTTGTACAGTTTGTCGGTGTTCAGTTTCTCGTATTCTCTGAATGCGATGGGACCTGTCACGTCATTGACCATGACGTAATCGATGTTGGCAACAACAATCTGTCCCGCCCGGGCATCGGTGCCCGATTTTTCTGAGAGAATTTTCTCAGCTATTGTTTTTCCCATTATTCTTCCTCTGTCTGGCATAATCCCTGTTGATGGCAACCATCGTCGCATCCACAGATGTTTCGACTATGTCGAGTCCGACGGCTTTGCCGACGGACATGAAACCGTCATCCTGAACATTCTTAACCATTACGGTTACTTCACAGATAGAGTCGCTCTTGCCTGTGATTGCGCTCAGTTTGTATTCTTCCATGGACATGTTGTCGTTGACTGCTTTTTTGATTGCATTGATTGCGGCGTCCACAGGCCCGACTCCTATTTCGGAAACGGTGCGTTTGTCACCGGCAATATCCACCGTGACAGTGGCGGTAGATGTTATATCTTTCCCGGTGAAAACAACGAATTGTTTCAGGTCCACGGCTTCTTCCACAGCCGAACTTCTCCAGAGTATGTGATCCGCAATCGTAATGAGTTCCGCATCGTCTATCTGTTTGCCCCCCGCGGCTATGTTTTTCACGGATGCCATGAGCTCATCCATTCTGTCTTCGGGGAATTCGATTCCGAGTTCGTTGAGTCTTCCCTGAACCGAATGTATGCCCGAATGCTTCCCTATGACAATCTGACGGTCCACGCCGACAAGTTCCGGAAGGAAGGGTTCGTAGGTTGCGGTGTTGCTCATCACTCCGTGCACGTGAATTCCGGATTCGTGGGCGAAAGCGTTCCGTCCCACAATCGGTTTGTTGCGGGCCATGGAGAATCCCGTTATCCTTTCGATCAGTTTGGAGGTCTGACCTATCTTTGAGAGGTCGACGGTCTGCACCCCGTAGTTGGCGAACAGGTTGAGAGCCACTTCTTCGAGAGCGGCGTTTCCGGTGCGCTCGCCGATTCCGTTTATGCATACGTGACAGATTGAAGCTCCGGCTTCGACCGCGGCTATTGTGTTGGAAAGGGCAAGTCCCATGTCATTGTGACAATGCACGGAAATGGGAACCTTCACGGCTTTGTTGATTTCCGATATCACATACGACATGGCCCGGGGCGTGATGACTCCCACGGTATCGGGAATGTTGACCGAATCAACACCGGCTTCCTGAACCGCGAGAAGAACCTCTTTCATGAAATCCATGTCGCTGCGTGTGGCGTCCTCACAGGAAAATTGTACGGTGAGTCCGTGATCTTTCGCGTACTGAACGGTCTCCACGGCTCTTTCTTTTACCTGCTCGGGAGACATTTTCAGTTTGTATTTCATGTGAAGATCGGAGGTGGCGATGAATGTGTGAATGTGACTGAGCCCCGTATCGATGACTGCGTCTATATCCGACTTGACGCATCTTGCGAGACTGTATACGTCCGCATTGATGCCGCTGCCCGCTATTTTTCTGAGTGTTTCTTTTTCGGCCTCGGACGATGCCGCGAAGCCTGCTTCGATTGCATCGACTCCAAGATCGTCCAGTGCCGTGGCTATACGGACCTTGTCCTCGGGGCTGAGAGCAATACCGGGAGCCTGTTCGCCGTCTCTGAGAGTGGTGTCGAACATGCTGATCTTCCCGATGGGCTCGATGCCCTCGAGCGCGATCCTGTTGTACGGACTCACGGCGAGCATCTTCTCCATATCTTCAGCGTTTACACTGGTTTGTTTAATTTTCATAAAATCACCAAACCGTCCTAATTCGCACTGATTCATTCCAATATTAATAAATCGGTGTACAGTGCGGAAATCATCATATGACCTCGGACGATAGTCAGATAATTAGGTAAACCGTATATAAAGATTATCTAGACTGGTTTTGATCTGCGGATTATGGTTTTTCAGACTCAGCTGCGGGTATTCCGTGCCCATTCTTTCCGCTCTCTGACCATTTCTCTGTGTTCTTCTTTGAGTTCGTTTTCCGCCGCTTTCATTTCCTCGGTCATCATTTTGAGCTTTTCTTTGGCCAAAGGACGTTCTTCCTTCATGAGTTTCTTGATGTCTGCGCGGTAATCCTTTATGATTTTCCGGTTCTGATGTTTGAGATTGTGTAATTTTTCCTTCAGAATCTCTTCTTCCATCTTCCGTTCGGCGGCCAAAGCGGCATGTCTCTTAACGGCTTTGGGTCCATTGTCTTTTTTATTGCTCATCTGAATCACCGTAACCTGTGTGAAGCGAAGCGTGTAAATGAACACCGCGGAATTTCCGTCTGAAAACGCGTTGTTGTTGAGGTATAATGAAAACGACAAACTCCGACTTCACAGGCCTCGAACAACGTTGAGGTTAATACATTTATTGTGATTAAAATGTCACAAAAAATTCCACAGACAACTTAGGCCGCAAAGTTCCCGAACGTTGTTGAAAAAGATAAGTTGTTTGGAAAAAGGTTTCAAAGCTGAACTTACTGGTTATAAACCCAAACACCGTGTACGTTGCAGAGTTCTTTCGCAGTGATGACTTTTGCATCGGTGGCGAAGAAGGCTTCCGGTTTGTCTCCGGGTTTGAGATACTTGCGCATAAGGACTCCGTCCGCACAGATCTCGATGTATGCTATGTAGTGCGCATCGGCCATGGGGTGGTCTTCTTCCTTTCCGACCAATACGCGCACTCCTCCGTCGACTTTCTCGATATAAGGAACGTGCTTTTCAAAAGCGAAATCTTCGGTCTGCGGGTTCCACTGTTTCATGGGCTGTCCGCAACAGGAGAGAACTCCTTTGCCTTCAAAGAGGACTTCGACTATCTGTTTGCATTTTTCACAAAAATGTACGGTTCTTACTTCTGCCATATCAAAACCTCGTCGCTGAAACCATTTCGGAATTGTATAATACTTTCCATAACGGAACTTACGCTCAAACGGACTCTTTCGCCGAAGGCCGCGGATTTCATTCCTGTTCCATAAAAGACATGAGATTCAAAACGAAATCATGAGTTTCTTTTTCAATCCCGGAATATTCTTTTTTATCGGTATCTTTGATTTTAAGGTCGCCGATCCATTCGGAACCCGCCGTGATGGCGAAGGATTTGAAAACGTGCATCGCACCGCGGAATTCCGGAAGCTCATGACCGCCGCACATCATTGCCGCCATGTATTTCGGACCTCTCTCGGAAGAATGCCACAGAGTTTGGAATCGATCTATCACGACTTTCATCACCGACGAAACTCCGCTGTAATGAATCGGGGTGGCCATGAGAACCAAATCGACGTTTCCGAAAGATTCGTAAACGGAATTCATATCATCGTCCAACACACAGCCTTTGCCGTTTTCGCATATCCCGCATCCCGTGCAATGACCGATGTCCATTTCGACAGGATATACTGTTTCGGCGTCCCACCCTCCGTTTCTGAAAGTCTTTTCCGCCTCGGAACACATGGTGTAAGTGAATCCTTCCCGCCTTCCGCAGGCACAAATCAATAAAACTTTGGGTTCCACGGGGCAGAATCCACTGAGTTCCTTTTATATCTTTCAGAATATCACCTAATGAGAGACATGATGGACCTTTTCGACAAAGCTAAAAAAATGGAGTTCCCGAGAACCGTATACATGGGACATGACGTATTGGGCAAATTGCCGGAAATGTGCGAATCTTTCAGATTCGGAAAGACCGGGCTGATGGTGACGGGAGACAACACCTACGAAGCCGCCGGAAAGCTTGTCGAGGAACACATGTCCGAGAATTACGATCTCCATACCCTCAAAACAGGAAATGCCACATTGGACAATCTGGAAGAAGTCAAATCCGTGATACGGGAAACGGATTCCACTTTCATTCTGGCCGTCGGCGGAGGAAGCAAAATAGATTTGTCAAAAATAGCCGCCGACGACATGGGCATGTCATTCATCAGCATCCCCACCAACGCCGCTCATGACGGAATCGCATCCGGACGCGCTTCGTTGAAAATGGATATGGGACCCCAATCCATTTCCGCCACTTCCCCTCTGGGGGTGTTGGCGGATACACAGATTATCAACAAAGCCCCTTACAGATATCTGGCATCTGGCTGTGCCGATGTAATATCCAACCTTACGGCTTTGAAAGATTGGAAATTCGCCCACAGACTCAGGAATGACGAATTCAGCCGGTCGGCGTATTCACTGTCTCTGTATGCGGCGGAAACCATCATAGAAAATTCCGAACTCATGCGGCCGGATCTGGAAGAAAGTGTCTGGCTTGCGATGAGACCGATAATAATATCCGGTGTTTCGATGAGTGTTGCGGGAAGTTCCAGACCCACCAGCGGTTCGGAGCACATGTTCTCCCACGCGATAGACACACTGTATCCCGGGCGTGCTATGCACGGGGAACAGTGCGGCGTCGGCGCAATAATGATGATGTATCTCCACGGAGGGGATTGGAAAATCATCCGGGATGCTTTGGAGAACGTGGGCGCACCCACCACCGGCAAACAGATCGGTCTGAGCGATGATGAGGTAATCGAAGCCCTTACCGCCGCCGCCGGAATAAGAAAAGACAGATTTACGATTCTGGGCAACGGCATAAGCCGTGAAGCCGCCGCCAACGTGGCAAAAGAAACAGGGGTGATATGATGGTCCTGATAACTTTGGTATCCGAGATTTCCGCAAAAGAAGGTTTTGAATTCTATTACACAGGGCCCATGGACGGATGCAGGGAATGCAGATTGAAAAGCGTCTGCCTCAACCTTGAAAAGGGATCCCGTTACAGGATTGCCGCACTGAGGGACCAGACACACGACTGCATTGAAACCGAAGACAAAGTCAAGGTCGTGGAAGTGGACAAGATAAGCATTCCCGCGGCAATGCAGAAAAAATACGTGATTGAAGGGGGAATGGTTACTTTCCAGGAAGTGGACTGCAACATGAACTGTTGCGAAAACTGGTTCAGATGCCACCCTCCGTCCGAGATATCCGGCGCCAAACTCAGGGTTGAATCCGTCGAGGGCGATTTGGATTGCCCTTACGGGGAAAACATGGTTTCCGTCATGTTGATCTGAACCGCACCGTTCGCTGAAATATTTCGGGTTGCGTTACCCGGATGTCTTCACGTCCAAAACGGATTATCTGAAATTCTCGCCGGTGATTCTTTCGTACATGCCGACATAGAGGTCGCTGGTGCGGTCGATGATGTCCTGCGGCAACGGAGGTATGTCCGGTTCATCCCCGCCTCTGTTCCTGGCTTCCATAAGTTCCGCGTGATAACCGCTGTTCCTGTAATGCTGACGCACGAATTCCTTGGACAGTTCCGATACTTTTCCTTTTGCGTATTCTTCCGCGTCCCACCATCTGTCCTCATCCAACGTGCCGAACGTATCCAAAACCATCAGCTTGCGGTTTTTGTCAAAACCGAATTCTTTCTTTCCGTCACAATGAATCAATCCGCGTTTGGCGGCTTCTTCGGCGATTATTCCGTCTATTTTCAGAACGGTGTTTTTGATATCTTCGTATTCCTTATCGCTCAGACCGGCCATCTCTTTGGCTTCGGCTTCGGTCAGGCTCCTGTCGTGTTCCTCCAGTTTAGTTGTGACTTCGATGAAGGGAACCGGCAACTTCTCACCGTATGAAACTTCGTGATTTTTCGGGAAACCCAGATCTTCGGCGGTTATTTCCCCTTCTTTCACTCTGTCCATCAGGGAACCCGCGGCATAATGCCTGCAGATGACTTCCAAAGGAATAAGATAATTCTTGGTTTTTCCGTCGATTTTCTCATAGTCCCATATGACGTTGACTTTCTTGACCCTCATTCTGTTCGGCCCGGGTTCGCTTATGTAGTGATTGTGAATTCCGTTTTCGTTCAGAAGATTGAACCAGAACTTTGCGGTTCTGCAAAGAGTTTCGCCTTTATGGGGTATCTGTGACGGGATTATTTTGTCAAACACGGATATGTTGTCGGTGTACACGAACTCCAGCGTGTCGTCATCGACGGCATAAACTTCCTTGACTTTCCCGGTCATTATCTTTTCCATGAACCTTGAACTGAAGAGAGGTATTTATTTACAACGAAAGGCAGCCCGCACGCAACGGACCGTCAAAAAGAGATATTGCGGAAATGGAATTGAGAGCGGATGCGGGAACCTTTACGCATTCTGCATCCGTACCTATGGCAAATGGGTCGACAGGACACGGTTTTGTCAACGTGTTATCCCATCGTGATACTTCCAATAGCGAAGAATTACGTGCATTAGGGGATGTGCTGTAACGGTTCTCGGAATTATATTTCACCGCACACGGGACATTCCGGATTTTTCCTGATTTCGACCCTGTCCCAAGAAAAAGAATCCATGGAGACCGTCAACAGATTTCCCGCCGATGTTTCTCCGATTCCCGTTATGTGTTTGATGATGTCCGTGGCCTGCATTGACGCAATCATGGAAACCGAGGACGAAAGGGATTGGGGAATTCCGTTGTCTTCTTCCACATTCCCGAATATGCATTCAAGACAGGGAGTTTTGCCGGGGATAACAAAAGTGACCTGCCCGAACAGACCGTCTATGCCTCCGTGAGACAGAGGGATGTTGCGGGAAACCGCGAATCTGTTGAGAACCAGACGTGAATCTATGGAATCCAAACAGTCCGCCATCACGTCGCTTCCTTTGACGATTTCGTTGCCGTTCTCTTCGTTCAGAAACTCGCAAACCGATTCGATCATGACTGTTTCATTGACTTTCTTCAGTTTTTCGGCAAGAATGTCGGCTTTGAACCCTTCTTCGCCCGGATAAAAAAACTGCCTGTTGAAATTGCTCTCGGAAGGTACGTCGCCGTCCACGAGTCTTATTTTGCCGATACCGGCGGACGCAAGAAACAGAGACACGAAGGTTCCCAACCCTCCGCATCCGACGACGGTCACGCAGGAATCTCCGAGTTTCCTCTGACCGTCGATGCCCAGAAGACCGGTTTGTCTCGAATATCTCATATTTTCTCCAGTATGAAATCCGCAAGAAGTTCAAACACCGCATCCGCCGCCGAACTTCTTATTTCCGAACGGTCGCCTTTGAAATGTTTCGTAAACGTCATTGACCGTCTTCCGTTGGTCAGTCCTATGCAGACGGTGCCGACGGGTTTCTTTTCCGTTCCTCCCCCCGGCCCTGCGACTCCGGTGACCGAAGCCGCGAAATCAGCGTTGAAAACATCGAGTGAACCTTCGGCCATTTCCAAAGCCGTCTGTTCGCTCACCGCCCCGTATTCGTTCAGGGTCTCCTGAGAAACTCCGATCAGTCTGTTTTTGGAATAATTACTGTAAGTGACGGCGGAACCAAGAAAATAATCGGAACTTCCCGGCATTTCGGTAATTATTGAACCGATGAGACCTCCGGTACAGGATTCCGCCAATGAAAAGGTGGATCCCGTGGATTTCAGAGCTTTGACCAATCCGTCCAAAGACTTCAATCAGTTGCCTCCGGAAATATCTTTGAGACGCCCCACCCCGTCAATTTCCTCGATGACTTCAACGACGGGTTTGGGAAGAAGTTCCTCCCAGTTCTCATCTGCAATCATCCGTCTTCTGACTTCGGTGCCGGAATAAATCTCGCGGTTGTAAATCGGAGATTCCCTTATTTCGTATCCGGCCTCTTCGAAAAGACGTCTGGTAAACCGGTTGTTGCTGTAAACGTAATGGAAAGGCGGGGACATGGATGCCACGTGGGCAACCCATACGGAATAACGGTTTAGATCTTCTATGGGCACTATGCAGTAACGGTCTATCCCTTCGTCGTCAAGAGTGTTTCTGATCATCAGATATCTCTCGCCGGCGGTGAAAGGGTTCTCCGGAGAGTGGGAATACTGTGCGCTTCCTATCCCTATGGTCAGATTGTCGGACTCCTGGGCGCACTTGCGCACCACCTCAAAGTGGCCTTCATGGAAGGGTTGGAATCTTCCGATGATCAAAGAATAGTTGTCATACCCCTGCCCGTCGGACATAGTATGTCATCAACCTCCCCGATTAAAGCGTTAAGCCCCGCAGGGCGATCCGCCGCCGGTTATTTCACCGTCGGGAATCGGCTCCGATTCGGGTTCCGGTTCGGGTTCCGGTTCGGAAACCCGAACGGTTTCCGTATGGACTTCCCTGACCGGCTCGGCAGGCTTCACGGGCTTCTCCAGCTTTTTGACGGTGGATTTGCCATTGGGCGTGAGAGGCAGAAGCTTGTCGAGGTACTGAGTCTTGAGTGGACAGTCCACGAAGGCGTATTCCAACACATCGCGGAGATTGGACACTGAATAAACATCCAACATGTCGTAGTACTTGTCTTCCATCATGACGTCCTTTGCGTTGGTTTCGGGTATCAAAGCAATCTTGATTCCGGCTTTGGCGGCGGCTTCCAGTTTTGCGGTCACCGCACCTATGGGAAGAACCTGACCCCTTACGTTCAGACTTCCGGTCATGGCAAGATCCTGACGTATGGGTATGTTCTCCAACGCGGAGAGTATGACCGTGGCCATGGTTATCGAGGCGCTGTCCCCTTCGACGCCGGTATATGTTCCGATGTACTGAAGGTGAATGTCCACGTCCGTAAGGTTGGTCATGGTGTACTTCTTGATGACCGCGGAGATGTTCTCCACGGCTTCTTTGGCGATGACTCCCAGCTGACCGGTGGCCACTATGCGGCCCTGTTTCCGGGTCTGCGCAGGGGAAACTTCGGCAACCAAAGGCAGAACGATTCCCGCATACTCGGACATTTCCGTTTCGGAGTTCATTGCCGCAAGACCGTTTATCATTCCGACTTCGGAACCTTCGATGTGGAACAGAGGGTACTTCTGGTTGGATTCGACGTAACGGTCGGCAATCTGCTGTTCCAGACCTCTGGCGGATCTTTTTGCAATAAGAACGTCATCCTTCGTTACAATGTCGGATTTTCTTCCGACCGCGATGTCGCCGGACACACGGACCAGACCTCCCAGCTCCCTGAGCCTGAGGGTAAGTTCTCCCCGTCTTCCGGACCTGCGCTGGGCTTCCCTTATGATTTCGCCCACGGCGTATTTGTCGAAATGAGGTATTTTGACGTCTTTTCTGACTTCCTGCGCCACGAATCTGGCGATGAAATCACGGTTTTCGTCGGTGTCCTTCATGGTGTTGCGCATGTAGACTTCGTAACCGTAACCTCTGATTCTGGATCTGAGGGCGGGGTGCATCCCCTGAAGAGCATCGAGGTTGCCTGCGCACACGAGTATGAAATCGCAGGGGACCTGTTCCGACTTCACCAAAGCTCCGGAAGAACGTTCGGACTGTCCGGTGATGGACATCTTTCCTTCCTGAAGGGCGGTGAGAAGGGCCTGCTGGGATTCCATTCTCAGCATGTTGATTTCGTCAATGTAAAGAACGCCTTTGTTGGCTTTGTGAATGTCGCCGGGTTCTATCCTGTCGTGAGAAGGCGTCTCCAGTCCGCCGGACTGGAAGGGATCGTGCCTCACGTCACCCAGCAGCGCACCGGCGTGTGCGCCGGTGGCGTCGATGAAAGGCGGCATATCGTCAGGCGAATGTCCCACCAGCACTTTCGGTACAATTGTGATTTCGCTCCTCTGGTTGGGATTCCTGAGCAAGAGCAGTATGATGAACACGCTGAACAGCGCGATAAACATGATGGTCCAGTTGCCGAAGAGTATGGAACCCATCAATCCCATCATCATTATGAAAATACTGACGTAGAGATACATGGAATTCTTCTGATTCTTCACTGCGTTGGCATGAGCTTTCTGCTCCGCGACAATCGCTTTCCCCTTTCCCGCAGGAAGGGTTCTGATACGGGGTTCATTGAAATCTTCGGGATTGTGATAGGAAATCACGTCTTCCAGTTCCTCTTTGGGGAGATATTCCACCATGGAATTGGCCAGCATGGATTTTCCCGTACCGGGTTCTCCTATGAGCATCACATGCCTCTTCTGGAAAGCGGCTTTTCTCATCACCTCTACCGCTTCGTCCTGTCCGATGACGCGATCGGCCATCTTCGCAGGTATTTCAATGTCCTCGGTGGACCTGAAGGTCTGCCTCTCAACCCATGCTTCCAGGGGTTCGTCGGTGGGCTTCTCTTCAACTTTGTTTGCCATTTTTACTCCTCGGTTGGTTGTTATCTCTTCATATATAAATGGTTTTTATATTAACCACGTCTCGAATAAACTATCATAACTATACAAAGTACAGTTATAATTGTTATCACAAAGGCGTGGGGACCGTATTTTTCTATCGCCGTGGACGGCTCCGGCGACTTAATTTCTTTCATATAGGGTTCCGGGACGTCGAACACCGTCATCAGTCCCGTGTAGCCGGGCAAATCCTGCTGATGGGATGCGGCAAAGGTGTACCCTTCGGAATTTCCTTTGTCATTGGACGCTTTCATGACGTATGCGTCAGTGTTTTCCGTTCGGTTCAAGGCAATATCGACACCGTACCAGTCATCGCCCGCACTCTTTATGACGTTCCATGCATGTTGGGAATAGCCTTCGGAATCGTGAAGCTTCCCCGCGACGGTCAGAACCTTGACCGCGTCGTTGTACATCTCCCTGATGGCATAGTTGAAAGCCGCGGCGAAACCGAAAGCGTCGGCTTCCCCGAGGACGATGGCTCCGAACGCAGTTCCTGCGGACGGTTTGTTTTCACCGTCGGCATACTTGGCGCCCTTGCGGAGTTCTGCATCTATCGCTCTTGCGGCGTCTTCGATGGTATACTCCTGTTTCAACTCGGATTTCACATCTTTGACGAAATCTTCCATTTCTTTGAGGGGATTGTCGGTGTTGAGTTTTTCCACGGGTGCAAACGTAAGCGTGTTGTCATCGTTCAGAACCGGGGCGATCCACAGCCAATAGAATCTCGGATCCTCCAGAACCATCAATTTGGCAACTGACCCAACCGCATCCGATGTCGTTCCGGACGGAAGTGAAACGGATGGTGCCCACGTGCTGCCGGTCGGAACCGTGCCGTCGCCGTAGGGATTCGCGAGTATCTCGTAGATTGCCGAATCTTCTTTGGAAAGCCTGTCGTGATATGCGACGAAACTTTCGGGTGCTCCGTAAGCCTCATCCGCCAATGCCAGAGGCACCATGAAAAGAGACAGAACAAACACCGCAACGACCAAATTTCTTTTACACACTGACTGCGGTATTGGCTGACCCTTATTAACTATTGTGCAAGAAGGTTCCGATAATGGTTTATTATTCGGTTTGATATCGGAAACCATGAGGTTCGATGAATTGGACATACCCGAAAACGTCGCGGACGCTTTGAAAGAGAAGGGTTTCATCAATCTGCATCCTCATCAGAAAAGAGCGATACCCATAGCTTTGGAAGGCAAGAGTTTGGTTGTTTCCGTACCGACGGCCAGCGGCAAATCCGTGATTGGGTATGTTCCGGCAATGAAGAAAGTTCTGGAGGAGAAACAGAGAGTGCTCTATATCGTCCCCCTGAAGGCCCTGGCTTCTGAAAAACGGGACGAGCTCGAATCGTTTTCACATCTTGGCTTCAAAGTTGCGATGAGCATCGGGGATTTAGATTCCGACGGAGGAAGAATCAGCGATGCGGACATCATCGTTGCCACCTCGGAAAAAGCGGATTCCATGATAAGACACGGGAATCGTTGGATGGATTCCGTCGGACTCGTTATTGCGGACGAAATACACATGATTCACGACCCGGGAAGAGGTCCAACGCTGGAGGTTGCCCTTACAAAATTGATGAAACGGAATACCGGTCTTCAGATAATCGCACTGTCCGCAACCATATCCAACGCCATGGATCTCGCCCTTTGGCTGGATGCCGAATTGGTGGTGGACGATTGGCGTCCGATACCTTTGAGGGAAGGCGTGTTCTTCGACGGTGAAATTACCTTTGACGATATGAAAAAGAAAGACGTTCCCAAAGAAAAGGATCCCATCTGGGGATTGGTCAGACAGACGGTAGAAGAAGGGGGACAGTGTCTTGTGTTCGTTAATGCCAGAAGATCCACCGAAGCATTGGCCGTGAGATTCTCCGGAGACATGGAAAAATTGGCGGGGCGGACGTTGAGCAAGCCGGAATCCACAATACTTGAGGGGGGAGCGGAACCCACCGCGCTGGGAATCAAACTTGCCGGATGCGTCGCCTGCGGAACCGCGTTCCACAACGCGGGACTTACCCACAGGCAAAGAAAGTACGTCGAAGACAACTTCCGCAACGGAAACATAAAATGCATCGTGGCGACGCCCACCCTTGCGGCGGGAATCAACCTTCCCGCAAGAAGGGTTATAATACGGGACACGGGGAGATTCGAAGCCAACGCGGGAATGGTTCCAATACCCGTAATGGAAATAAAACAGATGTCGGGACGTGCCGGAAGACCGGGTTACGATCCTTACGGCGAGGCCGTGCTGATTGCCAAAAACCTGCCGGATTCGGACCGTCTCATGTACGATTACATCATGCACGATACCGAAAAACTCACTTCAAAACTCGGAAACGAAGTCACTCTGAGAAGCCATATTCTGGGATTGATTGCGACGAATGACGCGTCTACCGACAGCGAAGTCGTCGATTTTCTCAATTCCACTTTCTACGGAAGCACTTCTTCGATGGCCGGCGTGGAGAACGTTGTAAAAAATGTGACCGGCTTCCTCGCGAAAGAGGGAATGATTGAGAAGAACGGAGATTTCCTCAGGATATTGCCTTTCGGAAAACGGATATCCGATCTGTACATCGATCCGAAATCGGCGGTGATACTCAGAGACGCCGTAAAGAAAATTAACGAAGAAACGGACGAAATGCAGATTCTCATCGCCGCGGCGCTGACTCCGGACGTCATGGGACTGTATCCCAAGAAATGCGATGAAGACCGTCTTAACGCCATCGCCGATGAGTACGAAAGCAAACTGCTGTACGATCCTTACGAAGAATACGATTTTGCCCAAGAAGTTCTGATGGGTGCGATAAAGGTGTCCGCGATGGTCACGGACTGGATTTCGGAAATACCCGAAGAAACGGTGACAGAAAATATGGGAATCGGTCCGGGGGATATCCGTTCACGGGTTGAAATGATGAACTGGATCATGTATGCCATGAGTGAAATCGCATACATTTTCGCTCCTGAAACCATGAAGAAAATCAGACCTCTCCTGACGAGAATAAAATACGGAGTGAAGGAAGAACTCACCGATCTGGTTTCATTCCGCGGAGTCGGAAGAACAAGAGCCAGAATTCTCTTTGATGCCGGCTACAAAGGAAGAACGGACATCATGGCCGCATCGGAAAACGAATTGGCTTCGCTGCACAGAATAGGCGGCAGTCTCGCCAAAAGTCTGAAGGAACAGACGGGAGGTTCGACGGAAACGAAACCTCCCGAGACGGATTGGGCTCCCGACGACGATGAGCTTGAAGCCATGGCCGCGGAATACGGGGAGGCCGAGAAGGTCTCCAAGCAATCCAATCTTCTGGACTTCCGTTGATTCCTTTTCAGAAATCAACGGGACAGGATTTCATCCACGGCTTCCGCGGAGTTGGCGCACTTGATCGGTTGATTGCTGTACTTCACCGCGGTTTCGGGATCTTTGAGTCCGTTTCCGGTGCAGATGGCCACGACTTTTTCGTCTCTGTCAACGATGCCCTGTTTCCTCAGCTTAATCAATCCCGCGACGGATGCCGCGGAAGCGGGTTCGACGAACACGCCTTCCTTCATCGCGGTGAGTTTCTGGGCCTCGATTATTTCGTCATCGGTGACCGTGGTGGAAAATCCGCCCGTGTCGTAAATCGCCGCAAGGGCTTTTCTGCCGCTCACGGGATTGCCGATGCGTATCGCGGTGGCAATGGTTTCAGGATTCTCGACAGGAACGAAATCTTTCTCTTTTCCGCCGAAAGCCTTGGCGACCGGAGCGGACAGTTCCGCCTGTATTCCGGTAAGCATGGGCATTTTGTCTATCCATCCCACCTCTTCCAGCTCGGTGAGGGCTTTGTAAACCGCCCAGATGTTTGCGGCGTTTCCGACGGGGAGAACGATTCTGTCGGGTATTTCGTAATTCAACTGATCGAGGATTTCGAACAGCACGGATTTCTGTCCTTCGGGACGATATGGGTTTATCGAATTCAACAGGTACAGTTTCTTCTGTTCGGACATGGTTCTTGCCAGAGCAAGGGCGTCATCGAAATTTCCGTCGATGGAAAGAACTTTGGCGCCGTAGAACAGAGCCTGTGCCAGTTTGCCGGCGGCAACTTTTCCGGACGGCAAAAACACGGCGCACTTCATACCCGCCTTCGCGGCGTAAGCCGCAAGAGAAGCGGAAGTATTTCCGGTGGATGCGCATCCCACGATTTCAGCGCCCAATTCCTTGGCGCGGGTGACTCCTACGGTCATTCCCCTATCTTTGAAGGAACCGGTGGGGTTCAGTCCTTCAAACTTTATGTGCATCCCGTCGACGCCGACGATTTCGGCAAGAGCGTCCGTCTTGTACAACGGGGTTCCCCCTTCCTGTATTGAAACTTTCTTCGAAGCGTCAACCGGCATGAAATCGGAGTATCTCCACACTCCTATCGGTGTTTTCCTCAGATCTTCGGGAGATTTTTCTTTGACTTTTTCCAAGTCCATTTTGACAGTGAGCAGTCCCTTGCATTTCGGGCATACGCTGACGAACGGGTCATCCACGTCCGAACCGCAATCCCAGCACTTTACTCTGTGAGATACCATTTCAAATCCTTCTGCAGCCTTTGCCGCAAACCGTAACCCAACTTTCGCATCCGATGCCGGCTTGGGTGTAAACCGATTTCACTTTTTCGGCAATAACGTTTCCGTCGCCGGTGCTTTTGTCGTAGAACGACATGACACAGGGGCCCGAACCCCCCAGGAAAGATGCCAGGGCTCCGTTGGACAAAGCCGTTTCTTCCGCTTCGTCCAGGCGGGGAACGAGTTCCTTTCTGTTCGGTTCGGATACCAAATCCCGTATGGATCTTTTGATTAAATCAAGGTCGCCGGTCGCCATGCCGTGAGTTAGACACGATGCGTTTCCTACGTGGAACACGAGATGTTCCAACGGAACTTCCTTGGGAATGACTTTTCTGGCTTCCTTGGTTTCAATGTAAATGTCCGGAAGAGTGACCACAATACCCAGATTCTTCGGCGGTTCGATCGATATCACGTCGAAAGGGTCGTAGGAACGTATCACGGTGAATCCTCCCAAAAGGGAAGGAGCCACATTGTCCGCGTGCAGTCCTCCGGAAGTCACGCTTTCGGCTCTTGCGGCACACAGTACCAATTCGTTGTCCGTGAGTTTTTTCCCGCACATCAGATGCGCGAGATACGCTCCGCCCGAAGCGGAAGCTCCCGAAGAACCCAAACCGCTTCCCGGCCTGATTCCTTTCGTGATTCTGAATTCGATGCCGAAATCCTCGCCTGATTTTTGAAGAACCTCGGCGGCCGCGATGCAGACTGAATTCTTTTTCGGATCAATGGGTATGATGTCGCTGCCGGGACCTGTGATTTCACTGATGATCATGCCTGAATCTATTTTCCGGCCTTCCACGATGTCATAAGGTTCGCTCAACGCGAGTCCGAAGGTATCGAACCCCGGCCCGATGTTAGAAGTGGTGGCCGGAGCGGCTACCTTAATCCATTCGTCACTCATTTGATTCAGTCCCGGAATTATTCCAATAATCGGGCATATATGCCCCATATGATAAACTTTATCGGTTTCCGTCATTGATAAAGTTAAAACGGAAGGGGTTCATCACATGGTCCGTCATGCTGAAAGCAATCGGAATAAAATGCGAAAAGACTCCGAATGAAATCATGGATCATTTTGAAACCGTGGGGGCCGAAGCGATACTTTTCGATCCTGATTACATCTGCGGAAAGGATCACCTTCTGTCCGCTTACATTCACGCCGAACGTGCCATGGAAAGGGGAACAAACCGCTCCCGGGATCTTGTTTCCGAAACAATTCTTTACGCCTCGGCGGACAGACAGATCGGGAGAGCCATAAAGAAAATGAGTCCGAAGAAAGACAGTGACCGATTCGTGGTGCTGATTATCGGAAACTGTGACGATTTCCGTCTTGAGGACATAGAGGCGGAAAGGGATGATTCCCTCATCGACTGCACCGAAGAATCCGCAAAGAACATGAATCTGGAAAAATCGGACATCCCGTACACCGAACTTATTCTGGAACATGTTGCCGCCGTCGACATAATGAAATTCTGAAAAATGAAAAGACAAGGGGGCGGACCCCCTTTTGATTGAAATAAGATGTTTGCCGTCCGTCCCGTTCAAAGGTCGGGGACGAACTTGAAACCGTAGTGGATTATTCCGGAATCCCCTGCTTCGCTGAGTTTTCTCAACACGGCACGGACTCTCATTCCGATTTCGATTTCTCCGAGATTCGCGTCAACCAACTGACCGGATATCAGGAGACCGTCATCGGTTCTGACCATGACCACCGCATAGGGTTTCAGATCCCTGTTGCACGCCGGAGC
This sequence comes from Candidatus Methanomethylophilaceae archaeon, assembly GCA_050950505.1. Taxonomy (GTDB): domain Archaea; phylum Thermoplasmatota; class Thermoplasmata; order Methanomassiliicoccales; family Methanomethylophilaceae; genus VadinCA11. Next base: position 923,989 of record JBMNHS010000001.1, on the reverse strand, counting down.
GTCATGGACTATGGAGAAGGTGAACACCTTACCCTTCCTCGACACGTCATAGGGGCGCATTTTGCCGAAACCGTTCCTTCTGCAGTGAGGACACATGTTCCTCTCGGGGAAGTACTTCCTTCCGCAGTTTCCGCATTCGGAACCGACAAGGTTGTACCTCGCGGGGATTTCTCTCCACTCTTTTGCGACTGTTGACATCAGATTGCCTCCAATATGCTGACGGTTACGGCGGAACCTGTTCCTCCGACCGACTGTGCGAGACCGTATTTTGCATTCTCAACCTGTCTGCCGTCCGCCTTGTTCCTGAGCTGGTTGGCGATTTCCACTATCTGAGCGACGCCGGCGGCCCCAACGGGATAACCTGCGGCTTTCAGGCCGCCCGAGGTGTTGATTGCCACCTCTCCGTCGATTCCGATGCGTTCTTCGAGGACGGCTTTTCCGGCCTCTCCTCTCTTGAAGAATCCGAGATCCTGAAGGGCCATTACACCCCCCACGGTAAAATCGTCATGGACTTCCGCAACGTCGATGTCCTTGGCTTCGATTCCCGCCAGCTTGTATGCTTCCTTGGCGGCAACGGTGGTTGCTTTGAAGGTGGTTATGTCTTCTCTCTGGAACAGAGCCAGCGTGTCACTTGCCTGGGCGGTTGCGGCCACTTTGACATAGTCCACGCCCATCTTTTTGGCTTGCTCCACAGGAACCAGCACCACGGCGGCGGCACCGTCCGAGTAAGGAGCGCAGTCAAACACGTTCAACGGTTCGGCCACCGGGCCGGATTTCAGAACCGTTTCCAAAGGAACGGGTCTCTTGAACTGTGCGTTGGGATTCAACGCACCGTGTTTGTGGGCGTTTACCGCGAAGGACGCGATTTCCTCCCGGGTCGCAATCCCGTCATAAATCATTCTTCTCGCAATCATTGCGTACAATGAAGTCAAAGTAAGTCCCATGGAAACTTCCCACTCCGCATCCGCGGTGCTGTCCATGATCGAAGCGATGCCTTCATCGTCCATGTCCGTCATCTTTTCCGCTCCGCCCACAAGGACAACGTCGTTCATTCCCGACGCCACGGCCATGACTCCCTGTCTGAACGCCACGCCTCCGGAGGCTCCTCCGGCCTCGGTTCTCACGGCAGGAACGTGCCTTGTGGCCATTCCCGAATAATCCGCAATCAACGCGTCGATGTGCTGCTGGTTGATGAACCTCGAAGACATGTTTCCGAAGTAGACACCGTCCACTTCCGAACCGGACATGCCGGCGTCTTCGATTGCTTTGATTCCGGCTTCGATTCCGATTGCCCTGAATGATTTGTCCCAAAGTTCACCGAACTTTGTGACTCCTGTGCCTACTATAGCTACTTCTCTCATGTCATCACTCCGGCATCATGATGGTTCCCTTGTACTTCGCATACAATGCATAGTCCAGGAATACCGGATTTTCAATTATCTTTTCCAATGTGGGTGCGTTTTCTTTCTTGTAATTCTTCATTTCGTCGGTGACGGTTATGTCGAAAGCATCGCTTCCGGCACCGGAACCGTACGACACGACGAAAATTCTGTCGCCGGGTTTGGCTTTGTCCAAGACTCCGGCGAGTCCGATAGGAACGGCCCCGCTGTACGTGTTTCCGATATACGGAGACATAAGACCGTACTCAATCTGCTCGGGGGTGAATCCCAGCATGGCCGCGACCCTTTGGGGGAATTTTCCGTTGGGCTGGTGGAACACCGCATAATCGTAATCTTCGGCCTTGGTTCCCATGGCCTCGAACATCAGGTTCGCGGCGGAAGTTATGTGTTTGAAATACGCGGGGGTTCCGGTGAACCTCCCTCCGTGTCTTGGATAGGGTTGACCTTCCCTTCTCCAAAAGTCCGGCGTATCGGTGGTGAAACTCAATGTTTTGTTTATCTTTGCGATTACCTTTTCGGACCCTATCAGGAACGCCGCGCCGCCTGCCGACGCAGAGTATTCCAAAGCGTCCCCGGGTGCGCCCTGGGAGGTATCGGCACCGATTGCCACTCCGTATTTTACCATTCCGGAGCCGACGAGTCCTTTGCACATCTGTATTCCGGCGGTACCGGCTTTACAGGCGAATTCCAAATCGGCGGCGGTCAGATTGGGTGTTGCCCTGATGACTTCCGCGATGGTCCCGGATGAGGGTTTGACCGCATAAGGATGCGATTCGGATCCGACGTAAACGGCTCCGATGTCCTGAGGGTTCACTTCGGGAACCCTGTCCATCATGTATCTCGCCGCTTCGGAAGATATCGTGATGACATCCTCATCCGGCGAGGGGACTGATTTCTGAATTATTCCCAGTCCTCTTCCCATGCCTACGCCGTCCGCACCCCAGATTCTCCCGATTTCCTCAGGTTTTATTCTGTAGCGGGGCACGTAAGCCCCGTAGCTTACAATTCCTACGTCCATTCAATTCCCTTCCTTTAATTTGTTCAAACGTTCAACCAATTCTTCAACAGCCAGTTTGGTGGTGACCAAGGGTATCTTCTCCAATTTAGCCAGTTTTATGGCCAGAACATCCGTGTTCTCCGGGTTTTGGTAAACAACCATTCCGGGAGTCAGCGGATGGGCTCGGATTGCGACCATGGGGGATCTTCCGAAATGCACGTCGGTGAAAATCAACGCACGTTCGATGTTCCACCCGTATATCTTCAGGTAATCCTCGGAACTCAGATTCACAATGGCTTTCATGGAATCCACGATTGTGTAACCGTAAATTTTCCTTGAAGGCATCTTGTCCGGGTTCACGTTCCGCCCGGCGATGATCTCGATGAATTTGTCGGAATCGATTCCTCCGTCAAATTCTTCCATGGCCAAAATACACTCGTCCCTGGTTTCGGGCCGGTATCTGGAAGCAACCGGATATCCGTTGATTGCATCCAAAGCTATGAGCGATTCAACAAGCTTCTTGATAACGGCCACCCCGGGGGATTTCCGTCTTCCGGATTCATAATCGCTTATAACCGAGTTGGAAACTCCCATGCTGTCCGCAAGTTGTTGCTGAGACAGGGAAAACTCTTCTCTCCATTTGCGGATAGTCTTCCCAGGCTCCGAAGACATAGCTATGTCACCGGCAATTTTTTCGCCGAACTCCTCCGTCATAATTCGATAGACAGAAGGATTCTTATTTAATAATGTCGAACTTATTTATCGTCATTTGACGTAAAGAATTGAAAACAGAGTTTTTTACCATTTGTCGAAAAATGAACTCAGGGAATTGGGTCAAAAGTACTTTTTAAGACTTTACAAAACATGATGCGGAAACAAGCATAAGTATTCTTTCGGAAACGCCGTGCAACGGAAACCGCTATTATAGGAATATATGATGCGATACAGTGGTGACGGGAGTAAGATGATTGAAGACATCATGAACATTGTCCGAAAGGCCGGAGATATCATGGAGGACAGGGAAAACCTGATCGTGAAATCCAAAGGCACACGGGAGAACCTCGCGACCAGCGCCGATTACAAAGTCGAAAGATTTCTGAAAAAGGAACTGACGGAACTGTTGCCGGGATCCTCGTTTCTGGGAGAAGAGAACGGAAGGGAGGGGGAAGGACGTTACGGGTGGATTGCAGATCCCATAGACGGAACCGCCAATTACGCCAGAGATCTGAGGGTCAGTACGGTTTCCGTTGCTTTGACCGACAACGGAATTCCCGTCACGGGTCTGGTTTACCAGCCTTACACCGGAGAAATGTTTCATGCTGAAAAAGGGAAAGGGGCATTCTCGGGAAATAAGAAATTGACCGTATCCGACCGACGGTTGGAGAACTCCATGTTCTGCACTTCCTGGAGCGCATACAAAAAAGAAAGGGCCGAAATGTGTTTCAGAATTTCCGAAAGAATGTTTCCTTTGTGCGAAGACATACGGAGGTTCGGAACCGCCGCATACGAAATGTGTCTGCTGGCCGAAGGAAAAATCGATATCTACTACGAAGCATCGCTGCAGCCCTGGGATTTTGCCGCCGGCGCCCTGATTGTGAGGGAGGCAGGAGGATTTGTCGGCTCCGTTAACGGGAACGAAGGGTACGGCAGAGAGTATCCGATTATCGCATCCAACAGCAAAGACAGTTTTGAGTTTTTGAGAAATACCGTCTGCGAAGAGATGGAGAATTTCGGAGAGCCGTTCGTTTAATGATGTTTACTGCGATGATTAAATAAAGCATCCGAAGCTATACCGTAAATTATGTCCGAGAAACATGAAGCTTGCGGCAAAAAGGATCCTGCGTCTTTCTGTGAAATGCGCAGAATCATGGGTGATTTCGCACCCAACACACTGAAAGCCATCAAGGACCTTACTCCGGGTTTTGTGGATATCATCCGCGATTTGGATGAAGCAATTCTGTCCGACGGGGCCCTGGATATGAAAACCAAGAGACTCATCGCCCTCGCCTGCGTATGCGTGAGAGCCTGCGACGATTGTGTTTACGCACAGGCAAAAGTGGCCAAGAATTACGGTGCCACGAGAGCCGAGATTCTTGAAGCGGTTCAGGTCGCCGTTCTGACCGGCGGAGTTCCCAGCTGGTCCATTGCCAAAAAAGGCATTGTACAGCTCTTCAGCGAATGGGACGAGGAAGAAGGCAAGTGAAACAATGACTCCGGTGAAAATCCGGAGTTTTTCTTTTTTTAATCCATTAACCTGAAAGACAGCTTCCGCTGTCGGATTTTTTATAGGATTCCGTCCGCACGATCGACGGAACCGAAATAAAAATAAAAAGTAAGAGGTTTTGGGAAAGTCTTATTTTCCGTAAGATTTGACCGTGTCCACCATGGCTTTTATGCTGGCATCCGGCACGCCCACGGGAACTCCGCATCCGGCGGCCACGACATCGAATCCCGCCTCGACGCATGCTTTCGTTGATTTTACCACGTCTTCCGGCGTACCGCTGAACAGGGGGAACGCACATCCCACGTTGCCTACCACCGGGCCTTTTCCGTTGACGATTTTTATGGCTTCATGAGGCTCCACTTTTTCTTCTATGGATATTCCTGAGGCTCCCGATTCGAACATGGCAGGTATTATTTCCGTCGTGTCCCCGCAGATGTGCAATATTCTGTTATCTCCGTTCAGAGCCCCCAGGGAATCTTTCATGTACGCCCCCGAGTAAATCGGGAAATCGTTCGGCGACAATATATCCGTCGACGAAGACGGTTCAGACATCTGCAGCACATCCGCACCTGCGTCCAACAACGCCTGTCCGTAGGCTTTACAATAAGGATTGACTGCGGATATCCATTTCTTGGCAACATCCGGATCCATGAAAACCGAGAATATCAGATTCTCTGTGTTCACCAGATGTCCCGTCAACGTGAAGGGTCCCGTGCTTCCCGCAATCACGACGTAATCTTCGCCGTGTTCCTTTTTCATGATAGACATCGCATCCTGGGTCACTTTGACGCGCCCGGATTGCAAAAACTTGTCGATGTCCAACAATTCGGGTTCATCGTACTCTTTTTTCATGGGGTTGAAATTGAATGGGTGTTCTTTGACCATTGGCCCCGATTTATCCGTTCCTATGTTCACTTCGCAACCCAAAGCCTCCGCTTCAGGCGTAAGACAGAAACCGGCCCTTACCGATTCGAGACCGAAGTTCACTGCCTGGGAACTGCCCAGTCTGGCCATCTTTCCGGCGTCGGAGTGCGCCTCCGGAAAGTACGTATCGGCGGCTCTCATCATCCCAGCAGTAGCACAGGCGGTGAACATGGCTACGGGCGGTCTGTCCGTAGATTCTTTTTTGAGTGCGGACAGCACTCTTTCTCTTGGTGTCATCGTCATAATTTATATCCTTCCACAACGCAGAAAATCTGCTTGAATTTTATACCGCGATGTTGATAGATAATAAAGTTTACGAACATGTTCGTTATATTCCGGTTTGACGGAAAGACCTGATCCGAACCGATTTCTGACATATCAAATTTTAGTACTGGCTATGTATGAAAAAATAAAAAATACACAGTCTGAACCTGTCACAGACCGCTTGAAAAAACACATATATTGTGAAGAAAAAAGAATAAAAACCAGGGTCCGGAGACCCTGTTATGTTTCCGTTTGTTGCCTGAATCCGTCTTCAGGCATCACCCTTGACTGCGCGGACCAGTGCACGGATGTTCTCATCGGGCGTGCCTATGGGGACACCGCATCCCGCAGATACTACGTTAAAGCCCGCATCCATGCAGACCTTTGCGTCTTTTTCGACCTCTTCGGGAGTTCCTTTGTACAAAGGATATGCACATCCCACGTTGCCTACCACGGCAGTCCTTCCGTTGACAATTTCAATGGCTTTGTAGGGATTCACCTTTTCCTCAATGGATATGGCGGTCACTCCCGTGTCCATCATCAACGGCATTATCACCGATGTGTCACCGCAGATGTGCAGCACGGATTTACCCGGCAGATCTCCGAGAGCTCTCTTCACGTACTGTCCGGAAAATTCCGGGAACTGATCCGGCGACAGTATATCCGCGGATGCCGAAGGTTCCGACATCTGCACGACGTCCGCTCCACCTGCGTAAAGGGCTTCCGCGAATGCCTTGCAGTACTTTTCAACGGCGGAGAGCCATTTTTTGGCCATGTCCGGTGCGGTCCATACCGAATATATCAGATTCTCGGTGTTCAACAGGTGTCCGGTTACCGTGAAGGGACCGGTGTTTCCTCCGATGATCACATAATTTTCGCCGTGGGTTTTCTTCATTATGCCCATAGCTTCGACGGTTGTTCCCAATCTTTTCATGGTGGGATAGGCTTCAAGGTCCGGCAGGTTTTCGGGTTCGTCGTAAACATTCTTCATGGGTTCGAATGTGAACGGATGCGTCTTCACCATCGGTGAAGCTGTAGGCGTTCCTATGTTTACTCCGGCCCCGAAAACATCTGCCTCCTGCGTGAGACAGAATCCCGATCTTACTGATTCAAGACCGAAATAATCGGCCTGTGCGCAACCCAAAGTCGCCATCAGTTTCGGATCAGAGTGGGCTTCGGGCCACTTGGCGCCCGAAATATTCTGCATACCGATTGTGTCGCAGGTGGTGAAACATGCGACGGGAGGTCTGTCCAGAGATTCCTGTCTCAACGCTGCGAGAACTCTTTCCCTAGGTGTCATCTTTGCCATTCTTATCAACCCCTATTTTTGATTTCTTCGTTGACGAATTTGACACAGTGTTGGGCATCCGTATCACGGTGATCCGCGCCTATTTCTTTGGCGAATTTATCGCTGGTTGGCGGACCTCCGATGGTTACGATACAGTTCTCACGATAACCGTTATCAAACAGATTCTTTACCGCGGCGGCCATGGCGTCCATTGTGGGAGTCATCAGCGTGCTGAGACATACGATGTCGATTTTCTCATCTTTCGCCGTATCGGCTATCAATACCGGCGAAACATCGTTCCCTAAATCGTTGACCATGTATCCGGCGGCGGTAAGCATCGTTTTCACGATGTTCTTTCCGATGTCGTGGACATCACCTTGAACAACCGCGGCAACCGCGGTTCTCGTGTCTTCCATACTCTTTTTGGGAATAGCGGGTGTCAAAACATCCAATCCTTCATACATTGCGTGTGCAGCAACAAGAACCTGAGGGAGATAAATCTCCTTGTTGGCGTATCTATCACTGATTACTCCCATTCCTATTACCAACCCCTTGTTTATGGCCTCAACCGGATCCATCTTGGCATCCAACGCCTTCTGTGCAACTGTTTTTGCTATGGCGGGATTGAGATTTATGACCACGTCGGCCAATTCCTGCAAAATTTCTTCTTTGCTCATTATTTATTCCTCCTTGAACGATTGAGCATTTTCTCCGTCTACCCAAAATAAATATCGTATACCGGGGATATATAAGAAATTACGAACCTGTTCGTATCATTCATCCCACCTATATTAACGTGATTAAACATTTAAATATAAGATATCTTTAAACAGATATAAATTGAATAATAATTTAAAAATAAGTAAAGGTTTCCTGTTAAAAGGGGACGGATCCCCTGTTAACAGGAATAAAAGGTTTGAAAGAGGCTGGAGCGATTTAATCTTTATTTTTTGCGGCCTCCAACTTGTCCAGATCCTTCTTTTCAACAGAGAGTATCGCACAGATGCTTCCGATGATCATCAGTATCAAAGCCATCAGCCACACATTCTGGAACTGGACCAATGTCTTGTCGGTCACCAGATAACCGGCTATGGTGATAAGCACCGCACCTCCAAGGAAGGGGAACAGGTTAAGCGAAGCCGTTGATGTTCCCGCCATGGCAATAGGGTAAAGTTCCTTGATCTGCGAATAGGACACCACGAAGAACCCTCCGAAGAATCCGAACGCAAAGTTGATTGCACCCTGTATCGCGAAGCTGTTGCCGGACACGTTTCCGGTCATGAAGTATATCACAGCCCATATGGCCGTGTAAACAAGCGTACCGAAGACTATCACCTTCTTACGGGATTTGAACACTCTGTCCGAGAGAACTCCCGCCAAAGGACATCCGAATACCATTCCGACTCCGACCATCGTCACCATAAGTCCCGCTTCACTGATACTGAAACCGTATATGTTTCTGTAAAATGAACCGGCCTGAGATGCCTGCCAGAGCATGATTGTTCCGTATATGCAGAAGAACCAAATCGCCAGGGGCCAGAACTTCCTTCCGCTGGAGAATGTTCTCTTCAGCGCCTCCATGGTTCCGATTTTGTCGGAAGTGGACTCAGTCACCGGTTCTCCGGTTTCCTCCGCGACAATGTCCTCAATTGCGGGAAGTCCCTTCTGGGAGGGGTGATCGCGAACGACAATCCAACAGAGAACCGCGATAAGGACCGTGATTACGGCCAGTATGAGGTATGTGTTCTGAATTCCCAGTGAATCTATCATGAGGACCATGGGGGCCGCGGCGGCTATTCCTCCTACATTACCCACAAGCAACAAAACTCCGCTCATGGATGCAAATTCGTTCTTCCTGAACCAAACGGCCAGTATCTTCATTATGGGTATGTACACCACAGCGGCTCCGATACCGATCAGGAACTTGGCGACAATCATCAGATTGAAGTTCACTATGGTCGCCGAATATGCGCCCAGAACAGAACCTATACCAATCAATAAAACGAAGATCGTGGCGGCCTGTCTCGGGCCCAATTTATCCGTAAGCATGCCGCTCGGCAGCTGCATCAGTGTGTACGCATACAGATAAGCCGAAGCCAACAGGGCCACCGAAGCGGTTCCTACCCCGTAGTATTCCTGCATTGTATCCGATATAGCCCCACCGGTCGTGCGGTGGAAGTATACAAAGAAGTACGCCAATGCTAGGACGATAAAGATCAGCCATCTGTATGACAGTGTCTTTTTTTTCTTTTCTACATCAATTGCCATTGTATTCCTCCGACCGGGTAGACGGAGGTTCGTCAATCGCTAAGGAAACAGCACAATGTGAATATTAAATAAGAATTACGAACATGTTCAAATTCGTTTCATATGGGATCCCATGGAGAATATTCTGTAATGTTCAAAGATTTTCTTTTCCGCATTTCTTAAACGGACATTCAAAGTGGATTTGGAACAGCCCAACAGTGCGCAGATCGAATCCAGGGTGGTTCTCTTGGGCACGTCATAATATCCCAGATTCATGGCAAGGTTGAAAGCATCGACTTCTTTGGTCGTGAGGGATATCTTGGAATCAATTTCATATATGGCCTGGGTCTTGAATTCGTAACCTTCTTCTTTCATCCTTCTTCTCAGGTCGGACAGTGCACCGTCGGAAGGACCGACCAGAGTCCATTCGATCAACGTATCGGTTTGAGGCACGGCGGATACGAGAAAACATCTCGATTCATTGATCAATCTCGCCAGAACACATTTCATGTTGGTCACGATTGCCATATAGGAATCGGACCCGACGCTCACGATGTCGCATTTGCCGTCTTCCTTTACGTATTGACCTTCCTTGACAACACCACAATTGTCGGTAATTCCCATGATTGAATAGCCACTGATTTCGTCAATCATCGAACACGACAGAATCCGTATATTGACATCCTTTTCCACGTCAAAGGGCAAAAAATAATGACAGGGATGTTCCTTTATTCTTCTTTCCCGGTCCAGCAGGATTTTGCAACAACGCATAAAGATACATTTGATTTAATGGTTGATATAATGCACGAAACTTATTCTGCGAAACATAGAAACCGGTCCAGAGAACCTTATATTACTCCACCTTCATACGGGGGGAGATAGAATGAAAGAGATAGGAAAGTGCATCAGGACCATCGTCACCGACGAAGGTGAAATCGATGTTTACAGTCTCAGGGAACTTGAGGAGAAAGGGATCATAAAAGACCTTTCAAAAATACCCTATTCAATTAAAGTGATAATAGAATCGATGCTCCGGAAAAGGGACGGAAAACAGATTACGGACAAAAACGTGTACACCGCCGCATCCTGGAAACCCAAAGACAGATCGGATGAGGATGTTCCGTGGATTCCGGCAAGGGTTCTGCTGCAGGACCTTACCGGCGGTGCCGCCGTCGTCGACTTGGCGGCCATGAGAGATTCCGTGGCGGACATGGGTTTGGACCCTTCGCGGATAGACCCTCTCGTTCCCGTCGATTTGGTCATCGATCATTCGGTTCACACGGATTATGCCGGAGTGCCCGACGCTCAGAATCTGAACGAGGAATTGGAATTTGAGAGAAATAAAGAACGGTACGCATTGTTCAAATGGGCCCAGAATTCTTTCGGAAATTTCAGAGTCGTCCCTCCCGGGAACGGAATCTGTCACCAGGTCAATCTTGAATATCTTTCACCGGTGATTCATGTAAAGGAAGAAAACGGAAGACTGGTGGCTTATCCCGATTCCTGTTTCGGCACGGATTCCCACACTCCGCAGATCAACGGTCTCGGAGTGGTCGGATGGGGGGTCGGAGGCATCGAGGCAGAGGCCGTGATGGTCGGACAGCCCAGTTACATGAGCCTTCCGGACGTCATAGGATTCAGACTAAAAGGAAAACTTAGGCCGGGCGTCAACGCCACGGACCTCGTGCTGACCTGCGTGCAGATGCTCAGAGAAAAAGGCGTTGTGGGAAAGTTCGTGGAATTCTGCGGACCGGGTTATGAAAATTTGGATTTGGCCGACCGGGCAACTCTGTCCAATATGGCTCCGGAATACGGGGCAACCATGGGATTCTGTCCCATTGACGGTAAAACCGTAGAGTATCTCGTGCTGACCGGAAAGAGTCCGGAGCACATCGATACCATAGAGAAATACGCAAAGGAACAAGGTCTGTGGTATACCGGGGAAGCGGAATACACCGACATGCTGGAATTGGATCTTGGCGACGTGGAACCGTCATTGGCCGGCCACAAGAGACCTCAGGACCGCATCCCGCTGTCAGAGATGAAGAACGCTTTCAAAAACACGATGACGGATCTGAACGTAACCGAAAGAAGAGTTCCCTCCGGAGACGGGCTGGGGGACGGTTCGGTTGTGATAGCGTCCATAACCTCATGCACAAACACCGCAAACCCTTCGGTCATGATTGCCGCCGGGGTGTTGGCGAAGAACGCCGTGAAATACGGATTGAGAAAAAAAGATTATGTAAAAACATCCCTGGCGCCCGGATCGAAAGCGGTCACGGGATATCTGAGACAGTCCGGACTTCTGAACCCCATGGAAGATTTGGGATTCCACGTATGCGGATACGGATGCATGACCTGTATAGGCAACAGCGGACCTTTGTCCCCGAAGGTATCGAAACAGATAACCGACAAAGATCTGGCTGTCGCCGCCGTTGCGTCCAACAACCGCAATTTCGAAGGAAGAATTCACTCCTTGGTAAAAGCGAACTACATCGCATCCCCGCCGTTGGTAATCGCATACGCGATTGCGGGACGGATTGACATTGACTTTGAAACCGAACCTCTGGGAGTCTTCGAAGGAAAAGAGATTTTCCTGAGGGATATCTGGCCGGATGACGAAGAAGTCGAAAGAATACAGAACGAATACGTCAACACCGAAACTTACGTGAAAGAATACAAAGACGTGTTTAAAGGGTCCGAAAGATGGGAAGCGGTGCCTTACGAGGAATCCCCTCTTTTCAACTGGGATGAGAATTCCACTTACATACGCAGACCTACCTTCTTCGACGAAATCTTCGAAGATCCGGAAATCAGGGACATAAAGAGTGCAAGGTGCATCGCAAAACTCGGAGACACGATTACGACGGATCACATCTCCCCCGCAGGATCTTTCTCGGAAGACAGCGATGCCGGAATTTATCTTAAGGAACGCGGAGTGAAAAAGGAAGACTTCAATTCTTACGGTTCCAGAAGGGCAAATCACGAAATAATGGTCCGCGGAACTTTCGCGAACATAAGACTGAAGAACGAATTGGTTCCGAACACCGAAGGAAGCCATTCCGTTTACCTACCGGAGAAAAAGAAGAGTACGATATTCGAAACCTCCGAAAGATATGCCGAAGACAGAACGCCGCTGATAGTCCTTGCGGGCAAGGAATACGGCACGGGAAGTTCCAGGGACTGGGCCGCGAAAGGACCTCTTCTTCTGGGAATCGAAGCCGTCATCGCCGAATCCTACGAAAGAATCCACAGGTCCAATCTGATTGGAATGGGAATCGTGCCGTTGCAGTTCGTCAACGGCCAGAACTCCGAATCCCTGGGTTTGGACGGGACCGAGACTTTCGATATTTTCCTTGAAGGTATCGAACCCGGTTCATTGGTGCCGGTAACCGCTTACAGAGACGGAAAGAAAATCGATTTCGACGTCATATGCAGAGCGGACGTTCCCGCCGAGATAGAGTATCTGGCAAACGGGGGCATACTCCAATACGTACTGAGGAATATGATTTCATAAGAAATCTATTAATCATAGTGCTTGATACAGAGCACAAGGGCCCGTGGGTTAGCTTGGTATACTAGTAGCTTCGGGAGTTATTGACTCCGGTTCAAATCCGGGCGGGCCCACCATATCATTCCCCTTATGCAGGATTCTCGGTGTCCGTCAATCCCTTCAAAGAACTCTTCCCATGCCATCCAGACTCAACTGAAAATTTTTTGAAATTGCACAAAATCGTAAATCTATTTAATGCATCAGATTAATCGCGATTGCAATATTGTGAGGTAATCCCTAATGCAACCGAATATGATGAAAAACAAAATGGATGAAAAAGAAATTTTGAATCTTTTAAACAGAACCGATGTCGGCGTCCTGTCGACCAACGGAGAAGACGGTTTTCCTTATGCTTCGCCTGTAAATTACGTAATCATGGACGGGGATGTCTACATACACGGACGCAAAATAGGTGAAAAGGTCGGAAACATCGAAAGAGACCCCAGAGTGTGTTTCACCGTTTGGGAAAGAACCGGATACGAAGACTGCGGTACCGCCGCGTGCGACACCACCACCGTGTACGAATCCGTGATTATACGGGGGAAGGTTAAGATAATTGACGATTCCGAAACAAAAAAGAAAATGCTTCTGGAAATCGTTGACAAACTTGTACCCGGAAAGACGGGAATGGATGACAAAAAAATCCCCCCTACCATCGTATACAAAATTGAAGCGGAATCGGTCACAGGAAAATATCACAAGGCTTTGGCGGAAAACAAAGTCCACATGAAATAAGAATTCTACAACATCTGAACGATAAAAACTATTTCAGATCGGACAGTTTTTCTCAAAAATGCTGTCCGATATCAATTTATCAAATTAATTATTTAAAAGCTGTCTCTGAGCATCAAATTCGAGTTATATGAATCACCCCCGCTTTCGCGGGGACCACCGGTGCTAGGTGTTTTTCCAACTCATACTCCCAGGATCACCCCCGCTTTCGCGGGGACCACATACTGTACACAGTAGCAAAAACAATAAATCCGGGATCACCCCCGCTTTTGCGGGGACCACAGGGTTCATCGATAAGCGCACCCACAGGGCAGAGGATCACCCCCGCTTTCGCGGGGACCACCACATGAAAAAACTCGGCGGACTCTACAAGCAAGAATCACCCCCGCTTTCGCGGGGACCACGGCATACAGAGATATTACAAGATATGCATATAAGGATCACCCCCGCTTTCGCGGGGACCACTTGATTTCCCTGTCTCTAATCGTTATCGGGATAGGATCACCCCCGCTTTCGCGGGGACCACCCAGTTCTCCCCAGCCTGCGTTCGCGGTATGCGGGATCACCCCCGCTTTCGCGGGGACCACTACGCCGTCAGTCGCCTTGACTATCCTACTGAGGGATCACCCCCGCTTTCGCGGGGACCACGCCCGACATTACACGGCTAATAGCCTGCAAGTAGGATCACCCCCGCTTTCGCGGGGACCACGAGCCGACAAAATTCGCCGTCGATTTGACCAAGGGATCACCCCCGCTTTCGCGGGGACCACCATCAGATATCTGGGTTGTGGTGTAGGTGGTCAGGATCACCCCCGCTTTCGCGGGGACCACCAATCGGCATCCTGAACCGTCTTTGGTCAAGTAGGATCACCCCCGCTTTCGCGGGGACCACCGACCTGACCCTTAATTGCTATTGGTTGCCTCAGGATCACCCCCGCTTTCGCGGGGACCACCAGACTCCGCGATAAAGACGCATGGGTATGGGATCACCCCCGCTTTCGCGGGGACCACTGATTACATGAGATCAATTAAGTCATATCTAGGATCACCCCCGCTTTCGCGGGGACCACGCATGTCATTGCACCGATCATTTCCGGCAGACATGTAAGTAGGATCACCCCCGCTTTCGCGGGGACCACCGACTTGACCGAGAGTGCGAAGTCTAGACGAGGATCACCCCCGCTTTCGCGGGGACCACTTAAAGAATGAGGTACTTGGAACGGTTGAAGATCACAGAGGATCACCCCCGCTTTCGCGGGGACCACCATTTCCTATATCGTGCTTGACCAGCTGCAGGATCACCCCCGCTTTCGCGGGGACCACCGTGGAAGTTCGATGATCATACGATGAGGGGATCACCCCCGCTTTCGCGGGGACCACCCGATTCGACATAATAGGACAGTCTTATTGATAGGATCACCCCCGCTTTCGCGGGGACCACTCCTCCTCGGTTGACGGCTGCGAGTTCTCAGGATCACCCCCGCTTTCGCGGGGACCACCTACATGTTGATATCTGACGGTCAAGGACTAGGATCACCCCCGCTTTCGCGGGGACCACCCTATTAGACGTCTTAAAAGTCGTTCTGGACCTAGGATCACCCCCGCTTTCGCGGGGACCACTAGTATGACATTCTCGCTGTAATCAGTGCTGAGGATCACCCCCGCTTTCGCGGGGACCACACTGATTATAGCCGTCCAGAATCTACACCTGAGGATCACCCCCGCTTTCGCGGGGACCACTCAACCAGATAATCAGGAACGATATGTACCCGAGGATCACCCCCGCTTTCGCGGGGACCACAAAGGATATCATCCCGTAACATATGGTTGCTACGTAGGATCACCCCCGCTTTCGCGGGGACCACGTGCTACTTGAGGACGAAAAAGAACCTTACCAGGATCACCCCCGCTTTCGCGGGGACCACACGTCGGATACCACAAGTGACGTTGCCTGAGAGGATCACCCCCGCTTTCGCGGGGACCACTAGAATAGCAACTGATAAGATGTCGTTGGAGAATAGGATCACCCCCGCTTTCGCGGGGACCACTTCTTGTTGCGATTGGCGTGTCAATGAACATGGGGATCACCCCCGCTTTCGCGGGGACCACACCTGTCGATAATCTCTATCTGTCTCTCATAGGATCACCCCCGCTTTCGCGGGGACCACCGAGTTTTCGTCTGATAGGCTTCATGAATGAGGATCACCCCCGCTTTCGCGGGGACCACACTAAGAATCCCAATATACCCACACTTTTTCAAATAAATAATTTTTTCTCAGAAAACTTATGAAAACTTTAATTGAAACCCGATGATTAATCAGATTTTTTCAAGTTCTCATATATTCTTATAATGACCCCGACATTAGAAAAGGAATCAGAATCCCGGGAAATTTCAAAATAATCCATTAAAGTTTTCAAATCGTATCTCCTCAGATTATGTAATTTTCTTTTGGCAATAGAATATATGCTTTCGACATATGTGTGAGATATATCTAATCCAAGGTTTACACAGATTTCGTTTAACAAAACCAAAGATCTTTCCGAATTCTCCACAACTAACGTTTTATCGGAAATGTGATTTAAAAACTTTTCAAAATTTTCTTTCCTTTCAACTCCGTTTTCACTGATTATGAATATATTTTCGTTAAAGATAATCCCGTCCTTGACATCAGCTATTTCTATTTGTGCAATATCCATTGTGCCTTTGTCCGTTACTACGTATTCAAAATGAGCAAACGTTTTGATCTTTTTCCTTTTCCGGGTTTCGGAGGATTTCATCAATTTTGCTCTCCGGTATGTGCTGGCTTTACTGTAACCTGTTTTTGATTCCGGGTGTCTGTCCGGAAGAGGACGTTTCATAATTATTATGCCGTCCAAATCGACGGTTGACCATTCCCCGTTATGAACTCTAAAATCGAAACCCTGTTCGTTGTTGGTCGTAAAAACCATAACAGCTCTGCCTGATTTGCAGGTATTTTTGATACGTGACCATATATTATCCCTCACTCTGGCAGAAACGATGCCGACAAAAACATTCGTACTGATTTCAAAAAACCATTTTGTTAAATCACCCCTCAGCGAAGGCGGACATTTTACCAGAGAAATCACTATCATTTCAAATCAGATTTATGAATTTTGTCTGTCGTATACGATACGCCTGCACTGACTTCACCTATTTTGCTATCCCATAATTTGTGCGTATCATCCGATATATCATCAAAACCGCACTCATCTTTACCAAGAAGCAATTCACAGATATCGGCAACTATACGGTCCATTATCCTACCATCTCGGACAGCGTCCCTTACGGCTTTCCTTGTAACAGAACCTATATCTTCATCTTCTTTGATTGAAGCAACCGTTTCAAAAGCTATAGGGATTGTCAATTCTGTTTTGTACAAGTCTGAAATATCATAGATGAAAGATTTATCGTGTCCTGTATGCACGAATCCGAGACCAGGGGCGCACCCCAAGGCCACAATTACCGAATGCACGATACCGTACAAACATGCATGTGCGGCGGAAAGGGCTTTGTTTATGGGACTTCCGGACATGAAATCATCAGGATTGTAACATCTTCCGTTCCAATCTACCCCGGTTTCGGAAGAAAATTTGCGATATATCGATCTAATTCTTGAACCTTCTCGGCCTCTGAGTTGCTGCATTGTCATTCTTGAAAAGTCCTCTCCGGGAAAACGCATTTCATACATCTTTCGGGCGACCTTCAATCTCGAACGTATGTCTGAAACAGCTTTGGCTTGTGCCATAACGAGTCTGGAAGAGTTGGTAAGGGAACTCCCGTGTGCGTAATATCTTACGCCTCTTTCCCCGACCCACACGACGGATGTGCCCGTATCGCCGATTAGTTCCATGGCTCGGTGAGTTATCTTCGTTCCCGGTCCGAGAAGCAAAGTACTTATCGAAGCCGCAGGAATGTGGACTGCGCCTTCTTTATCCGTGGCAGTTATGGCACTTTCGAAACGATTGATTACACAGTGCTCTAGGTATACAAACGATACTCTATCCTTTATCCTGGGCAATTCTTGCAATTCTGGTTTTTCGGCACCTGAGTGTGTCATCCGTCAATCACTCTTGAAACAGTCATCATACCGCATCCGTATGCTTTTGCACGACCGATGCCGTTTTTTATCGAATTGATGAACTCCTCCGAATCCGTGACTTCCAATATACCTTCGTATGAAATTGCGGTTATTGACACGTTGTTATTTTTATTTTTGAACCTTAGATTTTCTTTTTTTATTATCTGTGCACCCGCATCGGGAGTGTCGAGGGAAAATCCACATTTTTCAGATTTTTCGTATAACCAATTCAACTGTTGTTCCGAAGTAATGTGTTGCCGAACCTTTCCTCTTTTACTATCGGGTTCTTTGACAGAACGGGTTGGATTGGCCCTTATCCGGAATCTTCTGATGTCCCCGTCCTTAATATTGGATAAAAAATCATCGTATTCAACTGATTCCCATTGCTGCTCTGATTCGGGCCATCCGAACTGCTCGACGATATGGGTGAGATCCGGTTTACTTTCACTTTGAATCAATATGTATGTAGAAGGATGCAATTCATCAATTCTCCATAACACCCGATCTCCCCCCTCCCTGCCCAGAGTCGGGAAACCGGACATTATTGCCGCATGGATTATCTCAGGAGACGACAGAGCTTTGATTGTATCCCGTCTGCGGGAATTAATCTCGACCCTTGACAAAAACATTAACGAACCTCCTTCTTTACTTCGAACATTGGATCGAATTGTGCATTCATGGGTTTTTTGATTCCGGAATCGGAATTTTCGATTGTCTTTCCGTCAAGAACTCTTCTTACATTCCTGAAACCATGCTTTCTTCTGGTTTGGCTAAAACTGAGGGGCACATCCCGGACAGATTCCGAAAATAAATCGGAATCATCTTCGCATACAATCTCCAACATTACATTGGAGGGAGTCCGTTTTCGATACCACTCTGACGCCAACCACGGCTCATCCCTCAGTGCTTCATACAGCACTTTGTCTCTGAATCCCAAAATCATTCTGCCCGTAGGTGGACAAGACCTGCGTCCCAGGTAAAGAGGATAAAAGGGATTTTTTATCGCATCTTCGATTCTAAACAGTAATGTTTCATCACCTTCAAGGCCTACTAAAAAACACCCATTTTCGAGATAATGTCTGTTTGTCACGTATGCCGTCTTGCGACTCGCGCTGTGCGCTGTGTGAAAATCCTTTAAAATCGTTCCTTCCTGATCTATCCGCACTCCGAATTTCAAAGATGCCAAATCATCGAGAGAATCTTCTCTGTCGCGTCCCATTGCAGAAGCGACCATTCCCAAGACTCCGCTCTTTGAGGGTGCTTTCGAGGTAGTGCGGGTTTCAAACTTGGAACCCACCCCCCAGGATTGCAAAGGGCCGGCCAATCTCAACAATAATGTCACCATTCACCTAATTCCCCATTGAGGTAGTCTTCTATTTCGGAAATGGTGGTTTCCACATCAGCAGAAGGCCCCAATGCATCAAGACCTTTTCCGATCTGCCAAGTTTTCTTGGATTTCTTGACAAAGGAAGAAGTTGCTTCTTCCTTTTCTTTGATTAATCTGTCTATTGATTCGTCCAGGTACCCGATTGAGGATTTGTTTGTACCTACGGGAGATTCGAATGCGCTGACGAGATTGATTGGTTGATCGTCTCTGATTGCGATTATAGCGGCATTGGGAACCGTTCTGTTTGCAAACGTATTCTGTTTTCCTGTGGGCATACTGAGCATGAATGCTTTTATGAATTCGGTTATGGCTTTCGAAGTCATCTCTTTATTGCATTCCAATCTGTTGTACAGGTCATGAACTGAAACTGTCGCGTACCGGTATAGCGTAGAAGAATTGAATTCAACGGTACCGATCATTCCGGCACCCGCGTTGTCTGCGGGAGACCTATCATCTATTGCCGTAAAATAATCGTATTCCGTGTCAACCTTATGAGTTGATATCGCATGAGCAACTTGGGCTGATGCGTCGGAATTCAATGACGGATCGTCGGCGACCATTCTGCCGAACAGAGCTATGTCTACTCCGTTGCCTTTGTTCAGCGCCTCTTGTGCGTCTTTTTTAGAATAGTTCTCAGTCAACGCCAAAGCGGCCATATTCTCTGCCTGTTTGGAACTGATAAAAAATAACGCTCCCGTACGGAGATTTTCTTCTGACTCCGTATCTTTTTTCTTCTTCGTGTCCAATTTAATACCTGCGACTCTAAGAACGCCTGCTGCTTTCCCCACCGCTTCTTCTTTGGAGAGGGCTGTATCGATGGAACGTATTTTGTCAGCAATCACATCGACTGCGTTCAAGGTGCGTATTCCCAACTCAGATTCGTCAAATTCTTCCTTGAACTGATCTCTGATTGCCTTTTTCCAGCTCTGAGAGGAAACACGGGCTCTGCGAACTCCGCCGTACATAGCCGTTTTGGGGCTTCCCGTATCATCCCTGTTCACACAACTGGGCGGTACTGTTTGAATAACGTGCAAATCTACAAATATTCTGTTTTTCACTCTTCTTCCTCCTTTTTCATAGGTTCGTTCATACGTACTTTATAAAAATCCAGCCCCCATCGCAAACGAACTGTTTTTTTACCTTCCGGATATTGGAAGAAATAGAGATCTTTTGCAAATAAGGGGTAATTGAATGATGTGTTCTCCGATGCTTTCATCAACTGAACAAGTCCTCTGGCATGAGTTGATAATTCCATCAAGGTATCGGATGTGATGATTGCGTCAAACCGTCTTTTGATTGCATCCTCATTGGACTTGTCAGTATTTATGAGACTTCTTATGGATGCGGCAAAGGATTTATTGTATGAATTCACCGGCAATGAGTTACCTTGTTGATGAAGTGCGTATAACGTCAAAGCCACGTGTATTGCCATTTCTGCCTCATTGGCCTCAAAATCTCCGACTCCTTCAAAACCGGTCAACTCCTCAGGAATCCCGTTTAACGTGATTTCCCACGTCTCGTATGATTCTGAAGGTTCCTTACCCACTCCTCTTCTTAATTTTGCCAACATTGCTTTAGACCAGGGACTTCCCGTTTGCAATATGCCTATCTTCTCATTAACAAAATTATATATCATATCAGATTTTGTCAAATTAATCACCTCTAAGAATCTTGCGAACACTGTTTCTGAACAGTCTGTACCTGGAAATTGAATTGTTTTGCAGACTGCTGCCCACCATGGCCTGGACTCCTGCATCCTCAAGTAATTGTTTTCCGAGATTGTCCACCAAAACAGAGTATACTAACCCGGTCCACTCATTCAACCGGCTCTCTTCATCATCAGACACGGGATTTATAGATTGAAGCCATCGTCTGAAAGGCATATCCAAATGGAAATATGCCATTTCTCTTGCAGATGCGGAAGCATTTTTTGCACTTTTACCTTCCGCGTCGTTGCCGCTGTCAATTGATAAATTTCGTGCGAACGTACCGAAGGCATAGATGGATTCTTCTGTTCTCTTTATCAGGTTTGAAATTCTATGAATCCATGATTCTCCGAGAGAACTCAGAAGTTCGGCATTGAATACCATTCCGTCGTCTATCGTGTCTTCGGCAAAAAAATCCTTATCTCCGTATTTTATTCCTGTGATTCTGAAGGTTAAAAATTCATCCGGAAGCAAGTCTTCCGCTACGAGTGAAGAAATCCATCTTACAACGCCGGGTTTTATATTATCTTCAAATCCTGACATCATTGCGGAAAAATCCCTCCACATCAATCGGGATGGATCGTGTCTTTTAGGCAACCATGCGCCCGTTTTATCCTTTCTCCACACAGTCATTTGCTCTATCAGAGCATTTTCTCTGTCAACTATGTCCCCGCCCATCAGAATATATCCTGTTACGAAACCCTCTTCACGCTTCAACAATATTCTGCGGGATTGTAATGTCATTATTTCCAACGGACTTTCGGGCATGGGTATGATTACCCTTTCCTCGATGCGGGGGCTGGACTCCCATATGGCCTTTCCATCCGGAAAAGGATCATAATTATGATCGGTCATTACAAAATTCAGCATCAGAGTTTCAAAGAGATTCTTTCCTTCCGCATATATAAGACCTAACTTGCCCAACCACCCTGCACCCGGAGATGGCATATTGCCTCCCCTTACCGTAGGCTTTGCAGAGGTGTCATCGAACGCGTTCAGATGAAGTATCCAGCGTGCCGCCTCAGCGTAAGAGATTTTGACTTTGCCGGCACCGTTTCTGTTACTGAACAATCGAAGTTTATTACTGCTTTCCAGAAGATCTCCGATGAGTTTGGGTGATGTATACTCTGTACCTTTTTCAATAGGAGATTGATAAAAGGGAAATTTGGGGTGGAACAAATAGAATCTGTCTTCGAATCCAACCAGATACTGCTGAACGTGTTCGGAATCAAATCGGTTTCTTTCCCATAATCGACCCCATCTTTCAACGGCATCCTCTTCGTCCGTCAAATGGGCCTTTGTCCCATCAGAGTCCGTCCGAAGATAAATTGCAGATATTATTGCCAGTAATAAACGTATAATCGTTACATCCTGTGTCGGGGTTTCCCCAGCCAATGATTTGATTTTATGAGCTTGATTCAACGTATCCATGATACCCATTTGAAGAATTTTTCCTTCATAGTCCATTACAGATATCCACGGCTCGTACAGGAGATTGAAATCGACATCATTCATAAACCATCATCAACCCGAACTTGGTGTCATACCTCAGTGAATATGATATAACAGTTGTGATACCGCTGTTATCAAGCAACAAGAATAATTCTCCGTTCAGCCATTCCGATTCCTGCCAACATTTGGGAATTTCTTTACTGTTTCTCATTTCGAGATAACGTATCGTTTCATCTATTTTCCAATCTGCAGACAGAAATCCGGGAAGAGAGACTTTGCATCCTGCAAGCCTGAAGGCCAATTTTCCATCAGGAACCGAATCTGAAGGAATCACAGAACCGTCATCCTCCGACACAGATGAAATCATTCTAAAATTTCCTTCATCGTCTTTTCGGACAACGATTACTTCCAAAGAACTGTTTACATCCCTGACTGTTGCCTGTGCAGCCCTTTCAGTATCACTTCCCGAACCCTCCGTCCAACCCATGAGATTTTTCGTTTTTTCAGGATGTTTGATTTGGAAAACCTTTGCTCTGCGTTCTTTATCGATCATCTTTTGTTCCAATTCTTTGTGCGCGCAATCATATTCGTCCCTGAGGGCCTCCGGCATGGGAATTCCGTTGACGTCGTATGCCGCATGCACCAAAAAAGGAATTTCATCAGGGAAATTGATAGTTTTTCGTAACCTGAGCAATTCTCTCGAGTTCATAAGGTGATATTTTCCGTAAACGCTCTCGGCGCCCGGTTCGAAATCCCCTTTACCATTGTCCAAAACATAACACAATGGAAGATGCATTTTCGCAGATCTTTTTCGAATATGTCTGTGCAGTCTTCCCATACGTTGTATCAGGAGATCCATAGGACATAAATCAGTTATAAGTAAATCAAAATCCAAATCGAGAGATTGTTCTATTACTTGCGTACCTATGACAAATAACCTATTTCCGGGAGATAATCGATTTCCTTTATCAAGAATTTCGAGAAGTTTTGCTTCTTTCACGGAACGATCTATGTTAGTAAAACGGGAATGTATCAGTTGAATCTGCTCTTCGCCGAAGCGATCTGAAAGCTTTTTAGATAATTCTTGTGCTCGATTAACTGTGTTTAATATTATGCCCACAAATCCCCCCTCAGAAGTGTGATCTTCCAAAATCCCTAATATATCTTCATCAGAAATGTTTTCGATATTGATTTTTACTGTGCGGCCCGAGCTCTCGGGAGCGTTCTGAAATATCCCTTCTGAATCTGCATAAGTCAACAGGGGGTAGTTTTTATTATGAACCCAATCGAGAGACGCGGGCTCATTGTTCGTACCACAGAACATGTATCCTTTCACAAAATCATAACGTATATTGGGGGGAAGTGTTGCAGATAACAGGATCACCGGTACTTTATATGCGCCCAGCCACCTCAATGTCTTTACCAGGTAACTTCCCATGTATGTATCATATGCATGACATTCGTCGATTATCACTACTTTGTTCGCAAGTCCCAGATGCCTCAATACAAGATGTTTCTGTTTTAAACTTGCCATGAGTATTTGATCAACGGTTCCCACGACAACATCGGAAAGAATACCTTTTTTTCTCCCATTGAACCAATCGTGAACGATGACGTTTCCATTGTGATTTTCATTTGTCGAACCGACGTTCCACTTCTTTTGATACAATGAAGTGTATGATTCGTTAAATCTGGATTTACCATGCGCCAAAAACAGTGAGTGCTTCTCATCGCTGTATTTTCCCACGGCTTTCTCCATCCAATTTTTGACTCTGTCAAAAATTCCATCAGACGTTGCCTGTGTCGGCAATGCGAAAAATAACCCGCTTTTTCCAAACCGATCTGCCAATATCTCAGCTGCCGCAAGTGCAGCCTCGGTCTTACCTTCACCCATCGGTGCTTCTAAAATAATGAGTCCGGGGGAATTTATATTGTTCAATATATCCAAAATGGATTTTTGAAAAGGTCTGGGATTGAATCCGAAACGACTCTGATAAAGAATGTCCACAATACCATCGGTGTCCGGCGTCCAAATAGATGGGATACTGAGACGGTCCCATCCTTTGATGGCCCGTTCTTTTAAAATTGAATTTGAATAAGTGAACTCCTCATCATAAGGAAAATCATACTCATTGCTTGATATCCAATCAGACATTATCACCAGGGCCGTAAGCAATATCTGAGAATGAACTGCAATTTTCAAACTTGAAATGGATTCATAATCCAACTCTGAAACATAAAGTGAATACCCCAAGAGTTCGTCGTGAATGTCATCCCATTTTTTGTTCCCAACGCCTGTATGATTTTTAAATGAACTTATTTTTCTAAACTCATCTCTGTTCGGAAATGTGCCATGATGGCCACCGACAATAGAGGCAACGCTTCGATCTATACCTCTGCTTTCAAGGATATATTGCGAAGCAAATGAATGTGGAATCAAGTTCGGATTGTCCAAGTCATACCTCATTGGTATTCCGGACGCGTCTAACCTTCTCCTGCATTCAATCTGAACATCCGGATTTTGAAAAATCATTTTCCCCTGAAAAGCGGGGGTGGCTTTTCCGATATCATGTGTTGTTGAAACGAATTTAAGAATCCGTTCAACCACATCCGGAGTTAATTTATGTCCGTCCTCCGTGTAAATTCCATCTTCGATTAGTTTTCTAGTTGACTCCGGAAGCCATCTTCTCCAAATACACTACGAAACGTATCCCGCGTCATGCATATGAGCAACAAGAGGAAGCCAACTTACATCACCGACGGTCTGTGAAACTTTTGCCCACAATGATGTACTCATATCAGATAAATCATCAAAAGGAACCCGATTGGTCTTTACATCCCCTCCGACGGAGTTCATACTGATTCAGCAATATGTTTGCATTTAACGGTAGCGTATAACTCTATATAAACAGACGATAAAAATCTCAGAATGTGTAAACCGAGAGAAATGTTCAGAGAGAAAGAAATCCCTGCCCCAAAGGGCAGGGGGTTTGTTGCGGTCATCAGTCGGGTCTTGCAGACATGAATTTCGCTTATCCGCATCGAGAGGTGCCGACCGGCCATTTCTCTACCAACGAACATAATGCCTCGTTCATGTCTTCGCCGCAGATCCTAGTGTCTTTACGTTTTGAAATTGGGTCTCACCTCAATCTCTATTAACGCACTCATTGTATATATACCCAACTATTCTACGAATTTCGTATATAATATGCGTATTTACTGCATTTAACGTAAAAATAACTCGGATTACACAGATTCTCAAATTTGTACGAATAACGAAAATACATCAGAGTTTACGTATATTTCCGCTTAATGACCGAGAATTATATCGTCTAAAGTCGAAGATATGCCGAAATTCAAAGATATTTATTATTCAACGTATGCTGGATTGTTTGTTTATGTTTCAACGAAATTTTCAAGGATTCCGAGATTAAACGTTCCGCATCGGATTGTCTGAAGAACATATTTTATTGATTGAAAAATAACTTTTGTATGTTTTTTAGGTTGATTTTGCCGCATGAATCGACCGATTTTCACAAAAAATCTCCAAATCCTACATTATTTATATAATGCCGAACGTGGCAAATTCTGCCTTGATACCTGGGCGTTTCAAAAACACACAGGTATCTGAGTTCGGTCAGAATTGAGCCGTTCGATAAAAATACGGATATAAAATAAAAGAAAATCCGTAAAGTAAAGGCCCATACGCTAAGAAAACCCCGCGGTATCCAAACCCCGGGTCGATCCTGCGACTCACATTGTTGGATAATCTTAGCGTAAGCGCTGAAGAACGGTTCATTTCCGATCCGAAATTCGGAGATGACAAACAATGTCTTCAAAGATAGACACAAAGAGACCGATCAAAGCCATGGACGACGAGTTCAACCGGCTTTTATCTGAAAATATGAGCAGAATCGGAACCCGCGTAAAGGGATCCGTCAAAAACTTCACAAAAAAATATCACCCTTCCAAGAAGGAGAGGCAAACCGCCGACGATATTTTCGAAGGCGTCGACGCCATCCGGGACACGGAAGGCAATCGTGTGATAATCAGAGTTGAAAAACTGTCCAAAATATACGGAAGGCATCACGAGGAAGCGTTGCAGCTTCTGGAACAAGGTCACAGTAAAGAGGAAGTTCAAAGTCGCACTTCCAACAACGTCGGTTTGTACGACGTTTCTTTTGATGTCATGGAAGGTGAAATATTCGTCCTGATGGGACTTTCCGGTTCCGGAAAATCCACTTTGGAACGTTGTATGAACCGTCTGATCGAGCCCACCTCGGGCAAAGTGTACATTGACGGTTTGGATTTCACATCCTTGGACGAAGACGATCTTAGATTGGTCAGACGAAAGAAAATGTCAATGGTTTTCCAGAATTTTGCGCTCATACCCCACAGAGATATTCTGAACAATGTTGCTTACGGTTTGGAAATGCAGAACGTCTGCGAAGAAGAACGGCTTAAAAGGTCCGAAGAGACGATTGAGCTCGTAGGCCTTGCAGGTTATGAAGAAAGCATGCCCGCCGATTTAAGCGGCGGCATGCGGCAAAGAGTGGGATTGGCCAGAGCTTTGGCCACGGACCCGGACATACTATTCATGGACGAAGCGTTCAGCGCTTTGGACCCGTTGATAAGAAATGATATGCAGGATGAATTGATCAAAATTCAATCCAAACTCGGAAAAACCGTGGTGTTCGTGACTCACGATCTTGACGAGGCTCTCAAACTCGGAGACCGCATCGCATTGATGAAAGACGGTAAAATCGTACAGATTGGGCGGGCGGAGGATATTCTTCAGAATCCGGCCGATGAATACGTAAGCAGGTTCGTGAAAGAAGTCGACCGTACGAAAATCCTTACCGCGGAACTGTTCATGAGAAGACCCAGAAACATTCTGTATGTCACTCAGGGGCCCCGGACGGCACTGAGAATCATGGATCGTCTTGACCGAAACGACATGCTTGTCATAGACCGAAACAACCGTTTCATAGGCAGAGTCGAATCCGACGACATACTCCGCGGAGTGAAGTTCGGAGAATCCGATCTGTCGAACATCATCATCGAAACACCCACTGTCGGACCTGACTCGCCGATGAGCGATGTCATACAGATTATGGTCACCACCGATTTCCCCATACCCGTCGTGGATGAAAACGGATTGTTTTTGGGAACGGTCAGTCCGTCGGTGGCCGCCGACACTTTGAACGGGGGCAGTGAAGAATGACTTCCGTCGTCGGCGAAGCGGCCATAACCGTTGTGGATTTTATCGAAGTTTATTTCGGCGGGCTTTTGAGTCTTCTGAGCAGATTTCTGGACGGCCTCATCAACATGGTGGGAGGAATCCTGAGTTATCCCGGTCCGCTGGTTTTCATAATACTGCTTATTTTCATTTCAATTCTGATTACCAAACGGCTCGTGTTGCCGTTGTTGATCGGTCTTGCCTTCGCCGTCATAAACTACATGGGGTACTGGGAGAGTTCCATTGATACCCTCACGATGGTTCTCGTGTCGACTCTGGTGGCGGTTGCCATTGCGATTCCGCTGGGAATCTGGGCATCCAACAGCGAGAGTTCGAATACCGTAATCAAAGCCGTCATGGACTTTATGCAGACGATGCCCGCTTTCGTTTACCTTATACCGGCCATAATCTTCTTCGGATTGGGTGCCGTGCCGGGAGTCATCGCAACTGTCATTTTCGCAATGCCTCCCGTAGTGAGGCTGACCAACCTGGGAATCCGTCAGGTTCCCGAAGAGATGAACGAGGTGGCCGATGCCTTCGGTTCCACGAAATGGGACAAACTTACCAAAGTTCAGCTTCCCATCGCAATGCCGTCAATAATGACCGGAATCAACCAATGCATCATGCTCTCATTGTCGATGGTTGTCATCGCCGCCATGATCGGCGGAGGCGGACTCGGCGGAGATATTGTGTACGCATTGAACCGGATCGATATCGCCGTGGGATTCGAAGCGGGTCTTGCCGTGGTATTGATAGCGATGACTCTGGACAGACTCACACAATCGTTTACCAAAACGGAACCTGAAGTTTTTGTGTCAAGAAGCAAAAAGGATACAATGAGAACCTTAAAAATCGGCACCGGCGTACTTGCTGTATTTCTTGTGGTCAGCGCCGGCGCGTTTTTCTTTGTCGATGAAGACAAGATGGAAGACATAGAATTTGCGGGCGATGTTCTCGATAACGGTGCCAAACTGGGTTTGGCCGTTACCACGTATACGTACGACATGCTCGGAGTGAGAACCGTTTCCGATCTTGACACTCACTTCGATGCTTTCAAAGGAAAAATTATCGGTATCGATTCCGGAGCGGGCATCATGAACATGACCGAACAGGCCATAGAAGATTATGGTTTGAATTTTGAACTTCAATCGAGTTCGGAAGCGGGAATGCTTACCAGCCTTAAAGCGGCTTATGAGAACAACGAATACATCGTTGTGACTTTGTGGGATCCCCATTGGGCCGCATCAAAATATGAAATGATCTATCTGGAAGATGATTTGGGGGTTTACGGAGAAGCCGAATCCATACAGTCCTGGGCCAGGAACGGATTATTGAAAAATGATGCGGATCTTGCTTTGTTGATGAGCAGATATTCGTATTCCGTCGATGAGTTCAACGGACTTCTGGAGTTTATCGAAGATCGGAAAGACGGATCGGACATCTCTGAATCTGCTTTGATGTGGCTGACGGAAAATGAGGATATCAAAGAAAAATGGCTGAAGGATTTGAATGTCGGCGAGAGTCGCGGAAATATAGTTCTCGGTCTTGTTGATTGGTCCTGTGCCGTGGGATCCACGAACGTGCTGAAGCATTTGCTGGAAGAACTGGGATACACGGTTGAGACCCGACAGGTTACCGCGGGTCCGCTGTATGCCGGATTGGCTTACGGACACATCGATCTGACCACTACCGTATGGGCCCCGGCCACACACGGCCAGTATCTTGATGAATACGGACCGAAAGATTGGAACGGACCGTCTGATTGAAAAACAACTTATGGAGACTTCTTGCTTTGCGTCACGCGAAGCAAGAGGTCTTTGATTTTTTTTACTTTGTTGAAATGACAATACCCTCAAACATCGAGCTTGCTCTGTTTCGATACATTATAAAATCATAAAAATTCAAATAAGCAATCCGACAACACGCGCAGAGCCGTACAACGATTCTGCATACACCCTCTTGTTGTTCTGTATCAGGAATACCGGAGGGCCCGAATCATTATATGATTCCAGTAGGGAATCTTCGTATCGTTCAGGCGACGGTTCCTATCCGTCTCACGATGTATAGGGCACTGAATCTTCGAACACAGGTCTTGCGAGACATTTGACCGTTCTACCGATTCTGCGACCTCTGCGCGTGTAATAGATATTACGAGGTATAAAGTATAAATAACTTTCTAAGTTGCATCCATTGACCCGCAAAATAAAAATACGAATGAATCAAAAGAGATATTATGAACGGATTGAAAGGAAAAACGAAAATCGGAGCGGATCTTCATCAAGGGGTTTGGTTATGGTGGGCCCAATGTGATTCGAACACATGACCTTCCGGTTATCAGCCGGACGCTCCACCAGGCTAAGCTATGGGCCCGATGAGAATTACCAATAAAGAAGTATGATATAAACATTCCCATTCCGTCAGCCAGACGAACCTATTATACGGAAAATAAATATCTCCGACTCCCTATGGGGGAATATGGAACCCGTATTCAGCGAAAGAATTCGCGTGGTGCCTCCGATAGTCGAAAAAGCCACAATGGCTATACTTGTGCCTACGACAATTTTCATCCTTGTGAGCGCGGCTCTCGGATGGACGGAGTGGTGGCTTTTTGTTGTATTCACTGTTATTACCTTATTTTTGTTTGTGCTCTTCCGTAAGTTCGTACTGAAAACCGATGTGTATGAGGACAAAGTCGTAATAAAATACTACAAAGTCCGCAGTTACCGTATCGAGAAGATTTTGGACACCCGTTACGGAGTCATGAACGAACTCAGAAATTATGCCGGAATAAGTTTCAGAGATTACAAATACAGATATTACAACTGCACCGGATGCGTGGACGGAGTTCTGTTCAGAACAAAGAACACCGTTGTCGCTGTATCTTCCGAAAGAGCGGAAGAGCTCGCATCGGTTCTACCCAAAGCCGTAAATAAAAACAAGACGGAGACCGAAGAATGAAACCTGCGTTCAGATGGATAAAATCCAGAGTGATGATTTACTCCACAGAAGACGAAGACCGTGTTACGGAAATGTTTGAAAATCTGATTGGCACCGATGAATACGAAGTTGATGTCGCCGAAGGGGAAATGGGGAACAGAACTTTGATTCTTGAAGCCGAACTCACCAAGAGAAAGGACATGGACGGATTGTTCGACAGACTCGGAAAGGATGTCATTGAATGGATTCTTGACGAAATAGAAGAACGGATCGATGAAGACTGCAGCTTCTTTTTCAGATTGGACAAACAAAAGGCGATGTCCGGTGAGTATGTCATAGGGTCCGGAGGGGACGTCGTATCATTTATCTGTAAAGTCGCATCTTATCCCGCAAAAAGAGAGCTGGCTATTGATGTGCTGAAAGAATATCTCAAATCTCGTCCGGTTCTTCCGGAGCGGGCTTGATTTCGAACTTTGCTTCTTTCACGCGGCGTCCTTTGGTAGACAGTACTGTGATGATCAGATTGTCCGTTTCCACTACGGTTCCTCTTCTGGGAATCATTCCGGTGGAATACTGAATGTATCCGCTTACGTTGTAATCCTGATATTCGCCGGGATCGAAATCCAGACCCAGATCGTCCATTACATCAAAGATGTTGGCATCTCCGAGAACGGTGTACGAACCGTCGGCTTCCCTTACCACCGGGAGGAGGATATCATCGCTTTCATCCCAGATTTCCCCTACGAGTTCTTCTATGAGGTCTTCAAGGGTCACGATACCCAGCGTCCCTCCGAAAGCGTCCAGGACCACGGCCATGTGAACCTTGGTTTTCTGCATCACGCTGAGTACCTCGTCGATGTTCGTGGATACATCGAAGAACTTCACCTGACGGATTATGTCGATTATGTTGAAATTGTCGTTTTCCACATATCTTCGGTAGAAGTCTTTCGCATTCACGACACCGACAATGCGATCGATGTTTTCATGGTAAACGGGGATTCTGGAATATCCGGTGTGAATGAAAATGTCCTTCAGTTCGTCCATGTTCACGTCTTTGCTTACGGCAACCACATCGACTCTGGGAATGTATACTTCTGAGAGTTTCGTATCATCGAAAGTGATTGCGGATTTGATCAGATCGCTCTCCGCCTTTTCCAAAGTTCCCTCCTCTTCGATTTCGTTTATCATTACCACAAGTTCATCTTCCGTGAGGGTGAGTGCGGGATCCACGTCTTCCTTCTTTGTGAGAATCGCGCTCATCTTGACAAATGCCCAGGATATCGGATACAGAATCGTGACGAACAAAGAAAGAGAATTGACCAGTTTCAATGCGTAATGTTCCGGATTTCTTTTGGCAAAGGTTTTCGGCAGTATCTCACCGAATGTGAGTATGATTACGGTCATAATCACCGTGGCGGCAAGTGTTGCCATTCCCGGGTTGCCCGGCATCAGCTGTTCCGTGAACAGCATGGCACAGGTGGTTGATGCGGCGATGTTGACAAGATTGTTTCCCACTAAAACCGTAGTCAGGAATTTATCAAAGTCCTCGGTGAGGGATATTGCCTTGGCGGCGTTTACTTCACCTTCCGAATCCAATTTTTTTAAGCGGATTGTGTTGACGGTGGAGAATGTCATTTCCGACATTGAGAAATATGCTGAGAAAATCAACAGAACGAATATTATTGCTGTCAAAGCTACGACGAGACCTACGTCCATTCAGATCAACTCGTCAGTCCCATAATGTAATTGGACACTTCTGTAAATCCTGTCTTTCAATCGACGTCGTTATTAAAAATTATAGGTATTTAAGTATTGTCGAAAATCAGTTGTTTTTTCAATGATAAAAAGTAAGGTAAGGGGTTTTGATTCTTCTCCGGCTCTGTGAACTTACATTCCCATTGCCGACTTGACTTCGTTCGAAAGAACGGAGACCAAGAGGAAGGCGTACAGGATGAACTGACAGAGGCTGAGCACCACTTCGACCAAGAGATCGAGAACGGCAAGTTCTGCGAAGAACGGGATGAAAATGCCCACCAGAGCGAATACGGTAAGAATTGCGAAGACAACCAAAAGGATTATCCAAACGATTCTGTCCAGTGTGTCGACGGAACCGTCAACAATTCTTCCGGCAATCCAAATAAGGACCAAACCGAGGACAGCCTGGATAACAATCGTCGTTACACCCACGGCAAGACTATCATCGATAATCTGACCTGCACCGGTGAAAACTCCGACGACTATCGTCGCAAGACCGACGAACCTCACGAACATTCCGAGAATGGTGAGTTTATCGGATTCCTCGCCCTTGTAAACGGGCAAACCTACACCGAGAATCAGGACACCGTACAGGATAGTACCAACGGCCGCCACGACAATACCTGTCGCGATGGGATCCGCGAGTACCCCCTTTACAATGCCAACAATTCCCGCTAACATACTCACAGCACCTATTACGATTGCTGCCAGTCCAAAATTTTTGGGGTTATCAAAGAATGACATGTATCATAAACAGTGGTAACTATTATATAACATATTCGAAAAAAGATTATAGAAATGACGTAGATTCTGTCCAGATATAATTGTACTGGGTCAGTCGATATCATTTTTCTTTGATTTTCAAAATATTATCTGCCACTGTATTTATATTATAAATAATATCCACACTCAAGTGAAAACATGTCCGATTTCAAATATGAAATAATTGAAGAAATTGCCGTCCTGTCGGAATCCCAGAAGGGCTGGACCAAACAATTGAACATAGTCAGCTGGAACGAAAACGAACCTAAGTACGACATAAGGGAGTGGTCCCCCGATCGAAGCAAAATGGGCAAAGGGGTGACCTTTACCAAAGAAGAGGCCGCAATGTTGAGGATGGCCTTGGAGACAAGGGAAGACCTCGAGTGAGTCCCAGCAGCAGAAGTTCATCATCCGGCAAAGCCGGTTATCTTGAACGGTACATCGGCGGAATCGACCGCATCGAAACGGGGAGGCCGGGCGGCGTGTCGGCAGACAGGTGGCTTGTCGTCAATTACAGGTCCTGAGTATGCTCCGATTCTCGAACGTTATCTTTCTTACGACGACGAAAGAGTCAGGGCCGAAACCATAATGCTGTTCACTGATGTGAAAGAGCCATCGGTCGCCGATACCATACGTGAAATGGGCATCACGGACACCGAACGGGTCCGCGGCGCCTGCATCGGATATCTTTCTGCTTTCACCGATGCCGAAGAAAGGATTCCTGAGCTTCTCAATACCATAAGGTATCGGACGGGCGATGAATTTTCCAAAGCGGCTGGCTTACTTGGTTCCGTCGGTCGGATCGAGGACATTGACACGATCCGAAAATCCTACGGACTGGTCAAAGGAACCATGAGAAACGAATTGCACAGAACCCTTTCACGGATAATAGACAGAAATCCGGAACTGGAACTTCGCAGAGAGTTGATTCTTTCGCTTCCTGTGCGTCCGAACGAGGATGCCTTCGATAGCTTTCTCGGCAGGTCGATCGAGTATCTCGACGTAAGATACAGAGAAAACATCCACCCGGAAAAAATCATTTCGACCAAAGTCAGAAACAACATCGCTTCCGCATTGAACAAAATGAACATCCGCCTTTACAATGAATCCGACAATCTGGAACATTACGGTGCGGTTGAAACGGAAAGGGCGGACAGGCTGTCTGATCTCATCCGTTGGGCCACTGACGACTTGGACGGCAAAACCGTAAAAACCTCCGATGTCGCGCACAGATGCCCCAAATGCGGAAAGAATATGACGTATTACAACGGAATGTGGTCCTGTACGGATTGCTGACCGCATGCAAAGATTTATAATCAATACCACGATGCAAACACTGGCGTTCTGATATAGCTCCCTGTACGCTGTAGGGAAAGAGTTAGGAAGTAGTATTGGGGCCGAGCAGATAGGAGAAATAAATATGGCCTACGGAGAAAACAGAAACAGGAACTATAGAGACAGGAACGAGCCTCGCGAGATGTTCGATACCGTCTGTTCAGACTGCGGCGAAGGTTGTCAGGTACCGTTCAAACCGACTGACGGAAGACCCGTTTATTGCAGGGATTGCTTCCAGAAACACCGCCCCCCTGAGAGGCGCGGCGGCGGCGGCGGACGTTACAGATACTGAATTCTTAAAAGAATCCGGAACCTGTTGAAACCTTTTACGTAATCACTTACGTTTTGCTTTTTGCCTTCTTTCCTTGGCTTCGATTGAACTTTGGACCCTGAAGGAGAATTTGATTATGGACATGGATATCATGAACCCGCCGATTCCTACAGCCAGAACTGCGACTCCGGGCACTTTGTATCCCATTGAGTATATCCCCAATCCTATGAAGGCCAAAGCAGCGAAAAGAAAGAAAGATCTGCGGGCGTTCGACACTGTCTTTTTGATTTCCACGGATTATTGAACAGAAAGATGATATTTAATTTGCTTGCAGAAGATCATGAAAATAAATTATGGATTGTTAAGGGGTTTGTCGGAATTCCGCGGAATCCGCAATCAGGCGATTTTCTTTCCGCAGTTGGGTCCGGCGCCTTCGTCGTAAACCGCTTCCGCTTTGAACTTCCAGACTGCATTGGCTTTCAGATTTGCCGCCGACAACGCTTTGTTGAGGCCGTCAAGATTCGCCCCTGAGTCTTCCCTTCCGAGCACAGTGGCCTGTACTTCGTAAGCTTTGGGTCCGTTGGCCGCGAGAATGGCGACTTTCTTGTTTTCGTTCATATTCTTGGAAGATCTCTTCATGAAGATTTCGCCGACACTCAGAGTGTCTTCGCCGATTATGCCGATGCTTCCGCAGACAATTCCGTGAGGTTGTCCCTTACTGTCTGCCGTAACAAGAATTTTTACGGTTTCTTTCTGACCCAGAAGTTCTGATACTTCTTTCGGAATTTTTACCATTTTAATCCTCCGGATACAAGATGGTAACAAAAGTATATCATTTAAGAAGTTACCTCGGTGTTACTCCTGTATGATATTGAATATGACCTTCCGGCCATCGTCAAAAATGAATTGCAATCAGGCCTTTTTCTTACTGAGTCTGTCGTAAGCCATCAGAATGAACAGATAACTTGCCGACACGACGATAATCGGTCCGAAATAAATCAGGAAATTCATGAATCCACCAATGTGAAAATCCTATTTATGGGTTTGCAACCGGCCTCAAATGCTGGACTACCAGTTGAAGCTCCCCCTTCTCGTAATACGGCACCGTTGTGCATTCGTATTCCTTTCCGGTTCCGGGCAGGATTTTGGGATCCTTGCGGCGGACGGGGGTCGGGCCTCCCGTCAGGGTGTTGCAGTCCATACAGCAGGTGGAATGGCCCAACAGCCTGTAGCACTTGCTGCCTATGACTTCGTCTCCGGTCTTGTCAAAAGCTTTCAGAGCGGCACGGTTCATCCATACGACATTGTGGGATGAATCATGTATTATGATCAAATCATCAATTTCATCCAGAATCATGTTCAAAAGAACGTCGGCAAATCCGAGTGAATCCAATTTTTTTACCTCCGCTCGGATATTGCGAAGCGACTATTAAATTCAACCGAATGACACATTGATTACGCAATGAGCAGATTACTGTTCACCGTTTGGTAAAAATCTTGTATTTTTTGACGTAAACGGTAATTGTTTTACGATTTTCGAAGAAATCCGACTCTTGTTTCAGTCATTTTTTTATATGGACACAATATCTCCCGACTGGATGATATACGATATAGTCATCATCGGTGCCGGTCCCGCAGGGCTTACCGCAGGGATTTACGCCAGATCGAAATTGATGAAAACTTTGATGATCGACTCCGGGCGGGTGGGCGGACAGCTTGTCGGCCTGTATCCTGAAAAAGGGGTGCAGAATTTCCCCGGATTTGAGCTTGTTCAGGCCAGAAAACTGTCCGACCGCTTCTACGCCCAGGCAGAAAACATGGGCTGTGACATCAAAGAATTCGAGAAAGTTCTGGAAATCAACGACGGCCATGAGGAAATTATAATCGTCACCGACAAAGGGGAATACAGGACGCTCTCGGTCGTCGTGGCCATAGGCATGGGCGAATTCAACCCCAGAAAAATGGACATTCCCGGAGAAGACGAATTCGCCGGAAAGGGCGTTGAATATCTTTTGCCCGTGAAGGAAAAACTGGTCGGACAGAAAGTCACCATGTTCGGCGGCGGAAACAGTGCCATAGAAATGGCTTTGATCGCAGATTCCGTCACCGACACAACCATCGTTCACAGAAGACCCGAATTCCGAGCCGATGAAATGAACGTCACTTCTTTGGAACAGAGCAACATCCAGAAAGTCATGGACGCCACTCCGATTTCTTTCAACGGCACCGACAAACTTGAATCGGTCACTGTGGAACAGGGCGGACGCAGGTTCGACATCCCAACCGATCTTGCAGTGATCAACATAGGAATCACCGCCGATTTGGGCATATTGACCAAATGGGGATTGGAACTTACCGACGGCGGACTTGTGAAGGTCGATCTCGACATGTCCACCAACAGAACCGGAATATTCGCCTGCGGGGACGTTGTAGACTATCCCGGCAAATACAAGCAGATAATAACGGCCTGCGGTGAAGCGGCCAACGCCGTTCAGATGGCTTACAAATTCTCCAAAAAGCCTTACTGGGCGTGAAACGGAAAAATATGACCCGGCTTTTCAGCCGGTAATTGATTTCATTCTTCGACTATTGCGTCCTGGGGACACTCGTCGATGCAGGCTCCGCATTCGACACAGGCGTCGTTGTCGATAACGGCAACGTCTTCGATTACGATGGCGTCCTGGGGACAAATGTCCGCGCATGCGCCGCAGGCAGTGCATTTTTCTTTTATGACTTGAGGCATAAGATTTTCTCCGTTCTGATTAAGAAAAAGAGAATATTTGTACCTTTGTACCGAAAAGAAATAGGACAGGAAGGTAATCCCGTGCCATGGAGTGTTTCAGTGGAACCGTGATTACATCCGATGGTCCGGTTTACGGGTATGTTTTGATTGAAAACGGCTCGGTCAGGGAAATCCGGGAAGGCCCGTGTCCTGAAACTCCGACTTCTGAAGGAATCGTCATGCCCCCTCTCGTGAACGGACACAGTCACTGTGCCGATTGCGGCGTCAAAATTCCGAACAACATGAATCTTGACGGACTTGTGGGTCCCGGAGGTCTGAAACACGATTATCTTTCAAAAGCATCCAAAGAGACGCTTTCGGAAAACATGAGAAGATATTCAGAAATTTCCCATACCAACGGCATCGGCACCTTCATCGATTTCAGGGAAGGGGGTGCGGAAGGCTGCAGACTTCTGAGAGAAACCGTTCCCGGAGCGTTCATTATGGGACGTCCGGTTTCCGATATGTTCGATCCGAATGAGATCGACGGGATTCTGGAAACCGCAGACGGAATCGGGCTGTCCGGAATCGGCGATATGCCCTATGCGTACATAGAGTCCGTTGCCGATTACGTCAGAAGCAAAGGCAGAATGTTCGCAATACACGCCAGCGAAGGTAAAAGAGAAGACATCGACAGAATACTGGCTTTGTCTCCTTCCTTCGTGGTTCATATGGCTTCGGCCACAAAAAAAGACCTTGTCAGATGCGCCGATGAGAATGTGCCCATCGTCGTTTGTCCCAGATCCAACCGGTTTTTCGGACTGACTCCTCCGTTGGCCCTGATGGAAGAATGCAACAACGAAACGATTCTCGGAACGGACAACGCCATGCTGTGTTCTCCGGACCTGAGGGAAGAAGCCAGGGAATATGTTTCCGTACTGAAATCCCAAGGAGGAACCGGTGAAAGAATCTGGGATACTTTGGTTGCGAACGGAAGAAAGATATTATATCATGAAAGGGGAATTGGGCTTCACCCCGGAATTGATGCCGACATTACGATATTTCCGTCGGATGACGGAAGCGTGAGAGGCATGCTGGGAAGCAACGGACGGATAATGCGTTTCAATATGACAAGGAGAAGGTGATGATGGTTTTCGAAAAGATTCTTGTACCGACGGACGGGAGCAAATACACAGAAGCCGCCATGAGAGCGGCCATGGAGCTCGCCAAACTCAGCAACGGTGTCGTCACCGCCCTCTATGTGGTCGATCAGACGATATTCAGGAACATTCCGATGGATACCGCCATCATGAACGTTTATGAAATCTTGGAAAGTGAAGGAAAGGATGCCCTTTCCTTCGCGGAAGAACTCGGAAAAGAATACGGGGTCGAAGTGATTCCGGATTTGGCCGAGGGCATTCCGATTAAAGTTATTCTGGAAAAATCGGAAGACCATGACATTATAGTCATGGGTACATTGGGAAGATCCGGTCTGTCCAAACTTCTTATGGGAAGCGTTGCCGATAAAGTTGTCAAGGCTTCCAAACGCCCGGTAATGGTAGTTAGATCGCCCGAGGCTGATATTAAATGAAAAAAGTATCCGAGATAATGACACTGGCACCCATTGTAGCAGAGGTGCCGGGAACAAGAAACGAAGCTGTCAACATAATGGTCAGAAACGACCTCACGGGACTTCCGGTCATCCGCGGTTCCGACGGAAGACTTGTTGGTGTTGTGTCCAGAAAAGACATATTCAACAACTTTGAGGAGGACCAGTTGTCACTCATAATGAGGAAGGACCCCATGTCCGTCGACGTGGACACCACCGTCCGTGAAGCGGCTGAAATTTTCTTCAGGAAAAGATTCCACAGACTCCCCGTCACCGAAGACGGAAAACTTGTGGGAATCATCACGCCCACCGATTTGATGGATGACGTGAGGGCCTTGAAAAGTAAAATAACCGCCGAAGAGGCGATTCAGACGACCTGCGTCACCGCATGGGAACACGAACCTCTTTCCTACACCGTTCCCGCCATGAGAATCAGCGACGTCCCTGCCATGCCGGTGTTGGACGCCACCGGAAACCTTGTGGGAATAATAACCGACCGTGACCTTTTCAGCGATCAGGCCGGGGATCCGGAAGCCATGAAAATCCTGGGTATCGAAGATACCACTCTTGCCGGATACAGAAACGTCCTGCCGCTGTTCTACACCGCCACCGACAAATATCTCAACGAGGACAAAGACGTCAGCGACTTCATGATCAGGGATCCGATTACGGTGTACAAGAAAACATCCATATCGGAAGTTGCCAAACTCATGAAACTGCACGACTTCGGTCAGATACCCGTCAGAGGATCCAAAGACGAACTTATCGGAATGCTTTACGACGTGGACATACTCATTGCGCTGATTGGTAATTCAAATGAGTAAAGACATCAGCACTGAATTAATGGCCGTCTGCAAACGCAGAGGGTACATATGGCCTTCCTTCGAACTTTACGGGGGGGTTGCCGGCATGTTTGACTACGGCCCTCTCGGATGCGTCATGAGAAACAACATTCTCGAAGCCTGGAGGGACATCTACAAAGTACGCGAAGGATTCGTCGAGATAGATTCCGAAACCGTCAATCCCGAAGATGTTTTCAAAGCCTCCGGACACGTTGAACAGTTTTCCGACCTCATGACCAACTGTTCCGAATGTCAGCTTCCCTTCAGGGCCGATCATCTCGTGAAGGACTTCTGTGACAATCCGGACACCATGAGCCCTTCCGACCTGGAAGAGGCTTTTGAAAAGTTTGACATCAGGTGTCCCGAATGCGGAGGCGGACTGGGCAGGGTTGAAGACTTCAATCTTATGTTCAAAACCACCATCGGTCCCGGTTCGTCCAGAGTCGGATATTTAAGGCCGGAGACCGCACAGGGAATTTTCGTAAACTTCCCGAACCTGTACAGATACAACCGCGAGAAACTTCCCTTGGGGGTCATTCAGACCGGAAGAGGGTACAGAAACGAGATTTCTCCCCGTCAGGGAATGATCAGGATGAGGGAATTCAACATGATGGAGGTTGAATTGTTCGTCAGTCCCGAAGACAAAGGATGGTCGAGGTATCCCGAAATCAAAGACGGAAAACTTACTCTTCTGCCCAACGACTCCGACAAGACGGTCGAAATGACCGTCGGAGAAGCCGTTGACGGAGGAATCATCGCAAATCCCGTACTGGCTTATTTCATATACACCACTAAACAGCTTTTGGAAAGATTGGGAATCAATACGGACAAGCTGAGATTCAGGCAGCATCTGGAGGACGAAAAGGCTCACTATGCCGAAGACTGCTGGGATGCCGAAGTGCTGCTGTCCTACGGATGGACCGAAGTCACCGGCATTGCCGACAGAGGATGCTGGGATCTGTCCAGACATTCACAGTTCTCCGGTGAGGATCTTTCCCATTTCGAAATGTTCGACGAGCCCAAGGAAATGACTTTCAACAAAGTCGTCGCGAACCACAAAAAGCTCGGTCCGGCCTTCAAAGACAAGGCGAAAATCATCGCCGCCGCCCTCGAATCCAAAAACGAAGAAGACGTGAAAGACGGAAAAATCATTCTTAACATCGAGGGTGAGGAAACCGTGCTTACCGACGAATTCTTCGAAGTCAGGGAAGTGACCGAAAAAGTGAACGGAAAACGCGTGATACCCCACGTGATAGAGCCTTCCTACGGTTTGGACAGAATATTCTACTCCGTGTTGGAACACGCCTATTTCGAAGACGAAAAGAGAGGCTATTCGGTTCTCAGACTCGTTCCCGGTGTTGCCCCCGTCAAAGTCGGCATCTTCCCCCTTATGGGAAAAGACGGTCTTGACGATCTTGCCAAGAAAATATACTCTGAAGTTCACTCCTCCGATCTTCCCGCATTCTATGACGATTCGGGCACCATCGGAAGACGTTACGCAAGAATCGACGAAATCGGCACACCTTGGTGCATCACCGTGGATTACGAATCCCTGAAAGGTCCCGACAAAGGAACCGTCACCATCAGAGAGAGGGATACCGGCGATCAGAAACGCATACCTGCTGACAAAGTCGCCGACATCCTCCGCCAGCTGATTGGCGGAAGGGAATTCTCAACGCTTTAAATCAATCCGAGGGCGCCACTGGCCCCTCGGAACCAAATTATAAAGATATTGAACACGATATATCACTGAGGATTAATCAATGGTATTGAAAGATCTAGAGGATCCGAGAAGGTTATCCATGCTCAGAGCCCAGATCGACGCTAATCCCGTCGAAGAGGTAATGGACACCGATTTTCCGACCGTAAGCCCCGAGGACCGTTTGTCCGACGTTCTGCAGGTCATGAAAAAGAGCAACTACCAAGAAATCCCTGTTTTGGAAGACGGGAATTATTTGGGAGTTGTGAGCTACACATCCGTTCTTAAGAAAAAGAGCGCGAATATGGATAACAAGGTGAAGAACCTGATTGAAGGAGTTCCGATTCTGAGTACTTCGGATGAAATAACCGTGATTGCCGAAGCCATGACTGCAAACAACTGCAGACAGCTTCCCGTGATGGACGGAAAAAAGGTTGTCGGCCTCGTTTCCAGAAATACTCTGGTCGGCATCGCATCGGAATTGAAGGCCCTCAGCGAAATCAAAGTATGGGAACTCATGACGAATCCCGTCAAGAGAGTCGCTTCCGACGGCATGCTGTCCGATGCTTACGACATCATGACCGAATTGGATACTTTGACCATACCCGTGGTCAACGATGAAGACGACGTTGTGGGCGTCATAGGCATGAAAGAGGTCATCGACCTCATCTGGAAGGATGATACCAAGATTATCGGCGACTTCGAAAAGAAGACAAGGGCCGACGTGACCCTCAAGTCCGTTTATGTTCATTCCCCCACGGTCATAAACTGGGACGACACCGTTCAGAAAGCGGCCGGAATCATGGTGAAGGAAGACATTTCGACTCTGCCCGTTGTGGAAGGAGGAAAGCTCGTGGGTATACTTACCCAGTACGACATAATCGAAGTCATCTCCGCCTGCAGGGAAAGAGAGATGATGTTCATACAGATCAGCGGACTCAGGGATCAGGACAAGAACCTCAGAGGCGCCATGTACGACGTCATCCAGGAACAGATAAACAAAATCAGCAAAGTCTACGTTCCGGAAAGTCTCATGCTTCACGTGTCCCGATACAACGATACCGGCGGACGGTTCAAGTACAGCATAACCGCCAGATTGTACTTCAAGGGCAAAGTTATGAGTTACAAGGAAACCGGTTGGGATCTCGTCATGACCACTTCGAGCCTCATGAAGAGAGTCTCGGATTCCGTGATGAATCTCAAGGACACCAAGGTAAAATTCCGCCAGCGCAAGAAGTGAGCTTAAGGCAAACCCTTTCAGCAAACCTTTTATTATCTACTTTTATAATGAGTCCGTTCAACATGTCTCAGTATGACTCTTCTTCGATAGAGGGGCGATGGCAGAAGATGTGGAAGGATAAGGAGATTTACCGTTTCGACAAAAACTCCGACGCCCCCGTCTTCAGCATAGATAACCCCCCTCGGTACACCTCGGGTTCAATGCATTTGGGTCACGCGACCGGATACTCCATATCCGATTTCGCCGCCCGCTACAAGAGAATGAAGGGATTCAACGTATTCTTCCCTCTTTGTTTTGATGTCAACGGAACTCCGATCGAAGTAAGGGTGGAAAAGAAACACAACATCACCAAACTGGATCTTCCCCGTG
The DNA here is from genome assembly GCA_050950505.1 of Candidatus Methanomethylophilaceae archaeon. Taxonomy (GTDB): domain Archaea; phylum Thermoplasmatota; class Thermoplasmata; order Methanomassiliicoccales; family Methanomethylophilaceae; genus VadinCA11. The sequence goes on along the minus strand of JBMNHS010000001.1, from coordinate 880,935 downwards.
CGGAGTACAGAAAACTCTGCAGCGATTACGCCAACGGATTCATCGACGAGATGACCAGGGACTTCGAGAAACTCGGGGAAAGCATGGATCCCAGCATTTACTATCAGACGGATGCGCCGTATTACAGAAGAATCACCCAACTGTCTTTCGTCGAGTTGTTCAACAGGGGCTTGGTTTACAAAGCAAACTATCCCGTCAATTGGTGTCCCAGATGCATGACCGCTTTGGCGGATGCGGAAGTGGATTACTTGGACAACGTAACAAAACTCAATTTCATAAAATTCGGCGTTGCGGACACCGATGATTCAGTTTTGATTGCAACGACGAGACCGGAACTTCTCTGCACCTGTCAGGTTGTCGCCGTTCATCCCGAGGATGAGGACAAGGCACACCTTGTAGGAAAGGAACTGGTCACGCCTCTGTTCGGCAAGAGGGTAAAGGTCATCGCCGACGACAAAGTTGATCCTGCGTACGGAACCGGGTTCGTCATGATCTGCACCATCGGAGACAAAGACGATCTGGAATGGGTCATGAAATATCATCTTCCCATGGAAAAGGGGATTGACGAAACAGGCAACATGACCGAAATCGCCGGAAAATACCAAGGGATGACCGTCACCGAAGCCAGAAAAGCTTCGATCGAAGACCTGAGGGAACGGGGACTTCTCGACAATCAGAAGGACAACCCTCAGCAGCTCTCCGTATGCTGGAGATGCAAAGCCCCCATCGAATATCTTCAGGTTCCCCAGTGGTTCCTCAAAACTTTGGATTTTAAAGAACAGGTTCTCAAAATAGCCGACGAGATAAACTGGCACCCGGAATTCATGAAGGTGCGCCTCATAGATTGGGTCGAATCCCTTGAATGGGACTGGGTCCTCAGCAGACAGAGAGTTTTTGCCACTCCGATTCCGATTTGGGAATGCGAGGATTGCGATCGCGCCGTGTGTGCCACGGAAGACATGCTTTACTGCGATCCCACTGAATACAATCCCCCCGTGGAAAAGTGTCCCGAATGCGGCGGAAAGCTGATAGGATCCACGGACGTCTTTGACACTTGGATGGATTCTTCCGGTTCCGCTCTTTACAACACATTCTGGAAAAGAGACGAAGAGCTTCACAAGAAACTGTACCCGATGTCCATGAGACCTCAGTCCCATGACATCATACGCACCTGGGCGTTCTATACCATACTGCGTTCCGAACAGATGACCGGCAAAAAACCCTGGGACGACGTTATGATCAACGGATTTATTATGTCTCCCGACGGCACGCCGATGCATTCGTCCATCGGAAACGTCATCGATCCCGTTCCCATTTTGGAAAAATACGGCGCTGACGCCCTCAGATATTACGCCGCGACCTGTTCGCTGGGCATCGACCATGCGTTCAGAGAACCGGACGTGGTCCGCGGAGGAAGATTCTGCAACAAAGTCTTCAACCTCGGACTCTTCGTTTCCAGATTCCTCAAAAAGAAACCCGCCGATGCCTGCGACACGCTGCGCGTATCGGACAAATGGATACTTTCCAAGTTTTCGGGAGTTGTTGAAGAAGCCGGTGCTTTTTACGAAGAATATCAGTTCGACAGAGCTTTGAAAACATTGGAATCTTTCATCTGGCATGAGTTTGCCGACCACTATGTGGAAATGGTCAAAGGAAGGGATGACGACGCCGTTGTGTACACGTTATACAATGTTTTCTTAGGTTCTCTGAAGATGATTGCCCCTCTGTTCCCCCATGTCACCGAAGAGATGTACCAGAGAATCTTCAAAGAGTTTGAAGGGACCGAGAGCATACACCTCACTTCCTGGCCCGAGCCTCTTCTTGACGACGCAAACGCGGAAATCGAGGGGGAAATCCTGAAGGAAGTGGTCGCTTCCGTCAGAGCCTGGAAATCATCCAAGAAAATAGCGTTGAACTCGGAAATTCCTTCACTGGAACTTGTGGGCAAGGACGCGGTGCTGTTGAAGGACGCTATCGCCGACATCTCGGAAACCACCAAAGCCGTCAACATAATCGTCGCCGAATCCGCGGAAATCTCGGAAGAGGTCGTCGGAATCAAACCCGTGCATGCTAAACTGGGACCTGCTTTCAAAGCCGGCGCCAAAGACATAATCGCGGCTCTGTCGAAGATGGATCCTAAGGACGTTGCGGAACAGATTGAATACGGAAAGGTTACAATCGAAGCCGGGGAAACTTACGAACTGGGTCCGGAATTCTTTGAACTGGAAACCCGTCTCATGTTGGACGGAATGGCGGTGGAGACCCTGCAGGTGGGAAATATCCTGATTGTGCTGGGTATAGGTTCCGGAAACTGATTCAAATAAAAAAAAGAGGTTTGGCGGGAAGGATTACTGTACGACCTGTACGTTAATTCTTTTCCCGTCAAACTTTGCCTTAACCAAATCCCTGGTCATTTTCATGCCGAAGTCTTTGTGCACTTCGATGACGGAGGAATTCTTTCCGATTTCAATATCGCCGATGGCATATTCCATTATCCTGGCATTCCTTACAATGAAGTCGGATATGGCGACTTTTCCCAGTCCGTCTTTCTTGCCGAGACTTATTTCGAACTTGACCATTCCGAACACGTCGGCGGCCTGATCGAAGTCCACCACTTTCCGTATGGTGTCTTTCTCGCCCTTTTCGACACCGGGAACTTCCATCCTCTCGATGACCATTTCGGTCCTCAGCTCAAATTCGTCAATGAGATGCTCTTCCTCCGCGGTCACGAATGAAATGGCTGTGCCTTCTTTTCCGGCACGGCCGGTTCTTCCTATTCTGTGGATGTAAGTTTCAACGTCTTCGGGCATGTCGTAGTTTATTACGAAGGTGATGTCTTCCACATCGAGTCCCCTTGCGGCCACATCGGTAGCGACGAGAATCCTCACGGTGCGTTTTTCATCATCTTTGCCTTCGCGGAAGTCCTTGAATTCCTTGAGGACTTTTTCCCTCTTGTTTTGGGGCATGTCCCCATGGATTGCTTCCGCTTTGTAATCGTAACGTTCCAAACGCTCGACGAGCATGTCCACCATTCTCTTTGTCTGGCAGAAAATAATCGCTTTGGATTTGTTTGCGTCAAGTATCCTGCTCAATGCCCAGGACTTGTTTCTTCTGCCGATGGAGATGTAGTACTGTTTTGTAAGATCCAAAACGACTTCGTCCCTGGAAACACTGATTTCGACAGGCTTTTTCATATAGTCGTAAGAAAGACGTTTGATGTCTTCCGGCATGGTTGCCGACATCAGAAGAGTCTGCCTTTCGACAGGCATCATTTTGAGAATATCTTCGATGTCTTCGATGAATCCCATTTCCAGCATGCGGTCGGCTTCGTCCAACACCACGACTTTTATCGCGGACAGGTTCAACGCGCCCTGCCTCATGAGATCCTTGACCCTTCCGGGCGTTCCGGCTATTATGTCGACGCCGTTGTTGAGTTTCTTGATCTGTCCGTCTATGCTGACGCCGCCGTAAATCGGTATGCTCACGTGTTTCGTATATTTCGAAAGAGCCGAAAGCTCTTTGGAAACCTGTACCGCCAGTTCCCTTGTGGGAACGAGAATGATTGAATGGGGCGTTTTCTGTTCGGCTTCCGTTTTGCCGATGATTATGGAACCGTAGCACCCGGTTTTTCCCGTACCGGTCTGAGCCTGGGCAAACATATCCTGCCCTTCCAATCCTATGGGAACCGCGGCTTCTTGGATGGGGGTGGGGGTTTCCCAGCCCATGTCCAACATGGCTTTTGCCGCATCTTCCGCAATACCTAATTTTGTAAAGTTCGAGATCATATAATATCACTTAGATCTGAAGTCAAACCGCCTGCGACTTCAACGCAGACATCGCTTAATTTCGTGGCAGAATATGCAGGTCTTATTTATAAGGATGACTGGGGGCTCTCTTCGATTATATTCGGTATGTTTTCCTACGAAGCTGTCGGTCATATATCCCAGGCTGTTTTTTTGTTTTTTACCAGAATTATCACGAACAGCGGCGCACCTATCAGTGCACTGATGACTCCCACAGGCAGTCCCAAATCTCCGGAAACTTTCGCAATTGCATCCATTGACAATAAAAACAAAGCTCCGACGAAGGCCGATGCCGGGATCAGATATCTGCAATCGGATCCAATGAAAATTCTTGAGATATGAGGAGCGACCAGTCCGACGAATCCTATTGTTCCCGTGAAACTGACGGAACTCGCCGTCATGAAGGCCACGACAATCAAAGCCATGACGGTGACTTTTTTCGAATTGACACCGAGGGATTGTGCAACTTTCTCGCCGGCCGAAACAATGTTGAATTCCCTGGATTTGCTGAACAGAAACAGAATGCATATGACGGTGACCGTCACGACAATGGGTACGGATATCCAACCGGTGTTTGCAAGCGTGCCTATTCTCCAGGAATATGCTTCGGAGAGAGTCTCATGGTCTGTCGAAACCATCAGCAAAGTCGACGTTGCCGAAAACAAATACATGACCGCTATTCCGGTGAGTATCAGTCTGGACGCCGTCACCCGCTTCTTTCCTGAAACCACCAATATTGCGGCAACAGGTATCAATGAAAACAAAAAGGCATTGAACACTAGCGACAGGTTCTGAGCGGATGGGATTAACGATATATCCAGTATTAGGAACAACGTTACTCCGAGAAAGGCTCCGGAAGATATGCCTGTGGTGTAAGAATCCGTAAGGGGATTTCTTAACACCGTCTGTATAACTGCCCCTCCGACCGCAAGGCTGGCTCCGCAGAATACGGCCATTATTGCACGAGGGATTCTTTTACCCCATATAATCAAATCTGCCTGATAATCGACTTCTTTGCCTGTGAAATGCGCGGATATTATTTCGAAAATATCCGACATGGTCGTCGAATAAAATCCCACTTTGAGATAGTATATGAATACAATAACCGTCAGTATCGCACATAATAATATGAACATTATTTTTTTACGGGCAGAAGACAGGTACATTTTCTTCTGCAAGGATTTGGAATTCACCATATCTCCCTCCCCGACTTGTCCCGGACCACGAGATACAGGAATATGGGTGCCCCTATGAACGAAACGACCACACCTATCGGAATGTATCCGAAGGAATTGAGCAAGCGGGACAGCATCAACGCCACCGTGAGCAAAAGCGCCCCCGCGACTATTGATGCGGGGATAACAAATCTGTTGTCGCTTCCTACAACAAATCTTACTATATGGGGGGAAACCAGACCTACAAATCCTATTATTCCTGTATAACTGACGATGGACGCAATGAGAAATGAAGAAACCATGATGCATACCATCCTGAGCCTTTCCGCATCCATACCCAGCGATCTTGCGCTTTCATCACCCAATGTCATAAGGTTCAACGATCGGGAAAGCAAAATTGCAAAAATCGAAGAAGCCGTCACAATTACCAGCATCAAAGGTATGCTGCTCCATGAAACACCGGCAACACTGCCTATCTGCCACATATACGCCGATTGGAGGGCTTCAGAATCGGCGGTAATCATAATCAGCGTTGTCAAAGCATTGAAGAAATATGAGATTGCAGTACCAATGAGGATAATCGTCGCCGGAGAATTGCCCACTCGTTTCGATAACAGAATAATAATCAGCGCTGGAACCATTGCGCCGATGAATGCATTGGACACAATGCCCATTTCACCTGCGATGGAACTGAATGTGTAACCCATTATTATGGCAGTTACGGCTCCAAGACTGGCGCCTGAGGAAATACCTGTGGTGTATGGATCTGCCAAGGGGTTGTTCATTATGCTCTGCATGATGACTCCGGTGACTGCGAGACCCGCTCCCGCTATGATCGCCACCACGACTTCAGGCATTACGTTTTGAAAAATATAGTAATCTTCCCACCATTCTGGCGACCTTTTGGGATACGTCACTCCGGTTAAATGGTTGAACACAACCTCGGCAGTTCTGCCGAATCCTATTCTTGTTCCGACTGAGAGGGACACTAGCGCCGCTATCAACAACAGCACGACGCACACGATTATGAAGAGTATTTTGGAGGAATTTCCCCTTCGGTATTCTTCAAATTTACTAACGTTATCCCTCATTTGGTTGGATAATATGTCCAACATATATAACAATGATTTTTTTCCTTTAATCTGTAGATGCGAAACGGCTTAATATGGAGTGGATTATTATAAGTTGGATTATACATCCAAGTAGGTGTAATATGAACAATAAAAATATGACTCTGATCATTGCGGCTATCCTTGTCATAGCCGCTACGGTCATCGGTGCCGGGGTGTTCCTTTACAAAGGAAGCGGCGGTTCCGGAGATTACGTACCTCACACGTCTTTGCCCATACTGGGTAATGCCAACGAGGACGATCGTATAGACCAAGATGACATAGATATAATCAATGACATAATCGACGGTAAAAAGGAACTGTCCGATTATGAATTCGCCGATGCGAACAATGACGGAAAGGTCACTGCGGCCGATAGGAAAATCGTTCAAAATATTATCGACGGTGAGCCCACCAAAGCTTTTGTGATCGATCAGAACGAGTCTGTCATTGAAGTACAGTATCCTTTGAAAAATGTGGTTACCGTCAATGCGGATATGCTGTCCATGTTCATACTGATCGGCGGTGAAAACAGTATTGCAGGATTTGTTGCAAGCAATTACGCCGTGGAACAGCAGGTTGTTGTCGATGCGGGCGCTACAAAACTTGCGGGTACAAGGGAAATAAATAATGCCAACTACAGTGGCCTTATCGCGCTGGATGCAGACCTGCATGAGGAGGGCGGTATCGGCGCAATATTTGCAATGACGGATGCCGCCGTTTCCGATAAAATCGATGATATTAATGCCGCAGGCATACCCGTTCTGAGAATCAAGTGCTCAGCCCCCATAGATCAGGTCAATGCTTGTCTCACCATAGGCGTATTGCTCGGTACCGAAGTGGAAGAACAGGCCAGAGATTACTACGAAAAAACTCATGCGCTGTATGATATGATTGATAACAAGCTGAAGGATCTTTCCGATGATGAAAAGGTTAAATGCATTTCATTGACCATGTGGCGTTACATAACCGAAATTGATTCCGCTTACACGCAGGTTACTGAGGCTGCCGGAGGAAACAACTTAACCATTTTCCCCGGTGACACATCCTCAAAATTGGAAACTGAAGATGCAATCACAATGTTCGATGCCGCCGAATGGATGATAAGTTTCAGAACCAGAGACTATATTGTCGATGATGTTGTAGAAACCTGGGAAAATGCAAATAACAGTTATTTGCACGCAGGCAAAGCATACATTGACGGAAACATGGTATTCATCAATGCCAGTATGCCTGTCCCCTGCAGAGTCGCATACTGTGCCGAGATATTCTATCCTGAATTGTTCGAAGAAGGATTCGGCGATAAAATATTCCAGGAATATGTGGATGCATTCCTCGGTTACCTTGAAGGAACCGGTCCCGACGGAAGCTTTGATGTAAAATTGGATATGACCACCACCATAACCAAGGCGGATTACGACACGGCCAAGGCGTCCTGATTCACCGTTCGGAATCTGAAAACTTCTTACTTTTTATTATTTATTCTAAATAAAATCTGTGAAAGCCATTCGGATTGAGTATTCAATCGACGACCATTCTTACGCTGCCGGCCAATTTATCGGCATTGAGATTGTCTATACTGAAATATGCTGCCTGCAGCTTTTCGGCAAGTTTTTCGGCATTATCAAATTTCACATAACCTGCGGATGCATCGATGACGATCCACTTCAATCCGGGAATAATCGCTTTTTCGGCTATTTCCAAAACTTCTTCGTTTGCATCAGCCCCCTCTTTCAAGGGAACATTTGCTCTGCCGTCCGTTATCAAAACGATATAACATTTTTCACCCGTGTGCGAGCGGGAGTAAGATGACATGAATTTTGCTGCCGAACCTATTCCATCGGACAAGGGCGTCTTACCGCCTGTGGGCAGATCTTTTAATTTTTTATACCCATATTCCGCCGAATGAGTCGGATGCAGTATTAATTCCGCAGACGTTCTTCTGAAGGCCATCATGCCTATTTTGTCTCTTTTGACATAACTGTCTTTCAACATCGAAAGAACCGCACCTTTGACCGTTTCCATTCTCCTTCTGACACCCAGGGATCCACTGGCATCCACTACGAACATTATTGTGGCCCCAGTTCGTTTTTCCCGTACTTTTTGCCTCAGATCCTGTTTCTCTATTGCGATGGCGAGTTTTCCGGGATCCCGGTACTTCTGGTAAGGCGCCGCCGAACGTATTGTGGCATCCAGAGCCAAATCTGTCAAACGGCCCTTTGGAACTTCGTAGTTGGAATATTTTCCCGAACCGTCGGTACTGACCGCCCGTTTTCTTTTGCCTTTGTCCGCATTGGACCGTTCAATTTTTTCCGGTACGCCGGTAAGAAAATCTATCACGCGGAACTGCTCCCCTATGTTGAACATCATATCGTCAAAATTCGGTGCCGGGGATGGGGGCGTTGTTTCCTCCTTGTCATCATGTTCGCTTTCTTCGTTTTCGGAGTCATTCGGTTCTTTATCTTCGGGTTCGTTAGGCTTTTCAGGATTATCAGGATTCTCCGGTTTTTCGTCCTGCTGGGATTCCCCGGGAACTTCCGGTTCTTCCGGATCCGGTGGATAAATCCGTCTTCTGTGGGCTAGACACATTATTGCGGCCGCTTCCACATCTTCGGTGATGACTTCGTCCCTTCCCGCCAGAGCCGCCAAAGCCCGGGAAACTCTGAAAAGGGCCAAATCTCCCCGGTGGCCGTCGACGCCCATCCTTTCACACAGTTCAACCATAATGGTCAGAAATTCATCCGAGACGGTAATCAGAGGCAATATTTTCACGGCATTGGATATTTTTGACAGATTGGATTCCTTTTCTCCGTCCCATTCCTTGATGAACTCCTTTGTATTGTTTGAAAAACCGTTCATCCTCCTCAGAATTTCGGTTTTCACATTTTTATCTTCCATGGATTTCGTATGAACGCATATGTCGAAACGATCCAGTAAATGAAGGGGCATGTCGGACTCTTCCAAACATGCAGTTGCTATCAGAACCGTATCGCAGGGATACGATACGGATACTCCTTCCCTCTCCGCTTCCACCCTTCCGAGAATAACCGAATCAAGAAGCTGATACAACGTTTTCCTATCCATCAGATTCGCATCGTCTACAACCGCCACATTTCTGTGGGCGGAAGCCAATAGACCCTCAAGCGGCACAATTCTGCCTTCTTTGATGGAAGATTCCATATCGACACCGCCGAACAAATCCCCCTCGGAGGTGTTTGACGGTATGTTCACGACGTTCTTTCCCAATACGTCTCCCGAAGATTTAGCAATGACTGACTTGGCAGTTCCGGGTGGACCTCGGATCAATATAGTTTTGATTCCGGGATCGATTGCGGCGCATGACACTGCTTTTTTTGCTTCGTCGGCTTTGTAAACTGCCGAAAGGGGGAATTTTAAAATGCCTTCAGGCATTCTTCGAGCTCCTCTTTGTCGAAGGATGTTTCTTCAAAAGGTCTTCTGCGCATGCGATGTGAAATGACCAGGGGTGCGGTAACCGATATGTCTTCTTTCGTGATTTTGTTTCTGCCTTCCAAGGCCGCATTGGCAATCGCCGCCTTCAATAGCGTTATATCCGCCCTGTGACCGTCGACACCGAAATGGGTCGTGACCGAAACGATAGCATCGAGAACGTCATCGTTGTAAGTAACCGAAGTTCTGAGTTTGCGGGCATCCGATATCTTATTTTTCAATTCCGTTGTGTCTTCCGCAAAGAGTTCGATGTATTTTTCAGGATTTTCGTGGAACATTATTCCGCGTCTGATTACTTCCTTCCTGGATTCCGTGTCTTTTTCGCCTCTGACATCCACGGAAAGGCCGAATCTGTCCATCAGCTGAGGTCTGATGTCCCCCTCTTCCGGATTCATGGTTCCTATCAGCACAAACCTTGCGGGATGGGTAAACGACACACCTTCTCTTTCAATATAGTTGACGCCCATGGCTGCCGAGTCCAGCAACATATCCACAATATGATCATCCAGTAGGTTTGCTTCGTCCACATACAATACATTGCCGTTTGCGTCCGCCAATATTCCCGGTTCAAATTTCTTTTCACCGATTTTCAGAATATGCTCCACATCCAGTGTGCCTGCCACGCGGTCTTCGGTGGCATTCAGCGGCAATTCGACGACTCTGGTTTTTACATATACGGGGTTGAGCACCTCACCGTCAGACAACCGTTCTTCGCAATAAGGGCAATATCCCCGGTCCCCGTCGTATCCGCATTCGAAAGGACATCCCTCCACAACTGTTTTTTCAGACATAATCTGACTGAGGGAACGTACTGCGGTGGACTTTGCCGTACCTTTCTCCCCTTTGATGAGAACTCCGCCTATGCCGGGGTCGACCAAATTGAGAAGCAATGCCCGTTTCATCTCTTCCTGTCCCACGATGGCCGCAAAGGGAAAATATTGTTTGACCGTCATTTCCAATCAAAACGGAGAACATATATTGGATTATATATCCATCTATTGTCTTTCACGGTTCTTTCCCGATTCTTGCCGGTTCGCCGAAAGGTGTGTCCGAACTTGTTTGATATCTTCCGAAATTTCCGTTCAAATTCAGAAAAAGGATACTATATATCGGAATAGGATGTATTATCCAATCAGAGTCGGGACTATGAAAATCGTCAATCTTTCCATTCAGACAACGGATTCAAAAACAATGATCGAACCTGCGGAAGCCGTCGCTTCGGAATTCGGTTTTTCACTGGAACTGCACTGTTACAACGAATACGATGCGGATGAGGATGTCCTTCTGTACAACGAACTCGTGAAAAATACGAATGACGCGGATTTGGTACTGGTGAGGTGCATGTCCGACCCGAACAGGTTCAAAAAATTTGAAAGATACGAGAAAGTTCTGAGGGAGTGTTCCGCTTATGTATTGCTTATCAGCGGGAATTCCGATGTCACGATGATATACCGGAATCTGTTCAAGGGGGATGACGAATCATACAAAACCGTGGTCAGATATCTTGCCGCCAGAGGATTTGAAAACGAAAAGGGTCCCGTTGTCTGGTTGCACAACATACTGCACGGAACCGACTTTCCTCTTCCCGACATTGCTGAACAGCCGACCGACGGAATATACCACCCGGATTTTCCACGAGGCATTACCTTTGAAGATTATATTTCGGAATTGGACCTGTCCAAACCGGCAATTGGCATCATGTTCACTTCCAACTTGTGGATATATGACAATTTGGAACACATAAATGCTTTAATCAGAGAAATCGAAAAACAAAAAATGAACGCCATACCTTTTTTCTTTGCCGTCACGAGCAGCAGCGCGGGTACAACGAAAACCGTTGATTTTGTAAAAAAATATTTTTTCAGGAACGGGGAATGCTTGGTTGACGCCATCATACTGAACTCTCCGTTCTCACAATTGTTCAATTCCAGAGAGCCCGACGAAGGCATGAAAACAAAGGACGAAGACAATTTCTTCAAAGCCGTGACAAACGTCCCGGTTTTCCAGGCAATGACCGCCAGCGGAGGGTATTTTGATTATGAGGCCTCGTCGGAAGGGTTGAACAAAAATGAAATAAAAAATCAGGTTGCATATCCCGAAATCGACGGTCAAATCATCACGGTCCCCGTTAGTTCCGTAGGCAAGGGCCTAATGACGGCCAAACGGGCGCTTCCCATACCAGATCGAATAGAACACCTTGTAAAATTGGCAAGGAATTGGGCCAAATTGCGCCATACCCCCGCCAAAGAAAAAAAGGTTGCCATTTTACTGTGGCAGTCCCGCGAAGACTCCGGTCGCGTAGGCAACGCATCAGGTCTGGATTCCATAGAAAGTGTGTACCGTCTTTTGAAAAGTATGGAAGATGAAGGATACAACGTCGGCGTTCTCCCCGAAAACAGCAAAGGTCTTCTTCAAGAATTTTTGGACGGCGTGACCAACGATATTTCCTGGACTTCGACGCGCGATGTCGAAGAGAGAGCCATTGCTCTTGTGAACAACAAAGAGTACCTTATCCATTATGACAAGATTCCTGAATTCAACCGTATTTTGATGGAAAAGAGCTGGGGGCCGCCGCCGGGTGAAATATCCGTGGACGGAGGGCGATTTGTCATTCCCGGCATTCTGAAGGGAAACGTCTTCATCGGATATCAACCGATGAGGGGGCTCTCAGAACAAATGGAATCCCTGTACCACGATCCCCATGCCGCCATACCCCATCAGTATCTGGAATATTACCGATGGATTCAGAATGATTTTGGAGCCAATGCCGTTATACATGTGGGCACACACGGCACATTGGAATGGTTGCCCGGAAAGAATGTGGGCCTCTCCGGAAAATGTTTTCCGGATGTGGTGTTGGACGGGCTTCCCAATATATATCCTTACATAATCGACGACCCCGGTGAGGGTATACAGGCAAAAAGAAGGTCCGAGGCCGTTCTTATCGGACATATGAACCCCATATTGGGCAGGGCCGGAGGTTACGACGATCTGGATTCCGTAGAAGTTCCTTTGCAAGAATATCTCAAAATGTCAGGAACCGTTAAGGGAGACCGAAAGACCGCTCTGGTGGAAAGCGTGTATGAAGCCGTGAAAGAAGCCGATATGCTCGGGGATCTGGGGCTGACCGACACCGACGCCGAAGATTTTGAAACCCATATGCCGAAACTTCACGATTACATTTCAGACATGAAAGACGCAATCATCAGAAACGGATTGCATATACTTGGAAAAGCACCCGAAAACGAACGTATGGACGATGCGGTGTATTCCCTGACTCGCATGGACAACGGAGACATACGGTCCCTCAGAAATTCTTTCACATCACTGCTGGGAATCGATATATTGGAATGTTTGAAGAATCCTTCCGTCCTCGGCTCCGGAGGCAGACTCAACAGCGAACTTGCCGAATACGCAGAAATGGAATTCGGAAAACTTCTCATCGAATTCAGAAATTTGGAATACGATTTGGAAAAATGCCTTTCTGCAACCGAAAAATCGTACGGAAAACTTTCCGAAGATTTCGAGAAATCCCTGGTATATCTGTGCAACACGTTGGTTCCGAATTTGATAAAGACTTCAGATGAAATAAAATTCACCATGGATGCCCTGGCCGGTAATTTTGTCCTTCCCGGACCTTCCGGGGCTCCGACCCGGGGCAACGCCGACATACTTCCGACAGGAAGAAATTATTACGGCACCGACCCCGGGGCCATCCCCAGCCGGGCGTCATGGAAAGTAGGATGCGGGATGGCAGATCAGATGATTGAAAAATACGTCAATGAAAAGGGAACGTATCCCCGTGACGTCGCCTTCATAATATGGGCAACCGATATAATGAAAACCGGGGGGGATGACATGGCATACATACTCTGGCTCATGGGAGTCAGACCCGTATGGTCCCGCACGGGAGGCCAAATAATCGATTTGGGAATAATCCCTCTCAGTGAATTGAAAAGACCGAGAATAGACGTTACCGTAAGAATCACAGGTTTGTTCAGGGACACTTTCCCCAATCTCATAGACATGATAGACGATGCCGTCAACCTTGTTTCGGAACTGGACGAGACCGACGAGGAAAATTATCTTTCCGCCAATCTCAGAAAGGATATCCTGAACAAAATAGAAAGGGGGATGTCTGCGGAGGATGCCAGAGCGGAATCTTCTGTAAGGGTGTTCGGGAGCGCGCCCGGTATGTACGGACCCGGAATAAATCACGCCATTGAATCCGGAAATTGGGAAACCGCTCAGGATCTGGCCGACATATATGTTGCCTGGGGAAGTTACGGTTACGGGCGCAAATTTCGGGGTGTGCCCATGAAAAATCAGTTCATACAAAGATTCGGCAGTGCGGAGATAACCGTGAAAAACATGCCCGACCGGGAATTTGATGTAATTGACATTGACGATGTTTACGGATACCTCGGAGGTCTGAACGCATTCGTAAAAAGTTACGGGAACAAAGACGCCATGTCCGTCATCGGGGATGGTTCCAATCCCGAAAATACGAAAATAAGACACACCGAAGAGGAATTGAGCTTCGTATTCAGAAGCAAAGTTTTCAACCCCAAATATCTCGATGGTTTGAAACAACACGGATACAGAGGCGTATCAGAAATTGCCAATCTCACTGAATATCTGATCGGTTGGGATGCCACATCCGATGCCGGCGATGACTGGATGTACAGAGGCATATTGGAGAAATTTTTGGAAGACACGGATACCCGGGAATGGATGAAGGATGAGAATCCTTTCGCCATGATGAGTATACTGGAACGTCTTCAGGAAGCCATAAACAGAGGTCTTTGGAACGCGACCGAAGATGAAAAGAGACGCGTAGCCGAATTATTCATGCAGACCGAAGAGAGAATAGAGGAAGTCACCGACCGGTGACGGGCACGCCACTGTCCGAACGGACGTCCAAAACAGTGCTTTCGATTGCGCTTCCCGCGGACTCGGTCCTGTATCCCCCTATGGGATTTTGCAGTATCACGTGAGGTGTTCCTTCGTCATCTATGATTTTTGAATTGACACCGTAAACACTGCGTATGTTGTCTTCGGTGATGACTTCCCCCGGAGTTCCCACGGAATAGATGGTCCCTTCGCTCATCAATATCATTTTATCCGAAAATTTGGAGGCTATATTGATGTCATGACTTATCATTATGACCAGAATTCCTTTTCTTACGGACATTTCCTTCAGAAGCATGGTCACTTCCATCTGATGCCGGATGTCAAGATTCGAGGTCGGTTCATCCAAAAGCAGAACTTTAGGTTCTTGGGCGAATCCCCTGGCCAGCATGACTTTCTGGTGTTGTCCCGCACTCAGTTCATTGAACGGTCTCATGGCCAAATCCTCTATCCCCAACAATTCCAGGGTGTCATAAACCACATCCAAATCTTTTTCCGTGGACTTCCAGTTGCTGTGGGGATGCCTTCCCATCAAAACGGTATCGACTACCGTGAGGGGGAATCTGTCCGATGAAGAGTAAGGAACGTATCCCATGATTTTGGCCAATTCTTTGAGCTTGAACGAAGTTATGTCTTTACCGTTGACGGTAACCACACCCGATGAAGGAGTCAGAATATTGTTTATGCAGTGAATCAGGGTGGATTTTCCCACTCCGTTCGGACCCAATATCGAAACGAGTTGTGCTCCCCCGAGATCCAATTCTATGTTCCTAAGAACGGGTGTGCTCGTGTATCCGAATTCGATATTATCGATAATGATTTTCATTCCGCAGAATCCTCCGCCACTTGATTGGATATATAGTCCAATTTATTTATTGTTATGGAATTTCCATCAGAATAGGAGATTCATAAATTGATCAGCCACAATATGGATTATATATCCAATGTATATGACTTAACGCATACGGCGAGAGATTTGCACGGGGTTTGTGGGTATGTCTGATGAAGATTACATAATCATTGCTGAAAATCTTGTGAAGAGATACGACCAGAAGGTCGCATTGAACGGCATCGACCTGAAAGTGAAGAGGGGGGAAATATACGGCTTCCTCGGACCTAACGGAGCCGGAAAAACGACAGCAGTAAGAATTCTCTCGACATTGACAGACTTTGACGGCGGGACCGTAATCATCAACGGCCACAATCTGAAAAAGAACATTATGAAGGCAAAAGTCAGCGTAGGCGTCATACAGCAACATATCAGCCTCGACAAAGATTTGACGGTCATGGAAAACATGCGTCACAGGGCGTTGATGCACCAAATTCCAAAAAATAAAAGAGAAGAAAGAATCGCGGAACTTATCGAATATTTCTCATTGGATGAATATCTCGACAGCAAAATAGACTCCTTGTCCGGAGGATGGAAAAAACGAGTTTCCATAATTTGTGCCATAATTCACTCGCCGGAAATCATATTCCTTGATGAACCCACTGTCGGATTAGACATTAAAGCCAGACGTTTGCTTTGGGAACTCATACGGTTGCTGAACAAAGACGGCACCACCGTATTTCTCACGACTCACTACATCGAAGAGGCTCAGGCTCTGTGCGACAGGGTCGGCATAATAGACAACGGCAAAATAATCGCCGACGGCACTCCGTCGGATCTGTCGGAAAGTTTAGGTAAATTCACCGTCGTGGCAACCGATCCCGACGGTAAATCAGTCTACAAATATTTTCCCGACCGGGCTTCCGCGTCCGAATACGGCAACAGTATGACCAACGGAGAAATTCTGATCAGAAGAACAAATCTGGAAGATTGTTTCGTCGAACTTACCGGAAGGACGGTGAAAAACTGATGGGAAGACTCAAGGAGATTTACAGTGTGGCATGGGGCGATTTGCGTTTCATGAGACATAACTTCGTCAGCATCATGGCCATGACTCTTGTCAGTCCGGTACTTTATCTGATTGCCTTCGGATACGGAATGGGTCAAGGTGTTGAGATGGATGGAGTTCCGTACATCGCATTCATAATACCCGGTATTGTGGCACTTTCTTCTTTGAACGCTTCTTTCTCTTCCACCGCCACCCGTCTGAATGTGCAAAGACTGTATTACAGAAGTTTTGATGAAATGATGATTTGTCCTTTGCGAACGTCTTCGATAGTAATCGGCAAGGCTATTCTCGGATTCATCAGAGGTCTCATAAGTTGTCTGTTGATTTTTCTCTTGGGGTTGCTCCTGACTGATAAGCTGATATTTTCATTGCCGTTCATCGCTTGTCTCATGCTGTCCTGTTTGACCTTCGCGCTGTTGGGGGAAATGGCCGCATTGCTGGCGAAGACCCATCAAAGCATGGCGGTCTTCAATACATTCGTGATTCTCCCCATGACATTCCTGTGCGGAACGTTTTTCTCGGTCTCCATATTGCCTGATATATTCCAAAAATTGTTGTATCTGATTCCCCTCACCCACGCCAGCGAGTGTATAAGAGCCGGGGCTTTAGGGTGGAACTTCCCCCTTCTCTCGTTTATCGTTATGATTATGTTCTGTTTACTGTTTTATGCAATCAATTACTATCTGGTAAAAACCAAAAAGGTTTGAATTTAAGGATCGGACTTATCTGAACAGACATCCCGGAATTGAATGAAATTCATGGTGATTAAAACAGATGGATTATATATCCATCCAACAATACACCCCCAATGGAAATCTCAAACACTTTGAAGACAATCAAGAGTCATCCGAATGTCACCGAGGCACACATATTGGATGCAAAGACTCTTTACGGAGTCATAAGAGAAGAATCCCTCGCCAGAGAATGGTTGGGAATGCCATTTTACAATCAGGCCGCAAAAGTGTGTCTTGAAAGTTCTTATGTGGTATGTGTTTTCAGTAACGGTTTATTTGAACAGCACATGGACGGCTCCATCGTGATTTATGATAATCTGGGAATCGAAATAGGTAAGATGATTGATCATTCCATGAAAGATACCTATTCCGCCTGTGTCCATAACATATGGCTTGCGGAAGACTTTGTGCTGTTTTCCAACAGAGTCACAGAATGTCCCGTTGCCGTTGTCATGAAACCGATAAAGACTGATTTCCTTAAGGACGATCCAGATGTGGAATCCGCTTCGCTGTTCTATCCCGGCAGATATACGGACATTATGCTGAGGGAACATTTCGATGTAGAATCGGGTGCGGGCTGTTCCAGTGCCATCATCGGGATAAACAGAAAGGCCCCCGAGATGAAACATGTAACTGCCAGAGCCGCCATTTTGGGTTACTATTGATGGCTATTCCGCTTTTGTAATCCAAGAGATTACAAAATTGATGAAAAAGTATATATTGAAAAACCCAATCAAGAATTTATCCGCGGATGTGGTGTAGCTGGTTATCACTTGACCTTGCCAAGGTTAGAACTTGGGTTCAAATCCCGGCATCCGCACTCTTCTTTTTAACAGATTTGACACTGAAAACCGTCTTTGCAGATTATATTTATATTCAGACTTATAAATATAATAAATTGACTAAAATGTTTGATTGACAATCTGTTTCCGATCAGTTCGGGGTTATCGGTTTCTTCGCTTCGGCGTCCTTCACCAAAACCAACAGGAACTTGAACGGAGTGACTCCTAACACCGCATGAGGGATATCTTTGGGCATGACAATCGTTTCGCCTTCCCTCACGGTGAATTCCTCATCGGCGATGGTGATGTTTGCTTCACCGTCAAGAGCAATGACCATGGCATCGCCGGGGGCCGTGTGGGTTTTGAGACTTTCCCCCTCGTCAATGGCTATGACCGATAAGTTGAGACCGGGCTTGTTCACCAGAGTCAGATTGGCAACCTGTCCGGGGCGGTAATCAATCAGTTCCTTCGCCATCAGTTTGGTCGACAGATCTATGTTTTTGATAAGTTGGCCTTCCATGGGAAGTAATATGCTCAGGTACTTAACAGATTTTGCGGCGGTGATCACCACATCGGTGTTGTGGGGCACGACATATATATCACCGGCATCCAGCTTCGCGGTTGATTCACCTTCGATTCTCAACCTTCCGTCCAAAACTTTGATCAGGTTCTGGAACGGGGACTTCATCTCGCTTATTCCCTCTCCTTCGTCAAAGAAATACATGTAAATCGTGACATCGGAGTTGTCCAGCATGCCGTAACTGATTGTCTGGCCTTTTCCTTCCGCAATCAGATTCTTCAGCCGAAATACTTCGGAACTTTTTATGTTTTTGAAAACTGACATTGTATCCGTATCCCGCCGCAAGGGAATAAACTTCGCTTTTTTTATAAAAATAAAAACGCAATCTCAAAAAATATCGGGATTCCGTTAAAATTGATAATGAACATATTGAGAATGATATGTACTTTAATGTACAACAGAGACGGCATAAGAATACAAAAGTAAAATATAAGATTCAGAGACATCACAATTTTATGGACAATGTCATCATAGTCTATGATTCGGAAGCAGCCCGTAAAAAGTACGCTTCCGACTACAACAGGTTCAAAGATTCTATGGATGCCCTTCTGAAGAAGGGCTTCAAAGTGGAATATGTTGACTGCAAGTCTGCCGCCGATGTTAAAGGTGACGGCGAGGCCCAAGAACTCGTAGAGGAAGAAGGCTTCGATGTTTTGCCCATCGCGGAATTCATGGGAGCGATAATCACCAGCGGTGAATACGTTTCCAACCAGGATCTTGTGGACTTTCTCGAGGTTCCTGACGGCGTTATCGATGCGGTTCGCAGCAAGCCTCCGCCTCTTTACGAAACGGGACCTCCGTTGGACTGCTCGCAGACCGACGTTCCCAAGTGAAACTGAGAGCCCAGTTGTGATATCCCACAGGGATATCAAAAACCTCTTTCCAATTTTTAATTCATCAGTTTTTAAATGATTCCCTTAAAAAATTCTGAATGATACAGAGTATTGTTTCTTTTAAGCATGAAATAATGAGACTGTATGAAAAACAGAGTTGGATTAGTAGTCCAACTCTTTAAATAATTCTTGCTGTATGTGTTGGGGCGAACCGCAAAACCATAGCAATTGCAACGATAATTATACTTGTTATTGCAGGCACCGCAACATATGTCTCGTTCGGCAATAAAGAAAACAATACAGATGAACCGGAAAACCGAGGGGGATTTTATTCCTGGAATCCGACCGTACTGGAAATTAACGGAGCCTACTCCAATTCGACACCCAGTCTGATATCTCTCCTTGACGACCTGTATAAAGGTGCGTATGGCAATCTGCCTTCGACGGAGGGCGTGACAATGGATGATATAACTGCCGGATCGGCCTTGAATTTTGACAGTTGCGTTACCGTTAATCCCGACGGTTCTTTGGAAGTCGGTACTTTTAATTCATCCAGCACGGGAAAAACAGGACCCAATGCCACAACAACGATTGACAGCATACCCGAAAAATGCGTTTGCTACACCGCTGCGTACGTCGATACCATTTACAACATACTTTGTGCAAAGTTCGATGAGACCAAAAACAACAGTCCTTTGGCAACTGCAAAACTATGGGAAATCGTAGTCGGCATGCCGGCAGACTGTAAGACAGCCTTGGAAAGAGATTTCTCAATCGACGTTCCCGAGGGTATTTTGATTTTCGATCTTGGAGAGAATCTTATGACTTACTCCCAACAACTTGCGGATGAATGCGGCGAAGATGAAAATATCGTCATACTCATGACCGAGTACAACATAAGATCCACAAATGCCAAAATTACAGAAAGCACCGTTCAGACAATCGAAAGTAACACAGGCGGGAAAGTAAAATTCGTATTTGTTCTTTCCAACTCACTAAGCATGGTTATGAGCAACACGGAAATGATAGGCACTCTTTTGGGTATAGATAACACACAGGATTTCATAGAAAACATCCAGATAAAAATTCACGTCATGAAGGATGCCATATCAAAAATGCAACTTGAAAGTAAGAAAAAGGTCTATGTCGAAACAGCGGCAGGAAAGGCCGCCGGATCCGAAAACCTCATTACGAATCTGCTTACCGACATACTGGATTTGAAAAACATAGCGGATTATCTTGAATTGATGGATTCGAAGCTTTCTGATGAACAAATAGTCAGCGAAAAGCCCGATATAATAATCTTCTATCTTTCGGACTCCAGAACCATGGATGAAAAAATGAGAGTACCCTCAACCTGAAGGGGCACATCCCCCTTCAGGCCCTCTTTGGTGCATCTTCATGACGGAAGAGCATGACTTGAACCATCTGATCAGTGTAGACAGGAAAATAAAACGCAGAGCCGTCGTGGGGCTCATCGTAACGTTTGCGCTGATGGTTACCGTATTCTTTACGTGTATATTCGTAGGTTCCGTTGATCTGGATTTCGAAATTGTCATCGATGCCATGATGGGACGTGCCAGTTGGAGTCAGAATTACATCGTCAAAGAAATAAGAATACCCCGACTGATATGTGCCGCAATAGTGGGAGCTTCTCTTTCGCTTAGCGGTATGTGTATGCAGGCTCTTTTCAAGAATCCGATGGCATCGCCTTCCATATTGGGCATATCTTCCGGCGCCGCATTCGGAGCCGCATTGTATATTGCGGTAGGATACGGCGTATTCCAGATAACATACGGAACAACGATTTTTGCATTCATTATGTCCGGGATTACCATGTTGTTGGTATACGGACTGGCATATCAGAAGAGAGGAACGCACACCATCATGTTGCTTCTTTCCGGTATGGCCATAAACGCATTGTTCAGCGGATTGACCTCGACAATTGAATTTTTCTCTGATGCCGATACCGTGTCCAGCATTGTATTCTGGATTTTGGGGAGTTTCGAAAAATGCAATTGGGCTTCGGTGAAAATAATTGCCGT
The DNA here is from genome assembly GCA_050950505.1 of Candidatus Methanomethylophilaceae archaeon. Taxonomy (GTDB): domain Archaea; phylum Thermoplasmatota; class Thermoplasmata; order Methanomassiliicoccales; family Methanomethylophilaceae; genus VadinCA11. Next base: position 859,597 of record JBMNHS010000001.1, on the reverse strand, counting down.
ATCTGCTATTGTCGGTTCAATACTCGTCCTGTACAATTCAAGGGAATTGAATCTTATAGCCGGAGGGGAAAGGAAGGCAAAGGCACTGGGAGTGAATGTCAAAAATGTAAGAATTATGCTTATAGTCGGAACCTGCCTTCTTGTGGCAAGTTCAGTATCCGTATGCGGAATAATAGGGTTTGTCGGATTGATTATACCCCATATTTTCAGAACGATATGCGGACCCGACCATAAGTATCTGGGACCGATGTGTATTCTCGGCGGGGCTTTGTTCATGATGTTGTTTGACACAATAGCACGCTCTCTGATGCCTCCGTACGAACTGCCGGTGGGCATAATCACTTCAATAATCGGTGCTCCGTTTTTTATGTATATAATGAGAAAGAGGGAGAAAGACATATGGAGTGTTTGATTTGGTAAATCTGAAAGTGAACGGGGTTTCTTTCAGCATCGGATCTGCCGACATACTGAAAGATGTGGAATTCTCTGTCGACAGCGGAGAAATTATCGCTATACTGGGACAGAACGGTTCCGGTAAAACCACATTGCTGAATTGCATCAATTCGGAATACAGATCCAAAAAAGGATCGGTGACCGTCGATCACTTTTCAAAAGATATCCTCGATAACGTTGCGAAAAAGGACGGTCCTTTCGACATATTGGATTTTTCATATTTGGAAAGATCCAGGATTCTTGCGACGGTGGAACAGAATTCCGTTGCTTCTTTCCCTTTTACCGTGTTGGAAACCGTGCGGATGGGACGCTATTCGAACAAAGGGGAAGTCGAAGAAAATTCTGTTGAAGAATTGAGAGAAATATATTCTTTAATGAAGGAAACAGAAATTTTGGGATTTGCTGAAGGACCCGTTAACGAACTGAGCGGGGGCGAGTGGCGAAGAGTCATGATAACACAATCCTTGGCCCAAAATCCCGAGATTCTTTTGTTGGACGAGCCCACATTGCATCTGGACATAAACCATCAATTCGAACTTATGGACATCCTGAAAAGAACAATCAAACAACGCAACATTCTCGTGATAATGGTTACGCACGACATATCTTTGGCCGCAAGATACTGTGACAGAACCATCATCATGGAAAACGGAGAGATTGTAGCCCTCGGGAACACAAAGGACGTGATAACTTCCGACAATCTTGAAAAGGTGTTTCAAATGAATGCCCGGATATCTTATAATGAAGAGATAGACGGTCTTGAAGTATTTTTTGTGGGAAAATCCAACCGCGATGCCATAACCTGAGATACATCCGCTTAGGTTTTCACCGAATGCGTTATAATATTTTCCATCTTCCGGAACGCCTGCTGCCTTCCCTCTTCAGAATTCCTTTTTCCTTCAATTCGGAAAGATACCGTTCCGTCTGACGCCTGCCGAGACCGATCTTTTCGGATATCTCGTCGATGACCATATCTTTGTTCGCAATCAACAATTCCAAAACTCTCTTTGCATAAATGCTGAGCTCAATATCTTTGATTTTGGAGGGTTTCACGGTAACGGTGACTTTACCTTCAATCAAGTTCTGGGACACATCGGTGCGGTAACCGTTTTCATTCAACCGCACGATTGCGTTGCCCAGTCCCCTGAATGTGGAAACGGAACTCAGGATATTGGCAATAATCGGATTTCTGCGGTCTCTTTTTCCTTTGATTGATTCTTCGACGGAGGATCTGAACATTCCGTAATTGATTATTTTCAAAACGCTGTTGCCGTAGATAACGGAAACTCCGTCGCCCAAGTGATAATCGGAATGTATGAGCGCGTTGGTCACAAGTTCCATCACGGATTCGGACATATCGCCATATATCGAAGATATGCAGGCCGATACTTCGGAACGGAAATCCTGTATGTTGCCGGACCATCTTCCGTCCTCCGAATCGATTGCCCATCTGCCGTCGGAATACCTTAATCTGTATCCTTTGAACCGGGACGTTATAGTGTGATGATCCGAAAACAGAAGAATGCCCGCAACAGCGGGTACGAGCCGATTTTCACGGTTGACGGTCGCGAGAGAGGAAGTCATCAGTTTTTCGACGTCCAGAGAACTCCATATATGGTCTTTCTTCAGCCGGGATCTGAAATCCCCGAGGGATACGGTATTAAGCACCGACGCGTCGAAATCTTCCATGGTTTTGCCGTCGTTCCCGTCGGATCTGTCCCTAATCATAGATCTGACCTGTTCCGCTCCGCAAATGCATATGTCGCAGTCTTTCCAAACGAAAGTTCCCGTTTCAGGTGAACCGTCGAGATAAACCGGACGGAACAACCTGTCCGCGTAAGGAACGTCCAAAATGAAACCTTCGGAGGATTTCCTGAAATGGGAACTCATAACGGGATTCGGACTGATGTTGGAAACATCCTGCAACCTTTTTCTGAGAAGGGATATCTCCTCGTCTTTGTCGGATTCGAATCTGCTCGGACATGTAACGGTTATTTCTCCGCCGCCGGAGTTGGCGAACGCTGAATAGTATTCCAAAATTTTAGAGGACCGGCAGTCTTGCAGAGTCAGGTTTACGATGCCCGTCCCTTCCGGCCGGCTGACCACTTCATCCGCATTATGCATGACGGCATCCCATGACGTTAATTATGATTATACTTTATAATTGTATCGCTTATAACGTCTTAATTTAATTATTATATCAATTATTAATCATATTAATACGTCTTTTATATGACTTATTAAAGATTTATACGATATGATAACAAATAATAATGTCATGAATATTAAGCATCATCAATATCGGAACGTTGTAGAAAACAATCAAGTATATCCGATTCGTTGACCCATCATGGACAAAGACAAAACCGAAGGTCAGCAACTCGCAGACGAGTTGCTGGTTACTCCAAAAAACCTCGGAGAGCGGGATCATTCCCTTTTGGAAAGATCTTTGGAATTCTGTGAAGGATACAAAGAATTCCTCAACTGCAAAACCGAGAGGGAAGTCGTTGATTACACCGTGCCCATCCTTGAATCCAAAGGATACACGGAATATGTCCGTGGCAAAAAATATGCCCCGGGCGATAAGTTCTATCTTAACAACAGGGACAAGAGCCTGCTTATGGTCACCATGGGAAAGAAACCGGTGTCCGAAGGAATGAGAATAGGCATAAGCCACATCGACAGCCCGCGTTTGGATCTCAAACCGAACCCGTTGTTCGAAAGCACCGGAATGGCTTATTTCAAAACCCATTATTACGGAGGAATCAAGAAATACCAATGGTTCACGATTCCTCTTTCGATACACGGAATCGTCTGCACCGGAGACGGAAAGACGGTAAAGATATCAATCGGCGAAGAAGAGGGCGAACCCCATTTCTGCGTCACGGATCTTCTGCCTCATCTTGCCAGAAACCAGATGAAGAAACCCGTGGCAGAAGCTTTCGATGCCGAAGACATGAACATACTCATCGGCTCCTGGCCTTATGATGACGATAAAGTCTCCGAAAAGGTAAAACTCAACATCATGAAGATTCTGAACGAGAAGTACGGAATCACGGAGAAAGATTTCCTCACTGCCGAGCTGTGCGCCGTTCCCGCCGCGAAACCCATGGACTTCGGATTCGACAGATCCATGATCGGGGCTTACGGACAGGACGACAGCGTCTGCGCGTACACGAACCTTATGGCCGAACTTGACGTCACCGACCCGGAATACACCACGATGACCGTGTTCGCCGACAAGGAAGAAACGGGTTCCGACGGTCCGTCGGGAATGAGATCTTTCTTCTTCAGGGACTTCATGGAAGACATTGCCGACACTTACAATCTCAAAGTCCGCCACATCCTACAGAAGTCGATGTGTCTGTCCTGCGACGTGAACGCCGCGATAGATCCCGCTTACATGGATGTCTACGAACCCACCAACTGTTCATATCTGGGACGCGGCCCCGTGGTTTCAAAATACACCGGATCCGGCGGAAAATATTCCACAAACGACGCTTCGGCCGAAACCATGGGATTCCTCAGAAGCATTCTTGACGATGCGGGAATTCAGTGGCAGGTCGGGGAACTGGGTAAGGTGGATGCCGGCGGAGGCGGCACCGTGGCTTCGGAGATTTCCTTGCACAATCTCGACACCGTTGACATGGGGGTTCCCGTGCTTTCCATGCACGCACCCGTGGAAGTCACCTCAAAAGCCGATGTGTACACTCTGTACCTGGCTCTCAAGGCGTTCTACGAAAGCCCGAAGGAAAAACCTTAAAGAAACCATTGCCGGCCTTCGGGCCGGCCTATTCACTTTTTGATTCCTTCGTATATGTTTACGGCACCGAAACTTTTCACGAAAAATCTTGCTTCGTCGAAACCGGCGTCCAGGAAAATATCAGTCATTTCTTTTCCGTAAGGGAATCCTTCTATGGACGCCGTCAGCCAATCGTAAGCGGGTTCCCGTCCGTCTATGGATTGGCCCTTGTCGTATTTCCGTCCGTAACGGGGAATAATCCGGTTCATGTAAAAATTGTAAAAGGGACGAATTAAACGGTTCGTGGGTCTTGCCAATTCGGCAACCACGCATATACCGCCGGATTTGAGGACGCGGCACATCTCGCTGACGGCTTTCGGTATGTCGGTGACGTTCCTCAGCATGTATCCCGACGTAACGCAGTCGAAAGTACCCTCCTCAAAAGGAAGATCGAGGGCATCGCCTACCATCAGGTCAGCTTTCGGCAGATTCTTCTCGGTCATCTTCTTCTCCGCGAGTTCAATCATTGCGGGAGTCAGATCTATTCCCGTAACGTTCCCGCCCCGTGAAGCCATGAGGAAGGCTATCTCGCCGGTGCCGGTTCCGACGTCAAGGCATTTTTTGCCTTCAAGATCTCCGAGTTTCTTCATCATGAACTTATGCCAGCGTTTGATCATACCCATGGACATAATGTCATTCATTTCGTCATAATACGAAGAAATCTCGGTGAAAACGTCTTTCACGTAGACGTCTTTGCCTTCGAACTGAATCCCGAGTTGCTCGTTGTCTTTCATCAAATCAACAACGGAAGACCGACTCCGATTAAATAACCTATTGCGAGCAATGCACCGAAATGCCAATTGTGGGTGAAGGCTCTCGGAACCAACAAAAATCCCGAGGTTTTGTCCATGGGTTCGGTTTTTGAGTTCAGATACAGTTTCCTGTAATCGTACAGCGCAAATACGGCCAGCAGGCACGTTACGGGAACAACCCCGACCGCAACGATAATCAGAAGAATCGGATAACCGATGAAATTTATCGTCCTGTAGTAAGTCAGCGCCCCTTCGTAGCTCATATGGCCGGACATGGTATTGGCTCCGGCTTCCTTGTCCGAATAGTAATCCCGGGTTTCGTTTCCGGAAAGAACCCCGGTCAGGAAGAATGCGTTGGGCAGTCCGAGGAGAATCGGAACCCAGGTCATTGTTCCGGACATGGTGTAGTATGTTCCCACGGGCATCAGGATTCCCATCAGAAAGAACGTACTTATCTGACCCAGGCCCAAATATTTGTAAGAGACGCCCAGAGTGTACATGACCACTCCGAAGATTCCCGCGAGGCCTATCAGAAGAAGCCACCATCCGCTGTACCACAGAAGCACGAGACCTATCAGTGCGGTTATGCCGACACAAAGGAATCCTGCGTTCCTGACGTCTTTTGACCTTAACTCTCCCGTAACAAGTTCAGGAGACCGAATATGGTTTTCGACGGTGTCGGTTCCTTTCTCAAAATCCCCGTAAGTGTTCAGAAGATTGGCCGCGGACTGCAGAAGTATGCCTCCGATCAGCACTAGGATGAACATGAACCAGTCGAGAATTTTCCAGTTGAAACCGGCGTCGTGCAACGCGACGAATCCGGCCAGCACTATCGGCACTATCGCACCGTGAAGAGTCCAGGGTCTGAACGCGTTGTACCATCCTGCTTTGACCGGAACAATACCTGACATCTGGTTGAATGTGAGCATTACGGGTTAAATAAGACTTTCCGAAAAATTTGCCGTTCTGACGGTACAAAACGGTTATACGTCTGGCATACTTCCGATTGTGTCATGCGTATCAAAAAAATATTGGCAAGCAGCGCGATTATGTTATCCCTCGGCTTGGCCATATCCCTTATCATAAATTTTTTGGGATGGTTTCCGGATCGTGTTCTTACTGCGGGCATACGGGCAGACATAACGGTGCTGGTACTCGCCATAATGATGACGATATCCCTGTCCCGCATTCCCTACAGGAACCTCAATCCCGTGAGATACAGCCGTTCGGTCACCCGGGCGGTGCTGTTGGGCCTTGTGGTCGCCGCAATAATCCCCATCATAGGATTCCTGCTTATGAAGAACACAGGCTGGAAAAACGAAGCGATGGGTCTTGTGTTCATCGCCGCCGCGCCCTTCGCGGCTTCCGTCGTTCCTCTTTCCTATACCTTGAGAGGAGATATGGAACATGCCGGAAGAGGCACAATTCTGACTTACATATTCTCTCTTGTCTGGATTCCCTTCGTAATCTGGATTCTTTTGGGCGAAGTCGTGGAAATGAGGGGGGTGTTCATCACCGTCATAGAAATCATCGGGGTTCCGTTGGTACTGTCGAGATTGCTGACAAAGGTAAAAATCGACAGGGATACCATGGGAATCATGATGAATCTGTTCATCTCGTTCCTTGTTATACTTTCCGTAAGTTCAACCAAATTCCCTCCGGTGTTCGCGCCCATCGCACTGTTTGCGGTGATTTCCGCAATCAGAACTTTCGTGGTTGGAACCGGTGTCGAAGTCGTCGAAAAGAAATTGGGAATCGGATGGGCTCAGAGGGTCACCGACGTCCTCATGGTGTCATACCGCAACAAGGGTATTGCCATAGCTTTGTGCGTCGCCACGCTGCCCGGCAATTTGGCCTCCGTCGCGATGGTTGCAATCGCAACGTCGATAGTTGTTGAAATCATCTGGGTCGTGTTCATGGATTCGGTTCTGTTCTCCAAGAAAAGAATGAAGACTGAAACGGGGTTGGACAGAGCCTCAGAAATCGGTGAGGCGTGAACGCCTTTCCGACAGGACTCTTACGTCATCGGTGCTCTTCAGCGAACCGTGAAGCATTTCGGAAGTCGGATCGTAGACTTTCGAATCCCTTCCCCGGGACGTGCCGCTGTTTGCGTAACAGTACACGCAGTTGTGCAGACAGCTGTCGTAAGCGCCGATGTCGATGTTCCTGACGCATCTGCAGCCTTTGCGGGTGTTGCCGGGAACATCTTCGAAAGGAATCCCCAAAGACAGCAGGGTCCCCCTGTCTATGCATCCCCTGTTATCTATCCCGTACTCTGGATAAGATTCGTCGGAACAGCATAAACTTCCGGATATTCCGAATTCTTTTGCGGTTTTCCCCGCCATGTCCATAAACCAGTTTCTGTCGGATTCGGAAGCGTCCGACAGTCTTTCCGAATAATCGGATTTGTCGAATTTGTCATAAACGTCAAGAAAACCGAATATGAACCGTTCGGTGTATCCGGAAAACTCTTCGCACAGCAGCCTGAATTTTCTTTCATGATAGGATCTGTTGTACCTCCCGTCGAAAAGAACGGGGTCGTATCTCCACACCGTTCTTCCTTTTCCAATCTTTTCCGATACTTCTTTGAAACCGTCGGCGACGGTCACGATGTCGGGAACTCCGGGTTCCAGGTCCTTGCCGTAAGGATTCACGGTTATCTGGAAAATCACGTTGTGTCCCATTTCTTCGATTTCATCGAGAAAGGGTATCATGGGGCGTGGATTCTTCGTCATGAAGTAAATGCAGCTTACGCTTTTAGGACTCAGATCTACCTTGAAAACTACGTTTTCGGCAACGGGATTTCTGACCAGGACATGTCCCGCCCTCAATCTGTTAATCATCCATTCGGAGTGAAAAGCAGGCACATCCGTACGTCTGCTTGCGCATATAATCACGAAACACTTAATATGTAAATAAAAGATAAATGTTCAGGAAGAGGAACATGATAAAGGACAAGTACGCATTCACTTATGCCACGATATTCGGAAAAATAAGCATAAGCGAAGACGGTGAGGGAAATATTTGCGGATTGTATCTTCCGACGTATAACCTGCCGATAGTCGAAGATAAGGAAACCGATATTATTTCCGAAGCCGCATCCCAATTGGAAGAATATTTTACCGGCCGGAGAAAGGAGTTTAATCTTCCGTTTGCATGCAACGGAACGGATTTCCAAAAATCCGTCTGGTCTGAAATTGCCGATATTCCTTACGGAGTGACCGTTACTTACGGCGAAATTGCGGAAAATTTGGGAAATCCCGGTTCCTACCGTGCCGTGGGCACGGCATGCGGCAAGAACCCCATTCCGATTTTCATACCCTGCCACCGGGTCGTGCCGTCTTCCGGGGGAATCGGATCCTACGGCGGAGGAAGCATTCTGAAAAAGAAGTTGCTGAATCTTGAGGCTGAATTTCTTTGAACTCCCTTCGGAAAGAATTGTATCACAACGTTGACGCGGAATATGCGGAATTCAACCGCAGGCTGCTGCCCGGCACGGAAAACATACTTGGAGTGAGGATGCCCGTACTCCGAAAGACGGCATCTGAACTGATGAAAGAGAATTGGCGGAGTTTTCTTGAAACCGATTCCGAATATCATGAAGAATATTTGTTGAAAGCCCTGATTGTAGCCAATGCGGACATTTCTTTCGAAGAACGCATCGGCCTTACAAGAAATTTCGTCCCCTGTATCGAAAACTGGGCGGTTTGCGATCTTCTGTGCAACGATTGGAAATATGTCCCGGAAGCGAACGTCCCGTTATGGGGATTGTGCGACGAGTGGCTGTCTTCCGGCGAGGAATTCAAAATGCGCACTTCCGTCGTTATGATGCTTTTCAAATTCATAGACGACGAAAATATCGACAAAGTTCTCGATCGGATTGCGTCAAACAGCCATGACGGCTATTATTACAAAATGGGAGCGGCTTGGACCTTGTCCTTCTGTTATGTGGAATATCCCGATAAAACGGAAAATGTTCTGAAATCCGGCAAATTGAATCCGGAGATTCAGAATATGACCGTCCGGAAAATCCGTGAATCGCTCCGTGTGAGCAAAGACGACAAAGAAAGAATCAAGATTTATCTTCGGCGAAATCCCTGAGATAGTCTTTGATTTTCGCAGCGTTCTTCTTTCCGAGTCTGGCTCCTTTTCTTTCAAGGAAAATCCAGTCGTTCTCTTCGCAGAGCCCTCTGAATTCTTTGGAAGTCACAGCTATGATTTTTCCTTTGTGCAAAGCATCGTTGTCAACCAGAATCCTGAACATTTCTTTGGGGACACAGAGAATGACTTTGTCGAAACCTCTGGAAACATATTCCAGTCTGCCGGCGTAATCCCGTTCGTTCTGAGTGATCTGGTACTCTTCCTTGTTGCCCATCACGTACTTGTATTTGGATATGGAATAGTTGCTGGGAACGAATCCGAAGAATGTGGTTATGAGTCCGAAGGACACGTTCATGGTATCTTCACCCTCTTCGCCGAATTCACTTTCCAGACTCTTCACGAATTCCCGTATCTCCGTCACACGGCCTCCGTAAAGTTCGCCGGCGGATTCCAGTTTGTTGGAAGTCGTGACTTCCGAATCGTTGGTTACAATCAGTATGTTCTTTTTGCCCGTCGGGGGTGCGGCTATGGGTACTACTTCAGGTTTTGCTTGATTCACTTCGATTCACCTCTTGTCCGAATATCTGTAAGCTATGTTGCAACTGCCCTCGGCGGAGACCATACAGGGCCCTCCGGGGGAACTGGGTTTGCAGGACCTGCCGAACATCGGACATTCGTGGGACTTGATCAGTCCCCTCAGCACTTCGCCGCATCTGCAACCCTTCGCTTCTTCCTCCACTTCGGGAGCAAGAGCGATTATGTCTTCATGGACTTTGGTCGCGTCGTGCTCGGCATAGGCCGGTTTAAGAGCCAGTCTGCTTTTTTCAATGACGGGGAACCCTCTCCAGGTACTGTCAACAGGATTGAAAGTACGGTCCATCAGCCCGAGGGCTTTGAGATTCCCTTTGTCCTTCACGAGTCTGGTATATTCGTTTTCGACTTCCGCCCGTCCTTCGGATATCTGTTTGGCAAGCAGATAGCAGGACATCAGGACATCCAGCGGTTCGAATCCCGCCACGACCTGAGGAAGGTTGTACTTCTCCGCAAAGGGCTTGAAAATTTCAGTGCCCGTGATCACGGCCACGTGACCGGGCATTATGAACCCGTCAATGGTGTTCTCGCCCATATCCAGCAATGCCTGGATTATCGGCGGGCAGATTCTGTGACAGCTGTAAACCGAAAAGTTTTCGGGAACGTCGTCACGGTTGAGGGGGACGCAGGTGGAAGGCGCCGTGGTTTCGAAACCCACGCCGACGAACACCACGTCTTTGTCCGTGTCGCGGGACATGGAGACCGCGTCCTCTATGGAATAAACTATGCGCACGTCCGCACCGTCGGTCTTGGCGTCAAAAAGGGAACCGATAGGCGTCGGAACCCTCATCAGGTCCCCGAAAGCCGTGACGGTCACTCCGTTCCTGGCCAAAGTGATTACCTCCGCCAATTCTTTGGTTGTGGTGACGCACACGGGACATCCGGGACCCTGTTGGATTCTGATGCCGGCGTCCGCAAGCATTTCCTCAAGTCCGTAACGTACTATGGTATCCTGATGGGTTCCGCAGATGTGCATTATCTTGAGGTCCACGCCGCGGTTCTTTATCCCTTTGAGTATTCTTTTTGCGGTTGCCTCGTCTCTGTATTTGTACAATCAATCCACCTCTTCGATGTCCACGGAAGTGACGCAACAGGACTGTCCTTTGGTCACGGTTACGTGGCCTCCGCATTCGGGACAGGACATTACGGGTATTTTGTGAGAAGTGTAATCGCCGGATTCGAGCATTTTTATCGGACCTTCGTATCCGCAGGCTTCGCATGAAACGCCTATGGATTCGTGTTCGATGTTCAGTTTCGATCCTTCCAGCAGCGTGTCTCTTGTCACTATTTCATATGCAAAGGTAAGCTGTTCCTCGCCCAACAGTGTCATTTCGCCTATCAGAATATCTACAGAAGAAACGCTTGCGACGTTGTAATTTTCAAGTTCTTCCAAAACGGCTTTGACGATACCCGATATCACAGAAACTTCGTGCACATTCCGCCGTATGTAGATTATTCATTAAAAATCATCCGACCGGTTTTCGGGAGTCGCACATGTCGGCGACCACGCAGTTTCCGCAGTCCGGGCGGTTGGGCCTGCAGACTATCTGACCGTGCCTGACGAAGAAACGATTTATGTCCATCCATCTGTCCTTCGGGGTGATGCGCATCAGCGCCTCTTCGGTTTTCTCGGGAGTGTCGGTGTCCACCAGACCCATCAGGTTTGTTATCCTGTGAACGTGGGTATCGACACATACGGAAGGAATCTTCATCGCGTAAGCTCTGACGCAGGCGGCGGTTTTTCTTCCGACCATCGGCAGTTTCAGAAGTTCTTCGGTCTCGCAGGGAACTTTGCCGTCATATTCTTTCAACAGTATGTTGCAGGTTTCGATGATTGCCTTTGCCTTCTGATTCGGGAATCCCGCGGGGCGGACAAGCTCCGCAACCGTTTCAACGTCCGCGTCCGCGATTTCTTCCATTGTGTCATACATCGCAAACAGTCGGTCGGAAGCTTTGCGCGTGTTGTCGTCTTTGGTCCTCTGGGACAGTATCGTGGATATCAGTACGTGGAAAGGATCGAAGGGCCACTCGGGACTCAGTCCCTCGGAAGACCTTCCCGGATATGCGGCATCGTCACGGTATCTCTCGGACAATCCGTCAAGAATCAAAGATATGTCTTTTTTACCCATTTCATCGCATCTCCCGCAGTATAGAAAGACCCCGTCACCAATATCAATCCGTCGCCGGATAATTCAACGGCCTTTTCCATGGCTTCGTTCACATTGTCCGCAACAATCACGCTTTCGAAAAATTCGGAAATCTTTTCGGCCGTTTCTTCCGGGGAAGAGGCTCTTTCGGTTTCGGGGGCCGTGACTATCATCCGTTCCGTTATTGCGGAAATGTTTTCGGCTATGCCGCGGATGTTTTTGTCCCGGAGGACTCCGAACACCACCGTTACTTTGCCGTAAATGTTCCTGATGTCTTCGGCAGTCCGAGCCGAACCTTCCGCCGTGTGCGTGACGTCCATTATAAAGGGCGTGCCCGAAATTCTTTGAAGTCTGCAGGGCCAATTCACGTTTTTCAATCCTTTGCGGATGTTGCATCTGCATTTCTGACCGTATATGCTCAACATCGATACGGCTTCGATTGCCAAAGATGCGTTTTTGGCCTGACAGCTTCCCGGGATCGAGACGCGGTATTCTTCTTCCTTGTACCTGAAATTCGTGCCTTCTCCGTCGAGGCTCACCGAATCTATGTCCAGGGGATTTATTCTTATCAGGGGAGAACCTTTTTCTTCGGCGGTTTTGCGGATTATCCCGTAAACGTCATCCCCGTTGATTGTGACGCAAGGAACACCGGGTTTTATTATCCCGGCTTTTTCATAAGCGATTTTTTCCTTGGTGTCTCCGAGAAAATTCGTGTGTTCGATGCTGACGTTCCCGATGACGCAGACTTCCGGGATCAGAACGTTGGTGGAATCCAACCGTCCCCCCATTCCCACCTCGGCCACCGCGTATTCGACGCCTTTGTTTTTGAAATGTTGAAAAGCGATCGCGGTCGTAACTTCAAAAAAAGTACAGTATCTGCCCTCTTCGGACATTTCTTTCACGTGAGGGACGGTCTGAGCCGCAATATCCGCCAGTTCCCCGTCGGATATGGGTTCGCCGTCCACGGATATCCGCTCATTGAACTCCAGTATGTGGGGGGAGGTAAACAGTCCCGCGGAAACTCCGCTTTCCCTGAGTATGGAATATACGATTGCGCATACGGATCCCTTGCCGTCGGTTCCTCCCACATGCACGCTTTTGAAAGAATTCTGGGGATTGCCCATACGTTCCAAAAGTTCGGTCACGTTGTCCAAACCCAATTTGATGCCGCGGGAAGTGAGTCCGTACAGCCAACGGAGAAAATCTTCTTTCGTTTCCGGTTTGTTCACACCGCGGTATTATTCAATGAATATATTATCAGTCCCGTTGCCGGAAAGGGAGGATATGTATCCGTTTGCGGTCAGGCGTTCTTTTTTGGCGATTTTCCTGATCAGATTCATTGCGCCCGAACCGTACTGCGCAGCCTTTTTTTCCGTCATTGACAATGGTTCCAGATTCATCTTTTCGGCCACTTCCCTCAACAATGCTTTTCTGGGACGGCTTTCCGACGGAAGGATTTCGTCATATGGAACGGATAACATGTATTCCAAAAGATTTTCATCGACGTACGGGCGGTGAAGGGTTTTGCCGAAATGGTTTCCGACCCTGTCTTCGTGAGGTATGACGAAATTGAGCAGTCTTTCCAAATCTTTCCCGCGGACCTCCCCGAACCTGTCCCGGGACATTCCGATATACCTGTGGTACCCTCCGAAAAGTTCATCGGCCCCTATCCCTCCCAGAATATGGGATTCTTTGCAACTGCGGGTTACCGCGAAGGTGGGAATTTCAAAAGAAAGAGTCAACGGATCCGTGGTGCCCGAAATACGTATCATATCTTTCAGCAGGTTTTCTATGTTGTCTTCGGTGAGAAATATGAACTCCGGTTCCGTATTCAAAAACCGAGAGGCTTCACGGGCTTTCGACACATCGTGGGAATTCTCGGTTCCGACGGTGTAAAGGCAGACTTCCCTCCCGTGTTCCGATGCCATCGCCCCAAGGATTCCCGAGTCTATTCCGCCGGAAAAGGATACCGCCGCATCTTTTCCTCCGACGGCTCTCTCAACCGCCGAGGATAACAACGAACGAATGGTGTCCGATCTCATTGCCACATTCCGGATACGGAGTGTTGTAATTAAACTCTTCACGGATTTTGATATGCGCTCAGTGCACAAGAACTCCGACAGGTTTAATACTGAAATGATTGTTCGGTATATCATGGACGGAGTCACACGCATAGGCGTTTCGCTCGAACCCGAACTTCTGAAAGAGTTTGACGCTTCCATATCCAAAAAAGGATATGTCAGCAGATCCGAGGCAATAAGAGATCTCGTCCGTGATTCCCTTGCCGAAAGCGAGTGGAAGAACGATGACGAATACATGACCGGCGTCATCGTGATGGTTTATGACCACAGCACCTCCAACGTCGGGGAGAGGCTGACGGAACTTCAGCACGACCACATCGGCCACATCAACACCACCATCCATGTTCATTTGGATCATGACAGGTGCATGGAGATTCTGATTGTGGAAGGAAAACTGGGTTCCCTCAAAGATCTCGCTTCCGAGATAACTTCGATAAAAGGGGTTCTCAGGGGAAGGCTTACCATGGTTTCTCCGAAGTCCGGGAACATGCACCACGTGGGCACCAGGAACTGATTCATCCTGTTTTTATGCCCATGAGCAGGGTCGCCACGCTCGGATCTCCGGGATCCCCGTATTTTTCTTTGATTATACAATCGGTGGTCACCGCGGGGTAAAACACCAAGGCTTCCGAAATTCCGTCCTGTTCCGAAAAGCCGCGGTATTCCTGAGGCAACATTACGAGAATCATATCCTCGCCGGCTTCCACGGCGGGATAAAGCACGAAATCGTAAGACAGCCAGATGATGTCTTCTCTTCCGTTGTAACTCTCAATCTGAGAATCGGGTATGCTGTGTCCGAAAACATTTCCTTTGGAATCCCGCATCATCATTATCGTGTTTTCGGGTTTTTCGAAAGAAAGATTGACATAAACGCATAACACGAAATCGCAGGAAAGACAGTCTTCCATGGCTTTGTTTTCTATGGGCATTCCGAAGGAAGTGTCCACGCACATGTCGTCTTCTTTCAATATACGGAGGAAATCAGCATCGGGAACTTCGACCCTCACCACACCGTTGTGTCTTCGGAGAATCTCCGCAACTTCTTCGGGAGTCATGGTACGGTATCCAATGAGCCATTGCAGACTTAATTATGTTCCCTTTCGGCAATATGGGGATTTCACTAATTGTTAAATAATGCCTTGAATGTGAGTGGCACGATGAATAAACTGATTATCACAGAAAAGGCCAATGCCGCCCGGAGGATTTCCACAATACTTTCCGACGGGAAATCCAGTACCAGAAAATTAGGCGGGGCCTCGGTGATTTCATTCGTGGCGGACGGATCCAATTACGATGTGATCAGTCTCCGCGGCCACATACTTGAATTGGACTATCCCAAAGAATACAATGATTGGTCCGCCAGTCCGCCCACCGAACTCGTGTATGCGCCTCAGGTGAAAAACGTCAAGGTAAAATCCATTCTGAACAACATCAAAGATTTGGCCTTGGGGGCGGACGAAGTCATAATCGCAACAGACTACGACCGGGAAGGAGAGCTCATCGGCATGGAAACCGTAGAGGCTGCCGGAGTGGACATTTCCAAAGTAAAACGCGCAAAATTCAGCGCACTTACCAAAGCGGAGGTGGAGAACGCGTTCAGCAATCTTGAACTTCCGGACAAACGTCTGTCCAACGCCGCCGAGGCGAGACAGATAATCGATCTGTCCTGGGGTGCCGTTCTGACGAGACAGATATCCCTGGCTTCCGGACAGGTGGGCAAAAACTTCCTTTCCGTCGGAAGGGTTCAGAGCCCCACTCTGAAACTGCTTGTTGACAAGAACGAAGAAGTCGAAAGCTTCGTTCCGGTTCCATTCTGGAACGTGAACGCCAGATTCGGATTGCTTGCATTCCAGGGCAATCATGTCAAAAATCCCTTCTGGGAAAAAGAAGAAGCCGAGGCCGTCGAATCCAAAATCAAAGATATGAAGACGGGCAAGGTGACTTCCTTCGAAGTCACTGAAAAAGAAGAATACAGACCTCCGCCCTTCGATACGACCCAGATGCAGGTGGAAGCCAATAAAATAGGCATCCCTCCCACCGCCGCCATGAAATTGGCGGAAGAGCTGTACATCAGCGGATACATTTCATATCCACGTACCGAAAACACGGAATATCCCAAAAGCGTGAATCTGCGCACCGTGCTTGAGAAACTCAAAGCATCGGACTTCAAAGGAGAAGTCGAAGAGATTCTGAAACAGGAAAAGATTCTCCCCTCAAGAGGGAAAAGACGCACCACCGATCACCCTCCGATTTATCCCACTGCCGCGGCAACCTCAGGCAAAATGAAAGGGGACAAGTGGAAACTTTACGAATTGATCGTCAGACGGTTCCTTGCCACTGTGGCCCCGGTCGCCAAAGCGGAAATCACCGAATGCATCATTGATATGGGCGGCGAAGAATTCAAATGCGAGGGGTACAAACAACTGTTCAAGGGTTGGAAAGAATATTACGGCAAATATCTGAAGTCCAAAGCTTCCACCGTCCCCAGGATGGAAATCGGGGAGGTTGTGGACGTAAGATCCATTTCCATGGAGGAATCGGAAACTAAACCGCCGTACAGATACAACCAGGGTTCGCTCATTCAGGAGATGGACCGCCTTCAGCTGGGAACCAAGAGTACGAGACACGATATCATTTCCAAATTGTATTCGAGGAACTACATTCAGGGCAACCGCATGATTCCCACCGCGGGAGGTGTGGCTCTTACCAAGTCTTTGGAAAAATACGGGGGAGGAATCACCGAACCCGACATGACTTCCCGTCTGGAGGAAGACATGCAGAAAATCAGTGACGGAGAAACGACACTGGAAGAGGTTGTTTCCGAATCCCAGGACATGCTGTTCAAGGTTTCTTCGAAGATTGCGTCCAACGACAAAGCCATCGGCGATGAAATACGCACGGCGATGAGATCCCATCAGTTCATAGGAAAATGCACAAAGTGCGGAAACGAACTGACAATCAAAAGATCCAAAAACGGAAACTTCATCGGATGCGAAGGGTATCCGGAATGCACCAATGCGTTCCCGCTGCCGAGAGGTTCGCTCAATCAGCCCACCGAAGAAGTGTGCGAAAAGTGCGGACTTCCGATGCTCAGAGTCATCAGGAAAGGAAACCTTCCTTTGATGCAGTGCGTGGATCCCAAATGTGAATCCAACACCGAGCGCACGTTCCTGGGGGATTGTCCCACCTGCGCCAAGGGAACCATCCGCCTCATGTACTCCAAAGCCGGAAGACGCTTTGCGGGATGCACGGAATGGCCGGATTGCACGCAGACTTATCCTCTGAGGCCGAGGGGCGTCGTGACGCCCACCGGCAACAGGTGCGAACATTGTTCCGCACCCGTCATCGTTTTCGGCAAATCGGAAGAATGCATCAATCCCGAATGTCCGGACAAACCGAAGAACCGAAAGAAAGCCGCCGCGGAGAAAAAGGCCGAAGAAAAGGCTGAAGCGGAAGAATGAAAGTTCGGAAAAACCGAAGGGAATGACGGAAGTCCGTCACAAACAATTTTTCTTTATATTATTGTTAAAACAGCGGAAGCCGCCGTAAAATTCATTCATCGGCGAATATGTCTTCACCGTTGAAATGTCTGTCAAGAAGTTCAATCTCTTCCGAGATCCGTTTGTTTCTGCATCGGGAGCATTCAAGGGGCTTGCCCATGCTGAGTTTGAGATTCATTGCGGTGCGATCCAGCCAAACCAGCCTTCCGCATTCGCAATACACGTTCATCATGCAATCGTTCGATAATCTGCCCAGCGTCGTATCCAGAGTGTTTTTGAAACAGCGTCCGTTTAGACTGATTGTAACCTCTATCTTACTTCCCCCATGATAGAGCTCGCAGGCTTCCAAACCCATCAACGGAGACCTGTAATATGCTCGGATATTACAACCTGCGAGGCACATATAAGCTTTCTGTTATCAGTGTTTTAACGATAGATAAACTGCTCCGAAAGGCTATTATATCTACCTTTGATAACCGGTTTCCGAATCGACATCCGCCCGCTGAACGGATTCAGAAATCCCCGTTTTTTTCAAGGGTTTCCAACTGTCTGATGACGTAGTCCCGTATCTCCGAGGGCTTGACTTCGGGGGCGGTTCTCCTGCCGTCTTTCATGACCTGTTTTTCAATCATTTCCATTTCCCGTCCGCATTCGCAGATTATTTTCATATCGGGTTGCAGAGAAACTCCCATGGTGAAACAGTCCGGACATCTGTAAGGATATTTCCTTCCGGCGAACTTTCCTCTTTTCGCCATGGGAACTCCGTTCTTTTCGACCAGATCCATGGAGAAATCCAAAGTCGGAGCGTTGGAAATCGAAGTTCCCACCCCGAAACTCGAAACACAGGTATCCGCAAGGGCCGCGACGGTATTTTCGTCCAACCCTCCGGATACTATGATTTTCACATGTTCAAAACCGTTCATGTCCATCTCCCAGCGCACTTCATCTATGAGTTCTTTGAAGTTTCCTCTCCGGGATCCGGGAGTGTCCAGTCTTACACCGACCAGATTTTTTACAGTCTTGCAGGCTTCCACCGCCGCCGTTCTCTCATCGGAGAACGTATCTATCAGCATAATGCGGGGAACCGACGGGTCGATGTACTCGTCAAAAGCTCTGAACGCGACATCGTTGCTGCCCATCATCAACGGGAGAACGTGAGGTGTGGTGCCCAGGGGTTTCTTTCCGATCAGATCCCCTCCGGCCTGTGAGGACACGTCATCGCAGCCTCCCACGTAAGCGGAGCGGTCCAGCACTCCCGAAATCGCGGGATGCATTCTGCGGTTTCCGAACGCTATCACGGGCTTCCCTTTTGCCGCCAGCTTCATTCTGGCGGCCTTGGTGGCCACTCCCGTGGGCTGGCAAATCATTCCGAGAATCGCTGTTTCCATCACACCGAAGTCCATGTATTTTCCCTGGAAATTCATAACCGGAGACCTTACACTGGCAGAAGTTCTGGAACGGAAAACCGTCCCTTCAGGAACGGCGTATATGGACACCTTCATCCCTTCCATCAGCCTCAATACTTCTTCGAGACCGCAGAACACCCCCCATTCCCATCCGCAGGGAAGGGAGCCGCTGGTGAACTCCATGCTGACTTCAAGGTCTTCAAGACCCTTTGCTTCCAGAATCTGTTTGGTATGTTCGAAGTAAACATCCTTTGTGTATCCTTCGCGGATATCCTTTTCATCGGCCGCAAAGAGCTTGTTCATGTTATCAGGACCTGAACGCTTTGAGTCCCGGGAAAACCGCTTTGGACCCCAGTTCTTCTTCGATTCTCAGCAGTCTGTTGTATTTCGCGGTTCTTTCTCCGCGGGCGGGAGCGCCGGTTTTGATTTGGCCGGACCCCCATCCGACGGAAAGGTCCGCGATGGTGGTGTCTTCCGATTCTCCGGAGCGGTGTGACACCACGACCCTGTATCCGTTGTCAAAGCTCATGGAGGCGGCGTTGCCGGATTCCGTCACGGTTCCGATTTGGTTGACTTTAAGCAACAATGCGTTTGCCGATTTGGATTTGATTCCTTTTTCCAATCTTTCGGTGTTTGTCACAAAGAGATCGTCACCCACGATTTGCACGTTCTTGCCTATCTTGGCGGTAAGTTCCGCGGTTGAATCGAAATCGTCCTCGAAAAATGGATCTTCTATGCTTATCAACGGGAATTCTTCCGTCAGCGAAACATAAAGATCCACCAGTTCTCCGGCGGTAAGACTCATTCCGTCGATATCGTACCTGTCGTCGGAGAAAAACTCGGATGATGCGGCGTCAATTGTCAGGAACACGTCCTTTCCCGAGACGTAGCCCGCGGCGGACACGGCTTCCTCGATGGTGCCCAGAGCTTCGGCGACGGTATCCATGGGAGGGGCAAAACCTCCTTCGTCACCGACGTTGACCGAAGAGGCTCCGTACTTTTTTGTAAGAAGCGATTTCAATGACATGTAAATCTCGGAGGACGCCCTCAGGCATTCGCTGAACGTGGGCAGTCCGGCGGGAGCGATCATGAATTCCTGAACCTTCAGGTTTCCTCCCGCATGCATTCCTCCGTTGATGATGTTGAACATGGGAACCGGGAGAGTCACGTTGTTGTTTCCGATGTGCTCGTATACCGGCATATGGCGGGACATGGCGCCCGCCTTTGCGACTGCAAGAGAAACGGCGACGGTCGCATTGGCCCCCAGTCTTACTTTGTTGGGGGTTCCGTCCAGTTCGATCATCGCATTGTCGATTCCTTCCTGATCCGAAGCGTCCATGCCCACGATGCGGTCGGCGATTTCGGTGCGTACGTTGTTTACCGCGGTCAGTACTCCTTTTCCCGAGTATCTGTTTCCGCCGTCCCTCAGTTCATGAGCTTCCCAGGTACCGGTGGATGCTCCGGAAGGCGCAATCGCCCTTACTTCATGACCGTTCACGGTCACTTCCGCTTCAACCGTGGGGTTTCCTCTTGAATCGAGAACTTCCCTTGCCCATACTTTTTCAATCTTCATTCAAAATCCTCGCTGTAATCGTGTCGTGTATCTTTGAAGGGTACGAAAATCCTTACGATTCCGCACACCGTGACTGTGTTTCCGGACCTGCGCCGCCTTTGTTCCGGACCCGCAGGCTGCCGTTGACAAAAGCAGAACGTCCGCGGTCTATAATGAATTTGTCCATGGCCCGGAATGCACAGCGGCCGAAGCCAAGAATGCGGTGTTGTAAAAAAACCGTAAAAATATTCGGAACGGATATCCTGTAAAACAGAATCATGAAAAATGAGTTTTGCGGATTCCTTGTTTGCTGAAGAAACCGTCAAAAATGTTCCGATATTTTCTTACGTGCCCGTATCCGGTACATTGAACGCAATCGGATTGCTTCCGTTTTCCATGGGACCGTCCCTGCGGATCCGGCCGATCACAGCCGTCGCTGACCTGAAAAACAAAAGAGCGGCCCGAAAACCGGCCGCAATATGGCACGGCCGACCACGAGCTCACTGCTTCCTGCTCTCTTTAGCCTTGGGCCTGAGATTTCCGCCACCGCATTTGCGGCATTTGGTCGCCTTAGGCGGGTTTGTAGCAGAGCATTTCATGCATACGGACTTATTGAGAAGTCTGCTTTCGGCCTCTTCAAAACGTGCCATTTTTTTTCCTCTGGAATGTGCAAGATAGAGCTATTATTTAAGCATTCGTCAGTTCCGGCCGAAATGGGACCTTTGCTGTCTGAAATCCTCCAAGGGGTCCTCGGAAAAGGAACCGTTCAGCTCATGGGTGACGTAATCGGGCTTCAGAATATCCACCAATTCTTTGCACCCGTCCGTGCTGAAAGGACGGTGCTGGTCTATCTTGCCGATATGGGTGTTCGCTTCGATCATGAAATCATCAAAGGATTTGTTTCCGGGTCCTCTGTCTTCGAAACTGTTTCTGTAATCCGAAGAAGTGCTCATATGGAGATGGACGGTGCATATCCGGTCTTTTACTCCGTCGCCGTATCCGTTGAAAACTTTCCTGAGGGACTCGACCGCGTCTCCTTCATCATGGATGTCGGGCAGACAGTTCAGAAGATGACCGGTGTCCAGACATATCCCCCAATCGTCAAACTCGATGTTTTTTTCGAAATAACCGATTTCCCAACCGTCGATCAACCTCAGCCCGGGCCACCAGAGATTTTCGAAAGCCAGTTTGAACGGCGGGCGGTTCCCCGGAAATTCGGATATCACGGTGTTTACCATTTCACAGAAAGAATCCAACACTTTCCGGTCATCGCCGTTTGTTCTTTTCAGAATGTCATGTATTTTTACGCTGCCGGCGTGAAGAACCCCGTAGGGGGGATTCAGTGACGATGCCACGGTTATCGCCCGCTTCAGATTCTCCGCGATGTCTTCCCTGGAAATTCCGTACATCAGAAATCTGGCCGTGTCGGGGTCGCATTCCGGAACGTCTTCTCCTTCCCACACGGAACGCCAATCCGCCGCATAAGGCAGATGCACCGCGGCGGTCATACCGGCATGAGCGTCCGGTACTTCGTCATATCCCGTGAGAAGTTCCACTCCGTCGCAGCCAATCTTCCCGAAGGTGACTGGAACGTCGGAGGACAGCGTGTCCGGGTTTTCATAAACCGAAAAATTCAGAAGATGTTTCATGGAATTTGACAAAGGATGTTTTGTAAATGGTTTGACAAGGCGATCTCAGATGATATCCAGAGCAGCCGCGACCGTGGCCTCTACGGCCAGAACTTTGGTGGGGGCTCCGCCGACGATTATGGCGTCTTTTTCGGACATCCCCAGTTCATTGCGGATTTTTTCCGCAAGTTCGGGTTTCTCTTGATCCACGTTCCAGTCGGGAGGCACCATCAGTACGCCGTTGCGGATTACGAATGTGGTACAGCTCGTGGCTCCGACTTTTATCCCGGCGTCTCTCTGCTGCATACCGTTGTGCACTCTGTCTGACACTCCGAGAACGAGAAGACTTTGAGTCTCATCCCCGGATACGGAATCGCCCACGTCGAGATCGATGACTCTTATGGGTATGTCCTCAAGGAATTCGATTCCTTTGTCAGTGATTGAAACCCCGGTCTGTTTGATGGAAATCAATTCCATATCCCGGAGTGCGTCTATAATCCGCCGCATGCTCCCTTCACCGATTCCAACCATATCGGCCAGCCTCTTCCGTCCGGTTCTCGTTCCTTCGGAAAGCAGGTGCAGAGTCCAATACACATTGGCATCGCTGAACCTGAACATCGGCCCGTATCTTGGTTCATCGATTATCTTCACGCTTGGATCACCTTTCTCAGAATCTGATATCAGAATGTTCTGACTTTACCTTTTGCTATAAGCTCCGTGACCTTATCAATGTTGTCCAACCATTCTTCCGTGATGGTTTCGGCATCGGATTTCCATTTGCTGACGTTTTTGTCCGCTTCCTGAGCGAGAACCTGAACTGAGGCGCTGAGAGGCTCGTGGATAGGTTTTCCGATCTGTGAAAGCAATCTCACGCGAATCTCCGCTTCCGGTCCGATTTCCTTGGAAACATCGTTGGCGATGAGATTCGAAAGTATGTTGTAGATTTTACCGATGTGAGTTATCGGGTTCTTGCCGGAGGTCGCTTCCATGGACATGGGCCGGTAAGGCGTAATCAGTCCGTTGGCTCTGTTGCCCCTTCCGACGGAACCGTCGTCGCCCATTTCCTGAGACATTCCGGTTACGGTCAGGTAGTAAACACCGCGGCTGTAATCATCGCCGGTGTTGACGTCAACTTTGACGTTGATGTCTTCGTTGCCCACGATTTTGAGGGCGTTGTCGGTCACTTCGTCTTTGAGACGGGCCACGGCGGATATGTAGGCATCCGCATCGTCGAGATAACGGTCCACCATTGCGCAGGCTACGGTAATGGTGACGTCTTTGTCCACTCTGGATGCCATTACTTTAACGTCCTGACCGGTTTCGGGCATCTTTTTCTTGAGTGCGCCGTTGATGAATTCTTCCGTTTCGAGAGTGAGTCTGTCGGTGATTGAATACGGAGCGTATCCGACACCGAAAGAGGTATCGTTGGCCATGAATCCGGAGGCCTTGTACACACCGGTGAGATCGTCGGAACCGAGACCGATTCTTGCATCGAGAATCATTTCGGAATCGGTGTCGAGATTGGGGAAGGTTTCCTTCAGGTAATTCCTTGCGGCTTTGAGGGCCACGGGTTTGCAGGGCAAAGACTTGACATCGTCGCCGACAACAATTTCGTTGGTGGCGCGGCCGACAAGGAGCATGTATACGGGGTCTATTATCGTACCTCCGCCGAACTTGGGCGCGGACATTCCCGCAGCTATCTGCGTTTCGTCAGTGTTGTGGTGAAGAACGTGTCCGAATTCCTTTATGTACATTTTGCAGAGTTCCTTGCTCATGGTCTCCGCGATTCCGTCGGCCACGCTGTCGGGGTGACCGATACCTTTTCTCTCTACGATTTCAACTTTCCTGTCGGGGACAGGAAGTTCGTTTATTCCTTCTACATAAATATTCTTAGCCAAATCTGAAGCCTCCCGGCTGACCGCTTGGATACTCATATTAATTCATTGTTTATAAAGTAAGTTGTAAGAAATATTCTTATAAGAATAATTTGATGCAATATCCATGAATTTTCCTCCGGAATCCGACATAAGGAAAATGAGATCCGCATTGGGAATAACCCAATTCGAACTTGCAAAAGAATCCGGAATCAGCCAAAGCACCATTGCCAAAATAGAAACGGAAAAAACGAAGGCCAGTTATGAAACCGTTGCGCGGCTGTTCAACACCCTGGAAAGGATCGGCAAATATTCCGCCATCGACCGAACCGCGGCGGACGTCGCGTCTTATTCCCCGATAACCGTCAATGCGGAAGACGGTGTGAAAATGGCGTCGGAACTGATGAGAAACGCAGGGATTTCCCAATTGCCCGTCATGGATGGAGGCCGTCCGGTCGGAAGCATTTCGGAAAGAATGATTCTCAATCTGATCGAACAGGGAATGAGCATGGAAGAATTGAGAAAGACCCCGGTCCGAACCGTCATGGGAGAGTCTTTTCCGGTAGTGTCCGGAAATACATCCTTATCAACGGTGGCTTTGCTTATGAACGACAACGATGCCGTTCTCGTTTCGAAAAGAGGAAAAATAATCAGCGTTATAACAGGAACCGATTTGCTCAAATTAATTTGATTTCTTTTCTTGTCACCGAAAGCCGCATCATGTCTTCGGCGACGCAGGTGTCCGGAAATATCGCGGAAGCCTCTTCTTTCAGCACCGAACGGTTTCTGTAACGGTTGCTTACGTGAGTCAAACACAGATGCCTGACGTTGCATTCCCTTGCTATCTCCGCGGCCTGTTCGGCGGTCGTATGCCCGTGCTCTTCGGCGGGACCTTTCAATTCGGAATCGAAGGTGGCTTCATGAATCAGAAGATCGACGTCTTTCACCGCTTTTTTCAGAGATTCGCAGGGTTTCGTATCCCCGGAATAAGCAATTTTCAATCCTTTCACTATCCCCGCAGAGAGATCTTCCGCGGTGACGCCTTTGATTGTTTCTCCCTTCAGTATCCGATCCACATCCCCCGGTCTGACGTCGGACCCGGATATTTTTGACGGGTCCGCTTTGTATCTGTCCTTCTCCGACAGTACGAATCCCAGGGACGGGACGGTATGATCCGTTTTGAAAACCGATACCGTCATTTTTCCAATATCCGAAATATGGCCGTCATCGGCTTCGATGACGTTCAGTTCGAAAGGCAGTTCATCCCCGCAGGCTTCGAGTATCGGAATCAGAAGACGTTCGGTTCCCGCAGGACCGATTACGGCAATCGGATCCTTTCTTTCGGATATGCCCATAGTGAGCAACAGACCGGGCAACCCAAGAAAATGGTCTCCGTGAAGATGGGATATCAGCACAGCTTTGATTTTCATGTATGAAAACGGAGATACCATCAGCTGTCTTTGTGTTCCCTCTCCGCAGTCCAGGAGATAAATCTCCCCTCCCTTGCGGACCGCCGCGGAAGGAAGACCGCTCTGTCTGGAAGGCGTACCTGCGCCGGTACCTAGAAAAAGCACCTCTATCATCAGTATATGCGGTCCAGTTCTCTGGATTTCTTCGTTTGTTTTTTGAATTCCCGGTAATGGTTTTTGCAGAGACCGACCTGTCCGTGGGAACCCGCTTTCAGTGTCAGATCCGATTCGGCCACTTTCTTGTGACTGATGGATCTCTCGGTCGCATCGTTGCAGCTTTCCACTTGGCAGATGCTGCCATTACCTTTGTTATCGGCTGATGCCATGCTACCCAATATGCTTTTATTCGTTATATTTGTTCACTTTCCACAGAAGATAAATTATATTGACGTTGGACATATTCCGTTCCGATGACAAAGGTATCGCCGTCCATACTTTCAGCGGATTTTTCCCGTCTGGGAGATGAGATTAGGAGACTTGATTCCTCGGGCGCGGATTGGACCCACGTCGATGTCATGGACGGAATGTTTGTTCCCAACATCACCATCGGCCCCTCCGTAATCGGAGCCGTCAGAGGCTGCACCGATCTGCCCTTCGACGTACATTTGATGATACAGCGTCCCGAAAGGTACATTGACGATTTCGTCAATGCCGGAGCCGATTATCTTACGGTGCATCCCGAAGCCGAAGGGGACCCTTTCGAAGCTTTGAAGAAAATAACGGATGCGGGGGTGCATCCCGGAGTCTCTGTCAACCCTGACACCGACGTCAGAGTTCTGAACAAGTATCTTGACAAGGTTGATTTGGTTCTGATTATGACCGTCCATCCGGGATTCGGAGGACAGAAATTCATACCTTCGGGACTGGATAAAATAAAATATGTCCGGGAATGGGCGGATGTTCACAATCCCAAACTGGAAATATCCGTGGACGGCGGAATAAACCGGGACACGGGGAAGAAGTGCGTCGAAGCCGGAGCCACGGTGCTGGCGGCGGGAAGCGCACTCTTCGGTCTTGACGACATGTCGTCGGAAATCAAAATATGGCAGGGCTACGGGCCCGATCCTTGAGGGTTTTCAATGGGAGTCAACTTCACGGGACTTGCGGATCCGGAATACATCGAACTTTCAGATCTCAACGGAAAGAACATCGCCATCGATGCATACAACACGATATACCAGTTCCTTTCCAGCATCCGTCAGTCTGACGGGCGTCCTTTGCATGATTCCCACGGAAGGACCACTTCCCATCTGTCCGGAATTCTGTACCGGACCGCCAATCTGATCGAGGCCGGCATAGAACCCGCTTTTGTTTTTGACGGGGATTATCACGAACTCAAAGCGGATACCATCGCCGAAAGAAGGGCCCGGAGAGAAAAAGCCATGGAAGAATGGGAAGAGGCTCTTGAAGAGGGGGATATGGAAAAAGCATATTCCAAAGCTCAGCAGACCTCCAGAATGACTCCGGAGATATCTTCGTCCTCGAAAGAACTCATAAGACTTCTTGGGCTTCCTATAATACAGGCGCCGGGAGACGGAGAAGG
Source organism: Candidatus Methanomethylophilaceae archaeon (assembly GCA_050950505.1). Lineage (GTDB taxonomy): Archaea > Thermoplasmatota > Thermoplasmata > Methanomassiliicoccales > Methanomethylophilaceae > VadinCA11. Next base: position 832,698 of record JBMNHS010000001.1, on the reverse strand, counting down.
ACAGTGTGCGTACATGTGCGCGAAAGGGGATGTATGGGCTTCCGCTTCCCAGGATTTCGATTCTTTGCTGTTCGGAGCGCCGGTTCTCGTGCGCAATGTGACCATGACCGGAAGACGGAAGGTTCCGGGAAGGGATCTGTACAGAGAAGTGAAAACCGAAGTCATCCGTCTTCAGGACTTTTTGGATGCTTTGGAAGTCACCAGGGAACAGCTGGTTGATGTGGCCATACTCATGGGGACGGACTTCAACCCCGGGATAAAGGGCATAGGCCCAAAAAGAGGATTGGCTCTCATAAGAAAACACAAAACCATCGAAGCCGTGCTGACCCACATCGGCGAAGAGATACCTGAATACGGAGAAATACGGGACATATTCCTCACCGACATCGGCACCGACGATTATGACGTAACCGTGAACGAAATCGACAGGGAGGGGGTCATAGACCTGCTGGAATCTTATGAATTCTCCGCCGGAAGGGTGGAATCCGCCTTGGACCGCATGGAGAAAAACAGAGTCAAAAACAAGGCCAAGAAAGACCAGAAGACTCTGGACACCTGGTTCTGAGAATTTGTTTTTGGGAACGTGACTGATTCAGAAACCCTTTTTCGGGGCTGATTCTTAAATATGCGGGCTTGTATCAACGCGTACCGCCGGGAAGATAAACTTGGCAGGGAAGGATAAGCGATGATAAAGCAGGTCCGTAGTGATTATAACGCACCAGAAATTGAAAAAGAAATCCGGACATTCTGGAAAGAGAACGATGTTTACGTAAAGGCCAAAGAACAGAGGGCCGAAGGAAAAGACTTCTACTTCTGTGACGGACCGCCTTACACCACCGGAAAAATTCACCTGGGTACGGCCATGAACAAGGCCGTCAAGGACATTATGATAAGATACTGGAGAATGAACGGACTCAACGTCCGCGATCAGCCCGGTTTCGACATGCACGGACTTCCTATCGAAGTCCAGGTCGAAAAGAAAATCGGCGTTCACTCCAAAAAACAAATCGAAGAGGACGTGGGTATCGACAAATTCGTCGAAACCTGTCTGAAATTCGCTTCCGATCTTCGGGTCGACATGACCGAAGAATTCAAACAACTCGGGGTATGGATGGATTGGGACAACCCTTACGAAACCGTGCATCCGAATTTCATAGAAGCCGCATGGTGGACCATTTCCCGGGCGGCGGAAAGAGGATTGCTGATAGACGCCGCCCGTGTGGTCACATGGTGTCCCAGATGCGAAACCGCCCTTGCCGAAGCTGAAATAGAATACTGGGACGAGAACGATCCTTCCATAATCGTCAGAATGCCGGTTGCGGATCGGGACTGTTCCCTTTTGATTTGGACCACCACCCCTTGGACTTTGCCTTCCAACATGGCTGTCGCCGTGCACCCGAATTACGATTACGTGAAAGTCGAACTCGGCAACGGTGAAAGCGGGGAAACCGTCATCATTGCCGAGTCGCAGATTGAATACATAAAAGAACAGGGCGGATACACCGAACATAAAATTCTCGGCAGAATGAAAGGGACCGAACTCGAAGGACTGGCGTACATACCTCCTTTCGAAATCGGAGACGGCATGGAAAAAAGCGACTGGGTATACAAAGTCGTGACCGCCGATTATGTTGAAGCCGACAACACCGGACTTGTTCACACCGCACCCGGATTCGGTCCGGACGACTACGAAACCGGCAAAAGATACGGCATGAAGGCTTTCTGTCCCGTTGGGGAGGACGGCCGTTTTACCGAAGACTTCCCCATGATGTCCGGACGGAGGGTCCGCGGCGTGAACGACGATGTGATCAAACATCTGGAACAGAACGGCAGACTGTTCAAATTCGACAGACTGATGCACCGCTACGGTCACTGCTGGAGATGCAAATCCCCCATCATATACAGGGACACCAGGCAATGGTTCCTCGACGTTCCCGCCCTGAAGGACAAAATGCTCGATGAAATAGGCAAATCCACCTGGATTCCCGAATGGGCCGGAAACTCAAGACAGAGAAACTGGGTTGAAGGTGCCAGGCAATGGTGCATATCCAGACAGAGATATTGGGGAATACCCCTTCCCGTCTGGGAATGTGCCTGCGGCGAAAAGAAAGTGATAGGAACCTACAAAGAACTGAAAGAAGGAAAGGGATACGTCGAAGGAATGGACACTCACCGCCCCTGGATCGACGGCGTGACTTTTGAATGTCCCGAATGCGGCAAAGACATGCACCGCGTGGAAGACGTTCTTGACGTTTGGTTCGATTCGGGTGTGGCCAGCTGGGCTCAGCTGGGTTATCCTTCGGGCAACAGAGAGTTCGACAGATGGTGGCCCGCCGATTTCATCGTCGAGGCCCACGATCAGACCCGGGGATGGTTCTATTCCCAACTTGGGGCGGGAGTCATATCTTTTGACGAGACGCCTTACCGGGAAGTAATGATGCACGGCTGGGTCTTGGACTCCAAAGGACAGAAGATGTCCAAATCCAAGGGAAACGTCGTGGAACCTTTGGAGATAATAAACCAGGTAGGGGCCGATTCCCTCAGACTGTATCTGATAAAATCAAACGCTCCCTGGGAAGACACTTCGTTCCAGAATGACGGACCTCGGAACGCGAGAAAGGTCCTGAACACTTATTGGAACGTGATTAATTTCGCTTCCACTTACATGAGTCTTGACGGATACGATCCCAACGAACACGGATTGAAAACCATAAAGGACAGTCTCAGGGAAGAAGATTTGTGGATGATTTCCCGCACGGAAACCATGATCAAGGAAGTCACCGAATATCTGGAATCCAGAGAACTGCACAGAGTGGCAAGGACTTTGGAAGATTACATCATGGAAGATCTTTCCAGATGGTATGTCCGTCTCGTCAGAGACAGGACCTGGACGGAAGACGACGAGTCCGTCAAGGACAAGAACGCTTCCTACTTCACGCTGCACTACGCGGTTATGAAAACCGCACTGGCTTTGGCTCCGGTTGCGCCTCATATTTCAGAAGAGGTCTATCAGCACATGGGCGGCACTTTGATGTCGGTGCACATGGAGGATTGGCCGGTATACGATGAAAGTCTCATCGACAGGGATTTGGAACGCAGCATGTCCATGGTCAGGAACATCGTTGACGTGATTGCTTCCGAAAGATCGAAGGTGAACAGCAAGCTCAGATGGCCGCTGCTCGGTATCTCCGTCCGCGGAAACGAAGAGGACGTCAACGGTTCGGTAAGAATATTCGACGAAGTTCTGGCACAGCAGGCCAACGTGAAGAACATAGCATACCTCAAAGGGAATGAAGAGCCGGAAGGCGATGTGACGCCGTCGGAATTCGACGGCGGGGAACTGTTCATAGACTTCTCGATGACGCCCGAAATCGAATCCGAAGGTTATGCCAGGGAACTCATACGCAGAATCCAACAGATGAGAAAGGACATGAAGCTCAACGTGGAACAGTTCATAAACTGTGACGTAAAAGCCGAAGGACGTTTGGTGGATCTGCTGGAATCCTGGAAAGAATACATCTCCGGAGAAGTCAGAGCCAACGTTCTCACGTTCACCGACAGCCCCGGAGGGGATGAGGTCAAGACCTGGGACGTCACCGGCGAGGAAATCGTAATAGGGATATCCTCCGCCGAGTGATTCACTCCATCATTTCAAGAACGGCGCTCTGAACGTGCGGAGCGGTCTTCATCGAAGATATGTCCTCAGGGTTCACCCATTTGAATTTCTCGTTCTCGTAATTCAACCTGGGTTCGGCGGAAGTCAGACGGTACATCATGGGATATATTTTCCATATGATTTTGCCGTCACGCACAAACATAGGCATTCCGGTCCGGTCGGGAGTGAACACGGAGATTCCCGTTTCTTCCATCACTTCCCGTCTGGCTGCGGCAATCGGACTTTCGCCTTCTTCCACCTTACCGACGACAAGAGACCATATTCCGGGAAAATCGAGTGCGTCGTCGGGACGTTTGAGCATCAGAACCTTTCCGTTCACCACTATCGCGGAGGAAACGGATTCGATTACGGTGACTCCGAGGATTTCAATGGTGCCGGCATCACCGTCGACGATGACTTTATCGCCGTCACGGATAAGGGATATGTCTATCTTATCCACCATGGGGATCGAAGATATCACCGCTCCCGTGGTCACAATGGTTTCCGCTTCGGTGTTTATTACGGCGGCGGGAGCCTTTCCGTGAAGAGACAAATCGTACATGACGTAAGAACCCACGGTGCTTCCCTTCCCGGCGGGGAACACGAATACTTTCCCTGCAATGTTTCCCTGGCCTGCGTCCAGTTCTCCGGTGGAACCGTCGACGCCTCCCAGGAAACCGAAGGAATCCTCAAGCTTCAGAACTTTTCCGGAAGCCTTTCCGGATGAAATCGAACGTCCTTCGATGATCAATATACCACCTCCATCAGCCGGGCGATGTCTCTGCACATTACCCTCTGAGAACATAAAGTGGGAAGATAATTGCCGGCTTTCGCAGAGTTGGTTCCGGTTCTCGAAAATGTGCCTTCGATGGGTGCCACGACCATACATGTGTCCGCGAGAACGGGTCCGAACTCTTCGAGGATTTTGACGTCTTCGACACACTTTTCTCGGATTGCGGCGGAAGTGCAGAACCATATTTCGGCGGAACCGGGCCTTTTCTTTTTGCCTTTCAGCATTATAGCCAGTTCATGTATTTCCTTCTCCGTGAGATGAGGGCATCCCAACGCGATCAACTGAACATCGTCCACGGTGTTCAGTTCTTCGTAAGCGTCTTTCAGTTCCTCTTTGCCGACGGTTATGACTTCCAGACGGGATATGTCATAATTCTTGGCTTCCGGAGTCACATTTTCGGCATGCCAGAGAGCAACGGCGCCGGAGGCGGCCATGGCCGCAGACAACGCCTTCGCTTCTTCGGTACCGGTATCTTTCGGCAGCCCTCTGAAGTAAGGGACTCTTTTTCCGATTCTTTTGCCTACGGCCTGACCCAGCAACGAATAGCTGAACACGGAACCGTCAATGTCGGCATCTATCATTACGGAAGGAACTCTGTTCTCGTCGAGGTGCAGTCCGTAATTGGCTGTTTTACCCACAATCGCGGCGGCGAGAGCCCCCGGGCCGCCTTCCCTGTTTGTTCTGGCACCGATGAATGAATTGACGAATGACAGAGCGGAAGATTCGGACCAGGCGACATGATCTCCGAATTTCGGAATATTCGGACCGACGTACGGTGTGCAGGTACAGGTGGTCATGACATCCATTTTCCCGTACAGTTCGACAATCCGTCTCTGCTTCTCCGCGAAGTGGTCTGTGATGTGCATCTCTTTCCATCTTCCGAGATCCATTCCCACCGGATTAAGAGTCGAGGGTACGGTCACTTTGGCCCCGCCTTCGACCTGGTCGGTGAGATATTTAAGTCCTCCTTCCCCGATTGTCTTGTAAGATGCGCCGGACAGATGTGCGGAGGTTATGCCGATAAGGTTCTCGGCTCCGTAGACTTTACCGAGAGCCACAAGAAGTTCCATCGCTTTTCTGCGGCTTTCACCTTCTTCGCCGCGGAGAATGCGTTCTTCTTCGATTGTGAGTTCCATAAGTCAGTATATACCCGTAGATTAAGGATTTGTCCCATGTCTGCAGGGATTCTTTTTCTTTTTCGCTGTAGAACTTATTTAACGAATCATGACATCAACATTGACAGATGGAACCGTTGATACTGACTAGAACTCCGAAATATGACCGGGAAGGCGGCATTAGGGTGGTTTCTCCCGAAGACACGTTGAAACGTGCAATGCCGTTGCTCAAAACGGCCGGTTTGGAAGATCCGGAGGATATCTCCGTCAAGGACAATATCGGCATTCCCGTTTATTCGATTTCGAGACCGGGTGCCGCCGAAGGAACGGTTTCCAGTCACAACGGCAAAGGCGTCACTCCCGAACAGGCCAAGGCTTCCGCCGTGATGGAGGCCATGGAAAGATACAGTGCCGAACGAAGAGAATACGACGAAGTCGTGCACGGTACTTACGAGCAGGCAATGAAAACAGGTCTTACCGTGGATCCGGCGGATTTGATTTTGCCTTTCGACAAAGTTCATTACTACCGGAGTGCGGAAATTGCCTGGTGCAGAGGATGGGAAATGTTCAGAGGCGAACCGATTTGGGTCCCGGCCTGCGCCGTGTTCCACCCGTACATCCCGGACGGGGATTTACAGTTGTTCAGATATAACACCAACGGATTGGCTTCAGGGAATACGTTGGAGGAGGCCATTCTTCACGCGACCTTCGAAGTTATCGAAAGAGATGCGTGGTCTTTGGCCGAAGACCGACAGTATGCCAAAGCCGATGTTATCGTGGATTCCGACTCGATTTCCGGAAGAATGATTGAATCATTCGGAGAGAAGGGTGTTGAAATTCATCTCAAGGATATTACGTCGGATGTTGGAGTGACCACCATAGGCGCCGCCGCCGATGACGTTGTAACGAAGGATCCGGAAATGCTGACGATAGGCGTCGGAACCCATTTGGATCCGGAGATAGCCGCAATCCGAGCCATAACCGAAGTGGCTCAGAGCCGGGCAACTCACAAAGAAGGTGCCAAAGTCAATGCGGAACTTGTCAAAACCACCAGAGAAATGGGATATGAGAAAATTAAACGGATTAACCGTCTTTGGTATTCCGACTTGGATCGCAAAGTCAAATTGAATGATTTGGAAGACGAATCCACCGATTATGTTTTGGACGATATAGAAGTCGTTCTGGGAAAATTGGTTGACGCGGAATTTGACAAAGTTATTACCGTGAACCTTACAAGACCGGAAATAGAGATTCCCGTAGTGAGGATGATTATTCCCGGAATGGAGTGTTACACAATGGATCCCAACCGTGCCGGTTACAGGATTAACGGGATGTGGCCGCCGGTCAGAAATGTACAGTGAACCGGTTTACCGGTACGAAGTGCCAGTACCGGTAAGTTAACAACTTTGATATTAGATTAACGAGTGATATATAACGATTAAAATGGTTGTTTCCGATAACGTAAAGCATCATGTTAAGATTTTCACTTTTCTAAAAATTCTTGGCGATGGAAAGATACGCCGGGGCGGTAGCGATTGGACGGGAAAAGATTCTTGGTTTATACTCAGGAAAGTATTCTTTCAAAATGATGATAATTTGATTGAATATCGCATCAATCACGAAACTGATAAAATAGATATTTACGAAAACAAACAGGTTATCGGATTTTTCCACAGAAATGATGTTGTTGATAAAACAGAACTTGTATTGAATGCACTTGAAACGTCACATAATCCTTTTTTGATTCCTTCGGTTAGAGAATTCTTGGTTGAAATCGGTTATATGAAAGTTATTGAGAACGGTACTGATGATTCGTCTCTTTCGTTAGTAATGTATGACCCTCAAACAGATATGAATCTGAAATTCAATTACAGAATATTGTCCGATTTTTTGCCTGTTTCAGAAAACGATTAAGTTTACGGCAGTGGATATAAACAAAAAGAATTGAACATGGACATACGTTTACGAGTGATTGGAGGCGTCTATGCGAAGATGGCTCCGGCGGAAATGTAACCTACAACTTCAAGAATTATTCAAACTTGGGCTGATAGTTTTCCATAAAAAATACAGGTATAATATATACCAATCGAGTGTCTTTCAATACGCATGTACACAGCATTGGAGTTGAGTGCAGATGTCCTCAATAAAGTCGGTCGACCGCTCACTACCGAGGAAATTTGGGATTATGCTGTTGAATTTGGATTAAATGAAGAATGTGGTCTCAAAGGCAAAACTCCCTGGAATACCATTGGCGCAAGAATCTATGTCAATATAAAGGACTTCGGTGAACAATCACGATTCTATATAGCCTCCAAGGGGCCCACACGTTTTTTCCTAACCGGAAACAATGAATCAACTCCCGTAAACATGACTTATGATGAGGTGCCTTTGCGTCGTTCTGAATCGAAATATAAAGAATTGGATCTCCACCCCCTGCTTGTGTACTATCTCATAACAAATCCTCACTTTCATTCACATTCAAAAACCATAAATGCCAATGCCGCAAAAAAAGGGGGGAGTAAACAAAATGAATGGAGATATCCCGACATCGTGAGCGTGTATTACCCCTTTGACGAATATTCAAACGAAGAAACTTACATCTTTTTCGAAAATATCAAACAGCCGACTGTGAAAATTTATTCTTTCGAAATTAAAAAAGAAATTACCACGTCCAACGTAAGAATGTATTATTTCCAGGCAATTTCAAATTCTTCATGGGCCAACGAAGGATATCTGGTTGCGGCAAAAATCGAGAGTGAAGCCAAAGAAGAATTACGGCGCCTCAACAGATCTTTCGGAATCGGCGTAATTCAGTTGGATTTAGAAAATGTATCCGACTCTGAAATTCTCTTTCCGTCACGTTACAACACTAGTCTGGACGATGATATGGTCGACATACTTTCAGATAATCGGGATTTCTTATCCTTCATTACCCGTATAAACAAGAACATCAGAGCAAGAGACGTATATGAAACAGAATACGATCGGGTTCTTTCCGAAGAAGAATTGTCTGAAAAATTGGCGAAAATGACAGAAAGATGAATGATTAATCGTCCACGTAAGTATTCGGATTCGTCCATACAGTAGCGTTCCAAATATGTGTGACAGAATCCGTAGTATGTAATGACGAGAATGGAAAAATAGTCACATGACCCAGATTGAATTATTTTCCATTTTTTGGGGATGTTAGATGGTTAAATTTATACGAAAAGGGGTAATTGCCTCTTTTTGATGATAAAAAGGTGGAATTCCCTCCAAAAATTGATACGCTCTTCTCTACATTAATATCTGAAATAATAGGACGGGATTTGCCCAAAGTCCATGACGGAAGCTTACATGTCAACTTACGGTGAATTCCAGCTTTACGAGGGTGAGTTACAGAGACAAAATCCATATCATTTTTCTTCTTCAAAATTCAGTTTTGGTAATCCTTTGACAATTTTCATTGTCAGGATGCTCACATTTATTACTGATAACAAAAGCCTCAATACGTAACTTCCGCCGGCATATTCGTTGGGATCGTTGACTATTCCTGATTTCTTATCGATAGTGTACTGATACTGGTCTACTATCCATTCTATCGCGGAACGTCCGTTTACAACATACTCAAAGGCTTCAGCGGGAATGTTTTCTATTGTGATGTTCTTGTTGTAAGTAACTTTTCCTTTGTCGGGGAATGCCCTCATTTTCTTTACGTGGCAGAATTTATCGTCATGAAGAATATCTTCAATATTTACAACACCGGAGATTCTGACGGAAGCCGGAGCCTCGACATTCTCATAATTCAGATGTAATTCAGCCAAATCTCTTCCGGCGATAGAAAATATTTGGAATTCGTCATAATCGTCAACGAAGTCTATTCTGGGCAAAGAGTATTTCAAATCGTCAGAAAAGGTTTCTCTATATTCCGGGGAATGGAGATATCCGTAGACGTAGTAAAATATGTCTTCTTTTGTTATATTTTGATTATACTTCTTGATGGCAGAATTAAGAGCGTAGTCGCTCACACCGTCATGTCTTATGAGACTGTTGTTGCCGTTGTCGCCGAACAAAGATTCTTGCTTCCTGTCACGTCTAGTTTCGGAATGATCTTCATACCAATATAAGGGGAAACATTGTGACTTTCCAACTATCTCTAAATCAGTCATACAATTGGTAATCAAACATGAAAATTCTTTTTTTACACCTACTCCCGCCACACATATTAGAAGATTCTTTGTATCAGGTGTAGGGAATAACTTCGGATTCTGATATGGTGCTTCATTGTAATCAGGATCCGCATCAAAATATCTTTTACTGTATGGACGATATATGGCAGGAACTATTGTCGATGTATCTAAGTCTACTCGTCTTCCTTTATCAAAGCGACTTTTAAGGGGCGTAGTCCATTTTACCCTTTTGTCTTCATAATCTATGTTCCCTTTCTTCAATTGCTCATTGAATCCCTCAATAAGATTTGCCTTAACAGACTTTAATTTTTCAACTGAATAATTATACGCCCATGCATCACGGTTGGTTTTGTATCCGCCACTATATCCCACAAATATTGTATCTTCGCCATGCTTGTCAAATTTTTTACGGGTATCTCCGGCAAGAGGCATGAGGATTTGGAAGATCTCGTTCCGTTCTATTAGCCAGTCTCCGTTTGAATCGGGTTTAAGCACTTCCAATTTCTTTTCATCATTCATTTTTTTGAATGAATTGGAAACGGTCAAAAGATTCAATTTTTCAGCACGTCTGGCTTGATCTGGAGTTTTGAAATATTGTATTTTTGCTTTACCGGTATGCTCTTTGCGTTTAACTAATAACATTATTGATATTCCGACTTTGGAACCTTCTCCGAAAACCTTTTCTCCTTCATTTCTCCAATCTCCGCTATTCTGATCGCCTCTAAGATCAAAAATCATTATTTTGGAAAATTCGTTTTCAATTGTCTTTCTGAATCCTTCAAAGGCATTTCCGACAGACCATCCGTTGGGTGTTACAAATGATATTATTCCGTCATTATCGCCGATACGATCTGTTGCCCATCTGAATGCACGAACATAGTTATCGTAAACAGAATTCACATTGCCTTTGCGTTCATGGAATAAATCATCCCTAAGATACGTTTCGGAAATTTTGGCATCTATGCCTTTGTCGTAGGTTCTTTTTCTGGCATCGTCATTTGCTGATTTTTGTGTTGCGCCGTACGGCGGATTGCCGATAATCAAAGTTATCGGAGTTTTATGTTCTCTGCAGATTCTGTCTTTGTTACCTGCAAAGAACTCTTCTCCCGTCAGTGTAGTTTGACTGTATATTCCGCCCGGCCGGCAGATTTCCTCGATATTAAATGTGTCCGTCAGAACGATATTTTCAAACGGGGTGTATTCCTCGGGGTGCATCACTCTGTTGTATGCGTTTTCAATGTTCACCGCCGCGATATAATATGCCAGTAAAGTGATTTCATTGGCAAACAATTCTTCTCTGTATTTGCGTTCAAGGTTGTCTTTGGTTATTAAGCCGAGTTCCATGAGCCTTGCAATGAACATTCCTGTTCCGGTAAACGGATCCAGAATGTTAACGCCCTCATCGTTGATGTCAATACCAAACTCTTCCATCAATAAATCTGAAGCCGATCTTAGAATAAAATCCACAATTTCAATCGGTGTATATACCACACCGTTTATCGCCTGATCTTTCGGGAATGCGTTCTTAAAGAATTTTTCATACAGAGCGGTGATTGTCTTCTGTTTGCCTTCTTCGGTATCGATTTTGGAAAGAGTGGTTTTCACGCTTGTGTAGAATTTCTCCAAGTCAATACCTTCAAGAGCATTCTTCTCCCCGATTTCGTCCAGCATTCCGTTTATTGCGTGAGATACTGGATTCTTTTGAACGAAAGTATCGTCTCCGAAAAGTTCTAAAAATATCGGTTTAGTGACAATCTGCTGCGCCAGCATGTTTATCGCATCGTCTTCGGAAACTCCGCCGTTAATGTTTGCTCTCAATCCTTTCAGATATCTGTTAAATGCGGGTTTGAACTGTTTGTATCCGTGTTCGTCATGATTGCATATTTTCGTCAGACGTTCCGTCAGCGCGGGCATTATTTCCGCAATATCCTTTGCCCAGTTTTCGATGTAATCTTTATTACCGACTTTAAGAACAAGTCTTGCCATTAAAGCGGATTCAAACTCGTCCAACAGATATTGCCGAGGGACCCGGCCTTCGGTGTAATAATCATCCGTAGAATCTCTTCTGGCCGACTTCAAACGGGCATTGAGAATTTTACCGGGAGATTTGGAATACTGCAACGTATTAACTTCCGCCTCAAGTCTTTCATCGTGAGATCTTAACGCGCGTAGAACCTGCCAAACGACTTTGTATTGATCGTCATCGTCAAGAGCTTGGTTAGCGTCAACGCCTTCCGGTGCAATGACCGGGATTATTATGTAACCGTATTTTTTGCCCGGAGCCCGTCTCATGACTCTGCCGACGGACTGAACAATATCAATCAGGGAGTTCTTGTTGCTCAGGAACATGATAGCGTCCAACGCGGGAACGTCCACGCCCTCGCTCAAACACCTGACATTGGAAAGCACTCTGCATTCCGGAGTTCCGCCTTTGAGCCAGTTCAACAAACCTTCACGCTTGAAAGCGTTCATACTGCCGTCGACATGTTTCATTTCCAAGTCCACGGGGGCCATGGGTGATTCGGCAAGAGTGTTGAATATGTCCGTGATATCTTTGGAATCGGCTATGGTTCTCGCGAAGGAAACTGCGGATTTCATACTGCCGGGGTCTGTCTGGTTTACGGTTTCGTCATAAGCGATGTTCTTCGCCAATGCGTTCATGCAACCCCATATTTTGCTTTCGGTTTCCGTATCCACTTCTTTACCGTAATTCTGCTTCTTTTCCCATTCACGCTTCAGGAAATCCGGAATATCTTCTTTGGCGACGGTCAGAATAAGCACTTTGTAATCCGTCAACAAATCCCTTTCAACTGCTTCACCGAACGTGATTTTGTAGAACTCGGATCCGTAAGTTTCCGGATCGTCCATGGAACAAAGCGTAACTGATTCGTTTTCTGCGGTTTCTTTACCTTTGACACCGTAAATTCTGGGTGTTGCAGTCATGTAGAGACGTTTCTTTCCCGCAATAATTTTGTTATCGTGAACTTTGGTGAAGAACTTCTCATCTTCTTTATTTTCAATGACGCCGGTTGTTCTGTGAGCTTCGTCACATATAATCAAATCGAATTCCGGAAGGCCTATCTTCTGTGCTTCAATGACGGAATCTATTGAGTGGTATGTTGAGAATATTACGGTCGGTCCGTCCCCGGTACGATATCTTCTGACTATTTCGTTAGAGTCCGTAGTGGCGGGAGCGCCCAGATCTTCGATTCTTTCGATTAAATCGTCATTGCTTCTTTTTTTGGTTACCTGTGAATCGGAACATACCGCGATTACGTTGAGATCGTTTACGGCCTGCGAAGACCATTCCCTCAAAGTCTGGCCTACCAAAGCAATAGACGGCGCAAGGAACAATATGCAGCCTTTGTCTCCGGACAAAGCCTCTGCAATTCTCAGGGACGTGAACGTCTTTCCGGTACCGCAGGCCATAATCATCTGGCCCCTGTCGTTCTTTTTGTAATGTTCAATCGCTTTATCGAAAGCTTCCTGCTGATGGGATCTCAATTCGTATTTCTTGGATCTAGCATCTTTACCGTGCAATCCGTCGTATATCGAATTCCAATCAACACCAGCTTCACGTAACATGTGAAGGCCGACTCTCATTACGGGAATGGTTTGATTCTCAAGGGATTGTATCGCCGTTTCAGTCCAGTTGTCGGTTGTGGAAAATACCATTCTTTGGGAAAAAGGAATATTTTGACCCGAATAATCTTTGAAGGTTCTGCCGGATGCGGACATGAAGGTGTCCATGTCCCCTTTGTCAACGCTATAATTTTCTCCGTAGAATTTGCATTGAATGGCCCAGTATTCGCCCGATTTAGTTTTGGCAACAATATCTATTCCGGTGTCATGACCGCTTATGCTTGCATTATACGGGAATTCGTTCCAAAGCCAAACCTCTTCCAATTGGTTTGAGTACAACGGATCCGTCTTCAGATATCGAGCGATAAGTTCCTCGAACTTTGTTCCCAAATCTGCTTTACTGTATGCGGCCTCGCGATATATTCTTAAAATATTGTCAAATTCCATCCAATACCACCGACAATTGGTACCTCATATCGGAAAGTTCGTTTATAATGCTGACTTCGGAATTTAATCGAAACAGATATTTTCCTCATACTTAGAATGCTTACGTTTACGAGGAATGCGAAAGAATCTCAACTGTTCCTGTGGACAAAGTTACAGAAAATCAGGAAGAAATTGTTTTATTCTTTGTCTGAAAAGGAGTTAAACATTGGAATAGTTTTAGAATAATTTTGGAATGTTGGTTATTTAGGTCTGGTCGCGCGCTCAAGCATTCGAAAAGATCACTACTTCTCGTAAATGGTTGTTTCGAATAATCCGTATTCAACGACATGATGAACTGAACCGATGTTCTGGCAGCTTAAAGATTCTAACATGAAAGTAGTGCAACGCCATTACACTAATATCTAAAGCAGAAATGTCGCGAAAGTAGGATGACGTAGAAAGGAATTGCAATCGAACTGAATTTAAAATTCTGAACTCAGGCCGATGATTATATTTTATTCTTGGAGAGCTGCTTGCGTATCTCGTACTTTTTACAAAAATTATAGTTTTTCAATGTGCCAGAAATTTAAATATACCTTGAAAAAAGCTCTGACCGTTGTTTAAAAAATTTAAATTTGAATAGGACAATCTGCCGGTATTCGAACTTGATGGGATGCTCAAAACATCAAACGTATCATGGGTTTCTCGAAATAACCATATTGAACTCTTACTCGAAATTTTCACAAACGCCACAACAAATAATCCACAAACGCCACAACAAATAATCCACAAACGCCACAACAAATAATCCACAAACGCCACAATGAAACAGTATCAATTATTGAAAATTGGATGAAACTCGATACAGATGTCGGGAGAATGAGCGGACCTGCGCCGGGATTCGAACCCGGGTCAGAGGCTCCGGAAGCCACGATTCTATCCAGACTATACTACAGGTCCAATATGTGGATTGTAAAAAGTAATTGAAAGAAGAGCAGGCAATTCAGGAATGATCCTGAGGCTCCCGTTGAGAGGGTGGGAGCCGAATGAAGAAGTGCCTTTACTCTTTCTTGTTGAATTCGGTGTAACCGCATTTACCGCAGGCGGTTCTGTCCTTGTGGACTGCCATGAATACACCGGGACCGCATTTGGGGCAGACGGGTTTGGTTCTTTCGACCTTGTCGCCGTCGACTTTGTATGCGTTGCTTTTCTTGACTGATTTTTTCTCGGTCGGTTTTTTAGCTGCCATGTTTATTCCTCAGATCCTTCGGCCGCTTCGGGAGCGTACTCTTCCTTGGCTATTCCGTTTCTGGCAAGCAAGTGTTCATTCTCGAACTCCAATGCGGCTTCCTTGCTGTCGTATACCTTCGCATATCCGTCAGAAACTCCGATGCCGTATCTTCCTTTCATTTCGTCGATGACGACGCTGCTTCTTTTCGCTTTGAATATCTTCGCGATTTCTTCCGCGACAGCGTTCCTCGTAGGGGTTTCCTCGCCGGCGTGATTAATCTCGAAGCGAACCTCTTCCCTTTTGAAAAGAGGGTTCTTTTTCTGCTCTCTTATCTCTATCTTCATTCTAGCTCCTCCATCATTTCGATGAGTGTTTTTGCTTCTTTTCGGACAAGCTCATCCGTGGTGACAAGCTTCATTCCTTTCCCGGGCCAACCGTACACGATATGGGTGCCGAAAGGAGCCAGCAGGATACAGGCAAGGGTTGCCAAATCCTCTTCTCCTTCCACCTTTATTATGTCGGTTTTGCCCTCGAATGCGTTTTTCACGGCCTCGAGCAACTCCGCGGTTATCATCGCCGGAGGGTTCCTGACCTCGGTCACGTCCCACCGGTTTTCTTCAACCATGGACGAGAATTCGGTCATTTCGTGCCTTTCCGTCATTCCGTCGTAGATGGAGAGGAAGGGCACGACGCCGTGCTTTCTGACGACCAGCGATACCACGTCGCCGACCGTAACAAGTTTTGAACCTTTGTCGAGTTTGATTATTTCTTCTTCTTTGAAATCGCGTCCGATCGGTTTTTTGAACAGATCCCGTTTATCGTCGGGAAGTGTTCTGTCCCGGAATTCCATCAGACCCTGACCTTAAGGGCGTACCGGCCGTTGGCCTTGATGCCCATGCGTTCCGCGATTTCCGATTTGGTGTAGTCCGTTATCGCGAGGTATCCCTGCCATTCCCTGGTGGTTGCGGTGCCGCAACGGGGACAGGAATCCTCTTCGGATATGAAGCTGCATTCTTTGCAGGCTTTTAGTACTGATGCCATCAGGCTTCCTCCTTCTTGGCGTTGTCTTCTTCGATCCACTGGAGTTTGCCGAGACCGGGTTGACGCATCGTGAGTCCTATCTTGCTGTCCTGAGGGTTTTTGTCGTTCAGATCGATGCTGACGATTCTTGCCCTTACCCTGTCGCCGACTGAAAGGGATCTTCCGGATTCCTTGCCGACGAGTCTCTGGTTGTTCTCGTCTATGTCCACACGGTCGTCAAGTACCTGACTTATGTGCAACAATCCGTCCAAAGGTCCGAATCTTACGAAAGCGCCGAACTTGAGAATCTCAACCACTACGCCTTCCACCACTTCGTTGTCTTTGAGTTTGAAAACGAGCTGGTTGAACCTGACGGTCTGATATACTGCGCCGTCGCCGTGGACAATGCGTCCCGGACCTACCGGCTCCACGTCTTTGATGAGAACGGTCAATGACTTATCCTCGTTGAATCTGCCTTCGTAAGTGTCCCAAGTGAGATTGTCGATTGCCTCACTGATGTCTTCCCCCAGATCTTTCGGGGGGATGCGGACCTTCCTCTCGGCTTCTGCCATTATATACATACGATAGAACTCCTGGATGTTGGATTAGACACCTCTTATATAAAACTGATTCGTACGCGCGGTGATACGGCCCCGCTGCGATAAAGAGCGGGGTTATCCGAAACAGGGTTTTTGAAAATATATATCTCCGATATCGTCGATTGAACCCCTTTTATGTGCCAGATATGATTTTGACACAGAAAGAAAACTGTCAGAATCTATATATTTTACCTATTTTGCGTAATTCTTTACCAGGAGTACTATAAATATAAGGAGTTACTAACGAAAGCAAAGCTCAGAGGTTAACTCATGATAGACTTACTAACAACAGACAATCTGCTTTTCATGATTCCTGTTGCCGTTGTCATCGCCCTGATCTTCGCAGTGTATTTCCTGCTTGATATACGGAAAAAAGATTCGGGAACCCCCGAAATGCAGAAGATTTCAGACGCGATTGAGACCGGTGCCATGGCGTACTTGCAACGCCAATACAAAACAATCGGAATCATAAGTGTGATCGTGGCTGTGCTGATTGCCTTGGCAGGCATCCCCGAAGCCACGAGCAAATATCTAGGATACCCGGTGGCCATTGCGTTCCTCATCGGTGCGGGATTCTCCATTCTTTCCGGATTCATCGGAATGAAGGTCTCCGTCAGCACCAACATCAAAACCGCAAGCGCCGCCCGCGGATCGCTCAACGATGCGTTCAAAACCGCATTCCGCGGAGGTGCCGTTTCAGGCATCATCGTATCCACCCTCAGCATTCTCGGACTCTTTGCCGTATTCCTTGCTTACAATGCGGTTTACGGAACCGGAGATACCGAAGGAATGACTCAGACACTCCACTATGTGATCGGTTACGCATTCGGTGCGTCCTTCGCTGCTCTTTTCGCCCAGCTCGGCGGCGGTATTTACACCAAAGCCGCGGATGTGGGTGCCGACCTTGTCGGTAAAGTCGAAGAAGGCATCCCCGAAGACGACCCCAGAAACCCCGCCGTCATCGCCGACCTTGTCGGTGACAACGTGGGCGACTGCGCCGGAAGAGGAGCCGACATATTCGAATCGACCGCCGCCGAAATCATCGGATCCATGGTCATCGGTCTTGCCGTGCTCAAGGTTTCCACAAGCACAGACCTGTCCGTGAACTGGATTCTTCTGCCCATCGTCGTGATGGCTTTCGGACTGATCGCTTCGGTTCTCGGAATAATGACCGTAAGGCTCAAAGACACCGACAAAGAAGTGTTCTCCGCTCTTAACCGCGGTTACTACGTGACCATGATTCTTATTCTGATTACGTCGGTGTTCGCCGTGTATTGGATGCTCAAAGACGAGACCGGCGCCAGCTGGACTTACTACGCAGGATGCGCGGTTGTCGGAATTGTGCTTGCTCTTACGATTGTGTATATCACACAGTATTACACGGGAGACCACAAACCCGTCAGAAGCATCGCGGAAGCCTCTGAGACCGGACCCGCGACCAACATCATCAAGGGACTTTCCGTAGGTATGGAATCCACTTTGATGCCTGTGATATGCATCGTAATCGCAATCATATCCACATTCGTTCTCGGATACTACGGAGCGCCTGAAGGCGTCAACGCCACCGTCTTCGGAATCTACGGTACCGCAATCGGTACCGTCGCCATGTTGGCATCTTCCGCGTTCATTCTCGCAGAAGATACCTACGGACCGATTACCGACAACGCGGGCGGTATCGTTGAAATGAGCAACGAACCCGACGAAGTCAGGGACAGGACCGATCTTTTGGACGCTTCCGGAAACACCACCAAAGCGCTTACCAAGGGATACGCCATGGCATCTGCCGCATTGGCGTCCTTCCTGCTGTTCGCCGCATTCTTCGAAATCGTCGCGGACATCAGGGGCGGAAGCCTTGTGGACAACATGGTCATCAACTTCGGCAACCCGCTGATTTTCGTCGGCGGACTGGTCGGAGGCGTGTTGGTGTTCTACTTCACGTCTCTCGCCATCAGCGCAGTCGGAAAGGCTGCCGGAGAAATGATCGAAGAAGTCCGCAGACAGTTCAGGGAAGACCCCGGCATCATGGAAGGAACTTCCGATCCGGACTACGCCAAGTGTGTTGATATCGCAACCCGCGGTGCACTCAGACAGATGGTGCTCCCCGCATTGTTGCCCATCATCGTGCCGATAGTCTTCGGTCTCCTGTTCAGATACGTCTTGCCCCTCGAATTCGCCATGGAAGCACCCGGTGCAATGGGAGCTCTCATGGTGGTCGCGACCATTGTCGGTCTTCTTATGGCAAACTTCCTCAACAACGGAGGAGGTGCCTGGGATAACGCCAAGAAGTTCATCGAATCCGGTTCGAACGGAGGAAAGGGTTCACCCGCTCACGACGCGGCTGTCGTCGGTGACACCGTCGGCGATCCGTTCAAGGACACCGCAGGACCTTCGATTCACGTATTGATCAAGCTGTTGCCCACAATCTGTATGGTGACGGCGGTTCTCTACGTAATCTGAACGTAAAAACCAATTACGGGGGATTTTCCCCCGTTCATTATCTTTTTTAAATTACGGATTTCCGTCGTTTTCGATATTGAGTTTCAAACCCGGTTTGGGTCGTTTTCAATTAACGCATAAATGTCACACAAAGGGTGAAATCTTCAGACCTTCGTCTTCCGCGGCTTCGTCGGCGGGCGTCTCTTCGGAGAAATCACAGGAATCCGACACCACAATCGGAACTCCGTCCTCATCGAGATATCCGACTCCGATGGTTTCCAAAGGATTGAAAATATCGATTCCGGACACCGACGCTATTGATGAAGCGCCCAATGGACAGGTTAAAGCCAAAATCACGTCGGAAGCGTCAATCTTCGACTGCGTCAGTTTGTTGCGGATCTTTTCCGCTATGCATGCGGCGGAAACATCGATGACTTCCGTCACCTCGATCCCGTCACCGATTAATTTCTCCGAGAGATCTTCCGCCGCTTTCCGGCCTCCGATGTTTCCGCACAGTCTCACGCAGGTGTTGCATGTGATTATCAAAACCTTCTTGGCCCTGAGCGACTCGGCCACTTCCTTGTAATCCCTGTTTCTGCCGGCTATGATCACGAATCCCGTTCATGCTGTAGCAATTTATCATCGTTGCGATTGGAGACTTTCCAAAATCCTTTTATGAACGTCGGAATTTAAGAGGGACACTCAAGGTGTTTTTAATGACGGAATTGGAATTCATCCCCGTAGAAGATATCAAGGTCAAAAAAGGAATGACCGTAAACGATTTGTTGATTACAATGAAAGATGCGGGAGGCTTTACCGCCCGCAAACTTGCCGAAGCCACGGATATCGCGGAAACCATGATTTCCGAAAAAGGCTGCCTCAGAGTTCTTTCTTTCCCCGCCTGCATCATGGCGACGGGGACCAGGGGGGTCATCGTAGACATGGTGAGAAACGGAATGGTGGATTTGATCATAACCACCTGCGGAACTCTCGATCACGACATATCCAGGACTTACGCTTCGTATTACAAAGGGGACTTCATGATGGACGATGCCGACCTCAGAGCCCATGAAGTGAGCAGATTGGGAAACATTCTGGTTCCGGATTCCTGTTACGGCATCGTTCTCGAAGACAATCTTCTTCCCATGTTCGATGAAATCTTTGCCGAAAGCAAAGACATGACCACTCATAAAATCATAGACGAGGTGGGAAAAAGAATGGTTCACGAAGACAGTCTGCTTCACCAATGCCATCTTAAGAACGTTCCCATCGTCGTTCCCGGAATAACCGACGGTTCTTTCGGATCCCAGCTCTGGACTTACTACCAAATGCACAGGGAATTGAGAATAGACCTTTTCGGAGACGAACAGATGTTGGCCGAAATGACCATGGAAGCGGAAAAAATGGGCGCAATCATCATCGGCGGAGGGATTTCGAAACACCACGTCATCTGGTGGAGTCAGTTCCGTGAGGGCTTGGACTACTGCGTTTATCTCACCACCGCACAGGAATTCGACGGTTCTCTGTCCGGAGCCCCCATTCGGGAGGCGGTGTCCTGGGGCAAAGTGAAAAGCGACGCGAGCAAAATGACCGTGGAAGGCGACGCTACGATTACGTTGCCGCTGATATACGCCGGACTCGCGGACAGACTGCTCTGAGTTTTTTTCAAAATGCGCAAACACGGGGTACTTCGAAGTATCCCGTTTCCCCATTTTTTTCTTTTCGTTTCGGATGCGGCATCCGGTTTCCTGGGGAACGGTTATTATCTTACGATTCGTTTGTTCCCAACGGGTATCACATATGAAAGACGCCGGGCACAGAGCGGCCGTGGAAGCCGCATTGAATTTCGAAACAATAGACAGAACCCCCGTGAACAATTTTGCCGTAGTTACGGCAGCGCACAGCGCGGGGTACACCGTAACACAGGCAAGGGAAGACCCTTTGCTTTCCGCAAGAGTGTCCGTCGATTATGCCATGAAAACCAAATCGGACTTCGTGAAACCCGTTCTGGATTCGCAGATTCCTTTCACGGACATGGGCGGTAACGTACGTTATCCCGAAGACAATTACGGAATGGTTCCGGAACCCATTGTAAACAACCACGAAGAATTGGATGAATTGGCGATATTCGATCCGTTCAAAGCGTCGGAATGCCCCCGTTTCACAAAGGTTTTCATAGAAAGTCTTGAAGAGACGGCAAGAATCATCCCTGAAGACCTGCACATCTGCGGTCTTTCCTGGGGCCCATTGACCATGGCGGGATATCTGATGGGGGCGGAAAACATGATGTTCAATGTTCTGACGGATCCCGATTACGTCAGGGATGCCGTGAATAAAGTCACCGAACTCATCACAAGAATGGAACAGAGAATGATCGAAGCCGGCGCGACGGTGCTGTGGATGGCCGACCCCACTTCGTCGGAGGATCTGATTTCCAAAGACATGTTCATGGAATATTCCGCAGATGCCATCAAAGGCATCATAAAAGACGTGAAGGCGTACAGAGACGTTCCCGCGTTCGTTCATATCTGCGGCGACACTCTGAACACCATGTCCACCCTCAAAGCCATCGGAACCGATTGTTTCAGTTTCGATCATGCCGTGGACCCCGCCGCCGCCAGAAAGAGCGCCGGAAACATGGCAATCATGGGCAACGTCGATCCGGTAAAAACCATGATGATGGCCACCCCGGAAGACGTTAAGCGGGAATCCTACGGAGTCATCGAAGCCGCGGGCATCGACGGCGGCCTGATACTTGCGCCGGGATGCGAAATGCCTTTGACCACCCCCGACGCCAACGCGATAATGATGGGCGAGGCGGGGCGTACGTATTGGCAATAATCGATTTTTAAAAAACAAAAACCTCCGGACAGTCTGAAGTCCGGAGGCGGCGGCGAAGCAACGGAATATGCTTCGCCGCAAAGAAACGGTTTGATTTGACCAATTTCAGCCGAGCATCTTCTTCATGTCTTCATCCACGTCTCCGACGGGGGAGATGTTGAAGTTCTCAACAAGGTAATTGAGAACGTTGGGCGAAACGAAGGCGGGAAGCGTGGGCCCGAGATAGATGTTCTGTATGCCGAGGTGGAGCAACGTGAGCAACACCGCAACGGCCTTCTGCTCGTACCAGGAAAGCACGATGGACAGGGGAAGCTCGTTGACCGTGCAACCGAACGCTTCCGCAAGGGCCAAAGCCACAACAACGGCGCCGTAGGCATCGTTGCACTGACCCACATCGAGGATTCTGGGTATTCCGCCGATGTCCCCGATGTCAAGATCGTTGAATCTGTACTTTCCGCAGGCAAGCGTCAGTATGAGGGTGTCTTTGGGAGCCTTTTTGACAAAGTCCGTGAAGTAATTCCTTCCGGCCTTTGCGCCGTCGCATCCCCCGACCAGGAAGATGTGTTTGATGGCTCCGGCGTTCACGCCCTCGATCACTTTGTCGGCGACGGAAAGAATCGTGCCCGAAGAGTATCCGGTGGTAACGGTTTTTCCGCCGTTCACACCGGTCATCTGGACGGCTTCGGGGTATCCTCCGAGTTCCAACGCCTTTTCGATGACGGGAGTGAAGTCCTTGTCCTCCCCGATGTGCAAAGTGTCGGGATACGCAACGGGTCCCGTGGTGAATATCCTGTCGGAATAACTGTCCCTGGGTTTCATGAGACAGTTTGTGGTGTACAGTATGGGTGCGGGAACGTTGTCGAACTCTTTCTGCTGGTTTTGCCAGGCGGTGCCGAAATGTCCTTTGAAATTGTCGTACTTTCTGAGTTCGGGATATCCGTGAGCGGGGAGCATTTCACCGTGGGTGTAAACCGCAACGCCTTTTCCCTGAGTCTGTTCCAAAAGGATTTTCAGATCCAGCAGGTCGTGACCGGTGACCACAATGAAGGGTCCCTTTTCAATTTTCATGGATACGGTGTTGGGTTCGGGCACTCCGTAGGTTTCCGTGTTGGCCTGATCCAAAATCTTCATGCATTTGAGATTGGCTTCGCCGGTGGCCATGACCACAGGAAGAAGTCCGTCCATTCCCATATCGGATCCTATGGCTCTCAGGGCTTCATACATGAATCCGTAAACTTCGGGGTCTTCGTAACCCAGAGCCTTTGCGTGATATGCGTAAGCGGCAATTCCTTTGAGGCCGAAAAGTATCAAAGACTTCAGAGATCTGATGTCTTCGTCCCCGGTCCACACGTCGGAGAGTTTGAATCTGGCTCCATCGAATCCGTATCTCTCGGCTTCCTTTGCGGCAATGTCGATATGGGATTTGACGGATTCCGCACTGAAGTCCACGTTGGTGATTGTCCTGAACAGAGCATCGGAGACTATGTCGTCCGTTTTTCCGTCGGATTTTCCTTTGGCCGCAAAGGCCAAATCCACCAATGCCGAAATCAGTTCGTCCTGTAAATTGGCTACTTCAGAAGATTTCGCACATACTCCCGCCTTTCCGGTGCACCCGGTGCCTTTGGCCGTCTGCTCACACTGGAAGCAGAACATTTCAGGCATAACTTTCAATTCTGTCATTGTTTTTTACTCCTGCATCAATTTGATATCAAGTATTATAAAGATACTTGTTTATATATGGCAGGTATCTTATCGGAAAGTATGGACAACAACTGCACCGTCTACAAAACCATGGGCTTCCTTTCCAAAAAATGGACACTCGTCATCATACTCGAACTGTACAGGGGCGGATGTCAGTGGAAAAGATTCTCGGAAATAAAAAAATCCGTGAAAGGCATAACCCCTAAGGTGCTTTCCGACAGACTGAAAGAGATGCTGGAAGAAGGCGTCGTAGAAAACAGAATAGATTCTTCCTCCATGCCCATGCGGAGCGAGTACCATCTGACGGAAATGGGGGTGGACCTTGTTTCCGTTGCCAAGGAAGTAAAAAGATGGGCGTTGGACTGGAAGGTTAATAACCCTGTATGCGAATCCCGCGACTGCATTGTCTGCGAGCTTTGAGATGGACATGAAGAATAAACCGAAAGTTGCCTTCCTGTGCAGGCACAATTCATGCAGAAGTCAGGTGGCCGAAGCATTGGCCAAGGAAATTGCATCAGATACGTTCGAAATCTATTCCGCGGGATACGAACCGTCTTACACCGTGGACGATAAAACTGCTTGGATGCTCCTTGAATACTGCAGTTACGACATAACCGAAGGACATCCCACCCACGTGTCCGAATTGCCGGAAGTCGATATTGTGATCAACCTCGGCTCCGAAGACGAATTCTCCCATATGTCCTGTTCTTATTCCGAAACCTGGGAACTTAAAAATCCCAAAGGGAAAGGAGACGATGCGTATCGCGCGATGATTGAAGAGATCCGCAAGAAAATTTATGAGCTGAGGGATAACTTCAAAGACGGCGTGATTGCGATATCATAAGTTTTTTCAGATTTTTGACTCGGTTTCAATCGTCAGATACAATTTTTAAACAATAAAATCAGTACCTGATTTCCACCGGAATTTTATGTGGAATCCGTTCTTAAACACCCCTTCGTTTCCATTGGAATATATGTAGATTTGTTTTTCATTTATCTAATGGATGATTAGTGTCCATAACGAATCGTAAATGTTCACTGTTTCCTTTGGGTTGTATTTCTTTCCCTCTTGGATTTTTCGATTCCGGTTACCGAAAAAATTGTAGTCACACGACCGTTTGAGTCCTGATATTCCGATACGGACCGCCGAACGGATGATTTGTTTCAAGCGGTATTGTTTTTCAAAAATATATAGGTAATCTTATAAATAACGAAACAAGGGAAACAAAAAATATCATATTCTCGAAGAGGAGTATTTCGATGATATTTACAAAAAATCATTTATATTTAAGATTATTATATATATGAACGGTTGAGCTATATATACACCGCCCGACAAGTTTAATATCATGTCTAAAAAAGGAGCGGTTTCGCTGTTGGTTGTCGCTGTGCTGATTGCGGCGGGAGCGGGGGTGTATTTCCTGTATGGCACCTCTGAGGGGGATTCGGCACTTTTTGTCAAGGAGTCTTTTAAAGTCGGAGACCGGCACACAACGATTGATAATTACCGATCTACCGTTGAAGTGATAGGTATGAACGAAAGTAACGAGTTCAATGTTCTGGACAGAGGTGAACCGGATGTTATTTCATACGAATATATGGGGTGTTTCAAAAAATGGCTTATTGAAAGTGAGGATGTTGTCGATGATGCATATAAAACTGGAAATGAACGGATTGTGACCGCCTTCGGTGAAAGGGATTGTACGGTATACTTCAGAAACTATGATTGGATTGCTGTGAAATATTATATCGGCGAAAACAACGGTGCCGCTTACAGAATCGAAAGAGAACACGAAGCGGCGAAAGAAGTACATGTTATTGAAGCCGCCGACATGTACAACGAATCGAACGACATATTCGAGCTTAAAGACCCTCAAGAAATAAAAGCGGGCGATAAATTTATTGCACACTTAGAAACAAAAATGGATTTTAAAATCACAGAAATCAAACCTGCGGAAGGAAACAATCCGGAACTGTACCGTACAAGTGACGATTCGGAGTATATCACCCGTGAAAAACTTCTGAATAACTTTGGAATTTCTGCGCCGAATTACCTTAGAAACGAATATGAACTGAAGGGAACCGTCAGTGTAGATACTCCCTTGGGAAAGATAGAATGCGACAACTATGCAAATGACGAAGATCTGGGCCCCGGTAGCTTCGTATATGTATCAAACGGCATATACGTAAAATCAGGAAGTGATTTACATCTTAATTATTGGACATATTCCGATTTCATTGAGGTAAAAAACCTTGCCTGAGTCTGACATAAAATCTTTTCTTCCAATCAAAGGGGGTTCGCCCCCCTTTTGATTAAGAAGTTATTTTATCTTTCTGCACTTAATCGCCGAATAATTTGGAATCCGTATCGAACCACAAAAAATTAAAACCGGAAATCCTCAAAACACGCGCCGGAGTGCTGTAATAAAAGTAAAGTGTGGTGCAAGGGATGGGATTTGAACCCACGGACCACTAAGGACTAGGCCCTCAACCTAGCGTCGTTGGCCATGCTTGACTACCCTTGCTTCCGAATTCGAGTAATAAGATGCAGTTAATAAGGTTTACCGTCAGATTCGGAAATATCACTGCGGCCCGATGGTGAAAAGTTGACAGTTAAATAACATAAGGAGTATAAGTCACACTATGGAAGTTGCAGTGGCCGTAGGATTGTTGCTTGTCATACTCGGACTCGTTTTGCTGATTGCCGAAGTGTTCTCTCCGGGTATTTTCCTGATTATACCTGCCGTCGTATCGATAATATTGGGGGCATTGGGCATGGCAGATCCCAAATTTCTGTTCTCATGGTGGGCTGTTCTGACGGCAATAGTCGTCGCCATACCCGTCACGGTGGCCACACTGTACGCTTACAGGTACCTGGGCAGGCCCGAGCCGCCATCCACCACGATTACGGACACTCTGGTCGGACAGACCGGAACGGTTACCGTAAGCACAATCCCCGGAACCCTTAAGGGAAAGGTCAGAATCGGTTCTGACGTATGGAGCGCAAATTCCGAAAGACCCATACCCGAAGGTACCAGAGTGAAAGTAACGCGCAGCGAAGGGGTGCATGTCTTCATCGAAGAACATGAAAAGCTCTGACTGCAGAGACAGAACATAATATAACTATAAAGGAGAAATAAAATGTTAGGAACAGCACTGGCGGTTGTGGCCTTCCTTGTGATTGCGGCCATAATCCTCATTTTGATCAGCGGTGTAAAAATCGTTCAGCCTTACGAACAGGGCATCTACATGAGACTCGGTAAATTCGTGAGAATACTCAATCAGGGTCTGAACATAGTTTTCCCGTTGATCAACGAGGTCGTGAAACTCGATCTGAGAACTGAAGTTTTGGATGTTCCCAGACAGGAAGTCATAACCAAAGACAACTCACCCGTCAATGTCGACGCGGTTATCTATATCCGGGTTACCGATCCGAAGAAAGCGTTCTTCGAAGTAACCCAATACAAAATAGCTACGGTGAATCTCGCTCAGACCACGCTCAGAGCCATCATCGGAGAAATGGAACTGGATGATGTTCTTTCCAACAGGGAAAGAATCAACGTTCACCTGAGAGACACTCTCGACGAAAGCACCGACAAATGGGGTGTCAGGGTCGAAGCTGTGGAAATCAGGGAAGTGGATCCCGCCGCCAAAGTCAAAAACTCCATGGAAGAACAGACTTCCGCGGAAAGGCTCAGGCGTGCCGCGATTCTTGAAGCCGACGGTCTTAAGAGATCCGCAATCCTCAAAGCCGAAGGTGAAAAGAAAGCCCGTATCCTTGAAGCCGAAGGCCGCAGGCAGGCTATGGTTCTGGAAGCCGAAGGTAAGAGAGTCGCCACCATATTGGAAGGGCAGGGAGAATCGCAGAGACTCCGCATTCTGTCCGTCGGTGCGGCCACCATGGATTCCAAAGCCTTGTCGGTTCTGTCCATGGACACCATGGTCAAGGTCGGCCAGGGAGAATCGTCCAAGATATTCTTCCCCATGGAAGTCACCAAGCTCATCAACGGCATATCCGATTATGTGGGCACCGCATCCGATTCGCCGGACCGCGAAATCGCCAACATGGAGGACATCAACAAAATCTTCGAAAACCCCGAGGACATGTTGGGCAACATACCCAAGCCCGAGGAGATTCAGGCAGAAGCCGAACGCATCGATGCTTTGATGGACAAGGAACTGAAAGAATCCACGAAGATGATGAATACATCGAAAAAAGATCCCGTACCGGAAGAAGACTGAGTTCGGATTCTTTTTCGAATCAAACCCTTTACTTTAATTTATCATATTTGATAAAATTCTGAGATTCCCGTCTTTTACGAATATTTCAATAAATTCGTTCACGGATACGGATGCAGAACTGTTTTTACCTTATTTTGTTTGTTTAAACTCCGTACCTTGTGGAAAGAACTAAATTCTACACCGTATGATTGTTTTTCGTCATGAGGAAGAGGGCAGCTGACGGTAGGACTTGATCCAGCTGAGGAAGTTCCCTCCTCCACGGGCAAGGTGAGCAACGAAATGTTGCGGGGCGAGAGCCTCGGCAAGGGCGCAGAAACGACACAGCTCCGGCTAAGAATGATCTGTTTGACAGTGACGTTCCCGGAGATTTGGTGAAACGGCGACACCTCATCGGAGCAAGCTCATACAGCCGGGATGACTGCTCGGGACCGGCGGGTAGAGTGCATAGTCGAATGCTGCCTGAAACAGAAGGGGGACTACTACTTCCACATGACACTTCTTTTCACTATCGTTATAAATATCGTGGCATATCGGAGGATATGATGATAAGACCGCACATCAAAGCCGTCGGTTTTGACATGGACGGGACGTTCATGAACACACGGGTTGACTATCACAGTTTGAAGAATGTCATCAAGGATGTGTTGGGGGAAGAAGGAATACCTTTCAAAGAATCCCCTCAGAGCAAAGAGATTGTTCCCGTGTCCGTGCCCATTCATGATTTGATCCGCGACGCGGGAAGACGGGAAGATGAAGAACAAATCATAAGAAAAATCAACGACCGCAGCACGGAGATTGAAAAAATGTATTACACAGATTCGTCTCCTTTCCCTTTGGCCGTCGAAACATTGGTTGCCCTTAAACAGAAAAATTACAGAGTGGGCATTCTGACCAGAGGCGGAAGGGAATATGCGGAAGCTGTGCTGGGATTGTGGGATTTGTACGATAGATTCCACGCCGTTGTCTGCAGAGACGATTATGACTTCGAAGATGCGAAGCCTTCCCCTGTGTCAATGAGACATTTTGCGAGAGAGCTCGGAGTGAAACCTGAAGAAATTCTGTATCTGGGCGATAATCTGGGCGATTGGTATGCCGCGAGGGATGCAGGTGCCGACTTCATCGGGGTCTTATCCGGCGGATGCGATGCCAAGGATTGGGAAGACGCCGGAGTCACCGACGTGATGGACAGCGTAGCCGACCTTCTGGACATTATCTGATTGCTTTTTTCCCGGCGTCTACTTTGATTAGGGACCTTAAACCGATTGCGACCAGGAACAAAATTCCCATGGTCACCGATACCGTGGCACCGGGGGGAAGATCCAACGCTATGGATAATATCAATCCGAAAAATGTCATTACAAGCGACAAGATTACGGACGTTATCATCATATTTTTCAATCCGTCGGTGAACATATTTGCCATTGCCGCGGGTATTGCCACCAACGCGATTACCATGACTATGCCTACGACATTCATTGCGACGACACAGGTTAACGCAATCAGAACGTAAAGAATCAGATTCATCACGGGAACGTTTATTCCGACCAGTTTTGCATGGACTTCGTCAAAAGTCAGTATCTGCAAATCCCTGAACAGCAGAGCAATAACCACAAGGGACACCAAAGCCAACACAGTGACGGTTATCATACCCTCGGAACCCACAAGCAGAATATCTCCGAAAAGGATGCTCTCGAAAGATCTGGGAGTTATTACCGAACGGTCCATGAGACTCATGAATATCACACCCAGAGCCATTCCTACGGACCACAGCACTCCGATGACGGAATCTTCACGGATTCTTTTGGATACGGCGGGTATGGACATTATCACCGCGGACACGATGGCGAACAGCAAAGCACCGACCATGGGCGTAAACCACGATACCGCATACACCGACATGAGATAATATGCCAGACCCACACCTCCGAAGGATGTGTGGGCTATGCCTCCGGTGGCAAAAACCATCCGTTTGACGACAATAAACGTGCCGACCACTCCGCAGAGCAGACAGCTCATGGCCGCGACAAAGAACATATTCTGTATCAGCGGCATGGAAAACACGGTATGCCAATCAACCATGGTGTTCACATCCTCCGGTGCAGTTGCCCAAATGTATGATATCCGGCGGACAGTGATATCCCAGTTGAACCATTTCCGGGGTTATCTCAGGTGCATCGTTGACGATTATCCTTCTGTTGAGGCATGCCACGCGTTTCACGTCACGTATGACGCTGCTTATGTCATGAGTGATGAGCATGATTGCCACGCCTTTGGCGTTCAGCCTTCTGAGAATATCATAAGTGCAATCCTGCATGGACGGATCCAAACTTGCGGTGGGTTCGTCCAACATCAATATTTCAGGTTCCGGGGCCAGAGCTCTTGCCAGATATACGCGGCGTCTTTGTCCTCCTGACAGCTGGCTTATCCTTTTGTGGGCGAAATCAATCACTTCGGTATATTCCATGGCTCTTTCCGCGGCTTCTTTTTCTTCTTCCGTGTAATACGGGCGCAACCCTTTGTTTGCCCTGAGGCCCATCTGCACGACTTCCCTCGCGCATATGGGGTACTGGGAATCAAGTTCCTCGTACTGAGGGACATATCCTATGTTGCTCACGAATCCCGCGGGCTCTTCCCCGAATATCTTAACGGTTCCCGCCATGGGTTTTATCAGTCCCAGAATGGCTTTGAACAGAGTGGATTTGCCTCCTCCGTTCGGACCTATCAATGCAAGGAAATCGTTCTCTTTCAATTCCAAATTTATATTCTCGATGATTCTGTTTCCATCGTAACCCGCATCGAGATTTCTGATTTCTATCGGTATCATTGTATCGTCTCCGACAATTCATCGCCGAAAACATTGATTGCTTTCTCAAGTTCGTCCAACCAATTCTGGGCAAGAACGTTGATTACGACTATCCTCACATACACTCCGGAATCGTTAAGCTCTTTTTCCGTCATGCCTTTGATTTCCCTTTCATTGGACAGGAACACCACCAGAGGTTCATCCGCGGTGCCTTTTTTTAGATTCATCATCTGACTCGGGGTGGTAAGCGACTGGGCGGTTTTCAGTATCGGCACTTCCGATATGTCATCGGGAAGCAAATACGCCCATGAAGAATGCCACACAACGATTTCGCCTGCGGCTTTGTTCTCGAAAACCGAGGAAGCGAGATTTGCCAGAATATCCGTTTTCTTGGTGTATCCCTCGCAGCCTTCTGCAAAAATTTCCGCGTTATCGGGGTCGAGCTCCATCATCACATCCCTTACGTATTCGGCAATGAGTTTCAGACGTTCGGGAGAAGTCCAGACGTGAGGGTCGTAAGAACCGTGTTCATGATCGCTGTGATCATGACCGTGATGATGACATTCCCCCGGCAGCAAATCTATCCCCCATCCAATCAAATCTTCACAACATTCGTAAGTGGGTATATCCAATTCCTCTTTTATCACCGATAAGTTCTCCAGTTCCCATTCGACACCGGAGCCTATGGCAAAATAAACCACGGTATTGCTTGAAGCAATAGAGCCAGGTGTCAACGCGGTGCTGTGAGGGTCCGAATTCGGCAACAGGAAAGATTTCACAATGTAAGAATCACCGACGATTTCTTCCACCATTTCCTGTTGCCAACTCATTGTCGTATATATGCACGGACGATCGTCGTTGTCCTGTGTGGCCCCTATCACAACGACAGAGCCCGCCAACGAAATTATTGCAACGAGTGCCACAAGCGTTATTGAATTTGTCCGCACGCTAAAACCAGATGATTCAATAGTATTAAAATTAACTCAATTCGAACATTTAGAATTAAAGGTGTTATGCTTCACCGCAAATTGCCATTTGAAGAACATATACTCTGAGTTTATGCAATTCGACCCGCACACGCGATACCGTCTTTTATGTCATTGTCTGTATTACCGAATACAAATCGAATTTTTTTCTGATATAATGAAAAATGTAAGGGGGTAAACCCCCTTTTGATTGAAAGAACGAAGTTTATTTGATTGTGTTCAGAACGGAATCCAACTTTTTACAATGATATCGGAATTCGACCAGTACATACTGCCGTATTCATGCTCAATCATCACAAAAATATCATTACAGACATAAACTTCCGTCTTCACGAGTGCCTCCGTATAAGTGTATACATCACATGTCACTCTCCCCAGGAACGTTTCTACGTTTTTGGTTCCTTTGAGCTCAGCACCCTCTAAGACTTCTTCGGGTATTGAGATAAGTAGTGTACTTAGGACTTCTTCGCGGGTTAAATAAAAAGAATCTCCTTTGAATCTGTACAACTCCGGAGTATCTCCATCAGCAGGTATAACCTCTTCTATTTCGTCCCAATCTGAACGTGATTCTGTGAATGGAATCTTATCGCCGACTTTCAAAGAATTGGCAGTCTTGATTGTGACTTCGTTCTGAGATTCGATGAACATATTGGATTTCTTAAGTTCGAATGTCTCTTCATAAGTCTCGGATTTGAACGTCATTTTGTAAACAAGTTCATTATCCTTTCCCACGTAGTATTCGAAATCCCCAAATTCTTTGCTTAACGCATACATGATGCAATCTCTTTTTCCAAAATCGGTATCTATGCGTAACTCTTCAGACGTTGCATCCGTGATATCCTCGTTAAAAATTAGAACGCTTTTGATTTCGATTACCAACTCGTTATATGTGTATGAATCCGACTCACTCCAAGTTCCGTATGAATGTTCTAATTCGAATAATTTATTGCCTCCTTCCTCATTTATTTCTGTTATCTCGAAACTTCCTTTCGTTTCCCGAACAATCGTGTGTTTGTCTCCGACTGCAAAAGAGTCTTTGATTTCAATCTTGGCAGGCATGAAAAAATATACTCCTGCTCCTGCGCCGATCAACACCACGACAATGATTGCCGCAACAATTCCTTTTTTGGACATATACTAAAATTCTCCGAATAGAGTATATATACCCTCATATCTCGAGAAAAAAATTGCATAAGAAAGGTTATTTTTTTCAATATTTTCATCAGATTTCAAATTTTTAAAATCCAAATTTTTTTATTTCCTAAAATTTGTTTTTTATAAGCAATTGTATAAATTATCAGACGGTAATGCGGTGTTTATAAAATAACCTTTTTTCATGATATCCGATGAAACGGTTCGATTGAGTCGGAATTTTAAACTTTGTCCCGGAGACCCTCAGCTTCAAAAAATTACAGAAGATTTGAAAGAATTCAATCCGAATCGTTCGGATTGAATTAAAGGTAAAAGGTTTGCGGACTTGAGTCCGTACTTACTCGGAACCGTCACCGAGAACACGGGTTCTGGAACCGTCCTTTCCGTGTTCGAGTTCTTCATACCTGAATCTCTTGAGGTTCTGGTTGAAGGTCGTATCGGCGGGAAGGAGCTTCTTTACGCCCTGAAGGAGCTGACTTCCGAAGCTCATAATCTTCTCGGTAAGATCGATTCCGAATCTTGTGGTGCCGCACACCAGGTGACCGGGGTTCATGACGTCGTTGGGATCCACCGCGGTCTTCAGTTCTCTCATGAACTGTGCGGTGTTCTCGTCGCGTATGATGTCAAGGTTCCAGGCAAAGAACACTCCGAATCCGGTGGTCCTTCCGCCGTACTCCATGGCCCTGTCGCCAAGGTAGAAGTTGAATGAGAACGCGGCCATGCCCAACAGGGTTTCGTCATCCTTGAAGTAGTAGGGCATGAACATTGCGGTATTGCGGTCAACGATGACTCCGATCACACCGCCGGCTTCCATATTCATGGTGTCGAAAGCACCGTAGCACTCATCGACGAACTCTCCCCAGTTTTTGACGGGGACCACGACTTCCGCGGGAATCTCTCCGACTCCGGCTTTCCTTGCCCTGAATTCGTAGCATCTTTCATCCCACTCGTGCATGGCGAAGTCACTGTCGAATTTTTTGGCATTGCACTCTTCCATGATGGCGTCGATTGCCTTCTCTTCGAAGTCCAGGAATTCGGGGTCGCCCTGAATCGTTACCAAAAGCATATTGTTTGCTTCCGTGCTGTGAACGCCGGCTTTCCGCTGGTTTGCAAAGTGCAGATGATCTGCCCAAGAAATGTGAAGGGGCATTATGCTGGGGTGGTTGACCAATTTCTGAATCGGCCCGTGAATCTCCTTGAGGGTGTCGAATTCGTAGGCAAGAGGCCTGATTTCTCCCATGGGGTAGATTCTCAGAGTGATTGTGGTCATTACTCCCAAGGTGCCCTCGGAACCTGCAAAGAACTGGTTGAGGTTGTAACCGGACATGTACGAACCGATGTGGTCGTAACCGGTTTCAATCATTACACCGTCGGGAAGAACAACTTTCATGTTGAGAATGTTGTCTTTGGCGGTTCCGTATTTGTAGTTCCCGGTTCCCATGCCGTCGGTGGATATCCATGCACCGAGTGTGCCGGAGGGGAAACTGGAGGGATAGGATCCTATGATGAAGCCCAATTTCATGCATTCATCCATTGCCTTCTTCCAGGTGCATCCGGCATGTGCCTTGATGTACATGTCTTCCGTGTTGATTTCGATGATGTCGTTCATTCTGGACGCGAGATCCACAACAATGCCGCCGTGAGTGGGCATACATCCGCCGAGACCCCAGGTGGCGTTGCCTCTGGGAATGATTGCAATTCCGCTTTTGTACGCCAATGCGACAATTTTAGCGACCTGATCGTCATTTTCGGGTCTTACGACGACGTCAGGAATATTTTTGAATGCGACACCTGCTTCCTTCGGAAGCGGGGCCAAATCATGACTGTAGAGGATCTTTTCGAGATCGCTTGTGTTTACGTTGTCTCTCCCTACAATGCCTTCAAGCTTGGCGATTGTCTCGTCTGTTACATCACGTGATAAAACTGATTCAGTGTTATTGGTTGCTTTCGCTTTCATTTATTGCCTCCACATCCGAAGTGTGAACTTATTATACAGTCGGAAGTCTGTGATACATTATAAGGATTACTCAATCGCGCACGCGTGGTTATACCGTTAATAAGGTGTCAGACTCAGAACTGAGACCAGGCGGTCTTTCCCTCCGGGGGGCACTTTGAACAAATGTGCGCGGCATCCGCAATCGGAAGACCCGAAACCGTCCACGTAAGGAACGAGCCCTGTTTTCACGGCGATGTCCGCCATGGCACATTCCGGAACGCAGTCGATTCCTTCAGACACGTAAGCAATCATATCTGTGGCAACGGGAGTGAGTCTGTCTATGTGCCAGTGAATCTTTTTTTCCGAAGACATGTGACGGGATATTCTCTGATCCAAACCCTTCATGGCACTGCCGACGTAACAGTACTCTCCCGCTTCGTAAAAGACTTCGCCCAGGGCTCCCGTGTCTGCCGTGATATCCTCGGACAGGGTCAGGAACAGAGCGTAAGTGCCCTTACGGATGTTTTTCGGCACGGTTGTCGTCGTATTCGACCTCCGAAGCCGTTTTTATTTTTACCAGCATACTGCTGTTGTCCAGTTTGGATTCGGTGATTGTGGCTATGTCCTTCAGTTTTCTGCCGTATATCTCCATGTTTCCGATGGCTTCGATATTCTCGGCATACGGTATCTTCGCCCTCAGGCCGTCCATGTGCAGAACTATTGGCGAGGGCCTCAGACACATGTCCAAAGGTTGGTAATTCTCCAAGACCTGTTTGACCTCCGAAGGATGAACGAACAGCGGATCTTCGGACAACATCTTACGTTTATTGTGAAGAATGTCTTCCATTGTCGACACTATTTCGTTGAGTTTGCCCCTTTCCTGAGAAGATCTCATCCTTTCGGATTTCCTGCCTACCCCGCATACCGTGGCTTCGCAGTAATCTTCGAAATTTTCCATTGGCGGACCGCAGACAAGTATCAGAGGGACTTTGATGTCCTTCATCATCTCGGCTTTGGCTTTGATGCATGGACTGAAATTCCCGAGACAGAATATCGCCGCATCGTATTCGTTTATGATTGCGATTTCGGATGCTGAAATCTGAGACGTGTGTTTGCCTCTGCCTCTGGCCAATCCCATGACTATGGTCAAAGCGCCTTTTCTCCGCAGGGCTTCGGCTATGTCGCATATGGGGTGGGGCATGTGATGACGTCCCAAGGTGGGACCCACGACGGCGATTTCGGTTCCGGCCAAAGGAACTTCTTTGACGTCCCCTCCGATTTCGGTGCAAAGTGAGACGATGTCTTCCTTGTCTTCACTGGGAATCGACATCGTCACCGTCAGCATCTGAGAACTTCTGATTCTCTGCAGAACGGTGCCGCCCACATCTTCTATTTTCTCGAAAAGTTCTGACGAACGGTAAACACCGCCGTCGTACATTATAACTTCAAACATCAGGGGAACCTCCCATCATCACGTGGATGTCCACGCCTTCTTTCCTGTATTCGGGCAACATGATTTCCTCGGTGGCAACCACCGTGAGAACGGTTCCGGTAATGAAGGATTCGCGGACCCTGATGCCTTCCGGCATAGACCTCCAGACCGAACCGATGACTTCTTTCAACGCTTCTTCTCCGGAAGCGACCACCGTGTTCGCCACGTCATCCATTTTAGCTCCGGAAACAGACATGTCGAAACGGGTCTGCTGTTCGACACTGTTCCTTCCGTACATCATCCACATCCTGTCCAGAATCTCCGGGGCGTAACGCTCGTCGGTGATGGTGATATGGATTCCGTCGCCTTCCGCCCTTATGCTTGCCACATCGGAGATTTTTCTGTTCTCGGGTTCGCTTCTCAGTTTCACCGAGAACACGAACAGGGGTATTTCGGCTTTGAGAACAAGATGGGCTTTCTCAATCGCCATGGCATCCCCCATGTCGTTCATTATGTTACGGAACAGTGTCTCGTACTCCTCATTCCCGAAGGGATCCGTTCCCTGGACCGTGATTTCCATGATATTACCTCACAGCATCCCCGAGCTCAGCAAAGCGCCTCCGACGGCACCGATGTACTGAGATTCCGGCGGGACTATGGGCATCTCGCCCAATATTTCGCCCACGGCTTTCACCAGGCCGTTGATCAGCGAAGTGCCCCCAACCTGAATAATCGGGCGTCTTACGTCAATCTCCTGAAGCTGCTGTTCGTAAACCTGTTCGGCGACGGAATGACAGGCGGCCGCGGCCACATCTTCGAAGGTCTTTCCTTCCCCCAATTGGGTTACCAGATCCTGAATACCGAAAATGGAACAGTAAGAGTTCATCTTGGCGTTTCTCCAGTTTCCTTTCATTGCCAAGGGGCCCAATTCTTCGATGTTTACGTCCATTCTTCTCGCGGTCATTTCCAAAAATCTTCCGGAAGCGCCCGCACAGATACCGCCCATTGTGAAGTTGTCGGGAACTCCGTCACGGACGGTGATGGCTTTGTTGTCCATTCCTCCGATATCCAGAATGGTCGCTTCCCCTCTCTGCCTGTCGGCAAGCCAAACGGCGCCTTTCGAGTTGACCGTCAGTTCTTCCTGGACAAGTTTTGCGTTATAGTGCTTTCCGAGGGTGTATCGGCCGTATCCCGTGGTTCCTATGGCCTCCAGGTCCTTGAGTTCATAGCCCGCCTGGTTCAACGCTTCGGTGAGAACCTGGTCGGCGGATTTCACAACATCCCCTGAACCCGTCCAGGCCTTTCCGATGATTTTGTTGTTTTCCATGACGACGGCTTTGGTCGTACTGGAACCGGAATCTAGACCGGCGCTGAGGCCGGTTTGCCTTTCCCTTGCCAAAAGCTCTTTTCTCGTGACGATTGTGACCAGAGCCTCCATCCTCGTCAGCATCTGAGAGGCTTTCAGCCTCTCGGTGAAAGAATATGTGACGACGGGAAGATCGGTATAATCCTGAATGAATCTTCTCAGTTCGTTTCTTACCAGCGCCGCCTCGGCACATCTGAAACAGGTACATATGAAAACTGCATCCGCGTCATATTTCCCGTCTGCCAGGGCGGCGGCCCTGGCTATCATGATTTTCAACTGATTGGAGTGGGGATTGAATCCGAACCGTTTCACGGCTTTGTCGACGTCGGCGGCGCCCACGTCCGGATATACCATCTTTGCCCCGACCGACAATGCGGCCTTTTCTATTTCGTGCTGAACGCTGCTGTATTCCGTACCGCAGGACAGCTGTGCTATTTTGATCGTCATTCGAGCCCCTCCAGGAATTCTTTGGTGCTGAGAACGAAGTCTTTGGCTTCCTCCTCGGTTCCGGGATATGAAACACGGAGTTGGGGTATGCCCCGTTTTATGATGAGATATTTAATCATCTCATTGGAGCGTTCGCAGCCCACGCAACCGAAGCTGTACGGGGCGTTTTCCATTATTATCGCCGCATCCGCTTCTTCTATCATCGGTCCCCAGAGAGCGAGTCTTCCTCTCACCCCCGAAGGAACTTCCACGCCGGCATACTCAAGTCCGTTGACCACGTCATCCAGGGTCACGTTCATCGGCGGCATGTCAATCTCCAAGTTGTCTATCCTCTCTTGTATGGCGGCCATGGCACTCAGGGGCTCATGCCCGAATCTCTCCACTATGTCGAACAGAATCAGACTGTTCGGCGGATCTATAAAAATCTTCATCGTCACTCCTCGCAAATTCTTTTAAATTCCAGTATTGGCAGTTTTTCTTTTGCTTTCAGGGGTACTCTTTCCTCTCCCCTGTCGGCACATTCCAGACCGTATTGAACGTTGGAAAGAAGGTCCCATTCGGCTTCCAGTTGGCTGTATCCCGGCCGGGTTCCATGGTGCGCGCGGCATCTCCTCTGGTCCCCCGCGGGGTAGGCCCTGCGCTTTGAATACACTTCATTGGGATATTTCCCGCGTATTTCTTCGGTAAGTGCCTTCAACGCGAATTTTTCTCCTTCTATGACGGCACCGTAACAGGTCTCTTTCATCCTGACGTCCCGGTTCATGGCGTGAATGGTACGCACAAGCTGATCGGGAGTCAATTTTGACCTGGGTGAAATCATCAGCAGTCTGGTTTCCCTGTTGTCGCTCATATGTCTGTCTCCGTAATGTAAATCGGTTTATCGCTTTCCGCTTCTCCAAGCATTTTGTCCAGGTTTCCCAGGAAACTTCCGACTATGTTGGTTCCGTAGGCTTCCTCTCCCGTAGGCCCGTATGATTTGCTGTCTTCCAGGCGTATTCCCAGAAGCCCTCTCATCGGACGCACCTGATTGGTCACGCCTATGTCTCCGCGTTTGACGTTCTTGAAAGGTTCCTGAGGCAGAAGGGTTTTGCCTCTTTCCTCGTCACCGTGGAACGTTATCATCTGCGCCCCTTCGAAAGTGAACTGCACTTTCATGGAACCGACGGACTTGTGGTCCAATCCCGTGATTCTCCTGAAGAATCTGACGGTTTCCCTGTCATCGGCGGATATTTCTATTTTGTATATTCTGTCGCGGGGCACGGCAAAGGTTTCAACGCTTCCCGCGGCCAAAGCATCCATGGTGCGTTCGGGAACCTGTTCGACCACTATCGCGTCATCGGACAGGTCCCCCTTTCTGATTTGTTTGATTCCCGCGGCATTAAGATAGTCTTCGCCTTCACTTTGGGTCATGCCCACGGCGAGTATCCTCGGCGGGTCGGTGACCACGGCCACGGAATCGCCCTCCTTGGCCATGGATATCAAAGCCAGCCCACGGGTCACTTTGCCCGCCGAACTGTGCGACGGGGATATCTGTCTCTTGTCTTTGTATATGAAAATGCGTCCGTTGCCCAGACCTTCGTTTCTCACGGTTACGGAACCGGGTTCCCTGACGTCGGAAAATTCCTGTTTTATGTCCGCATCAATAAATCCCGAATTCGCCAGGAAGCTTCCCGCAGGTTCTGTCACGTCGAACTTCCCGCCTGAAGTCGCTATGAGCACGTGTTCCGCCGCCATCGGGGCTTTGGGATTCAGTTCCAACAGAATGTTTGTGGAAACGGAATATCCTTCTTTGAGTTCATAGGACAGATCGGAGGTCACTTCCACGTTGTCCGTGCTTGTTTCGGACATGACCGGACGTATTTCGATTATGTTTTCTCCTTCCCGAACGTTGTCCAAAAGATGTCTCCCCACGGTTATGCGGCCGATTCTTCCGGAACCCGCTCCGTAGGAATCACGGTGATCCCGTTTGGCGATCATCATGTAAGTGGTGTGGTTGTCCCCTCCCCCCAGAGAGAAGAAACAGTCATATCTGCGATACATTCTGTCTTCGGCCGTCGCTTCTATCCCGGTCGGGAATGAACCGAAGGACACAAGATTCCTGGTAGCCCATCTGGCCGTGGAACCTTCGACATCGTTCATTATATTTCTGAACAGTTCCGCATCGGGGGTGTCGTCCAGACGGAGAACCATCGTTCCTCTTTCAAGAACGAGTTCAAAATCGTTTGTGGTTTTGGTAACGGTGTCCACCGAAAGATGGACGGCCATCAGCGAACCTTCGCTGTAAGTCTCGCCTTCGATTGCGTCTCCGAGGGTTGCGCCTTCCTCCAATACTTTCAATTTTCCGTTGACGAATACTTTCATCTGCGTTCACCTCTCGGCATGACCGCATGTAATTTGGACACTATCTCGTCCAATTTTTCCTGGGGGCAGGTGACTCCCCTGACCACGCCGGTGACGATGTCGGCTATGTATCCCCGGGTCTGAATATCCTCGTCCGCGGGCATGACGTGAGCCGTTTTCACGCCTATCGCGGCGAAGTCCTCGAAATCAACAGGGCACTGAGCCACGACTATCGACGGCAAATCCACGTTTCTGAGGACCAACCGGGCTTTGTACGTTATATGGTTACGTACGTTTCCCAAGTGAATAATCATAACTTTGAACTGACGGAGTCTGTCCACTTCCAGAGGATCCAATCCGAATCTGGAACCGGTGGTCACGTCGGGAGCGTCGGAAGGTACTCCCGAGCCTGCGTTCACCACCAGGACGCTGGTGTCTATTCCCTCTTCCCTTAGGGCATACGTGATTTCGCACACGGGTTTCGTTATGTGTCTTTTGCCGGGGCCCATTGCCACAGCGACCACGTCTCTTCCGCTGTCGGAAATGGTTGCCCTCTGAGCAAGAGCTCCTCCTACCCCGAGACCCATGGCCTCTCTGCATTCAACGAAACTCAGGTGACGGCCGATTTGTTTTTTCACTTCATTCACCCGTGTCCGATTCGTTGTCCTGCAATTCTTCCAAACCGAATCGGCCGATGACCGCATCGGGAGTGTCGATGGCCTTTACCTTACCGTCGGCAATGAAAGCGACACGGTCGCATATATTTTCAACGAAGTCCATGTCATGACTTACGACGATGAAAGTTTCACCGAGAATCTCTCTGGCGCGGATGACCGATTTTGCCACGATTGTTTTTGTAATCGGATCCATCGTACCCGTGGGTTCGTCCAATAAAATTATTTTGGGTTCTTTGATGAGAACCTGTGCGAAAGCGATTCTCTGGCATTCCCCGACGGAAAGGGTATCGGGATATGAATAAAGCAAATCCTCCATCCCTTCTTTGGCGAATCCGACGCTTTCCAGCACCTGCATGGCTTTGAACTTGGCCAATTCTGCAGGCATCTTGGAGCCTATGCTTGTGGTCAGATTGCTGAGGACGTTGTCGTAAGGATACAGCGTGTATTCCTGATGAAGGAATCCTATGTACGGTGTCGCCCGTCCTTTTCCGGCCATTCCGATTTCGGACATGTCGATCCAATCATCACCGATTTTGATTTCGACGGAACCTCCCGTGGCGGGAGTCATTCCGGCAATCATTCTGGACGTGGTGGTTTTGCCCGCGCCCGATTTGCCGACCAATCCGAAAACTTCCCTTTCTCTTATTTCGAAAGTTACCCCGTCAACCGCTTTGACCACGCCTCTGATGACCGAGAAGAAATGCTTTTCCGCATTTTCCAATTTTATGATGGGCTCACCCAAATTCTCGGATTCTTTCTTTTCGAAAGAGTAGCCTTCCAAGAACTTATCGGATATTTCTTTCGGATCTCCCTGCATGACGACTTTTCCCGCGTCAAGCCAGATGGCTTCATCGGCCATCTTTTCGACGGCTTCCGGCCAGTGGGAGGCAAAAACCATTGCGATTCCTTTTTCGTTGACATACTTCACGAGTCGGTCATGCATGACTTCGGCGGTGTACGGGTCCAAAGTTCCCGTAGGCTCATCCGCGAGCAAAAACAGGGGGTTCCTGGCAATCTGCCTTGCCAAAACCACTCTCTGTTTTTCTCCTCCGGAAAGATCCCTCGCAATGTGGGTCGTCCTGTGAGTCATTCCGACGAATTCGAGAATTTCCAATGCCATTTCGGTCCTTTCTTTGCCCTCGGCACGGTCGCCGATAGCTTCAAAAAGATTTTCAATAACGGTTTTGTCACCGAAAAGCGCAAAGGTTCTCT
Source organism: Candidatus Methanomethylophilaceae archaeon (assembly GCA_050950505.1). Taxonomy (GTDB): domain Archaea; phylum Thermoplasmatota; class Thermoplasmata; order Methanomassiliicoccales; family Methanomethylophilaceae; genus VadinCA11. The sequence continues at coordinate 790,537 of JBMNHS010000001.1, read as the reverse complement.
GCAACATGATAGCAATGCGACTTCTCATCTGTCGTTTCAGAACATCGTCATCGCTGAGAGACCAATAATCGACGGAGATTGTTTTCGTATCGGAACCGCATTTCGTACAGGGCGTACCTTCGTAGGGAAGGTCCAGATTCTCACATTCGACGCATCTGTTCACTCTGTAAATCACACGTCCCGTCGTGGGAGCATAATCTCCGCTTCCTCTCAACATCATAATGAGCACACTTTTACCTGCGGCGCTTTTCCCGATAAGTCCTAACGATTTCCCGGTTTGTATGGTTGCACTCACACCATCAAGTACAGTTTTCTCACCAAATTTCTTTGTGACGTTCTCTATTATAATGAAGTCTACCGACTCTTTGACCATGTATGGGAAATGAACCGAGGATATTAAAACACTCTTAAAAAATTCAACGGCGTTGACGAAATTAATCTGCTTTTATCCGCCGGCACAGCCGGGCATATTTCACAAATGTCCTTTTTTGGCGGTTAGTTTATAAACATGGATGATTGATACATCCATATGCTTACCCAACATCGCAAAGGCGCAGGAGGACCCATACCCAAATTCAGCGATTACCATATTTGGAAGACGTTGGACTGTCTCGATAAGAATAATCCGATCGGACGTAAAAAACTGTCCTCGATGATTGGTGTCGGAGAGGGCAGCACCAGAACTATCTTGGGAATACTTCAGGAACACGGTCTTGTGGATATTGACAAAAGCGGCGTTTCCATTAACAAAAAAGGTACCGATTATTACAATTCCGCCTATATGGAAATCAAACATCTTGACGCAGAATCCCTGACTATCGGAGAATACGATTGCGTTGTAAGGGTATCCAAGATGGCGTCCAGAGTAAAGTACGGTTGCGAAGAACGGGATGTGGCCATCAAGGCGGGAGCAACGGGGGCGACAACCCTCATCTGCAACAACGGCCGATTGATGTTCCCGGGCTCCGGATATCCCGTTGACAACAAACTCAACGATTTGCTTTGGGCGAATGTAAGCATACGGAACGAAGACGTCATAATCATAGGCACCGGGGAAACCCATGCCGTGGCCGAAGAAGGCGCCGTCATCGCGGCCCTGACCCTTATGGGCGGACTTCAGTTCGACAGGGATCTGAAAGATATCCTTAGTCACAGAAGCACCGGAAACGAACTCGTTTCCCTCGCTTTTGCCATTCATGATTTGGTGGGGGGATTGCCGGTCTGTGCGAAAAGCCGGGACAATCTCGGCATCAGGATAGAAAACGGAACAGTTATAGACAATACCTACACCGGTCAGGTTTTGGAAGAGGTAATCAATGTGGGAACCACAATTCGGAAGATTGCAACCTCCGGCCCGTACAAAGGTATAAAGGTAATTGTAACCCCTATCGACTTAGATAATCGAGTCATCGCAGCCGTAGGCGTTGTTGATATCAGGTCTATGGCGGGTGCGGATAATCTGATTAGACTGAGCAGTGATGAAAATGACTGAATGTAAAGTAACTGTGGATGCAGGTGCCTGCAAAAGAATTACTGTGATTACAGCCGTCGGAGATGATATGGGCGTTGTGACCGTAACACTCGACACCGATTGTGAATACCTTCAGGAGTTGGCCCCCCATTTGGAACCCATAACATCCTATTTGGAAGTCGAAGCTCCCGTCAGTACGACCACGATATACAAACTGGCCACCGAACATTTGCCCCATGCAACCTGCCCGGTGCCCTGCGGAGTCTTAAAGGCCGTAGAAGTTGCCGGCGGAATGGGTCTCAAAAAAGACGTTTCTATAAATATAGAGTAAACGTTAAATTCCGAAAAGGACGGATAATATGATATCGAATAGCCATGGCCCTAAAAAACCTCTTGACATCGTTAAGAACCTCAGAGGCGTAGTACACTGTTTTTACCTTGACAGAGATTTGGTCGAAACCCTCAAGGAAGAAGAAGCGAAAGTCAAGGCCATCGGAGGTTATGTCGATGTCGAAAACACAGGCTTCGCGGAGGCTCTTGAAAGGGATCATCTCATCTGCATAATCAAAGATCCCCGATTCAGACCTCCGCCCGAAGCCACCGTCATCCTTATGGATTCCAAAGGCAAGTTGCTGGGGACCGAAGTGTTTCCCTTCACGTTCAAAAAATACGAAGACCGGGAAGATATCGTCTGGTTGTCGGAAAGTTTTGTAATGTTCCCTCATATAAAAGGCGAGGGAGAGGAGGCTTTCGTATTGCCGCCGGTCCCATTCCCGGAATTGTCCGAAGAGAACGGATGCACGAGAGTCATCTCATGCAGTCCCGCCCCAACTTCGGATTTGTTGATTAAAGAATATTACGGATACGAAGACGATTCGCGTCTTGCATCTATAATAGTGGCTTTTGACGACTTCAATCCAGAGTGAAATAACCGCGGAGTTCTTCCACTTTGTGGGCCAGATTCACGGTCTTTGTGACGGACTCCACATGGTTGGTCAACAGACCGGAAGCCGTTTTGTTCAACAGACCCAGTTTTATGTCCAATGCGGTGGCGACGTTTTTTTCCATTTTTACCTTGAAAGAATTGATTTTCCAAGCATCCGTGTCGATACCTACATCTTCGATGGTTCCTATGGGGATTTCGTCCAAAGACATCACTGTTTTTCCAATCAGACTGCCAATCTTTTCGGTGTCGTTTTCATCGGAAGCCAACGCCCTTTGCAATTGATCGCGGGTTTCCGGGATCAACAATACATCATTCAACGCATAATCGTCGACCACCAGAGAGAATTGAAGTTTTCTGAAGGCGGATGCCCCCAACACATCCCCTAATCCTTTGACACCGCGCACGAACAAAGAGTGAACATCCCAGGATCTGGACGAATAATTGACGTCGTGAATATTTCCGACAAGATATGCATCGTCGGTGATGACCTCCGTCTCTTTCAGAGAACTGTACATTCGTATAACCATGGTACTGCATCGATTACGATATAGAAATAACCGCCGTCGGACCGGTTATGCGGATCGGATATTTCCGAGAATTTTAAACCGGACGGGGCGACATCCGTTGAAATGCTCCGACCCGCTTCTTCGAATCTTCAGTTATGATTGAAAACATGGGATACAATGAAATGAATCCTGTGCCATACCCCGCTGAAAAGACCCTTATGGGGGGAATGGTGATATTGTGAAAGAAGTTCAGAAGATGATTGAGGATGAACGGTTGGACGAACTCAGCACTCTTCTGGCCGGCATGGACGATGTTGCCATCCGTAAGCTGATTTCCGGTTTGGTAGCGGTGGATAAGGTAATTGCCTTCCGTCTTTTGAACAAAGATATGGCCGCCGAAGTGTTCGAAGATCTTGATGTGGATCAACAGGCCCTGCTTGTGTCTTCCATGGAAGATCCTGAAATTCTTCGCCTCCTGAGACATTTGGACCCTGACGATCACGTCCGTCTGTTCGAGGAACTTCCCGCCAATGTCGCCAAACGTTTACTGACGAACATGAGCCCTGAGGCCCGTGATGCCGTCAATCTTCTTCTTGGATATCCCGAAGGATGCTCCGGAAGGGTCATGAGTCCCCGCTATATGGCGGTCAGAGAGAGCCAGACTGTTGAAGATGTTCTCCACGGTCTGCACCGATCCACTCTGCGACCGGATGAAATGGAGAGTATTTTCGTCATCGACCGTGAGCGGCATTACCTCGGTTACATACGCTTGGGACAACTGATTAAATCCACACCGGATACGCCGATTACGGATTTGGTAACGGGAAAGGACATTTTCGCCCGTACCCGCAGTCCGCGTTCCGAGGCCATCGATCTCATCATGGAGGAAGACATTCCCGCATTGGCGGTGGTGGATTCCGAAGGACGTCTGGTGGGGGCCATTACTTTCGACGACGCCTTGGACATAATGGAAGAGGATACCACCGCGGACATTCACCGTTCCGCCCTGGTGGGTTCCGTCAAGACCAACATCAAGGGTGCCAGCATAAAAATGTTGTACAAGGCCCGTTTACCCTGGCTGCTGGTGTTGGTCTTCGTCAATATTTTTTCCGGTGCGGGAATCGCACTTTTCGAAGAAACGATAACTTCGGTCATTGCTTTGGTTTTCTTTCTGCCGCTGCTCATTGACAGCGGCGGCAATGCGGGAACCCAGTCATCCACCCTGGTCATCAGAGCCATGGCCACCGGTGATGTGGGCTCCAAGGATTGGTTGCGGCTTGTCGGCCGCGAAGCCGCCGTTGCTGTGTTGATGGGTTGCACAATGGCCATTGCAGTTTCTGTACTGGGTCTCGTCCGCGGAGGTCCCGAAGTCGCTCTGATAGTGTCACTTACCATGATAGTGGTGGTTCTGGTGGGATCCCTCATAGGTCTGACGCTCCCCTTTGTGATGTCTCGGCTGAAGATCGATCCGGCAACGGCAAGCGGGCCTTTGGTCACTTCCATCGCCGATATCAGCGGAGTGTTCATTTACTTCGCAATGGCCACCTGGATACTGGGGATATGAAAACAGCCCTCGGGGCAAACTTCACCTTTTTATTCAGACTGTCCGGAAGCATAGAGGAATCTTCGGAATATCTCAGGAACGGAGGATTTGAAGCGGCAACGAAACGCATATCCAAATTCAAGAGCAGAAAATTTTTCTGCGAAGACGATGCGCGCAAGGCTTTCGATGAGATGATGAACGAATACTGCGGCGCTTACCGTACGGATGTGACATTCTCGGAAGATCCAAGGTTGATGAAGAAGGATCCGGACGGTCCTCATTGGCGGGGACGTACAGGTACGGTTTCGATCGTTGAGGACAAGATTGCCGAAGCCGCAGAGAGATTTTCAATACGGGTACTGGTGACTAACCTTCCCTTCGCCGTCGAAGACGGGGAAGATCTTCGCAAAGGTGCGACGGCCGACAAGGTTGTGGACGTATATTTGGGACAGTATCACAGCGAAAAGAACTTCAGGATAATGAAGTCCGGTATGGGTGTGAATCATGTGTATCTGCATCTTCACAGAAGACAGGATGCCATGGTGACGGTGGTGTCGCTTGCGACCATGCTCAGCAATGTTATGGATTCGGTGCTTCGGAAGATGACCGCAAACAAAGTCATTGACGAGTTGGACAACGGCATCGTGGAGTACGACCGCGACGGTGATGCGATGAGATTCAGCGGACCACCCGGTCTGAGAGAAAACATCTTCGGTATTCTCAACGTATTAGGCGTGGAGATCAGGTTCCTTCTGGGTTTCTGAACAGGCCCGTGCGCAGCACGGCACAGCCCTGGCTATCGCGGTTATCACGTAAGTCGGCCACTTTGGAATCCATGTGAAAGTAAATATTACAAAAAAATTGCAGTTGTGCTACAATTTTGACATAAGTATTGCTGGCTCAATCAAATCGAAGTTATTGGAAGAGCATAAACTCCATCCCGTATAGGGTAAGCTTTTTCAGTAAGACAAATCAAACAGGACGGCCCTATTTCGTAATCGGAATTCTCTAATCTTGCAAATGCTTTGATGTCAGAAGAACCGTAAGTAATTCCGGCTTTGCATTCGACCGGAGTTAATTTACCGTCTCTGAGAATGATAAGATCGATTTCGTTTATCTGGGAATCACGATAATGGAAGAATCCCGCTTCTTCCGAATTGTTCTTGTATGATTTCAAAATCTCATTCACTATAAAGGTTTCAATCATAGGGCCTTTGAGGTATCCGGCCATCAGTGTCCTGTAATCGAAAATTTTAGCCAAATAACACGCTAAACCGGTGTCACAGAAATACATTTTCGGATGACGCACTATTCGTTTAACTGTGGAACGTTCGGAATACGCCCGTATCAATCGAATTATCCCTCCGGCAACCAGTACTCCGGTCCAAGACTGTATGGTTCGTATGTTAACGCCTAACGTCTTTGCCACGTTGTTATAAACCAATTCCTGGCCTGTTAAAGAACTCATGAGTTCAAGAAATTCCATAAATTTGTTTTGATCCTTCAGATTTATTATCTGTGAAACGTCCCTGCTGATATACGAATCCACATAGTCCGAGTAGAATTTGTTGGTTTTGATACTGGGTTTTTCATATAATTCGGGATAATTTCCACGTATAACCATTTTATAAACTTCTTCGACAGAAAGGCTGACTTCCATGGATTTCCTGATGTTTTCTTTAAAATTTACTTCGAAAGGAGTTTCATCCCTGGATAAAATTTCATTCATACTCAAAGGAGACATGTCGATTATCGATATTCGGCCTGCCATCGATTGGGTTACACCGTCCATCAGATTATACACCTGACTTCCTGCAAGTATGTACATCCCTTCGTTGTGTCCCGTGTCATATTTCGCTTTGTCAACAATGGCTTCTATTGAATCCAACAACTCAGGTGCATACTGCACTTCGTCTATTATCAAAGGAGATTTATGGATGCTGAGGAACATGTCCGGATCTTTAGTAGCCATTGCCCGTTCAGATCTGTCGATTAAAGAAACATAACTGAAACCGTGCTTTTCCGCTATGTGTTTACATAATATTGTTTTGCCAACCTGTCGGGCACCTGTTATTAAAGTCACCGGCTTCAAACGAATGCTTTCTTCTACGGTCTTTAAGACAGTTCGATCAATCATCACCTAAATATTGACGTGTATCTATTTGTAATTATTGCAGTACGACTACAATTTTTACATAATAAAAAAATTACAGGGTGTATACAAATCGGTCTAAGAATACTAGGCAAGTTCAATTTTGGTAAAAGTAGTCCCCGCTCGTTCCCCGGAAATATTCAATAAGGCTTCACCTTCATCACAGGACATAAAATCATCTGCTTTTAATGCAGCTAATTCAATTTTTTTCATCACTGGACCATCTTCAGTGGGCATTACAGAGTAATAGCCTTCACTATCTCCATATGAGCCAGAAGCAGTAACATGGACCGAAAAATCATTTCCGTTTATATTGATATCAATAGTAATATCAGTTGTATTGGCAACACCGCCTTTGTAGATATGTGCATACAATACGGATTTCACACCCCGGGGTACTGTGACCTGGAAATCTACTGTACGATCATCCATAAACCATGTCGACGGAATTAAATTATTGTCTTCATCCTTTATGATGGAAGCTGAATACAGGGTATTCTCCAATTTTATCAGGAGATATAAATATATTAAAATCCGCCTCCGCCGCCTCCATCTCCAAACCGCCGGTGGCACTTTCCCTAAGCTAAACAAAATTATCATTAATAGTTACTGTTGCCATACCGAAGGCTAAAGGAATCGATAACATTAACGAAACGGCAAGTGTCGTAATGAGAATAAAATTGCTTTTTTACATCTTTATTCCTTAACCTTGATGTTGACTTAACTCCGTTTAATATGCGCCCAGGTTTATAGATATTTATAATAAACTCTATAAATTGAAATTAATCAGGATTATATTAAAGTTTTACAACAAAAGTTTTTTAATATAAAACTTTACAATGTTCTAATAACATTGTTCTAATAACATAAAGAAGATATTGATACCATATGTTCTCATAGGCCGAGAACATGAATTGAGTGAATTGGAGACGTTATACAATAGGGAAGGGCTGAAAAGTATCGCCATATGCGGAAGAAGAAGAAGAAGAATAGTCGGTAAAACTTCCCTGTTGATTGAATTCTGTAAAGAAAAATATATTTATTACAGGCAATGAAGTCAGTGAAAAAATTAACCTGCAAAATTACTCAGCGTCTCTGCAATCAACATTCCCTGATGCTTTTTTTGGAGAATTAACAAGTTTCAAAGATGCGTTGGACATCACTGTAAAGGCCTGCAAAGAAGAAAATACCGTATTAATAATCGATGAATTTCCTTTTCTGGTTAATGCCGTTCCGTATTTCCCATCTTTGTTTCAAAAATACATGGACCACAACTTTGCCGAATTAAATTTGACCGTAATTTTATGCGGATCTTCAATCAGAATGATGCACTATATCCTCAACGGAAAACAAATGCCTCTTTTTGGACGGTTCAGTCGCCAAATGAAATTAGAGCCTCTGAGTTACATACAATCCTGCGAATTCTTTCCGAAAATTGAGAATATTGAATGCGCCACGTATTTCGCTATATCCGGCGGAATTCCTCTTTATCTAAAATGGCTTTCGCAGCATGATACGTTTAAAGAGTCTTTGATAGAAAATTTCCTTCTGCCTTCGTCGGGTTTATTGGAAGAATCCGCAAACCTCATACGACAAGAGTTTACAAATTCATCAATACCCATGTCAATAATCTCTGCACTGGCCAACGGAAAAACTCAAATCAAAGAAATTTCCGAAGCCACCGGAATAGAGAAAGGGACCTGCTCAAACAACATATCGCTACTGATGTCTGTCGGAATTGTCAGAAGAGAAGTTCCGATGTCCAATTCTCGCAGAAGGGACGTTTATGAATTGAATGATGGCCTCTTCAGATTCAGGTATGGTGTTTTGGATAAGGTTCTCCCGTACATACGGACACATGATTCAGAGAGTGCATATGAAAAAATTGAAAAAATGCTTCCGGGATTTATGGGCAAACAGTTCGAAGAAATCTGTAAACAGTATGTGACAATGAACACAGAATACCGTACAATAGGCAAATGGTGGGGACCCGATTCTGAACTGAAAACCGATATTGAAATTGATATTGTCGCGATTGACGGAATCGATATTGCTTCCAACGTGTTGTTCGGCAGCTGTAACTTCAAATCTTCTCCGATGTGTGTGAAAGATCTGGATAATTTGAAAAGAGCGGCATCCTTTGTAAAGGGGTATACAAAACGGAGTTGCATTCTATTCTCGTTATCCGGGTTCGAAGAGAATCTTATTAAAAGTGCCAGAGATGAAAAATTAACTCTGGTGGATATGAATGAGCTCTACAAAAAGAGGAAATAATCACGCTTTTTGTTTAGAATAAAAAAAAAGAAAGTTTGGGTAAAGGGTTTAACCGCCGCCCGAAGGCATGTACTCAGAGATGTCGACCTCGCGGGCCGTGTCCTCTATGTCCTTGACGGACTGCATTTTGCCTTCGAACCTCTTTTCGCGATCTTTGTAAGCGACAGGAGTATATTCGGATTCGGCGGCCGGTTCAAGACTGTTCAAGTCGTAGAACAAACCGGTAAAGTCCAGTTTAATCCACGTTTTGCCGTCTCTTTCCCTGACTTCCGTCACCTTGCCCACCGTTGAGGTCGGCACATACTTCGCTATGTCGCCTACTTTCACGCGATCATCCCTTGATGACTGCAGTTCTTTCACCGGCAGGGACGAATTCCCTGAGACCGCCGCGACCGATCTCCTTCGTAATGTTTGCGAAGTCGAACTGGAGCGAGGGGTCGGCGAAAGCGACGCGTATGAACGGGTTGGCCGTGAAGGCATCTCCGCGGGCTGCGTGGGCTGCCTTGGGGATTCCGGTGTAACCGGACATGTGACCGACGTTCATTGCATAGTTGGGATAGTTGGGTCCACGGGCTTCCATGGGCAGACCTTCGTCAGATCTGTAAGCGAAGGAGTTGGCGGAACCGCACTGGTCCTGAAGGTCGAATCCGTAGAATCCGAGTCTTCCGAGCCTCTCCTTGTGCTCGAGCATGGAGTAATACCAGCAGTTGACACCGACATCGGCGATACCTGTTGCCATGGATCCCGCGATACCGGTAGATGCCGCGGCAACGGTGGATCTCTGCGAACCTCCGAAGTGGGTTTCCATGACTGCGGGGTACTTCTCGTAGGACGAGAGTGCGTAACCGTTGATGTCCTCAGCGAGGCTCATGACGGCTTCCGAGTCCTTGGGGTCAAGTTTGCACAGACCGCCGTATTTGCTCTCGATCTGGTCAATCGCGTAGTATACGTAGTCTTCAAGGATGTTATCGGTGTAAGCCGCGGTTGCGTACTGTGTGAAACCGACACCTCCGGACATGTATCCTCCGAGGTAGATCTGATCGTAGATGATTGCACCGAGCGCAACGGCTTCAAGAGCCGCACGGCCGGGGTCATCGGGGTAAGCACGGTCGGACTGAGCGACATCTGCCATGAATCCGAAGGGTATTCCACCGGGTTCGTTGGGTCCTCTTGCACGTCTTGCGGGCATCATGGTACCCATGGAAATCGACTGGTGCTTGGCCGCATATGCGAAGTCCGCGATGGCCGCTTCACCTGCCGCCAGTTTGTAGGCGGAAATGAAAGCCATCGAAATCTGCATGGCTGCGTGCCTGGATGTGGTCGCACCGTCCATGACCCTGCCGACAATGGTGGGGACGCGGACAGCCTGCATCATCTTGTTGCCGATCGCATCTTTAAGCTGTTTTGCCTGGTCTTCAGGGAACAGCTTGTTGATGTCGATAACGAATCTGTTGTCGATTTCATCGATGATTTCATCGTCACCGGAGAACACCTTGACATAGGAGTCGTAAACCAACGCGGGGTTACATTCTGCCATGTGTTCCTGAACAACCGCTCCACCGGGCATGGTGTGATTGACGGTTTCAAGGTAGGTGTTGATGGTCTCGGGGGTAATTTCCTTACCGAGCCTTCTCTCGATGGTGTTGTGGGGCGAGTCCAGACCGACTATGATGGTCCTTCTGATATCATCCCAGGCCTGCTGGATAGCAGGGTTGTTTATGCAGTGAAGGTCGTCGGGCTCTACGAAGATGTCGGTGTGCGACAGCTGGTAGGGCATCCAGGACCTCTGTCCCAGGGGAACTCCGATGTCCTCATTCATCATGGGGAAACCGCGTTCTTCGGCAATTTTCATTGCTGCATCCTGGAACGCTACTTTGCTCTTCGACTGTTTGTAACCGCCGAATTTATAGTAGCTCGTGGATACTTCGGTAGGAGCCTCTTCGAATTTCTTAGAGACTGCTTCCATGAACTTTTTGTCTTTGTCTGCCATTACTTACTCCCCCTTAAACTTGAAGGGCTGGAATCCGCCCAATGTTCTGAGCAAGTGGATTCTGTGCTGGTACATGGTGACTTCTTTGTCGTCCCTCATGTCGACTCCGTCTGCCCTGAAGATGGTGGATCTCTTCTTGACATCCTCCATGCTTGCGGGTTTACCGACGGAAATCTTCGTGTCGAGGGGCAAAGCCACCTGGTCTTTCACATAGACAACTTCTTTCTTCTCGTCGTCCCAGACGTATCTCTGCCATGCGTCGAACATAAGTCCGTTCTCATCGAGACGGCAGGCGTGTCCGTGAACAGTCGCACCCCTGATTCCGGTAAGTGCGGAGTCGAAGGTTTCGTTGTCGATGTATTCTTTTGCGAGTTTTTCAAGGTCTCTTTCCCTGACTTCGATAATCTGCCTTCCGGACAGTGTACCGGTATCGATACCTCTGTGTCTGGACAGATACATCCATGCCCTCTGGTAAGGGGACACGGGTGCGAAGTAAACGGAATCAGTGAACTGAATGTACCTGATTCTGTCTCCGGCTTTGGCGCCGTCGATGGGGGTAACCAATTTTCTGATAGGACAGTCGGGTTCGGAGCCCTCCTCAATCGGGGGGTGAATAGACTTGTAGTCTTCTCCGGGGTTGCGGTGTCCCATAAGTTTCACGACGTCCTCCATGGGCACATCGCGAAGTTGCTTCAGTTTTACCTTGGGATCCATAATCCTGCGCCTTGCGACTGCAGGGTCACTCTGTCCGGGGTAGAACTGTCTTTTGTATGATGACATATTTAAACACCTCTATAGTCTCTTAAAGAAGGTCTGTATTTTGAGTATCTACCGATATCAAGCGTGAATCCGTGCTCTATGTTGGCATCGAAAACTTCCTTGATTTTTCCAGCGGTCTCTTCGAGCATTTCCTCGTTCTCAACATTGAGCTCGATGTAGAAAGAACCGACCATGTGGCGGAGTTCCATCTCTTTTCCGCAAACCGTAATCATGCGGCGTTGCGTGTGATTGTTGTCGAGCCCCTTGTTGGGACCGCTGTTGATTGTCTTCGGCAGGCTTTCGCCCGACAAGTGAATCTGTCTTATATACTCGATTTCGTTCAAATCGTTCAAAACTTTCTCGGTCGTCTCAGCGCCGAGAAGACGGTTTGTCGTTATTCTTACTTCCGGAAGTGGCTTTCCGGCATATTCCGCTGGCGGTTTCAACATGTTCAGACCTTCTTCTTTATCTTTTTCGCCTCGGCCGCGACGACTTGTATCGGGCGGCGGAATTCTTCCAAGTCACCGAAAACTTCTTTGAAGGCTCCGGACGTTGCTTCAGCGGAGAATGTCTGCGTTCCGCCGTCAAGACAGTTACCTGCGGTGATGGCGGGGATCAGAACACCCTTGGAGTGTCTGGTAACAACGTGGTTTCCGTGGAACAGACCGGGTCCTCCTCCTCCGTAAATGGAGTGAGAGAAGAATGACATTCCGACGGTAACTCCCATAGACCTGCCGTAGTCGGCGCTGGGAAGTCCGGTTTCGTGCTCAAGCAGATCGTTGTAATACAGAACTGTGGAGGGCACACCCTGGGCGGCTCTTGCCGCACCGACGTTCACCATGACTGCCGCCACCTGTCCGACCGCCGCGTAGGCGTTCCACAGGGGGAGGTCATCGGTCGTGTAGACTTTGTATCCGGACGGGAGGGTTTCTTTTACATAGATGACACCGTCATCAATGGCCCTTTCCATGATGGATTCGATAACGGTACCGACTGTTCCGGTCTTACCGTTCTTCTTGACTATTGAGTAGAGCATGTTGTTGGCGTTGAGACCTACGTATGCGAGTCCGAGGAGGTGACCCCTTTCGAACGGACCGATGGCGTCTCCCATCTCGAAAGCTGCGGTCTGCTCGAAGATCGAGGACAGCGCAGTTCCCTGCATCGCGTTTCTGTCAACAAGCGCTACAACGTGGTTCGACATGATGTTTCTGAGAGCGTAACCTGCACCCTCGTTGTTCTGAGGAACTTCAAGAATGGATCTGATGTTGGATCCTGCAAAGTTGACGGTCTGAGGGTATCTTCCCCAAACGGCTCCCTTGACCATGTTGGCCTTGTACATAGGGATGTTGAATTCGTCTATGATCGCTTCGGTAACGGCAGCAGCGGTGGATGTGAATCCGGTTGTGTACTCGATACCTACGTTGGCCCTCTGTTCGGGCAATACAACGACCAAGCTCTTTCCTCCGGATTTGACTTCCACTTTGGTGTCGTCGTCCGGGGATATCTGAATCATTTCTTTGACTGCTTTCGCAATCTTATCAGCATTTTTCACCAAGGGGATGTCGATTTCCTTACCTTTGATCAACATACCGCCCATCATCGAACCGGTTTTGAGAGAGCTCTCAATTCCGGCGAGGTTGACGGCGCAGGTCCTCTTGGTAAGGTCAGCAATCCTCTGGATGGCTTTGTTGCGCAACGGACTGATTGCTTCAAGGGGGATGTCTTTCGCAAGAACTTTTCCCTCGTCGCTATACAAGTCAATTACGTCCTCGTATTTTGGCATTTTTTACCTCCGTTTATATTCTACAGGGTTGGGCCCTGTACTCCCTTGCAATTCTGAGTATCCTGTTAATCTATTATAAAACCAACGTTTCACAGTGTTAAATTGTGAATTGATTTACGGATTCTGATTATTAAACAGCGTTAATATATCTGTTTTAGAAATCTAATATTAAAAGGTTTGTATCAGACGCGGTGTGTGTCTCAATCACGCTTTGCTTTTTGCATTATGCCTTCGCCCAACACTCCGAGACGTCTCGTCACTTCACCGATCATCGAGTACGGGAAACCCATTGCCAATTCTTCGGGTTTCATATCCGTTCTTCTTCTGCATCCGTAGCATCCGAGAGAAATATTCAGACTCTGCGTCACGTAAGGATATGAAGTCACGTCCTCGCAGGTGCATTGAAAAGAACCCATGGTAAAGGATGCTTTTCCGCCGTCGACCCCGGTGATTGCCGGGACGAACCAATAGATTTTTTCGGGGACGTCTATTATGACGACCACATCAGGTTCAAAATCCGCGTCCTTGAGCGGACAGACGATTTCGCCGATTATCTTTGTGTCCATCTCTATGCGGTCCTCGATCAGTTTTGCCGCCGCCTCCGGGGTTTCGAATCCTCCGAGATTGTAATGGAAGGTTCCGTCGGCCACACCTTCCGGGGTGTCGGACATGTTCAGGGCGGAAGAGCCTACATGACAGCTGAAATCTTCGGGTTTCAGGGTGAAATATTCGCCTTTGCGGGCACGGGTGATTGCCTGGCAGTGGGACATTTGGCGTTCGGGTTTTGAATAATCAGGAAAATCTTCGCCTTCGGGAATAAGTTTTATGGCTACGGGTTCAAAATCAAGTTTGACTGTCGACTTGATTTCGGAAGCGTACCCTGCGTTAGCCGCCGTTATTTCGGACATGTGCCGGCAATCGGGTTGCGCCGTAATAAATATTTGTAAGAAGAAGTGGAAATAAAGGTAAGGGGTTTGAGTCAGGAATGAACCGCGTTCATCCTTTGACTGCTTTGACCATTGCGACCAGGTTCTCGTCGGGGGTCGCGGAAGCGATACCGCATCCGGGCGAGATGACGTTGAAGCCTGCTTCCACAGTCTTCTTCGTCTCGCGCTCTACGTCCGCAGGAGTTCCCTGGTAGAGGGGTCTGACCGATCCGACGTTTCCGACAAGAACGGTCTTTCCGCCGACTGCCTTGGTTGCCTCGAAGGGGTCAACTTTCTCTTCGATGGACAGACCGGTAACGCCGGTGCCGGCCATAACGTCGAGAATGGGCAGGGTGTTGCCGCACACGTGGAGGATGGAGTAAGCTCCTTTGACTCCCGCAAGTGCGTCTTTCACGAAGACACCGGAGGCGTCCATGAACATGTCAGGCGCGATAAGGTCGGTGGATGAGGTGGGTTCGGACATCTGAATGACATCCGCACCGGCATCGGCAAGAGCCTGGCTGTATCCCTTGAGAAGGGGTGCGACCGCTCCGACCCATTTGGAAACCTGTTCGGGTTCCATCATCATGGCGAAGACCATGTTTTCGGTGTTCACCAAGTGACCGGTAAGCGTGAAAGGACCGGTGTTTCCCGCGACGATGCAGTGGGTGTCGCCGTGGGACTTCTTGAGAAGTTCCAAAGATTCGAGGACCACTTTGGGTCTGCCGCCGGAAATAAGCTCTTCAACTCCCATAAGGGAGTCCGGGCTGTCGTATTCGCCGCTCATAGGATCAAAAGTGAAGGGGTGTTCTTTAATCATAGGGGCCGCGTCTCTTTTGTCGACAGCGACCTGACAGCCGATTCTCTCTGCCTCAGCGGTCAGACAGAAGGGCACTCTTACTGCCTCGAAACCGAACATGTCGGCCTGTGCAGATCCCAATTTCGCCATAAGTTCAGCAGAACCATGTGCCTCGGGCCATGCGGCGCCGGTTTTATCCATCATTCCAAGGGTAGCGGACTGAGTGAAAATCGCGACGGGAGGCCTGTCGAGTTCTTCGTGTTTCATTGCTGCAAGCACTCTTTCTTTTGGAGTCATTGACATACGTTTAATTCTCCTGTTTCGGTTGAATGTATTAACTATTATTTAATGTTCAGGTGCACGCGTTATACAAGTGCCGTTGACTCAGTAAGCATCCATGTCTTCCAATTCCGACAGAGTGCCCAGGTCCATGATTCCCAAATCCGACACTCCGTATATCTCGGCCTTACCCACATCCGATTCCCGGAGTGCGGGGGACATTGCCGTTCCTTCGGTGAGCAAATCGCTGCCCAACGACATGGGACTGAAAGGAGGAATCACAAGTACGCCTTCTTCTCTGGCCAGCACGAAACAGTGTATTTTTTCCCCGCCGGAACCCGGAATCCTTACCGCCGGATGCTCGTGACCGATGATTACCGGTCTGCGTCCTGAATCCACATGTCCGTGTTCCAGTCTGAATCCGGCGATGTCCGCAAAATCGACGGCAGACATTCCCTCTTCAATTAACACGTTTTGAATGTAATTGTCATGATTTCCCTTGATAACCAGGGTTTCCACGGCTTCGTTGAGCAAACGGATTACACGCAGAATCTCGTCGGAGGATTCTCCCCTGGATCTCCGGAAATCGTGTTTCACGTCCCCCAACAGAACCATTCTTTCAGGCTCGTATCTGCTTATGATCCGATTCAGCGCATCCCGTATCGTACCCGTGTTCACCCTGGGCAGAAACATGCCTTCGTCTTCCAACGAAGTTTCGTATCCCAGATGCAAATCCCCTATGACGGCGGTACGGCCCCCTTCCAGCAACAGGCATCGGTCGCTGGTCACCAGGACATCGGGAAGAATTTCCAGTGTGCGCATACTACATTATCCGCGGAAGACATATTAATTCAGCGGATGCAAGGGTTTTTTACACAGTCTGACAATAAGCTCAAGTTATGATTAAGCGCACCTTCTGCATAGCTCCGTCAATCGGAAAGAAAAAGGAGATGTGTATTTGGGAATCCGGAATCAGAAACTGGGAAGAGTTCCTTGACGCCGAAGAGGTGTGCACCGTCCCCGTGTACAGAAAAGGGGATTGCGACCGGGCGATTTCCAAAGCCGCGGATTTGCTGAAAAACAGAGATTCGGTCGGCCTGGGAAAAATAACGCCCAAATCCGAAAAATGGCGCATGTTCGGGGAATTCGGCGACGAAGCCGCATATCTGGACATAGAAACCGACGGGTTGAGCAGGGACTCCCTTGTAACCGCCGTCACCGTTCACAGAAAGAACCGTACCGTGACGCTTGTCCACGGAAGAGAACTGAACTCCCGAAATCTGTCCGATGCTTTGAACGGTTCCACCATGCTGGTTACTTTCAACGGCAGCTGTTTCGACATCCCCATACTGAAAAACAGTTTCCCTTCGTTGGATTTTGAAATGCCTCACCTCGACCTGAGGTTCGCCGCCCGCAGAGTGGGATTCAGCGGCGGACTCGGAAGATTGGAGACGGAATTGGGGATCGAGAGGGCCGAAGAGATAGAGGGGGTGGACGGTTTCGAAGCCGTGCGCCTGTGGAAACGCTGGGAAATGTATAATGACGCCGATGCTTTGGATAAACTGGTGGAATACAACCGGGCAGACACGGTCAATCTGGAACGGATCGCAGAAATCGTTTATCCCAAACTGGTGAGGGATTATGCGGGATTTATCTGGTAATTACAAAAAATTCATAAGAGAGGCAAAACGCGCCGCCGAAGCCGTCAAAACCGCCGAAAGCGTTCTCGTCATATCCCACATAGACGCCGACGGCATTTCCGCAGGCTCCATAGCTTCCATGACTTTGGAACGTCTCGGCATCGAACACGTTACGGTTTACGTGGAAAAGATTACCGAAGAAGTCGTCAGTACCGTGAATTCGAGCAAAGAAGATTTTGTTTGGATATGTGACTTGGGCAGCGGGTATTTTTCCGAATTTACCAAACAGGGTTTGTTGATTACCGATCATCACGTTCCGGATACCAGACGGGAAAACGGCCAGATGACATTGAGCCGGTTTTCCGAAGTCTTTCACGTGAATCCCCATTGTTTCGGAATAGACGGGTCCGTGGAAATCAGCGGGGCGGGGGCGACGTATATGGTCGCCAAGGAAGTCGATCCGAGAAACATCGATTTGGCCTTCCTCGGACTCGTCGGTGCCGTGGGGGATTTCCAAGACAGCGAAGGCTCCGGGCTCACAGGACTGAACCGTGTCATTGTGGACGATGCCTTTGCCGCCGGCGACGTGTTGCCGGAAATGGATTTGCGTCTTTTCGGAAGGGAAACCAGAGGGTTGGTGCAGTATCTGCAGTACAGCAACGACCCGGAACTTCCGGGGCTGACCAATTCCCCTCAGAATTGCGTCAAGTTTTATTCGGATTTGAACATCGGACTTACCCACAGAGGAAAAAACAGAGTCTGGAACGATCTCAGTCCCGGTGAAAAGGAAAGAGCCACGGAGAAGTTGACGGATCTGTTGGACGGTTCCGACGTAATCGACCGTCTTTACGGCGAAGTGTACACCCTGCCGAACTTCGAAAAGGGTTCGGGGCTGAGGGATGCAAAGGAATTCGCCACCATCCTGAATTCCTGCGGGAGATATGAAGACGCGGATACGGGAATGAGAATCTGTTGCGGGGACATCACCGCGTTGGAAGACGCCGAAAGAAACCGTGCAGAACACAGAAAGAACATCTCTTCGGCTCTGACTTACGTCCGTGAAAATCATCTGATGCGGGAAAGACGTTTCGTCCAATATTTCGATGCCGGAGACAGCATACGGGACACGGTGGTGGGAATAGTTGCGGGAATGTTGCTGAACACGGACATCGCCAGGAGAGATTTGCCGATAATCGCCTTTGCCGACGCGGAAGACGGGGTCAAGGTATCCGCAAGAGCCGACCGGTCGCTTGTGAATCGCGGACTCAATCTTTCGGAAGTCATGAAAAAAGCCGCGGGGTTCGTCGGCGGATTCGGAGGCGGTCACAGTGTTGCCGCCGGCGCCACGATACCCGCGGATAAAAAAGAAGTGTTCCTCGACGCCGTCGAGGATTTGGTTTCGTGTCAGATCATCTGAGCAAGGTGTACAGCACGGCCTTCTGGGCGTGAAGCCGGTTCTCCGCCTGGTCGAACACCACGCTGTTGGGTCCGTCGATGACCTCTTCGGTTATCTCCTGTCCCCGGTACGCGGGAAGACAGTGCATCACGATGCAATCCGGTTTTGCCAAATTCATCAGATTCCTGTTGATCTGATATTTGCTGAAGAGCTTCGTGGCGGTTTCGATGGAAGTCTCGTCCCCCATGGAAACCCAGGTGTCGGTGTATAGTATATCCGCATCCACACAGGCTTCGACGGGCTCGTGGGAAGCTATGATTTTGCTCCCGTTGGCATCGGCTATACGGGATGCGTTGAGCATAATTTCCGCGTTGGGCATCCTGACCGCCGGACAACAGGCCACCATGTCCAATCCGAGAATGGCGGAGGCGTAAAGCAAAGAGTTGCAGACGTTGTTCCCGTCCCCGAGATACACCAGTTTCTTTCCGCGGAATCCTCCCTTCTTTTCCTTTATTGTGACCATATCCGCAAGAGCCTGACAGGGATGTTCCAGATTGTCAAGGCCGCTGATTATCGGAACCGTGGCGAATTCCCCGAACTTATCCATGGATTTGTAATCGTTGGCACGGTACATGATTCCGTGCACGAACCTGCTCATCACTTTCGCGGTGTCTTCGATGGTTTCTCCGTGATCCATCTGCAAATTCGATTCATCGATGTACAGAGCGTGACCGCCCAGTTCGGTGATTGCCACATCGAAGGATATCCTGGTCCTGGTACTGGGCTTTTCGAATATCATCGCCAGTGTTTTGTCGAGGAGAGGATCGCCGTGTTTTCCTCGCTCGGCCTTCATCTTTATCGCCAAATCAACAAGATCCGGCCACTCGTCTTTCATGTCCGTGACTGAAATCAGGTTTTTCTTTCCCATAAAACTGACAATGGGTATTGTTCATATAATAAGGATAGTCCATTGTATGAACAGGGACCCCGCAGGTCGGAATCGTAATAATCTTTATGTACATTAACACAATCAAGCGATTATTCATGGCCGGGATAGGGTAGCTTGGTTATCCTGGTGGACTGTGGATCCCCCGACTCGGGTTCAAATCTCGGTCCCGGCCCCTATTTTCCAAGGTTTTGATAATATGGCATGGAACGGCACATTGGAAAGGATTGATGAATACAGATGGCGCATTCCCAAGGGCGAAGTTCCCTGCATGCGCACAGATGCGGTTATCTATGCCGGCGAGGGCATGATACCGCAGATCCGCTCCGACAACGCTCCTTTGCAGGCGGCCAACGTCGCCTGCCTTCCGGGAATTGTTGGAAATTCCTTGGCAATGCCCGATATTCACTGGGGTTACGGATTCCCCATTGGCGGAGTCGCCGCCGTGGACGCCGACGAAGGGAGCATTTCCCCCGGGGGGATAGGTTTCGACATCAACTGCGGAGTCCGTCTTATCAAAACCAACCTCACGGTTGACGACATCGGCAAAAAAAGAAAAGATCTCGTGGCCGCTCTTTTCTCCAACGTCCCTTCGGGACTCGGGTCCAAAGGACTCACAAGATTGGGACAGAAGGAACTTGACGATGTTCTGATTGCCGGTTCCGAATGGGCCATCGAAAACGGATACGGATGGAAAGAGGATCTGGACACCACCGAAGAGGGAGGTCGGATGAAGGATGCGGATTCTTCAACGGTCAGCGACAGAGCAAAGAAAAGAGGGCTGCCTCAACTCGGTTCCCTGGGTTCCGGAAACCATTTCCTGGAATTGGACGTGGTGGACGAGGTTTTCGATGAGGAAGCCGCCAAAGTCTTCGGATTGGAAAAGGGCACCGTCACCGTCACGGTGCACTGCGGATCCAGAGGCTGCGGCCACCAGATTGCATCGGATTACCTGAAAGACATGGAACAGTACATACGGGAAAATTCCATCGAACTTCCCGACAGACAGCTGGCCTGCGCACCCCTGAAATCAACCATGGGGGAGGATTATTTCAAAGCCATGTGCTGCGGCGCCAATTATGCCTGGGCCAACAGACAGATGATCACCCACTGGATCCGGGAATCTTTCGAAAATGTTCTCGGACGCCCGGCGGAAGATATGGAGATGGATCTTGTGTACGATGTGGCGCACAACATAGCCAAGGAAGAAAACCACTCCGTGGACGGGAAGAACATGGACGTGGTGGTTCACCGCAAAGGGGCCACCCGGGCTTTCGCCGCCGGCCGCAAAGAAGTCACCTCAAAATACAGGGATGTCGGCCAACCGGTCATAATACCCGGAGACATGAAAACCGGAACTTACGTTCTGCTCGGTCAGAAAACTGCCATGGAACAGACGTTCGGTTCCACCTGCCACGGAGCGGGGAGAACAATGTCGAGAAAATCCGCATCCCACAAAACCACCGCCAACGAAGTAAGAAAAGACCTTTCGGACCATGACATAGTTCTGTTCAGCGGTTCCGACCAAGGTCTGACAGAAGAGGCTCCCGAGGCTTACAAAGACATCGATACCGTCATCGACGTGGTCAGCGGGGCGGGACTTTCGTCAAAGGTGGTCAAACTCACACCCATCGGCGTCATAAAGGGATGATTCAGAACAGGCTTCCCTGAGCAAGGACGAACACTCCGATAAGTATGAACAGCATCGGCGCCAGCCAACGCTGTATTCTGTCTATGTGGCACTTTATCGAAGTAATGTTTCTGATGTATCTGCTGGCCGATACCATAAGAGCAATGTTCGCGACGGCTATGATCAGCACCAATACCATCTCGGTTTGATTTATCACCGACAGCAACGGGATGTAGACGGTCAGGTCGTCAAGGGTCAGAACCATTGCCAGCATGGTGTAAAGTCCAAGAGGGGTCAGAACCGACCTCATTTTGTCCATGAGGGTTCCCGCTTTGCATATTTCGCGGTCGGCCACCGGGCGCAGGAGATAGTGAATTCCCATGGCGATGGGGACGATGCCCAACCAACAGAGATACTCAAAGGGCACAAAATGTCTGAATCCCAATGCGACTGCCGCCGACACCAGTATCCCCAACCCGCTCCCGATAAAGTATCCCGTATCGATGATTCTGCGTTTGGTGCGTCCCTCGGGACCTTCCGGTGTCGATATGTAAAACATCGTAAGCACCGCAATCTCGCCGATGGTCGTGGCAACTGCGGCGACGATACCGATGGCGGCGATCGCCAGTATTCCTCCGGGCATGCGTTATGTCTATGTGCATATTGTGAATATAATTACTGCCCTTCCCCGGACTTTTGATATATAAACGGCTCTGAAATCAAAGATTGAGGACCTTTTTCGCGGCTTTCCGCACTTCGTCGGTCTTGTC
Organism: Candidatus Methanomethylophilaceae archaeon; assembly: GCA_050950505.1. Taxonomy (GTDB): domain Archaea; phylum Thermoplasmatota; class Thermoplasmata; order Methanomassiliicoccales; family Methanomethylophilaceae; genus VadinCA11. The sequence goes on along the minus strand of JBMNHS010000001.1, from coordinate 768,727 downwards.
CGCAGGGGATGACACCAGAAGCGCCCATCTGAAAGTATCCCTGAACTGCAGGGCTTTCGCTATGGAAGATATTTTGGTTATGCTCCGCACTCTGTCGTCTTTGAGTATCGGAACGTCGGTTTTCCCTATGCTTATCTTTGACAGCAGAGCGGATTCTGACGGTATGTCCACCGCAACCTCGGACAGGTGAACGTCCGCCGCATCGGCGATTTCCTGTTCGAGTTTTTTCTTCTCCCCGTATTCCGTGTACCGGGCCAAATTTACCATGTCTTCTTCCGAAAGATCCGCAACATATCCCGCAAGGGCTTTTTTGTAAAGTCTTCTGTTTTTCAGATTCCTTGCGATTTTACCGGTTCTTCCCCCTTGACGTTCCAGAACCGACATGAGATCGCAGTCGGTCATCAGATGGATATCGGCGAGTTCCAATCCTGACTCCTCGACGGCTTTGTTAAGCATCGAGCCGGCGACCCTCACGGTTTCGTGGTAATACACCGAAGTGTACATCAGCGAACGGGAAACCATCATGCCTTCGGCGGCGGTGATTCCTCCTTTCCTGAGCACAAGCTGATCGTTATGAACTTCCAGCATGGATATTATCCGCTCGATGTCTATTGCCCCGTGGGTCACGCCGGTGTAATGGGCGTCTCTGACGAGATAATCCATCTGATCGGAATCGATCGGTCCGTGGATAATCTGATGTAGATGGTCCCCGGTTTTGAAAAATGACTGACCCTCTTCTTTGGAGAAGAAGCTTTGATTGGGCCGTCTGGATTCGGGATATTCGATAAGATCGCAGACTTTTTCGGAAGATATCCCCGCATCTTCCAGGATTTCCGCTATGGTGGGTTCGGACGCGAGGGTCTCTTCGTCATATTCGGAGTATATGGGAATGTCTCCGTGAATGAGTTTTCTTGCCGCTTTCATGTGATCCAGTCCGAACCGCACTTCGGCAAGTTCGCCGAGGGTGTGGGAAAACGGCGTATGGCATATGTCATGAAGCATGCCGGCGACGCATACCGTATCCGTTTCTTCTTCGGAAAGTTCAAGAAATTCGGCCATTCTGCCGGATAAGTGATAAACGCCGAGAGAGTGTTCAAATCTTGTGTGATTCGCCCCGGGGAACACCAAATTCCCCATACCCAGTTGTTTCACCAACCTCAGTCTTTGCATTTCGTGCCTGTCGGCAAGTTTAAGAAATACGCCGTCCAAACAGATGCTTCCGTGAAGGGGATCGTGAACGGTTTTCACCATCTCACGTCTTCCTCCTTATGCGGCAACGTTCCACTTTGACGTTGAGGGGGGCGATAAGAACGACTCTGTCGGATATTTCATAAAAGCGTCCGCCTCGGTCCTCGGCGACGGTTCTCATTTTTTCCACCGCATCCCTCCTTTTGGTTTCGCCTTCCTCGAACATTGAAGTTTCAATCAGGACCATCCAGTTGCGGCTCACCATATCGGCCACCGCCGTCAGGTCGGAGAACTGTCTCATGTCAAGGGTTTTCATGACGATTCCGCGATCGTCGATTCCCGTGTCCTCCATGTAGTCCTCCAAATCCACGAACATCCGCCCGTTTTCCGATTTTTTACGTCTGCTGAACAACAAAAGAATCACTCCCCGTATTTCCAGAGCCTGTCGCCCACATTATGTATGGTGGTCACGGCTTTGCCCTGTTTTTTCTCCATCAGTTCGGCGGCTGGTCTGAGAGCCACCCCTACCGCCAACGGAATTTCGTTCCGCATGTCCCTTATCCAGACCATGTCTCCGACTTCTATTTCCGGATCGGCGTCGGTTATGCCGGGACCCATCGCATCCGCCCCGTTTGTTATGAAGGGGACCGCCCCCATATCCACGGTCACGTACCGTTTCCCGGGTTTATATTTCAATATGCCTCTTATCGTGAGGAAGGGTTTTTCCTCATGCACCAAACCCAGTATTTCGCTTCCGACGAATATAAGTTTGAAATCCGTGCTTTCGGCCATATCTATGGGTTCGTCTCCGAAAACCGGAACTCCCATCGTATCTTCGAGGAGTGAGGACAAATTCTTTGCATCCCGTTCCCTCATTCTTTTCCTCTTCCTTATTCTGATATCAGACATAATCAACCCTTAATCAACGGTCATCTTAATCATATTTTCCGATATGAATAACGGTTAATTTAAATTTACATCGTCATTATCCCCCATGAAGACTTATAACGCGATAATGCACGCAGTCTATGCCATAGCTGTGGTAGGGGTGATTGTGTTCGTTGCCGCAGGGGTCGTTCCCGACAATTTGGACGAATTTCCTCTTGAATTTGAAATCGGAACCGATTCCGAATACCCGGTCACCGATTCCGCCGATCTTTTCAGAGATAACATCAGGAGCGCTTTGAACGAGAACAACGTAGATTACACGGTTCAGGTCGTCCAAAAGTCGAATTCTGCATTGATTCATGAAATAACACCGTCCAATCAGGAGGGCGACATTGACGATTCCATTACTGAAATCGAAAACCTGGCATTGATTGACGAAGATGCAATCGTTGTTCTGAAAGGGGCGGACAACAAAACCCTCGTCCAGTCCATGATTATGAAAGAATCCGACGAAATGAGTATCAGCATATTCACCGAAATCAGGATTCGGAACGAACTCAGGTATGATTTGATGGATATAGACCTCGGAATAAGTCTGCTCAATGACAAAGGCACCGTGGATTACAAAATTCTCGAGGGGGCACCCACTACAATCAAGGCCGGAAAATCCGCCGCATTGCCGGTCAGCCTCAAAGTCAACATGCTCAATGCCATGCTTACCGTGATGTCCGGAAGCGACGATTCCCTGGATCTCATTTTGGGCATTGAAATTTCCGGCAAATATTTCTACGGGTTGGCCGGAGCTTCGGTTTATGCCGAAGTAAACATTGATGTTTTCGAAGGAATGCCGGCAATAAGCATGACGAAAACCGTCACCGAAAACAGAATCGAGATAAAAATGGATGAGAAACTGGATGATTTCCCCATAGACCTTCCGGAAGAGATTAACATTACCGTGGGCGACGTGGATATAACGATAAAGAACGACGACACGGACGGACTGTCCCTCGTCGCGGAAACCGACGGAACGAAGACCATTGTCGAGGCTCTGAAAGAAAAGTACGACAGCGGAGATTATGGAATAGAAATCGAAGTCGAGGGGACCACGGAAACTTTGGAATTGGACAAGGACAGTTTCGCCCAGTTGATTGAAATCATGGAAGCTTTCATGGAGGCGTTCGCATGAGCGGCACGGAAAGCACCACCCTGGGACAAGATTTGAGATTCGGCTCTTGGGGGCGCGGCACGGTTTCGGCTATTGTGAGTCTCATTACGATAGTTGTCCTGCCCTTTGTGGTTTTGTACTTCCTGGAGTATTTCATGGAAGTTTCCGATGTCGAAGGACTTGAGGGTTTGATTGAATCCTTCGGAGACATGATTTACAGATTCGCGATTTACGGTTTGCCCATAGTCGCGTTGGCGTTTTTCAACAAAGCGTATGACAAGGGAAGCAAGGCAAAACTGCTGTTCACACTGATATCCCTGGGATATTCCCTGATGTGGATATACCTGATATTCGAAGGCGGCACTATGTCCGTTTCCCTGGATCTTTCTTCCATGGTGGATGAAGATTTCCCCGTTGGTGCGATTAACCTTCTGCTTTCGATTAAGGGCTTCATCATTATCATGTATATCCTGATTCTGCTGAAGATGGTTATAGCCTTCACGAAGTACGGGAGCAACCGCGACAAGTACATGGAAAAATACAACACCGCCAGGGCCGACCGGGAATTCAAACCTTCGGTAAACACCACATTCAGAGAGGATCTCGGAAAAGGTTCCTTGGGCAAGGGTTTGCTTTCCGTTGTCGTGGGATTGTTGGTGATAGTGCTGATTCCCTATGTTCTGATAAATTATTCGGAACTCCTGCTCGAAAAACTGGACTATGAAATAGACGACGAAATCGTGGATTTCCTTGCGGGATTGCTGTACAGATTCTCGTATTACGGAATACCTGTCGTGATTCTCGGATTCTTTACCCATTTCTACAGCGCGGGCAACAAAGCCTGGCTCGTTTTCAAGACAATGAGTCTTGCATATATGTTCGTCTGGGTGCTGATGATTTTTGAAATGGGCGATATTGTCGTCCCCTTCGAATCGGAAATTCTGTTCGAAATAGAAGAATACGTGATAACTTCCTATGAAATTGTTCTGTCAGTAATCATAATAATACTGTTGTACATCCTCTTCAAGCTCTTGGCCGCGGTTGCGTCGTTCGGACGCAAGCGTAACGGCTATCTGAGAAAATTGGAGGAATCGGCAGATGGGAATAAACATAGCGATTAAGGAATTGGAGTGCCCCGGCGCTCTTTGCAGAGACAAAAAACTCACACTGGTCAGAGTGCTCGCGGCCAACCCCGAAAGATTCGGGGATGCGGCGGAGGTGCTCCGAGTGGTGCCGAAAGCGGCGGCGGAAAATGCCGTCGGCGATTGGGAGGCTTTCCGCAAAAGGAACAAACTGAACAAGAACACCGAAAACGTGCACATGGATCTTCTGAAAAACGAAGATGATGCGTCTTTGCTGAGCCCTCTGGCCGAGGAATCCTATTCCGGATGGGTGGATCTTTCCAAACTTGACGAAACCGCCCGGGAAGAAGCCATAGCGGACTCCTTGCCGGAAAACCGCACCACAGAGTGGGAAATGATTTCCTTCGACGAAACGAGAGATACCTGCGCCGCCTGCAAAGTGTCCTGGGACAAAGGAAGAGGATGCATCGGCACTTTCGGACCCGATGACAGTTTACTGCCGGAAATAGCCGGAAGACACGGATGCCCCATCGTCGCATCGGTTCCTGAAAGCGCCGCCGAAGGCAAAGTGTTTACCTCCGAAGACGGAAAAAAACTCCTCGAAGAATTGGAAATTTTGAAAAAGGCCCTCCCTATAGAGGGAAAAATGATGACCAGACGGTATTCGGGTCCCGTGGAAAGGATGGAAGCCGTGGCCAATATTTCCGTCGAAGAAGGCTGCGGGTTTTACTTCTTCTGAAGCTGTTCCATGGCCCAAATCATTTCCTTTACCAGGGTGGATATCGCCTTCACGGCGCCTTTGTCTTCCAGATACTGAGGGGAATTGAGGGCTCTGAAAACAGTCTGGGGAGTGGAACCGCAGACAATCATCTGATTTCTCAGCATGAAATTGACCATCTCGGAATAAGCGGTGCTCGCGCCGTCATGGGCGGCGACCGCCACCGCCCCTCCGACTTTGCGTCTGAGACCCAGGTCGCCGGTTTCGAAAGACAGTCCGGCCCTCTCCAAAAACACTTTCATCTGCGACGTCACAGTGCCGTAATATGCGGGACTGGCAAAGAGGATTGCATCGGCCTTCCTCATCTTGTCCATGATGTTATTGAGTTCGTCATCTTCGTGAATGCATCTGCCGTCTCCGCGCATTTCGCAGGATCTGCAATCGTTGCATGCGATGAAATTGTAAGAAAAGAGTTGGATGTGTTCCGTCTCGATGCCTTCTTTGGCGAATCCGTCAAGCATGTCCATGACGATGTTTGACGTGTTTCCCAGCAGACGGGGACTGCCGTTCAGTGCAATGACCTTCATGATGCGAAAATATACGACCAATGTATAATTCTTTGTTTGCTTCCGACGTCGCTCCGCCGTATCCTGTTTTATCACGGGGTTTGTCGCAAACAAAGTTTTAAACGAATGATTACCTGTAACCGTCAACATGGCGAATATGCTCGAAATCAGAAATCTTCATGCCGAAGCCGGCGGAAGAGAGATTCTGAAGGGGGTCGACCTTGTAATCGAAGAGGGCGAAACCTGCATACTTTTCGGACCCAACGGCTCCGGCAAATCCACGTTGTTGTCAGCAATCATGGGCTACAGCACCAACAGGATTACCGAAGGCCATATTCTGTTCAGGGGCACTGATATCACCGATCTTCCGGTAAACGAACGCGCAGAGCTCGGCATAGGCATGATGATGCAGCGGCCTCCCAACGTCACCGGGGTGAAATTGGGAAAACTGATTGCCACCACCGCCCGCGAAGACTGTGCGGAGGAAATCCTCGGAAAAGCCGAAGATTTCAGAATGGACGGATTTCTGGACAGAGACGTCAATGTGGGATTCTCGGGAGGGGAAATCAAAAGGTCCGAATTGTTGCAACTCACCGCCCAGGGTCCCGAACTGATATTGCTGGACGAACCGGAATCCGGCGTGGATTTACAGAGCATCGATCTCATAGGAAACAAAGTCAGAGACTTGCTTTATCAAAAAAAGAACTGCAAAAAGAGCACTCCCAAAAGGGTGTCCGCCTTGGTAATCACGCATACCGGACAGATATTGGACTATATCGGAGCGGACAAAGCTTATGTTATGGGAGAAGGAAGGATCCGCTGCACCGGAAGACCTGCCGACCTGCTTAAAAAGATAAAAACCAAAGGATACGGGGATTGCGGAGTATGCAAGGAAGTAATGATTCCAGAGTGAAGGAGGCTTTGAAAAAGAAAGCGGCATACGGTGACGATGTCGATCTTTCGAAATACGAAATAGGCCGACGGGACAGAGACGTCATCGACGATTTGAAAGGATCCGGGAACGTTTTCAAGGAGACCATGGAAAGCGTCGGCGTGACCGCCGACGAAGACTCCCGTGCCGCCACAATCATGTTCATAGACAACTCCCTGGGACACTGTTCTTCCAAAACTCCCGAGGGCGTCGAAATAATGTCCACGGCCAACGCCGTCAAAAAATATGAATGGGTCAAGGATTACGCCTGGAGCGCCGTGGAACCGGATCGGGACAAGTATACGGCTCTCGCATACTTGGAAGAATCCGACGGTTATTTCATAAGAATCAAATCCGGATACCGCATCGAAGAACCCATTCAGACCTGCATGCTTGTGGACTCCGCCAACACCGTTCAGAACGTCCACAACATCGTAGTCGTCGAAGACGGCGCTTCCGCGAGTCTTATAACCGGTTGCGCGACGAGCCCCCACGCCGGGGGTTCCATGCATGTGGGAATCACCGAGATGTTCATCGGAGACAATTCCGACCTCACTTTTTCGATGATACACAACTGGGGAAAGGAAACCGTCGTCAGACCGAGAACGGCCATCAACATCGGGGCCAATTCCAATTATACGAACAACTACGTCATTCTGGAGGATGTCGGGACTCTTCAGTCCAATCCGGTGGCGAACATTAACGGAGAAGGTTCTTCCGTCAAGTTCAATTCCATGTGCATTGCACAGACAGATTCGGACATAGACAGCGGTTCGGTGGTGAACCTGAACGCAAAAAACACTTCTTCCGAGATTGTCAGCAGAAGCATAATCGTCGGCGGGAAGATGATTGCAAGGGGACGGTTGGTGGGCAACTGCCCCGGGGTCAAAGCGCATCTCGAGTGCAAAAGCATAATACTGTCGGAAACCGGAAGTTCCATTGCCATTCCCGAACTGGAAGCCAACGTCGCGGACTTGGAAATGACGCACGAAGCCGCGGTGGGAAAAATTGCCCGGGATCAAATCGAGTATCTGATGTCCAGAGGACTTTCCGAAGACGATGCGGTCAGTATGATTGTGAGCGGATTCCTTTCCGGGGGCATAGAAGGTCTTCCAAAAGAACTTGAGGACAAAATCGCCGAAGCGATCAGCATTGCCGATTTAGGGAACTGATTTCAGAAGAAATCCACGGCGTGCATGTCCACGGCACGTATGATGTTGCCGTCATAGTCTCTGAACGAAGTGTATACGCCCACGGGACTCGCTTCGGGATCGACCATAAAAATGACGCCTTCGTCTATCAGTCTCCTGTGAAGGGCATAAGGGTCGTCAACCCCGATATAGAATCCTGTATCGACACCCACGTTGTCCGAAAGTTCCATGAGTATCACCGCAGAACCCCTCTTAAGCACCGCGTAGTTCTCCTTTTTGACAACGGCGTCCATGCCGAGAAGTTCGGTATAAAACTTCATTCCGGCGGAAAGATTCTTCGTGGGGACGCGTACGGCGGTTATGTTTTCCGGCAAGCCTTCGTCCGTATATTCAAAATCTCCGCCTTGCGGATCTCCTAGAGGCATGAGTCGTTCATGCAATCCCGGGGTTATATTCATTGCGATGAGGGTTTTTAACCGATAGACTATTAAGATTATACGGTGCTGACGGGAGCGATTTGTATGGCTGGAGTAATCAGCGCGGATAAAATTGAGGAAGACACGAGACTCAACGAAAGTCTTGCGAAAATCAAACATGTGATTATAGTTCTCAGCGGAAAAGGCGGAGTTGGAAAGAGCACCGTATCTTCCAATCTGGCGAGCGCGCTGTCTTATGCGGGATATGAGACCGGTCTCATGGATATCGACATTTCAGGACCCAGTATCCCAAAAATGTTCGGTATAGAAGACAGAAAACTTGATGTTCAGAACGAAAAACTGGTTCCCATTCCGATACCTCCTTCTTTGAAGGTAATGTCGATGGCTTTCCTTTTGCCGACCAAGGACACTCCCGTTCTGTGGAGAGGCCCCGTCAAGATGACGGCGGTCCGGCAGTTCATAGAAGACGTCCAATGGGGAAAACTGGATTTTCTGATTGTCGATATGCCTCCGGGAACCGGGGACGAAGCTTTGTCGATCATTCAGCTGATTCCCAAAGCTGACGGAGCGGTAATAGTGACCACCCCTCAGGACATGTCCCTTATAGACAGCCGCAAGTCCATATCCTTCGTGAATGAAGTCGGGATACCCATAATCGGAATAATCGAGAACATGAGCGGGTTTGCCTGTCCGCACTGCGGAGAAATCACGGATATCTTCAAGAGCGGCGGCGGAGAGGCCGTCGCGAAAGAATTCGGGATACAGTTCCTCGGAAAAGTTCCTTTGGAGCCCTCCGTCGTGAAATCCGGAGACATGGGAAAACCTGTGGTTATGGATGCGCCGGATTCCCCTTCGGGAAAGGCGTTCAGATCCATAATAGACAAGATTGTCGAAACGGTGAAGTGAGTATGAAAATAGGCGTTATTTCCGAGGGGGATACGCTGGACTCTTATGTGGCCGATGATTTTGGCCACGCACCTTATTTCCTGATTGTCGACATGGACACTCTCGACTACGTGGTTGTGGAAAACGAACACAAAGACTCAGTATCGGGGGCGGGAATGCTGGTTGCGAAGGCCATCGTGGATCTTGGCGTCGATGCGATCATCGTCGGAGGGATCGGACCTCACGGTTACGAAATACTCTCGGATGCGGGAATCACCGTTTCCGCAGACGAAGAAGGGACCGTCGAAGAAAGCGTCAACGATTTCAAAAGACGTTACGAACGCAGAAAGAAATTCGAAGCCCTGGGTTCCGAAGGTTCAGACTGAACGTTTGTCTCCCCAGATTATTTTGTGAAGCTGCGGCAACACCCTTACGTCGAGTCCTCTCGACAGCACCTCTTCGGCAAGAGGTTTCAGATTCATTCCGCCCACCGGTGAAAAGATTACATTGGTTTCCGGGGAATGTTTTTTCAATGTTTCCACGGCGTATTCAAAATCCCCGTTGTCTTCGATGATGAATTTGAGTTGGTCTTTCATCGTAAGATTCCGCAGGTTTGACAGTATCGTCCGGTCTGACATCCCCGACGAAGGACACTTGACATCCATGCTTATCATCAAATTCCCGTCCTTCGGAAGATTGCTTATGTCCACAGATCCGTTGGTCTCCAAAACTATGTGTTTGCCTTCGGACAGCAACAAACCGATGAGCTCCGGAAGTTCATCCTGCAACATCGGTTCCCCTCCGGTCACGCATACGTGGGACACATTGCATTCCCTGACCAAATCCCGTATATCCCGTTCCGTCCCTTCTCCGAAGGCGTATTTGGTATCGCACCAACTGCAATCGAGATTGCAACCGGCGGTTCTTATGAAATAAGTCGGAACGCCCATTTTGAGCCCTTCGCCCTGCAGCGAAGTGAAGGTTTCGGTTATTCTCATGATTCACCCGTATTCGATGTCGTCTTCGTATCCCGCCTCTTTGAATCCTTTCAGCCTGAGTATGCAGGAATCGCACTTCCCGCAGGCTTTGTCGTTTCCTTCGTAACAAGACCAGGTCAGGTGAAGTGGGACGTTCAGTTTTTTGGCCGTTCTGACTATGTCCGCTTTGGACATGTTCAAAATAGGAGTCATGATTTTTATCGGGTTTCCTTCCACTCCGGCCTTGGTTCCTTTCGTAAGCATGTTCTCGAAAGAATCGAAAAACTCGGGCCGGCAATCCGGATAACCGGAATAATCCACAACGTTCGCTCCGATGTATATCCTGTCCGCCCCCACAGATTCGCAGAGTCCCGCCGCGATGCTCAGAAACACTATGTTTCTGGCCGGGACGTACGTCACGGGGATTTCCGCGTCCAACGCCCCTTTCCTGTCATGGGGCACATCTATGTCCGGATTGGTCAATGCCGATTGAAAGGAGGATAAATCGATGTCTATGATTGTGTGTTTTACGCCGTAATGTTCGCATATCTCCGATGCGGACCGCAATTCTTTGTCGTGTCTTTGCCCGTATCTGAAACTTATCGGAAACACTTCCGATCCGTCATTCAGGGCCATGGCCAAAGTGGTGGTCGAATCCAATCCTCCCGACAGAAGAACCACGGCTTTCGGCATCAGAGTTCCTCCGTATACCACGCGGTCTGGCCTCTTTCTTCGTCAAGACCTATGGAAACCGCTTTGACGTTGTCGGGGAAATCCACGTTTTCAATCATCTGTCCGACCATCATCTTGGCCATTTCTTCAGCCGTCGTATGCGGTATGTCCAATATGACGACGTCTTCCGAGGGAAAAACATAACGTTTTCCGCAGGTGATGACTTCAACGGATCCGTCTTTTTCCGCGATTTTAACTTCTTTTGATTTCCCGGGCAACAGGGTTCTGTGATCCATCGAAGACATCATGGACCTCAGTTCTTTCTTAAGAACGACGAAATCCATAAGCATCCCGTTATCCCCTATTTCTCCGTCCAGCCTCAAACGGACGACATAAGAGTGTCCGTGAAGACGGGAACATTTGTCGTGCATGGGGATGAAGTGACATGCCGAAAACCTGATTCCGGAGTATTCTCCGTCTATTTCCAATTGCATTATTTATTCTCCACAAGTTTTAGTGCCAGCGCTATTGAATCCCGATAGTCCGTTTTTGCTCTGGACGTGTCTATGAACACCTTTTCCGAATTTACTATCGGGGCACCCAACGCTTTTGCGTTTCCCACCAGATGCATAGATCTGAACAGAAGATTTCCGGATATCCCTTCGGGGGCTATCACGATGTCCGCTTTCTTGACGGCTTCTTCTATCAGTATCTGGGAGTGATATGCGTCATAGCCTTCGTTGGTCAGCATTTTTGCCAATATCAGGGCATCGTCTATGCTGTCGTTGACGGCTCTGCATCTGCCGTAATCCTCGCACCTTCCGCCGGACATTACCGCGATTTTGGTCCCCAGCCCTATTCTTTTGGCCAATCCCACGGAATTGACGGCAAGAACGAATCTCTGTTGGACCGTCCATCCTTCGTCTATGCCCACAGGCGACAGCAGGAACAGTTCTCCGCCCACAGGCTCCATGAGAACGACTCTTTCCAAAGTGTTCAGACAAAGGGCGTCTTTGATTGCCGGAAGCAGAATGGATGAAGACATGTCTCCGCGGATTGCGGCATCGATTTCCCCGGTCGCCAAATCGTTGGCCAAAGGCAATGGGTCGTCATAAATCACAATTTCGAGATCTTTGAACGCTTCAACGCTTTTCTCGACATTGCCTGAATCGGAACCCCGCCCTATACCTATCCGGGCATCGGAGTACGGGCCTTTCAGGAACTCTTCCGACGTTACCATGACCTTCCATAACCTGACGGATTATTTAAGAAGTCGGGAAACAAGAAAAATCAATCATTCGCGGATGGCGTCAAACACATAATCGGACCAGTCCCGGAGGCCGAAAACTATCTCGGTTTCAGGTATTGTCAGCATGGGCTTTCCGAATCTTGCGGATTCGTCCATCGCTATGCGGGGGCAGGCGGTGTTCACAAACGCGTCCGTTCTGTAATGAATCAGTGAATCGGGGGTCACTTCGTCCAGAATCAGAATGTATGCCTTCTTTCCCGCTTTCCGGATAAGATCTTTCATCCTTTCGGCTTCGGAAGACCTGTTCTGACCCGCTTTGTTGCAGAGGATTATCGTAAAGCTCTCTGCCTCGGAGGCCAAAGTGATTGCCGCAAACCGCTTTCTTAGAATCCTGTCTTTGATGTCATCGATGTTTTTCATTTCGCCGATGACGGGATTGTAAACGAAAAGTTCCCGGTCCGCGCCGAATGCGGTGGCCAAAGGGTGAAAGTTTCCTTCTCCCAGGAACAGGAACGCATCCACGGAATCCGCGACGGCTTCGGCGGCACTGCAGTCGCACCCCAGAATCTGTCCGGGATACATTATCCGATTGTCTCCCTCCCCCACAGAAACCGTCCTTCCGGTCGCCTCTATGAGACGTGTCGCTTCCGGAATCAGTCCGATGTACTGAATCGATGCGAGAATCCCCACTTTTGCGGGAAGTCTGTCCAATGAATCAACGAAGGATTCATTCAATGACACTTTTGCCCTGGCTTCAATGAAAAGAATATCGGGGTCTTCCCCGAGAGACGGCATGGCGGAATGGCCGTAATGAACAAGGGCGTCCGCCACCGATTTGTAATCTTTGTAAAAATCGCATGCACCGTAGCAAGGTCTGCCGAGAATGATGATTTCGGAACCGGTGGATGCCTTCAGGGCGTCGGAAATTTCCGTCGCCCTGAGTTTCAATCCTTCGGGCAGTTGAACGGCGACTTTGGAATAGCCGTTGGAAGAAATCCAACCGGCGGTCCGTTCCAACTCCAGATCGAACATCACTTGGCGAATTCCATGCCTTCTTCCACGTCAATGTAGCACGGGGAGGGCAGTTTCATGGATGCTCTCCAGAGTGCATCCTTTGCCGCTTTGAAGACGGAGGGATTGCAGCGTACGGTGTATACGGCCTGGTTGTGTTTCAACCTCGCGGCGACTCCGACGTTTTTACCGAAGGAGTTGCGCATTCCGCTGGAAACACGGTCGGCACCCGCACCGGTTGCCAATTTGTTCTCTCTGAGAACAATGTGAGGGTATGCCCTCACGGTAAGGTGGTAAGATGTGGGTCCCGCTCTGCTGAGAACTCTGTTGGCTGCGATACGGCCGGCTTCCAAAGCTGTGTGCCTGATCTGGACTCTGTTCGTCACTCTGAGGGACAGTTTGATGGGGAATTCTCCCCTGCGGTCGCCCATTTCGAACTGAACGAGTCTGCTGTAGGGTACTCCCCCGACGTATTCGCGGCGTGTGTTCGCCTGACCTTTAACTTCTCTGTACATTGATGCGGGTTTTCTTGCCATCTGCAACACCTGATGAATTGTAACGGGCACACATTCCTGATTTTATATTTAAGAGCTGTCCCTTGATATAATAGGGAAACCGTCCGGACGGTGTGTCCACCGATAATCATGAAGTAGGGGTCTGCTATATAATTTACCGCTCCCGACGGTATGTTTTTCATGATTTTTCCGATTTTTTCGAGGGTTGCCGGGAATCATGTTAAAAATATGAAGGTCAATCCGTCTCCGTTCATGGATACTCTGAAATTCAACGTTGTCCCCGTCAACGGGAGAGAACTTTCCGAAATCAAAAAAGAAAAGATAATGGAACACGTCCAAAATCTGCTGGAACATGTCGGCATGTACATCGTAACCGCCGAAATGGGCTTCCAGGGATCTTCACCCGATGCCTTCAGATCCAAATTCTGTCTGAGTTCCGAACCGAAAGAAAGAGAGAACCGGGATACCGTTCTCGAAACCGCTCTCGTTTGGCTGGAAAACACCCTCGACATTGCAGGTACGGGAATGGTGGACAACTGGCTCTCAAGCACGTACACCGACCCCCGTTACAGAGTGGCGATTGCAAAAGAACTCATGGCTCTGTGTGACGAACTGGACGGTGACAGGTTCAGCTACGGCAGGGGAAAGAACCTCAAAGATTTCCTAAACGCCGATGCGGAGAGATTCAGAAAGAGCTCCGAAGCCGACGTGAAAAAGTTCACCTGCGCTTTGGCGGGGGTAATCGATAAAAGCGCCGACGGCAAAGGACGGAAAGGTTACAAACTGAACACCGGCGCGAAAACTTACGATATAACCCTGTGGAAGGAATTCGACAGAAAGAATGCGGAAAATCTCTCGGGGAAGAACTCCTGTCTGATTTCCGGATTGGCCGTCATGAATGACGAGGGGGATATCGCGGAGGTCAGGAACCTTTGCGGGGGAGAGGAATTTCCCGGTATTGTTTTCAACAGGATGATTACGCCTGAAAGAGACATTGTTTTGCTGAATCCTCTGACTGCCGAAATCACATTTGACAGAACTTCCGGCAAATGGACCCTGAACAACGAATTTTTGGGAATATCGTCCTCGGGAAGCGAATGGAACAAGACGGTTTCCGATTTCCACGAATATTTCGTTTTCCTCTGGGAGACTTATGTCGAAGGAGAAAAGGAAGAACTCAGCGAAGAAGAGACGGAACTGAAAGAATATCTTCTGTCCATGGTTCCGTTCTGAGGTCCGGATACCAATGTTTATATCATCCTCTTAATGTGATGAACCAATGTCCAGGAGACGCATATCTTCCAGACAGGCAGCGGACATCGGAACTCAGCGCATAACAAAGCTGACCTCCATGGCCGTCGATGCCGTCAAAGAGGGTAAACCCGACAGAGCCAGACGCTATGTGGATTTGGCCCGAAAGATAGGTATGAAAACCCGTACGGGGATACCGGGGACGTATGTGTACTGCGACCGATGCCTGGTCCCTCTGGTACCGGGCGTCAACTGCACCGTCAGACTGAATAACGGCAAAGTCAGCATGACCTGTGCCGAATGCGGCGTCGTAAGGCGTCAGCCATATATCAAGGAACAAAAACATGACCGAGAAACACGCCAAAAAGGAGCTCATGAGACGCGCCAATGACCTATCCCCCACGGTGCACGTGGGCAAGGACGGCATTGACGAAGGTCTGTTGAACGAAGTGACCAACCAGTTGAAGAAGAACAGATTGCTGAAGATCCGTGTCCTGCCCAATGCGGAAAGAATAACCTCGGATGTGGCTGACGAGATAGCCGAATCCACGGATTCCGTCGTCGTGGACGTACGGGGCAACGTCGTGGTATTGACCGACAACAGAACCTGGACTTCTCTTTGCCAGAAAAAGTTCTGAGGCGATAGAATGTTGGATGTCAACATAATCAGATCCGAACCCGAAATGATAAGGACCATGTTGGTCAACAGGAACGTTGATCCGGAAATTCTGGACCGTTTCCTCGAGGCCGACACGGAATGGAGAAATCTCACCGGCGAAAACAACGAACTCAGAAAGGTCCGTAACAGAGTTTCCGCTGAAATAGCGAAAATGCCAAAAGGCGCCGGCAAAGACGCGGCAATCGTTGAAATGAAAGAAACGGCGGACCGCATAAAGAACAACGACGCCAGAATGGCCGAGTTGGAAATTATCCGCGAAGACTGTGTTCTGAACATACCCAACATCCCTCACGGGAGCGTTCCCATCGGAAAGGATTCCACCGAAAATGCGGTGGTTTACGAATGGGGAGAAAAAAGAACGTTTGATTTCACCCCCAAAGAACACTGGGAAATCGGTGAGAATTTGGATATACTTGATTTCGAAAGAGGCGCCAAAGTCGCCGGAAGCGGATTCTATTGTCTCAAAGGGGACGGTGCCAGATTGGAAAGGGCTTTGATCAACTTCTTCCTTGACGTTCATAACAGACAGGGATACACCGAAGTCTTCCCTCCCGTCGTCGTCAACACCGCTTCGGTCACGGGAACCGGCCAGTATCCGAATCTCAAAGAAGACATGTACTTCATCGAAAAGGATGATTTGTATCTCAACCCCACCGCCGAAGTTCCCATAACCAACCTTCACAGGGATGAAATATTGGCAAAGGAAGATTTGCCGATACATTATTCCGCGTACCTCCCTTCTTTCAGAAGGGAAGTCGGAAAACATGCGGATACCAAAGGAATCATCAGAGTCCACGAATTCAACAAAGTGGAAATGGTGAGATTCGTTCTTCCCGAAACCTCCTACGACGTGCTGGAAGTTCTCAGGAATGACGCCGAGGAACTCATACAGGCTCTCGGGTTGCCTTACCGTGTTCTGTTGCTGTGTACCGGAGACATGAGTTTCTCCTGCAGCAAATGCTACGATCTGGAACTCCACGCCCCTGCAAAGGACGCTTGGTTGGAAGCTTCTTCCTGTTCAAACTTCACGGATTTCCAGGCCCGCAGAACCATGGTGAAATACAGACCTGAACCTCACCTGAAAAGTGAATTCGTGCACACCCTGAACGGATCGGGACTGGCACTGCCCAGAACCATGGTCGCCATACTGGAAAATTACCAGAACGAGGACGGTTCCGTTACGATACCCGAAGTGCTCAGGCCTTACATGGGCGGACAGGAACGCATAGGTTAAATCTTCAGTTCCTCGAAACTTTTTATGAGTTCGGCGGCGTTTATGTCGCTGCCGGTCTCTTTGAGTTTCGCCCGGAGGTCTTCCGCGCCTTCTTTTAAAGAATGAGGAGATATTCCGTAGCATATCGAAACATAAGCTTCGACATAAGCACACAGCAAGTCACAGGACTTTATCGCGCTTCCGCGGCGTTTTCCGAATCTCGGATTGTCCACGTTGCCGAAGGGATCGTTGAACATGAATTCCATTTCATCCCGCCAAGATTCGGGAAGCAACGGCAGTATTTCGGACTCCATCAGTTTTTTCTCTATTTCCCCCAACATGTCCGCCAAACCTTCCACATTGATTTTTACCGGGGATATGACGTCTTTGGTCAAAACTTCGGGGAGGTCGTGGAAAAGTGCGGCGTAATAGTCGTTGTAAATCTGTTCATCGGAAGCCCCGACATCCAGATTGTGAAGAAAGATTGCATTGGCAACCATTAAGGAATGTCCGAGCACCGTGGTTTGGGGTATTCTCGGCGTTCTTGTCCATCTTTGCTGGAACCTCAGCTGTCCGAATTTGTCTATGAAATTTTTGGTGCCTTTATCGGTAAGTGCTTTCACGACACCCTGCAGACCGAGGTGCTTCGATACCTCACCGTCTATGTTGTCCTTGGTCTCTTCGATGTTGAACATTCCCGTGTTGGTTTTGTAAATTACGTCAAATTCCCATTTGGTCGCAAGATAATGGGCGGCTTCGACGATACAGTCCTCGCGGGAAGCCTCCCCGGACTGCAGGTATGCCTTAAGACGATCGCAGAACTCCGGATTCATGTTGGGGACTCTGCGTTTGAATTCGTTGAATACGTACTTGTTTGCCTGTTCGGAATTATCTGACATTATCTGGTGATACAGCTGGGGCTTCAGGTCCGTCAGCACCATCCTGCTGATGAATTCGAAAACCGAATGTTCGATCATGGTTTTCCAATCGATTTCGTTCCCGTCGTCTTCATCATATTTTCCCAGAACCCATATGACGGCGGCTTTGTGGGCCTGTTTGTCCTGTTCGGTAAGATTCAACGGTCTCAGGTGATCGTTCCATCTGTGCATATTCGCTGATTCGAACATGAAATAAAGCATTTCGGAATTGAGATTTTTCTTCATCTTCCGCCTCCGTTTCCGTCTGTTCGGTAAGCACTCCTCAGGATGACCGACATCGATGCGAGGGTTACGACGGTGCCTGCGACAAAAACATAAATGGCATACCCGAAATCCAATAATTCCACAACGCCGAACATCCCGATTATCGTGATTGCGAGACCTGCGATGTTTACCAACGCCCACAGAACCGTTTTATCATCCCTCATCGGCCGTCCAGATGGAATTTTGGATATAAACAGATACCGACAACTAAAATAATATAGACTTAACCCACGATTACAGCTCATGAAAGTGTCTGACAGATTGTCTTCCATACCCATGTCGGGTATCAGGAAGATGTTTGATTTGGCCGGTCCGGATTCAATTAACCTGGGTTTGGGCGAGCCTGATTTGAGCCCTCCCGCCGCGGCGATAGAGGGTATGAACAGAGCCGCCTCCGAAGGACTCAACAAATACGGCCCCACGGCAGGAATCCCGGAACTCAGGAACGCCGTTGCCGAACGTTACGGCAAATACGGAAAAATGACCGGCAACAACATAATGATCACTCCCAGCGGTTCCACCGCCCTTCTGGAGATTATGATGTCTTATCTGAATCCGGGGGATAACGTGTTGGTTCCCGGCCCGGGGTTCGTCATTTACGGACCCCATTCAAAACTGGCAGGGGCAAACTATACCGAATACAGATTGACGGAGGGGGATTTTCAACCGGATATTGACGATATTGCCGGAAAAATCACCAAGGACACCCGTATGATCGTTGTGAACAACCCCTCCAATCCCACGGGAGGCGTGCTGTCCGAAGAATCCTACAAAGCCCTGATCGATCTGGCGGACGACCGGGATCTGTATATACTGTCCGATGAAGTCTACGACCCTTTCGTTTACGAAGGGGTTCACCATTCGTTCATGAACAGATTGGACCGTGCCTTCGTCGTCAACGGGTTTTCAAAAATGATGGCCGTCACGGGATGGAGACTGGGGTTCATATGCGCCGGCGAAGAAAACATGGAAGACCTGATAAAAATGCAATATCACGTCTGTGCCAGTCCCGCAATGCCTTCCCAGTACGGAGTGTTGGCGGCACTTCCCGGAATAGAACCTTATCTGGAAAACGCACGCAAAGTGTTCAAGGGACGGAGAGACCTGATTTCCTCAAGAATCAACGAAATAGACGGGATGAGCCTTATTCCCCCCCGCGGAGCATTCTACGCATTCCCGTCTTTCGACATGGACCTTCCGTCACAGGAGTTGGCCAATACTTTGGCCCGGAACGGGTTGATATGCACCCCGGGATCCGCTTTCGGTGAATTCGGGGAGGGTCACCTCAGATTTTCATATGCCGCCGACGAGAAGAAGATATCGGCGGGAATGGATATACTCGAACGTACCGTTAAGGAGCTGAGAAAATGAAAAACGATTACGATCCGAATGCCTCATTGTTCGGTGACGATGAGGAACTTTCCGAAGAAGAAAGACTGTTCAAGCAACTGTTCGGAAAAAATCCGCGAAGAGTATCGGCTTTGAGCGATTTGATTTTCGAAGAAATGGAAAACGTCGTGAAAAATGAAAACATCCCCGAAGAAGGGAGGATGAGATTCATATTCAAAATGGCAATCAACTCCGTTCTCGACATCATAATGGAATGTTCTCCCAACGAGATTGCGGAGGAGATGACTTACGCCTTGGACAGTTATCTGGGCGTCGCACTGACCAATCAGAAATACGGCGTGGATCTTTTCAAAGAACAGAGAAAGGCCATACTGTCCGTTGACCCCAAGAAGTTTGAAAACAACGAACAGTACGAACTGGCTCTGGAAGCCTTCGAAGAAGAATGGTGGTCGATACCCCAGCCTCTTCTCAACAAAAGGAATCCCAACGATGCCATTGCCGAAAGCATGAAGAAATACGGGCTGCTTGAATGAAAACGGTCTCAGCATCGGCTCCGGGAAAATTTGTTGTACTGGGGGAGCACGCCGTAGTTTTCGGCAAACCCGCCGTTGCCTTGGCAATCGACAGACGTTTCCGGTGCAATGTGAGTGAAAGCGACGTTTTTATCGTCAACGGAGAAGAAGACGATATCGACAAACATCCTCACGTGAAGCACATACTGGATATTCACGGAATCGATGCCATAAACCTGTCCTCGGAAAGCAATCTGCCTTCCGGGGCGGGATTGGGATCTTCCGCCGCACTGTGCGCTTCCCTGTCCTGTGCCGTCAGACACATGTTGGGGAAATCCCTGGATTCGGAAGAAATCATGAGAGAAGCTTACGCCGCGGAGTATTACGCCCAGGGCATCGGCAGTCCGATGGATGTTTCGGTTTCGGTCCACGGAGGCGGCATAGGCCTGAACCTTCCCGATGCGGATGAACTGTTGTGGACGGTGGAGAACAGAGGTCAGAAATGGGACGTATGCGACATCCATGCGCCGGAAATGACTTTTGTGATCGGATATACCGGCAAAAGGGCTCTGACCGGACCTTTGGTTGAAAAGGTCAGAAGATACCGGGACCGAAACCGATTCGCCAAAGATATCGTGGATGAAATCGGTACCGTCACTTTGGAAGGCATCGGTGCTCTGAACACCGGCAACAAAACGGAACTCGGGGAACTCATGACCGAAAATCACAAACTCCTGTCCATACTGGGAGTTTCCTGTCCTGAGCTGAACCGTCTCGTCGACGCCGCCAATGAATATTCCTACGGCGCCAAACTCACGGGGGCGGGGGGAGGCGGCAGTATGATCGCTTTGACCGACGAACCGGAAAAGGTAAGCAGATCCATTCTTTTGCACGGCGGCCGTCCCATAACGGTCAACACCGGAGTTCCCGGGGTAAAATTAGAAGAATAAAAAATGTTTTTTGACCGGCCGTGAGGCCGGTAAATGATTTCAGATCAAGTCGGCGAACTCTTCGACGAGATGGGGGAACTTGTCCTTGATTGCCTTGAGAATTCCGAAGACGTCAAGCTGGTCGATCTCGTAATCGCTGAGAATCTCAATGATTTCGTCCATGGTTTCGTCGTCAACGGCGTTCATCTTCTCCTTGGCCATCCAGTTGCGGACGAGTTTGTCGTCCATCCTGTTGCGCCACATCCTCTCGTAAGGCTTGAGGGCTTCCTTGGAGAAGTCGTTCTTCTCGTTGCATTCCGCAAGTACTTTGCCCGCATACATTCCGGTTCTGCAGGCATGACATATTCCTCCGCCGGTTATGGGGTCGATGATCCTTGCGGCGTCTCCTACAAGAACAAGATTATCGTAAATCGCAGAATCCAATCCGGGGCAGGTGGTAACCATGCCGCTGGCGACTTCGACTATCTGTCCCTTGTTCAACCTGTCATCCTGGTCGATCCATTTGTCAAGGTAATACTTGGCGGCGGCGGGAACGTCACAGCGGTTTCCTCTGACACCGATACCTACGTTCGCGGAGCGGTTGCCTTTGGGGAAAATCCAGAGATATCCGCCGGGGGCGATGTCATTTCCAAGAAGGAATTCGCACCATTCCTGTTCCACATCGATGTTGGTCATCCTGTACTGTATGCAGGAGTTGATGTCGCCCATCTTGGCGACGGTGTCCACACCCGCCCATCTGGCGACCTGGGACTCGTAACCGTCAGCCGCAACCACGCACTTGGCGCGGATTTCAATGGGTTCGCCCATGCTCTTGGCTTTGATTCCAACGAGTTTTCCGTTTTCGCGGATGACTCCGGTGCATCCGGTGCGCATCATGATTTTGGCACCGGCTTCGGCGGCATCCCTGGCAAGAGCCTTGTCGAAAAGATGTCTTTCGAGAACATAACCGATTTCCTCACCGGATTCACGGCCGTCCATCCTGAACACGTGGCCTGCGGGGGATTTGATTATCGCCCCTACCATGTCTGCGGAAACCCAGGATCTGTCCAGGGTGATGCCGACTTCGGACAGCCATTTCTTGGATACGCCTTCGGCACATCTCAAGGGCGATCCCACTTCGGCTTTCTTTTCAATTAGTATGGTGTCAAGTCCGGCCTGAGCACAGAACTTTGCGGCCATGCTGCCGCCGGGACCCGCGCCGACTATTACGATATCACAGTTGTAATTTTTCATGATATCACCCCATCCTCAGTGCCGCAACGGGGCAAAGTTTGACGCATCTCTTGCAGGAGTTGCAATTTTCATTGAACTCAAGCACGTAGTCGTTCATGTATATCGCATTCTGCGGACAGGAGCCGACACACCCGCCGCAGTGAAGACATTTTCCAAAATCCACTATCACTGCCATTTTTTCACGCTCTCTGATCTTCGGGTACAATCAAAGCCTCTTCCAATTCTTTGGCCGCCTTCTTGTTCTTGGCCTTCCAATCCGCAAGGGGCATCGAGAACTCTGCCTCGACCCCTGCACGGTATTCCGGGCCTCCGTTGTATGCACAGAAGGGGATGACCTTCAAATCCGGGGTGATGTAGTGAATCGCACAGCGTTTGGTCCTCTCGATATCATAGTTGTACGAGTCCTGGAAGTGCATTCCTCCCACATACATCATCTTCCAAGAGAAGTTTGCAAGATTCTTCTTTGATTTGTTTCCCATTATACTTCCTATTGCTTTTGTAAATTTCTTTTTTGTAAGTCCCGCCGGCATATCTTCTTCACGGACGACTTTGTTGAGAAGTTTCACAATTTTCAGTGCTTTGAGTTTTTTGAATTTGGCCTTCTCCATTTTATCCGCGATTTTATCCAGCTCGTCGGAGAATTGTCTAACGTCTATGAAACGGGGCAAAGGTGTCACGGAACCGTCATCGGCCTCGAACAGATATGTTGCCAATCCGCAGTGGGGGTGAGCCGTTAGCGTTACCATGTTTTCGCCCATAAGTTCGGTTGCGAATTTTGATATGGGGGCGACCACGGGCACAGGGTACCAATCTTCGGGTCTCGCGAATCCGGTCTGTTCCTCGAACTTTTCAACCAAATCCGTAAGAGTGATTCTCCCTTCGGAAACTTCTTCCCTGGAAATTCTGCCTGTGAACGCCACAGGCTGGAAGTTGACGCCGCGGACGACTTCGGAATTGTCGAAGGCAAATTTGATGATGTCTCCGATCTGATGATCGTTGACGCCGCGGACCAGTGTGGGAACAAGAACTATGGACGGGGATCTTCCGGTTTCTTCCCTGAGTTTTTTGCAATTTTCGATGACGTTTTTCTTCACGTCAAGCATCTTCCGGTCTCTTGCCTGAAGATACACATCATCGCTGACTCCGTCGAAAGACAGGTATATGGTGTTCATTCCCGCTTCCATACAGTCCTTCAGCATCTGATAATCTCTGGAAAATTTCAATCCGTTGGATGCAACCATTATCTGCGCAAAGCCCAGCTCTTTTGCTTTGGCGATAACTTCGACGATTTTCGGGTATACGGTGGGTTCTCCGCCGGAGAACTGTACCGCGGTGCACTTTATGGGCTCCTCGGCACGGAGGGCTTCAAGCATCTGTACGACTTCGTCGAAAGTGGGTTCATAAACATACCCCGCCTCGTTGGCGTTGGCGAAACAAATCGGACAGTTCATGTTGCATCTGTTGGTCAAATCTATCAACGCCAGAGCCGTGCTCGACAGAACATCGAACCTTCTGCCGTCAATCATGAAATGAACGGTTTCCC
Organism: Candidatus Methanomethylophilaceae archaeon; assembly: GCA_050950505.1. Classification (GTDB taxonomy): domain Archaea; phylum Thermoplasmatota; class Thermoplasmata; order Methanomassiliicoccales; family Methanomethylophilaceae; genus VadinCA11. Next base: position 745,359 of record JBMNHS010000001.1, on the reverse strand, counting down.
CTTCGGACAAGGATTCGTCATGGGGATTTTTTAATCCCGTTCCGTCATATGCGAAGTGTTCGGCCCTCAAATACGCATCCACGTCAGACCAGTATATGTCGGAGAATTCACCGTGTTCCGGACATTCTTTGTCCATGTACACTTTACCGTCTTTTTCGTAGATGGTGGCCTCTAAAATTTTCCCGCATTCGGGGCATAGGGATTCCGTCTTCTTTGGAAGTCCCTTGGCAAGTGAGCTAGTTTGTGTTGTTGAAGACATGATTTACCTTCTTTGTTTAATGAACGGGTATTATTCTTCCTATTAATAAGAGATTGTTGTTTTAATCGCATCAGACGGGAATAATACTAACTGTCATTGGGACCTTTATGATGCCTCCGTGAAATGAATTGCCGTGGCGATTGCGAAAAACAAAAGGGGGAACATGCCGTTCACAATCATCGCCGTCACGGTGCTGATTCTATCGATGGGGTACGGCGTCGTCACCTACAGAATATCCGATGCGGAAGACAACGTCTCCGACGTGACAGAGGAGTTGAAACGGCTTGAAGCGTCAGTGGACCGAACCGCATCCTTTGTCAATCGCGGTATGGGCGAATTGTTGATTTCCGTCGGGAACGGAAGCGGAACCCTGTCTTCGAAAGCGGATGATTTTGAATCTTCCGCTGAAACTTGGATTAAAAAACAATTCCCCTCTTACGACGGGAACGTACGGATCGTCCCTTTGAATTTGGATGTGGGGTTGCACACCGAAGCCCTTCGATCCTCCGACGGAGGACGGATGCCCACTTATCTGCGTGCCGAAGGAACGTTCACCGCAAGGTTCGAATGCGGGGCAGGCACGACGGAGAGGACGCTTGCCGTACGTTCGGACGGAAGCTGCGCATTACCTTTGGTTGAAGAGATGGGTTCCCTGTTCGAAGCGGGACTGCGGGGCGAGGGATCGATGCTGTCCCAGATGATGTCTTATCAACTGACAGCCTTGGCTCAGGAAAGGGTCATAAGAGGATACGGATCCCTTGCCGCTCAGGGCAGCATGGGAACGAACGGAATCCTCACCGCGGAAGATGTGGAAAAATCTTACAGAAGCTGCGTGACCGCGATGGAACTCCTTTATTTCAGAGACTCGGAAGAGGGATTCCTCACTGAAACGGGGCACGTGGATTTGGCGGACTTGCTGGCGTCGGAAGACGGTTTTCTCACTTTGGACCTGGGCGCCGTGTACGCACAGGCATTGGTGTCCGTCACCGACGGACTCGTTCTCCAATGGGAGGATTATTTCTGCGGTAATGTGATGGCGGACTTTTTGGACAACGCCTCGGACAAGGTGAGAAACGCCTGGGACTCCTTGGTGGGATTTTTCACCCGCAAAGACACCATGTCCGCCGCACCTTACATCAGAGAAATCATGGAACGCAACGGATACTCGGAATCGGATTACAGATACCTCTTGAACGGAAAAACCGTATCTTACCATGTTTCCGAAACTTCAATCACAAGAATGGTGAACGGTGAGGAACACACCGTGACGGTCGGGGGATTCACCAACGTGTTGGAATACCCGAATGTGGATATATTGAATTGGAACGGAATCCGGAATTTCAAAAGCGAATACCGAGAAGAACACAACTTCATCCGGGAATGGACGAGAAGCATACTGAACACCGCGGCGGTGAAAATAGGTTCCGACAGATCTCTGGGTCAGGTTTCCGTCCCGGTCGTGTTTGACGATGACGTGCCTTTTACAGAAAACGTCATGGACGCCGTGAGAAGATCACTGTCCGGACTGGACGGCGGTCTCGAACGTTCGGTGAGAAGTTCCATCGACGAGCAGACGATATACGATCCTTTTTACGGTGCAATATGCGAAAAACTAACACAAGGATTCGATTCCGCTTTCGGCGTTGACGCACTGAAAGCGATGATGACGGAACATCCCGAACTTGCCGCAACCCAGCAAAGGCTGCTTAATTCGGGATTGCGTTCGGAAGATGTGACATACCTCATGGATTCCCTGAGGGCATCCCTGTACGACGAAAATGTAATATCCCATTATGAGGCGGAAGCGAAGAAAATGTCCGGCAGATTCAGCGTACTGCTTGAGGTTCCCGGAGGTCAAAGCGGCCTCATCAGGGATTTTCTCACGATGGCGGGGATGAAGATTCTGCCTGCGATGGCTTTGCTGTACGACATGCCGATGCGCATGACGAACCTGTGCGAAGAAATGTGCGATAACATGAATCTCAACCCTTACAGCGGACTGACGGAACTTCCCTCCGAAAGATACTTCGTTCTGGAAGACCCTGAAGATGCGAAAAAGGAATTCATCTCCGTCACGGACCGCTTGTCCCCGAACATCGAAATTCTCGGTCCGAACAACAATCTTGGGGATTGCATTCATTATGTGGGATTCAACGAAAAGAAGGGTGCCGCGTACTGCACGGTGTTCAGGGTCGTGCTGACCGACGGATTGGAATATTCCGCCGAAGGAAAGAGCACCGAGGCCGCGTTGCTGGGAACGAGGGATTCGTACATCTCCGGAACAGTTCCGATACATGTGGATCTGAAGATTCCGGTAATGAGCGGTTGGCAGCTTGAGGGAGTTTACGGATACAAAGCCAGCACCACGTTTTTAGAAGACGGTTGGAAGATTTTGCTCGATGCGTTGGATCCCATATTGAAACCGATCAGGGAACTTCTCAAAATAATAAACGAAGTTATTTCGATTCTCGGACCCGCACTGATGGAAATAATGAATTATGCCACTGCCGTCATCGAAAAACTTTATTCGGCAATCATGGGTCCTATGTTGGAAATCAAGAATTTTGCAGAGGGGGAACTGAGCGCCATGCTGGATCGTGCCGTCGGCGGTTATGCCGATATGGTCGAGTTCATTTTCAGAGCCACCCTCAAAAAACAGACCGTAGGGATATCGTTCCTTGGAATGGCTCTTACCTTCAGCACCGACATAGCATCCTTCGTCAAGAATGTGAAGAACGTTCTTATTGTCGAACTCTCCGGAGAGGTGTCGGGGGTCGCATTCAATTGCGGCATGACCATCAACGAAAGGGACCTGAGCAAAGGCAAAGAACGTTTCATAACCTCCGAAATAAAAATTACGGGAGAAGACTGGAATCTGAGAATGAAATTGGATCCGATGATGAAAACCGGAAACCGGTTGGCTTCACTGAACGGAATTGTGAAAAACACTTCGTTGGACGTGGTGTTCCCTCACACGGTCCAATACAGGGAAGCCGGTGTGAGATTGTCGGATTTGGACGGCATAGGGGCGATGCTGTCCAACATCCCCCTCCCCGCTCTGGGTATGAAAGGAAGTCTTGATGCGGGACTTTCCCTGAAATACGACATACCCTTCAAAACCGGAGTTGTGGTGAATGAGTTCGAATCCAATCCCCCCGGAAACGATGTGGGGAACGAATGGGTGGAGCTTTACAATGCCTCGGCGACTAGCGCGGACATAACCGGTTACACTTTGGTGGCGGGATCCAACACAAAAACAAAGAGAATGACCCTGGGGGAAATCGTTCTGGCACCCAGAGAACTGTACGTTGTGAATCTGGACAGCCACATGGTTCTGATGAATGACAAAAACAATGTTCTGGACGGTGAATGCATCATTCTTCTCGACCGGGAAGGAAAGGAAGTTGATCGGTCTATTGTCGGCAAAGACAGAGAAAACAACAGTTACACCTGGCAGAGAGTTGCCGACGGAGCAGTTGACTGGGTATTCGCCGAAGGTACTCCAGGAACGGGAAACTGCGGAGGTTTCGTCAACGGAGAATTGGTAAAAGGTACCATGCTGAAGATATTCAAGGAATCAGCGGTGAAAACCATGAATGACATGGGCGGTCTGCTTGACGGAACCGAAGATCTCAGCGAGTTTTTGCAACGTGCCATACAGGATGCCATAACCACGGCCATAGAGCATATTTCCGGCTGTTTGATCGAAGCTTCGGTATTCGTGTCCTTTGACGTGACGGATCTGGCGGGAACCACGGCGACGGGATTCAGAATCGCGTTATCGATAAACACCAAAACCGTGAGTGAAACTATAAAGTATCTCGTGGGGGAAGTGGAGGCGCTGCTGTTCAACATGGAAAATCCCTACGGAATAGACGGACGTTCGCTGCCTTACGACAACATCCATCTTTCCATGACGGCCCATACCGGCATGAACACCCCGAAATTCCTGAATAAGACGGATGTTATCCCAACGGTGGATGTCGGCGTATTCGTTTCAAGCAATCTGTCGGGACTTTGCGGACTGTTCGGCCGGGACGTGGGAAGATGGTCAGTCACCGCAGGCATCGTTCTGGAGGATTGTCCATCCGTTCTTTTGCCTTCGGCAATCAAAATCAATCCTGAAATGCGGACGGATTTATGGCTTGTGAAAGCCGTGATAGGCCGGGCCTGACAATCTATATTATACCCGTTCCCTATCGTACGACGTGGTCTAAATGGAACAGGGAATACCGACAGTGCTCACTTCCGAGGAATTGATGGATAAGGCGTTCGGCAGAGCGGCCAAGATATCTAAAAGAGGTCCGACAGCGATAGACGGCAGAAGATTGACCGCTATGGCAAGAGTCACCGCTTCCGGAGATATTGTCACCTCGACTTTGTCGGGTTATGTCCAAAGATTTCCCAGAATTGACAAAAAGGACGATTTTTTCCCTCAGCTTGTGGATCTTGTCATCGGGGTCGACGAATACAAAAAATCCCTGGGGGCCCTGAGATGGGTCACGGGACGGGTTGACCGTCTGAAGAATGAGACACTGAGAGAAATCCGCAGAAGCAAAGACGTTTCTTACATAGAGTCCTCCAGAAGAGGATTCTACGGACGCCTGACCTCTTATCTCAGACAGATATCCGATGATTTGCTGTTCCTCCAGGACGCCAAAAACAAATTCAGACAGTTTCCAACCGTCAGACCCAACGTTCCAACCGCAGTCATAGCCGGATTCCCCAATGTGGGAAAAAGCAGCCTGATGAGAGAACTGAGCACCGCCACTCCCGAAATCGCTCCGTATCCTTTCACAACGAAAGGAATCGTCATAGGACACGCGGAAGACGGCTGGAACACTTATCAGATCATTGACACGCCGGGATTGCTTGACAGAAGTTTCGACGACAGAAACGATATCGAAAAACAGGCAGTACTGGCTCTAAGATATCTTACCGACGTGATGGTGTTCATGTTGGACCCTTCCGAATCCTGCGGATACTCCGTGGAAAAGCAAAAGACTTTGCTGGAATCCGTCCAGAAGGGTTTCGAAGGCGTGGACATAATCGTCGTCGAAAGCAAATCCGATTTGAAGAAAACAGAAAGCGGAAATTTATATTTCTCCACTGAGACCGGAGAGAACCTGGAAGAGCTGAGGAACCTCATCCTTGAGAAACTGAGGGCAATGGCGGTTGCCTGAAATGACAAAAGGCCCCGTCGCAAGCGAGGAGATGTACGGGTACTTCTCCGATCTTGCAAGACAGAAGGACGAATGTTATGCCGTTGCAGGAGAAGCCAGAAAGCTGGGTATCGACCCCGAGCCCTTCGTTGAAGTTCCTCAGGCCGAGGATCTTGCATCCCGGGTAGAAGAACTGTTGAAGGACTATCAGGTCGAAGGCGTGGCCGAAGACATAAGACGCCTCACCGCAGAGAACCGGAACAGGGAACTTGTGTCCCTGTTGGTCGCGAAAGAAGTCGCCAGAAGGCCGGCGGACAGCGTGGAAATGGCTTTGGACCGTGCGATACGCGTGGGCTTGGCGGTTTTGACCGAGGGAATTCTCGTCGCTCCCCTGGAGGGGATAGCGGACGTCAAAGTAAAAAGAAACGATGACGGAACGGAATTCGTGGATCTTATGCTTGCGGGGCCCATCAGAGCCGCGGGAGGTACCGCGCAGGCGATGAGCGTTCTCATCGCCGATGTTGTCAGAAGAGAACTTAATCTCGGCCATTACCAACCCACCGAACAGGAGATTGCCAGATTCGATGAGGAAATCTCCCTGTACAGACAACAACAGCACCTTCAGTATTCGCCCACGTCCCAGGAGATAGATCTCATAGTGAGAAACTGTCCGGTGATGATTGACGGGGAAGGTACGGAACAGGTTGAGATATCGGGATTCCGGGATCTGCCCCGAATAGAGACCAACAGAGTCAGAGGGGGTGCCTGTTTAGTCATCGCCGAAGGACTGTGCCAGAAAGCCTCAAAAATCAAAAAACACGTCGATACGCTGAAAATCGACGGTTGGGATTTCATAACAAAATATCTGGAATTGCACGCTCCCTCCAAAGATGAAGACAAAGTTGAGGAAGAGAACGCCAAGAAAACCATCTATCCGGAAGAAACTTATCTGGCAGATATCATCGCGGGACGTCCCGTTTTCGGATATCCCAGCAGAGAAGGGGGATTCCGTTTGAGATACGGAAGAGCCAGGACAACAGGGCTTGCCGCCCTTGCCTTCAGTCCCGCCACCATGTACGCCATGGAAGAATTCATGGCCATAGGCACACAGATGAAAATCGAAAGACCCGGAAAGGGTTGCGTCGTGACCCCTTGTGATGAAATTGAAGGACCTACAGTCGTCCTGAACAACGGGGACATGATTTATTGTCACACCAAAAAAGAAGTGGAAGAAGTCCGCAGCCGCATCGTCCGCATCGTAGACAACGGAGAAGTTCTGGTGCCCTTCGGAGAATTCTGCGAAAACAATCACGTGCTCGTGCCTCCGGGATACTGCATTGAGTGGCACAGACAGGAAATTCTGATCAAAGGGGAACTTCCCGAAGATTGGGAACTTCCGACTTACAAAAGAGCCAAAGAAATGAGTGTCGAACTGGGTGTTCCCTTACATCCGAAATACAATCTGTTCTGGTCGGACATGAAACTCGATGAACTGGTACGCATAAGGAATCATCTGATTGAACATGGCTCATACAACGAAGGGAACATTTCCGTTCCCGCGGAAGGAGACATTAAAACTTTGTTCGAGAACCTCGGGGCTCTGCACAGATTCAGAAACGGCCGCATAGGAATATTCAAACGATACAGCGATGTGATTCTTGATTGTCTCAATCTGGAACCGAAGGAGGGAAACATCGTCGAAAAAGGCAAGTTTGACGGAGAGGACTCTCTGGATGCCGTTAGCAAGGCTTTGGGAATTACCGTCAAAAACAGAGGCGGCACCAGAATCGGAATGAGAATGGGACGTCCCGAAAAAGCTTATCAGAGAGAAATGGCTCCCACATCCCACGGCCTGTTTCCGGTGGGTTCGGGATTGGATTCCAACAGAGACCTGATAACCGCAATTGAAAAATCAAAAAGATCCGCGGGGAACGTGCGCGGCTCCAATTCCGATGTGTATTTGCAGGTAGGCTCCAGAAAATGCACTTCCTGCGGAAAGATTACTTGGAGATCATGGTGCCGGGACTGCAAGAGCCACACCGTGTCAGAAATAAATCCGCGTATGAACCAATTCGGAGGCGTCAGCCCCATGCCTGTGAATCTGGACGCCGAACTTTCGGCTGCCTGTGAGCGCCTCGGAGAGAATAAACCGAAAGCGGTAAGGTGCGTTCAGACGCTGAGATCCAAACTCAAAGTCCCGGAGGCTCTCGAAAAAGGCATTCTCAGAGCCAAACACGATCTTTTTGTGAACAAAGACGGAACCGTCCGTTACGACATGACCGACATTCCCCTTACCCACTTCAGACCCAGAGAGATTGAACTCACTGTGGAAAAGGCGATAGAGCTCGGTTACACCCACGATTGGAACGGGGAACCCCTGACCGATCCGGACCAAATCTGCGAACTGAAAGTTCAGGATATAATCCCCCCTATGGAATGCGGGGACTTCATGACGAAGGTGGCACAGTTCGTGGACGATGAACTTGAGGGATTGTACAAACTCAGACCGTATTACAATGTGACGGACAGAAGCGGACTGATTGGTGAAATTGCCTTCGGTCTCGCCCCTCACACCTCGGGGGGGATTCTTTGCAGAATCATCGGATACACTTCCGCAAGAGGATGTTTCGGACATCCCTTCTTCCATGCGGCAAAAAGAAGAAATTGCGACGGTGATGAAGATTGCATCATCCTGGCTTTGGACGCTTTGCTCAATTTCTCCTTCAGTTTTCTTCCGAGTTCCCGCGGAGGCATGATGGATGCGCCGCTGGTTCTTACCACCAGATTGGATCCCAACGAGATAGACAAAGAAGCCCATAACGTGGATTGTCTTCGGGAATACCCCCTGGAACTTTACCATGCGGCATCGGAACTCGCCAACACCAAAGAAGTGGAGAAGATTATGGACTTGGTGGGAAACCGTGTCGGCACTCCGGCGCAATACGAAGGACTGGGATTCACCCACGACACTTCCGATATCGCCGAAGGTCCGAGATTCTCCGCTTACATTACATACGAAACCATGGCAGAGAAAATGGACGCCCAACTGTCTCTCTGCGAAAAAATCAGGGCGGTTGACGAAAGAGACGTTGCAACCAAAATCATCAACAAACACTTCCTGCCGGACATGATAGGAAATCTGAGAAGTTTCTCGGCACAGAGATTCAGATGCTCAAAATGCGGCGAAAGATACAGAAGGATACCGATAACCGGCAGATGCACAAAATGTGACACGCCCGTCATCATGACGGTTTACAAAGGAAGCGTCATGAAATATCTTGAGATTTCCAAAGAAGTCAGCGAGAATTACAACGTCAACGACTACACCAAAAACAGAATCGAACTTCTGGAAATGAGCATGAAGTCCGTATTCGACAACGATAAAGTCAAAAAGTGCACTCTTCAGGATTTCTTCTGAATGACTGTGAATAAATTAAAAAAGGGGCGGATGCCCCTGAATGATGTTTAAACGAGTTCCGCAATCTGTGCAGATATGTCTGCCGCCTTCTCGGACAGAATCTCTATTGTCTTGATGAGGGTTTGCTCAGCAGTCAGGGATCCGTCGGTTTCGAAGGTGAACAGGAAGTTTTCGTCATCGCCTTTGACCACGACGGACCCGTCGTTGTTAACGGATTCCATACAGGATTTGCAAAGAGTGCAACTGATGGAATTCTCAACCACAAGTTTTCCGTCTTGGACGCCGAATACGTTCTTCGGGCAGATTTTGACACAGTTCAGCGCGGCTTCGGTGGAAGCTCTCTCAGGATCGATTTTCACCAACGGGAAGTATTTGTAACCGACGCCGCTGGTGACTTGCCATTTGACATGGTCTTTGGCCGTTCCCATAACTGCGTGAGCATAAATCAACACCGCCTGGTCTTCGGTCAGTTCCACAATGGGGATGAATTCGTCCTTCACTTTGAAATCGGGATTGCCCAGCGGCACCATGTTTCCGGACATTACCGTACCGGGGCCGTGTTCGTTGATGCTGTACATAATAGTACAGTTGGGGCATCCCTCACCCTCACATACGCACTGGTCTTTGAAAGTGAAAAGTTCCAGGTCCGTGGGGACCGGAATCATTCCCAGTCTGTGGGCGATGATTTCGTCGAACAGGGGCGTGGCACTCTCGTATTCCTTATCGTTGATTTCGATGGTTCCGAGGTGGAACTCGACGGTATCAATGGCCATTTTCGGAATGTCGGACATCATGGTCCTTCTGAGTGCGTTTGCCATGGCGGGCGAGGAGTTCTTTAATATGAACTTGGCCTTCCTCTCGGCCATTTCGATGATTTCTATTTCCATGAGATTGACCTCAGACCCTGCGTCCTCTGCGTCCGCCCTTCTTCTTGGTACCGTCATGAGGTATCGGGGTCACATCTTCGATGCGTCCGATTCTTATGCCGGCTCTTGCGAGGGCACGGATGGCCGCCTGTGCTCCGGGACCGGGGGAAGTGGCTTTGTTTCCGCCGTGGGCACGTACTTTGACGTGGATGCCCACAACGTCCTTTTCCCTTGCAATTTCCGCAATCTTCTCCGCCGCTCTCTGTGCGGCATAGGGAGAAGCCTGATCTTTCGCCTGCTTCACGACCATTCCGCCGGTAACCTTACCGATGGTTTCCGCACCGGTGATGTCGGTGAGGGTAATCATGATATTGTTGTAAGTGGCGAATATATTGGCTATAGCCCATTTGTCTGCCATCAGTTCTCACCATCCTCCGGTGTTATGCCTGCTTCTTCCGCATCTTTCTTTGCGGTTTCCGCCAGCTTCTTTGCCTCTGCCTCGGCTCTTGCGGCATCCGCTTCGAGTTTCGCCGCAAGTTCTTCAGGGGACATCCTCATGGGATGCATGTCGTCCGTGAACGCCGAGCTGGGTGCGTATTGAATTGTGGGTTCTTCGCTCCTGAGAACGATATAACCGGGAACGGTTACCCTGTGGCCGTTAAGGAAGATGTGACCGTGATTGATCATCTGCCTGGCCTGTTTTATCGTGTTGGCCAAACCCTTTTCGTAAACGATGGTCTGAAGTCTCCTGGAAAGAATGTCGCTTTCACTGAGAACCAGAATGTCGTTCAGGTCACCGCCGGCCATGGGCAAAAGTCCCATGCGGGTGCACTTTTCAAGAAGGTTGTCGGCTTCGACCTTAGCCTGAGGGTCGTTTCCCCTGAGGCGGGCCTGAAGTTCTCTGGACTGTTTTCTGTAGTTCCTGAGAACCGACTGTGCCTTCCATACTTCGGATTTGTTCTTGAGACCGAACTCGTTGACAACGAGCTGTTCGGATTTTATCCTCTCGCCTTCCCAGGGGTGGGACGGTGCGTCGTAGGATCTGCGCGGAAATTTAGGATCTCCCATTCAGACACCTTACCTTCTGGTGACTCCGAGGGTAAGACCTTTTCTTCCGTTGGTCCTGGTCCTCTGGCCTCTGACTTTCTTGAACGTCTCGTGTCTGATGCCGCGGTAGCTGCGAATCATCTTGAGCCTGTTTACGTCCTCTTCCTGAATCATGTTCAGATCCATTCCGATGAGGTGCATGTCGGCTCCGGTTTCATAATCCATCTGCCTGTTGACAGCCCAGTTGGGGGCGTATTCCACGAAAGTGGTCACGAGCTCTTCGAGTTCTTTGATTTTATCTTCTTCGAGGGAACCCAATTTTACCGTCTCATCGACTTTGGCCCTCTTTACAATTGTGTGTGCGGTTCTTGCACCGACACCTTTGATGCCCTGCAGACCGATGATCGCCCTCTTCTGACCGTCTATGTCGGTGTTGGCGATGCGTACGATGAAGTTGAAATCCTCATCTTCGGCCTTCGTGTTCTTTTTACTAACCATTTTGTTTACCTCCGCAAATGTCCCTCGCGGGATTGTTCAAGCCCGGTCATGGTATGACGGAGCTCTCGGTATTCGCTGTGCGGGTCCCGAGTTTGCGTAAAGCGAACCATGTACTCTTTGTATATAAATCAACGCGTACACGCGCGTATAAAGAGGAATCACAACCCGGTTTTATCTTTCAACAGATTCAGCATGACCAATGTCGATTCCTCGGTGCTTTGGTTGAACACGAAAGTGCCGTGTTCGTGTTTCACGACAATCTTGGTTTGCACGTTGTTGTAAGCGGCGTACTTCACTTTTCCGAAGTTGGAATTACTGAAATTCCCGGTGCCTATGTTGGATCCGCCGTAACCCCAATCCCTTCTGAATTTCTCTTCGGTGGTATCAAGTTCGGTTATGTCCTCGTAATAAATTTTAACATCCAGCATTGTTGAGCTTACCGAAAAATAATCCTCGGAGATTTCCACATTTATCATTGCGGGAACCGTTATGAACCCTATGACAGCAAACAGTATGGGAACAATCGCCAGCTGAGATCCGAGTGCCGTCAGTGTACCCGATCGATCGGATTTCGGCAACCCCGTTTCTTTGAACCGGTTATGGTAAACGACAATGGCCGCAATTGGGACAATGGCCGAGAGCGATGTCGGAACCAATATTGACCTGATTGCATCGCCTCTGTACAGAATCAGGATTCCCAGAGGAATCAGAATACCGATTGCCGCGGACAGAATCATCGTGATTCGGGAGATCTTTTTCGCTTTTTCATAAAGTTCCCCGGTTTTCGGATTCTGAATTACGGTTTTGCGGGACTCGGCATCTGCGGATTCGTGCAACCCTGTGTACCCCCTGATCTGTTCGAATGCCAGTAGCGTGTCTTCTTCGGTTTTGAGGTTGAATGCGACAACTTTGTCATCTTTCAGTTTCAGTATTATGTACCTGGTGCCAGGACCTCTGTTTTTGCCGACAATGCCGTAACCGCCGAACTCTTTGTTTCTGAAGGTTCCCCCGAAACTGCCGCGTCCCGTGTAAATACCCATCATCCGCATTCCGAGTTCGACGCCGTCGTATCTCATTGACACTATGTCCGAATACTCAACGGTCCTGTCGAGATACGGTCCTTTGATTCGGAAAGACGATATCTCCGGAGTAAAAACCGGATTCAGCGGAAACATCGGCACAAGAAACAGTGCCGTTGTGGGCACCATCGAAACCATCAGTATCCAGATGAATGTTTCACTGAAAGACAGCAGGGCAACAATCAGAATCGCCGCCGTTTCGATAAACATCAACAATATTCCCAATGCCGTCAGTTTCTGAGCTTTGGACACGGATTTGAATTAGTGCGTGATATAAAATAATATCTTCAGGGACGACAGGATGCTTTTGAACATATCGTTCCGTAAATTTTCTCGGTTTCCTCTTCGGATTCCAGGTTGAATGCGACGGTTTTTCCGTCCGTGAGTTTCATCACAATGTAACAGGTGTCCTCCCCCCGATTATGGCCCACTGCGTGGCACATTCCCGCCTCCGGAGATTTGAACTGCCCGCCGAGAACGCCATCCCCGGAATTCAGAGCCATCAACGGAGTTCCCAAGGGGAACTTTCTGCATTCCACGGAAGACACTTCGGAATAATCTATGGTGCGGGCGTAATAGGGGCCTTTTATCCTGAAGGATGAATTATCGGAAGTGAAAGTGATTTCCATGGGAAGAGCCTGCATGACAAACAGTATTGCGGAGAACAGCATGACCAGCAGTCCCGCTATCAGAGTCACTGAAAGATTTCCGATCATGACGAGGGGAAATGCCAACGAAAACATTGACACGATTAAGCCGGCAATTAAAGTCAGAACAGACGCGGTCGCTATTTGTTGAGGCTCTGCCATGGCCTGTGAATCAAAGTGAATTATATTAATGGTGCCGAAGACCGGATTCGAACCGGTGAACTCCTACGAGAACAGATCTTGAGTCTGCCGCCTTTGACCTGGCTTGGCAACTTCGGCTGTTTGCGTGAGGTACTGTACGGATGTAAATAAACCTCACGGTTCAGTAAGGATTTCTGCCCTGTCCCCTGATACGTAAAAAGTATGTTCGTGCTGAGAAACAATGCCTCTTTTCACTTCAACCAACTGAGCATAGCTGGAAAGAATTCCTCTTCTTGTCAAATAGTTGACATATTTTTCCGCATCGCGGAAATCACAGCTCCTTGCGCAGAACGGGAATGTTTTGAATTCCTCTTTGACATAGTCGAAGAATTCTTTGATGTCCGGTTCTTCGATTTCACGTTCACGGATTATTCTGACAATGTTTCCCGGTCTGCCGTTGACGACTTCACCCCTTCCGTCGGTTGCAAAGGGTTCAATCGCCAATATCATCCCTTTTTTGGCTCTGGTCGAACTGCCGTCATCGTAATTGGGAACGGACAGTCCCGAATGAAGATTGTACTGAGTGATTTGGTGACCGCACAGATTCCGTACGGGAGTGAACCCGTACTGTCGGATGTTTGCTTCGACGATTCCGCCGATTTCGCTCAGAGGAAATCCGTCGCCGACGAAATCAGCGATGGCGTCCCTTGCCTGTTTGGATGCCTGAATCAGTCTCGTGTATTTCCCGGTGCCCGCCTCGGCGGTGCCTGCGGTGTCACCGACCCACCCGTCCAATTCGGCCCCGCAATCGACTTTGATTACGTCACCGGTTTTGATTACGGTTTTGTCGTTGACACTCGGAGTATAATGAGCGGCGATTTCGTTCACGCTGACGTTACACGGGAATGCCAGACCGCAACCTTTTCCGCGGATGTGCGCTTCGACTTCTTCGGCGACGTCAAAGAGTTTTACCCCGGGTTCAATCATGGACAAACCGATTTCCCTGGCCTCGCCCGCAACCTTGCCTGCTTTTCTCAACTTGGACAGTTGATCGTCGTTCAACAATCGACGACCTCCAAAATCTGTTTGATGGAAATTGCACCCTGACGGATTATTTCTACTTCGTTTCCGTTGAGCCAGACTATGGTCGAGGGTTTTCCGAGATTCGAACTTCCCGAATCGAGGTAGGTGGAAATGCTGTCACCGAGTTCATTGTACGCCATCTCTACGGATGTCGCATCTTTGTGAGAGTGAATGTTTGCTGAAGTGGCCACGATGGGGCCGCATCTTTTGACAAGTTCCAAGGCAATCGGGTTGTCTGGCATGCGTATGCCCACCTTTTGGGAACCGGAAGTGACCAAATCGGAAACCAAAGGATTCTTTTTTATGATGATGGTGAGCGGGCCGGGAAGGAAGGCATCAATCAGCCTGTCCGCAATCTCGTTTATCTCGGCTATGTCCTCAATCATCTTTTTGTCGGTGACAGCCACGGAAAGAGCCATGTCGAAGGGTCTGTTTTTCACCATGAATACTTTCTTCACGGCCTTTTGATTGTAAACGTCCGCTCCGATCCCGTAAACCGTTTCCGTCGGATACACAACGAGGTTTCCTGATGCGATTTCTTCGGCCGCATAGGAAATGGCCTCCATTGTGGTCTCATCCATATCTGTGTTGCACTTCAGTATTTGCATTTCACTCACCTATGTATCTCAATCCCCTAATTATAGAATCGTTACCCCTTCCTTCTATAACAGGCCCGTGGCCGGAATAGAGGTTCAGAATATCGTATTTTTTCAGTTTGTGAAGGGACTCTCTGAGCTGTCTCATGTCTCCCCCTTCAAAGTCCGTTCTGCCGATTCCGTCAGCGAATACCGTGTCGCCGGAGAACAGAGAACGCGTCTTGTGATCGTAAAGGCAGATGCCGCCCGGGGTGTGGCCGGGCGTCTCTATGACTTCCAGGAGATGTTCCCCCAAATCGATTTTCATCCCTTCAGAGAGTTCCTTTATGTTGGGGCACGGTGGGATGTCGACTCCGAATATACCGTCATGGCCGCCTTTTCTGATTTTATCTATGTCTCCCGAGCCGGCAAAAATCTCCGGTCCGAATGCGGGAATGAAATCCTTCAGTCCGCCGATGTGATCGTAATGGTAATGGGTCAGTACAATGGAATCCAATTTACGGCCGTTCAGAATGTCGCCGATGTGCCCGATAATAGGTGCGGATACCGTGCCGGATCCGGTGTCGATGAGCAATGTTTTCTCACCGATCAGCAAGAACATGTTGGAATCATACGGAACGAACGAACCTATCTGCTGTACAGTCATTAAAAATCAAAATTGATGGACCTATTTAACGTTTAACATGATAAAATAAAACGAATGACGTCTGGATGAGAATAATACAACCCGGACAATAAATAAAAATGGTGTTTGGAGGATGAGAATTTTTCATACGCAACCTGTTTGACTGCTAGATCACACCCCAGCGACGTCTTAGAACGTTAGTAAGTCAGGACTGAATACCTCGGAAACCCTCGGTACTTACATCCGACTTCTATCAATCTCATCATTTATGAGTGTTCTATGGGTGCCTCTTTTTCAAGGCGGCTTCAAGCTTAGATGCATTCAGCTTTTATCCGCTATCGCGTGGCTACTCAGCATGCCTTGTCAGACAACTGATAAACTAGAGGCGACGAGTCCCTGTTCCTCTCGTACTAAAGGACCCTTCTCGTCAGGCACCAACACCTCCATCAAAAAGCAACAAAACTGTCTCGCGACGTTTTAAACCCAGCTCACGATCCCTTTTAATGGGCGAACAACCCCACCCTTGGCAGCTGCTGCACCACCAGGATAGGGAGAGCCGACAGCGAAGTAGCAAGCCACGAGGTCGATATGGACTCTTGCTCGTGACAACTCAATTATCCCCAGGGTAATTTTTCTGACATCAATCACCCCCATTCAGGAGGTTGATTGGTTCGTTAAGCCATAGTTTCCTATCTCCGAACCCTATTGTCTGGTTCCGAGTCAAGCTAGCTTTTACCTTTACATTCTTAGATAGATTTCTGACCTACCTGAGCTAACCTTTGGGCGCCCTTGTTATCTTTTTGAGGGCGTGGCGCCCCACCCGAACTGCCCGCCTATAGCTGTTCCTCCGAAGAGGTTAGTTGTAAAAATCGGCAAGAGCGGTGTTTCATCGGTGACTCGGAGAGATGCTAGCGCACCTTCCTGGGTAACGTCTCCCGCCTACTCTACACATGCCAATTCCTACAACAACTACAGGTTGCAGTGAAACTCCATGGGGTCTTCGCTTTCAGATGGAGGGGTCTGGATTGTGCACCAGACAGATTGATTTCACTAGCGTCTAGGCGGGGACAGTAGAACCCTCGTTGAGCCTTCATGCGAGTCGCCAATTAAGCGACAAGGTATTACGCTACCTTAAGAGGGTCATAGTTACCCCCGCCGTTTATCGGTCCTTCGATCCGTTGAAATGGATTTTCAGATACCGACACTGGGCAGGCTTCGGCCCCTATACAAGTCCTTTCGAATTAGCAGGGACCTATGTTTTTACTAAACAGTCGGAGTTCTCTTGTCACTGCGACCAGTAGCTTTCACTACTGGCACCCTTTATCCCGAAGTTACAGGGCTAATTTGCCGAGTTCCCTCGCCTAGATTATGCTAACACGCCTTAGGCTATTCACCTAGGGACACCTGTGTCGGTTCTTGGTACGAATGAAACAGTTGTAACCATACCCTTTTCACGGGGACTAGGACTTTCCGGAAGAGAACAGAAGTTCTCCTCATCACGCATTCACTTATTTCTCACCATGACGGTTCTCCACAAGCTTAAACGCTTGAATACACAGACAAGTGTACTCCAGATATCCTACTCCGTAGGTATGGGCAAAGACTGCTTCAGTACTGGAATATTAACCAGTTTCCCATTCGATAGTTTCGATTAAGAACTACCTTAGGATCGACTAACCCTTGGCTGACAAACATTGCCAAGGAACCCTTGCCCCTGCGGCGGTACGGATTCTCACCGTACTTTGCTGCTACTCTCACCAGGATTCTCGTCGGTACACGGTCCATGGGATCTCACGACCCCACTTCTGCCCATGCACCGCGCCCCCTTACCAAATTACATTGCTGTATTCTATAGTGTCGGTATTCGGTTTAGCCCCGTCCATTTTTTGGGCCCACAATCTAGACCGGTGAGCTGTTACGCTATCTTTGAAGGGTGGCTGCTTCTAAGCCCACCTCCCGGTTGTTTTAGACTGCCGACGCCATTTCGTATTACACTTGACCGAAATTTAGGGACCTTAACTATAGTCTGGGTTGTTTCCCTCGCGACCATCAAGCTTACCCCGGATGGCCTTGCTCCCGACGTCTACGATGAACACAAGTTCGGAGTTTGACAAAACGCCGAGGAATTTCTTCCCCTAAACGCTCAATCCGTGCTCTACCTCATGTTCTACCTCGATCGAGATCTAGCTGCGACTAGTTTCAGGGGGAACCAGCTATTCCCGGTCTTGATTGGCCTTTCACCCCTATACCCAAGTCATCCAAACGATTTGCACATCAGTACTGGTTCGGACCTCCACCTCCCCTTCGAGAGGCTTCATCCTGCTCAGGCATAGATCGACCGGCTTCGGGTATCCGCACCATTGACTCCAGGCGAGCACACCTTGCCCCTCATTAAAAATTGCGGGCAATCGGTTTCCCTCCGGCTACCTAATTTAATAGTTAACCTCGCCAATGACCAGAACTCCCTGGTCCGTTTTTCTAAACGGAAAATATAACATTGGTCCACCTTAATTGGTTTCTTCCCTTTGATGCCATATATATCTATAACCGCATGGTTTCAGGTCTTTTAACCTCCCGTTAAGGGTACTTTTCAGTTTTCGCTCGCGCTACTACTACACTATCGGACTAGAGTCGTATTTAGGGTTGGAAGTGAATGCCTCCCATATTCATGCGCGATATCCAACGCACACTACTCAAGGATCTCTAAAATCTCCATTCCGAATTTTTCCTAAGGGGCTATCACCCTCTATGGCACGGCTTTCCAGCCGACTTTGGATATTCCGGACGAGGAGTAAAAGAGCCTATAACACCACATCTCCCGAATGTTTCCAAACGGGATTCAGTTTGCCCTATACCGTGTTCGATCGCCTCTACTAACGGCATCTCGATTGATTTCTTTTCCTGCGGGTACTAAGATGCTTCAATCCCCCGCGTTCCCGATCATTACTGATCATTCCGAAGAATAGGAAGTCCCATTAGGTAATCGTCGGATCATAGGCTTCATGCACCTACCCGACGCATATCGCTGCTTGACACGACCTTCTTCAGCGCTCTAGCCGAACCATCCCCCATGCGGCGTAGCATCGCCGCTGGCGTATGATCTAGCACACGTCCAGGTTGCGTATGATCGATGATCATAGGGTTAATCCGATCTCATCCTCCATTACGGGACCCTCACATCTCTTCCCCAAAAGAGGATCTCTCTCCGGGTGCATGTCATTTAGCTTGAACGCGTTTTTCAAAAAAACGCAGCAAAATGTCCGTAGTCTTAGGAAGTATATAATACCTCCCAGCACGGCCATTCATATCCAGGTTTGACAGACGGGACAGTTACCGTCCACGACCGTCAAACACAGGACACTCGATGCTTTAGAATCGAGCAGACTCCTCTATATTCAAGGTATATTTAAGGTTTGGGAATTTGAATCAGGGAATGAATGCTATTGTCACTGTTGTGGGGTATTTTCTCCGCAGTTCGGCAAGATGCGGATTGTAAAATCTCAGAAAATCGGCCCTGTATGATTTCTTGTTCAGCATCTTGGATACCACCGAGGTCTCTACGGTTCCTTCGACTTTCCAGGAATCTTTGTCCGTACTGATAATGATCGGTAACCTAAGTCGGATCTTTTCCATCTCTGTGCAGAGTCCGGCCAGAGACTCGACCTCTTCCCGATTCATCTGAAATTCGTCCCCTTTTCGGGTTCTGTATGTAAAATCGCCGCTGTCCATATGTTCGATAAGGGTGCGGCGGGTCACAGGAATTCCGGAATTCGCATCGCCCAATACCGCCTTGACGTATCCGATTTCCTTCATGAGCTTCCTATGTTCATTATAATATAATAATAAGAGATAGATATGGGTGCTCATGGACAGGGAAGAAAAAATCAAGGCGGCCCTCGCGACGCATCCGTGTTACAACGAAGAAGCGCATCATGAATTTGCAAGAATGCATCTTCCCGTCGCCCCCAAATGCAATATTCAATGCAATTACTGCAACAGACGTTATGATTGCGTTAATGAATCCCGCCCCGGGGTCACAAGCAAAGTTCTGACTCCGGAACAGGCCGTGGACAAAATCGGCATGGTTCTGGAAAAAATCCCTTATCTGAAGGTTTTGGGAATTGCCGGGCCGGGGGATCCTTTGGCAAACGAAGAGACATTTGAAACCCTGAGGCTGATCAAAGGGAAATATCCCGAGCTTACCGCCTGTCTTTCCACCAACGGTTTGGCCCTCCCGGAACGGGCGGAGGAACTTTACGACCTGGGAGTCAGGTTCATGACCGTCACCATGAACTCCGTCGATGCCGAAATCGGCGAGAAGATTTACAGTCTGGTCCTTCAGGACGGAGAAAAACTGAGGGGAAGAGAGGCGGCAGAACGACTTATTGAGAATCAATTGGAAGGCATCCGCAAATGCATAGAGCTCGGGATGTTGGTGAAAATCAATATAGTGATGATTCCGGACATCAATGACGGGCACATACCCGACATCGTCAAGAAAGTCAAAGATTTAGGCGCTTATATCATCAACATATTGCCGTTGATTCCCGTTGCGGGGACAAAATTCGAACATCTCAGGGCTCCGACCCCTGAAGAGAGAAAGGCTATGATGGATCTCTGCGAACAGGATGCCAGGATGATGAGGCACTGCAAACAGTGCCGTGCAGATGCAATCGGTCTGCTGGCCGATGACAGATCTTCGGAATTCATTCTTTCCGACGGATGCGGTTCCGTCTGCGGATCTAAATCCGGAGGGCCCAACGTCGTTTTCGAGGAACACCCTGACGAGGAAGAGATGCTTGTTGCGGTCGCAAGTTCTGACGGAGCCAAAACCGACAGCGGTTTCGGAAATGCCAAGATTTTCAGAGTTTACGCCTCAGACGGAAAAACCGTGAGATTCATCAAAGACGTGGAATCGCCCAAAGGGACTCCGGTCGCCGGCGAAGAGCACAGCAAAAGAATCAGAACCATCATCGATATGCTCGGCGGCGTAAAGGCGGTTGCGGTTTCGGAAATCGGCCATATGCCTGAAAAGATGCTGTTGGCGAAGGGCATAGCCGTGGTCATCACCGATTCGGATTCGGACATTGCTGCAATGGAAGCGGCCTCCGCCGCTCTGAGCTGATTCCGTACAATCAAGAAAAATACCGACATGAGAAATGTTTTATACATCGTGCTACATGTTAGCACGGGACACGGATAATATGTTCGGAAAAAATATCAGAATGGAGAGAATCACGGACCGCAGGACGGGGAATTGCGTAATCGTTCCTCTTGACCATGGCGTTTCCATCGGTCCCGTAGAAGGTCTGACCGACATGAAACGCACGGTTGATGCGGTAGCCGGCGGAGGTGCGACGGCAGTTTTGATGCATAAGGGAATCGTCCGTCACGGATACCGCGCCGGAGGTCACGACATAGGGCTGATGGTTCATCTTTCCGCGTCCACGGACATGGGATCCACCAACAACAGCAAAGTTCTGGTGACCGAAGTGACGGAAGCTCTGAAACTGGGGGCTGACGCCGTATCCGTGCACATAAATGTCGGAGCGGAAACCGAACCGGACATGCTGAGAGACGTGGGGTGTGTTTCCCGTGACTGCGCGGAATGGGGCGTCCCCCTTTTGGTCATGGCTTACGCCAGAGGGCCGGGAATCACAGATCCCTTCAATCCGGAACTCGTGGCCCACAGTGCGAGAGTCGCCGCGGAACTGGGGGCGGACATCGTAAAATGCAATTACACCGGAGATCCGGATACGTTCAAGGACGTGGTTAAAGGGGCGTTGATTCCCGTAGTCATAGCCGGCGGACCCAAGGTTTCGTCGGATTTCGAAATGCTGAACATGGTCAAGGATTCGATAGACGTGGGCGGAAAAGGGGTTTCCATCGGCAGAAACATCTTCCAGCACAAAAACCCGGAGGGAATGACCCGCGCCATTACGGACATAGTCATAAGAAAAGCGGAAGTGGAAGAAGCCATGCTGAATCTAAGGGGGCTTTGATATGGACAATGAAGAGACAACCGGCAGACTTCTGTCGGAAATGCGCAGAATCGATGATAAAATAATGTCTTTGGTCGGGGAAAGACTGAGAATTTCCTCCGAAATCGGACTGATTGGGGGGGAATGTCCGGATACGGGATTTTCTGTTCTTGAAAGATTCCGGGCACTGGGTGACATGGTCGGAATGAACCGGACCGCCGCGGAAGAACTGTGCAGAATAATCACCGAACAGTCATCGGCGGCAGAATCGCTGTCAAAACACAAAGAACAGACAAAAAAGAACATTGCCGTTGTGGGGGGAAGCGGCCAAATGGGCAAGGCAATCGTAAGATTGTTCAGGGAGATGGGTCACGAAGTCACGGTGATTGACCCTGCGGCGGGCAACGGTCTGACAACGGAAGATGCCAAAGATTCCGATGCCGTCGCCATTGCCGTTCCCATATCTTCGGTATCGAAGATTCTTGAAGAATTGGATACGGTGTGCCGTGAAGATACGTTGATTTTTGACATATCTTCTCTGAAAACGCCTTTTGTTGAAAATTTGAAGAAGTTGGCAAAACGCAGAAAGGTATGTTCCGTGCACCCCATGTTCGGACCCTCAGTCAGATCGATACACGGAAGAAATCTGATTGTCTGCGATTGTGGTTCCGAAGCTGCGGTAAATCAGGCAAAAGGTCTTTTTGACGGCAGAGGCGCGGAAATAAAAATTATTCCCGTGGATAAGCACGACGAATACATGTCCTACGTGCTCGGTCTCAGCCATATAGTAAACATAGTATTCTTCACGGTTCTGAGAAACAGCGGCATACCCTTTGAGGAATTCCGGTCTCTGTCATCGACCACTTTCGATAAAATGACAGATACGTTCATGTCAGTGGCTTTGGAGGACCCGGGCCTGTACTACGAAATACAGAATCTGAACATGAACAGGGACAGAATGCTTCATGAACTCGACGAGGGCATCAGACAAGTTAGCGAAGCGGCAGCGTCGGATGATGCGAAAGCCTTCGAAGAACTCATGCTGGAAGGGAAAGAATATCTGAAAGTATGATTCCGTTCCCCATCCTTCTTTCAACACTGCTATGCCATATTTTTTAAACAGATGGAGCATCAGGCGTATTTGTAACATGAAGGCCCAGGATCTCAGAGAAGCATATGTTGAATTTTTCAAAGAAAGAGGGCATGCGTTCATAAGATCCGCATCCCTGGTCCCCGAGAACGACCCCACCGTACTCTTCACCACTGCGGGAATGCACCCTCTGGTGCCGTACCTGTTGGGACAGAAACATCCGGAAGGAACCCGTCTGGTGAACTACCAGAAATGCATACGGACGGGAGACATAGACGAAGTGGGCGATGAAGGGCACCTCACATTCTTTGAAATGCTCGGAAACTGGTCGCTGGGCGATTATTTCAAGAAAGAATCCATAACTTTCAGCCACGGGTTTCTGACCGAAGTGCTGAAACTGACCCACGATCAATTGGCGTTCACCGCTTTCGAAGGGGAAGGAAGTATTCCCCGTGACGACGAAACCGCCGAAATCTGGAAAAGTTTGGGTGTACCCGAAGACCGCATATTCTTTTACGGAAGGGCGGAAAACTGGTGGGGCCCCGCGGGACAGACCGGTCCCTGCGGCCCGGACACCGAGATTTTCTTCGATGACGGACGTCCGAAATGCGGTCCTGATTGCGGTCCGGCCTGCAACTGCGGAAAATATACCGAGATCTGGAACAACGTATTCATGGAATACTTCAAGGACGCGGAGGGCAACTTCACGCCTCTGGAGAACAAAAACGTGGATACCGGAATGGGTCTCGAACGCGTTCTCAGAATAATGAACGGAAAAGAAACCGTATTCGATACCGAACTTTTCGCCGGAATCATCGCAAAAACCGAAGAAATCACCGGCAAGGAATATTCGGAAAATCCCAGAGCTTTCAGGATTGTTGCCGATCACGTCCGTGCGGCCACTTTCATAATGGGCGACGGGGTGCTTCCGGCCAGAATCGGTCAGGGATACATTCTCAGAAGACTGATCAGGAGGGCCAGCAGATACCTTTCCAATCTGGGGGTCGACGACGTGGTCATGGCCGGAATCTGTGAAGTGATTATCGATGAATACAAGGATTCTTACCCTGAACTCGGAAGGAACCGGGAACAGATTCTCACCAATATGGAATCCGAAGAACAGAGATTCCACTCCACTCTGAAAAGAGGTCTTCGCAGATTCGACGAAATGGTCGCTGACTGCAAAGAAGGGGACGTATTGGACGGCGAACATGTTTTCAGACTTTTCGACACCTTCGGATTTCCGGTCGAACTCACCAAGGAATTGGCGGAAGAGAAGGGATTCGTGGTGGATACCGAAGACTTCGACAGAAGATTCAAGGAACATCAGGAAGCCTCCCGTGCCGGAGCGGAGCAAAACTTCAAAGGGGGGTTGGCCGATGACAGCGAAGAAACCACCAAGTTGCATACCGCGACACATCTTCTTCACTCCGCCCTGAGAAAAATCGTGGATTCCTCGATAACACAGAGAGGCAGCAACATCACCGCCAAAAGACTCAGATTCGATTTCAACCTGGACCGGAAAGTCACTCCCGAAGAAATCAAAGAAATCGAGGATTACGTTAACGACATCATTGAAAGGGATCTTCCCGTCGTTTGTGAGGAAATGACTTATGAAGAGGCTCAGGAACGTGACGCCATCGGAGTTTTCCAGGACAAATACGGAGAGAGGGTTTTGGTTTATTCAATCGGAGATGTTTCATGCGAACTCTGCGGCGGCCCCCATGTCAAAAGAACCGGCGAACTGGAAGGCTTCAAAATAAAAAAGGAAGAGTCTTCCGCCGCCGGCGTGAGACGTATCAGGGCCGTTGTCGGGAAGCAGTGATATTCTCCTTAGACAGGTATATCGCCAACACCGCAATCACGGAAGACAGGAACATCAGTCCCCACAGAAGGGAGAAGTTGCTCAGAGCGTAAGGCGCCTCACCGATGATGTAACCCGCCACGGTTGTCGCGACGGAAGCTCCCAGAAACACGAATATGTTCAAGGACCCGACGGCTGTTGCCGACAATGACGTGGGATGCCATTCCTTCACCTGTGTGAAAGACAAAGACATGAAACCTCCGAAGAATCCAAACAGAGATGTCACGATTCCCCAGAACCAAACACTTTCGATTTCACCCACAAACAACCACATTGCCAGCCAAACCGCTGCATATCCCATGGTGCCCAGAAGCATTGCCTTGCGTTTGGATTTGATCACACCGCGCCCGGACAGTATTCCCGATACCGCTATGCTGAGAGTTTTTCCTATGCTGATCATGGCGACAATCCATATCATCAGTCCGGCAAAGGAATAGAACGTGGTGAAGTACACTTTGGCGTAAGTTCCCTGAAACACCATGATAGATCCGTAAACCAGGAAATACGCAATGGCCATGGGCCAGAATTTTCTGCCGCCGGAAAACACCGATTTCAGACCCGTCAGCATTCCCATCCCGCTTTCGGTGCGGACTTCCTTCGACGGGAGTTCCTTGATGAACAGCAAACAAAGAATCGCCAAAACCAAGGTGACGGTCATGAGCGCCATGAAAGTATCCCTCCAGCCCAGAACATCGACGATTGCCTGCAACGGATAAGTTGCGGCGAAGGCACCTATGTTCCCGACGGCGATGATTATGCCGTTCAACTGAGGGAAATAGTGTTGGGGAAACCATATGGAAACGACTTTCATCAAGGGTATGTAAACCGCAGCCATTCCGGCGGCAATCATCACTTTTCCGAATGCGACGGCAGTGAACGATTCACCCATGGCGGTCATCAGAGAACCTATGGCGGCAATCGTCAAAAATATGGAAGCGACCTTTCTCGGTCCGAAACGGTCCACCAGCATTCCGCAGGGAATCTGCATGGCAGCGTAAGTCCAGAAATAAACCGAACTGAGATATCCTATGTTTCCGCCGACATCGTTTACTATGTCGGGGCCCACGACGGCCACGGAAATTCTGTGAAAATATACAAAGAAATATGCTGCCAGAAGAATTCCGAACATCAACCACGCGTACTTCAGTTTCGAATTTTTCTCCATAGGGATCACTGCTCCGAATGCAAACCGGGAAATTCAGAGATCCTTGATTTAGGTTCTTTCACGTACCCGGCGCCCGTGCTATGACTATGGAATATTTAAGACAATCAGGGATATCCAGCATATGGTTACACTATATGCCG
This sequence comes from Candidatus Methanomethylophilaceae archaeon, assembly GCA_050950505.1. Lineage (GTDB taxonomy): Archaea > Thermoplasmatota > Thermoplasmata > Methanomassiliicoccales > Methanomethylophilaceae > VadinCA11. Next base: position 719,698 of record JBMNHS010000001.1, on the reverse strand, counting down.
TAGTCCTGTGAATCCATAGTGTTATCTATTGTTACATCATTTTTAAGATGCAACAAGGATGTGATTCTGTTGACAGACAAAGACCAAAAAAAGTTGACAAACGAAGTCGGTGCACCTGTCTCCGACAATGAACATTCTCTTACGGCCGGACCCCGCGGTCCGATCATGATGCAGGATGCATGGCTGGTTGAAAAAATGGGTCACTTCAACAGAGAAGTGATTCCTGAACGAAGGATGCACGCCAAAGGCAGCGGAGCTTTCGGTACTTTCACGGCAACACATGACGTATCTAAATATACCAAGGCAAAAGTGTTCGAGAAGGGAAAGAAAACCGATATTTTCATGAGATTCTCCACCGTTGCCGGTGAAAGAGGCGCCGCAGATGCGGAACGCGATATCCGCGGATTTGCCGTCAAATTCTACACCGAGGAAGGAAACTGGAATCTGGTGGGAAACAACACCCCGGTGTTCTTCCTGAGGGATCCTCTGGATTTCCCCGATCTCAACCATGCCGTCAAAAGAGATCCCAGAACGAACATGCGTTCTCCGCAGAACTACTGGGATTTCTGGACGTCGCTCCCGGAAGCTTTCCATCAAATAACCATAGTCATGTCTGACCGCGGAATACCTGCGACATACCGGCACATGCACGGTTTCGGCAGCCACACGTTCAGCCTGTACAATGAGAAAAATGAAAGGGTCTGGGTAAAAATCCATATGAGGACCCAGCAGGGAATCAAAAACCTCACCGATGAGGAAGCTCAGAAAGTGATCGCCACCGACAGGGAAAGCCACCAGAGGGATTTGTACGATTCCATCGAAAGAGGAGATTATCCCAAGTGGACCATGTACTTCCAGATCATGACGGAGGAACAGGCGAGAAACAGCAAGGTCAATCCCTTTGACATTACGACGGTTTGGAAGAAAGGCGAATACCCCCTCATGGAAGTGGGCGTTCTGGAACTGAACCGCAATCCCGACAATTATTTCGCGGATGTGGAACAATCAGCTTTCAATCCCGCCCACGTGGTACCCGGAATCGGTTTCTCCCCGGACAAACTTCTCCAGGGAAGATTGTTCTCTTACGGTGATGCTCAGAGATACCGCCTCGGAGTCAACCATCACCTGATTCCCGTGAACCGTGCCAAAACAGAAGTCCATGCGTTCCACCGTGACGGACTGATGAGAGTCGACGACAACTACGGTTCGACCAAAGGATATCAGCCCAATTCCTTCGGAGAATGGGAGTCCCAGAGAGAATTCCGCGAACCTCCGATGAAAATCGACGGTGACATGGACCATTACGATCCCAAAGATTTCCCCGAGGACGACTGCTTCAAACAGGGCGGAGATCTTTGGAGACTGATGGAAGAAGACAAGAAAGCACTTCTGATAAAGAACACCGCCGCGGACATGTCCTGCGTTACCGACAACGTGAGGTACAGACACGCCGCGCATTGTTTCCTCGCGGATCCGAAATACGGGGAGCGGATTTCCGAAGCCCTGAAATTGGATTTCGCAAAGGTGAAAGAGCTTTCTAAACTGAGCCACGCCGAACTCAAAAAGGCCACGGCCGAATAAACATATTACCTGCCGGCATCTGTTTTGCCGGCAAACTTCTTAAAATTTCTTATTTTATTATGAAAAAAAGGGGCGGTGCGCCCCTTTGAATGGGTTTGATCAGTATGCGTATTTTGCCCCGCCCAGCATACTGACTGCCGTCAATATCACTGCGGACAACACTGCATAGTTGGCGCTGAGTGCATCGGCGGAGAACACAGTCTCGGCTGCAAACTTGATAATGAACAATATGATGATGAAAAATACAATCGCCAATACAATCGTTATCAAGATGGAAACAAGCGTATACAGAATATCCATGAGCGTTTTCTTTACTTCCATGCGGTTTCACCTCCCGACATGTAGTAATTCTACATATATTAAAAATAAACACATTGAAGAAACCGATATAGTGAATTTTATAGTAATGATATAAAAATACACGATTTGCCGTGTGGTTGTCTCAAAACATTACGCTTAAAAATTACCTGCATCGCCGGTTTCTGGATTTTTTGAAATGACCGTCTAAAATAAAAAGAAAGGGGGCAATCCCCCTTTCAATTGAAAAATAGTTTAATCCTTTATTTTCTGCGGCCTTGCGAAGAATATCATAATGCCGAAGAACAATATCCCCACGGCAAGAAACCCAAATCCATAAGTGGTTGTTTTCGGAGAAAGGCCTTCATATTCTATCGTATACGATATATAGGGCGACGAACCCGCCCAATTCTCCCCGGTTACGATAAAATCTCCTCTCTTCTCGATTTCAACGAAATTCGCACCGCTCCCCAAATCCGAACGTTGAGCCGAAGAATACAGAATCAGCGACACATCTTCAGGGGCATCAGAAATCGTGATTTTCACATCCTGACCGGCGATGAGATTCGTGCTTGGAGAATCGATTTTCAACCTGTCTTTGTCCATGATATAACGGGATGCGTATTCGTATCCGTCACTTTTCCATTCGGCTATACTGACGTACATATTACTGTAATCGTACCGTACTTCCACGGGATATCCGAAAATGTATACCGTCAGATCATACCTGGACACCTCATTCCAATCGTCCTCGTACCACCCTATGTTTTCCGCCCATTCTATTTCACGGCCCGGCGGCAACGGTTCCCGGTTTCTCAGAGCTTCTTCAAACTCTTCTTTCTCGTCCGAATCGTCAGCATAAAAGAAGATCATATGGACCAATGTGTCCGAATATGATGATATACTCAATGCGGACGATACGTCTATCTTATAGACCTCGTACATCAACGTGTCTTCCACCGTCTTGACTATTGTTCCGTCGTCCTCGGGTGCGAAGTCTATGAACATAATCGGCGTGAACAGAAGCAGAGGCGTCATGAGTATTGCGATTTTTTTCATTTTCACAACTCCTTTTTAATAATTTTCAAAAGGCCCAGCGCGAGGAACAGGACACCCCATGTAAAGGCCACGCCTATGTACAGATAGGACGACAGATCCGACATGAGGTAAGAATCGAGCGGCTGACCGACAAAGGTGAATGCCGCATCCATCGTCAACAGTGCCTGGTACCCGTCAAACTGAGGAAGCAGTTTCAAATAATCCTGTATGGCAGAGGGTATCTGCGTCGAATATAACGCCATGATTGCCGCGTACAAAAACGGTATTCCTAAGGTGATTACCACTGTTACGGGTACCGACCCCCTGCGGAACATCGTGCCGAGTCCGTACGCAGTCGCAGATACGGCAAAAACTCCCGCCACGGCCATTATGTACGAACCTATGAAATCGGAAGGGAACGCCGATATGCCCGAATCCATGCCGGACAGTATCGCCAAACCGTAAGCCAGACTGAATATGCTCAATGAAAGCACCAGGGATGCAAGGAATTTTCCAAAATAGAATGCAGATCGGGACACAGGCAACGGGAACATCATAAATGCGGTCTTGTTCCTGAACTCCGAGGACAATATCCGTCCGGACAGCATAGGGGATATTATCGCCATCATTATGGGGAGCGCCATCAGGAGACCTGCTATCGTATCGTTGTTTCCGTACAGCCTGCCTAAAATATCATAGTAAGCTATCACAGGTATGAGCAGTGCGAGAATAAGGAATACGTAGACAATTTTGCTTTTAAAAAACAATCTCATCTGCACACTGAAGACCGATCCCATCTGACTTAACTGGGAAGGGAGACGGTGTTTTGTCCGCTCCTGTCCGGTTTCATGGATTTCCGCCTCCGGTGCACTAATTTCACATTCGCAGGATTCTTGGAAATCTTCGTTCATGGTACAGATTTCCGACTCCGTCAATGTGAGTCTGTCATCTGATGTCATCTTTGTCATCCTCCCCGGTTAGACTCATGTACAATGATTCCAAATCGGAACCTTTTTGATTTAACGTCATAAAACCCAAACGGTGGTTTCTGATCAGATCCACCAAATCCTCTCTGTTTCCTCCGTTGTTTGAAAAACTCACTTCGAAACAGTAATCATCCACTTTCTCGGCCTCGGTGACTCCGGCAAGGCCTCCGAGATTGCTCATGAATTCGGAAGTAAGGGTGTTTCGAACTTCCACCTCCAGGACCACACCGTCCTGCTCGCTCCTCAGAAGTTCCCGGACCTTGCCTCCCATGACTTTGCTTCCTCTCCGTATGACCGTGACCGAATCACAGAGTTCGGACACTTCGTTAAGCATATGCGTCGACACCATGAGAGACCGTCCTCCGCCTTTCAGTCCCAGGAGCACTTCCCTGACTTCCATCATTCCTCTCGGATCCAATCCCGAGGTGGGTTCGTCCAGAAGCAAAAGGTCCGGATCGGGCAAGAGGGCCTGCGCAATCGAAACTCTTTGTTTCATACCTTTGGAGAAAGTTCCTATTTTCTTGTCCCTCCATTCCCACATTCTGACTTCTTCAAGCACTTCGCGTATGCGAACGGGCAGGTCCTGCCTGCCTATGCCGCGTACTCTTCCGATGTAATTCAGCATTTCAGTGGGGGTAAAATTGGGATAAGATTCCGGAGTCTCTATCACACAGCCGACCCTCTCCATGGCTTTTCGGTGATTTTTGCAATCGATGCCATGAACCATGACGCTTCCGGAAGTTGGGCTTATCATCCCCGTTATTACTTTTAAAATCGTACTCTTGCCTGCACCGTTCGGACCGAGGAGTCCCATGAACTCCCCCTTCCCGACAGTGATGGACACGTCATTTACGGCAACGAAATTCCCAAATGATTTCGTAAGTGACGTTACGTCCAGCGAATTAACCATATTCTATCTCCTTTGTTCGAAATAGGTTTGGATGAACGCCGGATTCGATTTCCCACCTAAATTCCGCATGCGGAACCGCATCGAGCCGGTATCAACGGACAGTTTATATCCATCTTTTATCCGTAGTTCAGTATACCTATTATACACTTTGCAACCAAATGTTGAGTAGACTCTTTAATGCCGTTAAAAAATCATTTTCCGGATGAAGACATATATGTTATGCACTCGGAACGGTTTCCGAATCACCGGTCTTATGCCATATTCTGAATTGTATATTCCAAAAGTTATCCGTAAGGATACGGTACTCGGAAACTTCATTGGACAATGCCTGCATAAAACGCACGGTATCAATATACCGTGAGAAGGATATTGGTGGACTGGACGAGATTTGAACTCGCGACTTCTTGCTTGCAAAGCAAGCGATCTGCCGAACTGATCTACCAGCCCAATAAAGAATGCTATCTTGCTAAATATTATATATCTTTCGTCTTACATCGTCATATGGAGCGTTGACTTTCTCCGTATCAAAGAAAAGGAGGTATGAAGGTGGGCATGGGAATATCCTGGGGGGCCATATCGGTCATAAATGCGATGCCGTGCGGAATAGGCGCGGTGATAGGCACCGAACTGACCACACGTTCCGAATTCATTCCGGAAGGACGGAAAAGAACGGTTGAGATAACGAACGACCCTTCGGAACCCACGCTTCTCGCGGAACTTTGCGTTTCGGCGGCTTATGCCGAATTGAAAATTGACGAACCGGAGGGATGGCGTCTGAAAACCACGTCGGAAATACCCCCTTCCCGCGGATTGAAGAGTTCCAGTTCCGCCGCCAATTCCATACTGTCCGCCGTTTTCGATGAACTCGGGCATTCAGTGGACTCCATGAGAATGATCAGGCTGGGCGTGGATTGCGCAAAACGTGCGGGAGTCACGAAAACCGGTTCCTTCGACGACGCCTGCGGATGTCATTTCGGAGGATTCACAATAACGAACAATACGGACAACGAGGTGATTCTCATGGAAGATTTCCCCGTTTACGATGTGATTCTTCATATCCCGGATGTAAAAATCCGCAAGAGCGGCCTCGACATGGATTCCCTTGCGGCGGTTGCCGACAGACAAAGAGGCGTGATAAAACTGTCAGAAACCGATCCTCTGGGCGCGTTGACCGAAAACGGACGTCTGATTGCCGAGGCTTCGGATTTGGACAATTCCGTTGCGGAAGATGCTTTGAAGGCAGGGGCTTTGGCCGCGGGCATAACCGGATCCGGTCCCGCCACCGCAATAGTGACTGAAGAGGGAAAGGGGAAAGAATTTGTCGGAAATACCGGATTGAAAAATATAATAATCACAAAAACACGCAGTCTCATGAAGCAGTGATTGATGACAGGAGTGATGGACGGTTATGTATCAAATGGGTAAAAAAATAAAATTTACGCTGTACGGCAGCAGTCACGGGCCTTTCGTGGGTTGTATATTGGAAGGATTGCCGGCAGGCATGGAAGTCAATCCGGAGTCCGTGTCCAAATACATGTCATTGAGAAAACCACAATCCGGCATAGGGACCGGTCGGAAAGAAGATGACGTTCCCGAATTCGTGTCCGGACTGAGAGACGGAGTTACGGACGGAATGCCGATTGACATCAGAATCGCAAATAAAAACATCCGCAGCAAGGATTATTCCGAATACGGTTACAAGCCCCGTCCCGGTCATGCGGACCTTCCCGCCATAGCAAAGGGAATAGACATAACCGGCGGAGGTCCTTTTTCGGGAAGACTTACTGCGGCGGTTGTCGCCGGCGGAAGCGTCGCCAGACAGTTCGTTAGACAAAAAGGAATTGAAATTTCTGCTTTTACCAGATCCATCGGTTCCGTGAAAGACGTCAAAGAACGCACCATATCGGATTCCGTGGCTTCCGAAATGCATGCCACGAGATCCTGCAGTTCTTTTCTTGACGCTGACATGAGAAAAGAAATCGAAGGTGCGGCAGAAATGGGTGACAGTGTCGGAGGCGTGACGGAATGCATCGTGACCGGATTGCCCATAGGGTTCGGGGGGATACGGTTTGAATCCCTCGATTCCGAAATCGCGAGAGCGATGTTCGGCATCCCCGCCTGCAAGGGAATCGAATTCGGAAAGGGTTTCGCCCTTACGGAGATGAAAGGTTCCGAAAGCAACGATCAATATCACTACAAAAACGGAGTGAAAACAATAACGAACAATCTCGGAGGGCTTGTGGGGGGCATGAGCAACGGCTCTCCCCTGGTGTTCAGATGCGCTTTCAAACCCACGCCGTCCATATCGAGAATACAAAGCACCGTGGATTTGAGAACCGACGAAACCGTTGACATACGCATAACCGGAAGACACGATCCCTGTATTGTTCCGAGGGTTGCCGTCGTCGTGGAATCGATGACTGCATTGGTGCTTGCGGATCAAATCATGAGGCGATATTGATGAATCTTGCGGAATTGAGAAAAAAAATAGCGTTCACCGATGAAAAAATATTGACACTGGTTTCCGAGAGATTGCATATAGCATCCGAAATAGGGAAGGTCAAAAAAGAATCCGGCACGCCGGTTTTGAATAAAGAAGTGGAAGACGCCGTCATCTCCAGATACAGAAATTTCGCCGAAGAAGAGGGAATCGACCCGGATGCGGCCGAAGAACTTGCCGTGTTGCTGATGACCTGGTCCAAAAAAATACAGGAATGATCACAGGTATTTTCTGTAATCGTACCGCCGGTCGTTGATTCTGGCAATGGTTTCTTCCGAAATTCCTTTCATGTCGTCTGAACGGAAGTATCCGGAACCTATGTTCTGAGAACCCAGGGAAGACAGCAGATTTACGTTTTCCCTTGCCAGACCGAAGGGTTTTGACAGAGGGCCTTCCGAAGTCGTGGCAATCTGAACTTTATCATATTTCACCATAATCTCTTTACGGTCCACGGTTCCCGTGACGAAGGTGAACACTTCCCCGCTTTTGCCGAAAGTCACCACTCTGAGCGACCAGATTCCGTTAACAAAGAAACCGATTGCAATCAATACGGTTATTGCGGCAAACCAAAGAGAAAGATTGCCCGGAGCAATACCTGACTGAACGTAAAATGATTGGATTGAGTCATAAATGACGTACATTATTGCCGCGGTTACAGCGGAGTATGCCGCCGCACGGGCGAATATGGGTATTTTTGCTTCTTTCGGTTGCAGTATTTTTTCATCGTCCGAAACAAAATCAGGGACGAGAATGTTCAACATGTTTTCAATCGTTTCCTTATCCTTCATGGGACAAAGCAACGGGGCGGTATTGGGATTGCTTCCTTCGTCTCCGGCAACCAGACCCACGACTTCCGCATCAATCATGTATCTCCCAAACAATCTGGGTATCAGCGGACTTCTCAAACGCACGGCGTTTATTCTTGTGATTTTAAAAGATTTGTTGTATGTCCTTATCAGTCCGTGACTGATGTATATCGTATCGCCGGATTTGTAAATCCTGTAATTGTAGTAGTGGACCATCATCGTGACGACGGGCATCAGATAAGTCATCAGAAACATCAACAACGCGGTTATTCCCATCACGGAGCTTTCGGAATACAGAATGATTTCACTGACGGCCGTCAAAAACATCATGATTCCGAAAATGGAAGACGCGGTCGGCTGTGAAAGAAGACTGTGGATGATGATGTCCTTGTCGGTGACCCTCAGTAAAGAAGGCATCTCCGAATCGGTGACGAACTCCGTGTTCTGCATCTTCGTCGCCAGATCTTTGCGTATTCTGTCAGTCAGATACGCATCAAAAGTCAGTGTCAATTCCGGCACAATTGCGTTGACGCTGCTGTTTATGTTTATCATCAGTTTTGACGTGCCGGTCAAACGGTTGATTATTCCTCTGTTGACGTTCGTGGACGCTATTTTCGTGTATGCTATCCGAACTTCTCTTTTGAACACCGTGTCCCGGAACACCGTTACTTCCGTTTCTTTGAATCTGATTACGGTATTTCTCCAACGCCAGTATGATACCCATAACCCCGAAGCAACTATTGCCAGAAAAATTCCGGCGGATATCGGAACGGCATAGTTTGCTATTCCGGACTCGGTTTCCGAAATGAAAACCGGCAATATGAGTATGGTAAAAAACGCTAGGGTTGTCACGGTGAAAACTTCTTCGACAACCTTTATGGGGTGTTGCCGAAATTCTTCGTCGGAACCGATTCCGTCCTGGCGGACCGGCGGATCCATGACGATGTTTCTGCCACCGGTCATTCCCTGCTCCTGATGATGTCCGTGATGTATTCGTTAAGGCTGTCAGCGATTTCCGCCGCGGTTTCCCGATCCAAATACTGTATGGCGGCAATGCCGCCGGCCGTGGTTATCGTCACATCGGCCAATCCGAAAAGGTTGTTTATGGGACCCCGGGCGACTTCCAACTGATGAACTCTTTCGGTGGGCACCACCGTATGCTTTATCACGAAAACCCCTCTGCGGATGTCAATCCTGTCTTCGTTGATGCGGTACCTGTAACGTGCGTAATATACCGCGGGCCATATCAGAAGATAAATCGTCATAAGGACGTAGACTGACATCAGAGCCGTCACCGGAAATCCCGTGATTTCTTCAGAGACCAAGAAATAATCTGATGCGACCGCCACGATTGCCAGTACCGCAAGAAGAATGATGCTTCTCACATACATTGAACCCATCGATTTTTTCGGCAATGTGTAATACCCGTCGCGGGTTTTGCCGGTTTCGTCAACCTTGAAATCGCTCACTCCCGTTTACTCCAAATACGCACCGTTGGCTCCGTTGGAAACAAGTTTCCGGTATTTTTTCTGGACTCCGGTCACTTCTCTTTCCACTTTCTTGACGGTTGCGAGACGTTCTTTGATTTCCTCATCGGCCAGTCTCACATTGAGAGTTCTTGCGGAAATGTCTATGTCGATAATGTCTCCGTCACGCACGGCGGCTATGGGGCCGCCTTCGTATGCTTCGGGAGAAACGTGACCTATCGCGCCTCCTCTGGAAGCTCCGGAAAATCTTCCGTCCGTGATCAAAGCAACGGAGTCTCCGAGTCCCCTGCCTATGATGAGGCTGGTGGGGGAAAGCATTTCGGGCATGCCCGGTGCCCCTTTGGGACCTTCGTATCTGATGATCACAACATCCCCCGGAACGATTGCACCGGACACTATGGCTTCGGTGGCCTTGTCTTCACCGTCAAAAACTTTGGCAGTGCCAGAGAATTTCATCATTTCTTTGCTGACCGCGGCCTGTTTTATGACAGAACCTTCCGGTGCCAGATTCCCTTTCAATACGGCGATTCCGCCCTGTTTGTGGAACGGATTGCCGGATGAACGGATTATCTCTTCATCGAAAACTTCGGCGGATTCGGCGATTTCCTTTATGTCCGTTCCGTTGACCGTCGGTGCGTTTTCCAAAACTTCCGAAAGTCTTCTGAGAACCGCGGGAATGCCTCCGGCGGCATCCAGATCCGCAATGCTGTAAGGTCCGGCGGGCCTAAGGCTTGTGATGTGGGGGACCTGACGGGATATTTCATCGAAATCGTCAAGAGTCACAGGGACTCCGAAATCTTTGGATATCGCGGGTATGTGCAGCGCGGTATTGGTGGAGCCTCCGATGGCCATGTCCACTCTGATGACGTTTCTGAAGGATGCTTCATTCACAATATCGCGGGGTTTGATTTTCTTCTTCGCAAGTTCCACAATTTTGCGTCCGGTGTCTTTGGCTATTTGCAATTTCTTTTTGTCGGTGGCTATGGAAGTGGCACATCCGGTTAGACTCAGACCGAGAGTTTCGGTGAGACAGGCCATTGTGTTCGCGGTGAACAGACCGGAACAGCTTCCTCTGCCGGGACAGGCTTTGCATTCAATGTTCCTGACGTATTCTTCATCGACTTTGCCTGCGGAATATTCTCCGAGAGCCTCGAAAACAGATTGAAGATCGAGGTCCTCGTCACCGTCTTTTCCGACTTCCATGGCGCCGCCGGTCAGCATGATGGCGGGGACGTTCATTCTTCCCGCGGCCATAAGCATGCCGGGGGTTACTTTGTCACAGTTGGTGACTCCGACCCAAGCGTCGAAAGCGTGACCTTCCACCATGACTTCGCAACAATCGGAAATAACTTCCCGGGAAATCAGGGAAAATCTCATTCCGTTGTGGCCCATGGCGATTCCGTCGCACAAAGCGGGAACGCCGAAAACGAAGGGCTTTCCTCCCGCTTCGATTATTCCTTCCTTGACCGCATCGACCAGTTCGTTCAAATGTATATGTCCGGGAACCACTTCGTTCCAGGAATTGGCTATTCCGATGAAGGGTTTTTCAAAATCTTCGTCGGTAAGTCCGTCGGCCCTCAGCAGACTTCTTGCCGGTGCCTTGTCTATGCCTTTTTTGACAGCGTCGCTCCTCATTGCACTACCTTAGTGGACTATTGAGGAATAGCGTATAAAATTAACTGAATTAAAAAGGGTGGGGTTGGGGGCATGGATTGACCATGCCCCTTTAATTGAAATGGTTTCAGTTGCTGTGAAGGCGCATTTCGATGTTCACACCGTCGGGGACATCGATCCTCATGAGCTGCCTGAGTGCACGCTCATCGGCATCAAGGTAGATGAGCCTCTTGTGGATGCGCATCTCCCAGTGATCCCAGGTTTCACTTCCCTCTCCGTCAGGGCTTTTCCTGCAGGGGACCCTGAGTTTCTTGGTGGGAAGGGGAACGGGGCCGCGTATGGGCACTCCGGTCCTCTGAGATATGGCCTTGATTTGACCGCATACGTTATCGACCTTCAACGGGTCGGTTCCGCTTAAGGAAATCCTTGCACGCTGTGACATCTTAATCCCTTTTGATTTGCAAGAGAGCCTCAGTTGGCTCTCTCGATCTCAATGCACTGGCCGGCTGCGACGGTCTGACCCATATCACGGATGGCGAACCTTCCGAGGGGCGGGTATTCCTTTGCAGTTTCGATTGCCATGGGTTTGGTGGGTACGCACCTTACGAAGGCAATGTCTCCGGTCTTCAGGTAGTCAGGGTTTTCTTCCTTGACTGCACCGCTCTTGGGATCGAGGGTCTTGATCAGTTCGGTGATTCTGCACGCGGTCTGCGTGGTGTGGCAGTGGAACACGGGGGTGTATCCGACTGTGATCACCGAGGGGTGGTTCAAGACAACAATCTGCGCGACAAAGGATTTTGCAACGGTGGGGGGGTTGTCAACAGGACCTGCGACGTCTCCTCTCTTGATGTCGTTCTTTGCCACACCGCGGACGTTGAATCCGACGTTGTCACCGGGCAATGCCTGGGGAAGAACCTCGTGGTGTGCCTCAATGGATTTGACTTCTCCCTTGATGTGAGAAGGTTCAAACATGACAGCCATGTTGGGCTTGAGGATTCCGGTTTCGACACGGCCGACGGGAACGGTTCCGATACCGGTAATCGTGTATACGTCCTGAACCGGAAGCCTGAGGGGTTTCTCGGTGTGTTTGGCGGGAACCTCGAAGTTGTCAAGAGCCTCGAACAGGGTTGCACCCTTGTAGTAAGGGGTCTTGTCGGATTTGGTCTTGATGTTGTCGCCCATGTACGCGGAAATCGGAATGACTTCCTTGGGGGTCGAGCCGACGGATTTCATCAGTTTGATCATTTCGTTGGCTGCATCGTTGAACTTTTCTTCGCTGTAGTCGACGGCGTCCATCTTGTTGATGACGACGATGATCTGCTTGATACCCAAGGTGACTGCGAGGAAGACGTGTTCCTTGGTCTGTGCCTGGGGACCTTCGATAGCGGAGCAGGTGATGATTGCGGCATCTGCCTGGGAAGTACCGGTGATCATGTTCTTGACGAAGTCACGGTGACCGGGGGCGTCGATGACGGTGTAGTTGTACTTTTCGGTCTCGAACTTTTTGTGCGCGATATCGATAGTGACTCCTCTTTCCCTCTCTTCCTTAAGGCCGTCCATGACCCATGCGAAATAGAAGGTACCTTTACCTTTCTCTTCGGCTTCTTTTTTGTATTTTTCAACCAAGTGAGGCTCGATAGCATTCGCGTCGAGGAGGAGTCTTCCCGTAAGGGTCGACTTCCCGTGGTCGACGTGACCTATGATGACCAGATTCATGTGCTCTTTAGCCATATTTTTTCACTCCTTATTTATATAATTTTTACTTAAACTGATTGTCCATAATATGTTTATTATTTAATGTTTACACTCCGGCGTAGTATTTGTCGTCGTAAGGTTCGGGATTAAGTCCTTTCCTGACTCTGACTTCTTCCACGATCTTCTTCTGAAGTTCGTTGGGAGCTCTCTGGAATCCTGCATTCTCAGTGGACCAAAGAGCACGGCCCTGTGTTGCGCTGCGTATATCGGAAGCGAATCCGAACATGTCTGCGACAGGGGCGATTGCACTTACAGAAGAATCGGCTCCGTCCTGGCCCATGTCCGTGACCGTGCCGCGGCGCTGGGTGATCATGTTCACCGCGCCTCCCATGTAATCCGGAGGTACGCTGATGTACAACTTCTGCATGGGTTCGAGCAGAACTCTTCCCGCCTGACACATGGAACCGTAAATACCGTCCCTGACCGCGGGTATGACCTGCGCGGGACCTCTGTGGATTGTGTCTTCGTGGAGTTTTGCATCCATGAGTTTCACTTTGACGCCGGAAACTTTTTCCGCGGCCAATGGACCCCTGTCCATGGCCTCATCGAAGGACTGCTTGATGAGTTCCATGGTTTCATGGAGGTACTGGATACCTTTTGTCATGTCCAGTAGAACGTTGGTGTTCTTGAATGTGACAACGTTTTTTGCCTCTTCCCGTTCCATTCCGAGTTCTTCGAGATGAGCGGAAAGTACTTTGGGATCTCTGATTTTTGCCGCAGGGTCGATGTCTCCCCCGAGAATTGCTTCCACGACGGAATCTTCCAAAGGTTCAACCGTGAAGAAGAACCTGTTGTGCTTGTTGGGAGATCTCCCTTCGAAGTCTTTCGGACTCGGACCTTTCACGCTTTCCCTGTAAACCACGATGGGCTGAGAGGAAATGATGTCGATCTTCTGTTCGTTGATGATTCTGTACTCGGTGATTTCCAAGTGGAGTTCGCCCATACCGGAAATCAGGTGTTCGCCGGTATCGTTGTTGATTTCGATGTTGAGTGACGGATCGGCTTTTGCGATGGACCTGAGAACTTCCACGAGTTTCGGAAGATCTTTGGTGTTTTTCGCTTCGATTGCCTTCGTCACAACGGGCTCGGAGTAGTGGGCCATTCTTTCAAAGGGTTCCGCGTCTTTGATGGAAGTCAAAGTGGAACCCGCAATGGCGTCTCTGAGACCTGTGATGGCCACAATGTTGCCGGCCTCGCATTCGTCTATCGCTATCCTGTCCCCTCCGACCATCAGTGCGACGGTCTGAACCCTTTGGGGGCTGGGCATTCCGGAAATGTAGAGGGTGTCTCCCTTCTTCACGGTACCCGAGAACAGTCTGCCGAATGCGACTTCTCCCGCATGGGGATCCATGATAATTTTGGTGACCATCAACGAAGCGGGACCTTTGGGGTCACAGTTCATCATGGCCTTTCCGATGGCGGACTCTTTGTCACCCTTCCAAATCATGGGGATACGGTATTTCTGCGCGTCCACCGGATTGGGGACGTGCTGAATGGCCATGGCAAGAGCCACTTCATGAAGGGGAATCTTCTTGGCCAATTCCTGCTGACCGCCTTCGCGGCTGCAGTATTCGAAAATATCCGTGAAAGTCATGTTGTATTTCTTCATCGCAGGCGCAGATATTGCCCAGTTGTTGTAAGCGGAACCGAATCCTACGTTTCCGTCCTGGATGCTGACCTGCCATTCCTTGTTCAAGGGGGCGGGCAGACTTGCGGCGATCTTCTGGTTGAATTCCGCGATGAGTCTGGAGAATTTATCAATCATCATTTCGCGGGTGACCTGCTGTTCGACAATCATCCTGTCGACCTTGTTGATGAACAACATGGGCCTGACGCGCTCTTTGAGAGCCTGTTTGATGACTGTTTCCGTCTGAGGCATGATGCCTTCGACGGCACAGCAAAGAATGAAAACACCGTCCAGAGATCTCATGGCTCTGGTAACGTCCCCTCCGAAGTCAACGTGACCCGGGGTATCGATGAGGTTGACAAGATAGTCCTTGCCTTCGTAGCTGTGAACCATCGATGCGCTTGCGGCGTTAATCGTGATGCCTCTTTCGGCTTCCTGATCGTCGAAGTCCAGAACCCGCTGTTCTCCGGCTAGTTCGGAAGACATCATTCCCGCACCCGCTATCAGGTTGTCGGAGAATGTGGTCTTGCCGTGATCGATGTGCGCGGCCGTACCGATGTTCCTGATGTACTCAGGAGTGTCCATTATTTCTGTGGCTTTGCGTACGTTTTCCCTTTTCCTTCCCATTTTATCTCACACTACCGGTAAAAATCACCTGGCGGCCTGGGCCACTCTTTCAATTTCTTCTTTCTTGGAGACAGAGAAGGACTGCATGTCGCCCTTTGCCGCCAACATCATTTCGTCAGCGAGACACTGGGAGATGGACTTCTTGCTCTTGGACGAGATTTCAACGACTCCGTTGCTCAGATTGCGCAATGCGATGTCGAGCCTTCTCTGAGGGGCGATGTCCACTGCTTTGGGAACTGAGATTCCTCCGTACTGAAGTCTTGTGATCTCTTCCCTGGGGGCCGCTCTCTCAAGACCTGACACAAGAATCTGTATCGGGTTTTCGTTGGTCTTCTCGGCAACGATGTCGAAGGCCTGGGAAACGGTCTTGTATGCCTTCATCTTCTTGCCGGTGAACTTCTCGGTCCTCATAATATCGTTGATGAGTCTCTCGACAATGCTTAAATTGGATTTGCCGAACCACCTGTTCGCATGTTTTCCCCCGGAATGGGGAATGTTCGTGGGTGTAAGGTCCATATATTTTGCCAGACCGACGTCCTCCACCACAACCTCGGAAGAATCGTATTTTCCGAACATGAGGGGTTTTGGCATTACGGGTGCCTCTTCGGTCGTTTCGACCGTTTCTTTAATTTCTGTGTTCTCTTCACCTGTCATCAAAATCACCTCACAGGCTTGTCAGCTCTGCCCCTGACCATCTCGTCAAGGGAGACATCGTTAACCTTGATTACTTTGAAACGGACACCGGGGATATCTCCGTAAGAACGACCCATCCTTCCGCCGATACCTTCGATCAGAACTTCATCATGTTCGTCGATGAAGTTGATTGCGCCGTCTCCGACGGCAAAAGCGGTGACCTGACGTCCGTTCTTTATGAGCTGGACCTTGACGCACTTGCGTATGGCGGAGTTGGGCTGCTTTGCTTCAATACCGACTTTCTCCAGCACGATGCCCTTTGCCTGGGAGGATCCCTCCAAAGGATCCGATTTCTCCCTGAGCTTGAGCACTCTCTTTTTGTATCCTCTGTCGAGCCAACGGGTCCTCTGCCTGTCGACTCTCATTTTTCTTGCGGTGTTTAGACCATTTCCCAAATTTCTTCACCTCATTGAATTTTTTATCACACGATATGATTGTGTATTTAAAGACCACGTATAACACGGGTCATGCGTAGAACATTGCTATTATAACCCTCTATATAAGACCTTTTACGACGTGACGGCCGCATACATAATATGGCCGCTTCAGTCTGTCTGTATAAAAAAAGCCCGCATTTCCGGCATATGCGTTTCATATTTGCCGTGGCGGAAATCCATTTTCCGTGACCGTGTATGAATGCATAACGTTTAAATCCTCTTCTGCCTAGCCTGAATCGGAGATACTATGGGGAATGATGAAGATTACATGGCATTGCTCAACAGAGCCAAACTGAATCTTCCGGAAACGATAGAAGCTCACGAGAGATTCGAACTTCCGGAACTGGATATCATGCAGGAAGGTAAGACCACCATCCTCAGGAATTTTATGGACATCGCAGACAGGGTCCGCAGGGAACCTCAGCATCTGCTCCACTTCCTCTTGAGAGAATTGGGAACTCCCGGCGAAATTGACAACAGACGGGCTATTTTCAAAGCGAAAATATCCATGAACGTTCTCAACGAAAGACTCCAGCAATACACAGACACCTATGTGATCTGTGCCGAATGTTCCCGTCCCGACACCAAGCTCGTGAAACACGACAGAACCATACTTCTCGAGTGTGAAGCCTGCGGTGCCAGCAGACCCATCTCCGTGCGCAAGACCGTCAGAGCGGGCCCCGCCGAACTCAAGGCCGGGGACATTATCGAAATTGTCATCAATGATGTGGGAAAGAAGGGTGACGGAATCGGCAAACATGATGACATGATCGTTATCGTGCCGGGCACCGCCAAAGGCGCGCGTGCGCGTGTCAAAATCACAAACATTTCGAACAAAACTGCGTTCGGTCAGGTGACCAACGAAGCCGCGACCCGTTAAACGTTTCATATGAGATATTTCGTAGAATCATACGGCTGCACCATGAACTACGGCGAGGGTGAACAACTCGCCGAAAGGATGACGGGCATGGGTTACGAAGAAACCTCTTCGGTCGAAGATGCGGACATCGTCATACTCAACACCTGCACCGTGGTTGATACCACCGAAAAGAAGATGGTCAAACGGATGACCGATCTTCGGAGCATGGGCAAAGAGGTCATAGTGACCGGGTGCATGGCCGAAGTTCAGCCCGGAAGAATTTCCGTCAGACTTCCCGATTCCCTTATCATATCTCCTCAGAACTATTCGGAATTCTCCGACAGAGTCGGAACGAAATACGGATGCTGGAATCCTTTGGACCACAAAGATACGAGCACTTCGGCCATCATTCCCATCGCACAAGGCTGTCTCGGAGCATGTTCGTATTGCATAACCAGATTCGCCAGGGGAAAACTGATCAGTTATCCCGTCGACGAACTTTTGGCGGAATTCCGCAAAAGGATTGCGGGGGGAGCCAAGGAAATATTGATTACAGCGCAGGATACCGCCTGCTACGGCAGAGACACGGGTTTAGGTTTGCCCGAACTTCTGCGCCTGATGCTGAAAACTCCGGGAGATTACCGAATACGGATCGGTATGATGAATCCCGACTGGTTGATGCCCATAGCGGATGAGTTGCTTGATGTTTTCAAAGACCCGCGTCTATACAGGTTCATACATATTCCCGTACAGAGCGGCAGCAACCGAATCCTTGATGGCATGAAGCGGATGTATTCCGTGGAGGAGTTTTTCGCTCTCGTCGATTTGATCAGAGCCAGATATCCCGATATGAGCATTGCGACGGATATGATTGCGGGATTTCCCGGAGAAACTGATGAAGATCACCGGATGAGTGTTGACCTGCTCAGAAGACTGAAAGCGGATACTGTTAACATCACACGTTTCTCTTCGCGTCCCGGCACAAAGGCCGCGAAAATGAAACCGATCAACGGCAGGATTCTGAAGGAACGGTCGACCGAACTCACCGACGTCAGAAGCGAAATCGAACTGGCGAACAACGAAGCGATGATCGGAAAAACCGTTAGGGTTCTTGTCACTGAAAAGGGCAAACCGGGAACCGTCATAGCCAGAACGGACAATTACAGACCCGTGGGCATTATG
Organism: Candidatus Methanomethylophilaceae archaeon; assembly: GCA_050950505.1. Taxonomy (GTDB): domain Archaea; phylum Thermoplasmatota; class Thermoplasmata; order Methanomassiliicoccales; family Methanomethylophilaceae; genus VadinCA11. The sequence continues at coordinate 701,299 of JBMNHS010000001.1, read as the reverse complement.
GAAGACCTTCCGTTGGGAAAATTCCTGGACGTGGAAATCACAGGTTGTTCGTCCACATATTTTGTCGGAAGAACGTTAAATAACTGAAACCGATAACTCATTCAAAGTCCTGTAGTGTAGTGGTCAATCATGTTGGCCTTTGGAGCCAGCGACCCCGGTTCGAACCCGGGCAGGACTACCATAATCACACTCTTGTATTCCGTCGAATCGGGACGGAATTTCATTTCGGAAGCTTCTTCATACTATTGAAAACAAGGTCGCCAATCCGTAACATGCCCCTATCGCGATCAACAATGAAAACGTGGTTCTGGCGGCGGCTCCCGGGTCTCTGAGTCTGCCCGCCTTTCGTCCATCTGGCGTTTTGAACAGTCTGCCGTAATTGACCAAATAACTGCCGACGGCCAACATGACAGCCATGGGTATCAGCAGACTGAAGAAAATAACCAGAATGTAATCTTCGTACAAATACGCCCGCAGATAAGTCGGAGCACTTACAATCACGGCGGAAATCAGGTGGAGAATCCCGTTGAACAGAGATATTCTGTGTCCGTTGAACATGGAAAGTTCTTCACGGGTCATGGCCGAGAATTCTTTGAGTGTTCCCAAAGGCCGGTGGCCCGCGATTTCGTGATATCCCTCCGTGGCTATGGTTCCCGAGAAAGCGGCAAACAACAACACGAGAAAGGATTCGGTTCCGCTGAAGTCGGATACATGAATCATGTACGCGGCGGGCACTATGAACACCATCCAAAGAATCGCTCCCGGTACTGCCGATTTGATTCTGACGTCCATACCCGGGGGATGTTCTGAAAATAGATATATTCTGTTAATAACGGGGATTGTAAAGACGAACGTCGGAATCCGATACATTCATGGAATTTTCGTCCGGGGGTTATAATCCTGACGCACCGTATTTTAATATCCTAGTCCGATTGCGGAATCAGAGGAATTATGATGAAACGTACAATCAAAAACAATGTCAGCTGGGTAGGCTACCTGGACTGGGAACTTAAAAAATTCCACGGCGAAGACTACACCATCACTGATGGTTCAAGTCAAAACGCATATCTCATCGAAGAAGAAAAGACTGTGTTGATAGACACTGTATGGACGCCTCACGGCGACGGGTTCGTCGATAATCTGAAGAAAGAAGTGGGGTTGGAAAACATTGATTTCATAATCATGAATCATGGTGAAGCGGACCACTCCGGCGCCCTTCCCGCCCTTATGAAAGAGATTCCGGAAACCCCGATTTACTGTACCGCCAACGCCGTAAAAAGCATAGAGGGACAGTATGGCAGAAACAACTGGGATTTCAGAGTTGTGAAGACCGGAGATTCCGTGGATGTGGGAAACGGAAAGAAATTGATTTTCGTTGAGATGACGATGCTTCACTGGCCGGACAGTATGGCCACTTATCTGACGGGGGACAACATCCTGTTCTCCAACGATGCCTTCGGACAGCACTATGCCGTGGGCGGATTGTTCAACGACACCGCAGATCAGTGCAAGCTCGAATATGAGGCAATGAAATATTACGCCAATATTCTGTCACCGTTCTCCGCTTTGGTAACCAAGAAGATTGCTGAGATCAAAGCGCTGAACATTCCGATAGATTTGATTGCCACAAGTCACGGAGTCATCTGGAGGGACAAACCCATGCAGATTATCGAGAAGTATGTGGAATGGGCAGACAATTACCAGGAAGATCAGCTCACGATTCTGTATGATACCATGTGGGAAGGCACCGCCGCCATAGCCCAGGAAATATCCAGAGTCACATCCGAAGTCAGTCCGAACACCATGGTAAGAATGTTCAACTGTTCCAAATCGGACATGAGCGAAATGATGACGGAAGTGTTCAGATCCAAAGCGATTGCCGTCGGATCCCCGACAATCAGCCGCGACATAATGATGGGCGTGAGCACCGCGATAAGATTCATGAAATCCCTGAAGTTCAAGAACAAAAGGGCGGCTGCGTTCGGATGCTACGGGTGGAGCGGCGAGAGTGTCGATATACTGAAAAAGGAGCTTGCGGATGCAGGGTTCCAAGTTACCGACACAGGAATCCGTTCCATGTGGAAACCCAGTGCCGAAGATCTCGGATCCGCCGAAGAAATCGTCAAGGCTTTGCTGGGGTGAGTTTCGAATCAAACGGAGCACCGAATGGAGAGCCCCGGGGAATTGCGTCAGCCGGAAAGGATCTCCGAACCAAACTTTTTACACTTTTATATTCTGAACGGAAAATGCAATCGAATCATGATTTGCATTTCGCAGTTTTCACCTAATCTCATGACGTATTCGACTTTCTGAAGATACTGAAAGTTATACAGACAGTATAGAAAAAAAAGAATGGATGGACGTTCGATGCTACGTTTAGTGCATGGTAAAGCTGCCGAGGAATCGCGGGAAATCATTGATTTCCTTGCTTTATTTTCGTTTTGATACACACATAGTTTTGGTTGAGGGTGGGGTAAAACCCCACCCTGCTTAGGAGGTGATCCATCTGCAGGTTCCCCTACAGATACCTTGTTACGACTTAACCTTCCTTGCTGAATCTCAGTTCGAATACCCTAATTAGAGGTAACCTCGCTGAAACCCAACTCGGATGGTTTGACGGGCGGTGTGTGCAAGGAGCAGGGGCATATTCACCGCGAGTTGTTGATTCGCGATTACTACGGAATCCAGCTTCATGAGGGTGAGTTACAACCCTCAATCCGAACTACGGACGGGTTTCGGGATTGCTTGCGCCTTTCGGCGTTAGAACCCATTGTCCCGTCCTTTGTAGCGCGCGTGTAGCCCAGGAAATTCGGGGCATACTGACCTACCGTTGACCTCTCCTTCATCTGACTTAGCGCCAGCGGTCCCAATAATGTGCGCCATCCCCGGAGGGATGGGTAGCAACTATTGGCGAGGGTCTCGTTCGTTATCTCACTTAAGAGAACGCCTTACGGTACGAACTGACGATGGCCATGCACCACCTCTCTGAAAATCTAGCAGAGTCTTCATCTCGGCTTTCATGTAACAGTCTTCCCTGGTGAGTTTTACGGTGTTGAATCCAATTAAACCGCACGCTCCTCCCGTTGCGGTGCTCCCCCGCCAATTCCTTTAAGTTTCATCCTTGCGGACGTACTCCCCAAGTAGCAGACTTAACAACTTCTCTCCGGCACTGAATGCCCCCAAAGGACTTCCAACACCAAGTCTGCAGCGTTTACACCCTGGACTACCGGGGTATCTAATCCCGTTTGCGACCCAGGGCTTCGTCCCTCACCGTCGGATCCGTTCTAGCTAGACGCCTTCGCCACCGGTGGTCCTTCTAGGATTACAGGATTTTACCCCTACCCCAGAAGTACCTCTAGCCTCTCCCGGTCCCAAGTTCGACAGTCTCCTCGGAAGACGGAAGGTTAAGCCCCCCGATTTACCCAAAGATTTATCGAACCGGCTACGAACGTTTTAGACTCAATAAAATCGACCACCACTTGGGCTGCAGGTATTACCGCGGCGGCTGGCACCCGTCTTTCCCAGCCCTTATTCCTCCAGTTATCTACGCTAGAGAAAAGCTAACACAATTGTGCTAGCACTAGGAATTCCCTCATCGGGGTTGCCCCCATTGTGAAGTTTTCGCGACTGCTGCGCCCCGTAGGGCCTGGATTCGTGTCTCAGAATCCAACTCTGGGCTCCCTCTCTCAAGGCCCATACCCGTCATAGGCTAGTAGGTACGTTACACCCACTACGACCTGATAGGCCGCAGACCGATCCTTAAGCGCCGGAACTTTCGACTATGGATCATTCCAGATTCCATAATCTATGGAGTATTATCCTCAGTTTCCCGAGATTATCCTCCACTTAAGGGCACGTTATCCACGTGTTACTGAGCAGTTCGCCGAGTCCATTACGACTCTCGACTCGCATGTCTTAATCGAATTCCTATAGCGGTGGCCGCCGGCAGGATCAACCGGAGTCAAATCCTAATGACATATTGTATCGTCTTGGATGGATGAAAAGAAACTGGCAGTTTTACCATGTTTCACCGCTGTCCTGTCAAACGGCACACTCAATCGAATGTTCCGTCTAACAGAACATTCGTAGCATCGAACGTCAGAGTTCAAGAGATCACGCACGGAGGCGGGGATCTTGACTCTCCATATTTGCGAAGAAAAACAGACGTGGATACACGTCGGGTTCTTTCTCGCAACTCCTCGTAACGCTGTGGAGTATATAACGGTTTTGATGCCGCCGTACCCCACATGTCACAGGGAATTGTACAATCACGAATTCATATAAAATACTACTCATCCGTGATATTCGAGAACACAATTGATGTATTTTCGAATAAATAATAATGAATCTCATGGTATATGTACTTCTGCACGGAAGCGATCGAACATCCAAAAGTTTAATACCGTAACCACATACACCTCAAATAAGTGGAGGTAGCCCAGCCTGGCAAGGCGATAGACTGCTAATCTATTGTCCCACAAGGACTCGCGAGTTCGAATCTCGCCCTCCACGCCATCACATTTTGCCACCATTATCGGAAAGAAATATCTTACGGTCACACTTATGGCTTCCGTTCCTTATATTATGCGATGATATTCAATACCGACAACAAAAGGAGTATTAACCTGCCTTGCCATCATCAACCATGAGATTTTTGGTGATTACGGACTTTCATCAGAAGCGATCCATGTTGGAATCGATTAACTCCATGATTCGAGGAGTACGCTCCGGAGTTCACCCTTTTCCTGGGGGACGTCACGGACATGGGAACGGGGGAAGACGCAATCGGAATCATACAGGACATCAATTCCGAGGTGTACGTTATACCCGGAAACTGCGATCCCAGAGACATGCCTCGGAAGATTTCCGATGTTGCCCACGATATGCACGGCAAAAGCACTGAAATCGACGGAATACATTTTGCCGGATTGGGGGGATCCAACATAACCATCTTCGGAACTCCTTTCGAACTTACGGAAAACGAACTTTATCAGGGTCTGAAACAGATATCAAAAAAGGGAATGGTGCTTATGACTCACGTACCGCCGTACGGGATATTGGATCAGATTCCCTCCGGGCAGAGCGTGGGCAGCAAAGCAGTTAAAAGAATTGTCGACGAATTCGAGCCCATCCTTGCTCTGTCCGGACATGTGCATGAAGCCCGGGGCATTGTGGAACAGGACGGCACCGTGTTTGTGAATCCCGGCCCCGCAAGAGGACGGTTACGGCGCATTAGTGGATATCAAAGAACGGTAAAGCCCGAAGCTCTGTTCTGTTGGGCCTCGAGGGGCTGTAACTTGTATCACAAACCTTTTTATACGTATCTTATGTAAAGTGGATTCGATTAGTATGGCACTTTGGCAGGGTAAATCAAGAAGAAAGTCCACCGGCGGCAGGCGTGTCCTGTGCGCTGGTAAAAGAAAATTCGAAATCGGCAGAGAGAAACAGTTCACAAGAATAGGCCGTCAGTCTTCCAAGGCTTACCGCGGAATGGGCGGTAACGTGAAGACCGGCGTTCTCATGGCAGAATATGCCAACGTTGTCGATAAGAAGCAACAACACCACCAAAAAGGTAAAGATCATAACCGTCAAAACCAACCCGGCCGACCCTAACTACGTACAGCGCAACATCATGAACAGGGGCGCTACCATCATCCACCGAAGCCGGTGACGCTGTCGTCACTTCCAGGCCCGGTCAGGATGGGGTCATCAACGCTGTTCTGCTCTGATACCGATTCATACACAGGTTGCCGTCTCAGGCAACGGCCCGCCTGCCTTTATTTTTCCAATCAGTTTTAATTCTTTTCACATGATACGTGTTCATTATGGCATATGATGAGGATACGGCCATCACGATATGGCCGGAATATTTTGACATCGGACGCACCCGTTCCGAAGGACGCAGACTGCCCAAATCACTGTGCGTCAAAGATCCCGATTTGGACATCATTGCCAAAGGGGCCATGATTCTCGACCTGGAATACAAAATATTCGAAAACATGTCTTACCCCGGCAATGCTCTTGCCAAAAACGGTTGCATACGCGTTGAAAGGGGAAAAATGACTAAAACTGAAATATTGCCCCGCATCGGTGAAATATTGGTCAAAAATCAAAAGTGATTGAGATGTTGCCTGCATCGGAAACCCGTATATTGGACGCCAATGCCGAAGCTTTGGGCACGGATCTCTATACGCTTATGGGAAATGCGGGAAACGCTCTGGTTAAGGTTCTTAAACGGTATTCAGGTAAGAAATTCCTGTTTGTTTGCGGTACGGGCAACAACGGAGGCGACGGATTCGCCGCCGCCGGTTTGATGAAAGACGAAGACGTTACTGTTTGTCTGATGAAGCCCGAGACGTCGATACGCTCCGATATCTCCAGAAAATACTTTTCTGCTTTGAATTGTCCTGTTATTATGTTCGATGACCTCGTCCCTAACGACTTCGACGTGCTTGTCGACTGCGGTTTGGGCACAGGAACCAAGGGGTCGATTAAATCGCCTTACGATAATTTCATAAAAATATCCAAAAACTTCAAAGATACGATAATCTCCGCCGACATACCCACCGGATTAGGGTGCGACATGCAGGTCAAACCGGACATAACGGTTTCTTTTCAGTATCCGAAAACCGGTATGACGGAAGAAAACTCCGGCGAAATCGTTGTAGCCGACATCGGAATTCCCGAAGACGCATTAAGGATAGTCGGACCCGGCGACATGCTGAGATACCCCGTTCCCAAATCCGACAGTCACAAAGGATGCAACGGGCGGGTTATGATTGTGGGCGGAGGGCCTTACATCGGAGCTCCTGCCATGTCCGGACTGTCGGCCCTGAGAGTCGGGGCGGATATAGTAAATATCGCAACCCCGGAGGGAATTGCCGGCAGCGTGGCATCGTTCTCACCGGTGTTCACATTTCACCCCCTTGCAGATGAAGATGGCAACTCCCGTAATATTCTGCTTCCGTCTCATGTACCCGAACTTCTGAAATTTTCCGTTGATTACGATACGGTGCTGATCGGACCCGGTCTCGGTACGGACGAAGATACTCTTTCGGCGGTCAGAATGTTTGTTTCCGGATGCGGTGTTCCCATGGTCATCGATGCCGACGGAATCACTGCCGTTGAATCGGGTTTCGAAGCATCGGTTCCGATTGTTTTCACGCCCCACAAAAGAGAATTCGAAAGGCTCGGAAAGAAATTCAGAAATGCCGATGATGTTGCCGATATCGCAAAATCGCTGAATGCCGTCATACTGCTGAAGGGAAAAGAGGATATAATCTCCGACGGAAAACACACAAGGATGAATCGTACCGGTAATCCGGCAATGACAGTTGCCGGAACCGGGGATGTGCTGGCCGGAATTGTGGCGGGACTTCTTTCAAAAGGTTTGTCCGCATTCGATGCCGCATGCCTCGGCGCATATATTTGTGGCAAAGCGGGAGATCGGGGATTTGAATCACGTAGTTACGGAATGATTGCAACGGATGTTATCGATGAAATTCCTAACGTTCTGAAAGAAGGATTGTCGAAACGATGATTGACATTCAGCCCGTCATCGGCATACCTGCATTGCGTAACGGGAACATACTGGTGATTGGAGATTTGCACATAGGTGTTGAATCCCACCTTGGAGCCAAGGGGTTTCACCTGGTATCCAGAACCAAAGAAATGCTGAATACCATCATCGAAATATCGGAAGACTGCGACAGAATAATTATCATCGGAGATGTCAAAGACTCCGTACCCGGAACCTCCAAACAGGAATATCGGGAAATACCCGAATTCTTCGATAATTTACTGGATATTTTCAGCGAAGTGGATGTGGTGAGAGGAAATCACGATACCAATTTGGAAGAGTTTCTTCCCCGGGGGGTCGGGTTCCGTCCCGCTACGGGTTTGAAAATCGGACGGGTCGGTTATGTTCACGGACATACCTGGCCTTCTGAAGACGTGATGAACTGCGAAATACTGATTATGGCCCATAATCACCCTGCGGTAATGTTCAAAGATGGCGTCGGAAAAATAACAACAGAGCCCTGTTGGATGCGGGGTAAATTTTTGAATACGGAATCGGAAAGATATTCTCTCCTGCCCGAGAAATTCATTGTCATTCCCGCTTTCAACCGTATGCTGGGCGGATCTCCCGTGAATGTTGAAAAAGAAGATCTGCTGGGGCCGTTGCTTAACAGCGAACTTATGGATATTGACAACGCACAGATTTACTTACTTGACGGCGTTAATCTGGGAAAACGTTCCGACCTCATGATCAAAGGACGTAACAATTCACGCTGGATAAGAAAAGATAAGAAGTGACCGTCTGAATTACAAATAATTGACAGACCGTATCAAATTATTTTAACGGACTGTATTAGATCGTTTTGATTGATTACACTGCATATTAACATGAATGCAGGTTTTGATATCGGCGTATTCCTCAATTCCTTATCGATTACCCGAACTTTCTGTGAAAGGGTGCGGAAAACGACCAAAAACTAAAATATAGAGTCATGAGCCCGTAATCCATGGCAGTCGAATAGAGATGTCCGATTGCGGGAGTGCCCTTCGGCTTATCGGAAAAGGTTTAGACTGTAAAATGAAACTTATGCTATAATAACTGTATAGTTTCCTTCTTTAATCGAAACTATTGATAATCTTAAATACCTTTCAATCGATGTATGCGGTATGAATACCATCGCCGGTCTCGTCGACAGACCGAGATATACAGAAAGGATCAGACCGTTCATCGGCAACGGTAATGCCAAAATCATAACCGGCATAAGAAGATGCGGCAAATCCTCCGTCATGAGATTATTCTCAAGATCATTCACAGATCATAACGTGGTATATCTGAACATGGAACTGGCCGAGAACTATAATCTGAGGGATTGGAGATCGCTTCTCGGAAAGGTGGAATCCGCAGTCGATGCAACAAGAAAGAATGTTTTGTTCATAGATGAAGTACAGAACGTCAAAGAATGGGAATTGGCAATAAGAGACATAATTGCAAGGGAGCTATACGATGTGTATCTCACCGGATCCAACTCCGATCTGCTGTCTTCCGAATATGCAACCCATCTCGGCGGCAGATTCAACACGATACATATGTTGCCTCTGTCGTACACGGAATGCCTGGAGTTCCAAAAGATGTTCGGGGGCGCGGATGATGTTTTTCATACGTTCGTACGCGCAGGAGGGTTTCCCATATTATGGCGTAATCCGGCCGATATCCAATCCGACATGCAGACGGTCCGCGATATTGTCGATGTATCCATCGCGAATGACATCGAAGAGAGGTTCGGCATCAAGAACAAACAGTTGTTGAAGAACCTTCTGAGATACACGCTTTCAACCATCGGAAACTACGTTTCAGCCAACAATCTCTATAACACGATGAGGTCGACAGGCATCAGGGTTTCGGCGGACACCGTTTATGAATACCTCAGATATCTGGAATCCGCGAACATCATAATACGCGCAAAGACCTTCGACATAAAGGGAAAGAGAGTTCTCACGGCCAAATACAAATATTATGTAACCGACCTTGGAATCAAACACGCCCTGTTGGGATATCGTCCGGAGGATACACCCGGACACATCGAGAACATGATATTCACGGAGCTTCTGGGAAGAGGTTACGGTGTTTACATCGGATCCTCCGACGGAAAGGAGATAGACTTCGTCGCAGAGAAGGGGGATAAGAGAATCTACATACAGGCATGTCAGACGATTCAATCGGAAGAGACCATGGAACGCGAGTTCGGCAATCTTGAATCGATAAGGGATAATTTCCCGAAATATGTGGTGATGATGGATCCGGGAGTTTACGAGGGTACAACGGATACCGGAATAATATGCTGTTCTCTGACCGAATTCCTGAGCTCTGTCCTCTGAATCAAATGCGTTTGTTCCCTGACCTTGACGCTTGATTGATAGAATGTGATGTATTTTTGAAGACTGCCGAAAAAAAAGTGTCCTCGTTCAAATACAGTTTTGTGTATACAGTATTAACCGAACGGAGGACAGGGCTTACAAAAGCAAACAAAAATATATTATTTTCTGTCGGAACCGTCGGTTTCGTGAAAGAATATATTGACAAATTGGGTTTCGGACCGGTTTTTGCGATCATTGAATGTGTCGGCGGACACAAAGAGAAAACCGTATAAGCCCGAATTACGTCTTCGATAGGCTTGTTCAAACCGATGAGGGCACCGACTTCATCAAAATATACGATATATGGTAAAAATAAGGGGGCGAACCCCCTTTTGATTGGAAGAAAATGTTTGAAAGGAGGGCATTGCCCTCCTGTTTTGTTCATCCGCGGCTGACTACGTCGAAAATCGATCCGTCGGCGCGCCTGATCTCTGCCGTCATGGGCATCTGACCGGGCAGGCTGTGAGTGGCGCAGGAGTTGCAGGGGTCGTATGCCCTGAACGCCATCTCCACCATGTTCAGCAAACCGGGGGATACTTCGAAGTTCTTGATCAGGCCTTTCGCAACCTTGGCAACATCGCAGTTGATGGGGCCGTTGTTGTTGGTGGTTCCGACAATCAGGTTGCACTTGGTGACAAGACCGTCCTCATCGCACTCGTAGTCGTGGAAGAGAGTACCTCTCGGTGCCTCAACCACACCCACACCGCGTCCGCCGGGCTGGAGGTCGTGCTGTTTGACATTGGGGTCGAGGAACCTGTCGTCTTCGACCATCATCTTGCACTTCTCAGCGGCGTAGAGCAATTCGATGACTCTTGCCCAGTGAGCGACCAGGGTGTGCTGCACGGGTCCGGTGATGCCGAGATCCTTGAAGAATCCCTTCGCATAGGCGAACTCTTCCTGGGCAAGCGGGGTGCGGATGCTGTCCGCAGCGTTGAATCTTGCCAGAGGGGCCGCGCGGTAAAGACCGCTTTCGGGTCCGGCAACCATTCCCTTGTATCCGACATTTTTGAGGTAGGGGAACTTCTCGTAGCTCCATTCCTCAACGGCCTCGGATACGTGGTCAAGGTGGTCGTACTGGTCGAATCTTGCGAATTCGCTGCCGTCCTGCGCAATGACTCTGATGGGTCCGTTGTGGAACTCCAACTCATTCTTGTCGTTGACCATCCCCATGTGATACGTCTCGTTGTAGTAGAGGTCCGTGTTGGTTATGATGTCAACGTAGTCTTTGTTGGCAAGAACAACGTCCTTGAACACCTGCATGGTTGTTTTACCGAACTCCACCAGATCTTCTGCGTAGCCCAGTATTTCTTTCTGCTCTTCCCTGTTGATGGGTTTGGTTACACCGCCCGGTACTGACATAACGGGGTGGGTGGCCTTTCCTCCGATGATCGCCTGGATCTTCTGAGCTTTGGCACGGGACGTAAGTACTGCGCCTCCGAGCTCGAGTCCTACACGGTCAATGACACCGAGAACGTTTCTCTCGGCGACGGGAGCTCCGGGTCCGCAGACAAAGTCGGCGGAAGCCAATGCGTAAAAGTGCGCCGTGTGGCTGTGTACGTAGTGTGCGTGGAAGAATGCATCCCTGATGGCCAATGCGCCTTCGGTGGGCTCGGTGTTGTAACATCCGTCCGCCGCTTTGGACGCAGCCATGTGGTGGGCGCCGGGACAGACACCGCAGAGTCTTGCGGTAATCTGGTTCATCTCGGTGACACGCCTGCCGATGCAGAATCTCTCGAAACCTCTCAGTTCCGGAATCTGCCAGTATGCGTTCTTCACGTTTCCGTCGTCATCAAGGAAGATTTCAATCTTTCCGTGACCCTCAAGACGGGTAATGGGATCGATCAAAATCCTCTTTTTGTCTGTTTTCTTCTTTTCATCCCAAATTATAGGTCCGGTCATTTCACTGACCTCCTTCATCAACTGCTCTCATAATCAAGGACTTGGACATAGAGAAAGCGTAGAAGTACCCGAGGGGGTCCTTTATCTGCCTCATTATGTTGTCAATATCATCCTCGCTCATCTGAGACTCTTCATCCGAAATGGGGAACAGTGAAGCGATTGCAGTGAATGCGCTCGATCCGAGTTCCTGAACATCCGGCGAAGGTCCGTAACAACCGCGGCAAGGCTGTCCCACGCGGGTACATGCCGCACCGCATCCGCCCATGGTGGACGGTCCGAGACAGATGATTCCCAAATCCATGAGGCACTTGTCGTTGTTCGTGTCGACCTCGTAAGGTTCTTTGACTTCGGTGATTCTCTCGAACTTCTTTTCCCTGGGGCATTCCTCGCAGAGTGTCTTGGATGTGACACCGGCGACGGTTCCCTTGGGGGGAAGCGGGACTCCGCTGTACACGAAGTCCACGACTATCTTCAAAAGGTGGGAAATCGACTCCTGGAGAGGAGGGCATCCCGGGAGATAGTAGTCCACATCAATGACCTGGTCGAGTGCGTAGACGGTATCGTACAATACCGGCAGGGTAAGCGTTCCCTCAGGGACCTCAGTGGAGGTCTGGGGGTGTACGTAATTATCCTTGTGGTATGTCTCCTGGAAGTCCTTTGTGCTGGGTACCTCGTTGTGGACGTAGTCCATAATCTCATTGATACCGCCGGGCACAAGGTTTGCAAGAGCGGGTGTACCTCCGCAGGTAGCACATGAACCGTAGGCAACTACGATCTGAGACTTCTGTCTGAGCAGTTTTGCCATGTGTTCGTTCTCTTCATTCCTGATAGCTCCGTTTATCATGCAGACGGTGATTTCTCCGTCGTCCAGAGCTTGAATGTCTTTTTCTTTACCATCCACGGCAATGGGCCACATGACGATGTTCGCCATGTCCTTTACCGTGAGAATCCTGTCGGCGATGTCCAGCAAGGACACGTCGCATCCACCGCAGGCGGATGCCCAATAGACGGCAAGGTTGATCTTGCCTCCTTCGGGCGCTCCGGGCATCAAAGGCCCGAGATCCGCGGCTTCGAGTCCGATGGGTTCGGTATCCAAAGCGCAGACTGTGGAGTCGGATGCGGACGCGGCCGCGGTTTCTTTCTTTACGGGGGCGGCGGAAGAGGATGCGGGTGCCTTAGACTCTTTCTGAGCCTTGGCTTCATCTCTCTTCTTCTTCCTTTCTGCCCACCAACCTTTTAACGACAATTTACTCAGCCTCCTTAGCCTTAACAGGCAACTCGACCTTAACCAAAGGCGTGGGGCCGAGTTTTGCGATTGTATCTACGAAATCCGTAACAGTTTCCTGGAACTTTGAGGACTCGGACGCGGAGACCCATTCGAGCTTGAGCCTTTTGGGGTCGAATCCGTACTGTTCGAGCACTATCCTGAGGAGCGAGATCCTTCTTCTGGCCCTGTAGTTACCGCCGATATAGTGGCAGTCCGCAGGGTGACAACCGAGGATCATCACACCGTCTGCGCCTTTGGAGAACGCCCTGAGTATGAACTCAGGGTCGATTCTGGCCGAGCACATTGTCCGGATGATACGGAAGTTTGTAGGCATCTGAAGCCTTGCTACGCCTGCTCCGTCGGCGCCCGCGTACGAGCACCAGTTACAGCAGAACGCTACTACTTTTGGTTCAAAATCTGCCATTTTATTCACTCTCCTACAGAATCAAGATATGCATCTATTTCAGCGACGATTTGAGAGGTCTTGAATCCTGCCTGCTCCATCGCTCCGGACGGACAAGATGCGACGCAGCTTCCGCAGCCCTTGCACAGGGCGGGGTTCACGTCACTCTTGTATTTTCCGTTTCCGCAGTCTACAATCTTAATCGCATTGTAATCACAGCATCCTTCACAGACACCGCAGCCGTCACACCTGTTGGGGTTGACGGAAGCCACGATACCTTCGGAAACACGGTTCGGCTTGGAAATGATCGTAACCATTCTGGAAGCCGCACCCGACGCCTGAGCCATGCACTCGTCCATGAATTTGGGCCAGTGCGCGGTACCCGCGACATACACACCTTCGGTAGCGAAGTCCACCGGTCTGAGCTTCTGGTGAGCCTCGAAGAAGAAGCCATCCTTGCTTATGGGGACCTTGACCATCTGTGCGATGCTCTGGGATTCGGGGTTAGGCGCGATTCCCGCCGCCAGCACAACGGCGTCGACCGGCACTTCGATTTCTACACCGAGAGTGCTGTCGAATGCCTTGACGACGTTTCCGTCATAGGACGGAAGGTCGTTTCCGACGGGGTATCTGACGAAGTTGATTCCGAGCTGAGATGCCAGGAAGTAGAGATCCTCGCGGAATCCGTAAGTCCTGACGTCTTTGTGGAAGTACGTGACGTTTGCCATCGGGTTCTTCATCTTTATCTGGATTGCGTTGCGCAGCGAACCGGAACAACATACGCGGGAACAGTATGCGACATCGTCGTTTCTGGATCCGACGCAGCTTATGAATGCTACGTTCTGGCCGTTGAAAGCGCCTTCGTCAATCTTGTTTTCCGCTTCAATGATGGTCATGACCTTGGGGTCCTTTCCGTAGTTGAATTCGGTGGGCTGATACTGTTCGGCACCGATTGCAAGCAGAACCGCTCCGGTTTCGATCTCGGCTCCGTTGGAAAGTTTAAGTTTAAAGTTTCCGACGTAACCGGGTATGTCCGTCACGGACACTCCGGTGTAGACTTTGATGAGATCGTTGCTGTTGACGGCATCGATGGTCTTCTGGAGGAAGTCCGATACGGATACTCCGTCTTCCTTGTGTTTGAAGTTGCGTGCGAAACCTCCGAGCTCCTTCTCCTTTTCAATCAAGTACGTTGTGAATCCCTGAGCTGCAAGGTCGAGGGCAGCGGTCATACCGGTGATTCCTCCACCGACGACGGCGGCTGTCTGAATGACAGGGACGTCGGCACCCTGAAGGGGTTCGAGCAACTTGGCCTTGGCGATTGCCATTCTGATAAGATCTTTGGATTTTTCAGTGGCTGCATCGGCGGCCTGCATGTGAATCCAGGAGCACTGGTCGCGTATGTTCGCCATGTTGACGAGGTACGGGTTGAGTCCTCCGTCGCGGGCGGACTCTCTGAACAGGGGTTCATGAGTCCTGGGCGTGCATGATGCGACGACGACTCTGTTGAGGTCGTGCTCTTTGATGGATTCGGATATTTCGGCAAGTGCGTCCTGTGCGCATGCGTATACCACGTCGGTGGCGTAAGCGACACCGGGCAGTTTGGATGCGTATTCGGCAACGGCTTTCACATCGATGGTTCCGGCAATGTTGGTTCCGCAGTGGCAGACCCAAACACCGACACGGGGCTCCAGGCCGGAAACATCCTTTTCAGCAGGATATTCTTTGGGGGCTGCGGGTACGAATCCCTCTCCGACGATGTATTTGGCGGCCTTGGCGGATGCACCGCTGGCTTCGGCAACCGATGTGGGAATGTCCTTGGGCGCGGCGAAAGCACCGGTAACAAAGACACCTTCTCTTGAAGTTGCAAGAGGATCGAAAACGGTGGTCTTGCAGAATCCGTGGTCGTTGAGTTCGATACCGAGCGTGTCGGCGAATTCTTTGACGCCCTCCGGCGGTGCAAGCGCAACCGAAAGTACGACGAGATCGTACACTTCGGATTTTCCGTTGTTTTCTTCATCGGTGTAATTCAGTATAATTTGCTTGGTTTCAGGGTCCTCTTCGAGGTGTGAAACACGGGCCCCTCTGTGCATTCCGATACCGTACTGGTTTTCAGCCCTGTGGATGTAGTCTTCGAACTCTTTTCCGTAGGATCTGATGTCCATGAAGTAGATATCTTCCTGAACTTCGGCTATGTGCTCTTTGGTGAGCATTGCTTCCTTGGTTGCCTGCATACAGCAGATGGAAGAACAGTATTTCTTCCAACCGTCTTTCTGGGATCTGGATCCGCAGCACTGAACGAAGGCTATCTTCTTGGGCTCTTCGCCGGAAGAAGGCATCGTTATGTGACCGCCGGTACATCCGGATGCACACATGTATCTTTCGAATTCCATCGAAGTTATGACGTTGTCGAATCTGCCGTATCCGTATTCGGACGCTATGTTAGCATCCCACACGGCGAAACCTGTGGCTGCTATTATGGATCCGACGTTGATGACAATTTCTTCGTCTTTGTCTTCGTAGTTAATAGCTCCCTTCTGACAGACTTTGGCGCACACACCGCACTTGCCGCTCTGAATCATCCTGCAGTTGTCAGGATCGATGATGGCAACTCTGGGAACTGCCTGGGCGTGGGGTATGTGAATCGCCCTTCTTGAGGAAAGACCGAATTCGTATTCATCGGGAATATTCCTGGAAGGACACTTTGCCACACAGTCAGCACAGCCGGTACACTCCTCTGCGATGACATATCTGGCCTTTTTCTTTACTGTGACTTTGAAGTCCCCTGCCGTTCCGTCCACCTTCATTACTTCATGATAGGTGAGAAGCGAAATGTTCGGGTGACCCGCACAGTCTGCCATTTTGGGAGACAGGATACAAGCAGAACAATCGTTCGTCGGGAAAGTCTTGTCCAGACGGGACATCGCCCCACCGATGGTGGCATCTTTTTCCACCAGGTAGACGTGAACGCCCCTGTCCGCAAGATCCAACGAAGCTTGAATGCCTGCGATTCCTCCTCCAATTACTAATGCTGATTTGGTCAAATCATTGCCTCCGTTGTTTAAGTGGTTTTTAACGAATCTGAAATACGGGGATATTGATATTAACCCTTCTACGCAATATCTTTAAATGATGAACGTATTTAATATAGAATTTCTGTTTTTTGATTTTCATGCTTCCGTAAAGAAAATTAGTTAATGCCGTTTTGCATATGAGCCAGTATCTAAAATTTAACTCAAATTCTATGTTATCTTATAAGTTAATACTACTATATTTATTGTAAAGTGAGTAACACAAATTTTTACATTGTATGCATTATTTCAGGATCGGTATTCCATTATCGGATGTGTTAAATAGGAAACGTTTATCTATAATGAGTATGAGCCTGGTCATATTGATAATCCTACTGGGTATAATTTTTGTGTCGGTGGTAATTATATCCATCAAACGGTTGAATGGGTTCCGCAATATCGATGAAAGAGACTGCAGAAATCTCCATTTTTCCGAAAGACCTACCCATTTTCTGGATGATTCGGGATCGGAAAAACCCTGCTCAGTCTGCTTGGGGCGCATCGGAAACAACGAGATTGCGATATGCAGTTGCGGCAGAATATCCCATAAAGACTGTGCGTTTTCCATAGGCGGTTGTCCTTATTGTAACGCACCTTTCGATGATTCCACGGTCAGACCGGCGAAAACGACTCCTTGTCCGGTATGCGGAAAGAATCCGGGTGACGGAGTTTGCGGATGCGGAACGGTTTATCCTGGGGATGACGGATCGATAATCTGTTCCTGCGGAAACTCCTTTCAAAGTCACCTCGGAGTTTGCGACCGGTGCGGCAACATCTACGAATCCGGCCGTCTTAGGCAACCTTCCCAACGGATAAAGATAAAAACAAAGAACTGATGGTTTCCGACGTGACTGTCAAGAGTATGCGGGGCAGGCGCAGGTACATCGTGTTCAACGTTCCGGAAGAAACCGACAGACGGGGACTCGATCGCCTTCTTTCGGATTTGCCTCAAATCAGAATAATATATTGTGATGAAGGGATGGCCGTCGTGAGATGTTCTCCCGCCGATAAGGAAGAAGTCATAACCCGAATCGTTTGCGGATATCCGGGGTCAGAATCACTGAAAACCTCCGGCACCCTCAAGACTCTGAGGGAAACATACGGGCCCTTGGGAAAAGGGAAAAAATCCGGAGATGAGAACCGGACGCAAGGGATGAAATAATAATATACTGTGTCTTACGTCATACTCGAGAGTACAAGGAGATTAGATAATGCAACCAGGACAAATGGCTTATGACAGGGGAATTACTGTCTTCTCCCCCGACGGAAGGCTTTTTCAAGTCGAGTACGCCCGTGAAGCGGTGAAAAAAGGTACGACGACTATCGGTCTGAAGTATAAGGATGGAGTGGCCCTCATTGTTGATAAAAGGGTATCCAGCAAGTTGGTGGAACCCGCTTCCATAGAGAAAATTTACGATATCGACGACCACATCGGATGCGCTACATCAGGTTTGGTCGCCGACGCAAGAATTTTGGTGGACGAGGCAAGAAAGAGCGCCCAGATTCACAAGATAACTTACGGCGAAAGCATATCCGTTCAGATGTTGGTCAAGAAAATATGCGATTTCAAACAAAATTACACTCAGTTCGGCGGAGCCCGTCCTTTCGGAACCGCCATGCTCTTGGCGGGAGTCGACGAATCGGGACTCAACCTGTTTGAAACCGACCCGTCCGGCGCTCTGGTGTCTTACAAGGCCACCTGCATCGGATGCGGACGCGCCGCGGTGATGGATCTTTTCGAAAGGGAGTACGAAGACGGCATGGAATGTTTTGATGCCCTCAGACTCGGAATAAAGGGTCTTGAATCCGGCGTCGATGAAAAACCTGCCGCCGAAAATATCGAAATCGGAGTGGTGGAGAAAGGAAAACGTTTCCGCAGACTCTCCACCGAAGAGATTTCGGAATTGCTGAAAGAGTGAAGTTACGATGGTCGACCTCGACAACGCCATAATTGCCCGATTGGACAGCCACGGCGAAACATTCGAGATTCTGCTGGATCCCGCCGCCATGGATTTGATTAAACAGGGCAAAGAAGTGGATCTGTCAAAGTACCTTGCCGTCGAAGACGTGTTCAAGGATGCAAAGAAAGGACTCCGCCCTCCCGAAGAAAAAATGATGGAGGCGTTCGGAACCACCGATCCTTTGGAAATTGCCGAGAGAATCATCGAAAAAGGCGAGGTTCAGATAACGACCGAGCAGAGAAGAGAGATGTTGGAGGCCAAACGCAGACGGATTATAACATATATTTCCGCCAACGCGATAAACCCCCAGACAAAACTCCCTCACCCTGCACAGAGAATAGAACTGGCGTTGGAAGAAGCCAGATTCCGCCCCGACCTGTTCAAACCCATGGAACGGGAGATCGATGAAGCAATGAAGCTTCTTCGGCCTCTGCTTCCCATCAGGTTCGAAAAAGTCAAAGTTGCCGTAAAACTGAGCGGCAACGAATATGCCCGGTGCTATGAAGACATAATGCATTACGGTTCGGTCGACAGGGAAGAATGGGGCAACGACGGCTCGTGGATGGCCATTATGGAAATCCCTGCGGGTCTGACCATAGAGTTTTCGGAAAAACTCAAACAGAAAACAAAAGGATCCGCATCGGTGAAGATGTTGGATTGATTTCAAGACGTGATTTATAATGAGTGATAAAAGCAGAAGAAGCCCCCGCGAGGTGGTCGTCCCCGGAGATGTATTGGACGGCGGAAACATGAGAGCGGGAGAAAACACATACCTCCTTGGCGGCGAAATCCGTGCAGGCATACTCGGCGTGAAAAGAATACGCCAGAACACCGTCAGCGTGATTCCCCTCGGAGGACGTTACATGCCGATGACGAAAGATACCGTCATCGGAGTCATCGAAGATGTCGGATCTTCCATATGGATGGTCGACATCGGAGCCCCCTATCCCGCACCTTTGCATGTGAGCGAGGTCCCCTGGAAGGTGGCTTTCGGAGACACTTCCAAATACCTCAGCGTTGGCGATGTCGTCATGCTGAAGATACTCATGGTCGACGAGAGCAACAAAATCTCGATGACCATGAAAGATTCCGGACTCCGGAAACTCGAAGGAGGAAGGATCGTCAACATTTCACACACCAAAGTATCCCGTGTCATCGGGAAAAGCGGTTCTATGATACAGATGATCAAGAACATCACCGATTGCAGAATTTTCATCGGACAGAACGGTGTGATTTGGATTGACGGCGAAGGAACAAATGCCGATGCCGCCGTGGAAGCAATCAAAATGATTGACGAAGAGAGTGTAAGTGCGAATCTTACCGAACGTGTAAAAGAATTTTTGAAAAGTGCAGTCCCTCAGAATGAGGATGAAGAAGATGAGGGAGATGAGTAATCATGAGTGAAGATATGATATTAGTTGATGATAAAGGCATAAGGATCGACGGCAGAACCGCCGAAGAACCCCGGGACCTTAAAATTGAGGCCGGAGTCCTGAAGAATGCGGACGGATCCGCATATGTGGAATTGGGTAAAAACAAAGTACTGGCCGCAGTGTACGGCCCCAGGGAATGTCACCCCAGACACCTTCAGGATCCGACGAAAGCCATTATTCAGTGCAAATACAACATGCAGGCCTATTCCGTGGATGACAGAAAGAGACCGGGCACGGACAGAAGATCCGTAGAAATTTCCAAGATTATCTCGGAAGCCCTGGAAAACGTCGTGCTCACCGGACTCTACCCCCGTGCGTCCATTGACGTTTACATCGAAATTCTGCAGGCCAACGCAGGCACCAGGTGTGCCGGGCTTACCGCCGCATCCGTTGCGCTTGCCGATGCGGGAATACCCATGAAGGACATCGTCGCATCCATCGCCGCCGGCAAAGCCGACGGTCACGTCCTCTTGGATCTCAACAAAGAGGAAGACAACTTCGGAGAAGCCGACGTTCCCATGGCGATTGTTCCCACCACAGGAGAAATCGTGCTCCTGCAGATGGACGGAAACATGACCCGCGAAGAATTCGACCGCGCCATAGAACTGGGCGTCGAAGGCTGCGGACGGGTCTACGAGATGCAGAAGGATGCTCTGAAGAGACGCTACAGTGCGGACGTGGATGACGAAGAAGAGGAGGATGAATCCGATGAGCAGTAAAATCATTTCAGAAATCAGACGCGATTACATCGTGAATCAATTAAAAGAGGGAAAAAGAACCGACGGGCGCGGCGTCAAGGACGTCCGCAACATCGAATATGAAATCAGTTTGATCGGAACCGCCGACGGTTCCGCCAAAGTAACGCTCGGGGACACCACCGTGATTGCCGGCGTGAAGATCATACCCGGAACCCCGTTCTCGGACAAACCGAACAGCGGAGTCCTGACCACCGGGGCGGAATTCATTCCTCTTGCCCATTCTTCCTTCGAATCCGGCCCGCCCGGAGAAGATTCCATCGAGCTCGCCCGTGTGGTCGACCGCGGAATCCGCGAATCCGGAATGATAGATGTGGACAAACTCTGCATCGTCGCCGGGGAAGAAGTCTGGATGTGCTACGTGGACATCTACGTAATCGATTATTGCGGCAACCTGTTCGACGCCTGCAACCTGGCCGCCGTGTTGGCAATCAAGAATGCAATCATTCCCGGGGAAAGATACGGAAAGGGCGAGGATAAACCTCTGCCCGTTACCTGCACCCCCATTTCGGTAACCTTTGCCAAAATAGGAAAAGATTTAATAATAGACCCAAATTTTGACGAAGAGCACATTGCTTCGGCCCGTCTCACCGTCACGACTGACGACGAAGGAAACTTCAGGGCGATGCAAAAGGGCGGTCAGGGATCCATCAGCCTTGACGAACTCAGTGCCTGTTTGGACATGGCTGTCGAAACCGGCATAGAAATAAGAAAAAAGATTGAGTGATTAATATGGCGAAAAGAACCAAGAAAGCCGGTACCGCGGGAAGGTTCGGTGCAAGATACGGTGTCATTGTCCGCAACAGGGTCAAAACCATTGAGGCCCAACAGAAGCAGAGACATGAATGTCCCGTTTGCTACCACCACTCCGTGAAAAGAGTATCCTCCGGAATTTGGGAATGCCGCCGCTGCGACGCCAAGTTCGCTGCCGGTGCGTACACTCCCAAAACCAGAAGGGAAATTTCCAAGGTGTCGGAGCAGTAAAGATGTCCGACTACAGATGCGCCAAGTGCAACGAGCACCTGAGGAACATAGCAACCTTGGGTTTCCAGTGCGAAAAGTGCGGTTCCAGGATTTTCTTCAAGGAAAGACCCAACATAAAGAAGGTCCTGAAGTCGGACTGATCGTATGCTGACCGCGACCCTCAGAATCGGATCCTCCGATGCCGAAAGCGTTATCGCTTCGGTGGGACCGGAGACCGAGGATCTGCCCCGTACCGGCGTTTCGGTACGTTCCGAGGAAGGGGTTGCGATAATCGAAATTATCGCAACCGACGCTTCCGCAATGAGGGCCGCCGTCAATTCATACCTTGAAAGCATAACGATAACGGAAGACATAGAAAATATCATAAAGGTGAAAAAATGAACGAATTAAGCCCCCAGCTCCAAAATCAGATAACCCAGTTCCAGCAGATTCAGCAGCAGTTGCAGAACGTCAACACCCAGAAGGCTCAGATGGAGATTCAGCTCAGGGAACTCAGACGCACTGTGGACGAACTTGCCAAAGCGACCGGTGACGTTTTCAAAAACGTCGGTTCCCTTCTGATTAAGGTCGACGACAAAGACGGCATCAAAAATGACCTCGAGGAATCCATCGAAACCCTTGAGATCCGCGTCAACGGTTTGGACCGCCAGGCCAAAAACCTCCAGGAGAAATACCAGACACTCCAGGAAACCATCAACAAGGCTCTCGGCAACGTCGCTCCCGCACAGGAAGACGCTTAAACCGGTTTCGGGGCCTTTGGCCCTCTTTACCTATTTTCTTAATCCTCCGTCACATATCTTTTTAAGTTTATTACACGTCAACCGTCCATGGATGCCCTGCGTGTAAACGATGTTTGCAAATCCTACGGCGGTGTGGAAGCGGTCAAAGGAATAAATTTCTCAGTGAAGAAAGGAGAAATCTTCGGACTGATCGGTCCCAACGGCGCCGGAAAAACCACGGCGCTGAGAATGATTTCCACCCTCATTACCATAACTTCCGGTTCGATAACCGTTTGCGGGCACGACGTGGCTTCCGAAGGCGATAAGGTCCGCAAATGTATCAGTTATCTCCCGGAAGACGCGGGAGCTTACAAAGAAATGACCGGACGCAGATATCTGCAGTTCATATCCGGTTTCTTCAGCGAAGGCGGAAAGAAAGGGCAGATGCTTGAAGAGGGCATAAAAATCGCCAATCTCGGCGACAGAATAGACAGCAAAGTCGGCACTTACAGCAAAGGGATGATGCGGCGGTTGCTGATTGCCCGGGCGATGATGACCCGACCGGAACTTGCAATCATGGATGAAGTGACCTCGGGATTGGACGTTATCAACGCCCATGACATCCGCGGCCTCATCCGGGAAATCGCGGATTCCGGAGTCACAGTTCTTCTGTCGTCCCACAACATGCACGAAGTTGAATACCTGTGTGACAGGGTGGCGATGATCAACAAAGGGAGAATCATCATGCAGGGAACCCCCGCCGAACTGCTGGAAAAATATGATGCGTTGAATCTGGAGGAAGTGTTCGTCAAAGGGGTGAAGTCCGTTGAATAAACTTCTGAACGTCATAAAAAAGGAATTGCGGGAACTTTTGAATCTGGAATCCCTGATGTCCATAATCATCGTTGTTATGATATTCGTCGGATTGGGATTCATGATCGGTCAGCAGACGGAAAGCGCTTCCGAACCTCCGGTCTTCGGATTGCTTAATTTCGACGACGGGGGCGATACCGAATATTCGGATTTGGCCATAGCCGTCATAAAGAGCTTCTACGGAGGCATGAGCGAAGAAGAAATCGAGCGTCACGTCGTGATAATTCCTGCCGAAGGAACCGTCGAAGACGGAGAATGGCTAATCGAAAAGATGAATGAATTGGGCCTCAACAGCGCGTTGGTGATAGACGAGAATTTCACCCTTAACATAAAAAACGATAAACAGGGAACCGTCCGGGCGTATTACATTGCGGAAGGCACCGGTATGATGAGCGGGCTCGGTTCCGAAATTCTGCAGATTTATGTGAACTCCGTCAGAGCCGTCATATCCGAAAGCATCATCGGAGAAGATTACGAATTCAAAACCAATCCCGTCAAAATAGACTCTGAAGGTTCTTACACATACATCAACGGCAGGTTCGTGGCGGGAACGACTCCCATGGACATCAGTAACGCGTTGATGACCCAGACGTTGATGATTCCCATTGTTATCATGATAGTCATCATGGTGGTGGGAAGCATTGTCATATCATCCATGGGCAACGAAAAAGAGAACAAAACTCTCGAGACTCTGCTTACTTTGCCCGTCAAAAGAACGACCATCGTCAGCGGAAAAATTCTTGCTTCCGCCCTGATGGGATTGATTTACGGCGGAGCATACATGATAGGAATGTATGCTTACATCGGAAGCATGACCACGAGCATAGGGGGAACCGACCTGTCCGAAATAGGGTTGGTTTTGGGTCCCTTTGAGTGGGCGATTACGATGTTGGTCGTGTTCCTCTCCATAATGTGCGCTTTGGGATTGTGTATGATTCTGGGAGCTTTCGTCAAGAGTTACAAAGGAGCTCAGACCATGACTCTGCCGATATCGGTTCTTGCCATGATTCCCATGTTCATATTCCTTCTTTCGGACTGGAATTCCTTGGGCCCCGTGATGCGTGCAATAATGTTCGCAATACCTTTCTCGCACCCGATGATGATCATGCAGAACCTGTTGTTCGGAAATGTGTTGTTGGTCGTTTCGGGTTTGGTGTACTGCGTGATATTCGCCGTGGTCACCATACTGATTACCGTGAGACTTTACAATTCCGACATCCTGCTTGTCGGTTTGGGATCCACAAAGATCGGCAAACTCTTGGCAAAGTTCAAAAAGACGGAGTGAGCATTGGGGCCTATGGGAAAGTTCAAGGAAGCGGCGGATGCGCTGCGTGAAGGCAAGAAAGCAATATTGGTGCACAACAACGCTGACGTGGATGCGATGGGGTCCGCCTACGCCTTGTGCGAATCATTTCCCGACTGCACCGTATGTGCCTGCGGCGGAACCGATTACGTCGCGAACACTTTCATCGAAAACATCGGAATCGAATATTCTGAGACCTATGACCCGGAAGATTACGATCTGACCGTGGTTGTTGACACTTCGTCACCCGAACTTTTGGATGCGAAAGTTCCCGAAGGAAGCATTGTGATAGACCACCACATCCCCACGGGAAAATGGGAAAACGTCAGATTCTTCTGTGACTGCGAAAGTATTTCCTGCTGCGAAGTGATTGCCGAAATCATACGCGAGGCGGGATATCCCATAAACAGGAATGTGGGGTTGGCTCTTTTGGGCGGGATTCTGACCGACAGCGGCCATTTCCAATTTGCGAAAGAAATCACATTAAGAAATTTTGCGGAAATAATGGAGGAGAGCGGAGTGGCCATGGATGAAGCCATGTCCACCATATCCGCCGAAGTGCGTATGTCCGAACGTGTCGCGGTGATGAAAACCATCGGCCGCGTGAAATTCGAAAGGGTGGCCGACATGATTGTCGCCTCGGCCATCGGAAACAGTTTTGAGGCTTCCGCCTGCAGAGCGATCATGAACTCCGGAGCCGATGTTGTGTTCGTCGGAACACAACGGGATGAGAAATTCAGAATCAGCTCCCGGGCCACACAGGAAATCGTGAGGCGGGGAATCAATCTCGGCGATATACTGAAGACCGTGGGTACCGACACGGACTGTGACGGAGGCGGACATCTCGGCGCCGCCGGACTGTCCGGAACCGGCGATGTGGAAGCCTTGCTGGGAATGTGCGTAACTCAGGTCATGGACGTATTCCGCAACATCAGAAATGAAATGCAGGAATCAGAGTCTTCCTAATCCGACCAGCACTTCTTTGAGAGCTTCGTAATTTCCGGGTTCCTTTTCGAACTTTTCCCCGACAGGTCTGAGAATCTCCGATATTGCGTCGGCCACGCCGTTCTTGAGATCCAACGGGAACAGCCGTTCCCCGAAATAAGCTTCGGTGAGTTCTTCGTAATCGGCGTAGGAAACCGGACCTCCGAATTTCTCCGGACGGTCTATTTCGAACTTTCCCAATCTCGGGAAGATGATGTAACGGCAGAGCATCAACACCGGGTTGGTGTCCTCGGACTCCCGGTCCGTGGGGCAGAAGGCCTTTTTCATCTTCTTTTTGATTTCATCGGGAGTGTCATGAATCGAAATGTTTCTTTCAGGTTTGCTTTTGGACATTTTTGATTCCACGGGATCCATTCTGTTTCCCCCGGCGAGGCCGGGTATCAGCGGGGTGTGCAGAGCGACGGGCTTTCTCCATCCCAGTTTATCCGCGGCGTCTCTCGCGAGCATGTGTGCCCTTCTCTGGTCCATTCCCGCATATGCCAAATCCACGTCCATGCAGAATATGTCGGTGGCCTGAAGAATCGGATAGAATATCTTCGACGTGTCCACGTCCGCTTCGTCTTCGGAACGGCCCATGATGGTCATGGCCCTTTTGACTCTGTTCAGGGAGGTGACTTTTGCGACTTTGATTACATTTTCCCAGTATTCCACGTCGCTCACCAGGTCGCTGGCATATACGTATTTCACTTTATCTTCGGGTACGCCGAGAGCGGAGAAACAATCTTCCATGTATCTGGCGCAGGTTCTTATGTTTTCCAGATTTCCGCCCAGTTTGTCGTTGATGTAAGCGTGCCAATCCGCCCAAAGAACCGTGACTTTGAAGCCCGCATCCGTAAGATCTATTATTTTGGAAGCCACCATGACCCAACCCATATGGACCAATCCCGAGGGCTCGAATCCTATGTACGCCGTGGGATTTTCCTTGGTTTCAATAAGTTCTCTGAGCTCATCGTCCGTGACGACTTCTTCCACGTTTCGCATTATCAGGTCATACCTTTCGGCGACATCCATTTTATCGAGATTGTTATCGGGACTTCATTTAAATACATCTCGTCCGGAACAGGTTAATATGCTCGCATTAGCATTCCCTGCCCGTGTACGATCTTCTCAAAAAGAGCTTTCTGTCCGGGCCCGTGGTGGACCGGAACGGGTACCCTTATTACGTAAATCCGGTGAGCGACGGGGTTCCTCCCGTCGATTCCGACCTTCTCGAAGAAGTCATCGACGGACTTATGGACGTTTGTGAATTCGATTGCGATTTGATATTGGCCCCCGAAGCGATGGGCATTCCTTTGGCCGCCGTGCTTTCCCTCCGCACCGGAATACCTTTCGGAGTCATCCGAAAACGGAAATACGGACTTCCGGGCGAAATCGCCGTGACCCGCAACACAGGGTATTCTTCTGAAAAATTGTATATAAACGGCGTTAAAAAAGGGGATCGGGTTGCTATCGTCGATGATACCCTCAGCACCGGCGGCACCCTCAAAGCCGTTGTTTCCGCCCTGTCCGAACACGGTGCCGAGGTTTCCGAAGTGGGCATCGTGTTCAACAAAGCCGGGGGTCTTTCGGGAATACTTGAGGGGATTGAAATCAAGGCTCTTCTCAACGTGAAGATCGAAAACGGCAAACCTTGCTTGGAGTACTAACTGTAACTCTACACGTTTATCATCGCCTGAGTAGGATTGTGTCCAATGGGCACGGAAGTCCTTCTGCTCATACTCGCCACGAGTATCGTCGGATCGACGTTGGGTGCTTTCACGGGCCTGGTCCCCGGGATACACGTGAACACTCTGGCAGCCGTCATGCTGGCGTCCTACACTTCCCTGTTCTCTGCGATATCGGCGTTTGCTGAGCCGGAAGCCGTGCCCTTACTTGTTTCGTCCTGCATACTGTCCGCTTCCGTGGTTCATTCCTTCATGGACTTCATCCCTTCTGTTTTCATCGGGGCTCCGGATGCCGACGAGGCTCTGACCATGTTGCCCGGACATCGGTTGCTTACGGAGGGCAAAGGCATGGTTGCCGTAAGAGCCGCCGCCGCGGGAAGCGCGGTGGGTGCGTTGAGCGCCGTCGTCCTTTCGGTTCCGGTTCAGTATGTCATGCTGAACGGTGCCGCCGGGATCATGGACAGAATGACGGTGTATGTGGTCGTCTTTGTCGCCGCGGTTGTCATATTCTCCGCCGAAGGGCTGAAGGGGAGATTTTTTGCTTTGGTCCTGTTCATAGCCTCCGGTTTGCTGGGAATTGCCTGCGGCACGGGGGAACTGCCATCGGAAGGATTTTTCAAAAACGGGACTTTGCTGTTTCCCCTTCTGACCGGATTGTTCGGCATACCCACTTTGCTGAACACCGTCGGCAACACGGAATTGCCGGAACAGTTCGATTACGGAACCGACCCTGTCGGTCCCCTGCCGGGATTGAAGGGTGTTCTGACAGGGTCCGTGGCCGGATGGTTTCCCGGCATAACCGCGACCGCCGGCGCCGCCCTTTCCGCAGGCATTCAAAAAGAAGAGAGGCCGGAAGCGTTCATATCCCTGGTTGCTTCCATAGGCACAGTGACGTCGGTGTTTTCACTGGTCACTCTGTCCGTGACGGGGAGCGGAAGATCCGGAACTTCGGCGGTAATCAAAGAAATAATCGGCGATGAACTGAAAGGATTCTGTTCGGAATCCTTCATTCTGCTGTTGCTTACCATGTGCATCGCCGCGACGATAGGATATGTTCTTATGATATTTTCCGGGCGGGTGATGTCCGGCATCGCGGATAAAATAAATCCCAGGGCCATGAGCGCGGCCGCGTTGGTTGCGGTGACGTCATTGGTCGTTCTCATGACGGGAATCGGCGGATTCACGGTCCTTGCCGTGGCTGCATTGATCGGACTCGTTCCGCAACAGTCCGGCATGAGCCGGATACCTCTCACGGGATGTCTGCTGTTGCCCGTGATAATCGGCGGTCTGTTCTGATCAAACGCGTTTTGACGCTTTGTCCAGGAACTTTGCCGTGTCGACGATTACTCTTGTGTGCCTGCCTTTGGCAATTTCACCAACGGCGTCCCTGACCGAGAATTCAAAAGTCAGGACTCTCCGGTCGATGTCCGTCAATTCTGTGACGCAGGTCACTTCCGAACCCAAAGGCGTCGGAGCCAGATGATCCATTTCCGTTTTTGCGCCGACGCTGTTCGTACCGGGTTCCAACTGATCGATTACCGAAGTGTACGCGGTTTTTTCCATCAGTGCCGCAACGGCGGGAGTGCCGAACACCTGCAGGGTTCCGCTGCCCACGGCGATGGCCGTCATTTCTTCCGTCACCGTCTCGGTAATCTCTCCTCTGGTCCCCAATATAAGTCTTCCGAAACTGTCGTTCAGATTTACACCCGACCGCCCATAACCCTATAGGTTTTAATTGTCACTCATGCATCAGGTAGGTGATGGGCTCGAACAGATTGTACTCGGAACTCCACGAACTCAGGGAGAAACTGAGAAAGGACAACACAGACAAAGCAGGAAGACCTCTGGAAATATGCTCCGACGAAGCTTTGACGGAAATGTCGCTGTACATGCCGACACGGAAGGAGCATCTCAGTTCAATCAAGGGCCTGGATGAGCTTTTCATAACCGAGTTCGGAAGTTACTTCCTGGGCGTGATCAGCGAATACTGTCCCGAAGAAGGCACCGGCCGCGAGATGGACAAGGAAACCGTGGACATACTGACGGAACTGGAAAAGAAACTTGTCAACATAAACAAGAAGAACAGAATGCTTTACCAGAGCCGGCTCGGAAAGGGCATGGCCTTCGATTTGAACGGTGTGAAGGACACGGATTTCATGGAATTGTTGTTCGGCTCCAAGAATTCCGCCAGACTCTGCGACCTGTCCGACGGCAAAGATCAGGTTGCCGTTTACAAGGACCTCAGCGACATGATGAGGGAAGTGAACCGCAACATAAGGGAAACGGGACGTCACGACTTATACGTCGCATATCCCTTTGCCCAGGGAAAAATGCCCGGAGAAGATTTCGACATCAGATCCCCTCTGGCTCTGTTCCCGGTAAAAATGGAGAAAGACTCCAGACACATCACCCTGTTCAGGGACAAAGACCGGGACGTGGTCCTGAACGGAACTTTGGTTTTGGCTTACATCAAAATGTCCGGGGACAACCGTCCGATTCCGGATTTGGTTTTGGAAGAGTACAAGAAAGAAGACTTCCTTGAAAAATTGATAAAATTCTATTCGGAACAGGGAATATCCATAGATGCGGGAAAAGAAACGGGAACCGTGCCTTTCAAAGAGTACAAAACAAACGGCTTCCCTAAATACACCCCGGGGCAGCTGGAAATCATTCCCAACATCGTGCTGGGACGTTATTCTTCGTACTCCAGCGCCATACACCTGGACTTCGAAAAAATAATTGAAAGGAAGAATATAAACAAAGTCCTGAACGATTTGGTCAAAGATTGGGATCCCTACGAGTTCACCGGAATCGGCAGGGAACCTCTGTCCGGGCAAGAAATCGAAGAAAAAGGACTGGGCGCTTCGGAAAAGGATTTGCTTTACATCAATCCCCTGAACAGCGCCCAGGAGAACGTCCTTACGGGAATTCAGAAGAATGATGCTTTGGTGGTGCAGGGTCCTCCGGGCACCGGCAAATCCCAGGTCATCACCGCGTTGATTGTTTCGGAAATAATGCACGGGCGCAACGTGCTTATGGTCTCAGAAAAGAAAATCGCTCTGGACGTGGTCTATTCCCGTTTGGGAAATCTGTCGAAATACTGCATGCTCATCGACGATTCCGGAGACAAAAGAAATTTCTACAACCAGATAAGCAGAATGCTTGAGCCGGAACCTCCCCGCGAGGAATACGGACTCCGGGACATTTCTGAATCCGTGGACAACGATTTCAACATACTGAACGGAATTTCCAAACGTATGTACAAGCCCGATGAATTCGGCATTTCCCCGTACAAACTTTACTCCATGGACAGATGGCTGGATCTCAACGACCGGCATCAGTACGAAGAATACGCAATACTGAGGGACGGGATAAACCCGGAATTGCTGAAACTGAATTACAGAGAAGTGAAAAGCCTTCACGATACCTTTTCGGATTCC
Source organism: Candidatus Methanomethylophilaceae archaeon (assembly GCA_050950505.1). Taxonomy (GTDB): domain Archaea; phylum Thermoplasmatota; class Thermoplasmata; order Methanomassiliicoccales; family Methanomethylophilaceae; genus VadinCA11. The sequence continues at coordinate 670,592 of JBMNHS010000001.1, read as the reverse complement.
CTGACTCTCAAAGGGTTCGGGGAATATCACGATTGCCTGGAAAGGAACCCCTGGATCATGAATGTGAAAAACAATCTTTCCGAGTACGACATCGGAGAGACCAAAATGCTGATCAGGGATTTGGAGACGAGTGTTTCCGAATTGAAATCCAAAGGCGCCCTGGGCCGCAAAATGGGCAGAGGAAAAATCGCCAAAGAAGCGGAAAAGATACTGGAGTTCGGTTTCGCGGAATACGGAAAATCCATGGTCGACATGTTGCTGGATGAGCCACGGAGATTCTTCGACGGCCTTGGGGATTACGATTTGTTCTCCGAACGGAGCGCGGCCTATGACCGAATGACCGCCAATGAAAAAACATACGGCAAAAATCTGCTTAACCTGATTGACGCCCTGAAAACCGGACCCAAGCAGTGCAACGATCAAATGCTGAAATTCATACTGAACGACCGTCTGCAGAAATTCGACGCGAACAACAGGGATCTGATGCAGAACATACGGGATTTCGACCGTATCGTCTCGGACATCGATTCAAAAATCGAAGAGAAGATGGAACTGGCCAGAAGTTCCGCCGAGTATCATTTCCAGGGCTACATGAGAAACATCACCGATTCCAAACGCAAAGGGGACATGCTCAGAGTCGCCGACAGTAAACGGAAATGGAACATCAACAAATTCGTCGAGCGTTTCGATCACGAACTGTTCAACGGAATAAGAGTCTGGCTGATGACTCCCGACACCGTATCGGAAGTTCTGCCTCTCCGCATGAGACTGTTCGATCTGGTGATTTTCGACGAGGCTTCCCAGATGTATGTGGAAAGAGGCATACCCTCCATATACAGAGCCAGGAAGGTCGTTGTTTCCGGAGACCACAAACAACTGAGGCCCAGCAGTCTGGGGTTCGGACGTCTCGAATACGAGGAAGGTCTTATGGAAGACGAAGCCGCACTGGAAGAAGACAGCCTCCTGGATTTGGCCAGATCCCGTTACGATTCCATCCTTCTGAACTTCCACTACCGTTCCAGATACGAGGAACTCATCGCTTTCTCGAACTACGCATTTTACAAAGGGGAACTTTACGTTTCGCCCAACATCAAAGTGCCGGAGGAACCCCCCATCGAAGTCCACAGGGTGGACGGTGTCTGGGACAATACCAAAAATAAAGTCGAGGCCGCCAAAATCATAGAGTTGCTGAAGAACTTCTTCAGAACCCGGAGGGAGAACGAAAGCGTCGGCATACTCACGTTCAACGCGGCACAGAAAGATCTGATAAGCGACATGCTTGACGACGAATGCGCCAAAGACCCGGTTTTCAACAAAGTGTTCAGCGCCGAGCTGACAAGATTCGACAACGGCGAGGATGTGAGTCTGTTCATCAAGAACATCGAAACCGTTCAGGGCGACGAAAGGGATGTGATAATGTTCTCCATCGGCTACGCCCCGAACCCCGACGGCAAGATGGCACAAAGATTCGGGTGGCTGAACAACCAGGGCGGGGAAAACCGCCTCAACGTCGCAATCAGCCGCGCCAAACGGAAGATTCACATTGTGACTTCCATAGGACCCGAAAACCTGAGAGTGGAGGATGTTGCAAATGACGGTCCGAAGCTGCTGAAGAAATATCTGCAGTATTCCGAGGCCGTGAGCAACGGGGACACGGCATCTGCCGACCATATCCTTCAATCCTTCTGCGATTCCCGCTGGGACGATTCCCCGATCATCGAAACCCAAAGCTCGGTGTCCGACAGGGTGTACAACTCCCTCGTCCGCAAAGGATACACCGTGGACAGGAACGTGGGTATCGGCGGATACAGAATAGATTTGGCCGTAAAACAGAACGGGGATTACATCTTGGGCATCGAAATCGACGGTCATCTCTACGGCATGTCGCAATCGGCAAGAGAAAGGGATTATCACAGGCAGAAATACCTCGAATCCAACGGATGGGTGATGCACAGGGTGTGGACTCCCGGAATGTGGAAAGATCCCGAAAGAGAGATTGCGAAAATCGTGAAAACCATAGAAAGCAGAAACTGAACGTATTATATCAGAAATACGATTACTGCCGTATGGCTAAAACAAACCTCAAAATTCAGGGAATGACCTGTATTAACTGTGTTAAGAAAGTGGAAGCTTCCCTAAAATCCTTGGAAGGCGTATCCGACGCCACGGTGAACCAGAAGAAGGGTTCCGCCCAGGTGACGTACGACGATTCCGTCGTGAATGAAACGGATCTTATCCGCGCCGTCGTGGATGTGGGTTTCCGTGCAGAGGTGAAGCGTGGTCTCTTCGGATGAACCGCGGGAACGGACGACCCTCCGTATCGGAGGCATGTCCTGTACTGCCTGCGCCCAAAGGGTGGAGAAAGCTCTTCGCTCCGCGGACGGCGTGTACGAAGCCGCGGTCAATTTCGGCAACAGCGTCGCCGCAATCACCTACAATCCGGATGTCACCGATAAACCCGGACTGATAAAAGTAATAGAAAATTCCGGTTACGTCACCATTGAGGACGACCCCGCAATCATTGCGGCCGCGGAAGCGAAGGAATCCATGGTCAGGAGACGGGATCTCATTCTTGCCGCGGCGTTCACCATACCGTTGTTCACCATCGGTATGTGGGACATGTTCGGAAACATCCCTTGGCTGTCCGACCACATGGCGGTCATGGCCGTTGTGCAGATGGTTCTCTGTCTGCCCGTGATTTATGCGGGAAGAAGATTCTTCCTCCGTGGATTCCCTGCCCTCCGCACCGGAACTCCTACGATGGATTCGTTGGTCGCATTGGGTGCGACCGCATCCCTTCTGTATGCGTTCTGGAACACGGGAATGCTCATACTCGGCGAACCCGCCGCCCATCTCACATACGAATCGGCGGCGATGATCATCACTTTGATTTCCGTCGGAAAGTATCTGGAATCCCGTTCCAAAGTCAAAACGGATTCCGCCGTCAGGGGATTGATGGATCTTCAGCCGGATACCGCCACGGTCATAAAAGACGGCGAAGAAGTGGAAATACCCGTTTCGGAAGTGTCCGTCGGCGACATGGTTTCGGTGAAACCCGGCGGAAAGATCCCGGTGGACGGCGTTGTGTTTTCCGGAACCTCCACGGTGAACGAATCCATGCTCACCGGGGAAAGCATGCCTGTGGCCAAGGCCGAGGGGAACGATGTGTTCGCCGGCACCGTTAACGGAACCGGAAACCTGATTGTGAACACCCTCAGAACCGAAAAGGACACCGTGCTTCATGAAATCATAATGATGATGGAGACCGCCCAGGGAACCAAAGCGCCGGTCGCAAGATTGGCGGACCGTGTTGCCGCCGTGTTTGTTCCCGTCGTCATCGTGATAGCTTTGGCGGCGTTCCTGGTATGGTTTGCCGCCGGAAGAGGGCTGGAGTTCGCGCTCACGGTACTGATATCCGTTCTGGTCATATCCTGCCCCTGTGCGCTGGGTCTCGCCACTCCCATGGCGATAACCGTGGGAACGGGAGTCGCCGCGGACAAAGGGATTCTCTTCAAGAGCGCTTCCGCGCTGGAACGGGCGGGAGACATCAACACGATTATTTTGGACAAAACGGGAACCATAACCATGGGATTCCCGGAAGTCACCGGCGTGGCTTCGAATATGGACGAGGATTATCTCATAGCCGTCGCCGCGGCGGCGGAAAGCGGTTCGGAACACCCGATTGCCAGAGCCGTGATCGAATATGCCGAAAAGAAAAATCTTGAAATACCGGTTTACGAAAGCTTCGAATCCGTAACCGGAGGCGGAGTGAGAAGCGTGGTCAACGGCAAGACCGTGACCATCGGAAATCCCAAGCTCATGGAAGAATGCGGATGCGACATATCCGGATTCGACGCTGAATCCAAAGAATTCGCGGAAAAGGCTATGACCTACTTCTACGTCGCGGAAGAAGATGTCCTTCTCGGCGTTATCGCGGTTTCCGATCCCATCAGACCCGAATCCGAATTCGCCGTCAGACGGATGAACGAAAACGGTGCGGAAATAATCATGGTCACCGGAGACAACGAAGCCACGGCGAAGTCCGTCGCCGGCACCGTGGGGATAACCAACGTCATCTCCAACGCCGCACCCGGGGACAAGCTGGAAGTCGTGAAGAATCTGCAAATCGAAGGACGTTACGTCGCCATGGCCGGAGACGGCATCAACGATGCTCCCGCCCTCATGCAATCCGATCTGGGATTGGCCGTCAGAGCCGGAACCGACATCGCCATGGATTCCGCCGACGTGGTCATGATGACCGACGACATGAGGTCCATACCGGCATCCATGGAATTGGGCAAAGCCACCATGAAGAACATCAAACAGAATTTGTTCCTGGCGTTCATGTACAACATCATAGCGATACCCATCGCGGCAGGGATACTGTACCCCCTTGGAATAGAGAACATTTCGATAATGCCCATGATATCCGCGGCCGCCATGTCCGCTTCGTCACTGCTGGTGGTGTCCAACGCGCTGAGACTCAGAAAATTCATGCCCGAGAGCCTTGCCGAACCGTGAAAATGTTCATGGTTCCGGCGTTTCTTCCGATTACGTTTTCGGAAGAGGTTATTTCCAGCGGATGCCGGTGTAGGGGGGAGTCGATGACGAACGTCTCGTACTCCCCTCCCTCTCCGGTGACGCTTACGCCGAACCTCCGGTTCAGTTCTTCCAGCTCGGTCATGGCTTCGGAGTCTATCTTTCGGCCCAACCATTCCGGTCCGAATCCTTCTGCGTAATACCCTATGATTACGGCTTCGATGCCGGAATCTATGATTTCCCGAAGAACGGTGTTCTGATCCTTTCTCCACAGAGGGGCGAACACTTTCAGCCCCAGTTCATCGCATACCCGGTTCATCCGATCCATCTGATAATCCGACCAGACCGCGCCCATGACAATGCCGTCGACGTCCAGCTCGGACAGCGCATGTTTCAGTCCGGACATGTCTCCTTCTTCGGTGCCGTCGGTGTATCCCCGGATATGGGTCCGTTCCATGGTTTCCGCCAAGGCAGGAATCGCGTCAATGTTAGGCACATGAAATATCCAGGATTCGTCATTCACCGGCTTCATGCTTACGATGTACGGCACATCAAACCCCGACTGTACCGCCAGGTACATGGAGAACACGGAATCCTTCCCTCCGGAAAACAACGATGCCAAACGCATAACGACTTCAAAGAGTCAAATTAATTTAACATATCCCTATTCAAGGGTATGAACGTAGGCGAAATGACCCGTGACGAATTCGCGGAAGCCGTAAAAAAGGATCCCGTCGGGATATTCGTCATAGGCGCCGTGGAAGCTCACGGCCCCCATCTGCCGTTGAACGCGGATACTGTGCAACCCGAATGGGTTGCGGAAGAGCTTGCCCGGAGGATTGAGAATGTTTTGGTTTTTCCAAGCATAAACTACGGACTTCATTCTTCCACCAAAAACATGCCCGGAACCGTTTCGATCACTTTCGACACCATGAGATCGTTGCTGTACGACGTTCTTGTTTCCGCTCACGAAAAAGGAATACATAAATTTCTTGTGATGACGGGACACGCCGGATCGGGACACATGACCGCCTGTTCGGAAGCCTGCAAACGTTTCGTCAGGGAAACCGGCTGCAAAGTGATGTTTCTGACAGATTACGACATTGCGGCGGACAGTCCCGACATGGAGGGCATCAGAGGGGACGGCCACGGAGGCATGTTGGAAACCGCCAGGGTTTTGGCCATACGCCCGGATCTGGTCAAAGAAATCCGTCCGATAGGATTATACTCCGACCAAGGATACATGATTGTCAGTAACGCAGAAGTCTGTTTCCCCGACGGCTTTGCGGGAGATACCACCGAAGCCTCCGAGGAAATCGGAAAAAGAATCAACGCTTTCGTGGCAGACCGACTCGAGGAGATGATTTTGAATGGCCTTGTCTGAAACGGATAAATACAAAAAAATGGCAGCGGAGGCCGCCGTTGACGAATATATCGAAGACGGCATGACCGTCGGTTTGGGAACGGGGTCCACCGCATATTTTGCGATAACCCGTATCGGTGAAAGAGTCTCCGAAGAAGGTCTCACCCTCACCTGCGTTTCCACTTCCGAAGAAAGCACCGAATTGGGGAAAAACTGCGGTCTGAACGTCGTTCCTTTTGAAGGGACCGGACGTATCGACGTCACCATCGACGGAGCCGATGAAATCAATCTGCTTCTGCAATTGATCAAAGGCCTCGGCGGCGCTTTGTTAAGAGAAAAAATCATAGCTTCCGCCACGGACATGGAAGTCATCATAGCGGACCGTTCGAAATTCGTGGATGTGTTGGGTGCCGACACCCCCCTCCCCGTGGAAGTTTTGTGTTTCGGACATGAACACACCGGTCTCGCCTTGGAAAAATTGGGATGCAGATCGGAACTCAGAATGAACGGGAACCTGCCTTTCCTGACAGACGGAGGGAATTACATTTACGATTGCAGGTTTGAAAGCATTGAGAAACCTTATTTCCTGGAGTCCAGCATAAACAATATTCCCGGCGTGGTGGAAAACGGTCTGTTCCTGAATCTTGCATCGGTTGCGCTGATAGCCGGCGAAAACGGAGTGGAGACTTTCAGAGCTCCCTGAGGAACGCCACTCCCTCTTCCATCCGATTTATAATGCCCCGGGCTTCAACTTCGATGTCATCCACTATTTCACACAGGGGTTTGGACAACGAATACAGATGCCTGGGGCGTCCTTTGCCTTGGGCACGGATGAAATCCACTTTTACCCATCCGTGATCAATAAGTTCTTTGATCGCGATGGATATGCTCGGCTGACTGATATCCACCACCGCTTCCAGCTCATCGGATGTGACTCCGTCACATGCGGCCATGTGCTTCAGAATTCTAACACTGTTCTGGCGGATGCCTAGTACATTGAATAGATATTCTGCCAGTACTACTCCGTCATCAGACATTGGATATTAACTTGGCATACGTCTATATTAATATTTGTATTAATTTAAATATATAATGACGTACTAAACATCCATTGATTTTACTAAAAAGACATAGTTAAATACGTTTGTAAGTTGATTCCCTACAAAAATTGTCACCGTTAAGCTTTAAATCGGACGGGTGGCGGCCGATCCGGATGAGACAGGTTCTTATATGTCCGAACACTGTGTTTTTTTCAATACAATACGCGCGCTATAAGATGCCTGTGAGTAAGTTTATTTATAGGACTTTATTATTAGCACGTTCTGTCCAACGGACAAAGGTGATTTAATTGAAAATGCCCAGGGCCATTATGACTTACTGTCCTTTCTGTGAGACTCACGCTCTGCACGATGTGGAGAGGGTCAGAAAGAGAAAGGCCAGCGAGCTGAAATGGGGTCAGAGGCGGTTCAGAAAAGTAACCGCGGGATACGGAGGTTTCCCAAGACCCAAACCGGAAGGAAGAGAAAAACCGACTAAAAGAGTGAACATCAGGTACAGATGCACCACGTGCAAGAAAGCACATCTCAAGAGCTGCATCAGGGCCAAAAAGTTCGAACTTACAGAGTGATCAAATGACCGATTTCATAAAAATCAAATGTCAGGACTGCGGAAACGAGCAGATCGCCTTCAGAAAACCTGCAACAGAGGTAAGATGCCTGGTTTGCGGTTCAACCCTGATCTTCCCCAAAGGCGGGGTAGGGGACATTAAGGGCGAAGTGCTCGAGGTGGTCGGCTGATGTCGAGGGCCAGGGGCTTTCCCGAGTATGGCGAGCTTGTCGTATGTTCCGTTCAGGATGTAAAGAACTACGGTGCTTTCGTAACTCTGGACGAATACGACGAAAAGGTAGGATTCATACACATACGGGATGTGGCCACCGGCTGGGTAAAATACATCAGGGACTACGTCAGAGAAGGACAAAAAGTAGTCTGCAAAGTCCTGGGCGTGGACTCTAAAAAAGGTCAGATCGACCTCTCCCTCAAATCGGTGAACGCTCACCAGAAGAGGGAAAAAATTCAATTTTGGAAAAATGACAAGAAAGCCGAAAAACTCATGGAAATCATCGCGGAACGGATGTCCGTGCCCGAGGATGCCACCTACTCCATGTTCGGCAACGATCTTGTCGACACGTACGGAACGCTCTACGGAGCTTTCGAAGGTGCTGTGGCCGATCCTGAAACATTTTTTGAAGAATTCTCGGGAGAGTGGACCGATGCCTTTATGGAAGTCGCCAAGGAAAACATCACGGTGTCGATGGTGCAGATCGACGGCACCCTGATGATGACCTCCTCAGCCCCCAACGGCGTCGTTCTTATCAGAGAAGCTCTGGAAGCGGGATTGGCCGTAGGCGAAGAATTCGATGTGGGCATCCATTGTATCGGATGTCCCAGATACAGAATCGTCGTAAAGGCAAGAGAGTACAAGGAAGCTGAAGAAATTCTCAAAGACGTTTCGGATGCTGCCATACAATATTTGGAAGACGCGGGAGGAACCGCGGCTCTCAAACGTTAAAACGAATGAAGCTTATGAACAGGATGATGCGTTGCGGGTGCGGAAGATATACGTTCAAAGAAACGTGTCCCGTCTGCGGTGGCGTCACGTCATCGCCGGCACCTCCGAGATACTCTCCGGAGGACCGTTACGGCGCATACCGCCGCAAGGCCATTGAAGAGGAGTACGGAGAAAATGGAAAGTATCGTGATTTATGATTCCAAACCGGAACTTGAAAAGCCCATTGTCATCGAGGGACTTCCGGGAATAGGCAACGTCGGCAAAATAGCCGCGGATTACCTTGCGTCCGCTCTGAATGCAAAACGTTTCGCTTCCATATACTCCCCTGATTTTCCTCCGCAGGTTCTGATAAACGAAGAGAACGTTGCGGATTTCGCAAGGAACGAACTTTGGTTCGCCCGGACCGAAAACACCGACTTGGTGTTCATACTGGGGGATTATCAGGGTTCCTCTTCGGAGGGTCAGTTCCTAATCTGCAAGAAAATAATCAATCTCCTTCTGGAGTACGATCCTTCCGAAATAGTCACCCTCGGAGGTTACGGAACCGGAACCATCATTGAAACTCCGAGAGTGCTCGGTGCCGTTTCCCGAGTCGAGGTAAAGGCGGCTTACGAGAAGCTGGGGGTTGTTTTTGAACCCGGCGAACCCAAAGGCGGAATAGCCGGTGCCAGCGCCATGTTTCTTGCACTGGGTCAGATATACGGAATAGATTCTATATGCCTAATGGGCGAGACCGCGGGTTATTTCATAGACCACAAAAGTGCCGCCGCGGTAATGGGTATCTTGGTCAAAAAACTCGAAGTCGAAGTCGATACCGAGGAACTCGACGGACATTCGGCGATGATTGACGAACTGAACCAAAAAGTCCGCGAGCTCGAAAGCAGCAGAACCTCCGAAGAGGACCTGAATTATTTCGGATAAAGTCGCTTCGGACCAAAATGGTTTTAAATATGTTGCATATAGCACAGGATGTCCCCACCTAGCTCAGTCTGGCCAGAGCGGCTGACTGTAGAGTGTTTCCGGAATTTCCGGTACAGCCGCCGATATCAGCAGGTCCCCTGTTCAAATCAGGGGGTGGGGACCATCCCTTTTGACACAATCAATTTGTGTTACACGGTTAACAAGATATGAAAAGAACGTGAAAATACTCTCTCTGAGTGAGGTTTTGCGGCGTATCGTTTTGACTTCATGGGCAGTCTATGATGGATTTGAACTTGTGTCTTTGGTTGCAGATGCCTAATCTGTTACCGCGATGTTTCATGAATCGGGTCAGAGTTCCATGCCCAGCATGCCGCCGTACCGTTCCACCAGTTTAACCAGTCTGTCCATATCGATCAATCCCTTTCCTATTGCAATCTTGAAATATTTTGCCTGGAATATGTCGAATACTTCTTCGGGCACAAAGAGAATCTCAGAAAATTCCTCATAGGTGAAAAGTCCGTATTCCGCTATATCCGCCAGATAGGCTTCCTGATCGATTTCCATCGTTTCGGGATTGACTTCAAAGATGTTGAACAGACCCGCGATGCCGCCCGGCATAGACAGCATCCCGTTTGTGTAATAGCACAAATGTTCGGCGGTGACCGGACTCCATGCGGTCGTGTACTCCGTATAAATCACGACGTCAACAAGCTGAACCTTTGTCCACGCGAAATTTCCGTCCGCGTCCGTGGTTTGTTTGTTAAACCAGTGTCCTATGTACTGTTGCGGACAGTCGTCGTTTATGTACACGTACCGGTTCAGATCGAAGTCCCAGAACCCGTGTTCGTATATGACTTTTACATACGTTCCGTCAGAGAAATTCACCTGAATGATTTCATACTCTGCGTGAGGATCGGAATCTACGAATATGATGGGCGCGACATCAAATGTACCGGTATTCATATTCCAAACCAGCAGAAGTTCGTCTCCGGTAAGTTCCTCGACGGGCTTTTGAGTCCCATCGGCTAAAGTTATGAGTGTGTCTGGTGATAAACAACTACCGCCACCACCCGAGGACTTCGTTACTTCTATAATACCCTCAGCAAAACTATCGTCAACATCTACACGAATGATGCAATACCCACTCTCTGATGGGGTTACTTCGAGGGTTATTTTTGCATAACCCTTGCCATCTGTAGTGGCGTAATATACCGTATCGTCACCGGGCAATCTGAAAGAAACAGACTTATTGGCAATGGGTGTACCATACTTGCTTTTTACTAAAGCGGTAACAACCGCGGAAAATGTCTCATCTACCTTTGTAGTAGGATTATCAACGGTAACACTTATGGTATAGGTTTCATCCAGCCATAACTTTACTGCTCTTTCGAAGACAGTACTTACTTCCCCTACATACCAAATATACTTGGAAGTTTCAGCACCTTCTTCTATGTTCAGAACGTCGTCTGCCATTACGTCTACTTTGCCTGCTATGTATCCGTCTTTGTTCACATTGAGCTGACCATAAACCTCTAATTTGGCAGACGTGTCGCTCTTATATCCTAATGTGGGCTGTATCCGATACCAATGTGAAGCATTGGGCGTAGGGAATTCATTATATGTTTTGTTATCCGCATATATGTACTCATACGGATTGAACACGATCAAACCGCCATTGATATTGACTACCGAATCCGCTTCCACCACTACAGAAGCACCGGGCAGTAAGCTGACTTCAGAATTTATATTGAGAACGCTGCCACTCTTAACAACGATATGCCATCTGCCATCAAAGGGTAGATTAAGACCGCTGGAAGAGAAACCGTTGGCATTAATATCTTGTAAATTGCATGTGCCTTCCACCTCAAGCGTCAAATTCCCGGTTGCGGCATCAAACTTTTTTAATATGTGTCCCTCGGAAAGACATAACATGCTATCGGCGCCGTTGCCTATCAAATCCACATCTGAACCGGTGTACTTACTACTTGCATAAACGAATATATGCGCTTTATACACGGCATCCTCCTCGATTATCAAATCAGACTCTATATTTATAATAGTGAATTGTTCAAATGGAAACACTTTTCCGCCAAGTCCTAAACTAAGTGATGCGGACCCTCCCCTAAAACTACTTATGAGCATGGTCTCGAGCACGGTTGCTCCCCCTGATGCTTTGATGTGACCGTCTCCGTAAATAAAACCAATGGCGTTAAGGACACCATATTGTTCGATGTTTAACCTACTGCCACTATTCAGTATTAATTCTGAATAATTTTTACCTGATACAATGTTCTGGTAAGCCGTGGAACTGTGTGTTCTTTTCGCATTTACGGTAAGTGTTCCGGAAACATCAAGAGAAATCGATTCGGGTACGTTCAATTTTACATAGGCAACATCACGTTTGGAAGGTGTTGTCGCTTCCCCTGCTTCTGCATCTAATTTTGCATCGGTGAAATCACTTCTTAGATTACCGTCATAAGGCAACAACAATGTAACTCCGCTTCCCACTTCAAATACAGTCTTGCCATAAACCTGAAGAGCTACATCCTCATCGGCAAAGGATGTGTTGTATTTGACGATTATCGTCTGGTCGGAACTCGCTTGTTCCAAAGCATCCTCGATGGTTAAGTAATCAGTACTTTCTTTGCCGATTGTTACCGAGCCGTATTTGAAAATCACCCAACATCCGAATGAACTGTGTTCGTTCGAATCCGGGGTTGCCTTCAACCGAATCATGAATGTCGTCCCGCCCTTGGATAAGTCCAGAACAAAGATTTCATTACCGCTCATGTCATAATAACTGATATCGAAAACATCTGATATGTCGATATCGTTGCAATGAATGCTTACACTCAGAATTTCATTTATAACGTCTTTTACTATACTGTTGTCGGTATAACTGCCTTTGACAGTATAAGATCCATCACCATCTTCGATAACGAATCCATCTGCGGGATTGAGCTCTATAGTGTATTGGTTGACGGTCCATAAGGCTGTTATCGTAAAGTTATTCGCGGGCATGGTTGCCGGCACGATAGGGTACCATCCTGCAAAGGTGTATCCTTCCTTTGTCGGGTCATTGAGAGAATCGATTGTCGTGCCGTAATCCTGGGTTATCGAATCGACTGTGGAGCCTCCGTCGGTGTCAAAGGTTATGGTGTATTGGTTGATTGACCAGACAGCAGTAAGTTTCATGCCGCCCAGAGGCATGGCTGTGGGGAAGATTACCTCGTTTCCGTCTGAATCTTTCCAATGAACGAAATTATAACCTGTTTTGACAGGATAGCCAGGGGCGTTCACTTTGGACATGTAGTCCTGGGTTATTGAATCAACAGTGGATCCTCCCGCAGAATCAAAGGTTATGGTATATTTGCAAGGCTCAAATACCGCCGTCAGAGTTATGACATTGTTTATTGCTTTATTGACAAAAGTCCATATATTGCTCCCTGTGACTTCTTCTCCTTCTGAATCGATATACCATCCCGTGAATTCATAACCTTCCCTGGAGGGATTCTCGAGAGTAACAACGTCATCTTTCTGAAGATTGTATATATCCGCTATTGTGTTTCCATTTTCAACAACGAATGATATTGTGTATATCTCGAAGGATACTTCTCCCGTGTAGTTGCCCTTGCCCTTTACGGTTATCTTTACCAGAGGGTTTCCGGCGGTTTCGACTTCGTAATCGACATCCTCTTCTAAGGTCCTATCGCCGTCCATAGCGGTGACGCTATAAACGCCATCCGTGAATGTTACCGTTACATTCACGCCGGATATGTTCTTTTGAATTATGGAGAACGTCACTCCGTCAACCGTTCCCTTGTAATTACCGATGCCGGTGACGGTGACCGCGACGTTTCCGACATTCGTATTGTCAACGCCTCCGGCGAACGAAACTTCGTAGTCGGTACCCGCTGTGAGAGTCTTACTGCCGTCCTTCACTACAAGATCGGGTATGATGGCAGATCCTGTGTAAGTCTGATCGGGTATTGCCCCAACAGTGGCACCGGAGATATTTTTCGGAATAATCTCAAAGGTGACAGGGGTTTCCGGCCTGACCAATTCATAGTTGGACCCGGCATCAAGCGTTCCTATCAGTATATTGTAAATTCCGACATTGTAAACCTCACCTATGGATAATGTACCGGTGACAGTGGTATCCACGGTTTCGGACAGTTCGTAATTGATAGCCGGTGCGGCTCCGGTGTATTCCGCAGTCTGACCAGTTCCAATCAGAACATTGACTTTCTTCTTGATTATGCTTAGAGTTCCCGTGGCGTAATCGAAAGAATAATTGTTGGCCGCTCCGTCGGAAGGCGTCAGTTGATATTTGCCCACGTTGACATTTGAATTGGTCAACCTCGGTGCGTTATATCCCATTGCGTTGCCAGCGTTTTCATTATTGACGAACCCGGTTACCGTTACGACTAAACCGGGAATTGTTCCGTACTCCACGGACTCTCCTGCATAGGTCGCCGTCAGCTTCGCTTTGGATATGACGAAATCCTTTGTGGCAGTTCCATCGTAGTTGGTCCCTTTGGCAGTAATTTTTACCGTTGCGGTTCCCGCATTGATGTTGTTTGCATAGGACACGCTATAGTTGGATGTATTGAACGGATTTCCGTCCAACGTCACCGTTATACCGGGTTCTATGACAAGTCCGGTGTAAGTCAGATTCGCATTCGGGTCGATGGTTATCGTGACATCGGAGATGTTTCTCTCCCCTATAGTGAATGTGAAAGTCACATCGCCTTCCGTTTTGTCCGCCCACTGATAATTTGTCTTATCCTTTATGGACACGATAACGGTTTGGGATCCGGCATCGGTCATCTTGTTGCCAGCGATATCCATGGTGTCGGGATTGAATCCCGAAATGTCATAGGTCTGCTCCTCGCCGGTGTAAATGAACTCTGTTGTGCCTTTCGCAGGCTTGATGAGTTCCGCCTTGAATATCTCAAAGATTACCGGCGATTCCGCCAATATAAGCATATAATTATCGTCAGTGGACGCCAAAGTTCCGATGACGATAACATACTGGCCGACATTGTATACGGTGACGGGACTGTTGTCCTTTTCAAGACCCAGAACTCCGCCGTAGTCGGTGAATCCTGTTTCGGAAAGGCTGAATTCCAAGCTGAAACCGGTTCCGTATTCTGCGGATTGACCCGCAGCGGGAGTGGCGATGATTTTCTTGGGGGTTATTTCGAATGTTACTGTGCCTGTTGCCAACACCAATTCATAGTTGGGATCGGTGGACTTCAAATCTCCGAGGACAACGGTGTACTCGCCGACGTTGTAGACAGTGACAGGTTGACCGTCCTTTGCAAGGTCCAGAGTTCCTGTGAAATCTTCAAAGGTACCGAAACTCTCGGGGAAATCGAATTTCACATCAGGTGCGTAACCCGTATATTCCACGGTTTGACCGGACTTGGGAGTGACGGTGATTTCCTTAGGGGTTATTTTAAATTTGACAATAACGGCTCCTTCGTAGTTGCCTTTGCCGGTAATGGTTATCGTCGCGGTTCCGACATTCTTGTTGTCGGTATACTCCACAACATAATCTTTGCCCTCCAAGAGAGTGTATCCTTCATCAATGGTTGAATCGACAAACTTGCCATCGAAGTCGAAGGTTATGCTCAATCCCGTGTATTTCGTATCGCTGACGGACGTTTCCGCCGCAGAGAAATCGAAAATCTTTTCTTTTATGGTGAATGTGAAGATTACACCGGCATCTGTTCCATCGATCCATTCGTAGTTGTCTTTATTCTTTATAGAAACGGTAACATCCTGAGTTCCGACATAGGTCATCTTGTTGCCGAGGATATTCATAGTGCCGGTATCGAAACCCTTGGGGGCGTAAATCTGTTCACTGCCGGAGTAGACAAACACCGTTTCATCTTCCACGGGCTTGGTGAGTTTTGCCTTTTCAATGGTGTATTTCACCGTAACCGATCCGGAGTAGTTTCCGTCGGTCACCGCTGAAATGCTCACAACGTAATCACCTGCCCCGACAGGGTTTATGTCGGCGACCGTGTATTCGTTACAATCGATATCGGAAATAATGATTGGTGTGAGGACTGAACCTGTATAGGTCTGACTGTCTATGACGAACATGCCTTCCGTCAGTGGCTTCGGGATGATTTCGAAAGTCACTCCGACAGTGAATTCCAAGACATAATTGTCCGTGCCGCAAAGCTCCAACGTTCCCAAGAGTATCGCGTATGTACCCACATTCTTTCCGTCGACCCTGGACAGAACCGTGCCTTCCTTTATGAACGGGAGAGCGTCTTCATCATCCAGCGTATAAGTCAGCTCGGGATCGGCATCACCATAAATTTTGGACAATCCCGCATTGGGAGTGACGGTGACGGTTTTCTTCATTATGGTGAAAGTTACGGTTGTATTTCCGGTATAATTTCCTTTTCCGGTGATGGTGACCGTAACCGTTCCTGCGTTGATGGGGTCGTCATATGTCGCGGAGTAATCGTTTTCGGTAACGAAAGTGTCCGTGAACACGGGGTTCGGCGTTATGGCCTCCCCGACAAAGGTGTATTTACCGGTTATGCTCGCTCCCGTGACGGAAATGTCCTTCGGGGATATGATGAAAACCTCAGACGTGAATCCCTTGAAATTGCCTATACCGGTTATGATGACCTTTGCGGCCTCTCCGGCATTGACGTTGTTGTCATAAGACACTGTGTAGTCCCTGTCTTTCTCGAGTTCTTTGCTGTCAATTTTAACGGTGACGTCGGGCGTCTTGGCCGTTCCGTCATAAACGCGTTCTTCATCATCAACGATGATATTGACTTCAAAATCGGAGAAATCTGCCTTCAGGATATTGAAGGACTCGAATGCAACACAGACATTCGTTCCGTCAGCCCATTCGTAGTTGACCTTGTCCTTTATGAATACGGTAACGGTTTGGGATCCGGCCTCGGTTCTCGTGTTGTTTTCGATGCCCATGGTGCTCTCGACGAAACCGATTGGGTTGTAAGTTTGCACATTGCCTGTATAGACAAATTCCGTCGGATCCGCTGTAGGCTTGT
This sequence comes from Candidatus Methanomethylophilaceae archaeon, assembly GCA_050950505.1. GTDB lineage: Archaea > Thermoplasmatota > Thermoplasmata > Methanomassiliicoccales > Methanomethylophilaceae > VadinCA11. Next base: position 654,154 of record JBMNHS010000001.1, on the reverse strand, counting down.
CAAGCTTGACTCTGGTTATCTCGAGTTGTCCCTCAACATACTTGAAGGTGTAGTTGTCGGCTTCTCCGCCGGAGGGTGCCAGCTGATATTTGCCTGCGTTGACATTTGTGTTAATCAACGACGGTGCGGCATATCCTGCCGCAGTCTCGTTTTCGCCGTTGACGAAACCGGTTACCGTAACGAACAGCCCGGGCGTCGTTCCGTATTCCACGGTTTCTCCCGCATAAGTCGCGGTCAGTTCCGCCTTAAGGATGGTAAAGGACATGGTTCCGGACACGCTGTAATTACTGCCGTCCACGGGTTTTATGTTCACTGTTATGGTTCCGACGTTCAGGAAATCCGTTGTGTCATAGCTGCCTCTGAGGAATTCAATTGTGTAATCTGTGTTTTCCTTCAGAGTATATATAGGGTAATTAACATTAAATTCGAAGTCGAATACCGCAACTTTGCCATCATAGATTTTAGAAGTGTTTTCTCCGGTCAGATCCAATTCAATGATTTTTGGAGTGATATTGATTTCCTTGGTCGCGGACACGCTGTAATTGCTACCATCCACGGAGGTAACGGTCACGGTCACAGTTCCGACATCCCTGATGCCGTTCACGCCGGTAACGGTCACGGTATAATCGGTGTTTACCAGAAGAGTGTAATCAAGAACCCTATCCATGAACACAAAAATGAATTCTGCATCGTTTCCGTTGTAAACCCGGTCCACAGCGACCAATCCGAATTCTTCGCTGATGTCCAGTTCCTTCGGGGATATTGTGAACGTGAATTTCACATCGTCATCCGTTTCGTCGGCCCATTCATAGTTGGCTTTGTCCTTTATGGATACGATAACGGTTTGGAATCCGGCCTCGGTTCTCGTGTTGTTTTCGATGCCCATGGTGTCAGGGTCGAAGCCCGAAATGTCATATGTTTGCTCTTTACCGGTGTATATGAACAGTGTCGTGTTTTCCGCCGGCAGGGTGAGTTTCTCCTTGGTTATGACGAAGGTTGCCGTAACGGTTCCGGTGTAATTCCCTTCTCCGGTGACGACAACCGATCCGCCGGTTACGACGTTGATGTTCTCGCCGTGAGACACAGTGTATTCCGTGCCTGCCACAAGAATCTTGCCGTCAAGGGTGACAGAAGTCACTCCGGGCTTTATCGCAAATCCGGTGTAAACCAGAGACGTGCCGTCAAGGGTGACGACGGCTCCGGCTATGTTCTTCTGCCCTATGCTCCAGTTGATTTCCTGTGGATCGGCTGTGTATGTGTTCTCTCCGCCGTTTTCTCCGGGAATAATCCATATGTAACCGTTCACAAGCGTGACGGTTGCGACATAATTGCCGGCGTCGGTTCCCTTGTAATTGCCGGTCAGGGTGTATCCTTCTCCTTCGAGAACGCCTGTCTGTTCAGATCCGTTATAAATCAAATCAGAAATTGCAGCGGGAACATCAATCTTGATTTTATTGACGGTCAACGTACCGGAAATGAATTCGATGTCGTAGTTGGGCGAAGTCAGGCCGGAGGGCGTTATGACATATGTTTCTTTGTAAACGTTAGAATCCGCGTCATAGCCCGTGTTGAAAGTTAACTTGCCTCCAAGTGCTGATTCGCTGTCATCCCCGACCAATCCTATGTAAGTCACGGTGTATACAGGTTCATTGCCGAATATCACTGTCACATCGTCGGCCTTTACGGTCAATTTGGTTTTGACTATGCTCCATGAAATGACCTGAGGTTCTATACTGTACATATCACCCCCATTTTCTCCGGGAATGACCCACAGGTAACCGTCGTTGAGCGTAGCCGTGACTGTGTAATCACCGACGTTGGTTTGATTCTTGCCCGTTTCCAAAGTATATCCGGTTCCTCCGTCGGCGCCGAGCTGATTCGCTCCGTTGTAAGTCAATTCTTTACCGACGGGAACGGATATTCCGATTTTCCACATCGCAGTCAGATTCAAACCTCCGACGGGCATATTGAACGGGAAAGTTACCTCTTCGCCTTCGGAGTTGTACCATCCGTAAAAGATATAACCGCCTCTGACAGGGTTATCCGGTCCCTCCACTGATGTGTCGTAATCCTCTGTTATCGAATCGACTGCAGAGCCTCCGTCGGTGTAAAAGGTTACAGTGTACTGACATATCTCATACTGAGCGGTTATTACCAGATCTGTCAATATGCAATCGTAAGATGTGTCCCAACCGATGAAACGATAACCTTTCTTATTGTCGGGATTGTTCGGGGGGGTGGCCCCTTCTCTATATATAACGGTTTCCTCTTTCAGCACATTTCCGTTGTAATCTCTGAAAATCACTTCGCATGTAGTTTCGATTACCTTGAAGCTTAACTTGCCTTCAAGCGGGATATATTCGTCTTTATGCAGAAGAGATGCGATGTAATCGGTGCTTACTTCCAATTTGTTCAGCAAGAATTCTTCGGGCGTTGTGTCTGCAAGAAGTGCGACAACCAGGGCGGGAAGCAACCCCTCATCCAGGAGAGTGAATGTTTTGTCGCTACTGCCAAGCTTCAATGTACTTTCTTCCGGGTCGACAATTTTCTTCAATATTTCAACCAGATTGGATGCCGCATTAAGGACGACGGGAATCGGTACGTTGTCGTCAAACTCCACCGCTATGTCCACCGCCGCATCTTCAACATTCAAAATAACGTTGATGCCTTCGGTTTTGTTCAGCTCGTCTATTTTGGTCTGCAGTGTTATCAACAGCATCTCTCTTGTTCCGACTGCTTTAAAGTTCAAGCAACCGTCGAGAGTTATGTTTGCATCTTCGTACGCAATATTGGCGGCATAACCAACGGACACGGGATCTCCTTTGTCCAGGAATTCTTCGGGTGTCGTTTCGTTAAGAATTGCGGTAACCAGAGCCGGGAGCAACCCATCATCGTAAAGTGTGAATTCCTGTCCGTTGATTGTCAAGGTGCTGTCGTTACCGACGATGTTCTTTAATGCGTTGACCATCTCAGATGCCGCATTAAAAACCACCGAAATAGATACATTGTCTTTAATCTTGACAGTTATGTTTTCATCGACCAAGGCAACGTGGATGCCGTCGGTTCCATTCAGTATGGTTATCTCGTCCTGCAACGCAGCCAAAAAAGATCCTTTGAGTTCCGCCAAAGTCTTTACGTCGTCACAATTACCCTCTACGGCATTGGTATCATAGTTTTCCACTTTCTCAATATCATCAAGATTTGAGATTTCTTCCTTCGCAGACATTACATACTCTAACAAAGCGGTCCAGTAGATTTCCCCGTAATCATTTTCATCGTATTTGGCGAGAAGTGTGTCAAGTTCTTTAATCTTCAAGATTTTAGCATCTGCGAATACCGTCAAAATCATGGACGCGTTTCCATCATCGAATAAAATATCTATGTCGTACTCCCCGTCGCCAAGTGTCCAGAGATAATCGAGGTTGAGTGTGACTATGGTACTTCCGGATACTACGGAATAGTTTGATTCATCGACCGGATTTCCATCGATTTTCAGACCTGTGAATTTCGAATAATCCGCTTCCACGGTTACAGTGAATTCATTAAGGGGTTTGTTCCACATACCTTCTTTACCGCCGACAATCGGATATTCCCAAATAGCAAGGAGCTCCAAGTTCTCAGCGGGCATGATTTCAGGTACCGTCTGATTCCATCCCATGAAAACAAATCCTTCTCTGGTCGGGTCTGCCGGAGCCGTCACCGACGTGTCGTAATCCTGTTCGATGGAGTCGACGTCGGTTCCTCCTGCGGAATCGAAGGTTATGGTGTATTGGTTGATTTTCCAGACGGCATACAGTGTGATGTCGTCTGCGGGCATGTCGAAGGTTCCGTCCTTTTCGTAAGACGTTCCCGAGCCGTCGGCGGCGGTGTTCCAGCCGATCTGAGTATATCCAATCTTGGTGAATCCGTAGGCCGGGACAGTGACGGTCTCTTCGAAGTCCTTATCAACCGCAGGTATCGTTCCGGCGCCTCCGTTGTTATCGAAGGTTATGGTATATTGGTTAATTTTCCAGACTGCGGTTACGGTCATGTCCGTCGCGGGCATCTTTGCCGGTATTTCCGTATCCCATTCCACGAAGGTGTATCCCGTTCTGGTCGGGTCTGCCGGAGCCGTCACCGACGTGCCGTAATCCTGTTCGATGGAGTCGACGTCGGTTCCTCCTGCGGAATCGAAGGTTATGGTGTACCGGTTGATTTTCCAGACGGCATACAGTGTGATGTCGTCTGCGGGCATGTCGAAGGTTCCGTCCTTTTCGTAAGACGTTCCCGAGCCGTCGGCGGCGGTGTTCCAGCCGATCTGAGTATATCCAATCTTGGTGAATCCGTAGGCCGGGACAGTGACGGTCTCTTCGAAGTCCTTATCAACCGCAGGTATCGTTCCGGCGCCTCCGTTGTTATCGAAGGTTATGGTATATTGGTTAATTTTCCAGACTGCGGTTACGGTCATGTCCGTCGCGGGCATCTTTGCCGGTATTTCCGTATCCCATTCCACGAAGGTGTATCCCGTTCTGGTCGGGTCTGCCGGAGCCGTCACCGACGTGCCGTAATCCTGTTCGATGGAGTCGACGTCGGTTCCTCCTGCGGAATCGAAGGTTATGGTGTACCGGTTGATTTTCCAGACGGCATACAGTGTGATGTCGTCTGCGGGCATGTCGAAGGTTCCGTCCTTTTCGTAAGACGTTCCCGAGCCGTCGGCGGCGGTGTTCCAGCCGATCTGAGTATATCCAATCTTGGTGAATCCGTAGGCCGGGACAGTGACGGTCTCTTCGAAGTCCTTATCAACCGCAGGTATCGTTCCGGCGCCTCCGTTGTTATCGAAGGTTATGGTATATTGGTTAATTTTCCAGACTGCGGTTACGGTCATGTCCGTCGCGGGCATCTTTGCCGGTATTTCCGTATCCCATTCCACGAAGGTGTATCCCGTTCTGGTCGGGTCTGCCGGAGCCGTCACCGACGTGCCGTAATCCTGTTTGATGGGATCGACGTCGGTTCCTCCTGCGGAATCGAAGGTTATGGTGTACCGGTTGATTTTCCAGACGGCATACAGTGTGATGTCGTCTGCGGGCATGTCGAAGGTTCCGTCCTTTTCGTAAGACGTTCCCGAGCCGTCGGCGGCGGTGTTCCAGCCGATCTGAGTATATCCAATCTTGGTGAATCCGTAGGCCGGGACAGTGACGGTCTCTTCGAAGTCCTTATCAACCGCAGGTATCGTTCCGGCGCCTCCGTTGTTATCGAAGGTTATGGTATATTGGTTAATTTTCCAGACTGCGGTTACGGTCATGTCCGTCGCGGGCATCTTTGCCGGTATTTCCGTATCCCATTCCACGAAGGTGTATCCCGTTCTGGTCGGGTCTGCCGGAGCCGTCACCGACGTGTCGTAATCCTGTTCGATGGAGTCGACGTCGGTTCCTCCTGCGGAATCGAAGGTTATGGTGTATTGGTTGATTTTCCAGACGGCATACAGTGTGATGTCGTCTGCGGGCATGTCGAAGGTTCCGTCCTTTTCGTAAGACGTTCCCGAGCCGTCGGCGGCGGTGTTCCAGCCGATCTGAGTATATCCAATCTTGGTGAATCCGTAGGCCGGGACAGTGACGGTCTCTTCGAAGTCCTTATCAACCGCAGGTATCGTTCCGGCGCCTCCGTTGTTATCGAAGGTTATGGTATATTGGTTAATTTTCCAGACTGCGGTTACGGTCATGTCCGTCGCGGGCATCTTTGCCGGTATTTCCGTATCCCATTCCACGAAGGTGTATCCCGTTCTGGTCGGGTCTGCCGGAGCCGTCACCGACGTGCCGTAATCCTGTTCGATGGAGTCGACGTCGGTTCCTCCTGCGGAATCGAAGGTTATGGTGTACCGGTTGATTTTCCAGACGGCATACAGTGTGATGTCGTCTGCGGGCATGTCGAAGGTTCCGTCCTTTTCGTAAGACGTTCCCGAGCCGTCGGCGGCGGTGTTCCAGCCGATCTGAGTATATCCAATCTTGGTGAATCCGTAGGCCGGGACAGTGACGGTCTCTTCGAAGTCCTTATCAACCGCAGGTATCGTTCCGGCGCCTCCGTTGTTATCGAAGGTTATGGTATATTGGTTAATTTTCCAGACTGCGGTTACGGTCATGTCCGTCGCGGGCATCTTTGCCGGTATTTCCGTATCCCATTCCACGAAGGTGTATCCCGTTCTGGTCGGGTCTGCCGGAGCCGTCACCGACGTGCCGTAATCCTGTTTGATGGGATCGACGTCGGTTCCTCCTGCGGAATCGAAGGTTATGGTGTACCGGTTGATTTTCCAGACGGCATACAGTGTGATGTCGTCTGCGGGCATGTCGAAGGTTCCGTCCTTTTCGTAAGACGTTCCCGAGCCGTCGGCGGCGGTGTTCCAGCCGATCTGAGTATATCCAATCTTGGTGAATCCGTAGGCCGGGACAGTGACGGTCTCTTCGAAGTCCTTATCAACCGCAGGTATCGTTCCGGCGCCTCCGTTGTTATCGAAGGTTATGGTATATTGGTTAATTTTCCAGACTGCGGTTACGGTCATGTCCGTCGCGGGCATCTTTGCCGGTATTTCCGTATCCCATTCCACGAAGGTGTATCCCGTTCTGGTCGGGTCTGCCGGAGCCGTCACCGACGTGCCGTAATCCTGTTCGATGGAGTCGACGTCGGTTCCTCCTGCGGAATCGAAGGTTATGGTGTATTGGTTGATTTTCCAGACGGCATACAGTGTGATGTCGTCTGCGGGCATGTCGAAGGTTCCGTCCTTTTCGTAAGACGTTCCCGAGCCGTCGGCGGCGGTGTTCCAGCCGATCTGAGTATATCCAATCTTGGTGAATCCGTAGGCCGGGACAGTGACGGTCTCTTCGAAGTCCTTATCAACCGCAGGTATCGTTCCGGCGCCTCCGTTGTTATCGAAGGTTATGGTATATTGGTTAATTTTCCAGACTGCGGTTACGGTCATGTCCGTCGCGGGCATCTTTGCCGGTATTTCCGTATCCCATTCCACGAAGGTGTATCCCGTTCTGGTCGGGTCTGCCGGAGCCGTCACCGACGTGCCGTAATCCTGTTTGATGGGATCGACGTCGGTTCCTCCTGCGGAATCGAAGGTTATGGTGTATTGGTTGATCGACCATTCTGCGGTTATCGTGATGTTCTCCGCCGGCATGGTTTCCGGAATCGCCGGGTTCCAGCCCGCGAAGGTGTATCCAGTTCTGGTCGGGTCTGCCGGAGCCTTCACCGACGTGCCGTAATCCTGTTTGATGGGATCGACGTCGGTTCCTCCTGCGGAATCGAAGGTTATGGTGTATTGGTTGACCGACCATTGTGCGGTTATCGTGATGTTCTCCGCCGGCATGGTTTCCGGAATCGCCGGGTTCCAGCCCGCGAAGGAGTATCCAGTTCTGGTCGGGCCTGCCGGAGCCTTCACCGACGTGCCGTAATCCTGTTTGATGGAGTCGACGGAAGAACCTCCGTCGGTGTCAAATGTTATGGTGTACTGGTTGATGTTCCAAATGGCGTAAAGACTCAGAATGCCATTGAGACCGATATTGACGTTTTCATATCGGACGGATACTGCGTATTCGGCGTCGATTTCTTTTCCGTCCGGAAGACCGTCGTCCGAATCTTCAAGAAGTGCCTCGGCCAGTTCTGTAAGGTTCACATCGCCCAGAATAAAATCTTTGCCGTTGACGGTCAGCTTGGCATTCGTACCGAAAAGATTCTCCAATATGTCGGCCAAATCCGATATTGCATCAAGAATGTCCGGAACATCCGCGGTATTTTCCGATTCCACCGTCAGATCTTCGCCGTTCAAAGTGATGTTGAAACCATCGGTTCCGTTCAGCCCGTCAATCCTGTTCTGCAACTCGTCCAAAAAGGATTCCTTTATTTCCGCCAATGTTCTTACGTCGTCGCATTCGGTCTTTACATTACCGATGTCGAATGTTTCCACTTCCGATACGTCTTCGAGATTTACGATTTCCAGTTTCGCCGCGGTTATGAAATCAACCAGAGACGTCCAGTCCTCTTCGCTGTAATCGTCTTTGTCGTAATCGGCGAGGAGCGATTCAAGTTCCTCGATTTTCAATATTTTAGCCTCGACGGATACCGTCAAAGTCATGGATGCGTTTCCGTCATTGAACAAAAATTCCAAAGAATGCGTCCCGTCACTGAGCGTCCGGAGATAATCGGGTTTCAGGGTGATTACTGCGCTTCCTGACGATATGGTATAATTGGATTCATCAACCGGAAATCCGTTGATTTTTAAGCCCGTGAATTTTGAACAATCCGCCTTTATAGTTACAATGAATTCATCAAAGGGTCTGTCCCATATGCCTCCGTTGCCTCCGACGACCGGATATTCGATGGGATCTTCCGGGTCCGAATCTTCGTCTGTGCCGTCCAGCACTACCATTGCCGATACGAGCAACAGTGATACGAACCATATCCCGAGTCCTAATTTATCCAACCTTTCCATTACTGACCCCTTTTTGAAACAACCTTATTGTAGTTATGCTTCCAAAACAATCTCCGACGCAAATTTAATGACTGCTGTATCTATATATATATCGTTTATCGGAACCGTCGCATCGATTGCCTTTATTCAGAATGTGAAACATCCCGAACATGGTCGTCGAATCGTACGGCCGCATGTATGTATACATTTTCATTTTTATATCTTATTCTCGGAATGAGGGGGTATATTCACGGAATGCGCACAATGGATTGAGGTTCTCAAAAACGGATGCGTCTGAGCCGTGTTTCTTTGGAAATCATGAAATTTCCCGATTGTTTCAAATTACGGTGACCGGTGGTTTGCTTTTATGGTGCATCGGCAAGAAGTGTGCACCGTCGACACTGTCGAGTTGGTTCTGTGCCGAAACACCGACTATGGAATTGTGCACGGTGCGGCGGATGTCCGATGACGTAAAAATCATCAGGCTTCCGATCCGCACTGTGCATTGTGTCATGGTTTTATTTTTCGTTCAGTGACCGCATTCGTCGTGATGCATATGCTCTCTGCATACATCACCGGTGGATTCCAAATCTCCGGCCAAAAAGGCTTCCGCCGCCGCTTTGGCATCCCCTGAGGCTCCTACGATCACTTCTATTCCGTTCTGATTGAACAGATCGATTGCCGCCGCGCCCATACCTCCCGATATGATTACGTCCGCACCGTGTTCCTTCAGAAACACCGGAAGGAATCCGGGTTTGTGTCCGGGATTTTCTATAACCCTGGAATCCACGATGGTGTTGTTCTCTGCGTCGTACGCCCTGAAGTATCTGCAGTGACCGAAATGCTGGGTCACCTGTTCTCCGTCGCTTGCCACAAATATTCTCATTTTTTTTCTCCTTGTCTCTCTATGGGTTTGATTTTTTGTTTTTTAATAAGTTTTAAGGTACCAGTATGTTCCCGGTTCCCATTTTTCCAATGTTTTCTTTCAATACTTCTTTCATTGTTTCATAAGCCGATTCTTCGGTGCAATGGCCCGTGTAGAATTTGGCTCCTGTCTCCGAAAGAACCTCGGAGGTCCTGCGGATGTGGGATAAATCCTCTTTGTTTCCCGGTCTTGCACGGAGATGGAATCCTCCGATTACAATATCCGGAAACTTTCCGAGAATTTCCTTGGCTCCGGTGACTATGTTTGCGATTCCGCGATGGGAGCATCCGGTAATCAGGACGGTTTTTCCGTCTTCCTTGATTATCAGATTCTGCTCATGTTCGAATTTGTCCGGATATGGGTTTTCTGTCGGTCCCGTCAACAGATTTTCATTGCCCGGGGGAAGAGGATACCTGTTCTCCGTTCCGCTGAAAAGAATCAATTCTTCCGCGATTTCCGTGATGCCGTCGGTAAGTACCGTCCGGGCATTGTTCTTCAAATCCGGATTGATTCCTATGTCCGTGTATTTTCCGCCTCTGAATGCCAGATGGGGCTTGAAGGCGTCCCTGTGGACGTAAACCGGGGCAGTTTTGTTTATTTCGATAAAATGTTCAATTCCGCCTCCGTGATCGTAATGACCGTGGGATATGACGGCGGCCTGTGCGTCGGAAAGATTGACGTTCATCTTTTCCGCATTACGGAGGAATCTTTCGCCCTGACCCGTATCGAACACTATCTTGTGTTTTCCGGATTCAATGAACAAACTGAGTCCGTGTTCCCCTTCGGGGCCTCCGGGGACAGATGTGTTGTCAACCAATACGTATACTTTCATACTCGGCGCCTCCCGTCGAAGACTTCCATTACGTTATGGAATATATCACGGACCGCATCGCCCGCGGGACATTTCACGTCCGCCACGGTCAGGCCGTCGTTGACGGCTTTGACGGCAATGGAATCGTAAGGGATTTCCCCGACATAAGGCACGTTCCTCTCTTCGCAACGGATTTTTATTTTTTCCGTTATTTTCGGATTGAGGTCGGCTTTGTTGACGCATACCGCCGTATCCGCCCTGAGTCCTTTTGCAGTATCCAGGATTCTTTCCATGTCGCTGAATCCCGACATGGACGGTTCAGTCACCACGAGCACCATGTCCGCTCCGGAGAGTGATGCTATGACGGGACATCCGATGCCGGGAGAACCGTCTATCACCGCAAATCCCAGGTGCGCCGCTGCGTTTTTCAGTTGATTTTTGACCTGAGTCACCAACAGCCCCGACGTTCCGTTGCCCATTCTGAGCTGGGCGGTGGAGAACACTCCTTTCTCTTCATCTTTGAACAATCTGAGATCTCCCGCCGCAACCGCCTGCATTTCAATCGCGTTCTCCGGACAGATTGCTTCGCAGAGTCCGCAGCCTTCGCAGGCGAAACCGTTGACAACCGTGCATTCTCCCACATCCACGGCGTTGAAACGGCACATCTCCGAACACCGGCCGCACATGGTGCAGGCGTTCTGATCGATGAATGCTTTTGGAAGTCCGAAATAATCCTTTCTTTCCCCGTCCCCCTCATGATTCAGTATCAGATGCAGGTTGGGTGCATCCACGTCACAGTCGGCACAGGCAAGGACCTGTGCCAGACGGATTATCGCACCGGCGACCGTTGTTTTTCCCGTACCACCCTTTCCGCTGAGAATCAGCAGTTGTTTCATAAGGCCGCCTCTCTGATATTGTTGAATATTTCGGTGAACAGATTTCTGAACTTCGGATTTTCGCGTGCTGCGATTACGGCTTCCGAACTAAGCAGTCCCAATTCTTTATCAAAAGGAATTCTTCCCAGAATTTTCAGATTGTTTTCAATGCAGTATTCTTCCGAGGGGTTTCTTTCTCCTTCTATGTCTTTGTTCAGTATGACTCCGAAAGGTTTTCCGAACACCGTCACCAATTCCGTGACCATGTTGAGATTGTGGGCCCCGAACACCGTGGGTTCGGAAACAAGTACGCAGAAATCCGCGTCCTTGATGCTTTCCATGACCGAACAGGAACTGCCCGGAGGGCAGTCAATGAACACATTTCCGGACTCCGGGATCTTTTCCAACAATCTGTTTATTATCGGAATTCCGGCCACTTCGCCGATGTTCATGATTCCGGTATGAATTTTAACATTGTCCGATTTGCCGGATTCCACATATCCTATCGTCCGTGGGTATTCCGTTATGGCATCCTTCGGACAGATGACTTTGCATCCTCCGCAGGAATGACACATTTCCGTGAACACCGTGAGTCTGTCCAAAGTGTATGCCAGTGCGTTGAACCTGCAAAACTCCACGCACCTCATGCATCCGTCGCACTTATCGGGATCCGATTTGGGGACAAGGACGTCGACGGCTTCCCGTTCGACGTCCTCGGGTCGGAGATACAGATGACCGTTCGGTTCTTCCACATCACAGTCGATGTAAACGGAGGGTCCGGCCACGGTTGCAAGATTGACCGATACCATCGTCTTGCCGGTGCCGCCCTTGCCGCTGAGCACCGCGATGTTCATGACATCAGGCCCCTTTTCCGTGATGTCCGGAATGAATCGTTTCCAATTCGGACATCTTTCCTTCCTCGTATGCGTTAATGTTGTCCATTGCGGATCCGACAAAGGCCTCCATAACCTTCACGCCGGCTCCGTTCAGAACCTCGTATGCTTTGTCGCCGCATCTTATCGTCAGCAAAACCGCTGATCCTGTGTTGACTATGGTCTGAGCGGCTTTCACGCCGGCGCCGGACGGACTGTCCTGAGCGGGATTGACGATCTTTTCGGAGGTCTTCGCCTCGGTGTCGTACACCATGTAAAACGGTGCCCTTCCGAGCTGTTGAGCTATTTCCGGATTGTCTGAATCATTGATGACTGGTACTGCAATTTTCATAATTTCGCCTCTTCTGCTTTTGAATCGTTTTCATTTTGTTCATGCGCCCTGCGTCTGCAGGATTTGCGTCTTTGACAGCCTTCGCTGTGTTCGCATACTTTGTAACGGCCGCCTTCTATGACCAGCGGGGAACCCGAGACCAGTGAATCCGCAATTTTTTTCCTGGCGTCGCTGTAAATGCTCTGCACGGTGGTCCTTGCGACTTCCATGCGTTCGGCGCATTCTTCCTGAATCAACCCCATGTGATCTATCAGGCGTATGGTTTCATACTCCTCGACGGTCATGATAATGGCTTCCCGGGTTTCGGGAATCTCGTCCAAAGGGCCGTAATGCATGTTGCAGGGCAAACGGCAGACGTTTCTCCATTTTTTGGGACGTGACATCGGTTGTTCCTCTTCGTTGATTGTTTCTTTCCGCAACCTGTCGGCGTACGGTTCGAAGTGTCATAGTTTCTGACATATGTCAATAACTTGTTTCAGATAAAAAGGTTTTCTTCGAGAAGGTTCCCGTCATGACGGATGCGCCCCGCTCCCTTTGGAAAACATACGGAGAATTGGAGAAGGTGACCGAAGAGGCGCGGAGGCACCGTCCCCTTCCGAAATCTTCGTTTACGGTGGTCACCTTGACTCCCTTGATATGGAGTTGAGTAATACTTCTATAAATAGTTATTTTATCAACGCCCAAATGGGAAATCCTTGCCGGCCAGAAAAAGGACACAGAATACGGAACAGAACACGTTTGCAGTATTCAAAACAATGAATCAATTAATATTTCAAATGCAATAAGCCTCTGATGAACGACAGAAGCTATGATCAGAGATTTTACAGACGGCCGATCCTGCTGACCCTTGTCGCGGTCTTGGAGATAATTGCCGGAGTATCCGTGATGTTGGTCGGAGCCGTGACCGTTATCATGGGAATGCCCGAGGGTCTGATGGAAGAACTGGATTTTTCTTTTGATATGGGCGCAACCGTGATTGGCGTGATTTTTATCATACTCGGTCTGATAGTCGCAAGTATCGGCGGAGCGCTGTTCTCCGGAAAAATGTGGGGCTGGTGGTTTGCGGTTGTCATGACCGTCCTGTCTTTGATATCCGGACTTGTCTCGGGAATGATATTCGGTGCCGTGTTCCAACTGTTGATCTTGATTTACCTTATGACTGACAACACCAGAGGATGGTTCAAATACAGGTCTCGACAACAAATCGGTTAAAACGGGTCCAGGGGCACGAAGCAATCCGTTGCCCTAACGACCATCACAGGACACTTTGAATAGCGAACGACTTTCTCGGCGACGCTTCCCACTTTCAGTTTGGAGAGTCCGGAACGTCCGAGTGAACCTATCACCACTATGTCGTGATCCGCGGAACGTTCAGTGATTTCCTTGTGGGGAACCCCGTCCACGATAATCGGATCCACGTTCACTCCGAGCTTGTGTCCCTGATGTATTACGTCGGCCACGGCAGACTTGCTTATGTCATTGAGCAACGCCCAGGTTTCGGAAGCGTTCGTGCTGGGAACATCCCTGATGTCGTTTATGCTTATGGTGGAAACTTTCATGTGAAGACGGGCCGCGAGACGGAGTCCGATTCTCACGGCGGACTGATTGGCTTCGCTGCCATCGGTGGCAATGAGCATCCTTTCCATTCTGTGGCCTTCTTCATGTTCGGGCTTGCGGACTATGATTACCGGTCCGTAGGCAAGTTTGATCACTCTTTCGGCGACGCTGCCCACCAATAACCTTGAAAGTCCGGTTCTTCCCAAAGAACCCATGATGATTGCTCTTGCCCCGATTTCGTTGGCTTTGTTCACGATATCCACCGCAGGCACTCCGTGAATGATTTCGGAACTGGCTTTTACGCCTCTTTTTTCCGCTCCTTCGACGGCGTACCGGATTGCGTCATTGCCGATATCCTGTCCGTTGCCGTCCTCCCTGAGGGGTTCGTCGGTGACGTACACTATAAAAACTTCGAATTCCAAGGCGGATGCCAGATCGAGGGCGTAATCCACCATCTCTTCACTGACCTTGCTGCCGTCGGTCGCTATAAGAATCTTAGACAACTCTTCGTTCTCCAATACCGGCCGCATCAATCGGCCGCAAACAGTCAATATTGTTTTTCATTGAATAACCTTACGATTTTTTCCATGGAAGTTCGCGGTGCGGATTCCGATCTAGACTGTCACACTTCCTTATTGAGGAAAACCGCCCAGGCTGCCGTCAACGGAATGGCGCCCCAAAGGAACATCGAAAGTATGGGCATCGCAAGACTGAGGTTGATGTTCATCACCACTTCCGGAATGGCGGATTCGGCAACGTTAATCAGATACCAGTAATTTTCCAACTGGTACGCAGTACCTTCCGATATCAACAGAGGATCTTTGAATATCATAAGAGCCAGGATTATGCTCGGCACCATCAGAATCACAAAGAAAGTCATCAGTGCGGATACGCTTCCTCTTTTTACCAAGGTACTGAACAGCATCGCCATGCCGGACAATGCGAATATATCAATCAGCGTCAGAAACAGCGTGTATCCCATCGCAGAAGAAACGGCCCCTGCGACCGCGAAGGAATGCAACGCGGATATTCCGTAGTATATCAAAACCATGATTGTCACGATTGCATAACATGCCAGGAATTTACCCACGAAAATCGACGTTTTCTTCACCGGCCTCGTGAACAGAAGAAGGTATGTTCTTTCTTCGAATTCGGACACTATGGTGTATGAAGCGAAGAGAACGGCTCCGATCAATACCAGGAACGATACGCTGGAAGTGTGCAGATACAGCACCAAATCGCTTTTGTCCATGGATTCGAAATATTCCAAAATAACAGATCCGTTCAGGAAGTAGACGTTGAGCGCGACAATCAAACCGACAAGGAGAATGTAAAGCAGAATCTTTCTTCCCCTCACGAATTTGCGGAATTCGTTTTTGGCGATTACGCCGACCTGTCTGAAATCATCGACCGTTACGTACATCATCTCGACTCCTTCACAAGACTGAGATAGGTGGATTCCAGCGAAGCGCCTTCCCGCATCCCGTATGCCCCGATGTCCAATTCCCCGACCTTTCTGAAGAATTCCGGATTTCTGAATGAACCGGATTCCACGGTCAGATTGATTTCCGCTCCGTTCCCGACGGCGTTCAACACACCCGACAAGCCGGATATTCTGGAGATCTCGGCATCGGTGATCTGTCTGTTTGTTTTGATTATGAGCTGTCTCGCCCCGGTGACGGAAGACACCGCATCGGTGCTGTCCTCAAACACGAGTTTGCCGTGATCCAGGATTGCGACTCTGTCGCAGAGGTCGCTGACTTCATGCAACATGTGGGAACTCATGACGACGGTGACGTCCCTGCCTGACCGTATGTTCTTGAGAACCTGCCGTATTTCGGCCATTCCCCTCGGATCCAGACCGGAAGTGGGTTCGTCCAGAATTATTACGTTGGGATCTCCAAGAAATGCCTGACCCAGCGCTATTCTTTGTCTCATGCCTTTTGAAAAGGTTCCTATTTTCTTGTCCTGCCATTCCGCCATTTTGACGGTTTCCAGAATCGATGAGGTTTCGGCGGAGATGGATTCGGGATTCATTCCTATGACCTGCCCGATCAGTTTGAAAGTTTCCACAGGAGTCAGATACGTGTAGAATTCCGGAGTTTCCACGACGGTTCCCACTCCCGTCAATGCGGCTTTCGGATCTTTGGTCACGTCAACTCCGTTTATGTAAGCCTCCCCGGATGTGGCCTTTATCAGATGGGTGAGCATCTTCAGCGTCGTGCTTTTGCCTGCTCCGTTGGGGCCCAGGAGTCCGGTGAAACTGCCTCTTTTTATTTTCAGAGTGAGATTGTTCACCGCATGAAATGAACCGTATTTTTTAACGAGATTATGTATTTCGATTGGTTCGCTGATGAATACCGCCGTCCTTCATCGGTATCATCGGATTCTTTTAAATCATTATCATCGATAAATACATTGGAACCGTATTATAACAGAACGGTAAATCAAAGAGCGCTGATAACATGAAACGCGAAGACCTCGGACTGAATACTTTCTTTGAAAGAGTGTATGCCTGCGAAGAAGTGTATAACGATGAGCCGGGACACGAGGAATTCGTCAAGGCTTTGGAACGTGCGAAGAAACTGTGCATGGAATACAACGAACCGAAAGTCAGAACCGATGAGGAACTGAGAAATATTCTTGAAAAAATCCTGCTTAGCGAAGTTGATGAGATGACCGTTGTCAACCCCCCGTTCCGGTGCGATCTCGGATTCAACGTACATTTGGGAAAAAACGTCATGATCAACTGCAACTGTTTCTTTCTGGATTCCAACACGGTTTCCATCGGAGATTATGTCATGATCGGACCCAACGTTACGATAGTGACGCCCAACCATTCGAAAGATCCCGAAGGAAGAAGGAGATTGGGCACCGTATCCGAACCTGTG
This sequence comes from Candidatus Methanomethylophilaceae archaeon, assembly GCA_050950505.1. Taxonomy (GTDB): domain Archaea; phylum Thermoplasmatota; class Thermoplasmata; order Methanomassiliicoccales; family Methanomethylophilaceae; genus VadinCA11. The sequence continues at coordinate 637,428 of JBMNHS010000001.1, read as the reverse complement.
ATTATTGAAGACGACGCGTGGATCGGGGCGGGAGCGATCATTCTGCCCGGAGTCACCGTGGGAAGGGGTTCCGTCGTCGGAGCAGGCTCCGTGGTTACGAAAAACGTGCCTCCCGGTGTCGCCGTCGCGGGAAATCCCGCGAAAATCATAAGGGGTGAATAATGGTCTCACTGAGCGTTCCTGGGGATTTCATCACGGGAACGTTCACAGGGGACATCATGTTGTTCCTCGTTCCCATAAATCTCCTTTTGGTGTTCGCGATGATTTTCTGGGAACGCTCGAACCCCCAGAGCACATTGCTTTGGCTGTTGGTGATGCTGGTGTTCCCTCCCGCAGGTTTCATTCTGTATCTGTTCTTCGGCCAGACATTCTATTCCAAGTATGCTTTCAGAACCAAAGCCCAGGACGACATGAGACTGAGAAATATTCTGAAAGAACAGGAAATGACCCTCAGAAAAAGCACTGCGGAACTTGAAAGAGAAAAACCCGGGAGCAGTGAATTCGCCCATACCATGCGGAATATGTGCCACAGTTACACCGATGACAACGACATCAAAGTTTTCACAGACGGGCGGGAATATTTCGAGGCTCTGTTCGAAGACATCCGGAACGCGAAAGAAACAATCAACTTTGAATTTTACATCATACGGGATGATGAAATCGGGGAATCCCTTGTAGATCTGATGACCCAGAAAGTGAAAGAGGGGGTGGAAGTCCGATTCATGTGCGATGCCTTGGGTTTTGGGAAAGGACCAAAAAAAGCGGTCAACAGATTTGTTGAAGCGGGAGGTTACTTCACTCTGTTCCACAGCCGTGCCACTTGTCTGCTTTCTCCCCGTAAAAACAACAGAAATCACCGTAAAATAATGACGGTCGACGGCAAAATCGGATGGACCGGCGGCCACAACATAGGAAACGAATACCAGGGACTTGGTCCTCTGGGCCACTGGAGAGATGCCAGCGTAAGAATCATAGGAAGCGCCGTGGAAGGTCTTCAGGTCAGATTCCTGACGGATTGGAGGTACGCGACAAGGGAGGATCTGACCGCCGAGGAAAAGTTCTACAAAGGAATCAGGGGTTACGGCGACAAAGTGGTTCAGATCATATCCGGGGGGCCCGACGTATTGGAACAGAGCCCCGTTCACGCTCAGTACATGATGCTGTTCACCCGGTGCAGGGAGACGCTGTACATACAGACTCCGTATCTTGTTCCGGACGAAGCTTCCCTGGCAGTTCTGAAATTGGCTTCGGTGTCCGGTGTTGACGTCCGAATCATGATTCCCGACAAGCCGGATCATCCCTTCGTATATTGGGCCAACCTGTATTATGCCAGCAGACTTATGGATTCTGGCATCAGAATATATCATTACAAAAACGGTTTCGTGCATGCAAAAACGATAGTCGCCGATTCCTACTATTGCTCCGTCGGTTCTGCGAATCTGGACGAAAGAAGCATGAAACTGAATTTTGAAACCAATGCCATGATTTATTCCCACGAAGTCGGAAACGAACTGATGGAAGTGTTCCTGAAAGATTTGGAAGACTGCGAGGAATACAGCATGGAGAAATACGAAAATATGGGTTTCAGGGACTCATTCAAGGTCTCTTTCTGCAGACTCACCGCCAGCCAGCTCTGAAGAGTTTTTCACAGGCGGATTGATTTTCCGTCTGGCATTCATTATGGTTTGGTCCAACTGCACAAATCCCACGGAAGGGGTATGCCTGCAGAATTCGGTCAGGGATGCCAGACCCATGAAGGCCTTGGTAAGAAGATTCTTCTCCTTGCCGATGACCCTGTTGCGCCTTTTTACTATGTTGTCAAGGAAGGCGTCGATATCGTCCGCTTCGGACACCGTGACGACATCCCCCAGTTCCGTGAGCAGATGTCCGTCGGTTCCACCGGTTATCCCGAAATTGTATTTTTCGGCGATTTCTGAAGCTCTGACGTTTCCGTCCCTGAACAGACCTCCGCTGATAACTTCAAAAGCGTCAAATCTTTTCGCTTCGCTCTTATGTATGTAGTTTTTGCGGATACACACTTCCAGACCTTTGTTTGACCCCAAATACCCCATGGGATGGGCGGCGGATATCACACAGTTCTCCTTTTCAAGAAGATCCAGCATTTTTGGGGTGGGCATATTTTTGAGAGCTATCCATTGGCACCATCGGATGTTGTCTTTTATGTTCAGGTCCCAGAATGATTTCAGATCCTTCCAATCATAGAAATAGGCCAGGATATGAGGTCCGTCGGAAGCGCTGAGTTCGATTCCCGGCACTATCGGCACATCGGTGCCGGATTCCATTGCGTCGATGACGCCGCCCACTTGGTTGTGATCGGTTATCGCAACCCCCATATTCAGCGTTTCGGCAAGTTTGACGGCGTCCTCCGGCCTGGTGTAACTGTCCGAATAACAAGTATGAAAGTGCATATCCACACAGGTGAGGCCTTCCGACCTCAGTCTCTCTATGTCGGGTTTTTCAAAACTTATTCTGCCGTTCATCTTAAACAGAGCTGCCTCCACACGTCCTCCGACCCGGACAATACTTTGTCGGTGTCCATTGTGAGTATTTCGCGGTTTTCCATCACCATATCGCCTTGGCACATTGTATGCTTTACGTTGAGGCTTGAAGACGAATATGCAATGTTGCCGATGATGTTCTCCGGAAGAAGAGGCCTGAGGTTCGGATCCTTTCCGTCAAGAACGATGATGTCTGCGTACTTTCCGACTTCTACAGAACCGATTCTGTCTTCCATGCCGACGGCTTTTGCTCCGTTTACGGTTGCGAAATCCAAGAGTTCCTGGGCTTTGGCGACGGTTGCGTCCCACCTGCTGGCTTTCTGAAGAAGACCCAGAATTTTCATTTCCGAGAACATGTCCAGGGAATTGTTCGTGGTATTTCCGTCGGTTCCTATGGATACGTTCACTCCGGCGGATATGAATTCCGGCACGGGTGCCACTCCCCCGGTTGCCAATTTCATATTGGAAACGGGACATGTGGAAATCGACATTCCCGCTTTACCCATCAATCTGACTTCGTTGAGGGTCAGGTAAGCGGAGTGCGCGGCGACTCCCCGGGGGCCGAATATATCCAAATCGGCCATCCATTCGCCGGGCCTTTTGCCGGTGGATCTGCGGTGCTGGTTCACTTCCCCCCTTGTTTCGGAGAGATGGAAGTTCATCGGAAGATTTTCTTTGTCGGAATATTCTTTGGCTCCGATACAGGTTTCTTCGTTGCAGGCGTATACTCCCTGCAATCCCACCCCGGGAACGATTTTTCTTTCATTCCTGTGAGTTTCGTGGAATTTTATGCAATTTTTCAACGGATTGCCGGTTTGAGTGGTTTTGTCTTCATCGAGAACGCACCAGCACAGAACCCCCCGGATTCCCGCTTCTTTGGTCGCTTTTGCAATCACATCCTCGGAATAATAGAGATCCATGAAGGTTGTGGTGCCTCCGCGGATCATTTCCATGCAACCGAGTTTCGTGCCCGTCTCCAAATCATAATCGGTTCGGTCGGCATCCACTTTGAAACTCGCTTCAAGGAAATCAGGAAAAAGCAGATCGTCCAAAGAACCTTTCATGACCGACATTGCCACGTGGGTGTGGGTATTGATCATTCCGGGCATCACGATGTCTCCCGAAACATCGATTTCCCTTTCCGCGGAATCTTTGTAGTTCGGTCCAACGTAGATTATTTTCTCACCGTCGACGGCAACGTCGCCTTTCAAAACTTCTCGGGTCGGATTTTGGGTTACAATCCATCCGCCGCGGAATACCGTTATCATGCCCGCTGTAATCTTTTGACTGCGTATAACATTTCCGAATTTCAAAAAACGCATATATCATCAATGTGTTGTATTATACCATGTCGGCACGCATTATATTTCTCGGGACCGGAGGCGGTCGGCATACAACGATGTATCAAACCCGCAGCACCGGCGGATTTCTTCTCATGAACAATGACGAGGTCGTTCATGTGGACCCCGGGCCGGGCGCCCTTACCCAGATGCAGAACATACGTTATGACCTTACCCGGACGGGGTCCGTGGTGGTTTCCCACGCCCATCCCGACCATTATGCCGATGCGGAATCCGTCATCGAAGGCTGTTCCTTCGGAGGGTGGCGGAAAAGAGGCCGTATTTACGGCAGCGTCACCGCGATAAAGGGACTGGACGGACTGGGGCCCTGTATATCCCGTTATCACCAAAACATAGCCGAAGAGTGCAACGTGATAGTGCCCGGTGACCGATTGGTCATCGGAGGAATGGAAACGGAAGTTTGCAAATCGAGTCACGGAGACCCCACCAACGTGGGACTGAAATTTCATACGGACGGAGGAATCGTTTCTTACGTCAGTGATACGGACTATACCGAAGAAATTGCGAAACAGTACATCGGCTCAAGAGTGTTGATGCTGCCCATAACCGTTCCCGAAGACATGAGAATCAAAGGTCATATGTGCACCGAGGATTCCGTTGATTTCATCAATATCGTCAGACCGGAAGTTGTTATTTTCATTCATTTGGGAGTCGTGATGATACGTTACGGCCCCGAAAAACAGGCAGGGATCGCAGAGAAAGCCACCGGTATCAAAACCGTTGCCGGAAGGGACCGGATGGCCGTTGATGTCGGCGAAGAAATAATATTTTCGGATTTGGAGTCCCACGGCCAAGGGTGGATTCCCGATACCTCCCCTTAAAAAGCGGCCACTTCGTAGAATCCGTATGTCTTGGTCTCAGATGCGTATTCGTTTCCCGGAAGCCATTTGTTGAGCCCGCCTTCCTTGGTTTCTCCGCCCTCGCCGACTTCCGTGTGGGTGATGTTGGTGTATCCGATGACGAACTGCGAGGAATATGTGGTTTCGCAGGCGTAGAATCTTTTTCCGCCGATATCTTCGTAAATGAGGTAATTGTTGGGCAAGACCTCAGTGTAAGAATTGGTTCTGTCTTCCACAACCCCTCCCGACAGGCTTATTCCTGCCATCGCATGGCCGGGAAGCAATCCTGTGACAGTGTCGAATCCCGCCGCCTTGAACAATGCCGCGCACAGGAACGATGTATCCTCACAGTCTCCCTGGCCGCGCATTATCGTCTCGGCGGGAAAGGCCCAGTATTCTTCCGTCCAGTACAAGTTCGAATCGGATTCGTACTTTATGGCCTGCTGCACAAACGCCAATAGATAAGACGCGTAATGGAACCCTTCGGAATCTTTGAAATCATAAGGTATTCCCTTATCGTCGAAGGCCTCCCTCAGCATCGATTCCAATCTGACGGTTATGGTTTTGCTGTCGGAAACGAAGACGTTCATTATCTCTTCCGCATCCTTGAACAGAATGTATCCCCTCCGCCCGTCATAATCAAGTGAAGTCACGCATTCTCCGTAAAGAAAACTGAATTCGGTTTGAAATTCATGCTTTATGGATGGTTTATACGTGTTCCCGACGCCGTCAACGATTTGATAATAGTCCCAGGAATATTCCCTGGACACTTCCCCTTCAAGGGCGAAGGTACCCGTATGGGTTCGTCCGTTGACTTTGAGATCCACTTTGTAAAGACCGGGTTCCAGCGCACAACTCAGGGTTTTGCCGCTGGACGATGTGGATATTATTGACGGGGACACACTGCTGCCGTTCCCGTATCTCAGGTAATCAACGGGAGTGACCTTCCATTGATAACCGCTCACGGAATCCGGACATGAAGTCAGAATGACCGATGCTTCTCCGTCATAGGGATCCAAATCCTCGGGGTCCGATTCGACTTTGATTACTCCGGAGTACACAGCGCCGCTTCCGTAGATGACGTACTCGTCGGGTTCGAATGAACCGCAGTTGAACGGCATTATGTAAAATATGCCCGAAACGGACACTGCCAACAGAATCATGGCAATGACGATTGCCTTCAGAGCCTTCCCGTCTTTTTTCTGCGGTTCCGGATAAGGGTGCGGTTGCCCTGAATATTCCGTCGGAATGTAACCGGAATGCGGAGGATAAATCTGATCCGGGGCCGATCCTTGAAACTGTGTTTTATCGGTATGCTCGGAACCGTTCGGTTGAACCTGATCAAGTTTTGCACCGCAACGGACACAGAAATTGAAACCTTCTGTTATAGGATAATTGCATACCGGACAGCGCATGTCTGACAATTGGAGACGCCTATATTTAACATAGAGAGTCAATACCTTCGTATCGGTGCAATCTGATGGGGGACACGACTGACGGCAGAGGGTTTTCGGAACTTGAATCCGAAATCATCGAAAAAATTACTCCCGATGAACGGGAGATAAAGGCTTTGGAGGCATCCGCAAAAAGACTGGAAGCCTGCACAAAGGAATTCGTCGACAAGGAAAATCTCTCCGTTTCCGAAATCAGATTCGTCGGTTCTTATGCCAAAGGCACATACCTGTCCGACCCGGATTTGGATTTGTTTCTGATGTTTTCCCCCGATATTCCGAGAAAACAGCTCGAGCAGGAAGGACTTCTTGTCGGCGAGAAGATTCTGGACGGGGAGAGGCTGTACGCCGAACACCCGTACACCAGGGGTTTCTTCGAAGGTCACGAAGTAGATATGGTCCCCTGTTATATTCTGGAAGACGCGAAAAAACTGAAAACTTCCGTTGATCGGACTCCGCTTCACACGGAATACGTGCTGTCACGTCTCGGGCCTGAGGACCGGACCCACATCCGTTTGCTGAAGAAATTCATGAAAGGCATATCCGTTTACGGGGCCGAACCCGATGTACGCGGTTTTTCCGGGTATCTCTGTGAATTGATGATTATAAAATACGGCGGGTTCGGTAAAGCGATCGAAGCCGTTTCGGATTGGAAAGAAGGCACCGTGGTTGAAATCGAAGGAAGGGGACCTGGCACCGGTGCGCCTTTAACCGTGTACGACCCCGTGGATCCGAGAAGGAACGCCGCATCCGCGGTTCACTTGGATACTCTTTCCAGGTTCATCGTCGCATCCAAAGCATACTTGGAAGAACCTTCGGAGAGATTTTTCTTCCCGGTCCCCAGAACCCCGCTGCCGTCGGAAGAACTGGAGCGTAAAACGAATCTCGACGGAACCGGGTTGCTTACGGTTATTTTTGAACGCCCCGACGTCATTGAGGAAAACATATCGGCTCAACTGTGGAGAACCCAGTATGCATTGGCAAAAAGACTCAACGATTTCGGATTTGGGGTTCTCAGAGCGGTGCACGAAGCGGGTTCCGAACTCAGAATCGTATTTGAATTGGAACAGGATATTTTGTCCAAAACCTTCAAGCACACCGGACCGCCGGTGTGGGTAAAACATTCGGAACGTTTCCTTGAAAGATGGAAAGACAACGAAAACGGCAAACCTTTCATCGAAGACGGAAAATGGAACATAATCGCCGACAGACCGTACATTTGCGCAAAGGATATGATATGCGAAGAGGCCGCGATTTCCGGAATTGGAAGAGAACTCGATCCCGTTTCGATGAAGGTTCTGAATCACGAAGAAACGCTGAGGGATGTTTCTCCCGAACTCCTCACTGAACTTTTGGACCCCAGGTTAAGCTGGGAAATCTGATTTCAGTAGAAGGGGGCGTTGATCAGAAGAATGGCCAATCCGGTAGCCAGCAACATGAACATTATGTAATTGCCTGCCATGGATTTGCCTGCCATCATTTCCATTCTTATGCCCAACAAACGGAGAATGTCTTTCATTTTGACGATAAGAAGAATACAGACCAAAAAACCGATTATCCAGAGATAGTTGCCGAGGCGGTAAAAAATCGCCCATTGCACTCCGGCCAACAAAGAGAACAAAATCACAACAAAGAACACTTTGGTCTCAAAAAGTTCTTTGAGTATGAACTCCCGCTCATCGAACTCTGTGGGAGTGAACTCATAGGATTCTTTCGGCTCCTCTTTTATTCTTCTTTTTTTCTTGGCCATTTGGCTACTTATCCTAGAGCTTACATATAAACGTTTATGCAGCAGGAACACTTTCGGCATTTTCGGCGACCTCCCATACTTTCGGTTAAATACAGATGATGCTCTGTTACGGTTTGGAGGTTAACAATGGACAATAAATCATTAGAAGACATACCAGGAGTCGGACCAGCCATATCAGAAAAACTCCGCGAAGCAGGATACACAACTCTGATGGACATTGCAGTAGCCCCGGCAAAACAACTCGCAGAAGACTGCGAGCTCGGCGATAAAAAAGCCGCAGACATCATCGAAGGCGCAAAGATGTGCGCCGATCTCGGTGGGTTTGAAACCGGAGACGAAATTCTTGAGAGACGCAAGCTTGTGACAAAGCTCACAACCGGATCTCAGGCCATAAACGAACTGCTCGGCGGCGGATTGGAAAGCCAATCCATAGTCGAATTTTACGGAGAGTTCGGCAGCAGCAAATCACAGATTTGCTTCCAGCTCGCCGTTAATGCCACAATGCCCGAAGAAAGAGGGGGATTGGACTCCGACGTCATCATAATCGACACGGAAAACACATTCAGACCTGAGAGGATCATTCAGATGGCCACCTATCTCGGATTGGATCCCGACGAGACATTGAAGAGAATTCATGTTGCCAGGGCATACAACTCCCAGCATCAGGTGCTCCTCGTGGGAAAAGCCATGGAACTTGCGAAGGAACTTAAGGTAAAGCTCCTGATTGTTGATTCTTTGACATCGCATTTCAGAGCCGAATACATCGGAAGAGGAACCCTGTCCGAGAGACAGCAGATTCTTAACCGTCACATGCACGAACTGCTGAACTTCGCCACCGTGAACAATGCCGTCATTGCGGTCACCAATCAGGTGTCGGCAAAGCCGGATGCGTTCTTCGGAGACCCCACAAGACCCATCGGAGGGCACATTGTCGGTCACACTGCCACCTTCCGCATATACCTCAGAAAGGGCAAAGCTGGAAAGAGAATCGCAAGACTTGTTGATTCGCCGAGCCTTCCCGAAGGGGAAGCGGTCTTCATGGTAACCGAAGACGGTATTAAGGACTGAAACCAATCGGGGTTCGGTGAACCCCATTTATTTCTTTGAACTGTCGGGTGAAGCAGGGGACATGCCCCGCGAGGAAGCCGTAAGCTGTGCGTATGCGGAAACAATGGGAAACGCCGAAATGGTCGCCCATGGACCCGGATACGTCATACTGAGACTTCCCTCCGACAGTTTATCATTTATTTCCGACAGACTGGCATTGACCCGGGGCATAGGAAAATATCTCGGATCTTTTGCTCCGGAGGACGTTGATCTCTTCAGGCCTGAAGAACTCCCCGAAGGAACTTTTGCAATCCGTGCCAAAAGATTCAGAGGGATGATGGGTTCCGTAGATTCCCAGAAAATCATAAGAAAGGTAGGGAACGTCTTCTCGAAGCGCAACCCTGTGGATTTGGACGAACCCGATATCGTCGTCAGAATGTTCATGAGCGATAAAATTCACTTTTTTATCGAAGAATACAAACCGGTCACGGATCTTTTCGAAAAAAGAAAGGTTGGTGAACGTCCGTTCTTTTCACCGATTTCGTTGCATCCCAAATATGCCCGGGCCCTGATAAATCTGACCGGGGCGGCGAGGGGATCCACTGTTTTGGACCCGTTCTGCGGAACCGGGGGGATAGCCATTGAAGCCGCGGAAATGGGAATGAGGGTGATTGTTTCCGACTTTGATCCCCATATGATTGCGGGCACCGAGGAAAATATGCAGTTCTACGGTTTGAAACTGTATGACAGTCAGATTCTGGATATCGGGGACATTGCCGAAAAATGGCCGGATGTGGATATCGTCGTTACCGATCCTCCCTACGGCCGTTCCACAAAAACCGGCGGAGAAAACCTTTCCGAAATGTATGCCAGAACTTTGAAATCCGTTTCAAAAATACTCCGCCCCGGGGGAGCGGCGGGAATCATATTTCCCAAAGAAGTATCCACCGAATGTATGACTCTGGAAAGAATGCTTCCCCAGAGGGTGCATGGATCGTTAACCAGATATTACCATGTGTTCAGGAAGTAATTAACTATTTTAATACCCAGGATATCCGCTGTTCGTGAACAGATATTTCAAATTGTTCAGATTCGAAAATAACGTAATGGGTATCGTGGGCGTCATAGTAGGTGCCTTCATAGCCTCCGGCCTGAATATTTTGGATTATTGGGTAAGTATCACCATTTCCTGTATCATCGTATTCATGTTCATGGCAGGCGGAAATGCCCTCAATGATTACGTGGACCGTGACATAGACATCAACGCACACCCAGAAAGACCGATACCGCAGGGGAAAATTACCCCGAGAGCCGCATAGTGTTCCGGTATGTTCCTGATGGCACTAGCCGTGATTGTCGGGATAGTGACGCACATTGCATCATATTACATGGGATTCGTATTCTGGAGCTACATCTCCACCGTTATAGTCATTGTTGCGGCAGTTCTGATGCTGTCGTATGAAATTTTCCTCAAAAAGAAAGGATTCATCGGAAACATCACGATTGCCGTATTGTCCGGAATGTTATTCCTTCTCGGAGGTGCCGTCTGCGGAAACATCATTCCTGTTCTCCCGATGGCCGCCATGTCGATATTTGCAAACTTGGGAAGAGAGTTGGCCAAAGACATAGAAGACCGGGAATCCGACGAGGGCAGAACCACGTTACCGATGAAAATCGGAGACCGGAACGCCTCTTATGTCGCAGGTTCCGCATTCCTGATTGGAATCGGTCTCAGCATACTTCCGTTATTGAATGGTTCAATGAATGTCTTCTACAGCATTATATTGGTCGCAGATGCAATGTTTATATATTCTGCGTTTATTGTTTTTAAAAGTGCATATGAAGCTCAGAGAACGACAAAGTACGCTATGTTGTTCGCTTTGCTTGCCTTTGTCATCGGCGTGATATAATGAATGTCAAACAGTATCTTCAGGATAAAATCGGACAAGGCACCATTCACATGGCCCTTCTGGACCCCGATAAACAAAGTCCCGAAGAAGCAGGAAAATTGGCAGCACTTGCAAAGGACGCAGGCACCGACGCGATCATGATTGGGGGATCCACCGGAGTCACTTCCAAAAATCTCGGCGAAACCGCGAAAGCCATCCGCGAGATGTCCGGACTTCCGAGCATACACTTTCCCGGGGGGCCCAATGAACTTTCCCCTGAAGTCGACGCCCTTTTTTTTATGAGCCTTGTAAACAGCTCCGATCCCGCTTGGATTTTCGGAGCACAGGCTTATGCCGCACCTTATATCAAAAAATTGGGAATCGAAACAATTCCGATGGGATATTTGCTTATTGAACCCGGCATGAAGGTGGGCGAGGTCGGTAAAGCAGAATTGATTAAACACTCGGAAGTCGATAAGGCTGTCGGATACGCGATTGCCTGTGAAATGTACGGCATGGATTACGTTTATCTTGAAGCCGGAAGCGGTGCCGACGTGCCCGTTCCGGCAAAAATGATATCCGCAGTCAAGAGTTCGATATCCATTCCCCTGATTGTCGGAGGAGGGATCAGGACTCCCGAAGTTGCCGAAGCCGCCCGAAAAGCGGGCGCCGATGCGATAGTTACAGGAACTTTCATCGAAGAATGTTCCGACATCGGACGTTTGAAGGAAGTCGTCGAAGCGTCCAGAGGAGAAAAATGAATCCGAATCAAGCACCTGTGTCTCCGTTTGGTCCGATGTATCTCACACCGGAAGAACGGAGCGCGGGAATTACCAAAGATCTTAAAGTGGCGGCCCGCAGGTTCCTTTGTCCTGTGTGCCATAAAGAATTCAGTCTGTTTCAATCCCGGGCAATCGCCTGTATGGCATGTCCTCAGGCGAACCAGAATTGTCCAAATATCAGATGCCCTCACTGCGACAATGAATTTCCTCTCGCAGGATTCATTGTTCCTGAGAAAGAGGACGCCGTGCATATGAACACGTATGCCGACGGTGTTTTCGACAACTGGATGGACAGTTACGGAATCGTAAGGCGTTGAATCACTCGATTGTCATCGCTTCCAGACCGGAATTCCCGACGATTTTTCTCACGGGCCCCTTTCCGATCATTTCGGTTATCACCACTTCGGTGACGAACCATGCTATGACGCCGTCACGGAAACATCCCGTGGCTGATTTGCCGTCTCTGCCCGCGGTTCCGTGCATATGCAGAACGGGATTGCCGGAAGCATCGGGAAACAGCGTACCGAACCCTGTGACTTCACATGGTGCATCCAAATCACTGGTCAAGGGCTCAATACAACCCTCTATGGGATATTTCGGACCCACAATCAATCTTGACCCTTTATCCACTCCGCCTACCACAGATACTGTGGCATAACGGATATCTTGTATTTTAGAAAACTTTTCCACCTCTTCCCGTATTATTTCACCGGGCTCGAGGCTTAGGACGAATATACGTCCCGGTTGCATCTCTGCATACTTCATAAGGTATCAGCGGTATCTGCTGTATTTATCAAGGAGCTTAATAATCTCATCATGCTCCTTTTTCATCAGATCGCCTTCATCCAAAAAGGTTTTGACATGGATTTTTGCTTCCTTCGTCGAATTTCTAGAAGCTTTTGCGATTATGGTTGCCAAAAACGATGATGCTTTGTCTTCGTCCATGGTGGATTCGGACAGAACCGCATTCATATCATATTTGAATGATTTTATTTTGTGCATATTCAGCATGGGCTGTTTTTTAGAAGTGGTTTTGACTTTGGGCTTGAACCTTCTTCTGTTGTTGGGTGCGGCGGCACCGCCTGTGTTCGCAGGTCTGTTTCCGCCGGGACTTGTTGTCCTTCTGTTTCCGCCGGCACCTGAGGTCGGTTTTGTACCTTGACCTCCCGTACCGGGCCCTTTGTCTGTTTTGACCAAGAATATAACTCCGCGACAAACTACTGAGTCATATTATATAAATATAACCTATTCCCGGATTTAACTGGATTTCACTTCTGGCTAATTGGTTAATCAGAAGCCCTTAAATAAACAAAAACGGAAAATAAAGGGTTTGTGGCTCGGTGAGGAGCCTTGAAAAATCGTTCACTCGTTTTCTTCATCAACCAACAACAACTTTGCCTTCTTGGAGGCTCTGGCTATCCAAATAGTGAACAGAACGGCGATGAGCGTCACGATTATGGCATAGAAATACAGTGCCCCGAACTGTCCCAGAGTCACCTCTAGACTTTTGTCGAAGAAGTTATCGATAGTCGTTTTGATTGCCTCGTTCCAAGCAAGTGCCGCAACAAGTCCGAATGCAGCGGTAATCAACGCCGCGAATGCCTCAAGCACCTCCACTCTGAATTCGTTCCTGTTCTCTTTTCTTTTCTGTGCTTTTTCTGTCATTGGGAAACTCCCCGGGCACATAAGCCCAAAAGGATACTGGAATGCGGTGTATTTTATAATTCGGGAAGAATGCGCTTCGAAAGAGTATTCTGCCTGCAATCCGCAATGAGTCATGGTCTCCGCAGCCGGTTGGGTATGCTTTGATTTGATTGGATCCGTAAAAATATTTACAGGGTGAATTCGAAAAAGAAAAGGTGGTGCGGGGGATGGGATTCGAACCCACGAAACCCTAAAGTCTAGGATCTTAAGTCCTATGCCGTTGTCCTCTTGGCTACCCCCGCTCGGATTCCGTAATCAGTTATTCTTAATTAAACTACCTAGTGTTTCAATTAAACCATATAGTTGTAGACCACATACCCAGTATTGATGGCGTATAAAATCCCTCGCGAGAATGACGTCGCGGATGCGTTACTGATAGTGATGCATAAAAATCCGCAGGTCCGATCGCAAAGGGAATTGGTCGGATTGGTCAGTACACAGTTATCCCGTCTCGATGAGGATTACAGAATCAGCGGAGAGAGGATTCGCAGAATCGGTCTCAATAAGGGAATTATCCGTGTGAACATAGAGTACAGCACCGCCAAAGACAAAGAATTGCCCGAAATCTGTCCTGTTTGCAGAAATCAGATGGTTTCCGTCAAAAACAGAACTTTGGACGGCGGAATAATCGAAGTCAGAAGAAGATGTGATTTGTGCAAGTTTACCACAGGGCCGGAATCCGTTGTGCCCGGAAGATACCACTTCACCAAAAGGAGATAAATATGGATGCTAAAGAGTCCATAGAGAAGCTTCGGAGAGCGCACAAATTGTTGGAAGAGGCTTCAGTCCTCATTGAGGACGCATTGCACATGTCCGGAATGACCGCCCGCGGGAAGGATCTTCTGGATGCGCTGGAACATTGCTCTTCGTCCCGTGACGATGCGGGCAGCATTCCGAATATCATTGCGGACATCGGATCGGTCAACGACGATCCCTGTTGGACCCGTCCCTTTGCGTCCGTGAAATACTTTGACGGGAAAAATATATGATTGTTGCTTACAATCAAACAAAGGGTCTCCTATGAAATTCTGGGAATTCACAAAGGTCAAAAACACAAAGATCGAAATCGACCGTTGGCTGTCCGATACGATGGGTTTGATGAACGGCGGGTGTGTTTACAGTACATTGTTCAAACACACCGGCGGAGGGCCCAAGGACTTTGAAATAATACTGTCCATGTTCCCCCAGGAGAATTATCATACGCTGACGTACATCACGTTTTACATGAAGGATGTCCCCGGCTCAAGTGCCCAGGCATCGAAGTTTCTGTCCGACCGTGAGATAAACATTCTGAATTCGGTTTCCCTCAACGGTATATCTGACACCGTCATAATCTGGAAACTGATGGCCGATCTCAGTTTCGCCGGAGAAGCGGATTTGCTTTTGGAAGAACTTGAAAAAAGAAAGACAGCGGAAGATCCCTCGGTTTCTTTCATCGACCACATCCTGATAACGCCCGCTGAAATAGGCAGGATGTTCAGATCGGATCCGGAATACCACACCAAAGAAGAAATCAAACGTGCCGAACCCTGCACTTTCGAAGACGGAACCTTCGACATAGCCCCGGGATACGGAGACATTCTCAAAAATGCAAACGGTCGTGACGTGATGCTTGTTTCCGACGCAGAATCATGGGTGCTGTCGATTATTTTCTTCAAACCCGATACCCATCTCGTCAACCTTGTGTTTGAAGTACCGGATAACCCGGGTGCGCTTCAACAGATTTTTGATTTGCTGGCACGAAAGAATCTCAACCTGATTTCAGTTTTCAGCAAAGTGAAAATATGTTATCAGAGAATGATGGTCGAACTTGTGGCCGATGTCGGACACAGTGACACATCCGCTCAGAAACTCCGGGATGTTTTGCCGAAGGAACTGGAAAAATTGAACGGTATATTCACTCTTGAAAAATTAAATGAGCTCAGCTGACATGGTTTTGAACAGAGTCGTGAATTCCGGGGACGGTGTCCGGAAGGCCTTGGATGACGGGCTTGAGCACCTTGTCGGAGAAGCATTGAATGGCATATCGGATTTGTCTGAAGACGTTGTGTTGAAATCCGGAAGCACCGGACGGGGGATTCCCACGGTTTATTCCTGGACGGGGATTGAGGGGCTGAAAGTGTCCGACCTGCGGAATTTATTTTCCGATGAATTTCACGAAGGAACGGAAGGAGGGCTTGCAGCGGGAATCGAGGCGTCCATAGCCCACGAGATTCTCAGGTCGATTTATGACAGAGAACTGGTGTCCGATTCTTTTATCGCCGATTACGGCACCGATCTTATTGACGGCACCGTTCCCGGGATTGTTCTGTTCATCGGGGAACCCGATGACAGTTCGGCGGATGAAATTCGGTATTGCTCGGAAAGAGGCCTGATTATTGTTCTTGCGGGAGGTTATTCCGATTTTGATGTTAATTGCGATGTTCTCAGACTCGGCGGAAACCGATCTCTGGAAGTCAACGGATTTTTGGCCAGAACCGCGATAATGTACGGCAACGTCAAAGCCGGAGACCGGGTTTCTGTCGCCAAATATCTCAAAAAGAGACCTAAACTGATTACGGTGCACACCGGTACGCTGACCGTTTTGGATGTTCTCACGATATTTTCCGCGGCGGCCGTGGGGTCATATACCGTCGTAAACTCCGTATTCCCTGAAATACCCAGATTCTCCGGATACAGAAAAATCAATCTTGTTTCCGGAGCTGTGGCCGAACGGGGAATCACTTTCAAAAAGGGAGGGAAAATTCGTTCAGATTCTTCTTTTGAGAATGAACGTATACGGAAAGTCGATGCTTTCTTTGAATTCGGAGGCAACGATGAGGCGCCTTCCTATGAAATCGTCAGAATCAACGAACAGACCGAGGACGGCAGAACTTTCGTAATCGGAAAGGATCTTCCAAAATTGGAGAGGGGCGATTACCCCCTGTCGCTGGAAGTCAGGGTTTCGGGAAGAGTCGAATCCGTCATGGAACAGGCCATAGAACGAAGGATTCACTTTGCCTTGAGTCGTATGGAAGGCGTCTGGCATAACGGACAGAGAGATACGTGTTGGATCCGAGTAAGTGATTCCGCCGTTAAAAAAGGAATCGGATTCACAGATTTGGGAGACAATATCATATCGGACATCAAAGAGAACTTCGGCTCTGCCGTGGATTCCGTCGATGTCACGTTCTCGGTCGAACCTTCCGTTGTTTCCATAGGATTGGAAAAAGCGAGAAAACATTTCTTGTCAAGAGACGCCGAAATCTCCGGATTGACCGACGAAGACGTACCTGAATTCTACACCTGCACAATATGCCAGACTTATGCACCGGGACACATCTGCATAATTACACCGGAGCGGTCCAGCGTTTGCGGTTCCGTCACATGGGTCGATGCCAAAGTGGGAAGCGAAATAGATCCCGAGGGCCGACAGAGGCCTTTCTCAAAGGGGAAATGCATCGATTCGAAAAAAGGAGTTTGGTCGGGGGTGAACGATATCGTTTCGAAGACGTCCATGGGTTCGGTGACGAGAGTCTGCGTTCACAGTATCGCAGATTCGCCGATGACCGCCTGCAGTTGCATGGAAGTCGTGGCTGCGATATCGGACGACCGTCGTTCCGTGATTCTCGTTGACCGTTCGGAAATGGGAAACAATCCGTCCGGAATGTCATATTCGGAAATATCCGCAATGGTCGGAAGAGGTTCCCAACGTCCCGGGTATATGGGGCTCGGCAGACGTTACGTCCTGTCCGAAGGTTTCCTGAAAGGAGACGGGGGATTGAAACGGGTATCCTGGATGAGTTCCCGTCTCAAATCCATGCTTGGGGATTCATTGAAAAAGGCCTGTGAATCCTCAGGGGATTCGGAGCTCTACGGCAAGATAGCGGACGGAGACGCAGTCACGGACAACGAATCGCTAATCGCGTGGATATCGGAAAGGAACCATCCTTCTGAAAATATGGATTTACTTAAATTATGACCTTCAACAGCTCTGTGAGGGCTTTGCCGAACCCCGTGTCTTCCGGAACGTCGAGTTCTTCGGATTCCATCGCAGATTCGGAAATATATTCTTCATAAGGGAATGTCATTACCTCGGAGAATCCCGATTCTTTCGCGGCCCGGTTCAGTTTGTCCGAAAGTTTTGACGAAACGTTGTTGAGAATCAGTATTTTTCTGTCCATCACTATTCCCACATCATCGGCCAAGTCAGAAAGCCGTTCTGCGGTTTTGATTCCCGTAACCGTCGGATCGGAAACAAAAATGAACACGTCCGCATGAGGCAGGACTTTGCGGGACATGTGCTCCATCCCCGCTTCGTTGTCCACCACTGTGTATCCGTAACCGGGTATCAGTCTGACAAAACTTTCTTTCAGTGCGGTGTTAATAAAACAGTAGCATCCTTCGCCTTCCGGCCTCCCCATGACAAGAAGATCCACGGAATCCGTTTCGGATATCGCACGTTCCACTCTTTCGCTCACATACTGTTGTTTGCTCAACCCCTCGGGAACCTTTGCGGGGTCCGCGATTATCTCGTCCCTGAGTTCTCCGATGGAGCCTTTTACTTCAATACCCAGTTTATCGCAGAGATTGGAATTGGGATCCGCGTCCACAGCGAGAACAGTGTCGGTTTTCGACAGTCGTCTCACGATTTGGGAAGCTATCGTACTTTTGCCCACTCCGCCTTTGCCGACCAGCGCTATGACGGTCATTTTTTTAAAGCAGCCTCCTCTTCAGCTTGGAAATGAAGGATCCGTCTTCCGGTATGGGATACACAAGTTTGAATTCGTCATCGTAAGAGCCGTCCCTGAAATTTATCGGATTGATTATGCCGCGGACCGCTTCTGCCCTGTCCCTTATATTTTCGGAAAGCATTGCGTTTCTGGCATATGTCATCGAAGCATTGCCCAGGAAGTTGAACCTGTCCCGATCCATCTCCGGCAACATGCCCAAAGCGATTGCGTTGTCCACGTTGATGAATATTCCGAAACTTCCGGACAGGACTATGCGCGAAATGTCGTCCATGACCATTTCCCTTTCATTCAGCAACGTCAGGATTCCGGCACATACCGCGGCTTTGGCCCTCATGACCGCGGCGACGTCCGCCTCGGTAACGTAAATCCTGTCAGTTATTCCGAAGGCCTTTCCATTTTCGGATTCGAAGATTTTCGCTTTCTTGGTGAATTTTCCTTCAATGTCGATGAAACCGCTTGCATAAAGCCCGGATACCAAATCTATGAGCCCGGAACCGCAGATTCCGGCCGGGGATGTCCCGCCTATCACGGTATAACTCATGCGTCCGCGTTTGAACTGAACGCTGTCTATGGCTCCGATAGAGGGCGTCATTCCAAAAATCACGTTACCTCCTTCCAAAGCGGGTCCGGATTCGGACGAACATACCAGAATTGATTCTTTGTTTCCGAGAGCCAGTTGAACCGTTGAACCGATATCGATCAGAAGAATCGTTTCATCCGCGGAGTCCATGTCGCATGCGAGAATCCCGCCTATCAAATCCCCGCCCACTTCTTCGGACAGTTCTTTCACACAGAATGTGGGGGCGTCTTCGGCCATGTCGAGACCCAGTTCGGAACCGCCGAGGCAGAATGGACCTCCGGTCATGCTGCAAACTTCGGTCAGAGACGCCATCAGATAGGGCTTACCGGAAATAACCGCGGTTTTCACATTGTCCGGGTCTCCGACAAAGGTGTACATCAGATCATTGATTTTGTCTATGGCCGCTTTTCTGAGGATGTCTCCGCCTTTCTCATCGGCATATGCTTTTCTGGATTCGAGATCGTCACCCGCGAAGGACTGCGGATTGTCCCCCACCGTTGAATACAATTCGAATCCGGTTTTGAGATCCAGGATACTGACCGCGATTGCGGCGGTTCCCAAATCGACGGCGAGTCCCAGCTGGGTCTTGCCTTTCGCTTTTACTATGGGCACTATCTCGCCGTCATAGACTTTTCTTTGATCTTCTCCGGCGACTATGCGGCCATATTCATCCAAGGGGACGAAAACGTCGATGTCTCCGGTGATGTCGTGCCTGCATGCCAGCACTCTCTCCATGCCCGTGAGGTTCGGTTCACTGCCGTCCTCCGGTGTTTGTGTGATGTATACTCCGCAACGTCCGCAACGGCCTCTGCCGTTGCAGGGCAACGTTATTTTAACACCTGCCAACTCCGCCGCCTGAGAAATTTTGCGAACTTCGTCCAACTCCACAACTTTCCCGGCAGGGAAGAAACGGACAGTCATTTTAGTCATGCGGGAATATTGTGATGTTGTTATTAATCATACTGCAAAACTGATAATATCGGATGCAACCATATGCCGAACATGAAAATAGGCGGTTTTATAAAGACGACACTTTCCGATTGGGACGGGAAGGTCGCCTGTCTGATATTCACGCCCGGTTGCAATTTCTCATGCCCGTTTTGTCACAATCCCGAACTTGTCAAAGGAAACGCGGATTCCGTTGATGAAAAAGAAGTATTGGAATACATTCGGGAAAACAGCGATTTCCTCAACGGCGTGGTCATATCCGGCGGAGAACCGACCTTGCAGAACGGTTTGTACGGATTTCTCAAAGAGATTAAAAAACTGGGTCTCGGAGTGAAATTGGATACCAATGGAAGCCGTCCCGAAATTTTGGACGATTTGATCGGAGCCAAAATGATTGATTACGTGGCCATGGACGTCAAGACGGCTCTCGACAAAGAAAAATACAGCAATGCCGCGGGCATCGAGGTGGACTTGGACAAGATTGCCGAAAGTATCCGAATCATCAAAGAGTCAGGCGCGGAACATGAATTCCGGACGACGGTTTACCCCCCGGCCGTGTCCGTCGAAGATGTGATTGAGATAGCGAAACATCTGAGAGGTGCCGATTGTTACTGCATCCAACAATTCCGTCCCGGAGTGACCATGTCCGCGGAAGCGGGGAAGGTTCAGCCTTATCCCGTCAAAACAATCAGGGAAATGTATGACGGGGCAAAGCCTTTCGTGAAAAAGGTTGTGACCCGGGGAATCTGATCAGGCACTGAATTTCTCTATGCTCAGAGTGGATGCCGGAAGCGTGTTTTCCGTCCCTTTGTTAATATTGAGGACGGTGGCTTCCGCTTCTTCTTTGAATCTTTCGATGAGTTTGCCGTCATCGGTGAACAGGGAAGCGGACAGTCCGCATTCGGTGCTCAGCAATTCTTCGAACATTTCATCTTCGTCGGAAACAGATACAATTGCCAGAATCGGCAATCCCATGTCATAACTTCCAAGTTCGCATTCGGCGTAAGACACCTCCACAACGGCGGGTTCCACATAACTGCCCCCATCAAGGAATTCTCCCCGCACCCTCTTTCCTCCAAGAATAACCATATCGGAATGATTTTCCATAAGTTTCTGGAATCTGAGAAGATCGGTTTTTGACATCAGCGGACCCACGTCCGCTTCCAGTTCCGCGGGATCACCGACCACAAGGGATTTGACGGATTCTTTCAAAGCGGAAAGAAGATTTCTTTTTTCGGATTCGATTACAATGACTTTGGAACAGGAATACAGTCTCTGACCCGCGCTTCTGAACGCGGATTCGGCTATGCTGTCTGCAACTGCTTCCATATTTCCGGTTTTATGAACGAGAATCGGATTCATTCCTTTTATTTCGCTTACGAACCTGAGTTCATGATCCACGGGAAGGAACATAAGTTCGTCTATTCTGTCTCCGCCCCCGGAGACGGCGATTCCCCTGACAATCGGATCTTCGCTGATTTCCATGTCCGTTTCATGACTTTCCGAAGTCAGTATGTTGAATACTCCGTCGGGCACTCCGACGGCGCGGAGAATATCACTGAACATGAACATGGGCATGGGGCAGCCCTTGGCGGGAAGCGCGACAACGGTGTTTCCGGCAAGCATGGCGTAAACCGCCGCACCGGCAGGGGACGCCAGAGATGAATTGTGTTCGGAGATTATCCCCCAGACTCCGAGAGGCTCGGTACGTTCCGCAGTGGCACAGGCATCTTCGATTATCTCAATCAGCCGATCGGATTCGTTGATACAGTCTTCCATTACCATTCCCGTGCTGATTGCAATGCAGGCCGCAAGCCTGAATTTTCTGGCCTTTACCCTTTCAAGGACGTTTTCAAATATCGCTGCACGTTCCGAAGGTTCCGTTGCGGACCAAACCTCAAAGGCTTTCTTGGCCGCCTCGACCGCATATGCGGCGGTTCCTTCCTCAGGACGTTGGAATTTGCCGAAAATTATACTTTCGTCTATCGGACTGGATAATTGATAATCCATGCCTGAGGCCACTTGGAGGCCGCCGATGAAGCTCGGGTATCCCGTTTTCTCTGTGGACAAAATCACATCGAACTCTCTGGAGAAGAGTTTCTTATTTTCGGCATTCTGCTGAATGCGGTCGGATTCGGGCATATCCGCGGTAAGGGGTTGCTTATGTTAATCTTTGTTCCTGGTATGCGCGAGCGTTAAATACAGTCATTATATTGCTACGGTACAGGACTCGTGGTCTAGTTGGTTATGACGTCGCCTTCACACGGCGAAGGTCGCCGGTTCAAATCCGGCCGGGTCCACCATTTTATTCCGTTCGTACACTGGAAATACTGTATGATTTTCATCGAAAAAATTCATTGCCTTCGCCCAATATACAGCCGCCGAGGGTTAAGAGTAGAAATTTGGTGAGCGATATATCCTCGGCGGCATCTTTTATGGACGTATCATCCATCCATTTTCTGACTATTTATAAGTTTTTAAACTGACAGTTCAAATCGCGTCAAAATAAACATGATAAAGATTTAACCGGGAGTCGGAAGGAGGAGAAACCGAAACAGTTGGCTCCCGGCTATGCCCTATTCATGGACATATCATCCATCCATCTATCACTTAATATATAATTGTATTGTACACGCAGAAAATATCCTGAAAAATCTGATGATAAAAATCGCGAAATTCAAGCGAAAATCGATAAATCTCCGCATATGGAGATGTCATCCATCCATTTTAGAACAGATGCAAAGATTCGAAGACGTCCAGAAACAACGTGGTGGGCCCGGTCGGGATTGAACCAACGATCTTCGCCTTGTAAGGGCGACGTCATAACCACTAGACCACGGGCCCGTGCGACATGCAACACTGCGGTAGTATTAAAACAACGCGGAAAGACACCCTTATCTTTAATAGAACCGAACGTTTACCCCCTATTGCGCGATCGTAGTCCAGTGGTTAGGATAGGGGCTTCCCAAGCCTCCGACCCGGGTTCGAATCCCGGCGGTCGCACTTATGAACTCACCCGCAGGGTTAAATCTATATCGACCACTCAACATACACTTCTGATTATTATGTTGGAGATCGATAGTTCTAGGGGAGAAGGCGGAGGACAGATGGTCCGCACATCCGTGGCTCTTTCGGTCCTGACAGGCATGCCCACACACCTTACCCGAATAAGAGAAAACCGGCCCACGAACGGATTGTCTAGACAGCATTGTGCCGCTGTCGGTGCCGTCGCCGAAATAACCGGTTCGCAGGTTGAGGGTAATTTCACCGGTTCTTCCGAACTTATGTTCCGCCCCGGAACCGAACAGAACAATCATATTGAACTGAACATAGGCACCGCAGGAAGCATTTCTCTTGTTTTGCAGGCACTTATGCTTGCCGCGCGCAATCATGAAAACGGACTTACCGTGGATATCCGGGGAGGCACCAACGTCCTTTGGGCTCCGCCGATCGACAGCTATCAACAGATTCTGTACCCGTTGATGGGCAGGATGGGAATCGAAACCGAAGCCGAAATCCTGGAAAGAGGATTCTATCCCCGCGGAGGCGGTCATGTCATTGCAACACAGAAACCGATTAAGACAATCAAACCTCTGGATCTTTCGGAACTTGGGGATCTTGTTGCAGTCCGAGGAATTTGTTTCACTCAGAATCTGTCCGACAGAATAGGCCGGGACATCGTCCGGTCCTGCGTCAAAGTCATGAAACCTTATGCGGACGCAGAAATTGACATTCAGACGTCCCAGGGAAATTCCCGGGGGGCCGGAATATCCCTTGTTGCCGATTTCGAAAACGGAAAACTCGGAAGCAACGGATTGACCACCCGGGAATACTCGGCGGAAAAGACCGGCGAGGATGCCGCCAGGGATTTGATTGAAGAAATGACAAGCGGTTCCACCATCGATGTGCACACCGCAGACCAACTTTTGCCGTACATGGCCATGGCCGAGGGCAAAAGCGCTTTCAAGGTTTCCAACATCAGCAGACACCTTCTCAGTCAAATGGACACGTTGGAAACGTTTCTGGACGTGAGGTTCGGTGTCGAACGCAAAGATGACGGGTATCATTTCAGCGTAAATCCGGGGACTACAAATGAGACCGTTCATTCAAGTTAACTGTGCAATGTCGGCTGACGGAAAAATCGCCGGAAAAGACAGAACTCAGATTTCCATATCCTCCCGCGAAGACAAAGACAGGGTCAAAAGGATGAGACGGGACAACGACGGAATCCTGGTGGGTGTCGGAACCGTCGTCTCCGACGACCCTCATCTTACGGTCAAAGGTCTCGGTTATGATGAAAATCCCGTCAGAATCGTTTTGGATCCCCACGGGAGGACTCCTGAAGACGCTTTGGTTTTGGATGACCGGGCACCCACCGTCATCGTCACTTTGGAAACTTGCGAAAAAACCTGGAAAGGCGCGACGGTCATGCGCACGGGAAAGTGCACCATAAATTTGGAGGACCTTGTGGGCCGTCTGTATTCCGAGGGCATCAAAAAATTGATGGTAGAGGGCGGAGGGGAAACCATTTCGCATTTTTTCAATGCGGGACTGGTTGACCGTTACTCGGTGTTCGTGGGAAGTCTCATCATCGGCGGAAGGGATGCCCCGACACCTGTGGACGGCGACGGCCTGTCGGCCGACAACGGAATAAAACTTGAACTGATTAATTTTGAAAAATTGGGGGACGGCGTGCTTTTGGAATTTGCCGTCCTCAGGTGAATTTCACTGCCTGACGTCCAATTCGAATTTGTAATAATTGTTGTCGGCACCGAAAACTTCCCAACGGGGGACTTCCGCTTCCACTCCGTATATTATGTTCAGGGCCTGGATAAAGAAACCTCTGGCGTACATACCGAAGGACTTTGCCGCGCCTTTGCTTACTCTCATATCGGATTTTACGACAAGTGTCAACGGGTTGCGTTTGAATACCGTGACTTCTCCCAAGTTGGCGTAAGAGTACATGTCGATGAGATTGTCGATCACGTCGTCCACCGGACCTTTCGTCATGCTCTCATGCAACACCTGGGCGTGAATCTTGCCCAGAGTTTCGGCCAAAGGCATAACCGACAATCCCAGGTAATCCAAGGACAAAACTATGAGACTTGTCATGTGAGCCCCTACGCTTTTCGGATCGTCGGATATTTCATTGAAAAGTTCTTTTGCTTTCTCAAAGGATTCGGGATCGGGTTTCGTCGTGCGCACAAGACAGAGAGAAACGATACTGTATGTTTTTCTGCGGCTGTCTTCAGGGTCCTCTTTGACATCGATGATGCCGTCTTTCATCATTTTGTCCAGATGAACGGAAAGCGTTGATTGTGCTTTGCCTGTGATTTTCACAAGATCGGTCAACGACAGGCTTCTCTCGGTAAGCTCATCCAGAATCTGTATGCGTACTTCATTGGAAACGTGAATCAGGCCCTTCTCTGTATAGTACAGTACGAAATCATTTGTGTTATTCTCTGTCATCGTTTACGGTATGTTCTCTCATCTAATAATTTATTTCTGGTGGTTGTTGTCCGGAATCATACCAGCAACAGATTTAACATAGTCAGGACATGTGTCGGCAGTGGTAACATGAAAGTGAATTGTCTTTCCGGGACAGAAGATATAAAGGCCGTCTGGTACGAAGACGGAAAGGTCTTCATGATCGATCAGAGAAAACTGCCCGGTAACATAGAATTCGTATCTTTTGATAATTACAGAGACGTTGCTGAAAGCATCAGGAACATGACCGTGAGAGGGGCTCCTTCGATAGGTGCCGCCGCAGCTTACGGCATGTGTCTGGCGGCAGAAGCGGGAGAAGATGTAAAAACAGCGGGAGAAGTGATAAAATCTGCAAGACCCACCGCCAATGATTTGTTCTACGCAGTGGACAGCATGATTGTTTCTCTCGAAGACGGCGATGATCCCGTTGCCGCTTCGGATGCTTATGCACAGTCCATGATTGATAAGTGTCTCGCGATAGGGAAATACGGGGAGCCTCTTATAAAGGACGGTTCGAAAGTGATGACCCACTGCAACGCGGGCGCTTTGGCCACTGTCGACGTGGGAACGGCCTTGGCACCCATGCGCGCGGCAAGAGACAAAGGTAAAAATTTCTTTGTTTACGTTTCGGAAACCCGTCCACGTCTTCAGGGAATGCAACTGACGGCCTGGGAACTTGTTCAGGAAGGCATAGACCATGCGATAATTCCCGATGGCGCTTCCTCCCATTACATGTCGAAAGGCGTGGATTTGATAATCACCGGTGCGGACAGAATAGTGTCCAACGGTGATTTTGCAAATAAAATAGGAACTTTGGACAAAGCCATATCCGCAAAGCATTACGGAATTCCGTTTTACGTTGCGGCTCCCGTATCCACCTTTGACTTTTCCGCCGAAACGGGGGATGAAATCGTAATCGAACACAGAGATGAAACCGAAATCACGGAAATGAACGGAATCAGGATTGCTCCTGTAGGAAGCAAGGCTCTGAATCCCGCTTTTGATGTGACTCCTGCCGATTTGGTTAAAGGGTTCATAACCGAGAAGGGTATATTCGCTCCCGATGAAATATCCAAGGTGATGGAATGAACGAAAATTATGCACGGGAAGTTTTGGTCGAATTCTGCAATATGCTGTACGACAGGGAATTGACGTTCTCCGCCGGCGGCAATATGAGCATGATGATCGGGGACAGTGAAATCCTCATAACACCCAGCGGGAGAAACAAAGGTCTTCTGAAACCGGAAGACTTGGTTCTTGTCGGTACCGACGGCGATGTCATTTCCGGAGGGACGCCCTCTATCGAAACCGGCATACATCTGGCATTGTACAACCTCAATCCGGAAACCAAGGCAGTGGTGCACTGTCACCCCCTGTACTGTACAGCGGTTGCGACAAAAAACAGAAAACTGAGAACGGACCTGACGCCCGAAGGCGTCATGCTTCTCGGAGACGTTCCTCTGATTCCTTATCACACACCGGGATCCGAAGAACTCGTCGCGGCGATTATCGCCAACCATGAATCGAAGGCCATGCTGATGGCGCGTCACGGCGCGATAACCCAGGGCCGCTCGATCGAGGAAGCTTTCAACAGAATGGAAGAAATGGAGTTCCAGGCCAAGTTGCAGACGATAACCGGAAGAGCCAGTTCTTTGCCTTGGTCCGAAGTCGAAAAACTCATCCGGATGTGATTTGTCATGGCAATCCTGGTCACGAAATGGTTCGGAGTGTTTCTTTGCGATGAAAAAAGCAACAGAATAATCGACAAAATTCTGATGACTTCCGATCCGGAAGAAACCGCACAGAAACTCGCCCTGATTCAGAAGGGCGGCGTGATCCAGGAAGAAAAGGATTTGGTTTCCAAAGCCGGAAAGGTTTCGGTTTCCGAAAGAAGACAGTCGGAACTGGGACGTCCGGAAATGTATGATTCTTCGTTTATAAGACCGGAGGATTACGGATTCACTCCCGAAATCATGCATGACGTCATGATCCGTCTGGGAAAACTGCGAACTTCCGAACCCGTTCCGAGGGACAGAAACCTGGTTCAGGCCATACGGTACCTGGACAATCTCCACGAGACCTGCAACCTGATTGATGAAAGACTCCATGAATGGTACGGGATGCACTTCCCGGAACTGTCGGATGTTGCAAAGGACAGAAACTACTCCGATCTCATCGCCGAGCACGGCGAAAGGGGAGGAATCATCAAAAAATTGGATTTGGGCATAGAGTCCATGGGTGCGGATTTCGATTCGGCGGATATGAACTCCGTCATTTTGCTGGCCAAGAATCTTTCGATGATGTACGACGAACGGGAACGGACGGAAGAGTACATCGAATCTATCGTCAGGGAAACCTGCCCCAACATGTGCGAACTTTTGGGCGGGGCGTTGGCAGCAAGACTGATTTCCTTATCGGGAGGATTGGAGAGATTGTCGTCTCTGCCTTCATCCACCGTTCAGTTGCTCGGCGCGGAGAAGGCGATGTTCAGACACCTCCGTTCCGGAAAACGCCCTCCGAAACACGGGGTGCTGTACCAACACCCCGCGGTGCACAGGGCCCCCTACTGGCAAAGAGGTAAGATATCCCGATCTCTGGCCGGAAAGACCCTTACTGCCGCCAAAATCGATTTCTTTGAGGGCGAATACCGGGGAGACATTCTGAAAGAAGAATTCGAAAACCGGGTGGCGGACATCAAAAAAAGATATCCGGACCCGCCGAAGAAGAAGAAATCCCCGGGCGGAAAAAAACGCCGGGGAAAGAAGTAAAGAAATTATTCCAAATATTTCAGGACGTCTTCCACTTCGCGGCCCTTGAGTACGATGTCGGATACCGCACGGGTGATTGCTTCAACGTTTTCATGCTGGAATATATTCCTGCCTATCGATACACCGCGACCGCCGGCTTCCAGGGAGTCTTTGACCATCTTGAGCATTTCCGCGTCGGAACCGATCTTGGGACCGCCGGCTATGACAACGGGAGCCAAAGTTCCGCGGACAACTTCGCGGAATGAGTCGACGTCTCCGGTATAACTGCATTTTACGATGTCGGCGCCTATCTCGGTGGCCACTCTGGCACTGTGAGCGACAAGCTGGGGGTCCAAAGGATTGTCAATGCCGGGTCCGCGGGGATAGGCCATAACAAGAAGAGGCACTCCCCATTCCTGGCATTCATCGGAAACCATACCCAGATCGCTCAGCATGTCGGGTTCCGTTTCTGCCCCTATGTTCACATGCATGGAAACCGCGTCCGCACCCATCTTGAGAGCTTCCTCGACAGTAGCGACCAAAACCTTGCTGTTGCTTGTTTTGCCCATGTCGGTAGAAGCGGACAGGTGCAGAATCAAACCTATGTCCTTGCCCCCGGCACGGTGGCTGAAGCGTACGACTCCTTTGTGCATGACTACTGCCGTGGCACCTCCGTTGGCCACTGCATCCACGGTTTGCTTCATATCGTAGAGGCCGTCGGTGGGTCCGATGGATATTCCGTGATCCATGGGCACTATGACACAGTTGCCCGAGGTACGGTCCATTATCCTCTCCATTCTAACATTCTTACCGAATATCATGGTAACCGAATCCACGATATTCCGATATCGTATATATTTTGCTGAATGACCGAACAATGAAATACGTCATTTGATGTGTTGCCGGATGACGGGTCAGAGACAGGAGCGCATTGTGCCAAACATCCCGCTCACGCCGGTCCACAATTCGAAGGCCCGGGCGCCCTGCATCGCCAGCATGTCTTCCCCCGTGGCTATTTTGCAACCGAGATTTTTCGCTTTCGACACAAGAAGGGTTTCGATGCCGTAGACCATGTCGAAAACAGTATGGTTTACGTCCAAATCGTTCAGATTTACCGGATATTCCCCGGTTCCGTACATTCCTACCGGCGTGGCGTTGACGATTGCGTCAAAGTTTGACAATGGCTCGTGTTCCGTCATGGTTTCGGTACCGAATGCGGAAGACAATCGTTTGACGGCGTCTTTGTTCCTTCCCGTCACGGTTACCGTTGCATTGTTGTTCAGGGATGCCACGATGCAGGCCCGGGAAGCCCCTCCGGAGCCCATCACCAATATCCTTTTTCCTTTCGTTTCGAAATCTGCGTTTTTGAATGCCGCATCAACACCGTCCACGTCGGTGTTGTAACCTTTCAGCACACCGTTATCGTTTACGATTGTGTTCACGGCCCCGACGGATTCCGCGGTTCCGTCTATTTCGTCCAAATAGGGGATTATAGATTCTTTGTACGGTATCGTAACGTTCATTCCGCGTATGCCGTATCCCCGAATACACTCCCCGATGAATTCCAAAGAGGGAGAGGGAAATTTAAGGAATCTTCCGGAAATCCCGCTTTCCAGGAATGCGGCATTGTGCATTTCTGCGGATTTCGATTTATCCAGAGGATTTCCCGCCAATCCCGTTATTATGCTGTCTTCGTCCAGGGCTCTCATTTCATCAAGACTCAGTTGTCCGGGGGCGGTGGGCTCTCCGACGTATGCAAAAGTAAACTCGTTTCCCAGAACATTCTGACGGATTCTTGTGATTTCGCCCATTTCACCCATACCCAGAATCACACGGTTCCCGATTACTTTCTTCGAAGCTTCCAGAATGTCGTAAAGATTTTTGAAATCCTTCACAGTGTAAGCTCCTTTGGAAACGTCGGCGGTCATCGAATTCAGCGTTTCCGCGATGGTCTCCGAAGAAGGCGTGTTTTCATAATCGTGGACGGAAGAAATTGTTCTGTACGGGACGTCGGGAATTCGCTCTTCCCCTATGTCGATCAATCCGGTAAAATTTTTTGGAATCGCCGATACGTCAAATTTATCCCTGAAGGTTATGATTGTCTCTTTGCCCCCGGTATCGGGGACGCGGTCAACGAGATCCAGCCTTATCTCGATCATGTCGGCTTCCATCGCTTTGGTAAGATCCGACATTCTGCTGAGAGAGGCGCAGATCTTCATCTCATATCTCCGTATAGGTTTCCTCGACCTTCATGCCGAAATGTCTTCCGCCCTCTTCCAGTCTGACCAATACCTTGTCCCCGATTTTCAGGTCCGTCACGGATATTGCCCCGTTTTCCGTTACAAGTTTGACGGTTTCGGCGTTCTGAAGAATCGTGGAGTATGTCCGTTTTCCATCGGTGGCTTCGACCAACGTCATGGGTCTGATTTCGATTTTGCATCTTCCCACTGACGTCGTTTTGGTCTTTCCGTTTCGGTCCACTATGGAAATCGGTTCACCGGATTTCAGTTCCCCCAGATAACGGGTTTTGCCTTCCGGAACCATGATGTACGCGTGCACGGCGCCGGCATTCACTCTGAACGGACGGGGCGCCACATATCCGCTGTCCTCACTTTCGGATTGTACCAGGAAGAGACAGTCGGACTGAGAACCTATGAGCATGCCTTCGCCCGGAACCATCATGCTGACGGAATCCACGCAGACCCTGTCGCCCATTTCTATGTTCCTTATTCCCGTGATTTCCACCTCCGATAAACCCACTTCCGAAGATTCGGACATCAGATCCGAAAATTTTCTCACCTCTCCGGGATCGGATACGGATATCACGATTCCGTCAACACCTTTCTCCATGGTTTTGAGATACAGCCTGGCGTTTTCCACATCGGATGCGACGGCGAACAGTCTCGTTCCGGTTCCGGTGAATTTCGCTATGAGGTTTTCCAGAGGGATTATCGTCCAGTCTTTGGACGACAGAATCAGAACGGAACATTTTCCCGCAAGATTCATGGCGTATTCCTGGTCCTTCGGAGACGTTATGTCCACAAATCTGACATCATCGCCGATACTGACAAATTTGATTTTGCCGAGGGATGCCATATCGTCGTCTTCCGGACGTACAATGGCGGAGGTTATTCCGGACTCCACGGCATTGATCAGAATTTCCTTTCTCTTTTCTTTGGAGTCGGGAAGATCCGCTCTGACCCAGATTTCTTTTTTCATGTTGACACATCCCTATGTTTCGGATATCGGTGCCGATATGATGTCGGTACCGTCCACACCGTTCATACGGTTGCCTTTAAAAAATATTATCGCAGTCAACAGGTTTCTATCAAAGCGAAATAAGTCATATTTTCCTTGATGTCTTCTATGTTGCTTTCCAAAAGAATCAGATTGTGGTACCGGCCCGCGGACATTCCGCAGACCACCGCGGTATTTTCGGACAGTCTACCGTCGGCAAGCATTTCGGCGGCCAAAGCAGTGTCTTCCGTAATGATTCTCCGGGCGTCGGGAAAGAGTATGTTCAGGTTCTTATCGGTCTGAGCCAATGCCTGGATGTGGGAGGCCACCCCGTCCACGGTCACATTTTCTTTTTTGACGAACAGGCAGTGATGGATGGAAATCCCGATTTCGTCAACCATACGGAAATTTCCGAGTTTCAAAGCCTCGTCCGTTTCAACGACGGCCCCTGCGCCGATGTTTCTTGTGGCCACTACGCCGTAATCAATTTCTCCCGTCAGCAAGGCTTTCACGACCCCTTCCGCACTGATTAGCGGAACGTGCTCCGCTTTTATGTTGAACTTCTCGGCGAACAATCCGGACGCGTTTTCCGAATTTGAAAGGGGTATTCCCATGTACCCTATCTTCTTCATTGTGACCACATATTCCCGCAGGATTAATATCTGACTCAGGTAACACGTTTGAAAAGTATATTAAGAGGATTCGCACTCATAATGGAATATTAATCGGCCGATGGAATGAAAACCGTGTTTCGTGCTGTTGTATGAGACGTGTCGGCCATCGATCAAAACGGAGGAATTTCAATGTGGGAAACTAAAGAAGTCAGAGAATTGAAGGAAGGACGGTACATGAACATCGAGGATGAACCGTGCAAAATCATAAGCATCACCATGTCCAAACCCGGAAAACACGGATCGGCCAAAGCGAACATAGAGGCCACAAGTATTTTTACCGGCGCCAAAAAGTCTTATTTCGGGCCCGTCAACTCAAAAATACAAGTGCCTATGATTGACAAAAGAAAGGCTCAGATCATCACCCTTCAGGGAGAGGAAGTTCAGATTATGGACTTGGAAACCTTTGAAACTTTCAACCTGCCGATAAATGACGATCATACCTGTAAACTTGAGGAGGGTAACGAGATAATGTATCTTGTTGCCATGGGCCGATACAAACTGATGTAAGGCGATACGGATGTCTTACGGACTTTCTTACGCCGGAGCCGATTCGGAATATGACGGATCGGAAGTTTTTCTTTTCGGAGCAAGGTACGATCACACCGCGTGTTTCAAAGCCGGTGCCAGAGAGGGTCCGGATGCCATACGCAGAGCATCCTACAATTTCGAGGAAATGCACTTCGAACACGGGATCGATCAGTATTTCCCCGAAATTCATGACTACGGGAACGTGGATGATTTCTTCTTGCCCGAAGATATGATTTCCGAAGTCGGATTTACGGTGAAACCTGCGATAAATGACGGGAAATTCATTGTTGCAATAGGCGGAGAACATTCCGTCAGCGCTCCGATTGTAACGAGCTTTCCGAAGGACATCTCCGTCATATCCATAGACGCCCATCTGGATTCCAGGGACGAATATCTCGGAACCCCCCATAGTCATGCCTGTATTATGAGGAGAGCCGCCGAACACGTGGGGATGGACAATGTTTACGTCATAGGCGCCAGAGCCATGGGGGCGGAAGAACTGGAACACGAACATCCCATGCCCTTCTTCAGTTCCTACGAAGTAATGGAAACCGGCATTGAAAAAATTATGAAAACCGTTCTGGATTCCGTGAAAAACGAGAAAATATACCTTACTCTGGATATCGACGGCATCGATCCCGCTTACGCCCCGGGAACCGGCACGCCGGAACCTTTCGGACTGACCCCCATGGATGTGAAGAAAATTATCAACATGGCCGGGGACCGGATGTGCGGATTCGACGTCATGGAGGTCTGTCCTCCCTACGATCCTTCCGGCATAACTTCGATACTCGCGTCAAGACTGGTGAACGAAGCGATTGCCGTCCACGGCAAAAGTCTCGGGTGAATTCACTGCCGGCCGAGGAATTCGGCCACGGTGTCTTCGTACTCGTCCGCCCGGCTCACCGAAACCTTTTCGTTTTTCGATTCTGAATAGATTCTGAATATAGGTTCGGTTCCGGAGGGTCTCACCAGCACCCAACCGTCGTCATAAATGATTTTCAGACCGTCGGTATCATCGATGTTTCCGTCGGTGACGGTTTCTTTCATGTATTGGATAAGATTTTCTTTAAGATTGTTCGGACAGTCGAGTTTCCTTTTCTGGGTGTGATACACGGGAAGTTCCGAGACCTGTTCGGACAGAGGTCCGTAACGTGCGATGCACTCGAGCATCTTGGCCACGGTCATCGCGCCGTCCCTGCAGTACTGCATGTCCGGGAAAATGAGTCCGCCGTTTTCTTCGCCGCCGAACACGGCTCCGGTTTCCTTCATCTTTCTGGCGACCACCGGTGAACCCACCGCGGTGTAAACCAGGGTTCCTCCGGATTCCTTCACCACTTCCTCAACCAACGAAGACGAACTGACGGGAGTGACGACTTTGCCTCCCTTGTTTTTGGAAATTTCCAGTTTCGCCAACAATGCCAGACTTTTATCGCCGCTTACAAATTCTCCTTTCTCGGTGATGAACACACAACGGTCCGCATCTCCGTCATGGGCAATTCCCAGGGAGGCGTTGGTGTTTTTCATGAGAGTGATAAGATCGGAAAGATTTTCTTCCGTGGGTTCGCTGGGACGTCCGGGAAATTCACCCTGCGCGTTGCAGTTCAGAGTTACGGTTTTGATTTGAAGTCTCTTCAGAATGGACGGCGTGGTTTCAAAAGCCGCTCCGTTGGCGCAGTCCAGACAAACCGTGAGGTCAGCCTTCCGTATTGTTTCGGTGTCCACGTTGGACAGAACCGCGTTCACGTAATCTTTGCCGGCTTCACTGACATGTTCCATCGTGCCGACGCAGTCCCAACCGCAGACGGGAATGTCTGCGGCATAAAGTTCTTCGATTTCCCGTTCCTCTTCTTTGCTGGCTTCGGTACCGTCCGCCGAAATACATTTGATGCCGTTGAAGGGCGGAGGGTTGTGGGAAGCCGTAATCATCACACCGCCGGCCACGTTGTCGTGGGTTTTGACGTAATATTGCAGCGCGGGAGTGGGAACCGTTCCAAGAACGATTACGTCGGTTCCGACGGCCATCAGCCCCGCGGACAGTGCGGCGCGGATCATGTGACCGGACGATCTTGTGTCCGTGGCGACCGCCACGGTGCCTCTCATGACCGTGCCAATGGCCTTTCCCATCCGGAGGGACATCTCGGAAGTCAGTTCCTGATTGACAATGCCCCGGATACCGTTGGTTCCGAACATTTTGGGAGCGGTCATGTCTTTACCCTGATTCATTCAAGTGATATGCTTACGACATTGCTTCCGCGGAGAATGACTGAATTCATCCTTCTCTCTTCGCCGGTGGCCTCTTTGACGGAAACGTCTTCCAGCCCCATGTTCATGTACATGTCGAGAGACGTGAGTTTTCCCTCAATGATTTTTCCGTCTTTGAGCCTGAGGGTCAACTTCTTGTTGACGGACTTTTCAAGTAAATCCAATGGTAACACCATGTTATCCCTGGGTCTTAGCACATCTTTCGATTTAACCTATTCGCTTTGAAACGGTACGGATGTCACTCCGTTTCTTCGCCCGGCAGGTTTCTGGATTGTTCTTTGATCCACTCGGTTATGGCTTCCTTGCCGGTTCCGGTAATTCCGAAATATTCTTTGAACTTTCTCGTGGTGGTGAGCTCCAGGGTTTGGCCCTGTTTCCTGCCGTTGACGAATCCCCGTTCCATCAGATCCTTGACGTCATCGTACACCCTCGATCCCAGGGATTTGAAGAGTTCGGACTGCAGAACGGGCTGATTGTAGGCTATCGTGCTCAGTGTTCTCATCAAACCTCCGCTCATGTCCGCCCTGGAGAACATTCCGGCGTATTCGGCATACTCGGTGCGGAGCATCATGCGGTATTCGGAACCGAACTTCGCTATGGTTATCGCCGATTCGCGGTTGTTGTATTCTTTTCTCAAATCCAAAAGAGCATATCTGACTTCGTCCACGGGTATTCCCGTTTTATCGGCGATTTCCGACAGTTTGAGGTTTTCCGCGCTGGAAAACAAAGCGGCCTCAACAGCTCTTTTGACGTTCAATCATATCGCCTCTATCATCGCTCTGCCCGCAGGGGCGTCAACCGCGTCTATCTGCATTTCGATGAATATTTCGCCAAGGGGCATCTCTTCCTGTCTGATGTCCAGGAATCCGTCTCTGACCAGGTGGAGAACGGAGACGAAGACCGTGAGATTGTGCAACAGATCCTTTCCGTAAAGTTCGTTGATGCAGATTTCGCCGGTGCCCAATTTTCTTATCTTTTCCCAGACGGAGAAAACCACGGTTTCATCGTCTTCTTCGTGAGCCTTGTTGTCGAAGGTTCTGGGTTCCTTTTCCCGTATGGCCCTGCGGACCCGTTCCCGTTCCCTCTGGATTGCGATTTCGTCCCTTGCCTCTTCGAAAGCGTCGATGAGTTCGTACATGGTGACTTTTCTCACCGGCTCTCTGGCGTAGGCTTCCCTGAACGAAACCTGGGGAACGAAGAGACCTTCGTTCTCCTCAAAGAAGAAGTCGTCGGGAATTTCCAACTCTTCCTCCCGGGGTTCGACCTTTCCGCGGGTCGCATCCGATTGCAGTCTGAGAATTTTCCAGGCCATCAGCATCAGCTTTCCGGCAACGATCATGTCGACTCTGTCGGCCGCGACTTTGCCGGTGTATATTCTGACGAATTCCGACAGATCGATCTCCCAGGGGTCGATTCCGTTCTCGATCACCAGGCTGAACGCCGACCGTATGGACTCGTCCACCGGATCTTCCAGCCTTTCCCCGCCTTCTGCCTGGGCGAGGATGTTCATGTATCCGTTTATCCTTTCAAAGTTTCCGACGTCTTCCGTCAAAGCTTTGTGGAACAGCAGATGCTGTTCGATTTCCTCATATCTTGTGGTCCCATCCATATTATCCCTCTGCTGCATCCTGTATCTTCAACACTTCTTCTTCCAATTTCGAAACTTCCGCGAAATCGGGTTGCATTATAACTTTGCTTATTCCCGACGGCGGTCTTGTGACTCCTATAAGGTGATCCGCCAAAGCCAGGGTTACCTTTCTCAGCGAAACCTGTATGAACTGCGCCTTTGCGGAGCTTTCCACGATTCTCTTGGCGACCATCTCCGCATTCACCGCGTCCAGGAACATGTCCACTTCGTCCAATACATAGAAGGGGGACGGTTGATGTTCCTGAATGGCGAATATGAAAGCCAACGCCGTAAGCGATTTCTCCCCGCCGGACAGCGCTTCGAGTCTCAGAAGTTTTCCGTTCTTCGGTTTGGCGTTTATCAAAAGGCCCCCGTTGAACGGGTTCTCTTCGTCTTCGAGATCTATGAAGGCCTCTCCGCCCCCGGACAACTGAGCATATATCCTTCTGAAATTGTCCCCTATGGCTTCGTAAGATTCCATGAACAGACCTTTCTTCTGGCCGTTCAGGGTTTCGGTGAGTTCGTCAAGTTCTTTTATGGACTCTTCCAAGGTTCCGACTTCCTCGGTGAGTTCGTCGTATCTTTCTTTTATTTCTTCGTAGTCCTCAATGGCACGCAGATTCACGTTGCCGATTCTGGACATGATTCCTTCGTAGGAACGGATCGCCCGTTTTATCTCTTCCTCGGAAGGTATGGGCATTTCGACTTCCATGCGGGATTCCGAAATTTCTTTTTCCAGAGCTTCAATTTCCCCATTGAGTGAAATCACGGAAGCATTGGCGGAGGATTCCAGGCCTCCTTTGAGTTCCATGTCGTTCTGTATGGTGTTTTTTTCCCCTTCAAGGGAATATCTCTTTTCCACCAGGGCGTCTTTCTCGTCTCTGAGTTCGGAGATTCCGCTCTCCATTTCCTCTTCCATGGAACGAAGGGCTCCGAGTTTCACTTCGGCCTCGCTCTTGAGCTCTTCATGTTCCTTTATGCGCCGGTCGTTTTCGGAAATCTTCTTTTCGGTAGCGGAAATCTGTTCCCTGTAAGATTCGGTTTGGTTTGCCAGACCCTTTATCTCGGCCGTATAAGTGGATTTTTCACTGGAACATTTGGTGACTTGAACATTGAGTTCCGACTGTCTGTTTCTGATTTTCTGAAGCACGGCATACAGGTCCGAAGGGGCAATCTCTTTAAGACGGGCCCTCGCTTCTTCCCGGTCTTCCCTGAGTTTTTCCAATTCGTTCAGCAATTCGGTCTTTCTCTCTTCCGCTTCCTTCGCTTCGGCATCCCGGGCATCGCACTCTTTCTTCTTTTCCCTGAGCTCTTCGTCCTTGGCCGCTTTGTTCTTTTGAAGCTCGGCTATGCGGGCTTTCAGCACACCGACCGCGGATTGCTGCTCCACGCCCTGCGTGGCGGCTTCGCGCATCAAATTGTCAAGTTTGCGGATTTCCGAACGGATTTCTTCGAGAGTCTGTCTGAGTTTGGCCATGGCGTCGTTGGCTTCCCCCAACTTTGTCCCCACTTCCTCCAA
Organism: Candidatus Methanomethylophilaceae archaeon; assembly: GCA_050950505.1. GTDB lineage: Archaea > Thermoplasmatota > Thermoplasmata > Methanomassiliicoccales > Methanomethylophilaceae > VadinCA11. The sequence goes on along the minus strand of JBMNHS010000001.1, from coordinate 599,741 downwards.
CTCGGATTCGGAAGCCGAGCCGAACTTCAGCAAAGCGTTCTGTTTGATTGTGCCGCCCACCATAGCACCCGAGGCCTCTATGAGTTCCCCCTGTTTGGTGACCATTCTGACTCCGCCCATTAAGGAACGTGCGGTATCCAGGTTTTTCATTACCAGAGTGTCGCCCATCACGTACCAGAACACGTTCTGATACATCGGATCGAATCTGAGAAGATCTATTGCGTATCCTTCCGAGGAGTCCGCGGCCATGATCGCTTTTGCTCTCGGCCTTCCGCCCATCATCTTCGTGAGGGGCAGGAACGTGACTCTGCCGAGGTTGTTCTTTTTCAGGAAGCCGATGGCTTCCGCGGCCACTTGGTCGTTTTCCACGACCACGGCACGCATTTTTCCGCCGGCGGCAACGGATACTGCCGTTTCGTATTCCGGATCCACGGAAGCCAGTTCCTGAACCGTTCCGTGAATGCCGTCCATCGCCCTCCGGTCCCTGAGGGCCATGATGGCGGATATGGCGGCATCGCCCTGATTGTATCTTTCGGAAGCTTTCTTTTCCGCGGACAGTTCCCCGTATCTGGTTTCAAGCCTGCGGATTGCTTCGTTCAGTTCCCTTTCCTGTTTTTCCAGTTCCTGTTCCCGGCCTTTCGCTTTCAGAATTCTGTCGGAATATTCCTGAACGGAAGGTCCGGCTTCTTCCTCCGCCTGACCGAGACTCCATTTGGCATCTCCGATTTCGAAGGAAATTGATTTGATTTCTTCTTCCAGACCGGCAAGGGCCACCGCTCCGTCCTCCGCCCTGGTCTTTGAAGTGGTGGCTTTGACGCTGGCCTCGTTCACTTCGTTGTTTTTGTTCTCTATCTTCTCTTCCAGGCCGTTCAGTGTTTCCTGAAGGTCGGCGTGTTCGCCTCCGGATTCGGACAGTCTGTCGTTGATTCCTTTCTCTTCATTCTTCAGAGAAGTCAGTTCTTCCTCGGCTTTGTCGAGATGGATGGTGACTTCGGACAGAAGCGTGTTCGTGTCCGTTATCGTATTTTCGTTCTCTTTTATGCGTTCCTCGAGCTGTTCGATGTGCAGCCTCTGACCGTCGTTGTCCTCCTCGGCGGAAGATATGCGGTCCATGCAGGTCGCCCTGCCGATTTTGGCTTCCTCGATGTCTCTCTTCAGTTCGGCATAGGCAGGACCGACTTTTTCTGTTATTTCGGCCTCTTTCGCTTTGATCGCGGATTCGTTTTCCTCATATCTCAGAATCACCGACTCTTTTCTTTCTCTGAGCTCTTGGATTTCCGTTCTGAGTTTCTGAATCTGATTGTTGTAACTTTCCAGATTGGATCTGTTGATCTGAAGATGTCTGTGAAGAAGCTGAACTTTGGACATCTCCAAACCTTTCTGTGCTTCGAGATATTTTTTGGCGTCTTCCCTGTCCTTTTCCAGTTGTTTCAGCTGAAGTTCCAACTCCCCCATGACTATGTTTATTCTGTCAAGGTTCGTTTCCGCTTCCTCTTTCTCGCCTGCGGCCCGGTCTATGTCCGCGTCATAACTGGCGATTCCGGATATTCCGTCTATGATCCGTCTTCGGTCCAAAACACCCATGGAGACTATCCTCGTAACGTCTCCCTGCTGAACAAGGTTGTAACCGTCGGCACTTATCCTCGCTTTGGTCAGCAGATTGTCGAAATCGGTCATGGTCGCTTTGCGGTCGTTGATGTAAAAGTAAGAATAGTAATCCGTACGGGCGTCGTTGTATCTGACCACGCGGGTCAGTCGCACGATGTCGTCATCCCAAGGCATCAGCCGGTCCTTGTTGTCGAAAACAAGGGTAACGGTCATGTGGGAGGCTTTGTTTTTGGAACGTCCGCCGTCGAAAATAAGATCCGTAAGTCTGCCTGCCCTCACCGCTTTGGAACTGCGGGGGCCGAGAACAAAAAGAATCGCGTCTGTTATGTTGGATTTCCCGGAACCGTTCGGTCCTGTAATCGCAGTATAGCCTTCCATCAAAGGTACGGTCAACCGCCCTCCGAAGGACTTGAAATTTTCCATTTCAACTTGCTTTAAGTACACTCCATCCCATCCCGGAACTTCGACACTGGTGTCTGTTGAATCCCTTCTTGTTCTTATGCAGAACAGTAATAAAGTGACTCAGTGGTATTTAAACGCGTTTATGCCGTTAATAAAGGCCAGAGGTCCGTTTGTCGGGAATCATGATATCGGCAACGGAATCCGCCACTGCCGTAGACCTTGTATCCGAACCGTTCAGCTGATCCCTTGACGTCTCTCCGGACAGTACCAGAACAGAGCGTATGTTCGCGTCTTCGGCCATTTTTATGTCGGTGTACAACCGGTCTCCGATCATGACTGCTTTGTTCGGATTTATTTTAAGGAAACGGGATGCCATTTCAAGCATCAGCGGCTCCGGCTTACCGATTATTTTCGCTTTTGTTCCCGTCAGCGATTCCAACAACGTTATGAACGGACCTATGTCCACGTCATATCCGTCTTCGGTCGGACAGAACATATCGGGATGGGTTGCGATGAATTCCGCCCCGTCCGAAATCATGCGGTACGCGTCGTTCAGCTTCCCGTAAGTCATCGTCCGGTCAAAAGTAAGGAGCACGATATCGGGATTTTCATCGGTGACGTCCACTCCCAAAGAAATCAGTTCCTTTTCCACTTCCGGAGATGCCAAAACGTATGTTTTGGAATTTTCACGTTCGGTTTTTATGAACTCGGCGGCGGCAACGGCAGAAGTTATGACCGAATCTTCGGTTGCCGGGAATCCCATTCTTTTCAGTCTTTGGTAATAGTAATTCCGGGTGTTTGACGAATTGTTCGTTATGAACGCATAAGGGATGTCCGCATCCTTCAGACGCCGGATGAACTCGGCGGCTCCGTCTATGGGGTTGTCTCCCAGATACACCGTTCCGTCCATGTCCAGAAGAACTCCCGACACATCATTCCAGAGTTTCAAGTTCTTCCCTCACGGTCCGTATGGTTTCTTTCAGCACCGTCCGTGCGTTTTTGTTGTAAATGCAGGCGGACGGATGATAAGTGGGAATGAAGGGTATCTCTTTTCCGTTCACGGTTATTACCGTCCTTTTGTTCACGATGTCGGCCATTTTTCCCTCATATCCCAGAAGATTTTTGCAGGCGGATTTTCCCAGCCCTATGACAAGGCGCGCCCGGGACAGTTCGGAGTCCAAGAATCTCCTGCAGGCTTTCATTTCCTCTTCGGTGGGATCCCTGTTGCCCGGAGGGCGGCATTTCACGGTGTTCGTTATCACGACCTTCGAACGTTGAAGACCTTCTTCTTCCATGTACCCGTCAAGTATCTTCCCGGCCCTTCCCACAAAGGGAATGCCCAGAAAATCTTCTTTCTCGCCAGGGGCTTCTCCCACGAAGACTATTCCCGAACCCGTGTCGCCGTGAGGCATTACGATGTTGGTCCTGCCTTCGCTGAGCGGGCAAAGGTCACAGTCTTCGGGAGGTCTCACTCACGGCCCTCCAACAGCTTGTCGGCGGTTACGAGGGAATGAAGTTTCACATTTATCGACGAAAGGTTGTCTCCGCCTCCGCTCTGACGGTCTATGACGGAAAACAAATCGGTGACGGTTCCGCCGGCTTCCCGGATAAGTTTGATTGCCGATACGGCGGAACCTGCGGTAGTGATGACGTCTTCGACGACCAGGACCTTGTCGTTTTCTTCCAAGTCGCCTTCGATCAGTTTCCCGGTGCCGTGATCTTTCTTTTCCTTTCGCACCATGATGAAGGGAATTCCGGTTTCCAAAGAAACCGCGGTGGCCAAAGGAATTGATCCGAGAACCACCCCTGCGATTCGGTCCGGCTTTTCATTGAGTTCGGACACTTTCCCGGCCATCATCTTTCCGATGAGTTTCAGAACTGCCGGGTTTGTGCTGGCTTTCTTGATGTCTATGTAATACGAACTTTTTGCGCCGGAGGCCAACGTGAAATCCCCGAATCTCAGTGCGCCGCATTCGGCCAAAGCGTTTGATATCTTTTCCATTTGAATCACCAGGGCTCCTTCTTAAGACCCATCTTGTAACCTATTATGTTTGCCGTGCGGTGCAGTCCGAACATTATGAACAGCAGGAACAGGAAAGCGGACAGGTGCCATCCGGCAAAATACGTTCCGTAGACCCAGTGAGGATTGAATACCGCGGTCAGCAGGAAAGCCCCCAACACAAAATCGTACTGATCCAGAAAGGGTGCCTTTTCCCCTCTCTCGAGACCCATTCTTCTCTTGATGAACGCGCCCAGAAGATCGCCCAGAACCGCTCCGAAAGCCAGAGTGGTGATTATCAGGGCACCCTGTTCGAAAGAACCGAATCCCCAGTGGTTGTTGGGGTCGAAAGAATGGGAGATCCCCATCAGAATCAGACCCAAAACGATGCCTGACAAAGCACCGCCGAAGAGACCTCTCCATGTTTTTCCGTCTCCGAATATTCTTTTGCCTCTCCAAGACCTGCCGAAATCGACTTTGGTTCCTCCGCCGAAAACGACTGCCGCGGAATTCGGCAACATCGCGGGAAGAAACACCCACAATCCTATTACCATTATTTCGATTACGCCCCGGGCATCCATAACATATCAAAAATCGGATTGAGTATCCCTTGTTTAATCTTTGCTTGATTTGGGACAATATAGATAATCTATGTGAGTAATCAGAACCCATGTTGATTCTGGACACGTCCGCCTTCTTTGTCATGGATTGGATTCCCGACGAGGAGTTCCTGTGTCCTCCCGGCGTGGTCGACGAACTGAAACGTTACGACGATCCCCGACTCGCGTTGTGGGACGATCGGCTGAGAACCTCGGACGTCACCGACGGATCCATGAAAAGAGTCAAAGAAGAAGCCCGCAGAACCGGAGATCTCGGGCGGCTGTCCGATGTGGACCTATCCGTTCTCGCATTGGCTTTGGACATGAACGGGACGATTCTTTCCGACGATTATTCCATACAGAATGTCGCAAAATCCATGGGCATTCCCTTCCGTCCGGTGGGGACAAAAGGAATTGAAAAAAAATTCAAGTGGAACTACCGTTGCATCGGATGCGGCAAATGGTACAAAGAACATTATGACGAATGTCCGATCTGCGGTTCCGGAACAAAGGCTCACAGAAAAAAATAATCAGGGAAAAATGCGTTTGCATCTGACCAGATTCGCCATTCTTCTTTTTCCGAGTATGGACATGCAGAGATCCGTTCTGTTGTCCGATTTGAATGCCAGCGCATCGGCGAGTTTCTTGTTGAAGGCGGCGGTCTTCAGAGGACCTCCGATAACTCTTCTGAACTCCCGGTCGTAATCCTGAAGGGATCTTCCGTTTAGCACGTTGTCGGCAGCCACGGTGCCGCAGATACGGGCCGATATCATCGCCTGGGGAATTCCCCCTCCGTTAACGGAAGCAACCTGTCCCGCAGCGTCCCCGACCAGCGCTCCGTTTTCTGTGACGGTGTTGGAAATGGGTCCTTCGCTGGGAACGAATTTTCCTTTGATCTCTTCGGTTATTTTGAAACCCATTCTTTCCGAAAAATTTTTGAAATATTCGGTAGGCTTTCCCTGCGAGAACTTTGGTGCAAATCCCACGCCCACATTGGCACATCCGGATTTGGGTATTATCCAACTGTATGCCCCGGGTGCAATGCCTCCGAAGAACATCTCTATCACAGGTTCAAAGTCGCCTTCGGCGATGGTGGTGACGGCAGGATAGGGGTTTCTGTTTGCCGGCAGTCCCAGTTCCCTGGAAACTCTCGAAGTCGGACCGTCTGCGCCGATTATGACTCCGTATTCTATGACACCGTCTTCGGTAACCGCTTTGCCGTCTTCTATTCTCAGGAAACCGCAACCGGTGACCAGTTCCGCTCCGGCATCGACAGCTTTTGACGCAAGATACCGATCGAATCCGTCACGGTCCACGGTACATCCCGTGAAGGGAAATTCGGTGATTTTCCCCTTGGGCGAATTGAATCTCATCCCTTCGATTTCCCTGGCAATCAGGGACGACGGAAACTCCATTGTGGTTTCCAAGTCTTCGACTTTGGGAAAAGAACCCAAAGTTTCTTCGATACTGGGTATAAGTTCCCCGCATCTTACCGGAACCCCCACTTCTTTCCGTCTTTCTATGAGTTTTACAGAAACGCCTTTCTCGGCGGCATAACGTGCGGCGACACTCCCCGCGGGCCCTGCACCGACGACAAGAACGTCAATTTTCTCGATCACGGAATCACCGATTCCTTGTTACGATGTAGTCTCCCAAAGACAAAAGGGCCTTCTTGTAATCGGAATCCTCTATGACTTCGAGATGCCCTCTCGCTTCGGTGAGAATCTCCATGGCTTTGTATCTGCACCTTTTTATCGAATCCGTTTCCTTTATCAGCTGGATGATTTTATCGACGGATTTCATGCTGACTTCTTCTTTTTCGAACACATCTTTAATCTTCTGTCCGTGTTCGGAATTCTGCATGGCGTAAATAATCGGAAGGGTGGGTTTTCCTTCGATCAGGTCGACTCCGACCATCTTTCCGGTGGTATCGGTGTCACCGATGATGTCCAAAGTGTCATCGATGATTTGGAATGCTTTTCCCAGAGCCATGGCGTATTCGCCGAATGCATCGATGATGTCGTGATCCGCACCGGCAAGGAACGATCCCGACTTTGCCGATGAAGAGATCAAAGAAGCGGTTTTGCCTTCGATGATTTCGAAATAATCCTCTTCGGTCACCGTTGATTTGTTTTCGAATTTTTTCTGAATGAATTCGCCGGAACTCATTGCCGCGGAAGCATCGACGACGAAGTCCACTATGTCCGGGGCAGTGGCGCCTATGAGCCTGAATCCCATGGCGAACATGAAATCCCCCGCGATAATTGATTTGCTGATGGAATATTCTTTGTAGAGGGCTTTGCGGCCTCTTCTGAGTTCGCCTTGATCGTTTATGTCATCATGTATGAGGGTGGCATTGTGAACCACTTCGTAAGCGGCGCCTATTTCGATTGCCCTTTTCGGATCTTTTCCGCCGGATGCATAATAAGCGAGAATGCATACCGCAGGCCTGATTCTCTTTCCGCCTGCTTCGATGACGTAATTGCACATTTCTGTGAGTTCGGGGTTCTCTGAAGAAAGAACTTCCTTCATGATCCGCTCAACCTCATCCAATTCATTGGATATGCAATCGTGCCAAAGGTTTGACATGGTTTTGAGTGAAGAGTGTAATCTACTTAATGCTTTTCAATACGAAAACGGCAACTGGGTACAAGCAAGGCAATTAAAATTGAAACCGCCCCCTGAGGGGCGGTATGAAATGGTTTTTTCCTTCCGCTCAAAGCAGTGACATTATTGCAGACGCTGCCTGGGCACAGTAGTCGAGTATGGGTCCGGGGTAAACACCCATGATGATTACGCCCAACACACAAAGTATCGCGGCGAAGGTCATCGCATAAGGTGCCTTGAACCTTTCTTCCGTGGAGCCTTTCTCGATGTACATCGCCTTTACGACCTTCGCATAATAGTACAGCGAAATCGCAGAGTTGATGACCGCCACAAAGGCCAACCAGATCCACTGAGAGGACACTACTCCGGTAGGTTCTGTCACGACTGCCGCGGAGAACAGGAAGAACTTGGCGGTGAAACCTCCCAACGGGGGTATTCCTGCAAGAGAGAACAGGAAGATCAGCATCAATGCGGAAAGCAAGGGTGCCCTCTTTGCAAGTCCTCTGTAGTCCTTGAGTGTTTCTCCGACACCTGCGTGAATCAGTATGCCGACTATGATGAACGCCCCGCCCTTCATGAAGACGTGGGCGAACATGTAGAATACCGCACCGGTGAGCGCCCACTCACTGAGCACCGCCAAAGCGATTAACATGTAACCCGCCTGGGCGATGGATGAGTAAGCGAGCATCCTTTTCACGTTCGTCTGGGCAATCGCCACAACGTTGCCTACGGTCATGGTAACCGCCGCAATGATTGCGAACAGATACTGCATGCTTTCGGTGAATTCGCTGTAGGACGACTGTATCACGATGAACATCACGAAGAAGATCTTGATGAACACCACTATGCCCATTTTCTTCGAACCTGTGGACAGGAACACGGATACCGGCGTTGCGGCTCCTTCGTAAACATCGGGAGCCCACATGTGGAACGGTACTGCCGCTATCTTGAATCCGTAACCCGCGATCATCGTCGCAAGGGCTATGGCGAAAGCAGCGGTAATGCCGGTGGCGGCAATGTGTTCCGCTATTCCCAGTATGTTGGTGGTTCCGGCAAGTCCGAACAGCATGGATATACCGTATACGGTCAAACCGGAGGACAGGCCTCCGACAATGACGTACTTGACCGCGGCCTCGGCAGCTCTGGAGTCGTTTCTCTTGAGGGCCACCATGGCGTAGGAGGGTATGCTTACCATTTCGACTCCGACAAAGATTGTCAGCAAGTCGGTTGCGGTTGCGACGAAACACATACCGGAAGTTGCCACCAACAGCAGTGCGTAGAACGCGCCGACGTGTTTTACAGTGGTTTCTCTGCTGACGGAAGACATCAATATGGTAATGAAGGCGACCGCCTGGAACAGGACAATCATCAATCCGGAGAACGCATCGTAATCAAACAGTCCGTGGTAATTGCCGGTATAACCGTCAATCAACATCTGCACGTTGAGACATGCGGATACGGCCACGAATATCAACGCCGCGCCTGCGGTCACTTTTCTTCTCTTGAAGAGAATCTGGAATGCAGGCATCAGCAGTGCTCCTATTATCAGTACTACAATCGGCCAGATCGGAGCGATACTGTCGAATGCTTCAGTCAGTGAACTTATGTCTATATTCATGGCAATGCCCCCTGGAAGATTTGCATAAAGCTGTCCGCAAACGGTTCGATCACTCCCAACGCCAGGTCAGGCCACATACCGAACAGTGCAAGGAATATGCACAGGACGGCAAGGGAGAACCCTTGCGCCTTGCCCACATCGCGCAGTTTGGACGTGTCGATCTTCTTCGTTTCTCTGCCGAACAGTGTACGCTGCATTGCCCAGATATAGAATCCGGCATTCAGCATTATGGACAGCAGACAGAAGATTATCAGCCATGCGTGGCCGTATGCCTTGGCTCCGACGTAGAAGGAGAATATCACTCCGAACTCACCCCAGAACCCGACAAGACCCGGCAGACCCAAGGACGCCATGAATCCTATCATCATGAACGTCGCGAGTATGGGCATCTTTGACGCCAGACCTCCGAGCAACGGCATTTCCCTCGTGCCTGTGGCATCTCCAGTGTAACCGCAGACCATGAACAGTACCGCGGTAACGAGACCGTGGGCAAACATCTGGAAGACCGCGAACACGATTCCCAGGGATGCGAGGCTTTCTACGACTTCGGCCGGATCCGTATACTTCACGTAAAGCAAAGATGCGGCGATACCGAGCAGGACCATACCCATGTGGTTGATCGACGAGTATGCCACCATCTTCTTCAGGTCCGTCTGTGCGATACAGGCGTACGCGCCGTAGACGATGGATATCAGAGCCAAGACCATCAATGCCTCGGCCCACCAGAGAGCGCCTTCGGGGAAGACGTTCAATGCCACCCTGATTATACCGTATGTTCCCATCTTAAGCATGACACCGGCCAACAGCACCGAACCGCCGGTAGGCGCTTCGACGTGGGCATCGGGAAGCCAGGTATGGAACGGCACCATGGGCATTTTGACCGCAAATCCGAAGAACAGCAGTCCGAACACCAGTGCCTGGAATCCGCTTGCGAAGAGAGACGCTGCGGCCGCTACATCCGCGAATGCAAAGCTCACCACGGAGCTCCCGGTCAATGCGGCAGCCTCGAATGTCATCGCGAATATACCGATGAGCATCACCAGGCTCGCCACGTGTGTGTATATGAAGAACTTGATTGCGGCATAGTGCCTCCTCGGTCCTCCATACCACGAGATCATGAAGTACATGGGGATCAGTGTGACCTCCCACATTATGTAGAACAGGAAGTAGTCCGCCGAGAGATAAACTCCCATGAGACCGACCTGCATCAACATGACCAACGTGTGATAGTAGTTGGGCTTATCACTTTCAGCTGCGGAGAACACCACCACAAGGAAGATGAGCAGAGCGGTCAGGAAGACCATCAGTTTGCTCATTCCGTCGATTTCCAGTATATAGGAAATCTGGATGTTCGCCGCTTCAATCCACACATGGTTTTCTGCAAGTGCCGCCACGTTCTCCTCAAACAAGAGGAGAGTAGCCAATATGAGGACTATACCGGAGAATATTCCGGCCACATATTTGGCGAATTTTTGTTTACTCTTACCCATCATCAGCGTCAGCAGCGATCCTACCAGAGGAATCACGAGCATCAGCGTGAGTATGGGGATTTCATCGAACACTTACATACCTCCCAAGAAGTGAGCCAATAGCAGGATGGTGGCACCGATCACTGCCATTCCTATCATTATCACCGATGTGTAGTTTCCTACATTACCGGTCTGCGCGCGCTTACCGACTTCACCGGATCCGACGATTACGCTGGCCACACCGTTAACCGCACCATCGACAACATGTTTGTCGAAGCTGTTGACAGCTTTGCCCACGCCGTAACCGAACGTCCAGGACAGCCAGTTGTAGAACTGCGGGAACCACCATCTCTTTTCGAGTGCGTTGTACAACCAGGAAGTTCCTTCTCTGTTGAATCTTCCGGGATTGGCAGCGAACTTTCCGTACATGAGATAGGCGATGTATATGCCGCCCAAAGCAAGCACGATGGACAGATAGGTGTACGGGTTGAGGAACATGTGTTCAAGCCAGTATATCGCACCTTCTCCCGCGAGGGTTCCCACCAGGAAGTTGGAATCTATGGTAATCATACCGTCCAGACCGAACAACAGCAGGAATCCGGATGCAAACGCGAATATCGCAAGCACCCAGAGAGGTATGGTCATGGATTTCGGAGACTCGCCGTGACAGGTTTCCGTCTTTGGTCCCTCGGGACCGCCGAAGGTCATGTACCACATGCGGAACATGTAGAACGCAGTCATGAAGACCGTGATTATTCCCATTATCCATACTATGGCGAAGACGTATCCTTCGGGGCCGTAAGCTCCGGCATCCAGCACACTTGCGAGCACGAGATCTTTGGACCAGAATCCGCTGAAGAAGGGGAATCCGGCTATGGACAGAGAACCGATCAACATTGTTGTTGACGTGCTCTTCATCTTATGTCGGAGTCCTCCCATCTCCCTCATGTCTTCTGTGCCCGTGGAATGTATCACCGAACCGGAACCCAAGAACAGCTGCGCTTTGAAGAAAGCGTGGTTGAACATGTGGAACACACCTGCGGTGTATCCGAGGGCTCCGAGGGCCACAAGGGCGGTGTCGTTCTCTGCAATACCGAGAGCAAACATATAACCGCCGGCTCCCAGAGCCATGAACATGTATCCCAACTGCGAAATCGTCGAGAACGCGAGAACCTGTTTGATGTTGTCGTTGACCAGAGCCATCGATGCCGCAAGTATTGCGGTTATGCCTCCGATCAATCCAACGACCAGCATCACTTCCATGGACTGTGTGAACAGGGGGAAGCTTCTGGCAACCAGGTAAACACCTGCCTTGACCATGGTGGCGGCGTGTATCAACGCGGAAACCGTGGTCGGACCGGCCATTGCGTCCGGCAACCAATCCTGCAACGGGAACTGTGCACTCTTACCGATTGCACCGCCGAAGAGCAGGAGAGTTCCGATCACTAACAGATTCTTGTCGATGGTTTCGATTATGGAAGCATCGAACAATGTGACGAAGTCCAGAGTGTTGAACGCATAAAGCAGAACGAACAGACCCGCCATCAATGAAGCGTCTCCGAGACGGGTCACGATGAACGCCTTCTTGGCCGCGGATGCGGCTTTGTCGGAGGCCTCGTCCCCTTCGGGGTGTTTGAAACTCCAGAATCCTATAAGGAGATACGAACACAGTCCCATGACTTCCCAGAAGACAAACATCATCAGATAGTTGTTTGAGATGACCAGTCCGGTCATTCCCGCAAGGAACAGGCTGATTTCTGCGTAGTATCTCTTCTTTCTTTTACCCTGATCATCCATGTAACCCAGAGAGTATATGAAAATCAACAGGGAAATCAGCGTGGAGAAGATCAACATCAGACATGTCAGTCCGTCCACATAGTAACCCAATGTAATTTCAAATCCTCCGATGGAGAACCACTTGACGGATTCGGTCACGTACCCTACCGTGGTGTACGCATCACCCGTAAGGAACTCGTATGCAACGAGGGCGGAAATTACCAGGGTGGCGAGTGCGCCCAATACGGCAAACGCACCTCCGTAGTTTTTCTCGCCTCTCGAAAAGAGACCGATCAGTACGAACATCACCAGCGGAATCGCCGGTATAAGCCATGTATATTCTATGAACATCTTACCACCTCAATTCCGTAAGATCGTCTATTACGGTCGTCTTTTTCACCTTGTACACGTTGAGCATTATCGCAATTCCCACCGCCACTTCACAGGCGGCGACGGCGACGGTGAACAATACGAACACCTGTCCCATTATCGCGCCGTTGTATGCGGCGAACGTAACCAGGTTCATGTTGGCTGCGTTGAGTACCATCTCGATGCACATCAACACAACAATCGCGTTGTTTTTGGTCATAATCCCGTAAATGCCTATGACAAACAGGATTGCCGCAAACATGAGGAAGAATTCAATTGGTATCATCGTCATCCACCTCCTCTTTCGCGACGCATATTGCACCGACCATTGCCCCGAACATGACCAAAGACAGCAAAGCCACCATGGGTCCGTAGGTCTCGAAGACCACATAGGTCAACGAGTCGGTGCTGATTTCATTTTCATCCTCGTAAGGATCGAACGTCGGAAGCCTCTCAGGAGAATCATTGACTGTAAGGTCTCCCCAGCCTGTGGCGAACACTGCCGACGCAAGCACAGTGAGAGCGAAGACGGCTACCACCGCTCCGATCAATTTCCTCTTAGTCATCATGTTCATCACCTCCCGGTTTCATGATATATCTCCTTGTCAGCATGATGCTGAAGGCGAACAATATCGTTATTGCTCCGACATAGACGAACATCTGTACGATAGCCATGAATTCCGCTTCGAGCAGGAAGAACATGACCGCCACTATGACGAACACCAGGGCAAGATAGAATGCACTGTGCATCGGCTCCTTGTCGGCAACGACAAAGAGCGCCGCGGTCACGCCTATTGCTGCAATCACGAGGAATATCACCAAGTCTATGTTTGACTGAAGGAAGGAAAAGTAATCCCAGACGCCATCGAATATTCCCATCAGAGAACCTCCTCAATATGGATACAGTCTTTGGGACAGCCAATGACGCACTGTTCACAACAGATGCATTTGTCATGACTGAAAACCGGAACAAGTTTCGGCTTTCCTTTCTCATTTACTCCCTTCTCTATCATAGTAACAGCTCCGGTCGGACAAACTCTTTCACATTTCTTGCATCCGATGCATTTACCTTCGTCGACAACCGGATTGTCGACTTCGAAGGGCCTTACCCTCTTTTCAGGGTTGCCTGCATCGATGTCAGACTGCAGAGTCACTTCGTAGTGCACCTCCATTTCCGGGGTGGTATCTTCGAAATGCAGCCTGCGGGGACCCCAAAAGAGATTTTTCTTATAGAGTTCTGCAAGTTCGTATTCCGGGGTAACGGTCATGGCATTGGTCGGGCAGAATTCTGCACAGTAACCGCAGAATGCACATCTTCCCAGGAAGACCTGTGGCCTCATTACCATGTTTCCGTTGTCGTCCGGAACTTCTATCATTTTGATGCATTGGGTCGGACAGGCGCGCTCACACACACCGCATCCGACGCACATATCGAATCTCAGACCGGGACGGCCCCTGTAATTGTCGGGCAGCCATTCCTTCTCATAAGGATACTGGATGGTGACCGGCCTGCGAACGGCCGTCTTGGAGAACAATTTAATCGTGCTCCACAGAGGTTTGAGCACCCACAGTCTTTTGGCGGTACTCCTGGGATATTTATCCAAATATTTCATCGCCATCAGAAGAACCCTCCCATCTTAAGAACCACGGCAATGCCCAGATTGACAATTGCCAAGGGTGTGAGCACCTTCCATCCGAGATTGAGGATCTGGTCGATCCTGACACGGGGCAGAGCGGCTCTGACCCAGATCATGAGGAAGAAGACAAACCATCCCTTAAGCAGCTGGACGGCCTCAGGCAATATGGCGTTGATGTTGTCGGGGACAAAAGGAGCGATGTTCCATCCTCCAAGGAACAACAGAGATATCATCGCACAGGATGCGAAACCTCTGAGGTAGTCTCCGAGCATGATCAGACCCCATTTCATACCTGCGTATTCGGTCTGCCAACCCTCAACGAGTTCCGATTCGGACTCGGCGAGGTCAAAGGGTGTACGTTCAGCTTCCGCACAGGAACATGTGAAGAACACAAGGAATCCCAGGAACAACGGAATGATGAACCAGGTGGATTCGTGCTGTGCGGCAACGACGCCGCCTATGTTGAACGTGCCTGCTAGAATCGCAACGGCACAAACAGTGATCAACATGGGTATTTCGTAAGATATCATTGACTGCGCCGCCCTCATACCTCCGATAAGAGAGTATTTGTTGTTCTGCGCCCAACCGGACACGAGAATAAACAGCGGTGCAAGTGCGTAAATCGCCATCACAATAAGGAATCCTGAGTCATAATTGACTATGAAGAACCTATCGGACAAAGGCAGCATGCATGCGACAAGAACCGACGTACCGATTACAAGAGACAGAGTCCACATGTAAGCCATGTGGTCAACTTTCTTGGGTACGGTGTTTTCCTTCATGAAGGTCTTGAAACCGTCGGCGACACACTGAAGGAACCCTTTCAAACCAATCTGGGTTCCTCTTCTGTCCATGAACCTTCCCAGCGTCTTACGTTCTTGCCACAGTGATACCAACACACCTGTGAATATTATCAAGAAAATCAGAAGTGCCACAATAATTACGGCAAACAGATTGACAACGGGTCCGGACATAAGCCAGGTGGACAGTCCGTTGCCGGGGAATATCACATCTATGAGCCAGGCAACCAATCCTCCGAGAAACTGATACAGATTGTATCCGATCTCGTAGACTATGTTGTGGGTCTCGTAGGGGTAATAAGCGAAATTCTGCAAATCGCTGTAATCGGCATAATTGATCCAATCATTCAACGCCATAATATCACCTGTCGGATTCTCCCATGCAGACATCTATCATAGCCATCACGACCGGTACGTCCGCAACCCTGCATCCCTGAACCATGGGCCTGGAGGCGCTGAGGTTCGTGAAAAGGGGTGCGCGGACTTTCAACCTGTAAGGTTTGTCGGTTCCGTCGGATACCAGGTACATCATGGATTCTCCACGGGGATCTTCCAATTTGCAGAAGGTTCTTCCCGCAGGGACTTTAGAGGGTACCTTTACCCTGTAAGGTGCATTCTTTCCGAGGGCTTTGATTTTGCGCATCGCCTGTTTTATGATTTCACAGGACTGGAACAGTTCTTCGATTCTCACCCTGTATCTGGCATATGCGTCTCCGTCCTGCAGAACAGGAACTTCGAAATCCATTTCGCCGTATTTGCTGTAAGGCACGTCACGGCGCAAATCGAAGTCCAGTCCGCAGCCTCTCATGGCAGGACCGGTCAGACCGAGGTTCGCACACTGTTCACGGGAAAGGTAACCGACGCCTTTCATTCTTGAAACGTAAATGGAACTGTCATCAATCATGTCGATGATGTCCCAAAGTCTCTTTTCAAAAAGCTCGGTGACTCTGATCACGTCTCTGTCGAACAGGTCCGTCGTATCGTTTCTGACTCCCCCTATACGTGTATAGTTGGTTGTCATTCTCTGACCGCAGAGCCTTACGTTGAGATCGAGCCAATATTCCCTCTCTCTCATGGCCCATAGGAAAATCGTAAGGTTACCGAGATCGGTACCCATTGCCGCCAACCACATCAGATGGGATTGGATACGGCAGATTTCATCGGCCACTACTCTTATGTAATCGGCTTTCTCGGGTATCTCGACACCGAGGGCTTTCTCAACAGTTCTGCAGTAAAGGTGTGTGTAAGTCATCGACGCGGAATAACAGAGACGGTCGGCCATGGGAATTATCTTTGGATAAGTCCTGTTTTCGGCTTCCTTCTCCCAACCGCGGTGCAGATACCCTATAACGGGTTCGGCGTCGGTGACTATCTCTCCGTCGACTTTGATTTTCAAAGTCCAAAGTCCATGGGAGAAGGGGTGCTGGGGACCCATGTATATCCACATCTGGTCCGTTTCAAACCTTTCTTTGCCCATTCTTTCTTCCGGAGGTGCATCAAAAGTATCGATTGTGTTTTCGACTACCATCACTCTTGCCCCCTTAACTTGTAAGATTTCCTGAACGGATAGAAATTGTAAGTGTCCGGAGTCAACAGCCTCTTGAGCTTGGGGTGACCGTCAAATATTATTCCGAACAATTCGTAAGTTTCTCTCTCGTGCCAGTTCGCTCCTTCCCAAACCAGGGCGACGGACGGTATGTGAAGATCGTCCAAGGGCAATTTGGCGGTGAGCTCGATGCAGAGGCCGGTGTAATAGTTGGTCAGAACATAAATGACTTCCATGTGTTCAACCATGTCCAAACCCATGACAATCGAGCAATGCTCGAAGGTCAGATTCTCGCTGATGTAATTGCAGATTTCAAAAATTGCGTTTTTATCCGCGACATCGGCCAGAACCCTGTCGTCCTCTGTGTGCTTAACGGTTACGTTTCCTTTGAATTTGGACTCAAGGAGGGTTTTGATTTCACCGGTCGTAGGTTTTTGATATACGGCTTCGGTATCCATTCTCAGTCCTCCATGAAAACGCCTCTGTTGAAGTAATCTCCAATCTTGTTCTGCAGGAGCATAAATCCGTCAATCATTGCGTCAGGCTTGACCGGACATCCGGGGATGAATATATCCACGGGAACAATCTGGTCCCCGCCCTGCACGCAGTTGTATGAATCATACCACGGACCGCCGGAGATGGCGCATTCGCCCATGGCGATAACCCATTTGGGATTCGGCATCTGTTCGTAAAGACGTCTGATGCTCGGACGTACTTTCTTTCCGATCCATCCGTTGAGCAGGAGGATATCGGTCTGCCTGGGGGAAGATCTGTAAATGATTCCCAAACGCTCGGCATCATGCCTGGGTGCGGAAGCCGCGGCCATTTCCAGAGCGCAGCAGGCCAATCCCCAGTGCAGAGGGTGCATTGAGTTTTTCATTGCCCAGGTCCAAACGGGACCGGTAAGTTTGTCTACGGTTTTCTTTGTCCCTGCGCTCAACAAATCGTTGATGACTGCAGTGGACCAGTCCATAAATTCGTCCGCACTCATCGCGATGGCGTGCGGGTACAAACTCATATCCATATTTTTTCCTCCTTTTTCAGTGCATAGCACAGTCCGAGGATCATTACCATCAGGAAAATCATCATCCACGTTTTAGCGGCTAATGAAAGACCCGAGAATCCCAGGGTCCATACCATCAGGAAGGTCGCTACCAGGTCAAAGACCACGAAAATTATTGCAAATGCATAGTGCTGGAACCTGAATTGGACATGTGCATCCCCTATAGGTTCTGACCCACACTCGTAGGTCGTCTCCATCCACGTCGTCGTTTTCGTTGGTCTGATAAACCTAGATACAAACCACGCCAAAGGCGCAAATCCGAGACAGATGATGGCGAGCACCATCAGCGGAGAGTATTCTAGTATCAGTGACATTGACAATTTGCCAAGTCTTGAAAGTATATAACAATTGAGTCAGTTTTTTCGTGAGTACGCGCGCGTTGATTACGCATGCGCTGGAACAAGTTATTATTAGGTCACGGAACTCTTGCGTTTCATGAGCATCAGAATCGGTTTCATCGGAACGGGAAGGATGGCCTCCGCGATTATCGGAGGCATACTGTCCGACGATCTTTACGGCAAAGACGAAATTATAGGTTGCGCTCCGAGCGAGAGCACCCGGAACAGGATATCTTCGGAATTCGGGATAAAAATGTACGAATCCGCCGCCGAAGTGGCAAAATTGACCGATTTTCTCGTTTTGGGCGTAAAACCTGTGCAGGTTGACTCGCTTTTTACCGAAGAAGGACTTGAATTGGGAGCCTCCCATCTCGTTCTTAGCATAGTTGCAGGGGTTAAAATAGCCACTTTACAAGGCTATGTGCCAGATGCTAAAATAGTGCGAGTTATGCCCAATCATTGCTGCCTTGTCGGAGCAGGAGCCGCGGGTTATTCGAAAGGACCGGGAGTGACCGAAGAAGACTTGGAAAAAGTCAGAGCAATTCTCGATTCTTCGGGATTGGCCGTTGAAGTGGGGGAAGAGGATCTTGACGCCGTGACGGGATTGTCCGGAAGTTCCCCGGCTTTCATGTACATGATACTTGACGCCATGGCGGATGTCGGACAGATGTACGGAATGCCCAGGAAAAAGGCCTTGAAATTATCCGCACAATCCATGCTGGGGGCCGCCAGCATGATTCTGAACACCGACATGACTCCGGAGGAACTCGTCGATAACGTATGTTCTCCGGGAGGAACAACCATTGAGGGAGTGAAAGTCCTGGAAGAATCCGGACTGAAGAACATCATCATCGCCGCCGTGAAGGCTAGCATAGAACGTTCGGTGGAAATGTCCGAAGAATAAGGTTCCCGTATATACGCGCGCGAATGTGAAGGTAATATGGGAATCAGGAACGCTTTACCGGGAAAAGAAGACCTTTGAGCATTCTCGGGGAATTGGCCCAAATTGAACGGGATTTCCATACCAGGTCGTCTTTTTCCGCTATGGTGGAGTTCATCATCTCCATCCCTTTCTCTTTAATCCCCCAAAGTTGTCTTTCCCGTTCTTCCTCGTCGGCAACGGTCATTATTCTGTCAACTTCGTGCATGATGGATCTTGCGGTTTCGGTTCTTTCTATGCGGTTGTTCATGTTTGATTCGGATATCCGTCCCGCTTCGTGTTCGGAACGGGCGAGAACATTCGCCGCATCATAGGAAACTTCAGCGATATCGTCACGGGTCATCAGATCCGTTTCGTAAGACAGAGTCAGTTTCCAGGACGGACTGTCCAAAAGTCTGCGGTGCTCTTCGAGGGTTCTTGCGAAAAACGTGTAACCCCATTTTTCCGGATTCTCGAAGGCCTTGCTTCCGGGATCCACGAAAGGAGAAAAGGGTGAATTGTAAATGTACAGCGGATCGTCTTTGTCAACAAGGGACCAAAGCTTCTTTGAGGCTTTTGCGCTGTCGATTGCAGATTCCTTTGTTTGGAACGGCAGTCCGGTCATGTAAAACAAATCCATTCTGGAACATCCTTCGCCGAATGCGTTTTGAATCGTCCGCTCCACTTCTTCGTTGGAATATCCTTTTCCGAGAGGTCCTCGGACGCTTTCGTCATGGGAATCCGGAGAGAACTCTATGGTGTAACCGCCTTCGAATGAATTGTTGACGGATCTGAAGAATTCTTCGCCCGCGCCGTAAAAAAGCTCCAATACGACGTGGTTGTCTATCCCCCGTTCTTTGACGGATTTCAGGAATGTTTCGGCGTATTTGCTGCCGGGTTGCCTTATGTCTCCGACGACGAACACCGGGGCTTTCATGTAACTCTGGATGGATTCGATGTCTTCGGCAAGTTTTTCCGGACTCCTGAAAGCGGGTTTCTTTCTGCATACGACCTTCTCGTTGGCAAAATTGGAACCTCCGCATTCCGTGCAGTTCAGGGAACATCCCCTCACGGAGAGGGCCATGGTCAGCGGGTCTTTGTCCCAGCCGGCCCATGGAAGCGCGCTCTTCACATCCATGGTTTTCATGACGGTTTTGATCATAGTCCCATAGTCGATCATTATATCGTCCAAAGTCTCGGGCACATGTGTCACACCGTTGTTGTGCACTCTGCCGTCCTTGTCCTTCCAGATGAGATTCGGAACCTCGGAGAGGTCTCCTTCTTTTTCCAGGACTTCCATGAGTTTTACCGTAGGGACTTCCGTCGAATCGCCCCGCATGACAAAGTCGACTTCAGGGCGTTGAATCAATTCTTCCCAGAAGTAAGACGAAGTGAATCCTCCCAGCTCCACCTTGGATTCAGGGTGATATTTTTTTACGATTTTGGCTATTTCCAATGCGCCGTGGGCATGGGGCATCCAGTGAAGATCGATGAAGAAGACTTTGGAATCCGTTTTTCTGATGACTTTTTCCACGTCGTATTTCTCGCTCATCAGCATACGGACGGCCATGTTTACTATCTTGGTTCTGTATCCGGCGTGCTGGAGATGCGCACTCAGGGTCATGAACCCTATGGGATACATTTCAAACACCGGCGAAGAAGGTATCACATCGCTGATGGGTCCGTAAAATATTGGTTTTTTCCTGAAATCATACACGCTGGGCGCGTGTATGAACACTGCATCGTAACCGAACATCCTTTATCTCCCGTAACGTCTTCCGCGCTGTTGGAACGTTCTGATCGCCCTGAGAAAATCGATGTGCCTGAATCCCGGCCAGTACACATCCGTGAAGTACAATTCCGAATATGCCAGTTGCCACAGCAGGAAATTGGAGATTCTCACTTCTCCCGAAGTCCTCAGAACCAGATCCGGATCGGGAATGTCCGAGGTATACATGTGTTTTGAAATGATTTCTTCGTCTATGTCTTCCGGATCCAATTCTCCGTTCAACACTTTCTGCGAGACTCTTTTCACAGCGGCGGTGATTTCCTGCCTCCCTCCGTACGCGACGGCCAGGTTGAGTTGGTAATCGTTGTAATTTTCAGTTCTTTCGTAAGCGTAATCAATTGCCCTTTTCACATTGTCCGGCAACATGGAAACATCACCGAGAATGTTTATGGCCACTTTTTTCTCATGAATGGTTTCGTTGTCCGCGAACCGCATCAGCGATTCTTCAAGCAGCTCCATCAGGTAATCCACTTCGTTTGTGTCCCGGTTGAAGTTTTCAACGGAGAAGGCGTAAACGGTCAGTATTTTGATTCCGTCTTCGACGCACCACTCGAGAACCTCTTCCAGTTTTTCACTGCCGAGACGGTGCCCCTCTTCCTTTTCCTCGCCTCTTTCTTCGGCGAATCTTCTGTTGCCGTCCATTATTATGGCTATATGCTCCGGAACAGGATTTTCCAAAACTTCCTTCCTCAGTTTGGACTCGTATGTCGAGTATGCCCTGTTGGTAAGAAGATCGGAAATAGGCATATTTATCACTCAAAATCTTCAGGAACCCCTGCGGAACGCAGACCTAAATCAAAACACCCTATCGCCGCAACGGCGCCGATCACTCCGCCCATCCCCGTGACGGAAATAATCTGGATTCCGTTTTCCTCGGCAATTCTTATTGCGTCTTCTTTTTCGTAAATGACGGATTTTGCGCTCCAACCGAAATCTTCCACGGCATCGGGTATCTTCAAGCCCCGGAAAACGGTCATTACCGCATCCTCGGAATAGGATTCTTTTCTGATGAAATCCGTCGCGAATTCTATAAGTTTGGGAATTTCTTCCTCGGTCACGGCAAAAGCCACGGCGGTGGAACAGCAATTCGTGGTTTTGTTCGGAACTTTGGGATTGAGCTGGGCAATCTTGTGGCCCAGGAATTTTCCGTAAGGACATTCCCTTCCCAATTTCATGCCGACCACCCATGTGGCCCCTTCCTCTTTGGTGTCCGTATCGTCGATTCCGATGACCAGCCTCACCATCTTCGGAGTCACGATTTCGGCGGTGACCTCGTGGGCCCCTCCGACTTTGAAACCGTCGGGATATCTGGTTTCTATGACGTCTTTGCACTGGGGTATGCAGGCTCCGACTCCGACGGATGCCCCCGCCAGTCCTTTCCAGACCGTGCGGACTCTGTCCCCTTCCACCGTCAGGGATTCCAATCCCTGACCTCCCATGGCTTCCGACACAGGGCCGAATTCAAGTTTCTTTTTTCCGATGATTGTGTCCATAATCAGAGTCTGACCCTGAAGATCCATGTTGGTGATGATTCCGCCGGCTCTTCGGCGGTTGACTATATCCCACTCGGCGGGACCTCGGGCGATGCACATTTCGATAATCTGCGCAATGCCGTTTTCTTCATCCACCATCGTGTAATATCCTTTGCAGAAAAGTTCTCCGCACCGTTCTTTGATTTCTTCCGGTTTAAGAACCAGAGACATCATTCATCACTTCCGTCGTCCGGGTCGTCGTCGTCATGATTGTCGTCATAATCAT
The DNA here is from genome assembly GCA_050950505.1 of Candidatus Methanomethylophilaceae archaeon. Taxonomy (GTDB): domain Archaea; phylum Thermoplasmatota; class Thermoplasmata; order Methanomassiliicoccales; family Methanomethylophilaceae; genus VadinCA11. The sequence continues at coordinate 577,444 of JBMNHS010000001.1, read as the reverse complement.
ATTCCGGCTCTTCGGCCAAAGACAGACAGGATGCGGGGACCCTCTCACACAAAAATACCGTTCTTGCGGCTTTTCCCACAGGATATCCTTCATCCGCGCAACCCTGAACGTCAATCGCCAGAACGAGGGGGCATTCGCTTCTTACGGAACCTGCGGTCACCGCGTCGTCATAAGTCAGGGACAGGTGAACCATGGCTCTGTCGGTGGGCATCAATCCGGTTTCCAAAATTATGTCCACTTCTTCGTCGGTGGCAGGATAATAAAGTTCGTCGGGAACGTCATCTTCCGGAAGGTTGAGATCCAATTCGATCGTATGACCGTAAGTCGCCCTTACGTCAGGACCGGAAATCTGATACCTTCCCTTCGGATCGGTGTCGACCATGGCCTCTATGTGGTGAGGCCTCAGCCACTTCCATTTGTTGCGGTCGTTGCCTCTGACCATGGAGACTATGTCCCTGATGTCCACGAAACCCTGATCGTCCATGTCGGGATCTCCGTTACCGTGTCTCAGTACGGCGGCCATTCTCCTTCCGAGTTTTTCCACTTCGAAATCACTCATTATGAATTTGCCTTCTTCTCCGCAGAGCGGGCATTCCTTATCGCGGAAATATCCGTGCTCCTCACACTCGCGTATCATTGTTTGTACCTCATTTTTTCGGCTTTTTCCGCCGCATGGACGGTGTTTGCCATTAACATACAGATAGTCATCGGTCCGACTCCGCCCGGAACGGGGGTAATAGCCGATGCTTTTTCTTTGACTTTTTCAAAGTCCACGTCTCCCACCAGGCGGGTTCCGCTCTTTCGGGAGGGGTCAGGAATATGATTGGTGCCCACGTCCATGACCACGGCACCTTCCTTGACCATGTCTTCGGTTATGAATCCCGCTTTTCCGATTGCGACAATCAGTATATCTGCCTCAAGGGTGTATGATTCAATATTCTTTGTCCTTGAATGCACGACGGTTACGGTGGAGTTCGCCCCTTTTGCCTTCTGAACCATCATCGCCGCCATGGGCTTTCCGACAATGTTGCTTCTTCCCACCACAACCACGTGTTTGCCTTCGGTCTCCACTCCGGATCTGATCAGCATCTGTTGGACCCCCGCAGGGGTCGCCGGAAGGAATTCCGGATCTCCGATCAGGACTTTTCCTACATTGGAGGGGTGGAAACAGTCAACGTCTTTGGACGGGTCGATTGCGTCAATCACCGCTTGCTCGTCTATGTGATCCGGCAAAGGAAGCTGTATGAGGAATCCGTGGATTCCGGAATCGTCGTTGAGTTCGCGGACTTTTGCCAACAATTCTGCCTGGGTCGTTGCTTCGGGCAGGATTATCGTCTCGGAACGCATGCCGAGTTCTTCGCACTTCTTGCCCTTCATCCGCACATAAGTCTGTGATGCCGGGTCTTCTCCGACCAAAACTACCCCCAGGCCGGGTATGACGCCCTTTTCCTTAAGCGCCGCTATCCTGGCTTCGAGTTCCCCGTATATCTCTTCGGAGATTTCCTTGCCTAGTATGAGTTCAGCGGTCATGCAACCCTTGAGAGTACATGCGTTTATATTTATTACCTTAAGGCGCGCGCATGTTACGTCGGATTGCGCCGGGAATGGTTTCAAAGACATAACCGCCGTCAAGGAGAAGTTCCAGGGTCTTTCTGACGTTGTCCCGGTTGAATTCCTTTTCTTCTTTTGACAGAATTCCGTTTTTGACGGATTCGGCCATATGCCAACTGTGGGTCGCCAAAACAAATATCCCTTGGTTTGTTTCTGATGCCATACGGGCATAATCGGAAGGTTTTCTTTTTCCTTCGTGCATCGGCCAGAGATAGCCCACTATCTTTTTTCCTTCCGAGTCGGTGGAGACGGGGACCGGCACTTCCGTCAATCCGCCGAGACGGTGGGGAAACATCCGTTCCCCTATCGCACGGTATTCCGAAGAATCGTATTTTATTCCCAATCCGGTCAGTATCCCGGGAATATCGGGAGAAATTTTCATGTAAGGCATTCTCGAACATACGGGATTGATTCCGAGAACGTCTTTCACGGTCCTATACGATTCGTTCAGGATTTTTTCTTTTTCTTCGACCGGAATATCTGCGGTGAAATCTTCGTGATCCATGCCGTGAATGCCCACTTCCCGTCCCGCCAAAAGTTCGCCTCCGATGTTGATCAGAGTCCTTCCTTCCGCAAAATAAGTCGCTTCGATTCCCATCTCGTCGAGAAGATCCGTAAGTGTTTTCAGACCTTCGGCCGAGGATGCGTATCTGGGGGATGTGCCGAGACCTCTGTCCGTCGAACCCGCTTCGATTTTTCCCGGAATGGAAATGTTGACGTCCCTGTCCACGTCCACCGTGAGACAAAGAGACTTGGTCATCTCATCACTTTGGGCGCCGTCACGTGCCTTATGAGCATTCCTTCGATGCTTATCGGATCGTGTCTTTCCGCGGCTTCCACGGCTCTTTTGAGCTTGGTTTCGTTGTCCGCGTATATTTCGAACAGAACCTCTCCGGCTTCCACTCTCTGACCTTTCTTGCGGCGGAGCAGCAATCCGGCGCCTTTGTCGTTGGGGGAACCTGCGGTCCTTGCGATTGTCACGATGTTTTTGTTATTGATTGCGTGAACGTAACCGCTCTTGGTCGAAAGGATTTCGGCCATGAACTTTCCGGGTTTCAGATCCTCGGAACTGATATCGTAATTTCCGTCCTGTGCCTGAACGATTTCCCTGAATTTGGCCATGGCTTCCCCTGAATCCAGAATCTCTCTGGCTTTCTTCGCCCCGTTCCTTATTCCGCCCATTTCAAGAATTATTCCCGCAAGATCGCGGGCTTTTTCGGCCACGCTCGACGGGTGTCCCGCCCCTTCCAGAATCCGTATGCATTCCCTGGCTTCGAGATTGGGTCCGATGGCCGCGCCGACGGGCTGATCCGCATAGGTTATCGCACATTCTATGTGCATTCCCAATTTCTCGCCCAAATCCATAAAGTCTCTGGCATAAGCCCTGGCGACTTCCAAAGACGGAACTTTGGTGCCGGCACCCATGGGAATGTCCATAAGGAGATACTCCGCGCCGATTGCAAGTTTTTTGCTGAGAATGGATGCGAGCATCTGCGCCCTGGGATTTATTCCCAAAGGATGTTCTATCTTGATTACGAGATCGTCAACGGGAGCCAGATGCATGGCTCCGCCCCAAGCCAAGGCTCCGCCGGTGGTTTCCGCGACGTCCTTGAGTTTCTCGGCATCCAGAGACACGTTGCAAAAGGTTTCCACAAAGTCCGAGGTGCCGCAGGCGCTGCTGATTGCTCTTGAGGATGTCTTGGGCAGCATGAGACCGGCGGCGGCCACTATCGACACGACTATGGGCGTGACCTTGTTCCCGGGAACGCCGCCCATGCTGTGGAAGTCGTACACGGGTTTTCTGTCGAAAATTATCCGTTCCCCCGTATCCACCATCGCCGTCGCGAAGTCGGCGATTTCATCGATGCACATGCCGTTGATGTACAAAGAAGTCAGCCAAGCGGAAATTTCTATCTTTGACAGTTTGTTGTCCAGAATATCTTGGACGATTCCGTGGATTTCGTCTTTCGCCAACAATCCGTCGTCCATTTTCTTGCGGATGCTGCGGACGGAATCCGGTGCCGGGGAGTATTCCACGTTGACCGTGTTGCCTACTTTCACTCCGGCGGTCGCCATGGTTTTGGTCGGCATAAGTATGGTTCCGGAATGAGCCAATGAGGAGGTTGTGCTTACTAGGGCCGTGGCGACGCCTCCGTTCTTCTCTATTCTCACACGGTCGTTTTCCTTCACTCCGAGTTCTATGCAGTCGCTGTCGTTCAACAACACCGTGGGTTCCGACGTGTCCACGTCAAAATGCTTGACTTTGAGTTTCATTCTTTAACACCCCATTTTTCCAATGCCTGAGCCAACTCTTCATGTTTCTCGGCATATTCCTGCAGCGTGAAACCGCCGAACAGCGCATTTACGGCCTGAGTCATGGCCATTGCTCCTTTTCTTACGCCGCCGGGATGTCCCGCGACGCCCCCGCCGGCCTGTATCTGTACGTTGAATCCCGTTTCTTCGATCATCTTTGCCAGCATTCCGGGGTAAACCCCGCCGGAACTGACCGGCATGACGGTTCTGTAAGGTTCCAAAGGATCCAGACAGGCGTTCAGATTGTCGCGGTCTCCTTGGATGTCGCCGGTCATCTTACCGGCACCGAGGGTTCCTATGTGCAATGCGTCCCCTCCGCACATTCTCGTCATTTTGACAATAGGCAGCATTGCAATGCCGTGTCTCGGGTCTTTGGTCATGGCCCCGTGCATGGTTCTGTGCACATGAATCGGAACTTTGATCGAGGGGTCTTCCGCCAGTGCCTGAACGGCGGAGAATCCGCAGGTTATCACGTCGACCATAAGTTGCTTCGCACCCCAGTGCTGAGCTCTTTCCGCGACTTCAAGAATCTTGTCGCCTCCCGTGCTGACGTTGATTGCATGAATCATGCTGTGACCTTCTTCGGCCAACCTGTCCAAAGATTCGGCGATGGCCAAAGTCCGGTCCTGCATCGGACAAAATACCTGATCCACAAGGGTTTCGTCATCCTTGCTGTTCGTCAGACCTCCGGCTCCCGCTTCGTAAACGTACTCTGCGGTTTCCTTCGGCGACAAACCGATTTTGGGCTTGACGATGGTTCCTATCAACGGTTTTTCCGGGCGTCTGACGAGTTCCCTCAGTCCGTCGGCTCCGAATTTCGGACCCTTGAACTGGGACTTGATGCTTCTGGGAAATCTTACGTCCTCCAGTCTTACTTTTTGCAGAGCGTCCAACCCGAACAGGTTTCCGGACACCACGCTGAGAATCTGAGGTATTCCCCCCACTTCTATGCTGAAATCCACATCAGGGAATGCTATGGTGACCGAATCACCTTCGATTGCCAGCACTCTCGCGCTGTATTTCCTCATGGTTTCCGCCGACAGTGTGGACAGCTCCGTCCAGGTTCCGGTGGACTGTTCCGCGGCTATTGCTTCCGCCGCCTTCTCCATGGGAAGATCGGTGGTTACGCGGTATTTGCAAATCACGTCCGTTGCCGGATCCCCTTCTTCCCCCAAATGCATGTATGAAAATTGTGTCATCGTAATCATTCCTCAAATATGTTGTTTCCCAGTTGTCTGATCATCACGTCATAGACGGATCCGGGATGAATGACGCCCACGTCCGTTATTATTGCGTCTATGTACGCGGCGGGAGTGCTGTCGAAAACCGGATTGAATATTTTCACCGTATCCGGTATTTCCCCCTTTTTCACCACTTCATCGGTATCCCGTTCTTCTATGGTCACCATATCCCCGAATATCGTTGCGGAAGAAAATTTGTAAGTCTCGCTGCAGACATAAAACTGAACTCTTGCTTCGTGGGCAATAAGAGCAATCTGAGACGTTCCTATCTTGTTCAGAAGCGCCCCGTGGGAGGTTATGGTGTCCGCACCCACGAACACTTTGTCCACGTCCTTCATGACGGTTCTCACGGAACTGTCGATTATCAGCGTGGTGTCTATGCCTTCTTCTGCCAGTTCGTTCACCGTGAGAATTCCCTGCCTCCAAGGACGGGATTCGGTGGCGTAGACCTTGATGTCCTTTCCCTGCCTGTGGGCTTCTTTGATGACCCCGATCGCGGCTTTGCTGTTGCAGTGAGTCAGAATCGTATCCCCGGACTTTATCCGGTTGGCGCCCATTTTTGAAATCGTCTGTACCGCCATTGCCGAGATTTTGACAAACTCGTTTGCATTGGACGATACCAGTTCTTTCGCTTCTTCCAGGGTTTCCGCGGAAGACAGTCCTCTCATGGTTGCGTTCACCCCGTTCCACAGAGACACCGCGGTAGGGCGGGATGACGTCAGCACATCCGAACATTTCCTGAGCTCGGCTTTGAAATCTTCCAGTGAATTTCCTTTATAATTTTTGGCGAAGTCCCCCATGGCAGACGCTCCGGCGCGGGCAATCTTGCCCGCTCCCCTTATCGTCATGTCCTTGATTGACTCGGCCGTCTTTCTTACGTTGTCAGCCACGGCATCAAATGTTAGTACTGCATTAAATACGTGTTTGATTGATTAAAATCGCAGTCACTATTCTTTCCGCCTCTTCGATTCCTTTTGTCAGGCATACGGCTCCAAGGACGGCTTCGAAAGCGTCGGATCTCATGGTTTCGTTTATTTCGCATTCCCCTGTGACCGGATCTGCGTGACCTTTGCCGGTAACGATGACTTCGTCGAGATTCAGTCCGGATTCCAGCACCGCGCGGGATATGGAATTGTTGCAGACGATTTTCTGCTTCTCCGCAGTCATGTCCCCCTCGGTGAAATCTGTGTTTTCGTAAATGTGTTTGCAGGCCGAGAATTCCAGCACCGCATCCCCGAGGAATTCCAGTCTTTCATAATTGGACTTCAGGTTGTGTTCGTTGGAGAAACTGTCGTGTATCGTTGCCGCGGAAAAGAGATCCAATTCCTCCTCGGACAGATTTCTGTAACCGAACGGGGGCCGGGCAAGGAACTCCCGCACCGCCCGTCTGTGACGTTCAAGAATATCCACGTAGAATGTGAATGCAGTTCTTTTATTCAGTGTTGACGCCTCATTAGACTTATTAGAGTGTTATGCATTCCATGTTCCATGGCCCGGAAAAAACGGATGAGAATGAGAGGTGTGGTTCACACTTCAAAAAGATTGGAGGAAGAGTTGCTGGACATCTCCGCGGAACTTGCCGCGGATCCGGGTCTTCTCAGACCTATGTGCGCGGGAGACTGCAGAAAATGTCATTTTGACAAACCTTTCCGCGAAGTTCAGGCCGTTGCATCTTATGCCGACAATCCCTCAGCTTTGAAAAAGTACGCTTCGAGAGGCCATGATATCGCCCGGGCCTATGCCGGAACCATATCCCTTGCCGCCGACGGCACCATTCCGCTGCTGGCTTCCGCCAAACTGGGTGACGAACGCGTGTCTTACGCCGTCAGAGGCTCCGTGGGTGCCGACAAGATGATCGGGTGCCAGTATCACAAGGATCCGAAGAAACGTTTGCTTCTGTACAACACCGTGGTGAAAAAACACCGTTTGAACCTTTACTCTTTCGAGGAGAATCTTGTGTGTTCGAACCGTCCGAACATGCCGGAAGATTACCTTTACGACACATTCTGGGAAACCCCCTACGAGTTCAAGGATGATGAGTTGGACTGCGGTCACACTTCCCTCGCCGTGTTGGAAATCAAAGTGAAATCACTGGACAGAACCGTAAGAATCTGTTCCGATTGCGCAAAAGACGTTTCTTCCCTGCAGTATATCATATCCCGTGTGGCTTCGTCCGATCCGTTGGATGATATCGAAGTCAGGGTCATACACAAATTCTGTGCCGCGGATGAGGACGGCACCGTTCCCGTTGAAAAAGACCAATTGAAGAAATATTCACTGGGACAGATCACGGACAAAGGATTGATCAACTCCGTCATGAAGGACGGAATGAACTGCCTGAAAGAGGGCGGGAGCGTCGCTTACATCATCGGCAACAACAATTACGGCTCGGATCTTGACGGATTCCTCGGTGCTCTGAAAGGTTCCGGCGCGGACATAGAATCCCTGAGGCTCTTCCTTGAGGAATATCCCGTTCCGGTGATTCTCAGAACCGAGAGGGTGAACGATGCCCTGTCCGTGCTGTGGGAGGCCCACGGTCCGAAGATTGTCGAACTCAGCACATCCGAAGGGATTGTCGACAAACTCGGAGATGTTTCCAAAAAGGTTCCGTCAGATGTTCTTCTCGAGGCGAGAAGGATGCACACCATGTCCGGCGTTGCCGATTCGTTCCCTGAATTCAACAAACCCGGCCCCATGACCAAACTCTGCGACCTGCTTGCGAAAGCCGCAAAAGTCGGAGGCGCCGGAATGGTGCTTGATTCCTTGGACCGTACCGTCGCGAAGGACAAAAACACCAGAGCTGCGTCCGCCGCGTTCCTTGCGGCCTGCGATCCGGAAGAAACGTATCCTTTCAAGCTCTCCGCCGAAGAAAAGGATTTCATGGAATTCCTGATACCTTTTGCGAAATTGCTGATAGATTCCGAACCTTCGAAGTACAGAGACGACATGAACACAATGTTGACGGCCTGCGGTTCCGGGGAATCAGTCTGATATCCTGACGTCCGCAACATAATGGGAAACTCCGGGGGCGAAGGACTTCACCTCCCGGATTTCCAGAATTTCATAGTTGCCGCAGACTTCGGAGAAAACTTTGCTCACCCGTTCCTTTTCTTCGTGGGTCGGGAAAGTATCGTGATAATGAATGATTCCTCCCGGTTTGATCAGTGACAGGGCTTTCGGTAAAAATTTCGAAGTGGTCTGCACGTAACCCATCAGAATACGGTCTGCGAAATTCTTTCCGGGCAGGTCCCGGTTATCCCCCAATATGGGGATTATTACGTCCGTCAATCCGTTCAGTCTTATGTTTTTCAGTAAGAATCCGTAAGACTCGGGATTCTTTTCACAGGCGAAGACTTTACGGGGATTTGCGTATTTTGACAATGGCAGAGTAAAATAACCTATCCCCGCAAACATGTCGATTACCGTTTCTCCCCCGCAGTCCAGATTGCGCATCCTCATCCTTTCGTCGGTGTTGCCCGACGCGAACATGACTTTGGTCACGTCAAAATCGTAAAGAATCCCGTTTTCCAAACGCACGGATTCGGTTTTGTTTCCGTACAGTATTTCCATTTCGGGCTTTCGGAATTCCCCCGATACCCCCGACACGTCGGCGCAGACCGTTTCCGCGTTCAGTATCTCGGCGTAAGCTTTGCCGATTTCTTCTTTGTGTTCCATGCAGCTTTCGTCGAGTTTGAGAATCAACACGTCACCCGCGGACTCCCATTTCATCGGAAGCTTTTCGGTTATGTTTACGGGGAGATCCGAAAGTCTGTGAAGAATCCGTTCCTGGGGGGCCAGTCTTTCAAGTGTGTGGGATTCGGTTTCGCATATTTCGTATCTGTGGGAGACTTCGTCCACCTTGTTCGGAAGCAACGGGACAAGTCTGAATCCTTTTTCTTTGGAAATTTTGGCGGTCCGGTCCGCGATTCCGTTTTTTATCAGTTCGGGAATGGTTTCCGAAGCTTCGTTTTCCGGAATCTTCGCGGCGGGGACTTTTCTCATAAAAGAACCCTCATGAGAATCGGGACGAAACCTGCCATGTCCCTGAGTCTCATTTCGGAAACGACCTTGCTGGGACTGTCCAGATTTATTTCGTCCAACAGGCTTCTGACGGATTCTTTGGATGCGGCGGCATAGGCACGGTTGAAATCCTCATCCCCGAATTTAAGGAACAATTTTCTCAGAGCGTATCCGGTGCGGAGTTCTTTGCCGGCACTCTTTTTCCACATTTTTTCATAGCCGGAAAGACCGCGTTCCGAGAAATCCCCGGTTCCGAAGGCTTTCGATGCCGTGTCGTAAAGAGGTTCGGCGGATTTGAAGGCAGGATACAGCCCGCCGCCCGAGACGGGCTTTACCTGACCCGCGGCATCGCCTATCAGCAGCACTCTTTCCCCGTAAGATTTGGGCCTCCCCCCTATTGGAATTTTGCCCGAATAGGTTTTGAGAATTTCGGAGTTTTCCAATCCTGCGGTTTTCAGAAGTTTCTTCATGTAATCGTACGGGTAACCCGCCGACCACGAAGCGCAGAGTCCCGCCCGGACGTTGTCTCCGAAGGGGATTTCCCATGAAAAAAATCCCGGAGCCGTTTCGGAACCCAGACGGATGACGATCATATCCTCTTCGTCGTATCTTTTACGGACATCCATCTGGAACCCCCGGAGGTATTCTTTCGGATTGTTGTTTTTGCCGAGAGACATTGCGACTTTGGAGCTGTGGCCGTCGGCACCCACCAGCAAAGAACATTCCGTTTTTCCCGCTGTGGAATCCACGATTGCTTTATCCGATACCCTGTGTCCCTTGTATTTGCAGCCGAAACGGTATTCGGCTCCCGCATCCATGGCTTTTTCGGCCATCAGACCGTCCAATTCGGAACGGTCCAAAACATTGGCTTTCGCCCAATCGGATCTTACGGTTATTTTCTCGCCGCAGGGAAAATACACATGAGCCCCGAAGAGTCTGTTGTGCACGTCGGGTTTGACGCCGGACATTCTCAGAACTTCGTCGGTGATAAGACCTGCGCAACCCGCGGGAATTCCCGATGAGCCGTGCTCTTCCATTACCATGACGTCGAAATCTTTCGCAAGAAGTTCGGCGGCTTTGCTGCCTGCGGGACCTCCGCCTATCACGACGGAATCATACATGATTATTTCTTTTTCGATTTCTCGAAATCCGCAACGAAGTTCGCGATTCCTTCATCGGTTTTGGGATGAGCGACCATCTTAAGAAGAATGTCGTAAGGTATCGTGGCTATGTCGCATCCCGCAAGAGCCGCGTCGAGAACGTGAACGGGATTTCTGATGCTTGCAGCTATTATTTCGGTGTCCAGTTCATAGTTGTCCAACACTCCGCAGATCTGACCCAGGAGATCGGATCCGTAGCATCCTATGTCGTCCAGACGGCCGATGAAGGGAGAAACGTATTTCGCTCCCGCCTTGGCGGCCAACAGAGCCTGGTGAGGGGAGAATATGAGGGTCATGTTGACGTCTATCCCTTCTTCGGACAATACCTTGGTGGCTTTGAGCGATTCCACGCACATGGGAAGTTTGACGTTTATGTTTTTATGGATCCCGGCCAATTTTTTTCCTTCCTCGACCATTCCTTCCCAGTCCGTGGACATGGCCTCGGCGGAAATGGGTCCGTCCACGATTTCCGCGATTTCTTTCACGCGGGTGGCGACGTCAGTTCCTTCCTTGGCTATAAGACTGGGATTCGTGGTCACTCCGTCCAGAATTCCCCAGCTGTTTATTTCCTTGATCATTTCCAAATTTGCGGTATCTATGAAAATCTTCATTGAATCATCTCTTTTTATTGATGGATGTCCGGGCGGCTTCTGCTATGTCCGCCGACGTCAATCCGTATTTCACGAAGAGTTCATCGGGTTTTCCGGACTCTCCGAACATGTCTCTGGTGCCCACTCTCTGCAAAGGAGCGGGGTATTCTTCGGAAAGCAGTTCGGCCACGGCGGAACCCAAACCTCCGATGATGCTGTGTTCTTCCGCGGTCACGGCACATCCCGTCTTGCCGACGGACCCAAGAATGGTTTTCCCGTCCAGGGGTTTGATTGTGGATACATCGATGACTTCCGCGGATATTCCTTCTTTCCTGAGTTCCTCGGCGGCTTTGAGACATCCGTGAGTGAGCTGTCCCGTGCCTATCAGAGTAACGTCGGAACCCTCCGAAAGAACTCTTGCCTTTCCTATTTCGAATATGTCCTCTTCCTCGCTTATGACGGGGACCGGGGAACGTCCCAGTCTCATATAGACCGGTCCGTCGTAATCGGCTATCGCCAAGGTGGCGGCGTAGGTCATGTACGCATCCGCAGGAGAAATCACGACCATGTTGGGAAGACTCCTCATGATTGACATGTCTTCCAAAGCCTGGTGGGACGCTCCGTCCTCGCCCACACTGATTCCGCAGTGAGTGGCCACGATTTTGACGTTCAGTTCAGGATACGCCACGCCCAATCTGATCTGTTCCCAGCACCTTCCGGAAGCAAATACTCCGAAAGTGGATGCGAAAACGGTTTTGCCTTCGGCGGCAAGACCGGAGGCGATGCCTATCATGTTCTGTTCGGCTATGCCCACTTCGACGAATCTTTCGGGACACGCTTTGTAAAATTCAAGGGTTTTGGTGGAACCTGCGAGATCCGCATCCAATACGATCACATTCTCACGCTGGGCCAATTCCCTCAGCGCTTTGCCGTAATAATCGCGTTGTGCCAACATTTTGGTCATTTGCATCTCTCCATTGCTTCTTTGAGTTCCCTTTCCGCACATTCCATTTCTTCGGGATTGCAGCTCTTTCCGTGGAAATCGGCATTGTTTTCCATGAAAGACACTCCGCTGCCTTTTATTGTCTTGAGAATCAGCACTGTGGGCCGGTCCTTTGCTTTTCCGGCCCATGCGCAGGCGGAAAGAATCTTTTTGATGTTGTGACCGTCAATGGTCTTCACTCTCCATCCGAAAGCCTTCCATTTGGCCGCCAGAGGCTCTATGCTGACCACATCCTCCGTATCGCCGGAAATCTGCAGACTGTTGCGGTCGACGAAAGCGATAAGGTTGTTAAGTTTGTAATGTGACGAAAACATTGCGGCTTCCCAGTTCATGCCGCTCTGCAGTTCCCCGTCGCCGAGAAGACAGTAAACGTTGTGTTTTTTACCGTCGATCTTTGCGGCCAACGCCATGCCCGCGGCCATGCTCAGCCCCTGTCCCAATGAACCCGTGGACATTTCCACCCCGGGCAATCTGCCTTTGACGGGGTGGCCCTGAAGTCTGCTGTTTATTTTTCTCAGAGTAAGAAGTTCCTCGACGGGGAAATATCCCGCCTCCGCCAAAGAGGCATACAGAATGGGGGCCACGTGTCCTTTGGACAGTACAAAACGGTCCCTTCCTTCCCAATCGGGTTCTTCGGGCCGGTGGTTCATCACTCTGAAATACAGAGCGGCCATAAGATCGGCAGATGAAAGAGAGCCGCCGGGGTGCCCCGATCCCGCAGCGGACGTCATCTCAATTACGTGTGTTCTGAGTTTATTGGCTATGATTTTCAGATCCGCCTCAGTCTCTGCCAAGTGAATCACCGACTCAGTCACTCTCTATTCTCGGAGCGAGAAGATAACTTACCTTTCCGTTTCCGTCGGCGAATTCAAAATTCATTTTGATTGGGTAATCGGAATCAAGCTCGATGCAGACCGTGGTTCCCGAGGGTATGGCCTTTACCAGGTTGGCAAAGTAATCCAGGGGGAACATGCTTTTGAAAGCGTCGTTGCCTTCGGGAAGTTCCATGGATTTCAATTTGTCTTTAGAAACCATAAGGCTCGCGGAATCGGTGTCCCCTTCGCAGGACAGTTCGAATCCCTGATTATTCACCGTCAGAGCGATGTGGTCGGAAATCGATTCGGAAGCCCTTATCCCCTGCTGAAGTTCTTCGATGGGAATGTTGATTTTGGAAGACAGGGACAGCTGAGGGAATCTGGGATCGTTCATCCTCGAAGTGTCCACCAAATGCATGCGACGGGTTATGTTCCCGACTTTGAAAACTAATTTTCCGTGATTTTCATCCTGCTCCATGGATATGATATCCCCGGAAGAGGCGAGTTTCAGTACGCCCTTTACCTTATCAAGATCGAGGCCGATTTCGGTCTCATCGGCCGAATATGACTCAAAGGCTCCGGAATCGATGTTAACTTCGACCATCGCCACTCGGGCAGGATCCATGGCTTTCAGACTGATGCCTTCGGGCCCAATGGTGAGTTTTACCTCATCTATGAGCGTCGAAACTATGTTTACAAGCCCCTTCAGCGTATCAGACTTAATCTCTGCTTTGAACATTTTTCACCTCGGCCCGTTCAATACTCTCTCCAGGAATGGTTGCATTTGCAGCAACGGTATATTCTCGTTTCAGGTTCATCCGCCGCACGGGTCTGTCTGATAACGAAGTAAGCCTCTGTGTGGCCGCATTCTTCGCATGTGATGCGGGTTTTGGGAAGAGTCGTGACGTCTTCGCCCACAACGGGGGCTTCTTTGCCGCTGGTTTCCGTGACGGTAATTTGTGCTTTACCGAATTCTACGGCACACTCACAGGAACTGCAGACATACTTCCCGTCTTTCGGGAACATCAAAGATTTGCATTCTGAGCAGAACAAGCTATCACTGGTGAACCCGATTGGATGAGGATATTAATAACTTATCGAACAGGGCATTTAATGCCCGTCGTATGTTATTTTTTGGCAGGGGATTTGTTGTCCCTGTGAACTTCCGTTTGAGCCAGAATGTCCGAAAAGTGGCTTTTGGAATCGTTCATTGCCGAGGTTGTGAACGTCGGTTCTTCCGATGCGACGGTGTTTGTCTGAAAACTGTGCACCTGTTTTTCCTCGCGGCGGTTCTTGGAATTCGGAGTTCTTAGATTAAAACTCATGACGGAATCCTTTATTGTTATGCATTCGTTGAAGGACTCGAATCCCATCTCTTTGCCCCTTTCGTACAGTTCCACGGATCGGGCCAACGGTCTTATGGCCGAGTAGACGGCGCCGTTCGCCATCAGTGCGACCGCCTCTCTGCGATGCAGTTCCGAAAATGAACCTCCGACCCCTCCGAAAATAATCAATACTCCGAAGGGTATCTTCAACATCTCCGTCGTTCCGGCAACAAAGAAGTTTTCAAGGTACATCTCGGCCCAGACAAAATATCCTGCCAACGCGCCTATTGCAGATTCCGCAATGGCGTCGTGGAATTCTGTTGAGCCGAGAATGTAGTGTGAAGCCACGGTCACCGCGGCGAAAAGAAGACCTCCGGCTATGGCGGAGGTGATGATTCCTTTAATGAAAGAGCCCGATCTGCGTCCGGCGTACAATCCGGCGACGGCGGGTCCGATTACCGGAATCCACCAAAGCATCGCTGACAGCATGAAACCGCCTGCTACCGCCCTGCCCGAACTGTAAGGCTTGGAATACTCCGTACCTTCGGCTGATTGGCTAATACTCTTCGTGTGCATCCCACAGTCGGCTAGGCATTTTATGTTTAATAAGTTTCGGATTGTCACAAGTCAAATGCCGTATTTTTTCCATCGATTGACGAATATGTAATGCGTCAATTGTCAGAAGAGAACCTGACTTCAGCGTTTCATTCCGAAATCGACGGAACATACGCAAAGATTCGGGCTCCAAACACCGTCGGCGGTTGAAAAACACCTCATTTTTTGATGATTAGCGTCTATTTCGACCTAATTAAGGAAACTAAATATACCGTCAGATATTAGGCGGAAGAAAGCATCACCGTTATGTTTTAATTCACAGTCAAAGAGGCGCCTATGCGTTCCTCTTTTCACCGCCTTTATGGCATCTACAACAGAAGGAAATCGAAAATGAGAGTTAGATACAGATTCTTAGGAGGGGCCGATATGGTCGGTTGCATGGGCATGACCATGGAATGGGAGGATAAAGCCGTCCTTATCGAGTATGGCATGAACCCCACCAAACCACCGGAATATCCCATACCGGCACCCCCCGTGGACCACGTGTTCCTTACGCACAGTCATTTGGATCACTGCGGGATGATGCCCGCGGTCTGCGGAAAACAACATGCCGAACTGTTTACAACACCTTTGACGGCCGAAGTGGGAGAGCTGCTGATGAACGATTCTTTGAAAATCTCCAAAGCGGAAGACTATCCTTTGCAGTATACTTCCGGAGACATCGACCGTACCATGAGAAGCGTCGTTCCGTTGACTTTCGGAGATACCATTGAAGTGGGCTCCGTCGACGTGACACTGCATTCCGCGGGACATATTCCCGGGGCTTCCATGTTCCTGTTCGAAGGGGATACCAGCGTGCTCTACACCGGAGACATTCACACCATGGACCAGAGGCTGGTAAACGGCGCAAGGCCCGTAAAATGCGAGACGTTGATTGTTGAGGGGACTTACGGCGGAAGAAACCATACTCCCAGAGACCAGACCGAACGGGACTTTTTGAACAAAGTACAAGAGGTCGTCGAAAGAGGGGGTACCTGCCTGATTCCGGTGTTCGCCATCGGAAGGACTCAGGAAATAATGCTCCAGCTCATGAATTTGGATTATGAGATGTGGGTTGACGGAATGGGACGTTCGGTTACCAGACTTTTCCTCGAATATCCCGAATACCTCAGAGACGCCCGCAAACTCAAAACGGCCAGAAGGAACTTCCACACGGTCAAACACTCCAACATGAGAAAGAACGCCGCAAGGGGACAAATCATCGTGACCACCGGCGGAATGATGGACGGGGGACCGGTTCTCAGTTACGTCAACAAAGTAAAGAACGACCCGAAAAGCGCATTGCTTATCGTCGGTTATCAGGCCGAGGACACCAACGGAAGGATGCTGATGGACCACGGCGTGATGAACATCGACGGGGAAATTCAGAAAATCCACTGCGAAGTTCAGAAATTTGATTTCTCCGCCCATGCGGATCACGGCCAGATTGTTCAGTTCATACAGGACTGCGATCCCGATAACGTTGTGATCATGCACTCTGAAGTCGGAGAGGAGTTCCTGCCGGATCTGCAGGATTACAACGTAATCCTGCCGAAACCCGACAAAGCGTTCGAAATGGAGTTGTGATTATGAAAGACATCGAAAGGTTTCTCCTGGAGGATGTCGGCAGAGGGGACCTTACCGCCGAATTGGTGGTTCCCGACACCAACGGAAGAGCCTCCATCATCTGTGAAAGAGATGCGGTGGTCGCCGGAATCGAAGAAGCCTGTATGGTGTTTTCCCTTTTGGGTGCGGATGCGTCCCCCGTCGTGGAAGACGGCGACAGAGTCGCGGCCGGAGACCGGATTGTTTCGATTACCGGACCCGTCAGAGGCATAATCACCGCCGAGCGCACCGCACTCAACTTCCTGATGAGGATGAGCGGCATAGCCACCGCCACCGCGAAAGCCGCAGAACTTCTCGGAAAGGATTCCGGAACTCAGGTATGCGGAACCCGGAAAACCACCCCCGGATTCAGGAAATACGAAAAAAAAGCCATACGCCTCGGAGGCGGAGCCGAACACAGATTCGGTCTTTATGACATGATCTTGATCAAAGACAATCACATAAAAGCCTGCGGTTCGGTGGAAAATGCCATGACCGAAGCTTTGAAAACCCAATTCCATGTGAAAGTGGAAATCGAAGTGAACAATGTCGCCGACGCCGTCACCGTAGCCGAAATGGGAGCGGACATCGTCATGGCAGACAACATGGAACCGGAAGACGTCCGGAAGCTCAGGGATGCCGTCAAAGAGGTCTCGCCCAAAGTATTGGTGGAAGCGTCCGGAGACATTACGTTGGACAACATCGCCGATTTTGCGGGATGTGCGGATCTGGTGTCCATGGGTTCTTTGACCCATTCGGTTACCGCGGTGCAGTTTTCGCTGGACTTGGATTAAATCTCGGTTCTGTGGTAACGGGACAGATTCGCATCCCAACCCATACTCCGGGCCACAAGTTCGGATATGTGCATTACCGGGAATTTCGCGGCTCCGTCTATCCTGCGGAAACAGAATCCGCAGGATACCACCGCAAAGTCTGCACCTGCTTCTCTGAAGGCATCCACCATATCGGCAATTATGTCTTCGGCGATGTCGTCGTAAACTCCTTGGAGGCCTCCGCCGCAACAAAGAGGACCTTTGAGTTTCACTCCCTGACAGCCCGCGGCTTCCATGATTTCATAAAGCAGATCGGAAGCGTCGTGACCTCTCTTCATGTATGCGTAATCCCCGTGGCATCCGGGAAACACCGCGCCGGTCCCTTTGATCGGTGTTTTGACCGCTTTTCTGATTCCCTCGGTGTTTTCATGAAGATATTCCAAAAGTCCGTTCACCTCCGCCGTTCCGGGTTTCATTCCGACTTCCGAAAGTCTTGTTTCGGCCGATGCGATTCCTTCATCCGTCTCAAGAATGTCTTTGGACAGGGAGAGAGACATGTTGCATCCCTCGCAGAGAGTCACTATTCTTTCATTCGCGTTGCGGGAATGGATCATCTCGCCGACGGCGGTCCATACGTCATAATCCACGGACCTGAGTCCCGTGGGTTCGAAACAGCACATCGGTTCTTTGCCGGAAAATTCCTTTCCCAGCTCTTCGGCGATGAACAACGTGGCGGATTCCACAAAAGGTATTCTTGATGTCACGGTGCAACCGGGGAACAGTTTCATTCTTTGCCTCCAGTTATTTTTCTGAGTTTTTCCAAAGCGTCAACGTCCCTTTCCATGTTCGGAAGTCCGAGCCGGTTCCTTTCTTCATCCATGGAAGCTGCCACGGACAGCGTGTCTCCGGTTTCCATGTA
Source organism: Candidatus Methanomethylophilaceae archaeon (assembly GCA_050950505.1). GTDB lineage: Archaea > Thermoplasmatota > Thermoplasmata > Methanomassiliicoccales > Methanomethylophilaceae > VadinCA11. The sequence continues at coordinate 559,475 of JBMNHS010000001.1, read as the reverse complement.
TCTTTTGTAAACCCGGGAAAACCTGTCCGGAATATTTTCTTTCGAAGCTTCTGATTGACGGAGTTCCCGGATCAGTTCCGGAATATCTATGTCTTTGGGGCAGACCATGCCGCATCTGTGACACATCAGGCAGGTCCAGGGATCACCGTCGTAAATTCCCTCGGAGACTTCAGACACAACCCGGTCCGGGATTATTCCTCCGTGTTTTGCGGAGGGGCAGTTTTTCGTGCAACGTTTGCATTTGATGCAATCGTCCAGTCTGTATTTTTCCGAAAGAGTCTGAAAGTTCACAATCACGGACGGCACTGTGCATACATAACGCTTGGTTTTTACATCAGATGAACAATGTACCTTTCATGGAAACAGGATTTGAAGATTACCCCTGTGAGATATGCGGCAAACCCTCCAAGAATTTCGTATTCGCCGCTCACGTGTGCAACAACCCCGAATGTATCGAAGCCGCCCGTATAGAACGGGGAGGCCCTGGGGGACACATGAAGAGAAAGGCCGAGGGAAAGCCCATCATACCCATAGAGTTGGACAAGGACTGAAACCGGAAATCAGTGTCTGAACACCCGGCAGCCGGTAAACACCATGGCTATGCCGTGTTCGTTGGCGGCGTCTATGACTTCCTGGTCCCGAATGCTTCCGCCGGGTTGGATTATTGCGGTCACGCCCGCTTCGGCGGCGGTGTCCACTCCGTCCCTGAAAGGGAAGAACGCGTCGGATGCCATAACACTGCCTTCAGTGGGCTCGTTGGCTTTCATCGCCGCAATCTTTGCGGAATCCACCCGGCTCATCTGACCCGCCCCGATGCCCACCGCACGTTCGTCTTTCACGTATACGACGGCATTGGACGTTACATGTTTGGCGAGTTTCCATGCAAACAGCAACGAATGGATTTCATCTTCCGTCGGTGCACGTTCGGTGACCACCGTGAGATTGTTCGGGTCTATGACGAGGTCTTCGTCGGTCTGGATCAGCATCCCGCCTCTGACCTTCTTCATTTTGTAATCCCTGTGTCTGCGGTCGGGGCCGATCGGTTCCCCGGTTCTGAGAATGCGGAGATTCTTCTTGGTCTGCAGAAGTTCAAGGGCTTCCGGTTCGTACTCCGGGCAAATGACCGCTTCAACGAAATGTTTCTTGATTTCTTCGGCGGTTTTCATATCGCAGTCCCGGTTGAGTGCAATCACACACCCGTAGGCGGACATGGGGTCCACGTCATAAGCGGTGATGAAGGCTTCCGATATCGTATCGGCGGAAGCCAAACCGCAGGGGTTGGTGTGTTTCATCACAACAACCGTCGGCTTTTCAAAATCCATTACGATGTCGAGGGCTTTGTCCAAATCGAGGATGTTGTTGAAAGACAGCTGTTTGCCGTGAAGCTGTTCGGATTTTGACACGGTGGGCCCTTCCGTGAAGGGATCCGTGTAATACGCGGCTTTCTGATTGGGGTTTTCCCCGTATCTGAGATCTTCGACTTTCTCCGTGGGAACGGGGAATGAACGGGGAAATCCGTCACCGAACCGTTTCAGCACGGTTTCGGCGATCATCGCGTCGTAATTCGCAGTGTTCACGAAGGCTTCGGCCATGAGCTTTTCCAAGGTTCCGGGAATGACTTCTCCGTGTTCTTTGATGTCTTCGAGAATCAGGGAGTATTGGGAAGGATCCGTGACAACCGCCACGGAATTGTAATTTTTGGCGGCGGCGCGAATCAGGCTGGGGCCGCCAATGTCGATATTTTCCACAATGTCGTCGAAAGAAGAATTTTTCAGAACCGTTTCTTTGAACGGATAAAGATTCACCACCACCATGTCCACGGGGGTTATCTCCGCGTTTTCGAGGGCTTTCATATGGTTTGCGTCATCGCGTTTCGCGAGTATTCCCCCGTGCAGTTTGGGGTGCAGGGTTTTCACGCGGCCGTCCAGCATTTCCGGGAATCCCGTTACGTCGGAGACTTCAGTCACGTCGATTCCTTCTTCCTTCAGAAGTTTATGGGTTCCTCCGGTGGATATTACCTCCGTACCTCGGGAAACCAGTTCCCGGACAAAGTCCGCTATGCCCGTTTTGTCAGAAACACTGACGATCGCACGTTTGATTTTTACCAATTGCACTCCCCCGTATCAGGAACAATCCATCCCGACGTTCGCGGCTCGCAATGGGATTGTTCTATAAAATATATCACGGGACGGCCTGATAAGACCGTCCCCTTAAATCGGTTTCAGAGAAGATTCTCCATTACCCTTTCCGCCCGGGCTTCCAAAGTTTCAACACCGGAAACCCTGCTCGCGATATCCGTAAGGGTGACAATGTCCCCGTACTCTATGGAATCGAAGGTGAATCTTCTGGTACCCGCCATGAGTTGCTTGAGACCTTCTCCCAGCCTGTCCTGGAAGTAAGTGTACAACGCAACCCCTCCCCACGGAATCTCCGTTCCGATTTCCTTGTCAGGATACGTTTTTGTAACGGTTCCGGCGGAAATCATGAAGGTTTTGGGATCGTCTCCGTATTCTTTGGAAAAACTTCCCGGAAGTTTTCCTTCCTTGGCAAGTTCGGAGAATCTCCTTCCTTTCATTGCAGCGGTAAGGGGGGCTCTGGCCATTCCGATGGACCTGCATATTGGACCGTCTCCGAGATCGGACAGCGCGAAGGCTTTGTACATCTGAGCCTCGTTGATGAATCCGCCTGCGAAAGAAACATCGGGAACAGGGAGGTTTCTGTCCTTGAGCAATTTAGCGCACTTCATAACTTGGGAGAAGAGCCAGATTGTCGGAGTGCCCAATTCGTGCATGTGCATGACGGGAGACATTCCCGTGCCCGCTCCCGCCCCGTCGAAGGTCACAAGATCCAATTTGGCTTCGGAAGCGACTTTCATTGTGAATGCCACTGCCTCAGGTTTGAAGGCGCCGGTCTTCAAGAATACGTTTTTTGCGCCCATGGTTCTCAGATTGTCAACATCATCGATGAATCTGTCATGTTCGGGAAATCCCACCCGGCTGTGCCTTTCAAAAGTTTTGAAAGCGCCGGCCCTGAAGGCTTCCTGAACCGAGGGGTCTTCGGGATCGGGGACCACCACATATCCACGGGATTTCAGTTCCAGGGCTCTCTCGATGGAGTTGAGTCTGACTTCTCCTCCGATGGCCTTTGCGCCCTGCCCCCACTTTCTCTCGATGACTTCCACTTCAAGTTTGGACAGTCCGTATTCGTCCACTCCGGCACGCTGATCTTCAACGTTGGTCTGAAGAACGATGCGTCCGTTTTCCCCGTCCCAAAAATTGAGGTAGGAATTCACGCGGAATTCCAGGTCAACGGAAGATTGGACTTTGCCGTTGGAATAGACGGCTTCGCTGTCCATTCCGCAGACGTTTTCTCCGATGACTTCGGAAACTCCCGCCATAGCGGCTCCGGACGCGAGCTCCTTCCAGTTTCTCTTTGCCACTGCGGTGGAACCCAAACCTGCGATGTGAACCGGCAGTTTCTGTTTGATGGGGTTCTTTCCGCGGGCACCGATTACGGTGTTGATTTTAACGTTCTCGAAAAAGGCTATGTCCGAATCGGGTTCGATTCCCTTTGCGCTCTGAAGCTCGGACATTATCTGGAAATGCGACCAATCGAGGAAATAATTCTTGTTGGACGCGGCGGTGCTTTTTCCGAAATGTTCGGGGCTGGGATAAAGAACTTCCCTGCCTCTGATTGCTCCTTTGGAGACTTCGCACATTACATTGCAGTCTTCTGTGCATACGGGACACATTCCGCTGGTAGGACAAAGATCCTTGACTCTTGAAGATGTGTTCGTGGTTGATTTCGAGTTGTCGATGACGTACATTTGGTTCCCCTGTTCAGCAGGTATGCTGATTGATTGCGGATATGCGCTCAAATGATATAAATTAACTTGTGTTATGTCTGATTAAATAAATTATATTAGACATTTGTCTAATTTAATCAGAGTATTATAAAAGAATGACTAAATAAAATCTAATTTTTAGCCACAATTGATTTTATGATGTGACTTTCCGTTTCGTCCCGGTCACGGCTAAAACAAAATAGCCCCGGGAGGATACGATACATGATGAGGAAGAGGGCTCTCGAAATCATATTGGAGGGTCTTGAAAAACAGACTTCTTTCGACCCGTCGCTCGAACAGTATCCCACTCCTGCGATAATTGTCGCCGACATCGTGTTCGACGCTTACATGAACGGAGACGTCGAAAATCTGAAAATCGTGGATTTGGGATGCGGCAACGGCGTGTTTGCGATAGCCGCCGCACTGATGGGCGCCGGCATGTCTGCGGGGTACGATATTTCGGAAGACGCGATTGAAGTCGCTGACAGAAACAAAGAGAATCTCGGATTGAACATCGGATTTCATGTTTCCGACGTGAACGACGTCACCGACGGCGCGGATACAATTTTTATGAATCCTCCCTTCGGATGTCAGAACAGGAATGCGGACCGGCCTTTTTTGGACAAAGCCATGGAATTGTCGGAATGTGTGTATTCCGTCCACAAAGCGGAAACAACGGATTTCGTAATCGGGCACTGCGAAAGGAAGAACAGAAAAGCGTCCCTTTGTAAAGTTTATAAGTACAACATCCCTCATACATTTGAATTCCACAGAGATGAAAATCGCAGCATTGAGATAGCTGTTGTTAACATAAGGTGATTTTGATGAAACATAAAATTGGAGTTTTCCCCGGAGACGAGGTAGCGGTAGAAGAAGAATACCTTGCGTCAGACGGAACATATGCCGAAAACGGTAAAATATACGCTTCCCAAATCGGGGAACTGGTTCTCGACAATGAAGAATACGTCGCAAGAGTGGTGACGCCCAACCCTCCGAACATTCTGAAAGAGGGAGATACGGTGTATGCGATAGTCGCAGACATACGCAAAACCATGGCCACGGCGGATGTGGTCGCCACCGACGGAACCGAAAGGGGCGTCGGAGGAGAGACTTACGCAACCATTCATGTGTCCAAAATATCCCCCGGTTACACGGATGACGTGGGTTCCGAACTGAGAAAAGGAGATTTCATCAGGGCCAGAGTCATTGAGACCGAGCCGTCCCTGCAACTTTCGACCAGAGATGACGATCTTGGCGTAATCCGTTCCTTGTGCGGTACCTGCAAAACAGAAATGGAGCGCAAAGGAAAAGGTATTTACTGTCCTGAATGCAAATACTCCATGCCCAGAAAACTGGCCAAGGATTACGGGAACGTTAAGCTATGAACCAGCAGGAATTGGAAGGTCTCCGTGCGGAAGTCACGGCGCTGAAAGCCGAGATCAAAGATCTAAAGGACATAATCAGCGGACTGTACTACATGATGATCGACGATGATGAAGACGACGGATCCCCGATACAGACGGGGAGGTATCTGAACTGAAACTCATCGCCCTCCTGTCCGGGGGGATCGATTCTCCGGTCGCCGCATATGTCATGGCGGAAGCCGGAGCCGAAATCATACTTTTGCACATGGACAACACCCCGTACGAAGACGGCAGGTCGTTGGACAACGTGAAGGATTTGGCCGAACAGCTGAGGACGGCAACGGGGCAGGAGATGCCGCTGTATTCTGCGGAACACGGCCCGTCCCAGACCGCCATCGGAGAAAAATGCGACGTGAGGTATCAGTGCGTTTTGTGCAAACATCTGATGCAACACACCGCGAAGAAAATGTGCGAAAAATTCGGGTGCTCCGGAATAGTCATGGGGGACGCTTTGGGACAGGTCGCATCCCAGACCTTAAGAAACATCCGAGCCGAAAACACAGGATTGGGTATTCCCGTACTCCGGCCTTTGATCGGTTACGACAAAATCGAAATCGAAGAAATAGCGAAAGAAATCGGTACTTACGAAATATCCATTCGGCCGGCCGTCAGCTGCACCGCGGTTCCCAAGGGACCCGTCACGGATGCAAATCCCGAAAAGGTTCTGAATTTCAGTAAATTGATAGCCGCCGAAGATCTTGCGGAATCTTCGGCAACATCGGCGATAAGAATTTCCTGATCAGTAAAAGGCGGAACAGTAGTTCATCTGCCTCTGGTTGTAAACCATATCCAAAGTGACACGGTTTATGTACCTTGCCTGTACCGCGGATATGTAAAGAGTGTTGTCGCCGATGGGTATCCTGACATCGTTGGCCTTCGGAGGCTTGACGGTCACGGGCACCAATGCGGGACCGGAACAGGAAGTGCAGACGCGGTAATCCACGCCCTCCTCGATTATTTTGTTTTTTACATCTTCGTCTACGTTGATGTGCATACCCCGAGGAAAGCCCTGTCTTTTATAAAATTATCCTTTTTTGGCAAAGGAGTTTGCGATATCTTCGCATGGATTCTCGGAAGGTACCGATTCGAGCCCGTCCAAAACCGCCGCGCGGCGGTCCAGGATCAACGCTGCACCGACATCGTTCTCCGAACGGATGAGCCTGCCTATCGCCTGCCTTATTTTTCTTGCCGCGGGAATTTTTGAAGCGTATCTGAATCCGTCGCCGAACCTCAGTTCGCAGTATCTCGTGAACGCTTTGTGTCTGGCGGTGGGTCTGGGGTAAGGCACCCCGATTACGATTGCGACTTCGAGATCTTTGTCCGGAAAATCAAGACCTTCGCTGATTCTGCCTCCGGTCACGGCAAAGAGTACGCTCTGAGGCGTGTTTGTGAAACCTTCGACCGCTTCCGTGAGGTCCGGCTGGGACATCCCCTTGACTTCGAAGAAAATATCCTTCCCTATTCTTTCGGGCACTCCGTCCTCGATGAAAACGTCCATGAGTCTGTACGAAGGAAAAAACACCGCGGTGTTCCGGTCTGTGCATCTTGCCAGTTCCACGGTCATGTTTTCCAGTTGCATGACGTTTTCGGGATTGTTCATTTCCTCATATCGGGTGGACAGATCCGTCACATGACCCACATACAGATTGTCGGGGTCGAACGGAGACGGGAACACTCTGGTTTCCGCCCGTTCAAGACCCAACTCCCTCGCGTAATCCTCCAGAGGAACCAGAGTCCCGGACATGTGAATCGATGAATGGCAGGCCGTCAAAGGGAGGGCCGCTTCCCTCGGATCCATGCAATAAATTCGGAGACGGGTGTTTTCGATCTCTTCGACCAGGCGGACGTAGAATCCGTCTTCGGTCATGTACCAGTGCTGAAGAAATCTTCCCAGGGAACCAATGTATGTTCTCGGCAGCCGTTTTTTCTTCTTCTTGGCTTCGGAAATTATTTCACCGACATCAATCAAAGAATTTGAAATCGAAATGATTGTTCTGGAACCGGTTCCCAATTTTTCCATCAGTTCATCCTGAAGGAAATAAGGCGGAACTATCCCATCGTCCTCCACCAGATACTCCCGGGCGGATTTTATTATGGCCCTCATGACTCCGGTCAGGTCGGTTACTTTGAACCCGTCGGAAACTTCCGGATCGCCCCATTCTTTGGCTTCACTTTCCGCCATATCCAGAGCCCGAAGGCTGTATTCGGAAGTCATTATCTCCCTCAGATAGTCGGGAAGATTGTGAGCCTCGTCTATTACCAAAATCATCGACGACAACGGCGTTTCCGCCCATTCGGAAAATCTCGTGAACACCGGCTGCATGAAAATGAAGGGATAGGGCGCCACAATCACATCCGCGTCGGGCAACAGCAATTTGGTCAGTTCATAAGAACAAAGTTTCAGATTCTTGCAGTAAACGTCAAATTCTTCCTGGGTCGGATTTTCGTTTCTGACGTATTCAATTATCTGGGACAGATCCGTACCCTCTATTTTTGAGAAGTGCTCACAGGCGGACACTCCGTTCTCTTTGCGTTTGTATTCGGAACAGAGTTTCGACAGTTCCTCCGGCGTTCCCGATGACAGCTCCGGGTCATCGGCCATCATCGGACAGGAAGACGCCCTGCGTCCTTGGATCGGAACGCACAGTAGCGGAATCTTCTCCGATATTCTGGCGCACTCGATGACCACCTGCTTCTGCTGGGACCTGGTCCGGGTAAGATACACTACTTTGCATCCGGTGGCTTTGGCCGCCGAGATGGCGGCGGAAAGGGATGAAACGGTTTTGCCCGTTCCCGTGCCGGATTCTATCACCGCGGTTCCGCCGGTAATCGAAATGTTTCGGAGGAATTTGACAAGCTCCTCCTGACCCTTTCTGTAAGGGTAAGGAAAAATTTCCATGAAGGGGTAACCCTCATGGAGGTAAAAAGTGTTATTGGCTCAATTCTTGAGACGTTTTTGCGGATTGGGCTCTTAGGGAAGAATCACTCTTCGCCGTCTTCTTCGGAGGCCCTTACCCAGACTTCGTCAGACAGGTTATCGTAGATGTTCCCTTCGGATTCGTCTTCCTGTTCTTCGGGATCTTCTGCCTCGATTAACTCTTCGATTCTGTTTTTTCTGAAGAGCCAGTAGTGAATTCTCCACTCCCTTCCGTCATACAGCGTGGTTTCTTCCCTTTCGGTGGTCAGAATTCCCTTGTCTTCGAGCATATAGAACGTATCACGGTCCTGAGGCTCCAGAATGTTATCGATTATTCTGTCGGAGTAGCCAAAAAAGTTCAGCACGTGAAGAGCCTGGTGATAGGCTTGCTCTTCTTCCATCATCATTCTCTCTTCGCGTATGGCGTTCACTATCGCCTGTGTAAGTTCATCGACGGTGATTATGACGTTCATTAATGCTCCTCCTTCAGTTCTCCACCAAGTCAATAAACTTTGCGTCTTCGGCACCGGACACTTTCATAACGTTTTTGAGGACGTCTGCTTCAACGTCCTGATCCACGATGAGAATCATCAAAGCATTCTCATTCGTTCTTCCGACGGCCATCTGAGCTATGTTTATTCCCGATTTGCCCATGGCCGTGCCGATTTTTCCGATCATTCCGGGGGCATCTTTGTATCTGATGTAGACCATGTCTCCCGACATGGGGACTTCGAAACTGTATTCGTCGATGCCCACGAGTCTCGGCTGACCGCCGAACACGGTTCCCCGTATGGAACGGGTGGTGTTTCCGACGGTCGTTCTGACTTCAATTATATTAGTGTAGTCTTTGGCTTCCGCAGTGGATGTTTCTTTGATGTTGATCCCTTTGCCTTTTGCAATGGCCATGGTGTTAATTGTATTGGCTCTTCCGGGACCGATGATGTTCTTGAGTACTCCCATAACGGTGTAAATCGTAAGGATTTTGGTCTGTTTGCTCGCAAGATCTCCGCTGTAAACGATTTCCAGATCTTTGATGGGCAGATTTCCGTTGAGCTGATGAGCCAGAACGCCCATGCGTTCGGCCAAAGGCACATACTGTTCGGTTTCCGGGTCGAGTTTTCCTCTGGGTGCGTTGATTGCGTTCGTTATCATTCCGTCCCGAAGGAATTTGATTGCCGCTTCCGCAATTTCCGTCGCCACACGTTCCTGTGCTTCCACAGTGCTGGCTCCCAAGTGGGGCGTGGTGATCAGATTTTCAAGTTCCAGAAGTTTCTGTTCGGCTTCGCACAGAGGTTCTTCGCACCATACGTCAAAGGCGGCTCCGGCAATTACATTGTTCTTCAACGCAACATACAAGGCTTCCTCATCCACCACTCCGCCGCGGGCGACGTTGATGAATCTTGCGTTGGGTTTCATCATGTTGAACTGTTCGGTGGAAATCATGTTCTTTGTATCGGGAAGCAAAGGTGTGTGTATTGTCATGAAGTCCGATTCGACAAGGACTTCTTCAAGTGTGGTCAGACGCACTCCGATTCCCTCCGCGACTTCCTTCGGAAGGAAGGGATCGTATCCTATCAAGGTCATATCGAAAGCTTTCATGCGTTTGGCGACTTCGCCTCCAACTCTTCCGACGCCGATGATACCCAGTGTCTTTCCTGCCAATTCCACTCCGGTGTATTTTGAACGTTTCCATTCTCCCTTGTGCATCGAAACGTGAGCAAAAGGAACGTTTCTTGCCAGGGACATGAGCATCGCACAGGTGTGTTCCGCCGCGGACAGAATGTTCGCGGAAGGCGTGTTCATTACCAGAATGCCTTTTTCGGTTGCCGCGGGTATGTCGATGTTGTCGACACCCACTCCGGCTCGCCCTATCACTCTCAGCTTGGTTCCGGCTTCAATCACTTTTTTGGTGACCTTGGTGCCGGACCTCACAATAAGGCATTCATAATCGCCCATGATTTCGCAAAGCTCGTCTTCGGTGAGACCGGTTTTTTCATCAACCGGAAACCCGGATTCTCTCAGAATTGCCAGTCCCTCTTCGCTGAGAGAGTCTGAAACTAGGATTTTGTTCATTCCGTTACCTCCAAAATTTCATCCATGGCCCCCAGAAGACCTTTGACTCTTTCCGGCGTGAGATCTCCCATGTGCCCGATCCTGAATGTTTTTTCCTTGACGCCGCCGTAGCCGTTGGATATCTCAAATCCTTTGTCTTTCAGGGCGGAATGGAACGCATTGAAGTCCAGGTCTCCGCGGTTCAGAACACCGATGGTGTTCGACCGTACCCCTTTCTCGGGGAATATGCCGTTGAGTCTGCTGTCGGCCCAATTCCTTACAAGATCCGCCATGTCCTGATGGCGCCTGTATCTGGCTGGCATGCCTTCTTTGAGGATTCTCTCCAACTGGAACTCCAAAGCATACATCAACGATACCGGCGGCGTGGTCAATGCATAATCCACGTCGCTTTGTTTTTTGATTTTCAGCAAGTCCGTGTAAAATCCGCGGTTCTCCACGGATTCGGCCTTCTTCAAAAGTCGCTCGGAACATACCATCAGTCCCAGTCCCGGGGGCAATGCCAGAGCTTTCTGGGTACCGAACACCAACGCATCCGGTTCCAGATTTTTCATGTCAAGATCCATTGCGAAGGCGGAAGTCACCGCGTCTATTACCGTCAGAGCGTCGGGGTTCTGGTTGCGGACTTCGTTCGCTATCGCCGTGGAATCACAAAACACCCCGGTGGAAGATTCGTTGCTGACCCAGTGGACAGCTTCGATGTCTTCTTTGACTTTCCCTTCGATGTGTTCGGGAAGAATCGCCTTTCCAAGAGGGACTTCTATCTTAGTGACGGTCTTTCCGTTCAGTTCCGCGATCTCCGAAGATCTGTCCCCGAAGGATCCTCCGCTTATACCCAGTGACTTGCGGGATATGCCGTTTCGCATAGCGCCTTCAATCATTGCGGATGCCGAACCTCCTACCATAAAAACATCCATGTCCGTACTCAGTGCCTTACGGATCATTTCCACAATGGAACCGTGGAGAAGTTTGTATTCTTTGGATCTGTGCGTTATGATTGGCTTTGTCATGACTTCAAGCACTTCAGGCTCTACGTTGACAGGGCCTACTGTGAAAAGTTTTCTGTTCAAACGGAATCCCTCTGCCCCTCACGGTATAGGACGAGGAGCAATACGGCTATATCTTCAACCTATATTTATCTTGACGGCAAGTTTACAGGTTCGCGAAGAATTTCTTGACCCTGTCCAATCCTTCGCGGATTTGGTCTTCGCCCGTGGCATAGGACATTCTGAAGAATCCCTCCCCTGCGGGACCGAAAGCGGAGCCGGGGGTCATCGCCACATGGGCCTCTTCCAAAAGCATGGTTACGAGCTTGCTTGACTTGATGTCCGCGCTGTATTTCGGGAACAGATAGAACGCCCCCTGGGGAACGTTGACGTCGAGACCTTTGATTTCGCCTATGAGATCGATTGTCAAATCTCTTCTTTCCTTGAATTCCTTGATGAACCTGTTTTTCTGTTCCTGGTCTCCCTTTATGGCTTCTATGGATGCCTGCTGGGCAAAAGAAACGCAACAGGATATGGAATGGGACTGCAGTTTGTTGAGGTTGGAAATCGCTTCTTCGTTGGCGATGGCCCACCCCATTCTCCATCCCGTCATGGCATATGTCTTGGAAAGCCCGGATACGGTTATCGTCCGGTCGAAGGTGTCGGGAAGCGAAGCGGGAGAAATGTGTTTTCCGTCATAAATCACCTTCTCGTAAATCTCGTCGGAAAGTATCATTATGTCATGAGCCTCGGCAATCGAAACCAGTTCCCTGAGAACGTTGTCGGGTATCACGCAACCGGTGGGGTTGCAGGGAGAATTGATGATCATCATCTTCGTCTTTGGCGTGATTGCGGCTTCCAGCATGGCCGGGTCTATGACAAATCCGTCTTCAAAGTAGGTCGGCACAAAAACAGGAACGGCTCCCGCCAATCGGATACACGCTTCATAAGACACCCATGCGGGGTTGGGAAGCAGGACTTCGTCGTCAGGATCCAGATATGCCAGACAGGTCATGAATATGGCTTGTTTGGCGGGTGTGATTAACACGTTGGCACCTCTGCACGGTATGTTGTTTTCATTGTGTGCGGACTCCGCCACGGCACGTCTCAACTCAGGTATTCCGAGGGAGGGGGTATAGTGGGTGAATCCGTTGTCCATCGACTCTTTGCAGGCGTCGATTATGTTGAGCGGAGTGGTGAAATCAGGCTCTCCCATCGAAAAAGAAATGATGTCCTGACCCTCTGCTTTCAATCTGCTGACCTTGTTGGAAATAGCTACAGTGCCTGATGCGGGAACGTTCTGAAGCCTTTGCGATACCATGTGACGCCTCTCGGTAGCTGAACCCTATCGTTTGAAGATATAATAATGTGACCGCAGATTATGTCAGAATCGACTTTAGGTTGTTGCTTTCCGCCGCTTGTTTAATGTCGAGTGCCATGCGTCCGCCGGTGCTCAGTCCGGGGTAAATCAAATCCGCATAAGGAGATCCGGTGATGAACGGATTGGTTCCCGCAACGATTCTCGCGGAAACTTCGAAGACCTTGAAATTCAAAGTGTCGCTTACAACGGTTTCCAGACAGAAGGGGCCCCATATGCCTCCGAACATTTCAAAAGCTCTGTCGATGACGAGCTGTCCCATCTCCAAAGCTTTGGGCAACAGGGATTCCCTCAAAACGACGGGGGTGTTTCCCGTGACCACGAAAGAAGGATACAATCCGTGTCTCTTCAAATCCTCGGTGGAACCGAGTTTGTACAATTCGTCGATGTTGCTTTCGTCGCGACGGTCCATGGACATCAGTTCCAGAGATCCGCCGTTGTCGCAGAGGTAGCCGTCCTTTTTGTTCTGATCGTAGAAGTAGTGAATGTAATATCTGGTTCCCAGGCAGTACTCCTGTATCGTGTACGGCTGGGTATTGTCTATGGACATTTTGAAGTCGGGGTAATCCTTGGCTATGAAGAATCCCCTTCCTCCTTTGGCTCCGTGATACTTCACCATCACCGGCTCCCGTATTTCCCTGGCATCCGATATCAGACGGGGCATGGGAACTCCCGCGGAAGTGATCCATTCCCTCTGCATTTCCCTGTTGGATTCCCAGGACAAAACTCTTCTGTTCCCGTAAGAGGGGACTTCGAAATCCTCGAATCTTTCGGAACCCATGTATTCCACGAAAGAACCGTGGGGTATCAGCACGGCGTTTCTGTCGTGAAGCTCCCCGATTCTTTCGTTCATATCGTCGAAATCACGGTATCTGAGGATTTCATCGGGTTTTGCCAAAGGAAACGCGTCGTAATATTTGGTGTCGTGAGTGACGGTCAGGCCCAAGGTATTGAAACCCATTTTGCGGGCACCGTGGAAGATCTGAAGCGAAGAATGGGAACAGAGGGTCGCAATGGTAATCTCCGAGGGATCGTATCCGTCGATGATTTCGTCGATCTTCTTTTTAGGAACCATATCCTATTATTGCACTGATACATTTAAAGATTAGGTTACGACCGAATTTTTCTTTTCCTGATTCGGTCGATTCGGCCCACCCCTTGTGTACTATTTTATATGGTGACCCCGTAAACGTTTACGCCGCGTTAAACGAGGTCGATAAAAATGAGCGAAGAAGAACTAACACCCCATTTTGAAGAACTGAAAAGGGTGCTGCAAGATAAGGTCGACGATTCAGAAATCATGGCCGAATTGAGGAGATACGTCCTGGAATTCCATATAGCTCCCGATGCAGCCAAACGAGGAATATTGCGCAAATACGGCGTTTCAGAACCTACGCCTTTCCGAACCTCCGTCGTCAAGAAAATAGGCGAATTGACAGGTAACGAACAAAGCGTAGATCTTTTGGTCAGAATTGTTTACGTTGAAGATAAAGACATTACCGTGAGAGGACAGCCGAAGACAATCACTTCCGGAATCGTCGGTGACGAAACCGGCACCGCTTCTTTCACGCTGTGGGAAAAACAGGAAACCAGGATTGAAAAGGGTTCCATCTATTGGTTCAGGAATGCCTACACCAAACTTTGGAACGATAAAGTCCAGATTAATATGGGTGCCAGAGGTTCCATCGAAACCGCAGAAGGCGAAACCATTGACGTTCCCGACCGGGTAATTACAATGGAAGCTTCCGAATGCAAAATCGGACAGATTACCGGAGGCATGGGAAACGTTACCGTCACCGGCAGGATACTTTCCACCGAAGAACGGAACGTTACCGTCAAAGGCGAGCCGAAGACCGTTTACGCCGGAGTGATTGCCGACGACACGGGAAAAATCCAATATTCCGCCTGGAATGATTTTGACTTTAAGGAGGGTGAGACCGTTTGCATCAAAAACGGATACATCCGCAGCTGGAGGGGAATCCCCCAGCTCAACATCGGAGACAGAGGCGAAGTCAGCAGGGTCGACGATACTTTCGGACCCATATCCGACGGAGTGGTCACAAAGTCCATCGGCGACATTGTGAAGACCGGCGGCGGACTCGACATAAACATCGTCGGAGCCGTTGTCGATGTGAGACGCGGAAGCGGGCTCATCGAAAGATGTCCCGAATGCAACAGATCCATTTTCAACGGCGAATGCCAAGCACACGGAAAAGTCGAACCCGTGATGGATCTCAGACTGAAATTGACCGTTGACGACGGCACGGGTGCGATAAGCGCCATCATCAACCGCGAACTCACGGAAAAACTGACCGGCACCACCTTGGGGGCCGTCGAAGGACTGGCCAAAGCCAGAGGAAGCACGGAACCGGTCACCGCCGAGATGACTCAGAAAATCATAATCAAAAGAGTGTCCATGACCGGAAACGTCCTAAGTGACGAGTACGGACCCATGATGATAGTCAGCGATGCCGAACTTATACAGGAGGATGTGACTGCAAAGGCCGAGAAACTCCTTAAAACCGTGGAGGAATCCATATGAATGCCAGAGAGACGGCGTGGAGGCTGTTCGCCAACGAACTGAACGGTTCTTCCGCCACCATGAAAGGGGACGATGAGATGTCTCCCTTCTACGTCATAACGAAGTTGGGATCCGTTGTCAACCGGGTTCTGATTGTCGGAGTCCTCACCGAGAAGGAAAACGTCGGCAGCGAAGAAGAACCCCTATGGAGAGGCAGGATACAGGACGTTTCGGGAAATTTCTTCATCAACGTGGGAAAATACCAGCCGGAAGCCGCCGCAACGATGGCCGATTTGGAAGCGCCTTCATACGTCGCGGTGGTGGGCAAAGTCAGAACGTACACGGCCGACGACGGACGTGTTTTCGTATCCGTCAGACCCGAAACCATCGTGGAAGTTTCCGAAGAGGTCAGAATGCAATGGATTCTCAGTGCGGCCGAATCCCTGTGGGAACGCCTGCTCAGAATGAAGAAAGCCATTGCCGTCAACAGCACTTCCGAAAAGGAACTGATTGACGCGGGATTCTCGGAAAGTGAAGCCACCGGAATAAACACCGCACTGAGCCAGTATGGAATGCCCGAGTCATCAACTTACATAAAACTCCTTCAGAACGCCCTCAGGATGCTTCTGCCCGACAGCAACATCGATTTCGGATTCCCCGAAGATGTCGGTCCGGATGAATTCGACATCGAACCCGTTCAGAACGTGGCGGAACGCCAAGACATGGAGGACACGGTTCTCAACATAATCATCGAGTTGGACCGTGACGACAAGGGTGCCCCGAGGGACGAAGTGGAAAGAGCCGCGGAAGCGGAAGGAATATCCGCCAACGAACTCGAAGAAATCTCCGATGCTCTGATGGACAAGGGTTTGATTTACGAGCCCGACCTGAGAAGACTCAAGCACATCCCTTACTGAGATTTGTTTTCAAACCTTTTAACTTTCATTTTCTGTACATTACGGCCGAGGCGTAACCGACGACACCGTCCGGATCCCTTCCGAGAGAGTCGTATGAATCGGAATATTTCAGGATTTCCGCCCTTCCGGGATCCGTCGCAATAATAGATGTGGCTATGGGGCCGTATCCGCAGGCCGATATTCTTTCAGATCTCACAACATCGAAGATTCCTTCGGGATCCAGCTTGAGTATGTTGTCAAGAATCAGGGAGTCCAGGTTTGTGGCTTTCTTCTTCGGAATATAATGGGAAAGGTCGCTGGATGCCAGCACGATCACGTCACGGTCACTGCAGACGGCTTTGAGAATCTCTCCGAGTCTGCGGGCGGTTGCTTTGTCCTGTCTCGACATTATTATCGGCAGTATCTTCGGATCCGGATCAATGTATTGGATGAAGGGAATCTGGACTTCTATGGAATGCTCGTACGCATGGGCGCCCGGGCTGTCGGGAATCATACCGTTAAAATCTTTGACGAGTTCCGAGTCCGTTTTGCAAGGACCCAATGGCGTAAGGTAATCCGAAGAACACATCACAAAGTCAAAGGGAACACCCTGATGGTCGGGACCGATGATGACATAAGTGTCCGGCAATCCGTCCTCTTTGATTTTCTTGAAGGTATGGGCGGCGTTCATGCCTGAGACCATGTATCCCGCGTGAGGCGCCACAGCGGAGACGACAGACCTGCCGCTACCCTCTTCCCCGGGCAGGCCGGGACCTATCTTATGGGAAAAACAGTACTCAATATCCCTGATCAGACCGTTACGGTCGGAAGAATAGAATCTGCCCGCTGCAACAGGGTACCTCATAAAATGAAGAAGAGGTTTGGAGTGAAAAAAGTTTTGTAATCAAAGCTTTGCTTCGAAATCTTCGATTTCCATGGTGAAATCTTCGGGATCCTTCAAATCGCCGCGTGCCAAGAGCACTTCGCGGGTGAGGAGCCAATACACACAGGCCAACGCCCGCCTTCCCTTGTTGTTGGTGGGAAGAATCAAATCGACGTTGCGGGTCTCGTTGTTCGCGTCGCACATGGCGATTATCGGAACGCCCAGGTTGAGCGCTTCATTGAGGGCCTGTTTGTCCGCGGCGGGATCCGTCATGAGTATGATTTCGGGCTCCACGTAACCGGGGTGAACGGGGTTTGTGAGGGTGCCGGGCACGAAGCGCCCCGCAAAGGCGGGTGCACCGATGGCTCTGGAGAATTCCCTGGCAGGTCTCTGACCGTACTGCCTGGCCGAAACCACAAGAACCCTCCTGGGATCATAGCGTGCAATCATGGAGGCAGCGACCCTTATTCTCTCGTCCGTCTTCTGGACGTCAAGAACGTAAAGTCCGTCCTGTCTGACCTTGAATATGAAATCCTTCATATCGGCGCTTTTCTGCTGCGTTCCGATGTGGACTCCGGACGTAAGGTAAACGTCTTCGGGTACCAACAAATCGGCATCGAATGTAATTATATCCTCATCGCTCATGTAAATGTGCCTCTTATTCCCTGACGACAGTGATCGGAATCATGTCATTATCGTATTCCAGCATGGCAATGTCGATTGGATCAATCATTTTCTCGGGATAATCTACGAGAACCGGAGCGCCATATGAAATCTGCAACGCCCTCGAACCGATAATCCTAGCTTTTTCGAATCTAGTGTATTTCATGTTCACCACACAGGATGTCCCTCTATCAGGGAACTCAATATAAAGCTTTTGTAAAAACAGCTCTTTTCTTATTGTTAGTTTAACTCAAATAACGCACGCGCGCGAGAGATGTACGGGTAACGATAATATCGGAGAGATTGATTTGGTGTCGCAATGGTTGAAGATATGACTGTATGCGCGGCGGCATTCTTCCGCAGCAAAGGCAGGGACGTCATCGCCGAAAAGGAATTCACCATGGGTGTTTCCCTGGATCTGAGATGGATGACCGTGAAGGAAGCGGGGGCTCTCGTGAATGCGATGAAGTCCGCGGGGATATTGGAGCTGAAGGACGGATACCTGAGACCGAAATTTGACATTTCCGAAGTTGATGTTCCCATGGCGTACCGACCGTCCCCGGATTTTGTAAAACGCATTGCCGGCACTCCTGCGGATTCCAAACCCGTTGAAACACCGCAATCCGAAGACAACGTATTCGCCGAGATGATGGCCATAGCCGAAAAATCGGGAATGAGAAGAGCAGGATACATCGCCGCCTGCAACCTTATGCAGAAAAAACTGGACGTGGACATCGAAGTCGCCGGCATGATGGTTCTGAGAACCATCGGTGCCGACGTGTCCGGACTTTACGGAAGAGTCCGTGAAACCGTGATCGGTAAGTGACCGACGTTTCACTTTTTGATAAAATCCCCGAGAGTCATTTTTCCGCCGGAACCTCCGGAGGACTGTATCAAACCCGACGATACCGTATCGAAAAGCTTGATGTCCAGAGCCCTTTCGATTTTCTTGGCCAGTTTGTCATCGGGAATGAGATCGTTGGTTTCTATTTTGGCCATGGTTCCCTTTTTCTCGTTTATGGATTTCGAGAACTGTTCCAAATCCATTCCCTTGGATTCTCTGGCTTTACGTATCACAGTGCCGTAATTCTCAATTATTTCGACGGACTTCGCCTGGGCGTAAACGTCTTTGGTGCCCATTCTTTTCTGACGCCTTTCAAGCCTCTGCTCGATTACCGCCCTGTTTCCTCCGGTGGAACCGTCGGAAGGTGCGGAACCTCTGTCTTCCCCGAATTTAGCACATTCGGGGCATGCTTCCAATCTGGCGCCTCCGATCACGACGGACCTTGTGAACGGAACATCCTTACCACATAATTCGCAGAGCATTACTCATAATTAGGCTCACTTTATAGTTAATAACTGCGGTTCCGATGGGTTTAACACCGATTGAGAACGAAAAGTAATAAAAATGTGAGCGCATAATCAAGTAGGATACTATGGCGGAAGGTATGGATGAACAGACCGTGGAACTCAGGGCGAAAATAATCTCGCTTGAAGAGCGCAACGTACGCTTGATGGAGGATCTCCAGAAAGCAGAAACCGAAAAACGTTATTCCGAAAGCGAACTGTTCAGATTGCAAAAGGACCTTACCCGTGTAAGGACCGAGCTGGAAAGGCTCAGAAGCCCCCCGTTGATAATAGGGTCCCTCAAAGACGTTCTGCCGGACGGCAGAGTCATCGTCAAAAGTTCCACCGGCCCCGATTTCATAGTTTCCGTTTCGGAATACGTTCCAAAATCCGATTTGCTCCCCGGAGTCAGAGTTTCCCTCAACAAGCAGACGCTGGCTTTGATGAATGTGCTTCCGTCTTCCTTGGATCCCGTGATTACGGGCGCCGAGATTATCGACAGGCCCCATATTTCATATGAGGACATAGGGGGATTGGACAACGAAATCCTTGAACTCCGCGAAGCCGTGGAAGATCCGCTTCTGAGGCCGGAACTTTATGCCAAGGTCGGTATCGAACCGCCCAAGGGAGTTTTGCTTGTGGGTCCCCCGGGAACCGGCAAAACGCTTATGGCAAAGGCCGTCGCCAGCGCCACCGACGCATCTTTCATAAGATTGGTCGGTTCCGAACTGGTCCAGAAATATATCGGAGAAGGTGCCAGACTGGTACGTGAACTGTTCGAACTTGCCAGAACCAAAGCCCCCAGCATCATATTCATAGACGAGCTTGACTCCGTGGGAGCCAAGAGATTGGATTCCGCCACTTCCGGCGACCGTGAGGTTCAGAGGACGTTGATGCAGCTTCTTGCGGAACTTGACGGATTCACGCCCACGGGAGACGTGAAAATCATCGGTGCCACCAACAGACCGGATATTCTGGACGATGCTTTGCTGAGGCCGGGAAGATTCGACAGAATCATTGACATCGGACTTCCGGACACCGAAGGGCGTTTCCAGATTTTCGGAATTCACACTTCCTACATGAACATCGACGATGATGTGGATCTCAGAGTTCTCGCCGATATCACGGATACCGCGTCCGGTGCCGAAATCAAGAGCATCTGCACCGAAGCCGGTATGCTGACAATCAGGGACGGAAGAGACACCGTCACCATGAGCGACTTCATGAGAGGCAAGGAAAAGGTCATGGAGGCCGGACGGAACAAAGTCAAGGCCGTGCCGGCCTATATGTTCGGATGAATCAGTCGTTGGGACTCATGATGTCCGAATCTTCTCCGCCGAAGAACGCCAGTTGCACCGCGGCGTATATTTCATCCATGCCCTGGGACATTTCGGCGGAGACGGCTCTCACCTGACCGAATATACCCATGGATTCCATCGCTTTGAAAAGTTCCATACCCACGACAGTTTGAGGTTCTGAGTCCTGGTCCAACAGATCGAAATACAGTGAATCCGAATCGGTGAACCATCCTATGACCCTGTCTTTCTCTTCTTCCGAAAGAATGTCGGATTTTGACAAAAATCCGAATGTCGGCAACTGAAGCCGGAATTGAACAAGGGAAGACAGCATCATTGACGTCACGAACCCGTTTGGATCTTTGCACAGGGAAGGATCGGAAAGATACACAATCATGGAATCTTCGGCACCGAGGGATTCGACGGTCATTTTGGAAGATTCCCGGAATGCGAAGAGTTCCAACTGTCCGGGGGTGTCCACTAGAAGATAGTCGGATCTCATGCTTCCCAGCACATCGGTCATCCGATCTATGTTCAGAGCCATGATGTCCGCGGCAACAATCTGCGCACCGTTGGGACCCAATCCGTATTCTTCCATGACGTCGGCGGTACTTACCCATTCCCTTATGTCCACATCGGGCTGATACGGCAAAACATCGGATCCCGGGTCGAGATTGAGAATCAGGGCATCCACGCCCTGTTCTTCAAGCCACTCTTTGTACGCGGCAACCAAGGTGCTTTTTCCGCAACCGGCGGTGCCGACAAAAAATATCTTCTTCATACAGAGCGTGATTGGGTGCAGTGATTTAAGTTTGATTAATTTCAGATTGGGCCGGCGGGGATTGGTACCGTCGGAATGTCCGTATCGCCATCCCGATAAAAACCGTAAAATCGGTTGCGGGCACACAATCTGCATTGCGAACGAAGATTATTTTTATCATTTGTTGATGATAAATACCGATTTTCCTATGTGGACCGTGCCGGTTTTCCGATTGTATGCGTATATTCACCCACGGTCCGAAGGCATCGTGATTGATTCGACAGACGGCAGTAATAACGATTAATGTTATTAACTCCATTAATGATTATGGCACATGGTATCAGAAAAAAAGTGCAGTCCGGGATATTCAATGCTGGGATTTCTGGCTGTATCCTTGTTCATACTGATGTTGATGTTGACTGTCGTTGAGTACTCGGATTGGGTTTACGGCGAGACTCTTGTAACCGATCTCATTGATTCCGATGCCTCGAGATATCTCTTCATAGGCGGTGCCGCAGGGGGATTACTGTTGGCATTCTCTGCCATAGGCAGGTTTGAAAAAGGCCGTCCCGGCAGAATCGGAGAGGGGCTGTTCCTTGTTCTTGTGGGTATTTTCATCGTCTGGGCCGCTATCTTCGGAATGGGGGATGAGATTTTCGATATTTCGATAAAATTGGCCACTCTGTCATTTTTCCTTGCCGTGATATGTTCCATATATGACGATTTCGAAGACAACCGCCGTATGCTGTTCGGGTCCCTGTCAATCATATTCCTGATTTCGACGCTTGCCATGATATTGGTTTGCGAACCGGGCATCTATCAGATATGGTTCCTGATTCTCGGATCCGCATGGTTGCTGCTCAGAGGTGTCAGAGCGCTCTGCGCTTGAAATAAATAAGAGTAAATGAATCTCGAACAAGGTAATACACATGATAGACAAAAGACCAAAAGTTGTAAAATTCGGCTTCTTGCTTGGAATTCTGGGTGGATTGTTGGCAATTCTGGCTTCCATTTACGCCTATGACAGCACTGAAAGCTCGGTAATTAACGTCGGAATTTGTCTACTCGTGATGATACTCTTCCTGGTGCTCGGCGGGGGTTTCGCACCCAACGGCAACGGCACATGGGGAGTCGTTACGGGTATTGCCGCAGTGACCACGGGAATTTGCATTGCAATGATTCTGTACGGCAATATCGACAAATGGCTGGGTTCCGCCATGGCAGTCATCGCCATGGTGATTGTGTTGGTTGCCGCCAACCGCAAAACCGGACTTTGGATCAAAGCGAACAGAATCGGCAAACAAAACTGATAAAAACAGCTTGCCGGAATAATCCGGCAGGCCGTTCATTCTCCGATTATTATCTGAATCTACCAAATTAATGGTGTTAACAAAAAAATCGGTAGATTTATAACTGATTTTTCGCATTTCTGTCTGTGGACGAAAAGTATACTTCTACTCTGAAAAAAATCGCTTTGCTCGGCGGTGTGCATGATTACATAGCGGTGTCTTCCAGAGAACTGGGGGATGCGCTGAACATGAGTCAGCAGTCCGCTTCCAAAAGAATTTTGGAACTTCTGGACGGAAAATATATTGTACGGGACCTCGGTGCCAGAAGACAGCGCATCAAGCTGACGGAAAACGGAGTGAACTGGTTGAAGAACGAATACAACGAATACCGCAGAATTTTTGAACTCACGGACCACATGACATTGAAAGGCCGTATCACAACCGGCATGGGCCAGGGCGGATACTATATTTCACAGCCCCGGTACGTCGAACAGTTCGAAAAGACCCTTGGATTCCGTCCTTTCGAAGGAACTTTGAACATTACGGTAGACAAAGAGGATCTCGGAAAACTTGATGTTCTGAGAAGCTCCGCCGGACAATTGATCAGAGAATTCGAAGCAGAAGGACGTTCCTTCGGCAACGTAATCGCCCACAAGGCAAAGATAAAGAACATCGACTGTGCAATCGTCATGCCCGAGAGATCCCATTATTCCGACATTGTGGAAGTCGTTTGCCAATACCATCTCAGACGCACTCTGAGCCTCAAGGACAAAGATCCTGTCGAAGTCAGAATCGAAATCTGAACGTTAATCCGTGATTTACGAAGAAGATACGTTGATTTATTGATAAATAGAAATTCCCGGCTTCCGCCGGGTAATTGGTTGTTTTGATTTTTCGGAGATCTTATTCGGAATCGGAACTTTCCATAATCTTCGCTATGGGTTTGCTCCAGGCCTCGTACAGTTCTTCCAAATCGATGATTGTGCCGGAATCCCTCAGATTCAGAGATTTGCCGCCGGTCTTTCCGATACGGTAAGCGGAACCGTTCATTATTTCTTCAAACCGTTGAGCGTCCTTTTCGGATACTTCCGCAATCCATCTGGTGTTGCTTTCGGAATAAAGCGCCTTTCTGGGAGAAACGTCTTCCAGAGTCCTGAGGTCGAGCGTGGCGCCCATTTTTCCGGATATGCACATTTCCGCAACCGCGACCGCAAGACCTCCGTCGGAACAGTCATGGCAGGATTTTATCAGTCCTTCGTCCATGGCCTTCAGAACCTTGTCGGTCAGATCCCTGACGTTCTTGGTGCTGACGCCGGGAACCTTGCCCTGTTTTCCTCCGAACACGCGGTACAGCAGAGATCCGCCCATCTCTTCCTTGGTTTTGCCGATTACGTAAATTCTGTTGTCCGGTTCTTTGAAATCGGCGGTTACGGCTTTGGATGCGTCATCGATTATGCCACAGCACATTATCATGGGCGTCGGCAGCACGGACACGCCTGCGGACGATTCGTTGTACAGGCTCACATTCCCTGAAGGTATGGGTATGTTCAGTTCCCTTGCGAATTTTCCTATGCCGCGGACGGCTTCTCTGAGTATCCCGAGTCTGTCGGGTTTTTCCGGATTTCCGAAGTTGAGACAGTCGGTCATCGCGTTCGGAACCGCACCCGCCGCCACCACGTTCCGCCAGGCCTCGTCCATGGAGGACATTCCTCCGTTGTACGGATCGAGTTCGGTGAACCAGGGATTGCAGCCGATTGCGGCGGCCAAGCCCTTGGTGCTTCCCGGTACGGGTCTGATGACCGTGGCATCGCCGGGACCGGGTGCATCGGGATCTCCCACCAGGGAGGATACGGCGGTCGATTCGCCGTTTTCATTGTCATATTGATTGATTATCCATTCCTTTGACGCGACGTTGGGGTCTGACAACAGTCTGAGTATGACTTTTCTGTCATCCGGCAAACGGGGCGTGCGTTCCTCTTCCATAGTGGAAACTTTGGGTTGAGTGTACGGTCTGTGATACATCGGACCCGTGGTAAGGAATTTCTGATCCATTTCGAATATCTGTTCGCCTTCCCAGAATATGCGGGTGCGCTTTGATTCGTTGGTGACTCCGACGGGAACCGCAATCACGTCATACGATTTGAAAATTTCAAGAACCTCGTCCAGATTTTCAGGCTTGCAGGTACACATCATCCTTTCCTGGGATTCTGAAATCCATATCTCCCAGGGGGCGAGCCCGGGTTCCTTAAGCGGAACCTTTTCCAAATCGATGTCCGCGCCGCAGCCTCCGTCCAATGCCATTTCGCCCACGACACAGCTGAGGCCTCCCCCGCCCAGATCCTTCATTCCGGTGGCAAGATGTTTGTCACTGACTTCCAGACAGGATTGCATTACGGCTTTCTTGATCACGGGATCGCCTTGCTGAACAGGAGCGGTTTTTTCACAAAGGCCTTCGTCCAACTCCTGAGAGGAGAAGTTCACTCCGTGTATTCCGTCTCTTCCGGTTTTGCCGCCGATCAGAATCATTGTTTCTCCGGGGCCTCCGGCAAAGTTGTTCAAAAGATTTTCCAGTCTGAGAAATCCTATGCATGAGACGTTCACGAGACAGTTGTTTGTGTAACGTTCGTCAAAGAACATCCCTCCTGTGATTGCGGGGACACCCACGATTTTGCTGTAGTCCCTTATTCCGGCTACGGCGCCTTTCATGAGTTCTTTGGGATGTTTCGCGCCTGCTGGAAGCTCTCCTTTCCTGTCGGGGTATCCGAAACACAGCGGATCCCCCAATCCTATGGGCTTGGCTCCCATGCAGATGACGTCCCTGAGAATTCCTCCCACTCCGGTCCCGGCTCCGCCGTAGGGTTCTATCGCGGAAGGGTGGTTGTGGCTTTCGATTCTGAGCGCGTATCCGTGTTCTTCGTCAAAGGTCATGACTCCGGCGTCTCCCCGGGAGAGCACATCGTCACGGTCTATGCCGAACACGAATTCTTTCAGAATGGCTTTGGAACTTTTGTAACAGCAATGCTCGCTCCATGCCTGACCGAGAGACTGCAGTTCCACGTCAACGGGATTGCGGCCTTCATTGGCAAAATATTCCTTTATGACTTTCATCTCATCAAGAGACAGATTCAACGACATGTCGTCGGATATCTTCTTCATTTCCTCGTCGGTTGCGTCGAGAAGTTTTACTTCGTAGAGCTCGTATGGAGCGTCGCGTTTGACCAATAGTTCTTTTGCCATATGATCATCTCACAGCGGTTCTGAAATCAGGGATTGTCCGGACACCGATTGCTGCATTCCGCCGTTCCGTAAGGATTTTGTCCTTCCGGAAGGTTCGCACCTTTCGGCCGGATCCGTGTTCCGACCACTGTCATCTGTACCGGATAAAGGAATTATTGTTTAATAAGTTATATCGGACCCCGTTATTCCCGTTTCCGCCCGAATATGAGATATCCCGTATGACCCAGAGTGTCAAAGGACGGTCTTACCCCGCCGGGATGGACTTCCATTTCCCGATTGATGTTTTCATAGGCCCGCACGCGGGAAAATCCTCTTTCCCTCAATGCCATGACGGAAGATTCCAACTGGTTCACGTTTGGAACGTATATGCATATCCGACCTCCGGATTTCAGGTGCGGAAGGAGATTGTCCAAAGCCAACCAGGGGTCGGGCATGTCCAAAGTCAGAACGTCCGCGATGCCTTCGAATTTCACGTCTTTCGCATCGCCGATTACGTAACTCCAGTTTTTGTCCAATCCCGTTCTGGCAAGATTCCTTCCCGCCCGTTTTGCATTTTCCTCTTTGAGTTCGACCGTGAGAACGTTTCCGTCCGGAGCTGCGGCATTCGTCAGCGCGGTGGTAAGTCCTCC
Source organism: Candidatus Methanomethylophilaceae archaeon (assembly GCA_050950505.1). Classification (GTDB taxonomy): domain Archaea; phylum Thermoplasmatota; class Thermoplasmata; order Methanomassiliicoccales; family Methanomethylophilaceae; genus VadinCA11. The sequence continues at coordinate 533,336 of JBMNHS010000001.1, read as the reverse complement.
GGAACCTGCTCCCACTTCAATGACTTCCGTTCCGTTCTTCACGTCACAGTTGATCAGAATCTGGGCGGCGTCTTTCACAGTGATTATCTGAGCCCCTCTTTCAAGGGATTCGATCAATTCGGTCACTTTGGGACGGAACACCGTGAATTCCGAATCGGCGATTTCCATGATTTTTCCGTCATATGCGGTTTCGAACCTTTTGCCGTCGACGGTTCCCAAAGACGGAATTTTGATCATTTTGTAAGATACCTTGAACCAGTATCTTTTACCCCCTGCGTCTTCGAGAAAAGCAGTTTCCCCTTCGTTGAATCCTTTCATGGCATTCACATCGGGTGAGCGGCGTAAGCCTGTTTTTCGGAGGGGGCTCCGCAAACGATGCATTCGCATTTCACGGCGTCCGCGCCGTAAGGGGTTCCGAGAATCTTGTATCCCGTGGTTTCTTCGAACCCGTGACCGCAGTCCTCGTTTCCGCACCAACCGAATCTCAGAATGACATCATCCTTGGTCTCATCACTTTCCGCGGGGGCTTCGGACATATCGGATATGTCCCTGACCGCGGACTCCTGAACTTCGGCCGCGCGGCGGTACAGAGTCGCGGAAATATCATTCAGCAACAGTTTCGCGCCTGCGGACACTGCGTTGAGATCCATGGTCCCTTTTTCACCGGTGTCTCTTCTTGCAAAGGAAACCAGTTTGTTTTCTACGTCTCTGGCACCTATTTCCAATCTCAGCGGTACGCCCCGCATCTCCCAATCGTAGTATTTCGCACCGGGGCGCAGGTTCCGGTTGTCCAGTTTGACCCTGATTCCGTCTTTGCTCAGAATGTCTGTAACCATTCTGCAAACATCAAGGACTTCCTCCGGATTGTTTTTGGATATTATCGGGATTATGACCGCTTGGAAGGGCGCTATGGGCGGCGGAAGAATCAGTCCGCTGTCATCCCCGTGGACTCCGACGACGGCCCCCAGAAGACGTTCGCTCATTCCGAAAGTGGTCTGGTGGGCATATCTGTGTTCTCCGTTCAGATCTTCGTATTGTATGTCGTAAGGGACGGAGAAATTGGTTCTGTAATGATGAATCGATCCGATCTGCAAAGTTCTTCCATGAGGCATCACGGTGTCGATTCCCACGGTGTAGTGGGCTCCGGGGAACTTGTCCCAATCGGTTCTCACGAGAAGGAAATGGGGAAGACAGAGTTCTCTGGATATGTTCTTCAGCATGACTATGTCTTCTTCAATCTGACGTTGGGCGTCCTCTTCCGTCGTGTGGCAGGTGTGGGATTCGAAAAAGTGAATCTCCCGGACCCTTATGAAGGAACGGGTCTGCTTGGTTTCATAACGGAAAGTGTTGACGATTTGGAATATTTTCAGGGGCAGATCCTGATGGGACCGCACCCAGAGTGAAAACATGGGATACATGGCGGTTTCGGAAGTGGGTCTGATGACCAGAGGAACGTCAAGTTCGTTGTCTCCGGCTTTGGTTACCCAATAAACTTCGGAATCGAATCCTTTGATGTGATCTTTTTCTTTCTTGAATTCCGTTTCGGGAATCAGCAGAGGAAAATTCACTTCATCGTGGCCCGTGGCATTCAGTTCCCTTCTGGTGAAGGAATCGATCATCATCATGATTTTCCAGCCGTAAGGCGTCCATACGTTCATTCCCTTGATGGGGTATCTTTTATCGCTCAACTCCGCGGTATCGACTATCTCGTTGTACCACTCGCCGAAGTTTTCCTTTTTCTTCATCGTAATCACCGTTTCAACGCATCGGCTATTATCGGTGCGACCGATATGTGTGATACTTCATTTTCCAATGTGTTGCAGCAAAGTATTGTGTCGAGGGAACTTCCGGTCAGGCGTTCTATCGCATTGCCGACGAACACGCCGTGGGTGCATGCGACGGAAACTCCCGAGGCCCCCGCTTCCCTCAAAGCGTAAGCGGCGGCTATTATCGTTCCTCCGGTGGAAATCATATCGTCCACAATCAGAACGTTCTTGCCTTCGCAGTCCATGGCGGCGGGTTCCATTTTGACTTCGGAGCCCGACAGTCTTATTTTTTTGAGATGATCGAAATCCACTTTGAGTATGTCGGCCACCGCTTTCGCTCTGTTCACCGCGCCCAGATCCGGGGCGAGTACCAAATCGATGTCCCTTTCCGTGAAATATTCCGCAATGGTTTCGGCGGCTTTCAGATCCTCTCTCGGGCAGGTGAAGTAATCGAGGACCTCTTCTTTGTGGATGTCCACGGTAATCACTCTGTCACAGACCATGTCCAGATGTTCTGCCATGACTCTTGCGCTCTGTGGCTCTCCGGGTTTGAATACCCGGTCCTGTCTGGCATATCCGAAATAAGGTATGACCAAAGTCACGGTTCTTGCACCGAGACGTTTGACCGCGTCCTGAAGAAGGAACATCTCGATCAAGTTCACGTCGGGATAGGTGTTCTGTACGATTACCACGTCATCGTCCAATTCCATGTGGTCTATTCTGGTGTAACATTCACCGTCCGGAAATCGGGTGGTCGCAGCCTGTACGTATGTGCATTGAAGTATGGCGGCCAGCTCTTTGGCCAGGTCCCTTGATGAGGATCCGCCTACGATTATCATGAGCCCACGATACCACTCGGGTAATATTATCTTATCTAAAACGCTCCCAGCAGGATTATATCGTAATCCGTTCATAGTCGGAGTATGTCCGTGAAGGATACCGTCACCCCGGAAAAAATCGCCCGTTATCTGGATATCACGTCAAGAGCGTTGGAAAAACTGAAAATCGCGGCTCCCGAAAAATCATTCGGCCGCAGATTGGCGGAAGATTTCCTCAACATGGCCGAATCTTACTACAACGATGCCAGGCATTTCCGTGATGAGGGTGATTTGGTAACGGCTTTCGCCGCCGTCAATTATGCCCACGGCTGGCTGGACTGCGGTGCGAGAATAGGATTGTTCGACGTGGGCGGGGACGATGTTCTGTTCACTTTATACGAGTGACTCTCGCCTCTTCGACGGTTGCGCTGCATGATACGGCCCACACATCACCGATTATTTCCTTCACCGCGTCTTTCGGCGCCGTCGTGAAAAGACTGTTGCCCAACATACACATTGCCGCCCTGTATCCGGCCTCTTCCAAAACATGGATTGCATTGTTTATTTCTGAAGTGCGCAACCCCGAATCCTCCGAAAAACGGTTGGATATCTCAAACAGGGATTTCAAAGAAAGATTATTGAGATATTCGTCTGTGGCGACGGCCCCGGCTTCTCTTATCTTTGCCATTGTTTTACGGTCTGACAGAATTGATTTTGTTTCAATCTGCGGTCCAACGGTGAACAGCGTGAGCTTGTCCACGGACACGAAGGTGTCTTCTACTTTTCCGAAGGGCGGCAGTCCCGCAACGGTTCTCAGCGGCTGGGGACATCTGCTCATTATGCCCGCGACGTCTCCGCGTCCCCCTCCTTCCGAGAGTTCGGCCATGTGGGCCGCCCGGTAACCCTCGGCCATATCTTTTCCGGTCAGCCGGCAGACGCAGAGGGATGTCGCCACCGCATCCGCGGCGGACATTCCGAATCCCTGTCCGACGGGAAGGTCGTGTTTTATGTTGATGTCATATTCTTGATCGGGGTCCAGCAAACGTGCGACGTGTCTCACTATCTCCCCTTCCACAATGTTCCCGTTGATTTTCGTGATGGGTTTGCCCGAGGCGGGTTTTACCATGACGGTGGAGCCCAAATTGATCCGTATACCCGCGCCTCTGGAACCCGCGCTCAGCGGGTTGTAAGAAGACACGGGCTGGAAAAAACAGGTTATGTGTCCGGGAGAAAACGCCGTGGTCATTGTCTTCCGGAACAGAAATCCAAAATACAATCGGAAATTCTTATCTTGGATCCCGATATGTCAATGTAGTCGTCGGCAGTTACGAGCAAGGCGGCGGAGGATGATTTTCCCGCGGCGTCTATATCGTTGGCGACAACCGCGTACAAATCGTATTCTTCCAGTCTCAGTCTCGCCCTTGCCACCAATTCTTCGTCGGTAAATCCGGATTCCGCTTTGAATCCTATGACTCTGTCGCATTTCTCACGTATCAGCGGCAGAACCTTGGGAACCGGAATAAAATCGGATTTGAATCCTTCCTCACTGGGAATCTTTCCGCTGTACATTTCGGAGGGGGCAAAATCAGACAGTGCCGCCGGGACAATCACTATGTCGTGATTGACGTCCGGAATCATGGAAACGAGGTCCGCCACGGTTTCGAACCTGCGGGTTTTGATGTAATCGGGAACGTCAACGCTGCTTGCACCCATCCACAGCTCCACGTCCGCCCCTCTTTCGAAAGCACGTATAGCCAGGGACAACGACATCAGGCCCGTGGAACGGTTGGTGATTATCCTCATGTCGTCAATCGGTTCTTCCGAACGTCCCCCGACCACCAGAATTCTTCTTCCGGCGAGATCGTTGCCGCACAAAAGTTTGAACGCCCAGGACACCACTTCTTCCCTGGTTGCAACTTTGGCTCTTATTCCGTCGGTACGGGGGCCTATGACCTTGACGCCCATATCTTCCAACTTCTTTATGTTGGCCGCAACCGCGGGATTTCTGAACATGGCCTCATGCATCGCGGGGGCGACCGCCACGGGTATTCCGTTGCCCAGAGCAACGGTTGCCATCGACGTCACCGTGGTGTCGTCTATTCCGTTGGCTATTTTCGATATTGTGTTTGCGGTTGCGGGATATACCATGAGCAGATCTGCGGATCTGGAATCCCCCATGTGTTTGATGTGTTCCGCCTGCCCCGTCAGTTTCGTTATGGGTTTTGTTCCCGAAGCAAACTCAATCGTGTCCACGGTTACGAGATCGCAGGCGGCATCGGTCATCACGGGAATGACCGTTGCGCCGTGTCTTATCAAATCCCTTATGGTGGAGAAGCATTCCGTCGCGGCTATGCTGCCGGTTATGCCTACCACCACCGTCTTGCCTCTGAGTCTGCTGCTTTTTTCGCAATAGATTTCTTCCGAAGGATGCATTTTCATTCACCTATTATCGTAATTACTTCGCGCAGCACCTCTTCTTCGGTGCGTGCGGCGTCTATGATTTTAAAATTTTTCTCCTTGGCCAACTCGAGATAGTTGGAACGGACTTTTCCGAGATATTCGATTTTTTCAAATTTGCTTGTGTTTCCCCTGTCGTTGACTCTGCGCATGCTTGTCTCGGGATCCAAATCCAAAAGGAAAGTAAGGTCGGGTTCCGTTATCACGGGACGGTTTATTTCCATCAGCCATTCCCGGTCGGATTCCGTACCGTCAAGATTTGCCGCCTGATATGCCACCGTCGAAGCGTAATATCTGTCGCAAAGCACGGTTTTTCCCGATTTCATCCATTTGAGCATTTCCCGGGTATGGTACGCCCGGTCCGCCGTGAACATAAGCGCCTCGGCGTTTTGAGAAATGTCTTTGATTTTACCGGAACGTATAATCGAACCGATGGGTCCGTCGGAGGGTTCGGCAGTCACCGTCACATCGATGCCTTTTCCGGCCAGAAATTTTGACACTCCGTCTATCAGGGTGCTTTTGCCTGCACCGTCAATGCCTTCAAAAACAATGAACCGGCCTTCCATCCTTACCGTGTAAGGATTGGTTCTTCTGTATATTACAGGTTTGTATGATTGTAAGATATCCGGTGACGACGGAATTCAGGGAACGGCGTAAGACAGCTTTTCCACCAGCTCGTCCAAAGCCTGCACGTCTTTGATGTCGATTCTGCACTGACCGGCCAAACGTTCCCTTATGTCCCGGTCGTAACTCACGTCCAGGGCGGACAGATGTATTTCCAGATCGGAAGCGATTATGTCACCTTTCGAGTCCCAATCGGTCAGAATCACCGCATTCTTTCCCTGTTCGAAAACGTATTCGGCGGCCTTTATGGGACCTCCGGAAGACTGTACGGTGAATATATCGCCGGTTATTCCCAGATGTTTCAAAGCGGATACGTCCTTTCTCCCTTCGACCAGAATCACGCTGCCTTCGGACAATTCTTCCAGGTCTTCGAGAATCTCCACAATCGCTTCGTATCTGTCCGAGTCTTTGCTCATAACGAGTCTTCCAATTTTTTCATTATTGTTTCATAATCGCCGTCTATCGAAACGGTTTTCCTTCGATCGGTCGTCCCTTTGATCACCGCGGATTTCATTCCCGTCAAATCTCTCATCAGTTTTTCCACTTCTTTGTTGGCTCTGCCGTCAAGAGGGGGGGCCCTTACTCGGACTATGAGACGATTTCTCCATTCGTCAAAACCGTCCAATCCCTGCTTGGAGGAACGTGGCGATACGTAGATTTCCACTTCAAGGCCTTCTTCGGTCTTTCGGGTCACATCCGAGAGGTCCATGGTTTGTTGATGGTTTAAGTGTGATATTCAATTTTCCCATGACCTGCGGAGATGCTTAAACTAAAATACGGACATCGCTTAGGTTATCACGATGCGTTCGGCAACATTGAATCCGATGAAGTTCGAAGACCTTACGGTAGTTTACAGGGAGGAAAGGACCAAGGGTCTCCTTTCGGACGTCAGAATCGATCTTTATCCTTCAATGACCGCGCTTTTGACTGCTTTGAAAGCCGAATACGAAAGATTGCTTTCCGAAGATCCCGATTCGATTATGTGCGAGGGCGCAAACCAGCGCCGGAGAAAGGCGGGACGGTTGGTAAGGGACATCGTATCCATGAGAATGGACAAAGTCAGCTGCATGGCTCTGAGAGCCGCTTCCGGCGCTCAGATGTCCGTCGATATTCTGACCGCCGAAGAAAAAATATTTTACGATTCCGTTCTGGAAGCCGCCAGGGTTCACATGGGATCCGTCGATCGTGCCACCGGACACGTCAGATACAAAATAGAACCCATCGAAGAGACTCCGGAGCCGCCGAAACCTGTCGTGAAATCCGCACCTTCCGCAGAGGAACCGTCATCACTGAAAGATATGCCGGTGATGAAGGATGAATTCGAGGACTTTGATTCCGACAGAATTTCCGAGGACGATTTCTACAATCCTTACGAAGAATCGGTTCAGATTCCCGAACCCGTTCAGGAAATTGAATCAACGGTTGAAACCGAACCCGCTCAGGAAGATAAGAGGGAAGAAATCATATCCTCCCCGGAAAGAAAATCCGTCACCGAAGAAGAATCCTACGGAGACGAGAACGTGTTCATCAGAATACTGGAAGATCTTCCCGTGTTCGCCGGTCCCGACAGGGATTACAACCTGAAAAAGGAAGATCTGATAACAATGCCCAGAAGCATGGCGGACGCTTTGATTACAAGGGAAAAAGCGGTATTGATCAGGACTTCACCCTGATTGTTCTCGTATCTCCCGGGAATTCGAGACAATCAAGGTTGTATCGTTTTTCACCGGTTATTTCGGCCACGGTTTCCCTTGCGAGATCCGGCTTGTTGTTCGTCTTGCTCAAGTGGGCCAAAAATATCTGACGCCCGTTGCATTGAGTCCGTTTTATGGCACTGGCGCAGGCAACGTTCGATAAATGGCCGATGTCGCTGTCAATCAGTTTTTTCAGATTCGGAGGGTAAGGTCCGTCAGACAGCATCTGACTGTCGTAGTTGGACTCTATTATCGCCAAATCGGATATCGACAGAGCATGTTCCAGTTGAAGAGTCAGTTTGCCTGTGTCGGTCGCCACGAGTATTCTCTTATCTCCCGATTTGGTCAGAAAAGCGTTGGGTTCCGCAGCGTTGTGGGAGGTGGCCATGGGTAATATTTCCATTCCGCAAAGACTGAACGGCATTCCGGTGTGAATCTGTCTGTAATCCACGGGACCGAGTTTACTCTCTTCGTAAGTGGGCCTGTTGCAATAAACGGGAATGTCCAGTTTTCTTGCGGTGGGCCCCGCTCCTCTTACATGATCCGTATGTTCGTGGGTCAGCAGAATCGCCTTTATGGTTGACGGATCCACACCCTGAGTGTCCATGAGGGACAGAAGTCTGCGGCAGCTCAGACCCGCATCTATCATAATGGCTTCATCGCCCGATTGAATGACGGTACAGTTCCCGTCACTCCCACTAGCAAGTATGTGCGCTTCCAACAATCCCATCCCGGCTCCGGCATTATATTTTTCTTTTGTAGATATGGAAAACAATGTCTCCTCTGGAGATTATTCCCACAAGAACCCCTTTTTCCAAAACAGGGACTCTGTTGACCTTGCGTTCAATCATGGCTTTGAGAAGATCCACGATGGATGCGTCCGGAGTCGTGGTCAGAACGGTGTGGGTCATTATTTCCTCCACCTTCGTGTTGGAAATATCGTTTGCGGCTTCCTGAAGAATTGAATTCTGACTTGCGGAGTCGAAAGAATACGACAACATCTTTCCTCCCTCCTCGTCCATCTCTTCCTGACGTTTGACGATGAGTTGCAAAACGTCGTCTTCGCTGATGATTCCGATGAGGTGGCTTTTATTGTCAACTATGGGCGCACCTGAAATATTGTTTACCGCAAAACGTATCGTGGCCTGTTTTATGGTGTCCCCGGGTTTGAGTGTAACCACCTGCGTGGTCATTAGATCCCTTACTTTGAGCTCTGCCATCGTTATCACTTCGTAAAACGGTTTAAGTTATATTAATCTGTACACAGGGTATTGGATTATGCGTACGTAATAGAGAATAACAGACAGGTTTATTAATGACGACCGATTGTAGAGAATTCGCAGGGGCCTGTAGCTCAGCTAGGTAGAGCGTTCGACTCTTAATCGAACGGCCAAGGGTTCGAATCCCTTCAGGCCCGCTGATGATTTTTGAAAATATTGGATAAGGTCACTCCGCACACCGCATCCATAAGACGATTTGTTACATTAAAAAAGTGGTCAGCACCGCTGATTTGCATTCAGATGCGCGAGAATGACAAAGCATTCACTGAAATATGCCGGAAAAATGAACGTTGATTGGAATCAATCGATGACCAGAATCCGTTCGTCTTTTCTTTTCCTTTCTTTTGCTTTCGGGAACCCGTTTTCCGGATAACCCAGTGCTATGTGCACCCTCGCAATGTAATCGGAAGGTATGCCGGCCTCGTTCTGAATCTTCTGACCGGCATCAGTGTCGAAGGTGTCTTCCGCACGGGCGATGAGACATGATCCTATTCCCAGGGAATAAGCCGCCAAGGCCATATTCTCTGCCATGACCCAGCAGTCCGGAACCGAATAAAGGAAATCCTTGGGCCCGAACAATGTTATCACAACGGGGGCGCCGTATAATCCGCTTTCGAGGGCGGGATTGTCGGCTATGCCGGGATTGTCCTTGGAGATAAACCTGTCCGCCGTTGATATGCGGCCTTTGAAAGCTTTTTTATTTATCTTTCCGAGTTCTTCGTTTATTTCCCTGTTCTTGGAAATCAACACCACGGTTGTCTGTCTGTTGCCTGCATTCGGGGCATACAATCCCGCTTCCACAATGGTATTCAGATTTTCATCGCCCACCTGTTGTTCCGTGAACCGTCTTATGCTTCTTCTGTCGAATATGGATTTTAACGTATCATTCAAGGTAACACCTTCCAACATTGGGGATCTGCCGAGTAAAAATCCCCGGTCCCGCCGCATGCAACAGCGGGACATCCTCTGCAAAATCTCAGCAACTCACATTTTGAACATTTTTTGAAATCGTTGTACCTGCGGTAACAGTCCATTTTACTGCCGGTGAATATATCATAAAGAGACTCGTCCAACGCGTTTCCCACGGGACTTTCCATCCTTCTGCACGCATAGACGCTTCCGTCAGGAAGTATTGTCAAATGGTTATTGCCGCAGTTGCATCCGTCGTAGATTACATCCTCTTCAAGACCGTCCGGAATGCTGAACATCCCCCTCTCAAAAAGATAAAGCTTCCAGAGATGGTCCTTCAGATTGAACCAGGTCCCGCTGTTTTTGTGAACCTCAAACCGTTTCCAGCATGCGTCAAGAACCTCCCGGTATTCCTCCGGGGTGAGTCCGACGCTTTTTTCATTCCCGGTGGGGCAGTATCTGGAAAATGCGAATATGTCCACATGGTTTTCCACCACGGTGTCAATTATATCGGGCATTTCATCCGCGTTCAGTCCGGACACCGTGGTCATTATCGCACAGTCCATGCCCGCCGATCTTATGTCTTTTATTTTTTCCAGGGTGGCATCGAAAGATCCTTTTTTTCGAATGGCATCATGGGTGTCGCGCATACCGTCAATCGACAATTGGTATTTTTCGCAACCGAGATTACTCAATCTTTTGCATACTTCCCCGTTAAGATGGAACGGGTTTCCCATAATCGAAAACCGAATGCGGTTTTCAGATAATATTTCAAGAAACTTCCAGAAGTCTTTGTGCAGAATGGGATCTCCGCCGGTGATATAGAAGTAAGGTTCGCGGTCCAGTTTTCTGCACGTTTCCATGCAGTTATTCACAACGGCCGTCATCTGGTCCAAACTCATGCGTCGTATTTCGACGTCATTGTTTTCAGCGAAGATATAACAATGTTCGCAACGCTGGTCGCATTCCTCGGTTATATGAATTTGAAATGCAAACATATCTTTCATCTGTTCGCCGTTCGATGCGGAAGATGCCCCGGCATCCCGGGGCTGTTTGTTCATTTGCCTCCGGATCCGCAGGAAGAACCGCAGGAGCTTCTTTTGGGTTTGTCGCCCGATCCGCATGAGGAACCGCAGGAACATGCGGCTCCTTCATAAGTCCCGTTCAGGTAACTTTGTGCGTCTCTCACTGCGACGTATGATGATTTTTCGTTCCATCCGTTTATTTTTTCAAATTTGCTCATTTTCTGTCTCCTTTTTCTGTGCAACAATCGGATGTCGCATAACATCCGAACGTTTCGAATTGTGATAAAACGGACAGAAACCTTTCCGTTAGATGGTTTCCTGAATGTAACCTACGGCTTATTATGAAGTGATGCCGTCGTCTGAATGATCGGTGCGGCCGATCGGAAGTGACACGAATGTTGACAAAAGAAGAACTTCCGGTCTGTCCTGTCGCAACAACGGTGGGACTGATAGGCAATAAATGGAAATTGCTCATAATGAGAAATTTATTGGCCGGAACTCAGCGTTTCGGCGAACTGAACAAAACCATACCGGGAATCAGTCAAAAGGTATTGACCGAAAATCTCCGCTCTATGGAAGCGGACGGCATTGTCGTAAGAACGGCTTATCCGGAAGTGCCGCCAAGAGTGGAATACAGGCTGAGTGAATTGGGAGAATCGATGCGGCCGATTATTTTCGCCATGGAATCCTGGGGCGTAGTATATCTGGAAACGATGAAAAAGAATGGTTTCTGACCGCAATACGTTGCAATACACGGGTTTTTCATTCTATGCGACAACGTGAATCACAATGCTTTTTTTATACAGAGTCGGTTCTTACACTTCAGCGATACGCATACTTTTTATTGCATTTTGGTACGCGTATCGCACTTTTTATCTCGACGGCCTTTTTTCTCCGTTATGACGTGTGAATTTATTTCCGGAAGTGACACACGATGCCGATGCCATATGCCCGGATAAATGAAAATGGTATTCTGATACAAATTGCGAAAAAGAAACACGCGGACCTTCCGGCCCGCGTTAAAGGATTTCAATGGTTGCCGCGACAGATTAGCACGGGGCAGTAAGCCATCCTTGCCACTTTTTCCGCCACACTTCCCAAAAGTACCCTGGGTACGCTTGTGCGTCCCATGGAACCGCATACCAGCAGACTGTGTTCGGCAGACTCGTCCACTATGGACTCAGCAGGATGCCCGATGACCACTTTGAATTCCGCTTCCATCCCTCTCTCGGCGGCCATTTCTTTTACATAATCCAACGCGTTCTTGGACGCTTCGTTTCCAAGTTCTCTTATGTAATCCGCTGCGGTTACGCTGCCCGTGACGGATGCATAATATTCGGCATCGAATACGTACAGCGCTGTAACTTTGGAGGAATTGTTCCTGGCTATGTCCAACCCGTTGCGCACGGCCAACTTACTCGTTTCGCTGCCATCGGTCGCAATCAGTATGCTTTCATACAGAGATTTGAAGTCCGAAGGCCTCTTGGTCTCGGCAATGATTTTCCTCTCTGCTTTTGTTTTCCTTGTGGTATATACCGCATACAGTACGGATACAACGCATATAGCCAACACGAACAATCCTATATACAAGAAGGTGTCAAAATACGATCCCGTTGCTTCAATAAACGGTGTTATGACAAGAGATGACGAAAAGGTACCCAGGTTGAGAGCCACCGAATACCCTCCCATTATTTTTCCGGAACCTCCCGCTTGTGAATAATGCGACAGACTGCCGAGTACCGTCATGGTTATCAGTCCCATACCCACGCCAACCAATATCATCGAGAACGTTATCGCAATAACACTCGACGAATACAATGCGACATAGGCCGCGCCTATCAGTGATAAAGCCACGGAATATGCGCCTTTGTCATTCAGTTTATTCGAGGAACGGGAATAGATCAGACTGAAAGCCGCCTGTGTCATACCCAGCACACCGAGCATAAGACCGCATATCGTCAGACTGAATCCCAGATCCGCCAGATGATACGGTAAATTCGTGGGAAGAACGAACATCAGGAACATTGCCGCAAATATCATAACGTAACAGAGCGCCACCTTCAGACGTTTGTTGGGTATATCCGGCTGTGATACCATCCCGTCATTGTATATTTCCTTCTCAGGTTCCCTCATTGACAACAGTGCCAGCAAAAGAATGGGAAGACCGATCAGATATACCAGGAACGGTTCCTGCCATCCCACATCCGCCAAAGATCCTCCGATAGTTTCCAGAAACAGTACTCCGATACCCATGGCGGCCGATTGATAACTGATCACTTTTGCCCTGATTGCGCCCGAATAGTATTCGGCGGTCAGTGCGGTGGTGGTTGTGGATATGCCGGCTATGCCTACACCCAAAATGAAACGTCCTACAAGAACGGATTCCAGCGTATTGAGAAAATATCCCGACAGACCTGCAACGGTGAAGATTGCAACCGATGCGATGAACACCTTAACCTTTCCGAACCGGTCGGCAAGATATCCCATGGCCATGCCTGTGACGGCCACGGCTGCGGCGGGTAACGTCACCACAAGGGAAACGGTTACCATGGAGGCTCCCGGGAAAGCGTCGCTTATCGGTTTTAATGCGGGTGCGACCGCGGCAGCACCCATAAGAATGATCATTGAAGAAAAGAGCAACGTTATTAGCGTCAGTTTGTTGGGTTTGAACCCTTCTATGTTGTTACTCATATCAGGTTCAAAGTGAACTTATATTTATCAATTCGTATTTAAATTCGGCATATGTCTTAACAAAAAGTGACGTTTTACAATATTTCCGGTAAATTTACACGGGGAATTCCATACTTTTGGACGGTTGTTCGTAAATCCTCCTTGAAAATATGCGATGATTGATAACCGTACGAATAAAACCGAATCGGTCAGAATTAAATACGCCAGTACCGTGTTGAATCATCCTGATAAGTCCCGTGATACCGGTTGCGTTCAGCGTGGCCCTAACGGTTCACGGGCGACGGACATTTTTTTCTTTGATTCTCTTGGAAAGCTCACTGTTCCGTTTTCATATTTCCCAATCTTTTGTGAAAGTGACAAACCGATATAACCGTGACTCGTCGTCATAATTCGTAAAGAATCCACTTATTGCCCGGGTTCATTTTTTTCACATTGTTTGCTGTTAATCTCTTTACAATTTATACATGAAAATTAAGGATTTTGTTATATATCAACGACGTTGATTCGATTTCCATATGACTAACTTGGATGAAATCTGTCCCGACATCAAAAGCAACGATCCGATTGAAAGAGCGATGGCCATGTGCCTTGAGTCCAAATCCAAAAATCCGATCGACCTTATGAAAATAATGATGGAATACCCCGGCGTGCCGTTCCACGGACCCGTTCACCATGTTTTGGTGCCTTTTGCGGTTCTTACCGCATACAAGAACAGCGGCGGAGAATTGGATCTTCCTGCGGCTTTGAACCTGGCGCACAAACGCGGTTCGATCATTCCTGCGGCGGTCTGCGGACACTGGGGGTCCTGCGGCGCGGCTTTGGGCTGCGGAATCGCATTCAGCATCATAACCAAAGACGGACCTCTTGCCGGAGAGATTTGGAGCAAAGACCAGATTATGGTTTCCAACTGTCTTTCAACCATCGCTCAGTACGGCGGACCGAGATGCTGCAAGAGAGATACCTATCTCGCGGTTCCCGTGGCGGCCAAATTCTTCGAAGACTACCTGGGAGTCAAAATGGAGATGCCCGAAAAGATCACCTGCTTCGTTTCCGAAAAGAACAGCGTGTGTCTGAAGGAAGTCTGTCCGTTCAACCCCGATTACAAAGGATGAATCAAACCCAAACTCCGACACCTGTGAAAAGGTGTCGGATCTTATTTTATTTGCCGGATTGTTCCGAATTCATGGCATTCTTGGCATCATTGTATAATTTTTGGGCAGGATACAGGTCCGGCCAATAGTCTTCCGCTTCGATTATTCTGAACTCGTAAGTATCTGCGAATTCTTTTGTGGATTTGCACATCTCCTCATAATCTCCGAGTCCCGTATCAATCTGCACGACGGAGTCGTAATTGCACTGTTCAAAAATCCACTTCAGTCTTTCGACGCTGCCTCCCCAACAACCACCGAACATTTCGTTCGCCGCAAGAAAATCATTCCAGTTTACTGCCACCCCGGGAGTGAAATACATTCTGCCCGTATGGGCTCTCAGAAGTTCCCGGTATTTTTCCGTTCCTCCCACGGCAACCGCGACGCAGTCGTCACAGACGTTTCCCCTTCTGTCACGGAACACCAGCACGGGGCAAAGATTGTTTTCTTTTGCCCATTCCGTGATGTCCCAGCCGTAATTTCCGCACATCCCGTAGTACAGTGCCATGACGTCGCTCACTTCGGAGAATTTCATGACTTCCTCTTCGATTTTTTTGCGGAGAATTTCGGGTTCGCGGTGCAATGCCATATCCAGCATTTTGATTACTATGGAAAATCCCGAGGATTTTCCTTTCGTTCCGTTTGCGAGGAATTCGTTTTCATTCATCACGGTATACGGGATTATGTTCCGTTCAAATTTTCTTATCAGACTTTGCGAGGGTTCCGTTTCAATGAGTAGTATATCCTTTTTCTCATCATCATTCATGATGCCGTATACCAACTCATCCTCCAGAATGGGACAGCCCAATATCATAAGAGTACCCGAAGTCATAGTATTGTGATTGTCGTTGATTGACATAATGATTGGTCTTGTGATTGTCGTTGATTGACATAATGATTGGTCTTGTGATTGTCGTTGATTGACATAATGATTGGTCTTGTGATCGTCGCAACAGTTTTTATTATCCGCGGGATATCCGTGGGCTATGACTAAAGCAATCATGCGCACATCCATGGGCGACATTACCATCGAACTGTACAAAGACATGCCCATCACCACCGGCAATTTCATCAAACTCGCAAAAGACGGTTTTTATGACGGCGTCAAGTTCCACAGGGTCATTGATAACTTCATGATTCAGGGAGGTTGCCCCAAAGGAGACGGAACCGGCGGTCCCGGATACAACATTCAGGACGAATTCGGTACCGGGCACTCCAACGTCCGCGGAACCATTGCCATGGCGAACACTGGACGTCCCAACACCGGAGGATGCCAGTTCTTCATAAACACCGTGGATAACAATTATCTCGACAAAGAAAACCCCTCGACGCCTTACGCCCACCCGGTATTCGGTGAGGTCGTGGAGGGCATGGACGTCGTTGACGCAATCGGCAAAGTCAAAACCGGCCGCAATGACGCTCCCTCCAAGAACGTCATCATAAACACCATCGAAATCATGGAGTGAATATGTCCCGGCACGTCATGGAGTGTCTCGGAAAGGCCCGGGTGGTCGTGGAAAACGGAAAAATCGTCGAAATCGGTGAACCGCAGATTGATGTTTGCCCTCTGTTCGGGAAACACAGAGGCATTAAAAAACTCGATAAAGAATCCATACGGGAAAACATACAGTTCAGAATCGATGATTTCGGCCTGTTTACCGAAAACAGGACGGTGCGTATGCCCGATTTCCTTTCCTTCGGAATTTCCGAGATACTGAGCACCGCGCTCAGAAAAGATCTCATTGACGCCGCCGTGATAGTCTCGGACGGATGTGGCACCGCCGTCGTGACCGACCCTGAAATAGTCCAAGGACTCTGCGGACGCATATCCGCGGTCGTTGAGACCGCTCCGTTGAAAACTGTCATCGACGCCGTCGGAAAAGATTTCGTATTGGATCCCGAGACGGCCGAGATTGACATGCTTGCCGGACTCGGCAAAGCATATTCCATGGGATTCCGGAACGTTGCCGTCACTGTCTGCGACGCCGCCGACGCTTTGAGTATAAGGGATGCCTACGGTTCCGCCGCCATAGTGATGGCGGTGCACACTTCGGGCGTCACTTACAAAGACGCCGTCACATTGTTTGATACATGTGACGTAATCACGTCCTGCGCTTCCGCGACATTGAGACAGGAAGCGAAAAACCGTGATATCGTCATTGCGGGAAACAAAGTTCCCGTTTACGGCGTGAGCGAAACCGGAAAGAAATTGGTAAAAGAGAGATTGGAAGAAACCGGAAAAGAAGAATGGAAAGGGGAACCGCCGGAAGATCCGCCGAAACCCCTTATCTGAATTCCGCCACCAGGTGATTTCCCGAACGCAGATAAACCAGAGGGACTCCTTTTTTACGGAGTTTGTCCCTCAGTTCTTTGTCATTGGTCAGCACGAAGGCTCCGGTCCGTTCAGCCAATTCCATTATCGCGGCATCGCCGGTCGCTTCGGTCTGCATTATTTCATAACGTCTCGCAAGTTCCAAAGCCACCTGAGAATATTTGTGTTTAAGATGTTTGAGTTCGCCGATTATCGGCCCAGGCACTATGAAACGCACCTCGCCGAGCACTCTCCGTATCTCAAGATCCAGATTCATCCTTATTTCGAAGGGCATCAACAATGCGTTCGTGTCAAGAATGACGTCGATGGCCATACAGCATCACTCGATGATACCGTAACCTATCAATCTCCACTTGTTGGAGATTCTTCTGGATATTGCCACTCTTTGGCCCGGCATCACGCAGACGGGTATCTTGAGCGTCACTTCGGCCAAATCCGGCCTTGCGCTCTTGACCACGCCCACGGTTGTGGCCGTTCCCACGCTCAACATCAAAGGCTCGTTGCTTTTGATGTCATCCACGTTCAGTTCGGACGAGGAACCGACGACACGGTCCATAAGGACGGTTTTCATGGTGAATTCGTTCACTACGGCAGGAAGTCCGCCGGGTTTTCCCAACATGGTTCCGGTCAAACCGTCGGATTTGGTTATTGACGGATCCAGTTCCGTGCCTATGGCAATCAAACCGCCGGGCCCCACGGAATCGACGGATTGTCCGCCGGCTTCCAAAGTGGTAATCTTTGCGGATATCTTTTCGTATACGATTCTGCCTGCGTCCTGGGTTCTTTTTCCCGGGACGATTTCGACTTCATCCCCGATTTTCAGAGTTCCCTGAATCAGAGTGCCTCCGATGATTCCCCCTTTGAGATCTTTCGGTTCCGTACCGGGGGCGTTGATGTCGAAAGAACGGGCCACATGCATGAGCGGAGCGGATTCCGTGTCTCTTTCCATCTTGTGGATGATGTGGGTCTGAATCGTTTCTATGAGCATGTCGATGTTTACGCCGTGGTTTGCGGATATGGGAACAATGGGCGCGTTTTCGGCAACGGTGCCTTTCACAAACTCTTTTATCTGTTTGTAATTCTCAATGGCCTGTTCCTTGGTAACGATGTCTATCTTATTCTGCACGATGACAATGCGCTCGATGCCTATTATGGACAAAGCCATGAGATGTTCCTTTGTCTGAGGCTGAGGGCATTTTTCGTTGGCTGCGATCAGCAGCAAAGCACCGTCCATGAGTGCGGCGCCGGACAGCATGGTCGCCATCAGGGTTTCGTGACCCGGAGCATCCACGAAGGAAACGGCCTGCAGAAATTCTGCTTCCGCATCACAATTGGGGCATTTCTTCTGATTTCCGTAAGCGGCGGAACCCGGACAGTCGGGACACTTGTAGAACGCCGCATCCGCGTACCCGAGACGTATCGAAATACCTCTCTTGACTTCCTCGGAGTGACGGTCCGTCCAAAATCCGGAAAGGGCTCTCGTGAGAGTTGTTTTTCCGTGATCCACGTGACCGATCATCCCGATGTTTGCCTCGGGTTGCCTTGGAACCTTCATCAGTTCTCCGCGGGAGGCTCACTGGGCGCGAGGGACTCCTCTACAGATTTAGGTCCGTACTCGGCGATAGCCATGTTGATCTGTACAATGTCCGCGGTGATTGTCGCTCCGCGGATGGCTACTCTTTTTCTCTCGCCGTGACGTTTCTCGTGGAAACCGAGTCCGTCCGACAGGAGAAGTTTCCTTCTCACGCCGCCGGGGAGATCTTTTCTCATGGGAGTGCCGTTTCCGTCACTTCCGCCTGTTATCTTGAGCTTATAACCGGGGAGACCTACGAATATACCATCTACGACCTCTCCGATATTTTTACCAATCAAAGAGTTCGCATGGTGGCCTGACACGGCAACGTTGTAGGATTTACCGGTCTTGACGTCATTGACGATAGTTTTAAAATCTACCATTTGAACACCTGTAGGTCGGACTTATTAAAGACCGACTTATATATCTTTCTATAAAGAAGGCAGATTGTTTTTATAAAACGGAAAAAATCATTTTTTCTTCCGTGTCCATGCTTTGGGGTAAGGCAGAATATCCGCCAAACGTACCTTCAATTCCGAGATGGAAGCGACTTCGCTGGGATCCACTCCGTTGAGATATGCCAAATACAACGATACGTAGTCTCCGATCATTATGCCACGGAGCAATTTTTCCACCACCGAGCGGCCGCGTATGTTCACCACCATGGGCTCAACGTCATAAGTCTTCAGAACATCGATTGCGGCATACATCGCTTTCTTTCGGATTTTCGGCATCTTCTCTTCACAAAGGAAAAGAGGAACGCAGGATTCTCTCACGGAACCTTCGGACCATCCGGAGACATCATTGTAATTGAACTCCGGCATAAGGCCTGAGAACGCCATCATTTTTGAATTTTCATTGATTTGGGACTTCCATCTCGTGGCGGACGATGCCAACTCCACGGTGGAATATATTATGGGAGTGCGTGCGTTGATTCTTCTTGCCACTTCCCATGCCACGCTGCGGTTGCTCGCCAATTCATCCCTGAATTTGTTCAGTTTGGGAGTGAATCGTTTTACTGTTGTCTTGAAGGATGTGTCTCCCACATGATCCATGAGTGCAAACATCAGACCCAGTGAATATCCGGTGGCGCATCTGGGCTGGATTCCGGACTTCATTTTCAAAATATAATGCCCGTCGGCTTCGGCTCTTTCCAAAAGCATTCCTCCGGCGGTTATTACGACCACCCTGAGATTTTTTTCATGTATTTCGTCATATAGTGCCAATGTCTCTCTGGTATTGCCGGAATAACTGGCCACGATTATCAAAGTTCTTTCATCGACCCATTCGGGAAGTTCGGGAAAACGTTGTACGATGACGGAATGCTTTGAGAGGTTGTACATGCAATCCACAAGAACGTCTCCGCTGATGGCCGAACCGCCCATTCCGCAGATTATGATGTCGTCAAATTCCTGTTCGTACTCTATGGGCGTTTCCATCGCATTGTTTAAATCATCGATGAAATCGTAAATGCCCCCTGCCATGTTGTAGGGATCGTCCCTCAAAACATTCTCAGGAGTGTATTTCATTACATCCCCCAGAATAGATCTTCTTTTCTTTTTATTGCCAGCGTCTCTTCCAAAGTGTCTCTTTCGTCGCCGGTCAAATCCAGTTCCGCCAGTTGTAAAACGGAGGATTCCGTCAGATCGACATATAATTCGTCACCTTCGTTGATCTGCCTTCCCGCAGTAACCCCGTCCAATCCTATGGCGATTTCTTCGCCCTGGGACGCTTCCTTGAGTGAATCTTCGCCGGAATGGATGCTCCGTATCCTTCCCGCGTCCACGCCGGAGGATGTTATGAGTTTTGAACCCGGCCGGATTTTCCCCGCCAACACTCTCACACCGACTATGGCCGGTTTGCTGACTCTGAAGGTGCAATTGGGGAGCAGCAATACCTTTGCGGGGAACGAAAACTCCGCACGCTTGTCAATCTCGGTTTTCTTTTTCGATTCGTCTCTCCAAAGAACGTATTCGTCTATCAGTTGGTAAACGATGGGGTTTGTGAATACACTGATGGGTTGATTGTGATGTTCGAGTTCTGCGTCTTTGGACATTTCCACATTGAATCCCAGAATGACGCTGTGTTCCGGTTCTCCGTAAGCGGCTTCGACGATGTCCCGTCTCGTGATTTCGCCTATCCCGTATTTACGTATGGGGATTCCCGCTTTGTTCGCTTCAAAGGCCAAAGCTTCCAGTGAACCCACGGCATCGGCTTTGATTGTGACACCGACATCTCCGATTTCCACTTTTATTCTGGATTCTTCTTTTATAGTGTCAATCAACGGGTCGTCGGGTCCGTCAACCACGACTATCGGAGCTCCGGCAATCACCCCTTCGACGCTCTGACAGGATATTTTGACACCGGCCGCCGCGCTGAGTTCTTTTACGGAATCAAAACGGTCCCTGGGATCTCTGATTTCGTCCAGGGGTTTCGGTTTCAGGATTGCTTTGATTCTTGTGACGGTCGGAGCGCCTCTTGTGCCCAAAGCAACCATGTCCCCTCTGCGGAGAGTTCCGGAGTGGAGAATGATATCCAAAGTTTTGCCGAGGCCTCTTTCTTCTTTCATTTCTAGAATGGTTCCTTTTCCCGGACCTTCTCCCTTTTCCAACCTGGATTCAAGGAATCTCTGTGCCAGTCCTATAAGAATAAGCATCAGATCCTGAATTCCCTCCCCTTCCTTTGCGCTTATGGGGACCAGTGCCACAGTCTTTGTGAAATCGTCGATGCGATCATATCTGTCGGAAGAAATGCCTTCCTGAGCCATTTGGGAAATGACGTGGTACAACCGTTCATTGAACATTTCCAAAGTATGTTCCTGTTGCATTTTCTCCGAAATCACAAATGGACGCCCTTCTTCGCTGATCCAACCCTGAATCGTATCGATTTTGTTCAGTGCTATCACAAAGGGGGTTTTATATTGTTTGAGAATCCTTATGGATTCGATTGTTTGGGGCATCAGACCTTCTTTTATGTCGATGACCAACACGGCAAGGTCCGCAAGGGAACCGCCTCTGGCACGAAGTGTCATAAAGGCCTGATGTCCCGGAGTGTCGATGAAAAGTAAACCGGGAACGTTGAATTTTTGTTTCCCTATAATGGTTGAGCACATTCGATAGATGTGGTCAATGGGAACTTCGGTGGCACCGATGTGCTGGGTGATGGCTCCCGCTTCTCTGGACTGAACCGTCGTACCGCGCACTCTGTCGAGAAGTCTTGTTTTTCCGTGGTCCACGTGACCCAACACGCTGACCACGGGTTGCCTTATCCCCATGTTAACCCGTGTTCCCCCATCATCGGTCGAATAAATGGTTTGAGTGAAAGATGTTTGATTACTCGTAAATCCACTTGTCGGAATCTCTGGTATACTCAACTAACTCTTCGGGTTTGAAGAATATAGATATTTCCCTTTCGGCCGACTCAACGGAGTCGGATCCGTGAATTATGTTCACGCCCGTAACCATGCAGTAATCGCCGCGGATTGTGCCGGGGGCGGATTCCTGAGGGTTCGTCTGACCCATGAGTGTTCTGCATACGGAGACGGCGTTGTCGCCTTCGAGCACCATTACGAGAACCGGCCCTGACGTTATGTAATCGATGAGGGAACCGAAGAACTTTTTGTCCTTGTGTTCGCCGTAATGGGACTCCGCGACTTCGCGGGGAATCGCCATCATCTTCATACCGAGAATCTTGAGCCCTTTGTTCTCGAACCTGGAAACGATGGCCCCGCAGAGTCCGCGCTGGACTCCGTCGGGTTTGATCATCAGGTAGGTTCTTTCCATGGCCATGAAAATCATTCCTCGCCGGCACGCTTTTCTTCGACCTTGAGGCGTGCGACTTTTTCTTCCATGGCTTTCTGAGTCCATGCGGTTCTTCTGGGAACCCTCTTGAGCTCTATCATGTTCTTGTAGCATTTGTTGTTGTCAAAGTGCAGAATGGTTCCGTCTCTTTTGACGAACATTTTACCGGTTCCGGGTTCTATGTCGGAGCCACAGAATGAACATTTTCTTATTTCGACCACCGTCATCACCTCGATCCGAGTTTTCTGGCTTCTCTGGAAGTCTCTCTCAGCATGAGAGTGTCGCCCATTCTGACGGGACCCATAATATTTCTGGTGATAATCCTTCCCTTGTCCCTTCCGTCCAATACGCGGACTTTGACCTGGGTGGCTTCACCGGTCATCCCGGTGCGGCCGATGATTTCAACGACCTCCGCGGGGATGCTGTCAGTGTTAACCATTCAGATCACCATCAGTTTTTGAGTTCTTCGACTGCCTTTGCAACGTCTTCGGAGAGCTGTTTTCCCTTTCCGACATCGATTATCGCAATTGAAGCGGTGGGTTTCTCAAGTCCTATGGCATTGCCGAGTTCGGCTTTGCTGGGAACGTAAACGTACGCAACACCCCTCTCTTCACAGAGTGCGGGAATGTGTGCGAGAATCTCCGGAGGAGTCACGTCAACGGCCATGATGACCATTGCGGCGTCTCCGCGTTCGACTGCTTTTGTAACTTCATTTGTTCCTTTCTTGACTTTGCCGCTGTCTCTTGCGATTTCGGCAAGCTGATATGCTTTGTCAGAAAGTTCCTTCGGTGTCTCAAATTTAACGAATATAGACATTTTGATACCTCTTTCCGGTCATTGACCTTCATCAATCATCGGCTCTTGAGAGCAGAACTTGCTATCGTCTGCTTATATAAATTAATTATCTTAATTATTGGTCCTTGCTTGAATGCGCGGCCATTTTGACCAGGCGGGGATGTATGTCAAACGATTCGATTACGTCATAATCCGGGCATTTTTTGAGGAACCACCTTACGTACAAAGCGACCACGACCCCTCCGAACGTGTTTGAAATCATATCCCTCATGGTATCGAAAGGACTGTACTGCATGTTTGTTCCCGCCAGCATATCGACTATCAATTCGAAAACTTCCCAGTAAACGCTGAATGACAGCATTATGAGAATAATGAATATGGACATCCCGTTTCGTCCCAGATTGACTTTGTCATCCGCTTTGTTCACGGCCATCAGACCGTAGAACACGCAGAGACCGACAACGATAGAGGATATTGTATGCGTTACGGAATCATACCATGAAAGATTATCATAACTCAGCATCAACACCCCGTAACCGTGAAGGAAAATCGCTATTTCGATTGCCACGACGAACGCCAAGGGCAATGTCATTATTTTGAAACGGCGGAACAGCATGGGAACAAGACAGAAAAAGGCAGTGAACAGACCTGTGTTTATCTGATATCCGGTTCGAACGTTGCCGAAGTGGGATTCTATCGTCATTGCAATCAGTACAATGAAGGATATCATGCATACAAGATCCACCAGCAAATTGCTGTGGCGTTCATTCATGGGCATTTGCCCCCTTGAAGGATAAATTGTTGTGCTTCGTCCAATGCCTAAGTATCAAAACAGCAAAGATTGAAACAAACGTCGCCACCGTGGGAGGATACATCAGCTGCAGGTTCATCCATATTCTCTCTTCGTTGGAAACCACTCCCTGAAGTTCAAAGTTGAACACAGGATATCCTGCCGCATAAAGAGATGCAAATTGGAAAAACAGATAAATTCCCGATACTGTCAAAGCGAACAACAATGAAAACATCAATATCCAGCGTTCGGAGAGTTTTATGCTCGTGAACCTGTCAATCAGCAACGCAAGCATGTATCCGTAAACCGCACAGATGCATGTTTGTATAGCCAGTGAAACTATCCAAAAGGATTTTGCATGAAAATCTGCAAAAATCAATATCCCCAATATTATTTGAATGATCAACAGTGCCGATGCGGTCCATAGAAGAATCGGATTGTATCTGAAATCATCCTTTCTTCCGGGATACATTACCACGGCGATGCCTACCAAAGCTACACCGAACCACATCCAATCAGCGCTCAGTGCGGAGATTACGACAACGATGACGGCTAGCAGCAAAGACAGTTTCTTTGGGACAGGCATAACGTTGTGATTAATATTTGATATAATAACGATTTGGAACTTGTTATCAAATGTCAGAACCTTTTTCCGTATACGATATAGTATCCGCCCATGTACACATAAACAGAATTGTTTTCGGGAATGATCTCAGTACCGAACACCACGGATTCCGTGATTGAACCTCTGACTTCTCCGGTTACGTGTTTCGACAGTACACTGTCGGCTGTTACGCCCGCGGATATCAGTTGTGCGCAATCCATTGAATTTTCATAGGTATGCCCGCCGGCAAACACGGTAAGCGACCCGTTCAAAACTTTCTTTGAGGTGATAGAACTGAAGCCGTCGTCGGATACGTATGCCAGAGGTGTTCCGGCATCCGCTTTCAACCCATTGTAAACAAGGCTGTTTCTCAGACTCAAAGGTTTGCAAAACATTCCTGACGGAAGGGATGAATAATTTTCCTTTGTGCAGAAATCATCTTCGGACAATCCCAGTGGCGTAAGATATTCCTCGTTCACATATCCGTTGGAAGGCATATGTCCGAACCAGAATACCGAACCTCCGCCGGCGAACCATTCCATCAACGGATCCGTGGAATTGCCGTTATAAATTTCCTTAGGAAACACTCCGTACGGAATCAATATAGCCTTTCCTTCGGGCTCATCCATCATATCCGCAATATTCTCTGAATCGGTCATAATCACATTACTGAAGTTTCGGATTGTCAGCTCATTCACTATCCTGTCAAAATAGCCGCTTCCGTTACTGCATATAATAAGTTCTGTTACCGGGACAGAATCTTCGTTATCCAGAACCAGGAGGTCGTAAGTGATGTTGTTCGAAGCCGTCAGAGTGTATTCCAAACTCTCTTCGTCCCAAACAACGTCCGCATCATAAGAATAGGGATTTTTGACGTATATCGCCACTTCCCCCACAAACATTGCGGCAATAAGTACCACAGCGATTGCGGCTATGATATTTTTATTGTCCAACACAATCGGACCTCCGTTTTTTGGATGTGATGTGATTAATAATGTATACCAAGAACACTGAATAGATTGCCAAAGTCTCCAGCGCCCCCATCACTAAATTCAATGCCGTTTGTCTTGTCAATCCCGCAGATATGATATGAGACATCCATTCGATTCCGTTCAATATCGTTTCGGCAGAAACGAGTTCCATATAAACGGAACTCTGGAACAATATGGAGAAGCTATGCATGATCAGGGAATACAGCGTCGTCGATACGAACAGCAGTATCAGGGGGATGATGTACCTTTTCTGAGATTCGGACTCGGCTGTCACGACAACGAATATCAAAAACGGTATTGTCAGCAGAAGATACGTCGGGGCAGGGGTCCACAGGAATATTGCGGTGGCGCTCAATAAGAACATAAGCATGAAGGTTTCATTGAATTTGCTCTCTTCCGCTTTATATGCCTTGTAAGCCATGACCCCAAGAAGTGCAAAAGCCAAAGGTTGCAATAACAATACGATTAACATACCGTTTGTCGCAATAAAATCCCATAGCGAATCCGCATCATTCTGAATGGAGGATACACGGTCAAACACAAAACCGAAAGCTTCAGACGCGTATCCTGTCATAATCTGAGGGATAAGTATTAAAAATGCCGTAATCAAAACTCCCGCGGCGACACTGAGTATCGCTTTTGCTTTCGAATTGCGTTCATTGTTCGTTCTCAGAACATATGCCAGCAACATGAAGGCCAGATAAGCGGGGAAAAATTTGGTCAGCGCCGCAATGCTGAAAGAAGCTCCCGCCAACATATATTTCCGGTCCATGGCCAACAGGAAAGACAAAAGCAAAAATGAAACGGAAATGTTATCGAAAGTTCCATGGACGGCCGATGTGTAAATTACAATGGGGCACAGGAACCATAATCCGAAAGCCATTGTTGCTTTGCGATCGGAATATCCGAATCTCTTGACGATTGTATAAATGAGGTATGCGCATATGACATCAAATACGGAGAGGAATGATTTCACGAGAATACTGAATTCCGGCGAAACGGTCATCACGCCGTAAAATTCCCAATCCGCTCCAAGGGATGCCAGCAGACCGTCGGCCATTGTTCCGTAGGAAGATATCCCGAATACGAAATTTCCAATCAGTCCCAGGAAGCTTAACATATATCCCCAGACCGGAGTGTAAAAATAACCTTCTAAATTGTAAAGTCCGTTGTTTGATTGCGCATGTTGGATCGTAGTTGCCCAGAACGCTATATCGTAATTGTATGTAAGAAGGGGTATGAGTACGGCGCGTATGATAATTCCGACAAGAAGTATCGTTATCATCGGACGTTTCAGGAATATCGACAAACGCGATACTGCCGAAACATTCTCGGGGAGTTCCTCCATGGCAGGACAATGATATCTCAATATATCAGTAATTCGCAAACATCAGAACATGTTGTGAATCTGTTATGGCGATTTCTTCCGAAGAATCTTCATATACTCACTTTATTAAGAATTGAGAGTATACGTCACGGTAAGAAGGTACAACAACATGCGAATAGCACTGATGACCGACAGTTATTATCCGACAAGGGACGGAGTGGTCACTTCAGTCACGATGATTCGCAGATCTTTGGAAGAACTGGGTCATGATGTGTGGGTTGTCGCACCCGACCCGGGAAAGGATGAACGCACCGAAGATTCCAAAGTGCTTTGGATACGCTCGGTCAGACTGAAATCTTATCAGGGATATTTCGTTCCCGTTTTGCCTTCTCTTGACCGTGAACGCGTTGAATCTTTGAATTTTGACGTTCTGCATGTTCACGGCGTCGCCACCATGGCCGTGAGAGGGTTGATGTTGGCCCATTTTCTGAAAATACCGGTTGTCATGACGTTTCACACCATGGTCGGCGAGGTTGCCCACAAATATTCTCCGATCAAACTTTCCAAGGATGTTTTGGACCGTTTGATTTGGATCTATCTCAAAAACGTAATGAAAAGAATGGATGCGGTGATTGTTCCGACGGAACCCATCGGCGAAGAATTGACGGATTATGTCAAAGATATGCGATCGCTCGTTACCATACCCACAGGTATAGATACCGACGTGTTCCGCCCGGGGTTGGACGAGAACAGATTCGAAAAGAAATTCCATCTTAAAAACGACGTCAAAAGAATTCTTCACGTCGGCCGTATTTCTTTTGAAAAAGAAATCGACATGGCCATACGTGCAATGAAAGATATCGACGCCGAATTGGTGATAGTCGGCAACGGTCCCCAGAAAGAGGAACTGAAAGAATTGGTTTCCGAAATGGGTCTTGAACATAAAGTGAAATTTTCGGGATTCGTCCCTGACGGGGATCTTCCTTACGCTTATGCCGGTGCAGACATGCTTATTTCATGCTCCGCTTTTGAAACCCAGGGGTTGTCCGTACTCGAAGCCATGTCTTCCGGATTGCCTTGCGTATGTCGCAATGCCAGAGCTTTCAAAGATATAATAAAAGACGGAGAAAACGGATTCCTGTTTAACGGTGAAAACGATTGTGTTTCGGCAATAGAAAAGGGGCTGAATGCCAGTGAGGAAATAAAACAATCTTCCCGTGAATCCGCATTGACGTATTCTGCTCTGGCTTCCGCTGAAAAAACCGTTGATCTGTACTCTGAAGTCATAAGAAACAAAAAGAAAAGACTGGAGGAAGGGAACCGTTGAGCTTCAGCATAAGCGAATGGATGTTGGATGTGTTCGGTCCCCACGGTGCCATAGGCATCATCGTGTTTGTAGCATTGATTTTCTTCATAGACGCGGTGTTTTTTCCCACCCTCCCGGAATTGTTCTTCGTAATCGGTTTCATGTATATGCCGAGCAGTTTTACATTCGGAATTTCTTTGCTGGTTGCCGCATCCATAGGCGAAATTCTGGGAATTTCACTGCTTTACGGGATTGTGGATTATATCCGGGTTCCTGAAAGAATCAGAAAGGTAGCGGACAAATACGTCAACTTTTTGATGGTGAGCGATGAAAGAATATTCCTGGTAAACCGGTTTGCCCCGATGATTCCTTTTGCCGGAGCGTTCATATCCATCATTGATGAATGGGATTACAAGAAATCCATGCTTTACATAGTGGTGGGATGTTATCTCAAGTACGGTTTTATCCTGCTGTTCAGCGGATTCTTCTTCGTCTTCTTCAGTTCGGATATGGCTCAAACCTTTACGATAGTGATGACGATGGCCGTAATCATCATAAGTTTCATACTGTCTTTCTATAAAAAGAAGAAATCGGGGTTGGATGTATGAAATTTGTTGATATAAATCCATTTTTTTATCCTTACAAAGGCGGAATCGAACGAAGAATGCATGACACAGCCGCCTTGCTGACCGAACGGGGACATGACGTTACCATACTGACAAGCAGACTTCCCGGGACGCCGGAGGAAGAGATTGCCGACGAAGGCTACCGTATAGTGCGGTTGAAATCCCGTTACATCAACGTGTACAATCCTCCTGTCGTTTCATCCGAAAACGTTCTGGAAACATTGGAGTCCTTTGATGCGGACGTCGTCAATTTCAATTACCGGTGGGCACCGTCCTACTCTTCCGATTTGAGAAAATACCGGGGAAAGAAGGTTTTCACGTACCACAACATGTGGGGGGAAGGGGTGGGTCTGACCGGACGGATTTCAAAAATAAACGATAACCGATTCAGAAAAACACTGGACACTTTCGATCACATCGTGTGCGTAAGCGATTATGTTCGCAAAGATTTGATTTCCAGAGGCATTCCGTCCGAACTGACGTCTACGATTCCGTCATGCCTTACGTCATTTCCGGAAACCACCGATGAAGAAGGAGATTTCATCCTGTCACTGGGGAGGCTGATTGGAACCAAAGGACTGAAATATCTTGTGGAAGCGATGACCGAAGTTGACGGCAAGCTGATAATCTGCGGTAAGGGTCCGGAAGAATCCAGATTGAAAAAACAGATCAAGAAATTGGGTCTTGAAGACAAAATAGAAATGAAAGGATACGTGAGCGAAGAAGAGAAGGGCTTGCTGATGAGCACCTGTAAATTCTTCGTCATGCCTTCTCTGTTTGAATCACTGGGTCTTGCCGCAATTGAATTGATGTCTTACGGTCGGCCGATTATATCATCTGATGTCAACGGGTTGCCCGATACCATCGGGGACGGGGGCATTGCCGTGCCATCAAAGAATTCCACCGCGCTTGCCGAGGCCATGAATGATTTGCTCAATGACGATGAAAAAAGAATTTCACTGAGGTCTGCCGCAAGAGCCCATGCGGAAACATATGATTGGAAATACCATATCGGCAATTTCGAATCCTTGCTGTTAAACGTAATCAATGGAAATGAATGAAGAATCCCGCCTTGCGGCGGGTAAAGAATTTCAATTTACGTAATCCAGCCACTTCTCGTAGGCAAGATCCTTGCCGGTAACGACTTCGTGGAATTTTTTACCGACTTCTTTGGAAACTTTTCCCACTTTGCCGCTGCCTATGACTCTGCCGTCAATCCGTGTGACGGGAGCGACTTCCGCCGCGGTCCCGGTCATCCATACCTCATCGGCGGTTATGAGCTGTGTGCGGGACACCAAGGTTTCTTCCACTGTGTAACCCATGTCACGGGCGACTTCGATGATTGAATTCCTCGTGATGCCTTCCAGAATGCTTTCCGAGGGCAAAGGAGTAATGATTTTTCCGTTTTTATAGATGAAAATATTCTCCCCCGTGCATTCCGCCACATGCCCGCAGGAATTCAGCATCACGGCTTCATCCGCACCCTGACGTACGGCTTCTTTCTTTGCAAGACAGGAGGTGATATAGGATCCGTTCACTTTGGCGCCAGCCGGCGAACATAAATTGTCCGGTCTCTGCCAGGATGATGTGATCAACGTCATGCCGTTATCGCTTTCACCCAGATAGTTGCCCATGAACATTGCGGAAATAACCATGCTCGAAGGAACGTTTACGGGATTCAAGCCAACCTCTTCCCCGCTTAAGAAGATACAGGGTTTGACATAATCCGCAATTTCGTTGCTTCTCACGGTTTCCATTACTGCGTCATAGATTTCCTTTTCACCGTAGGTTTTGCCGCCGAACTCCATATCGAAGCCCATGATTTTGCAGCCTCCCACCATGCGGTGGACGTGTTCCTTGAGTCTGAAGACGGATCTTCCCTTCGGCGTGTCATACACCCTTATTCCTTCAAACACTCCGGTTCCGTAGTTGAACCCGTGGGACATCACGTGTATTCTCGCATCGTCCCATTTCACAAGTTTTCCGTTGAGCCAAATAAATTCGCCCTTTTCCATCTGATTTCCTTCCGCAATAATTACAGAGCGTTCAATGCGGAGACATACTTCTCCGGTTCGCTCATTTCGATAATCTCGTCGACCTGTTCGGAACTTCCGACAACGCCGACGTTACCTTTGGATGTGGATAACAACGCGTACGCAGACTGTCCCTCTTCAAAGATGAGTTCCGCATCGTATACGTCCTGAAGTTTCTCAAGACGACCGATTGCCGTGTTCGCCTCGGACTTGTCTATCACCGAAAGGACCATTCTCGACTTGCCGGGTTGCTCCGATTTGCCGACGACGATTGTTTCGACGTTAATCTTGTTTCTGGTGAATTCGCCCATGACTCTCTGCATGACACCGAATTCATTCTTAACCACAAGCGATATTACATACATGGTTGCGACCCATCTGCATAATAAGTGTGCGAATATATGATATAGTCGTTTCTGATACATCGGTGATAGAAAAATGGATGCTCCCAAATGTACTGTTATTTTGCCCACGTACAAGGAAGCGGGGAACATACAAAGGATGGCCAAACGCCTCAGAGAACTATACCCTGATTTCCATATTCTTATCATGGATGACAATTCCGACGACGGTTCAAAGGAACTTATCGAAGAATTGAACGATCCGATGACTTCCTTTATTGAAAGAAATCCCGAAGACAGAGGATTGTCCGCAAGCATACTCCAGGGAATTTCGGATTGTGAGACGGATTTCTTCATCAACATGGATTGTGATTTTCAGCATCCTCCCGAAGCCGTCGCGTACGCATACGAACGTTTGAAGAACGGGGCGGATCTGTGCATCGGAATCAGAGAAGAACGCACTGCGCTGTCTCCGATGAGATGGATTGCGTCATGGGGCGCCCATACAATGGCCATGACCACTCTCTGGCTGAGAGACAAAAAAGGATCCAAGGATATAATGAGCGGATTCTTCGGAGGAAGAACCGAACTGTATCAGCAGGTTATCAGAGAACATCGTGATGAAATGGACATGCAGGGATTCAAAGCTCTGTTCGATCTGTTGAAATTCGGACCTTCAAACGTCAATATTGAAGAAATTACTTTCAAATTCG
Organism: Candidatus Methanomethylophilaceae archaeon; assembly: GCA_050950505.1. GTDB lineage: Archaea > Thermoplasmatota > Thermoplasmata > Methanomassiliicoccales > Methanomethylophilaceae > VadinCA11. The sequence goes on along the minus strand of JBMNHS010000001.1, from coordinate 501,692 downwards.
GCAAAAGAGAAGCGGGTGAATCGAAAGTTAATAAAAATGTAATGTTATCCATACTCAGGCAGTGTGAACCGTTCGGAAAAACAATTGCACATCGAATAAGAAGATTTCTATGAATTCCGATATGAAAATATCCATAGGCATTTGTGCCTATAACGAAGAAAAGAATATTGAACAGGCCATACGTTCGATATACCGGCAGGATACGGATGGGTTCGACGTATCCGAGGTTATTGTTGTATCGAGCGGCAGTACTGACAAAACCGATGAAATAGTTTCAGAATTGATTTCTGAGTTCGATAATTTGATTCTCCTTCCGCAAGCCGCAAGAGAAGGTAAAAATTCTGCGATAAATTATTTTTTGGATGAAAAAACTGCCCCTATTACCGTATTGTTGAACGCCGACAATGTCTTGGGCGGTCCGAACACTCTCAAGGAACTCATATCGCCTTTTGAAAATTCTTCGGTTGGAATAACCGGAGGCCACCCCGTTCCAACGAATGACAGAGATTCACTTGCAGGCTTCGCTTCGAACATGCTCTGGGTTATGCATCATCATGTATCTGCAACGTATCCGAAAATAGGAGAACTCATCGCATTCAGAGATATAGGTACCCGACTGCCGTGCGATTCTCAATCCGATGAGGATATATTGCGTATGAAGCTGGAAGAAATAGGATATCGTGGCGTGTACGCTCCGAATGCCGTGGTATACAACAGAGGTCCTGAAACCGTATCTGATTTTTTGAAACAGAGAATCCGTGTGAACATCGGCGAACGTTATATGAAAAAGAACTATGACTATGACATACCCACCTGGAACATGAAATTGTTAACTGAGGCTCTTTTCGAAACTGTGCGCGAAATGGGCTTCCATCCTTTGAAAATTTTCTTCACCGCATCGCTTGAAGCCTACTCCAGAACCGTGTCCTCACTGCATGTGAAATTAAACAAAGGCGACGCCAACATCTGGAATCCTGTGTCAACGACAAAGAAATTATGAAGATAATATTTGGTTGACTGCGTCTTTGAAAGTGAAATCGTCTGTGACTTTGATTGTTTTGCATCCCAGCCTTTCGCCGAAGCCCATGTCCCTGTCCGAATCTCCGATCATGTATGATTCGCGCAGATTTATTTTGTACTTTTTGACAGCGTCCAAACCCATGCCGATTTCAGGTTTTCTGCAGGAACAGTTTTCATCGGGATGATGTGGACAGAAGAATATATCGTCTATTTTTCCCCCGCCCGCAGATATCTGTTTTATCATTTTATCATGGATGCCGTTCAATGTGTCGAGATCGAAATAACCTCTGTTTATTCCGGATTGGTTTGTTATTACGATTACCAGATATCCCGCTTCGTTCAGCTTCGCTATTGATTTCGGAACGTAATCGAACACGTTGAAATCATCGGCCTTGCTGCAATAACCGACATCGTCGTAAATCGTGTCGTCCCGGTCTATGAATACTGCTTTCGGTCCGTACATATTACGCTCGACCATTCCGCAGATGGCGTGACATGCGACAAAATAACCTTCTTGAATTCTGGGAGTTTCGTTGGAATCTATGATGACGGGTATATCTACAATGTCTTTCAACTTCCCTCCGTTGCCTGTGAAGGATACCGTTGTGGCTCCGATGGCCTTTGCCGCATCAATAGCCAGTATTACATTTTCGGAATTGCCTGACGTTGACAATCCTATGACGATATCATTTTCATTGCAGATTGATTCAATCTGACGTTTGAATACGAATTCGTAACCGTAATCGTTTCCTATCGCGGTGATAGGCACGACATTGGACAGTGCCATACCCGCCATGGCAGGACGGTCCATCAGGTAACGTCCGGACAATTCGGCGGCGATATGCTGCGCATCCGCGGCGGATCCGCCGTTGCCCATGAAGATTGCTTTTCCGCCCTTTTTGAGCGAGGATGTTATTGCATCGGCCACTTTAACGACGCTTGCAGTGTCCAACTTTCGTATTACAGATGCGCTCTGTTCAAATTCCGCAGTCAGTAACTCATTCATTCTTCCGACCTCCATGTGACGACACCTTCGGGCTCAAACATAAAATCCGTTACTTTAGCACCGAGTTTCGTCAATTTCTCGGATACCACGAACTTTTTGTCATAATCGCATATGAAAAACATGAATCCGCCGCCTCCGGCACCGGAAACCTTGCCTCCGATGGCCCCGGAATCTTTGGCGGCATTGTACAGTTTGTCAATTTCCGGATTTGTTATTTTATCGGAAAATTGTTTTTTGTAATCCCAACCGAGATCCAATAAACGGGCCGTTTCTTCAATGTCGCCTTTTTCCAAAGCCATCGCCATGTCCATTGCCATTTCCTTTGTCAGATCCAGGGCTTCTTCGTTGTCTCCCTTTTCAAACCTTTTCATCTGGGAATCGATGATGTTCGCGGATTCGCGGGTCTTTCCGGTATAGCACAATACGGAACGGTATTGCAGTTCGTTCAGCGTATGTTCTTTGATTTTGATTCTGTTCACATCAACGCCTTCGTTCCTGAACTTCATCAGATTGAATCCGCCGAACACCGCGGCGTACTGGTCCTGTTTGCCGCCTTTGAGTCCGATGTCTTCCCTTTCAAGCTTGTATGCCAGATTTGCCAATTCGCTGCTTGTCAGCTTTTCTCCCGTCCATTCCGCAACTGCGGCAATGGCGGCCACTATGACCGTGGAAGACCCTCCCAATCCCGAACCCGGGGGCGAATCGGACTGAAGAAGCATTCTGAACCCGTCCCGGATTTCAAAATGGTTAAGCACCGCCTTTACCAAATCCATGTTTCCGTCGAGAGGCAGAGGTCCGCCGTCGAGAGATGTTTCATACATTCCGTAATTCGCGGATTCCACGGATATGTTCTTGGTGCCGTTGGGAATTATAGTACAGTATGCGTACTTGTTTATCGTCGTGTTGAACACGGCTCCGCCTTTTTCGGACGCGTACGGATCTACGTCCGTGCCTCCGCCGGCCAACCCGATTCTCAGAGGAGCCCTCGAACGGATATATTTCAATGAATCACCTCATTTCTTACGATTTTAGTGTTTTCTGGTACTTTTTCACCGTCACCGAGCACCGAGTCTTCAATGACGGAACCCGGCATTATTTCACATCCTTTGCCCAGGATGCTGTTATGCAGTCCGGAAGATTTTACGGTGCATCCTTCCATTACCAGTGAGTTCGACAAATCGGAATCTTCCACGGTGCAGTTTTTATGAATGAATGAAGAACTGGATAGTGTGCCCGTCATGACGGATCCGTCACCAAGGTAAAACGGTCCTTCGACGGATGAGCCGGCCAATTCCTTTTTCATGCCCGGAATCATAGGATTTCGGTCGGCAGCCATTTTATTGGCGCCGATAAGATCGGAAGGACGGCCGACGTCCAACCAAGGTCCGGTGTATCTGTAACCCTGTACCCGATATCCCTTTTTCATAAGATCCGGGACAAGTTCTTTGGAGAAGTCGTATTGACCCTCATCGGGAACGTATTTCAAAACTTCTTTCTGAACCACGTATGTGCCTGCGTTTATGAGATTTGAGAATACTTCCTCAGGCTTCGGTTTTTCTCTGAATTCGGATATTCTTCCGTCATCTTCCACTCTGGCTATTCCGTATTCACAGGGATTTTTGACTTCCGTCAGAGAAATTGTCACTGTCGCACCCGAAGCGAAATGTTCTTTGACCGCTTCGGATACATCTATGTGGGAAAACACGTCCCCGTTCATTGCGACGAAGGTTTCGTCCAATTTGCTTTCGACTTTCTTTATTGCCCCCGCAGTGCCGAGAGGCTCGTCTTCAAAAGAATAGGTTATTTTTATGCCCAGTTCGGAACCGTCACCTATGGTTTCAACGAGTTGAGCGGATCTGTAACCGCAAGCCAATATTATTTCATCGATCCCCGATGATGCCAGATTCTCAATGAGATACATGAGACAGGGTTTGTCAAGTACCGGAAGCAGAGGTTTTGGGCAGGTCTCCGTGAGCGGCCTCAACCTCGTACCTTTGCCTCCGACCATAATGACGGCTTGAGTTACTTTGTCTGACATGGGTATCAATCCTGAATGTACTTTTGATATTAATTGCATTCATACGGCGACGCGGGCGACATTCGTACCGACATCCACACCCAACGCGTTTGCCACCGGCACACATTTCGCCCTTAAGAGGAATGCCACCGGCACTCCGAAATCCCTTCCTTCCATGGATTCGAAATTTGCCATTCCTTTCGCAATTATGAAAGATGTTTTCGATAAGGCTTCGGATAAGTCTTTTTCAATTTTCATGGGAATCCCGATTGCGAATTTTTCAGTACTGATTATATCGTCAAGTTCTTTGTCCAAACCCGACCGCGATGCATCCTCCATGGTTACGTCGTTGAGTATCGGAGCACCTCTGACCACGCCTATGACGTGTTTGCCTCTGGACTTCAGTTCTCTGATCAATATTTTATCAAGCTGGCTCTCTCCGCTGTTGTCAAAAACATACAATATGTCGCCCGGTTTTCTCAGACACTCTTCGACAATTTCGGTATCGTCGGAATCTATGCCCTGTTCCAACAATTCTTCGAAAAGATCCGTGAAGAGATCCGGGTGATCTATCGATGTTGTTTGTCCGAAATCCATTATGTTGCCGATTATCGCCACGGTCATTGCCGCCCTCAGACGGTTATCGGATGATTCGACATACTCCTGCGCTTTATCCAAGAGATTTCCCGCTACTTCGTCTGCGATGATTTTCAATCCCTTGTACGGATCGGAGATGCCCATGGCTTTGTAAGCGACGGTATGCACTGCCGTCGCAACCTCGGCCGAGTTTCTTCCTTCTTCGTATTCTTCGGAGAATGTGGATAATGCTGCCGACAATGCGTTGAATTCCGAATCATTGTCTGCCAAGCGTGCCTGGAACAAAACTCTTTTCAGCAAACACGGGACACAATCGGAACTGATGTTCATAACATCGATACCGCGGATTAGTTGATAGGCTTTCCGTTGTTCTTGTGCTCGGTTTAAATATAAAGAAAAGTATCGCACCCGCATGGCAGATAAAATATGCTCTTCCTGCGGCGTAAGACTCACCGGAAGAGGCAATACATTCTTCAAATGCCCCAAATGCGGGGACGATGAAGTCGGAAGATGCGCTCAGTGCCGCGATCAGGGCATTGAGTACGAATGCAAGAAATGCGGATTCGTCGGACCGTGAGGTAAAGGCATGGCACAGATTGTTGCAGGGTACGAGATATTCCCCAACGGCACCGAAGCGGACGTCGAGGCCATACAGAGCGCCGTGAAGGACGTTCTTCCCGAAGGTGTTGAAATAACCGAATCCTCAATAGAACCGGTTGCGTTCGGCCTCAAAAAGGTTTCCGTCGGATTGCTTATCGACGATTCTGACGAAAACATAGGATCCAAAATAGAAGACGGTCTTCGTTCCATTGACGACGTTGAAAACGTCGAATGTGTTTCGATGACAAACATCTGATTGTTATTCAACACATCGGATTTCCAAGATTCTTCGCTATGACTTGAGCCATAGCGTGCAGAATCATCATGTGTGAATCCTCGGCCTTTTGCATGTCGTTGACAGGCACATGTATGGGATAATCCGATAATTCATTTAATTTTCCGCCATCGTATCCTGTGAGGGAGACTGCTTCGTTACCCCGTGATTTTGCGTATTCCACTGCATTTATCACATTTTTGGAATTGCCGCTGCCGGATATTCCGAACACCAGATCTCCTTTCTTCAATCTTCCTTCCAATTGGATGGAGAAAACTTTGTCATAACTGATATCGTTGGATATCGCCATCATTGTGGCAATGTTGTCATTCAGACATACAAAATTGAACTTATCATCGAGTCCCATGGAAATTCCTTTGTTGAAATCACAAACAATATGGGATGCCGTGGACGCGCTGCCGCCATTACCGAAAATAAATACGGTGGAATTTCTGCGATAAGCATCCATGATTGCATCCATTGCGGATTGAACCTGTTCGGAATCTATACTGTCGATTACTGTTTTCATTTTGTCAAAATAATTTTTTAAATCCTGAGAAAAATCCATTGTCATCACCCTGTTCCGTCATTGAGTATTGCCGTTGTATATCATTATCGAACCTGTGTCATCAAATCTGAATGGCGTTCTTCTGTATCCCGGAAGACTCTTTTCAATTTCTCCGTGAAATTCTTTGTCTGCATAAAACAACATGAAGCCCCCTCCCCCCGCTCCCAAAAGTTTTCCGCCTTGCGCCCCCGCATCCATTGCCGCTCTGTATGCACGGTTTATTCCGTCGGAAGATATTCCTTCGGCCAAAGTCTTCTTCAGATTCCATCCTTTGTCCAGAATGTCTCCCATAGCACTTATGTTTCCCCTTTCCAGATCTTTGAACAGGTTGTTTGTGAGATCGCACATCTCCAACAGATTTTTATCGGCGCCCGTGCCCTTTTCAATGTTCGAGTCCTGCTTTACAAGTATCTCGGAAGCGCTTCGAGTGATTCCCGTGTACATCAGAATCAAATTTTCATTCAGCTTTTCCATATTTTTAACGGATAGATTGACCGGAATTACATCGACCGTATCGTCCTGGTTGAATCTGTAATAGTTCAATCCTCCGTATGCGGCAGCATACTGGTCCTGTTTCCCTATGGGTTCACCTAATCGGTTTATCTCCAACTCACATGCAAGTTGAGCCAGTAGTTCCTTGTCATAATCTAAATTTTTATACCGGCTCATAAGGTTAATCAATCCTACCGTAAATGAACTCGAAGAGCCCAATCCCGTTCCGGCGGGTATGTCCGCCATACTTGACATTTCCAATGAATCCGCATCAAAACTAAGCATACATTCTCTGAAAATCGGATGGTTTATTTCATTGACATTTTCAAAACTTTCAACTTTGGAATACTTTATTGTTGATATTCCGGGGGTAAATGAATCCTGAAGTGTCAGGTAAATGTATTTGTCAATCGTAGTGCTTACAGTGCATCCTCCATGTTTTCTGTAAAAAGACGGAAGATCGCTGCCTCCTCCCGAAAAACTTATTCGGAGAGGGGTACGAGTGATAATCATAAGACTCAATCCGATTTTCAGTATATTATCTTTTAATACACTTCGTTTTGAAATATGCCTGTTTTTTCATAAAATACCGAGAACTGATATCAAGGAAATTCTTCACCGGAAACAACAGAATAGATTTCAAACAATTTTTTGGCATACTCTTCATCGCTCAATCCCGATTTTGGCACAATCTTGAACTTGTTTCTGAAATCGGTATCGGTCACCAGCCTATGGATGTTCTTTGCAAAATCCTCTACGTCATCGGAAGGAACGTATCCTTTGGATACTTCCGGCGGGATTTCAGCGTCTCTGAAGTAAACCACCGGTGTTCCGCATGCCTGAGCTTCCATTGCGGTAAGCCCCAGCCCCTCGTGGAAAGAGGGATTGATGAACACGGCCATGTCGTTGTACAAATCTCTTAATTCAGTTTTAGAAATGTTGGAAATAAAAGACACTCTGTCCGATATATCCAAAGAATCCGCAAGTTTATTGAGATCCTCCTTAAGAGGCCCTTCTCCGCAAATAACCAGATTGTAATCCCCGGCGTCCTGCATTTCGATGAATGATTTGAAAGCCAATACACCCGATTCCACATTTTTTCGTTCAATCAGTGTGCCCACATATCCTATCAATTTTTTTCTGGGTCTGCCCAAATCTTGGAAAAAGGAATCGGCTCGGTGTTCCAAGACAAAAATCTTATTCGGATCCGCTCCCATGAATTCAACAAGTTCGTCTTTGGTTTGCTCAGATACGGAGATAATCGCATCTGAATACTTTATGGCGTTTTTCGCAGCGGCCTTCCATACTCTGTACAACAGGGGAGAATAACCGTCTTTTACTGTTTTCTTGGGAATATGATGGAATGTGGTTATTTTCTTACCCTTGAAAAATGGATAACCTATACAACACAGTTCGTCGGTTGCGTGATATATCCTTCCCTTTTGTTTTTTCAAATCCCGTATCGGAATAATCAGTCCCTGAGTTACGCATTTTGCATATCCTTCGTCGGAGGACAGTTTAAAACACACGTCTTCCGATGTCAATTTGTTAGAATCGAGAAGTGTTTTTATCATATCTGTGTACACGCTGACTCCTGTGACTTTGTTTGTTTTATTGAGCTAGCGTCTGAGTATTACCACGTCTGTTTTCATAATATTGTCTCATGCGTCTTGACTGATTTCGCTCTTGACCGAAAAATCAGATTCCACTTGTTCAACCATGAATATGGAAATAGATTTAATAATGACTGCATCTACATACCAGAACAGGATGGGGATTGATGTGGTCTGTCTGAGTGTGGTTATACCTGCTTATAACGAATCCGATAACGTAGAGCGTATAATCGGATATCTGAGAGAACAAAAATTTGATGATTTTGAGATTGTTTTTGTTGTTGACGGCAAGACCACGGATGACACCTTGGAATTGATTTCCCGATTTTCAGAAGGACTGAACTGTAAATCCATAATCCAGACGGGAGACGGGAGGTTGGGCGAAGCCCGGAACATCGGTCTTGAAAATTCCTCAGGGAAATATGTATGGTTTCTCGACGCAGATGATCGTCCGTATCCTGAGTTTGTCTCGACAATGGTTGAATTGGCAGACAAATACAAAGCTGAAATTGTGCAGTGTAACTTCATTCGCTCATTTGACATTGACACTCCGGAGCCGAAGGGCAACTTTAAAGTCAGAGTTCTGAGCAACAAAGAAGCTCTGATTGAACGGAGTCTCGAGCAGATTCCTGTTACGGCGTGGTCCATGGTTCACAGACGGGATTTTTTGATGGATAATGATTTGCGTTTCCATCACGGAGGATATGCCGAAGATGTGAATCATACATACCGTGCAATGGAAATGTGCGATACTCTTGTGTATTACGACAGGCCGATGTACCTCTATTATCAGAATCCCCTTTCGATTTGCTCTTCAAGACCCAACGACGTGGGCAACTGGGAAGTACGGGTGTACGGCGAACTTGAGGAACATTTCAGAAAATCATGGTTCGGTGAAATATTCTCAAGGCGCTCGGCAATCATGAGGGTCCGTTCAGCCGGACATATGGACAGAAACCATTTTATCAAATACATAAAAAGCGACGAATGCAAGGAAATGAGGAACAAACATATGAGAGATCCCCTGTCATGGGACCATCTGTGGGTAAGCCTTTCTCCGTCGACATACCACCTGGCTCTTAATATGTATTTGAAGTTCGTGTATTACAGAGATAACAGATTGTTTGATACAAGAGTGCGAAAAATATGAAGGCGTTAGTAACGGGCGGAGCGGGGTTCATAGCCAGCCATCTTGAAGATTTGTTGATTGAAGACGGTTGGGACATAGTGAGTATTGATTTCTCGGATGATACTGGAAATATAGATCATCTTACGGACAATGAGTCATTCGAATTTCAAAAAATGGATATAAACAATATCGATGAACTGATTGAGATATCGAAGGGATGCGATTTTGTATTCCATCTTGCGGCAAATTCGGATATACGTGCAGGAAGTGAAAATTCCGAAGTCGATTTCAAAAATACATTCATGACCACCAAGAATGTTCTTGATGCCATAGTTAAAAACGAGATCGGAAATCTGTTTTTCGCTTCCACTTCGGCGATATACGGCGATAAGCCCGGTATCGACCTTAAGGAAGATGAGGGCAACTTGAAGCCAATATCCCATTACGGCGCCTACAAACTTGCTTCCGAAGCCGTGATTTCTTCCTATACTCATATGTATGGATTGAATTCGCTCATATTCAGATTCCCCAACGTCGTGGGTTCCAGACTTACACATGGGGTTATTTTCGACTTCATCAACAAATTGAAGAGAAATCCGGAAGAGTTGGAAATATTGGGCGACGGCCTTCAAAAGAAACAGTACGTCCACGTTACCGATCTTGCAGAAGGTATCATGTCCTTCTCCCAAAATATCGGGGGCGGTATGGACGTATACAACATTTCGACGAATTCCTTTATCAATGTTAACAGAATAGCCGACATAGTGTGTGAGGGTATGGGACTGAAAGATGTTCAATACAAATATACGGGCGGCTCCATAGGTTGGAAAGGAGACGTCTCCACATTTTCATACGACATTTCCAAGGCGGAAGCCAACGGTTGGAAATTTAAATTTGATTCCGAACAGGCCGTGAGAGAGACTGTGCGGGAAGTTCTCACAGAGTGATTTTGATGACTGTGTCAGAAATGATGGAATCGGTATAGGCATTCGATTACATATCGTTCGATATTTTTGATACGTTGTTGTTGCGACCGTATGCACGGCCCACTGATTTATTTCGACATATGGAAGCGACGGAAAAAATCCCGGGGTTTGCGAAGGCGAGAATATCTGCCGAAAGGAACGCAAGAAGAAGAAAACAACCAGAGATTGTTTTATATGAAATTTATGAAGAAATCGAATCCGAATATAAATCATATATCGATCTGGAAATGAAATATGAAAAACAGGTTCTGCAACAAAATGTCGAAATGAAAAGTGTTTTCGATTGTGTTATATCTCTCAATAAAACCGTGATATTGGCATCGGATATGTACCTCCCTTCGAAATTTATCGATAATGTGCTGAAACTCAAAGGGTTCGACGGTTATCACAAATTGTTTGTGTCCGGCGAACACCGGACTAGTAAAGGAACCGGGGGGCTGTTCAAAGTTATTCTTAAAGATCTTGGAATTGAACCCTGCGATTTGTTACATATAGGCGACAACGATAAATCTGATATAAGAATCCCAAAAAATATTGGTATAAACGTCATAAAATACGAGAACATAACTGAGAGGTACTTGCGTTCGCATAAGAAAGAGCGCGTCTATTACCGCTTAAGAAGAAATTACGAACGATCGGTAATTGTCGGAATCGATGCTTTGTTCCGATACAACACTCATAAGAAAAATGATAATTTCTGGTATAACTTCGGATACCGCTACGGGGGTCCCGTCAATACTGCGTTTGCATCGTTCATAAACGAAAATGCCGAAAAAGACAGTGTCTTATTCTTCATAGCCCGGGACGGGTATAATGCTCAAAAAGCTTATAACATATTATTTGGAAAAATTGAAAATCATTACATTTATGCCGCGAGGAGATTCAATATACTTTTTGGAATCAACGGAAGAGATTATCCGGGATACGAAGAAGACATCATCGATTATTTTTCAGACCATCCGGAAGTGAGGGAACTGTCGGGAACCCCTCATGAAATTTTAATTGAAAATCCGGAACTGTTTGAAAGGTTGATGGAAAAAGAATTGACCAAATACAAGTCATACATCGATTGCTACACAAAACATGGGAATTCGATATACGTGGTGGATGCCTCGACCAGAAAATTTTCATCGCAAAAGCTTATTGATGAGGTTACGAACAAAAGTGTCAAAGGGCTGTACTATGTCTTGTTGCGAAACAAGTCTGACGACAATGCAAAGGGATTTTGCGATAACTATCGGTCATTTTTCGAATTGACCGCCATCGACGTTCCTGAATTTTTGATGTCCTCCGATGAAAAACCGATAGTCAGCATAGATGACAGCGGATACCCTGTATACGACTCAAACTCAAACGAATGGTTCAGAACCGATGTCATGCCTAAAATGACCGCGGGAATGACGGATTATTTTGAAACCGTGAAATCCGTATTCGGAGATTTCATACCGGTGATAAACCATGATTCCGTAAACAGATGGATTCTGAATCTCTCCAGATTTATGTCCAAGGAAGAACAGGAATATTTCGATACATTGAATTGGACGAGCGATCCGACCCATTCGGAATATCATAAATTATTCTTTTCTCTGTCGGACGTCCCTCGATTCATATTGAATAAAGTAAAAGACGGATACGAGAGTATCATGAGTCGCATTAAATGACTTTTAAATTGTGAAATTTATCGAGTTTAAATGGATAATCATGATTATTCTTCTAATTTTTTAAGGGATTCCAGTTTCTCCCGGGAGTAATTGCATCCTGCCATAGCTGCTCTTTCAAACCATATTTTAGATTTATTCAAATCTTTAGACACCAACTTACCCTCGTATAAAATATTTCCAAGATCACGCATAGCGCCCCTGTGGCCTCCCTTAGCAATACCTATTAATTGTGAAAATGCTGAATCGAATGAGTTTTTATCGACATGATTGCTTCCATACATTCGTATTATGGCTATGATTGATCGGAAATCACCTTGTTTTGCGGATAAAGAAAACCATTTTAATGCTTCCTCGAAACTCTTCTCAACGCCCTTGCCGTCACGATAAATCAAACCGAGTTGATATCGTGACTCGATATCTCCCAAGTTTGAACCTACTGAATACCAATAAATCGCTTTTTGAAAATTCTGCTCTACGACTTTGCCACTCAGATAGTATTCGCCCAATGTTCGTATGGCATGGGTATTGCCTGTCCGACATATCTTTTCAATTTCTTTCAACGCATAATCCAGGGCAGCCTGATTTACTACACCTGAAAGGTACATATTCACTATAGATATTGCAGAGGGTACATGTTTTAAAAGTGCTCCCTTTTTGAACCATTTGAGGGATTCGGAATAATCAGCCTCGACTAAAATGCCGTCACGGTATATTATCCCCAGCCTGTATACGGCGGGAACTATGTTGGATTCAGCAGCTTTTTCTAGATATTCGATTGACTTTGTTCCGTCAAATTCTAGAATTTTAGCATCGGCAAATATATTTCCTACTGTATTGGCTGACCACATATTTCCTTTTTCGATTAATTCATCTAACCGCGATATCGTATCTTCAAGGTTGGATTTCTCAGCCTCCCCCAGTGCATGAAGATTGAAAAGTTGAACCGTGGATTGGAAATTTTCATTTTTTGAAGCTTCATCGAGAATCGATGAAGCCATCAATCTTTCATCCATGTCCTCACTGCTGTTCAATATATTCCCCAAACGATATTTTGAATCACCGTAACCATGCTCAGCGTTCACGGCGTACCATTTTTTTCCTTTCTCAATATCAAAAACTCCATTCTTGTTATTGGCATATGAATCGGCGAGAATATTTATTTGACGATTTAATCCGTGCTGTGCATAAAGTTTGAGCCAGTAATCTGATTCCTCTCTGCTTTCATGGATTCCCGTACCTTTGCGATACATCATAGCCACCTGATAAATGGCATCAAGATTGTTATTGTCCGCCGCCATTTTGTACCAAATGAAGGCCTCTTCTATATCATGATCTACCTTGATTCCGTCTCGATACGCGTTACCTAACATTAATTGAGAATAAGCGTGTCCGCATCTTGCGGCTTTCTTTAGCCAGTTGATATATTCTGAATCGCTCTGAGAAATACCCGTCCCGTCTCGATACATTAATGCAATCTGATACATGGCTGTTGCGTGACCATAATCCGAGGCTTTCTCAAACCAGAGGAATGCTTCTCTTTGACCCTCATTGTTCCAGGCAGTTTTCAATATTAAATCCGCATATTCATAATATAACTGAGGATTCGCGGAAGACAACAGTTCCTTGAAATCATTTACGACTTCCATACTTATGTCCCGCGACTCGTTTGTAAGCAAGCGGGATAATTTAGTACGCGCTTCCCGATTGCCTCTTCCTGCGGCACTCATATAGAGGTCCATCGCCTTGTCTATGTTTTCCAATGCTTCATCGGTTACAATTATATCGGCAAGATTTACCTTGGCAATATCATAATTTCTTTTAGCCGCTTCTTCGAACCAATACTTGGCTTTCCCCATATCTTTCTCTACTCTGTGGCCGTCGCGATACATACAACCGAGAGTGTTTTGAGATGCGGGAACTCCCGATTCCGCGAGCTCCGTTAATATATCTATAGACTCCGCGAGCTCTGTCTCATAATGGCCACAGACTACATTGGGGGGGCCAACTTCTCTTATTACTCCGTTGTCCAACCATGCCACCCTGTCGCACATCTCCCTCATCGTTGACATGGAATGTGCCACAAGAATTATGGTCTTGCCTTCAAGTTTTAGGTTAGAAAAATGTGTACGGGATTTCTTATTGAATGCCAAATCGCCGGTGGCCAACACTTCATCCAAAATTATTATGTCCGCGTCGACACTTATCATGATTGAGAAGGCGACTCTGCTACGCATTCCTGAAGAATACACCCGCATGGGAAGATCGATATATTCTCCAATGTCGGCATAGTCCACAATGTTATCCATTCTCGCATCCAATTGTTTTCTGGTAAGTCCGTACATTGTTCCTTTAATGTAGATATTTTCTCTTCCGGTCAAATCGTTATGAAATCCCATGCCCAATTCTAAGATGCTTGCAACCTTACCGTTAATTTCTATTGTTCCGGAATCGGGTTTCATAATTTTAGAAATCATGTTCAGAGTGGTGCTTTTTCCGGAACCGTTTCTTCCTATTATACCGAAAACCTCTCCTTTTTTGATGTCTAAATTAACATCTTTGAGGATGTGTTTTGTAATCTTTTTCCTTCTCTTTAAAAGACCGCCGTCGTCTGTTTCTGCCATGGTGGTGAATGACTTATTCACATTTATGACGCGTACTGCACATTTGGACACTCAGATCCTCTCCGCGAATCCATCTTTGAGCTTAAAAAATACTAACGCTCCTATCACGAAAACAACAATGGAAATCAATACGCAACCCATTAACAGTCCCGTACTGGGCATAGTGCCCCAACAGACCGCGTGATGAAATCCCTCTACAAAATACGTCAGAGGGTTGAACCATATTATCGTGTATAATATCCCTGCCCTCGCTTCTGCCAGATAGAATATAGGCGTTACCCAGAACAACACTCTTGAAAAAGCGGTTATAAGATATTCGAAATCTCGGGAATATACTGAAATTGAAGATGTCAGCATTATTGTTCCTAGTGAAAATAAGAACATAGTCAGAATTATAATGGGCAGAGCGAGCAAACCCCCCGTTGGAAATATGCCTGTAGCGATCATTAATGATATGACGATTCCATAGGATATCAGAAAAATGATGAATGTGTATGTGACTTGGGACAATGACAAAATTTCTCTTGGGAAGTATATCTTCTTGACCATGCCTCCATTCGACGTTATGTTGGATGCTCCTCCGATAAGGTTTTGATTCATAAATTGAAACGGAAACATTCCTACGCACAAGTAAGCCCAGTAGTTGTCAATATTCTGACCCATAAAATTTTCAAAAACAATATAGAACAGTAAAATAGAGATTGCGGGGGTTAAAAAATTCCAAAGAAATCCTAATGCGGAATTCCTATACTTTCCGAATAGGCTCCTTTGTACCAGAGAGTAATACATATGCCTGAAACTGTATAGTTCGCTCAGTTTTCCTTTGACTGCATCCCTAAATGCCATATACCTGCGTCCTGCCTGAAGTATTATTGAAATGACATATACATTTATGCTTTACTGCACGCCCATACAAAAACTCTGTAATCGTGCATCAATTACACGATACGGATAATTTGCATATCTGAAGCGGGTGATTCATATATTTCTCCAAAATTCTTCAGAAGAATAGTAATGTATATTTTTTTTATAATTTTCACTTACGGAGTTCCATTCTGTTAAGAGACGAAGGCAGATTCGGATCGAATTGTGAATTTCCTTGAGTGTGTTGTTTTTTAATAGTGATTCGGCAGTTGGATTTTTAGAGTCGGGATGTTCAAAATAGTTCGTAACGGGTATAGATAGGATGTCTTCTCCTTTGACTGTTGAGAACATGTCCGGACCTTTCAAAAAATCTTCAATGGCCATTTTAGTAAAAAAATATTCCTTGTTTCCTTGTTTTTTGATACAGTGGAGCAAGATGCGCATGTAATATGCACCTATTCTGAATCCGTTACGCCTGTTGAATATGGAATCCAAAATCAAACCGTTTCTTCGTAAGAAATAAAAATCCACTACAGGATTTATTTTGCTTTCAAAACTATCATGCCAGATTCCGATTCCATTCATTACAACATGATTGTTCATGCGCATTATGCCGAATAAAACATCGTCCATTTTTATAAAAAATGGAAGTGGTAGTTTATCTGTCGCGGATACCGGCATACATTGATACCACCATCCGCCGTATTGTGCAGGTTCTCGTTTATCATTAAGCAGTAAAGATTCCTTTTCGGAAAGATCCAACATTGATTTCCTGCCTCTGAAATCGGGTAACCATTCCGCGCCGGCTTCATACTGAACAGTGGGGGATTCCGGCAATAACATCCCGCCCAGAATGAATGAATCGGCGCGGTCTTCATTCAATATAGATATGAAATTGACCGTTTTGTATATTACGTTCGGATCTATGTAAACATCGTCATCCATCAACAAAATATGTGTTTTTTGTTCATTGCGGGCTTCCAACATCCCCCTGGTATAGCCACCGGATCCTCCTGTATTTTCATTGGGTATCAACTTGACAAAGTCATACCGTATGTCTTGATTCTCTATAGTTTTCCCGTTATCGACGAGATATACGGTTAATTCCGGGGTCACATATTCCTCGGAAAGCATTATTTCCGCTATCCTGTCCAGCGTCTCCATTGCCCGCAACTCTCTCCTGAATGTGCATATCACTACCCCGAGATTCACAAGGTTCGGCACTGAATCCGCCATATACGATCCGAATGAATAGATTTTAGACGCTTTTATTGATCTGTAAAGAATATAATGGCACACAGGCTCGGAGTCGTCTAAATCACTTATATCGAAAGTAAAAGACACTTCCGCTTCCGCGTCTGATGTTATTTTTCTGGAATCAACGCGTTTATCCGTGTGTTTCGTAAAATACCGTAACTCTACTTCTATGTCACCCGATACAACTGTCATTATCGTTATTTTTTTAGCAGATGTATGGGTGCCGTATTTGGAACTTGAAAAAAGATTGAAGTATGTATCGGTGGATATTTCGGTATCCGGTTGTAAAATATACACATCTTCCAACCTTTCGATTGCCCCCGATCTTATACGCAAATACAAATTGTCGGATCCGCATAGTTTGTACTTCGTGGATACCTTATAAAGTTCCATAGATTAACATCATCCATACCATATCTATCATATATACTATCATAGGTGTATGCCAAACATCGAACGTTTAAGTTTTCAGAAATTTCTATATTTATTACCGGCACCTAAACATGTACAATTTGGAAACACACTTAGGTAGTTGTTTTTGAAATACGATTATTCTTGAGGGCAAATCTCAGCCTATCAGTTGAAGAATCATAGGAAGTGGTACAAAAATATGTGTCAAAAACTTACCAGAAGTATATCTATACTTACATCCGCAATATCTGGTCGGAATATATAATAAATTAAATAGTATCTAGACCTGTAATTAAAGGTTGAGGGCAAACTGTGATTCTTCAGAATATAATATTTCCAAAAACCAATGTGTGTTCAATATTTGATTTATATTTCAGAATAAATGATGATAAGTGTTACTCTTTTAATGATAGCCGCATAACTTTAAATTCAGAGGAAGTAGCACTATTTGATACGTATTTTAATGGCTTCTACATCGATAAATGGAAAAAATATACAGAAATAACTAACGTATCCTTAACTCTCCGCCTAAAAGGTAAATTCAGCATAAGATTAATTCATAAAGAGCGTCTCATTAATAAAAAATGCAAGACCGTCGTATTGGATGAAATAATTTTTGGATCCGTTACTGAGGACGAAATTACAATTGAGTATCCTGATAAATCGTCTGGAATATTAACTTTTGAAATTATATCGCTCGAAGATTATTCTCAGATATTGGATGGCTATTATTCATCTGAAATATGCCATAGTAAAATAAATCACGTTGATCTTGGACTATGTATATGCACCTACAAGAGAGAACGATACGTCATTGAGAATGTGAATCGGATCGTAAACGTATTAGATAATGGGAATACGCCACTCCCAAAAGATAAGATGAGGATATACATCTCAGACAATGGGAATACGCTAGACTCTGAATTTGACCCTGCTTACATTAAATTGATAAAGAATAAGAATACCGGTGGTGCGGGGGGTTTTGCCAGATGTATGATCGAGGCTCAGTGTGATAACAAGACTACTCATGTCATACTGATGGATGACGACATTTTATTCGATGTTGAATCCATATATCGTACATACGCAATACTTTCAATTCTAAAAAGAGAATACCAGGATGCGTTCATAGGAGGCGCCATGCTTAGTTTAGATGAACAAAATATCCAAATAGAATCTGGCGCAAAATGGAATGGAGCGAGCGTACATTCATTAAAAAATGGTTTGAACCTGACGTCTTGTGAGGCTTGTCTTTTTAATGAAATTGAAGAATCTGTTGATTATAACGCTTGGTGGTACTGTGCCATCCCTCTCAAAAAGATAATCGAAAATGGATTGCCGATACCTATATTTTTCAGAGGAGACGATATTGAATTCGGATTGCGCAATATAGGTAATTTAATTCTACTGAATGGAATATGTGTTTGGCATGAGCCTTTTGAAAATAAATATTCTTCATCCACATATTATTACATATTAAGAAATAAGCTGATTTTGAATTCTCTTCATAACATTGGATATACAAAAAAACAACTGATAAGAGACTATCTTAAACAATGGTCTTCAGAAATGACTCGGTACCGATACAAGAATGCAAAGCTGCTAACAAAAGGCGTAGAGGACTTTCTTAGGGGATATGTCTGGTTAAAGTCTGAAGATGGGGAGATGCTGCACAAAAATATAATGGCTTTGGGTTATAAATTAGAACCAGTTTCAAACTTAAAAATGGAATTTTCATATTCTGATTTAGGTGCAGACTTACAAAATAAAGTTCGCCCATACCCCTGGTTTATAAATTTAATATTACCTACCAATAAAAATGTTACAGTGAATGTTTATAACCCGCCCAATCATAAATTCAACCGTGCACATAAGGTTCTAAACTATGATTACAGTAACAAAAGGGCCTTTGTTACTTCGAAGAATATAAGGTGTGCTCTTAAAGAAATGAAACGGACGTTTACAGTTTTAATATCAGTATGGAAAGAGTACGATATTGTAAAATCAGAATATAGAAAAAATAAGGACAAGATTACAAATGTAGACTTCTGGATGAAATATCTAAAATTAGAGTAAGAATATAGATTATACACTGAATAAGATATCAATTGATTATGAGGAAAAATATGAGTTTGTTGTCGTCCATGATTATATTAAACCGAGTCACCTCATCACTTGAAAACTAATATTTTGACACTTGATCCTAAATTCACACTTGCAATTCTGCAAGAAACAATAATAAAATCCAAGTTTGAACTAATGACTGTCATCGCTCTGACTTTCGCTGAAATATGTGCTTTTGCAAACGGAAGTTTCCGTTAAGTTTCGATGTTTTAGTCCGAAATCCCCGGAATTGAGCTACATGTTTCATGACTTCTGAGAGACAAGCTCGAATCGCTCGGGGTCTTCGACCCCGAACGCCTCGAATATCTCCCTCACGCGTTTTGTCTTCTCGGATCTGATATTCACGCCACGGTCCTTCACGATCTCGTACGTCGCGGCGGACATCAGCGCATTCTCCACAGTCAGGTTCTTTACCTTGCTCCCGGAGACCGCAATCTGCATTCTTACACGAATCATCAGCGCCAAGAATTTGATTAAAAGACGTCCCCTTGCACGCACCGGATCCCCGGTGCGTCCGCGTTTCCCGTCCAATTCGTTCTTGAATATATCGAACGCCATCTCAACATTGTTCCTCGCGTCATACGCGGTCATCACCGTCTCCCAATCGACGGTCGGTGTAAGCATTACGAACATTCCTGCACGGTTTCTGAAGAACGTCATGGCGTTGTTCTTGTAACCCACGGTCATCTTTCCTTCATCGTCGATAGTGTATTCCAGATACTTGCCCATCCAGCCCGTCTTCTTTATGAACGATTTGGCGGGGTTCTCGAACTTCTTTCCGTTGAGCTCTTTGATCTTCGCCATCAACGCTGTCTTCAATTTCTGCTCGTCGTCGCTGCGCTTCTTGGAATCGTAGCAGATGTATGCCCTGACATTGAATCTGCAGTTCTCGAATGCCGGATCGGCATCCGTAACGTACACCCGGGAATCGCCGTCTGCGGCTACGCCGAGACGGCGTTCGCAGACACTGTACACATGACCGTCATGTATCCGGTCGTATTCCGGCTTGGAAACGTCTTTTGCGAAATCGGTTATCAAGGATTTCACGGCCTTGGACGATACTGTGCACGGCATGATGAAATCCATGCCGTGCTCCGTAAGATCGGCCACGTTGCCGGCGGATTCGAATCCTCAGTCCATGACCAATACGCATCCGGGAACCCGTTCTCTCATATCCTCGGCGAATCTGCGCAGTGTCGTTATATCGGAAACGGAACCGGGAAAGAGATCGAACGCCACCGGATCCCCTTCGAGTCCGGTCACCAGTCCGATATTCAGTTGCTTCAACGATTCTCCGTCCCGGTTCTTACCCCATTCCGCGAATCCTCCGACGTCGGAATATGTGGATTGAGATGTCATATCGTACAGAAACGTTCCGTCGCTGTAACGTTTCGCCCGCAGGGCGAAAAAGTCCTCCGTGCATCCCGACGCCTCACCCAATATGCGGGTAATCTCGCTCATACGTTGGGACGAGATGTCCATCTCGCCGATACCGACAAGTTCGCGGATGTACGACGATTCCAAAGTCAAAGCGGTATCCATGAACGCGGTAGGTGCCATGGCCTGACCCATGGCCAATACTAGCATGAAGTCCGCGGCATCGCCGAAGGATGCCCTTAGATCTTCGCGAAGGTGTATTTCCTTCGCAACGGTGTCCACAATCATAGAACCGCCGTAGTTCTTCATTCTGAACTTGCCGTCCTGAAGACTGAATTTTAACGAATCGGTTTCCACTTTCTTGGGAATCAGGTTTCCGGTCTCCGGATCGACCACTCTGAGATACTCCTTCTTCGATACGGGATACTTCTTGCCTGGCTCCCTTTTGGAAGTGCATCTGTAAGCGTATTTCCTGCCGTTTCTCTCTTCGTAGCGGATGTTCATGTATTATTTATATATATATGTATATATATATATTGAGCTACAACAATATAAAGCCTTCGCCTTATATACTATATATATACTCTTTATAAATAAAAACGGCTCAGAAAAATGTAGCTACACGCTTGTAGCTCGTCATTCGGGAATTACGGTTTTAGTATAATCTTCTCCTTCCACGAGACATTTTATTATTTTCCGCCAAACGGAAACCGCCGAGAACTGCAAACTTAAAAGATATGAGCCAATGAATGACAGCCTTTTTGATCAGTTTTTGTAAAGAGACTATACGTTATCTGAAAACTATCTCCATTTCATGCAGTTAATTATAATAAAATATTACAAACTTAATTTACCTTGGCTCGTATATGCTAAACTTGAATGCAAACGATTGAAGAATTGTTCTGAATCTCTTTCAATCCGTCGAGAAAAACGATTTAGTATTGTGGACTTATATATGGTGAAGATAAGCGTATGAAAAAAGATTTTTATGAATCGGCAGATTGGTTCAAAAAGATGGCAGAGCAACCAGAACATGTTGCTGAGGCCACAGATGCCTTACTAAAAACTAAAGACTCCGAGAACTGGAAGTTTGCATTCGATAGATGTGTAGAAGTTGTCAATCAATACCCCGCGGTAGCGAATAACATAGGTCGTATGTACTACCACGGCAAAGGCGTGGAAAAAAATCTTTACGTTGCGGCGGAGTGGATGAGAAAGGCTGTGGATGGCGGTGTGAAATGGGCTCCAAGCGAACTGTTTGATATCCTTTGGGATATTGGATCCCCCGAATCCTATGAAGATATGATTTCCATCGTTTCCGAATCCGCAAAAAAAGGAGATTTTGCTTCCATGGGTCGATTAGGAAGGGCATACTACCACGGCAAAGGCGTGGAAAAAAATCTTTACGTTGCGGCGGAGTGGATGAGAAAGGCTGTGGATGGCGGTGTGAAATGGGCTCCAAGCGAACTGTTTGATATCCTTTGGGATATTGGATCCCCCGAATCCTATGAAGATATGATTTCCATCGTTTCCGAATCCGCAAAAAAAGGAGATTTTGCTTCCATGGGTCGATTAGGAAGGGCATACTACCACGGCAAAGGCGTGGAAAAAAATCTTTACGTTGCGGCGGAGTGGATGAGAAAGGCTGTGGATGGCGGTGTGAAATGGGCTCCAAGAGAACTGTTTGATATCCTTTGGGGCATTGGATCCCCCGAATCCTATGAAGATATGATTTCCATCGTTTCCGAATCCGCAAAAAAAGGAGATTTTGCTTCCATGGGTCGCTTAGGAAGGGCATACTACCACGGCAAAGGCGTGGAAAAAAATCTTTACGTTGCGGCGGAGTGGATGAGAAAGGCTGTGGATGGCGGTGTGAAATGGGCTCCAAGAGAACTGTTTGATATCCTTTGGGGCATTGGAAATTTGAATGGTGAATATCCTAAAATACCACCATGTACAAATTTTTTAGATGTTGTCACATATCTTGATTCTTTAAATCAACGAAAAATATTAAATGCAATGTCTAAAGTCGCGTCGATATACTATAACGGTAACGCATCTATAGAACAAAATTATAGTATCGCACTATCATGGATGGAGTGGGCGATTGATTTATCAGTTTTAAGTGATAATGACATATTGAATCCAAATACATCCTATTCAAAACTTAATAAATACTTATCTAAACGAGATTTTAGCAAATTAGAAAATCAGGGAAAAAACGAATTTTTTCACCGTATGCCTATTACGAGTGGCGAACTACGTCTGTTGCAAATTTGTTCGGTAATACTAATGAGGGAATTTGATAAAATATGCAAAGATCACGGATTGACATACTGGTCCTTTGCAGGGACCTTATTGGGTGCTGTCCGACATCAGGGATTTATTCCATGGGATGACGATTTAGACGTGGGGATGTTCAGACATGAAATACATCAACTTAAGGACATTGTTGAAAAACTTTACCCAAACATGAATTTGAGAGAAGAGTACAGAATATATGATGGCCCGCATCACATATACAACATGAGTTTTAAAGGATACGGATATATTTTTAGAATAGACATATTCATATTCGATGCATATAAAGCAACAACCGATTCTTTGGAAAAGATATATAGGCGGGATAGAAAAAAACTCTGCAATGCGGCTACCAAATTTAGAATTCAAAATGAACTGGAGCCCGGAGCCTTATTAAACGACAATCAGATTAAGGAATTAGAAAAAATAATTTCAGAATATAGAATTAGTTACAATTCCAAAGAGATTGATAAAACTACATCGGCGACGTGGGGCATCGATAATTTGACTATTGGTGAAACATCAAAAAGTGCATTATCCCTAACAGACATATTACCTTTGAAAGATGCAATGTTTGAAAATATACCTATTAAGATTCCTAAAAATTCTGATTTGATGCTCAGGGGACTTTATGGGAATTATAACACCATACCTAATGATGCATTTACACACAGGCATAATAATCTGACAAATGAGAAGATAATAAAATTAAAAGCCATAATTGACAAGTATTATAAAGATTTTGAACCGGCAGATGGTAAAAATAAACGTTCTAGACATTAAAACGGGAGTTTGACACTTACGGACGAGTGTAAGTGTTGACCCGTTGTAATTTTCCTGAGACGGCCGAATCACTGGCGAAATAATAAAGTGGCTTTTCGGCTATGATTAGTCGCTAAACAAAAACCGGCCAAAAAGCCGTGTTCTTCATTGGTTTCGAATCCTTTAAGTTTGCGGTCATCGGCGGTTTCTGTTTGGCGGGAAAATGATGAAATATCCCGTGAATTCCAAAGTGGCTGACATTACGTGATACCCGCAATAGCCAAGGCTGTGCCGTGCTGCGCACGGGCCCGTTCAGAAATCCAGAAGGAACCTGTTCTCCACGCCTAATACGTTGAGAATACCGAAGATGTTTTATCTCAGACCGGGAGGTCCGCTGAACCTCGTCGCATCCCCGTCGCGGTCGTATTCCACGATTCCGTTGTCCAAATCGTCAATGACTTTGTTTGCGGTCATCTTCCGAAGCACCGAGTCCATAACATTGCTCAGCATGGTTGCGAGCGATACCACGATAACCATAGCGTCTCGTCTCCTGTGAAGATGTAAATACACGTTGTTCACACCCATACCGGACTTCATGATGCGAAAATTCTTCTCGCTGTGATACTGTCCCAAATACACGTCCACTACTTTGTCGGCCGTCGCACCATTGCGAAGATTGTCTCCGTCCGTAACGGCAAACGGAAGGTTAGTCACCGGCACCCGTATCGAAAACCTCTCTGCGGCTTCGGCGATTCTGTCCTCAACGATCGAAACCGTACCGGTGCGTCCCCGCCAATGAGGACCGTCCGGATCCTTCTTCATCAACCTCGAATTTTCCGAGAATGTCACATCCGTACGGTAGGCTCCGCAGTACCCGTCCATCATCTCACCGAAGGCTTTGCGTGCATCGTCTTCGCAGAAGAACTTTTTACTCTTGAATTTGGATATGCGTTTCGTTGCCGCCTCGAATCCTCCGTTCCTGAGATATTCCGAAGATTCCTCTATGCTTCCGGGCAGTCTGTATGCCACGAACCTCAGTTTCCCGTTCCCGTATTCCGATTCGGTATCGTACAGGTATCTTCCCGGATGCCTCGAAGAGGCATCCATCACCCCGGTAATCGCCGAAGACAGAACAGAATCCTTCACAAGACCGTTGAAGTTGGACGGTGCTTTGGTGACGAACCCTCATCCCAGTCCTAGGAGACGGTCGATTGTCACATTGTTGGCAAGTTTACAGTCCGCGGATATCACAACTTTCTCCGGATCTACCCTGTTTACAAGGAACTCAATCATATCGTTATTCATTGTCATGTCCGCTACGTTCCCGCCGTACGGTTTTGACGTTCTCAGCACGCCGTTGCCGTTTGTCACGGCATGAATGTTTTTCTGCATCAAATCGTTACGGTTTGTTTTTGAGTTCCCGCCAGAGGCGGGAACCGTGACGTCTTCGATACCCATACCGTACAACGCATAGTTGGTGGCATCCATCGACAACAGATGGGAATCCAGACCGTAACGTTCGCACAACATCTCAGAACAATCCCAAAGAAGCTTTTCCATATCCGTTTTCGACAGAACGTCAAGGCATCTTCCCAACGATGTGTCGCTCAAAGACGAAGGTTTCATACCGTTTCCGAACAGCTTGTCCGTCGGGCAGAGACTGAATATCTTGTCCATAAGATACAACGGAGTCCTTCCGGAGCCTCTGTACATCGCACCTATCATCGCCTTAACGGCCATGCCGACGCTCAGCGTCCTGCATATACCGTCCGAACGGCATCTTTCGTCGATTAGTCTCCTCAGGCCGGTGCCTTCCATGAAGGCCATGACCACGGCAGAGTTGGCCCTGACGCCTTCGTAAACACGGACTTCCTCGTCTATCCTCATTTTGCGTTCCTTCTGTGTGCGGAAATCGGGAACGGCCCTTCTGCATCTCCGTATGGGACCGCCGTGTACAAAAAAACGATGAAAGGATTGCGGGAATACGGGTACACACGATACCGCTCGGTATCGGGAAACATAATCCGTGTCCAAAAAAACACACGGCCTCGGCCGAAGAACGCGGAAGAACAGGGTCAGCAATCAGCGGAAGCCTTCACTTCCGCCTGTCTTTGCACGCCACTTTTGAATCCACGTTATTCGGTTTTATGCCGAGGGTGTCGAAGAGACGTAAAACATCAGAAACCGTCTAATGCAGTCTATCTGAGCGCCTTCGGCGTTAGAACAATCCCAACTTTGACACTTATGCTCACTCGTAAGTGTCGAACTTGAATTTACTGGATATCATTTTTGATTCCTGGGCGATATTAAGTCGAGCGATATTTTCTTTATATCGTTTATTTCTAAATGCATTGGATAATTTTTTAAGCGATTGATGTCAACGTGAGACAGAACATTTTCGATATCAAGATCTTGCACGCCTGTTACAGGGAGAATTTCTGATATTGTGTTATCTGCAAAATCTATACCTTCAGATATTGTTTCCCCTCCGAATGCATTGCTTAATTCCGTTAAGCGTTCCATCATAAAGGATTCGCCACCGGCATGTGTAGTATTGCTTATATTGGATGATAAATACGTCCAAAAAGGAATAATTGTCAATGCGACAGCACATCCATGAGGCACTCCGTAATCTTTGGTGATAACGTAACTCAGAGCATGAGAAACTGTTGTCCGTGTGATATTTATTGCTCTTCCGCTGAAATTGGATCCGAGCATTATATCTTGATAAACGTCGAGATTGTTCTCTAAGTATTGTTTATAATTGGATAAAATAAACTTTAGTCCCATGCTGCTGTACATTCTACTTTCAGACGTGGAAGCGAGAGACCAATGGGATTCGATGCATTGACATAAAGCATCCAACAATGTACAACGTTTCTGAAAATCGGGCAAAGTACGAGTTAACGAACCGTCTAAAATTGCTATATCGGGCAATAATTCTTTAGAATCAAGAGAAGTTTTTATGCCGTTTTTGTAAACGACAGCGAACTGTGTCGATTCACTGCCTGTTCCGGAAGTCGTAGGGATAGAAATATGCATCAGATCTTTTTTGTTTAATATGTGTTTGATGCCTTTGGCAACATCGATGGAGCTTCCCCCTCCTATGGAGACCAGGCCGTCACAATTATTTTTTTTAAACACCTCAGCTCCATTGACTATGCTCTCGTAATCGGGATTGTACGAGAAATCAGAAAATGATTCATGAGATATATTCTGTATTTTCTTGAATTGATCCCTTTTTTTAAACGATTCCGTGTATACAAACAGGGGTGCCTTGCATCCGGACAATTCGTCTTTCAACGCAGAAAAATAATTGGAAGTTTCGATGATTTTTTGCACAGAACTCACTCATCGGGAATCAGAGTTATTATTTCTTTTATGGACAAACAATCTTCATCGACTTCCAGAGAACGTTGATTTTTTAGTATAGATTCCGCAACACTCTGCATGGCAGGAAACGCTGCTCTTATGAGGTGATTGGCATATATTACGATGTTCGCTCCCCTCTCTTTGAATTCATCCTCTTTGACATGATTATACGATGTGGGAACAACAACCAAAGGAGTTATGGAATCGAGGCCTCTAAATCTCTCAATGAATTCGAATATTTCAGCAGGGTCTTTCTTCTTACTGTGTATCATTATTCCATCTGCGCCGGCAGTGACATATTTTTTAGCTCTCATAAGAGCGTCATCCATCCCTTTTTCCAAGATTAAGCTCTCTATCCGTGCAATAATCATAAAATCTTTTGAAAGTTGAGCTTTTTTACCCGCGGATATTTTCATTGCAAAATTATCCGGATCGTCTTGCATCTGAGGTACTTCCGTTCCAAACAATGAGTTTTTCTTTAATCCGATTTTATCCTCTATTATTATTGCGGAAACTCCGCTTCTTTCAAGAGTTTTCACATTGAACAAGAAATGTTCCAATATGCCGCCGGTATCTCCGTCTAAAATTATCGGTTTGGTTGTTACTTCCAATATCTCATTTATCGTATCCATCCTCGAAGTCATATCCACTAATTCTATGTCGGGTTTCCCTTTGGCGGTAGAATCACACAGTGATGAAATCCACATTGCATCGAACTGTCTGATCTCTCCGTTATGTGCAACCTTTGTTTTCTCGACGATGAGTCCGGTGAGTCCGTTATGCGCTTCCATTACCCTGATGCATTTTTTCAATTTTAGCAATTTTTTGAGACTGGCACGTCTGTTTTCAGGTATCGAAAGTTCTTCTTTGATTTTATTTTCAAGAATACCGTGCTCCTGACCTTTGGTGTATGGGGGTTCTATAAGAAGGCCGCCGTACTTATCCAACAGCTCAATCACTTCAATTCTTATGGGACTCAATACGCCGTGTCTCCATTCGTCACCGTGCACAACGATATCGGGCTTTAATTTTGTTATAACTTCTTCATAACTCAGTTTCTCCTGCATTATGGTTCGAGATACACCTTTGATATTGGAGATGATTTTCCTTTTTTTCTCGAATGGAAGAATGGGATAATGTTTGTAAGTGGCTATGGCCTCATCAGACATTATCCCCACAGTCAGCTCTCCCAACGAAGCCGCATATTGAATAATATTGATGTGACCGTCATGGATTACATCCGAAGATATTGAAAGATAGACTTTTCGCCCTGGAAGTTTCATCAACATGCCGTTGGCCATGGAC
Organism: Candidatus Methanomethylophilaceae archaeon; assembly: GCA_050950505.1. Classification (GTDB taxonomy): domain Archaea; phylum Thermoplasmatota; class Thermoplasmata; order Methanomassiliicoccales; family Methanomethylophilaceae; genus VadinCA11. The sequence goes on along the minus strand of JBMNHS010000001.1, from coordinate 473,335 downwards.
AAATCTTCCAAGTTATCAATCTCCATGCAAACGATATTTTCCAAATTGATGGGCATCATTTCGATAGAGTCTAAAACATCGTTCAATGCCTCTTCAGCGTAGGAGCTCGTGTTTCCCGATTCGCAATACTCCGATATTTTATCCAACCATGTACCCATATCGGTTTTATTCAATTTGTATGCAGGTTGTGAAGATACGCTTCCATATCTTGGCTCGACACTGATTTTTGAAACGCGACCGTCACATACATCGGCTTTGAAATCTTTGTTAGGATTTGTCTGGTGGCTGTTTACCGCCACACAACTGTTTTCTGAATTTAATAATCTTAAAATAACATATTCTTCAAAAATCAAATCCCCGTGTAACAACAATATATCGTCATCCAGGCAATCCTTCGATTTATAAATTGAATATATGTAGTTTGTGGTATCGTAAAGTTCGTTAAATACGAATGTAAATTTTAAACTTGGGTAGTTCGAACAAACTTCACGGATTTCCTTGTCATATTGTCCGGTTGTTAAAATTATATCGGATATTCCGTATTTTTCCAAAATAGACAGTTGTCGCTCCAATATGGTTGTATTGTCATACAATTTAACAAGACATTTTGGACCGTCTTTTGTTAAATTACCCATGCGTGTGCCTTTTCCGGAGTTTAGGATTAGTGCTTTCATTGTTTGAATCCTCTAATTTTGTTCATAAAAATTTGTTTGTTTTCAATAGGGGTAATTGTTGGTCTGCCCAAATCATTTCTGGATCCGATTGTCACTTTCACTTCAACAAAATGAGGACCGGGATATTTTTTGATCTCGACTAGAACAGATTTCAACTCTTCAGTCGTTGATACCGAATGGTTTGACGCATATCCGCAAGATTCCGCAACCTTACACATATTGATTGATGTTATTGGTGTCGGATATCCTCCAACCGATTCGTGAGATTCATTATTGAAGAGAACATGGAAATAATTAGGAGGTTTCATCGATCCTATCATACTCATAGCCCCCATATGCATCAACATAGAACCGTCCCCGTCAAGACACCAGACATCACAGTCTGTTCCCGTAGCTATACCCAATGCAATCGAAGAACTGTAACCCATGGATCCAACAGTAAGAAAATCAAAATCGTGAGGCTCCCCTCTTTTTTTTCGTAATTCGAACAGTTCTCTGGATGTTTTTCCGGTTGTAGATATAAAGAGCCCTTTACCGGAACAGTCCAGTAGGGTGTTTATTGCATCTTCGCGTGTGATTTTGTTATTATTTGATTGTTTGTAATTTCCCTCGTACTCCAAAGCTCCTTTGGAAACTATTATGGCCAGAGATTTTCCGTCTTTCAAACATGTCGAAATTTTTTCATAATCTCTCTTGAAATCGTCATATTTTGTATCTTTGGTCAGGTATAATGTCTCCAACCCTGAAGACTCCAGCAAAGCCGGTGTGATTTTACCCTGAAGCATGTGTTGAGGCTCATCGTGATTTCCGGGTTCACCACGCCAACCGACAAGGTAGATACAGGGTATACCGTAAACCTCTTTAGAAATAAGAGAAACTGTAGGATTGATTGTATTGCCTATTCCGCTGTTTTGCATATATATTACAGGAATCTTTCCCGTCGACAGATATCTGCCCGCAGCAAGGGAGGTACACGCTCCTTCGTTTACCCCAATAACGTGATTTTCACCGATACCGTATTTATCCATCACATATCTGCAAAAATTATTCAATAACGAATCGGGAACTCCGGTATAGAAATGATCTTCTCCGATTATTTCCATCAGTTCAGGGACTTTCATTACAATCTCCAAATATTTCGAACATATGGTAATCACCCTGTATCCTTGATGATGACGTTTGGTTGCACCACATATTTCTTAAAAGTATTGCGTGAGTCTGTATAATATTTCTTGCGTGTATCATTTGATGTATACTGTAGTTTATTTTGGTTTTTGTTTCTGTCCCCTGCAAACCCATGTCCATTTTGATTATGGCTTATTTAATGATTCTATATTCTCTAATTTTCTGCGAGAATGCGCATCTCCCAATAAAGATGCTTTTTCGAACCACCCTTTAGCCTTCATTGAATCGTTTATCCCGTATCTGCCATCGTAATATATGTCCCCTATATTTCGCATCGCGGTAATATTCCCTCCAGTGGCCAATGTTTCCAAGCGGCTCAATGCAACATCAAAATACTCTTTATCAATTGAATCCTGATTATACATATCCATTATAGCGATTATAGACGCGATGTGTCCACGGTCAGAAGATGAAATGAATAATTCTAATGCACGCTTTAAATCCATATCCACGCCTTTTCCGTGTTTATAAATCATCCCTAAATCATATATGGCACCAGGGTCGCCTAGTTTAGAAGCCACTTCATACCAATATAACGCTTTTTGATAATTTTGTTTTACAGCAATGCCATCAAGATAGTATCTGCCTAAAGTCTTCATGGCGAATACATCCCCTGATTTACACATATTTTCGATATGCCCAATGGCTCTTTTGCAAACATTTTCTTCTGTATTGCCTATTGCATAAAGTTCAACTAAAGACATTGCAGAATGGATGTTACCTAGGAGTGCTCCTCTTTCAAACCATTTAACGGCTTCGTCGAAATCTTGTTTAATCAACACGCCATCTCTGTATATCATTCCTAATCTGTGCAATGCGTTGGCGTTACCCGCTTCACCGATTATTTTGATATAATGTATTGCTTTATCTATATCCGGTTGGACAGTCTTGCCGCCTGCGTAAATAATACCTATATCGTTTGCAGCCCACACGTTTCCCCCAGTAACCAACACCTCTAATTTTCGTAACAAGTCATCTCTGCATACGTTATCAACTTCACCCAATGCATGGAGATTAAACAATTGGGCAATAGACAGCAAATGGTTTCGTTCCGCGGCAAAAACAAAAGAAGATATTGCATCAGATTTGCTGCCTTCATCTTTTCCATTAATCAACAGCATCCCAAGTCTATAATTCGAATCCGCGTATCCGTGTTCCGCGTTTACCCTGTACCATTTTATGCCCATCTCCGGGTCATACACTTCATTTTTACAATTCGAAAACGAATCCGCAAGGGTATTGATTTGACGATACAGTCCGTGTTGTGAATATAATTTGAGCCAGTAATCTGAATCATCCAGATTTTTTTCCACTCCAATTCCTTCACGGTACATTATGGCGATTTGAAATATCGCATCAATGTGATTGTTGTCAGCGGCCATCTTGAACCAATAGAACGCCTCAGTATTGTCATGTTCCACTTTGATTCCGTCACGGTACATATTACCCAAAGTGAATTGCGAATTCGCATGCCCATGTTCTGCCGCCTTTTTTAACCAGGACAGATAGTTTGAATCGCTCTGTTCGGGTCCTGTGCCATCACGATACATTATGGCAACTTGGTACATAGCATGCATGTTGCCGTACTCCGAAGCTTTCTTAAACCACCTCAAAGCCTCTTTTCTATCTTCATTGTTCCAAGCAGATTTCATTAAAAGTTCAGCATACTCGTAATAAATCTGGGGATTGCCAGAGGGTAAAAGTTCTTTGTAGCCCTCTATCAATTCTTTATTGATGTCTTGCGTTTTCTGAGTCAGAAGTCTCGATAGTTTTGTACGTGCGTCTCTGTTTCCTCTCTGGGCCGCGCTCATATACAAATCCAACGCATCTTCCCTATCATCAGATACTTCTCCGGATACGATCAAATCAGCCAAATTTATTTTTGCAGGATCGTTACTTCTTTTTATCGCTTCTCTGAACCAGTAGATTGCCAGATCCAGATTTTTCTCGACTTTGTTTCCGTCACGGTACATGCAACCTAACACGTTCTGAGAATATGGAACACCGGCTTCCGCCAAATCCGTTATTATCTCCAGAGATTCAGCCAATTCCGTTTCATAATGACCGCAAACCACATTCGGAATACCGACTTCCCTGATGACTCCTTTCTCCAACCAGGCGACCCTATCGCACATCTCCCTCATCGTTGACATTGAGTGTGCGACCAAAATTATGGTCTTACCTTTATTTTTCATGTTCATGAAATGTGTACTGGATTTTTTTCTGAACGCCAGATCTCCGGTTGCAAGCACTTCGTCCAAAATCACAATATCCGCATCGACGTTAATCATAATTGCAAATGCCAGACGACTGCGCATTCCCGAAGAATATACCCTCATGGGAAGATTGATATATTCTCCTATGTCCGCATAATCGATTATATCTTCAATCCGTTCGTCAAGTTGATTTTTTGCGAAACCGTACATGGTTCCTTTGATGTAGATATTTTCCCTTCCGCTCAAATCGTTATGAAACCCCATACCCAGTTCCAAAATACTGGCAACCTTTCCATTGATTTCTATGGTACCGGAATCGGGCTTCATTATCCTGGAAATCATATTCAACGTAGTGCTTTTACCTGAACCGTTTCTTCCTATTATACCGAAAACTTCACCTTTTTTAATATCGAAACTGATGTTTTTGATTACATGTCTCGTAATCTTTTTCCTTTTTTTAAGAAACCCGCCATCGTTATCTTCGGCTCTTGTGGTAAAGGATTTGTTTACATTTCTTACACGTACTGCATATTCGGACATTTCAGATTCTCTCCGCAAATCCGTCTTTCAATTTGTTGAAAGTCCACAAACCTACCGTGAGCGATGCAATCGCCAGAACAATACATCCCAACATTATTCCGTTTCCGGGTATCGTTCCGTGGTACATCACACTGTGGAATCCTTCAACGTAATAAGTCAATGGATTAAACCAGAGCAGTCTGTACAATAATCCCGACACAGACTCTATCGTATAGAATATGGGAGTTATCCAAAACAGTAATTTGGATAATGCTGTTATAAGATACTGAAAGTCCCGGGAGTACACAGAGATTGAGGATGTGAACAGTATGGTTCCAAAGGTAAAGATAAACATCGTCACTAAAACGATTGGGAACGCCCATATACCGTTAAATGATAGAGCGCCTGAGGCGTACATCAAAATTGCGATTATGCCGTACGCTATGAGGAACACTATGAACGTGTACGTGACTTGAGACAAAGGCAGTATTTCTCTCGGAAAATACATTTTCTTGACCATTTCTCCGTTTGACGTAATGTTCGATGCACCTCCGATCAGATTATCATTCATGAACTGAAAAGGAAACATACCTACGCAAAGATATGCCCAAAAGTGATCGATTGAACCTCCCATAAAATTACTGAAAACGATATAGAACAGTAGAATTGTTATTGTCGGTGTCAAAAAATTCCATAAGAATCCCAATACGGAATTTTTGTATTTCCCATACAAACTCCGCTGAACCAGAGAATAATACATGTGTCTGAAATTGTAGAGTGCTTTCAATTTCCCTTTAATGGCCTTTCCAATTTTCATAAATCAATTTTCCCATACCAGATAAACATGCATTTATCTTCAACGTTTATAACCCGTTGTGTTTTAAGATGTGCCGTTTCACTTGTACTTTCCAATAATCAAAGCATACTATATAACGTCTGTAAGAACCAAGATATGTTTATGTAACCTTGCATGTTATTATCGAAGATTAACGGTAAGGTGAAATTCTGTCTGTCAGGAAAAGAATATTGGTTTTGGGTGGTGCGGGATACATCGGATCTCATACGGTTAAAGAGCTGATTGAAAATTACGATGTTATCGTACTGGATAATGTGCCGAAAGAAAACATCCCTCGAATAGACGGTGCAAAATATGTCATAGGAGACATTGGGGATTTTTCTCTTATGGCCAAAATTTTCAAAGAAAATAATATTGATGCCGTTGTCAATTTTGCTGCTTTGGCATGCGTTGGTGAATCCGTTTCGGATCCCCAAAAATATTACGAAAACAATGTCGTCAAAAGCAAAGTATTGCTTGATGCCATGGTTGAAACAGGAATTAAAAAAATAGTATTTTCATCATCCTGCGCAACATACGGAATCCCTCAGACGGTACCCATAACCGAAAGTGAAAAACAATGGCCGGTCAACCCCTACGGATGGACGAAACTTATTTTTGAAAGAATGCTGAGTGATTACGACAACGCATACGGACTGAAATATGTCAGTCTTCGTTATTTCAACGCAGCCGGTGCGGATGCCGACGGAGATATCGGAGAAATGCACGACCCGGAAACTCATGTTATTCCGATTCTTCTTCAAAACGCTCTCGGTTTACGGGACCGGTTCTATGTGTTCGGAACCGATTATGACACACATGACGGATCCTGTATCAGAGATTATATTCACGTCACAGATTTAGCCGATGCCCACATAAAAGCCATTGAATATCTTTTCAGAGAAGAGAGAAGCGATTGTTTCAATCTCGGCACAGGGAAAGGCGTATCCGTTCTTGAACTGGTGGATTCCGTTCAGAATATAACAGATAAAAAATTGAACGTGATTTTGGAAAACCGAAGAGAAGGGGACCCGGATATCCTTGTTGCGGACAACAGCAAAGCCAAAGAGGTTCTCAACTGGAATCCCGTACATTCTTCGATCGAAAACATAATAAAAACCGCATGGAACTGGCACAGTAAGGTGGGAAGATGAAATACGATTATCTGATAGTGGGTGCGGGACTGTATGGTTCCGTCTTTGCCAACATAGCAAAAAAACATGGGAAAAAATGCCTTGTCATCGATAAACGCGACCACGTCGGAGGAAACGTTTACTGCGAAAAAATTGAAGGGATTGATGTACACAAGTACGGCGCCCACATATTTCATACCGCGGACGAAGAAGTATGGAAGTACGTAAACGGATTTGCCGAATTCAACAATTACGTTAACTCGCCCATAGCCAGAATCGGGGATGAACTGTACAACATGCCGTTCAACATGAACACGTTCAGTAAAATATGGAATGTGAAAACACCGAAAGAAGCAAAGGAAAAAATACAGTCCCAGATTCCTGTTTTGAACCATGATCCGGCAAATCTGGAAGAACAGGCTATATCGATGGTGGGCACAGACATCTTTGAAAAGTTGGTAAAGGGATACACTGAAAAACAATGGGGCAGAAGTTGCAAAGATCTTCCGGCATCGATAATAAGAAGACTCCCGCTGAGATTCACGTTCGATAACAATTATTTTAACGATCCCCACCAGGGAATACCCATCGGAGGATACACTTCAATGATTGGAAAAATGCTTGAAGGTATTGACGTGGAGTTGAATTGTGACTTTTTTGAAAAATACAGAGACTTCAAGAAAATCGCAGATAGATTGGTATTCACGGGGATGATAGACGAATACTTCAACTTCAGTCTGGGACATCTGGAATACAGATCTCTTAGGTTTGAATCAAGGATTGAGGACACGGATAATTACCAAGGTGTTGCTGTTGTGAATTATACGGGATCGGAAGTTCCGTATACGCGAATCATTGAACACAAACATTTTGAATTCGGAACACAGCCCAAAACCGTCGTGACCGAGGAGTATCCGGCAACCTGGAAACCGGGAATGGAGGCGTATTACCCCATCAACGATGACAGAAATGAAAAACTTTACAAGGAATATGAAATCCTGGCTAAGAAAGAAAAGGATGTCATATTCGGCGGAAGACTTGGCAGTTACAAGTATTACGACATGGATAAAGTTATCAGAGCCTGCCTGGATTGTGTAAAGGCAGAATTGTCAATTTAACATTGTCATATGCTACACTGTGATACTGAATCGACAGGCTGATTGACAGCACATAATAACGTAAAATATACTGAATGGGTCTGATGAATGCGATGTCATCAGGTAATCAGACGATTGCCGGCTCATCGGGATCTGTTCAGAAGTATCAATACAAGACCCAGTACTGTGATCAAAATAAACGATGTTATGAAAACCATGTTATCTTTTTCACAGCTTTCAATTTCAGTGTTTGCTCTGTCCCCTTCGTATCTCACGGCATCGCTCACTTCAATTGAAACAATCTCCGAGAATTCAGATGCTCCCGCAGAATTCACGGCCTTTACCATTAATCCGTACGCTGTATCCGACTCTGATGAAATATCACAGAATTCTTGATTTTCGATTGTCTCATACAGCTTCCAACTACCGTCATTCGATTTCATCCAAACCTCATAGTGTAACATATCACAACCGCCATCGAAATCGGGTGCACACCATCGCAATCTTGTACATTCATCGTCAAAAATCACTTCCAACCCAACAGGCGTTCCGGGATATGCCGCAATTATCGTGAAATACACTGTTTCTTCACCCATTTCAAGACGGTAGTTGCTGTTTTCAGAGTTCAAAGATCCGATGTTTATTCCATAACTATCAAGATTTTCGCCGGAAACTCTGTCGAGCTTCCCCGAGACGGACAGATTTTCAGAAAGCCTGTACTTCAAATCCGGATCCTCGTCAAAGTAACGTTTTTGCTGATCCTTTTCCGGATAAACGTATACTATTTTCGGGTTAATTTTCCATACCAGTTCCTTGATTTCATACGTCCCGTCGCTCCACACAAATCCTTCTTTCAACGTAAGGTTCACCATATGATTGCCGGCATCTTTCATGGGATAATCACCTGATACCCCGTATCCTTCATCAACGGGAAATCCGGTTTGATATTCTCCGTTGTAATACAAATCAAGAACAGGATTCGGAACATCCGTTATCATGTGCCAGATTGCTTTCATAATTACGTCATGCGCAGGCATGAATTCCGGAACATCCGGATTCCACCCTGCAAACATATGACCGTTCTTTTGCGGATCTGTGGGCTGAAGGATTTCTTTTCCTTCTTTCAATGTTGCAGATTCAACGACAACATCGTCCACGACGAAAGAGGCCGTATATGTTTCTTTCAACATTACCTCAACAATATTGCTTCCGGAACTCTCTCCTGCACAATTGGAAGCCGTTATTGAAAAGTTGTAAACAATCCCTTTTTCCAGACCCTCAATCCTGTATTCTGTGTCGGCAGGACCAATAGATGCAATTCTGGCATTGTCCCGATAAACGGCATATTCCGTGATTGCCGAACCCATATTATTCGGGATGTTCCAGATTAAAACTGTCCTGTCGTCCTCTTCAACAACTTTAAGAACGGGTGCTTCAGGAATCGTAAAGGGTGTTGCCGTCACGATGTCGCTCGGATTTCCCGAACCTGCGATATTGACCGCGGAAACACAGACTTCATATTCGGTTCCGTTGCTCAGATTCCCGATTTTCACTTCGAATCCGTTTTTAACGAACAATGTTGTCCATTCTTCGTTTCCTGATTTTTTATACAAAATCTCAAATCCCAGAATAATCTCCGGTTCAACTGTGTCCGACATCTGCCATGAAAAATCCATTGACGATTCCCCGGAAATAACAGAAGGGTGTATCGGAGGGTCCGGAACATTCAAAGGTTCAAGATTCAGTACTTTCCAGTCCGAAGTATCGAATTTCTTTTTTCCTTCTACGTAATATATCGTCAAACTGTCCGCGGCGCCCGAAATCCACATGTTTCCCACACTTGGCGCATCCCCCTTGAATTGTAAGACGCTAAGAGAAGAACAACTCTTGAACGCACTGTAATCGATAAGTTTGACCCCGTTTCCCAAAACAACATTCTCAAGTTTCTGACAGTTTTCAAAAGCAGAAATACCGATGCGAATCACTGAATCGGGTACAGATAACGATTTTATTTTTTTATTGTTCGAAAACGCATTGTCACCGATTTCCGTTACGGGACTGCTTTCAATCATACCGGGTATCGTTACATTGTCGGATGACCCTGTGTATCCGATGATTTTGATTTTATTGTTTTTCAGTTCATAAATAAAATTCTCTGCCTGATCGGCCTCATCACCCGAAAAAGGAAAAAATTGAGATGTTTTTTCAGAATCCTGTATGTTCCTGTTAAAGCACGGATCAGAAACCGAGCCTAAGAAAATCAGGATTGCCACAATTATGAATGCTGCGGATATCGCGGGGAGTTTGCCTCGCATACATGATAAATATTTTTATTTTTTATTTATAAACTATTATAAATTTATGGTATACAGTTAGTATAACTATATCCGAAAGTTAGTATAATTGTAGTTATCGATTCAACGGTAATTATCTCTTAAAATGAGGCATAAGATAAAAATCCGAATGGTTATTCGGTATGATTTGGAAACGTTGTTTTACAGAATTTGCGTACAGATTATAACGTCAGAAACGATGCCTTGAATAAATTTGGAAATAAAATCCGATACTTTCATGAAACGGACGGTATGCGGCTCTGTTTGAGCAATCGACACCGCAGAAACAAACAATCAACCGTATCTTTCGCAGATTTCTTCGACATACTCTCTGTAGTCGTTGTTCTTGAATTTACCAATCCATTCCAACACATTCTTTTTGGTGACAAATCCTTTTTTCAGAGCGGACTCTTCGGGACATCCCACGTTGACGCCTGTGTCTTTCCTGACTTCTCTTATAGAATTGCCGGCATCCAACAAGGAATCGAAAGTGCCGGCATCCATCCATCCGATGTTCTCGTCAAAGACCTCGACTCTGAGTCTGCCTTCGTTCATATAGATTTTATTCAAATCCGTAATCTCCAACTCTCCGCGGTCCGAGAGGTTTAACTTCTTGGCATACTCGCACACGTTTCCATCGTAAAAGTACAGACCGACCACCGCAAAATTCGACTTTGGCTCTTTCGGCTTTTCTTCCAAGGATAAAACTTTCCTGCTTTCATCGAACTCGACGACACCGAATCTTTCCGGATCGTCCACGGCATATCCGAACACTACGGCGCCGGTGTTCTTCTTCAATGCAGAAGCAATGGTTTCTTCCAACCCCCGGCCGTAGAATATGTTATCGCCGAGAATAAGAACCACGTCATCCCCGTCAATCCAATCTTCCGCTATCAGAAACGCATCGGAAATGCCGCGTTGGACGTATTGAATCATGTAATCGATTTTGATGCCGAACTGGGAACCGTCACCGAGCAGTTTCCTGAATTTATTATCGTCTTCCTCGTTCGTGATTACCAATATTTCCCGTATGCCCCCCATTATCAGATTTGACAGCGGGTAATATATCATCGGCTTGTCGTAAACCGGAAGAAGTATCTTTGATATCGGCAACGAAGCCGGATGCAGCCGGGTTCCTTTGCCCGCGGCGAGTATGATTCCTTTCATTTCTGAACCTGTTTAGTTCAAGGATATGTATAATTGTTTAGCAGTTCCGTCTTTATTGGTGAGAATATTACATAAGTGAATTGTTAGAATAAAATGAAAAGAGGTCCTCTCGGACCTCTTAATGGTTTTAACGAAGAACTTCCGAAGGATCCTTGATGAATCCGTCCCTCATCATGGCCGCGGTCACGTTTCTGGAGCGGTTTATCATAAACTCCGCTTTTTCCCTCAACTCCTCCGCACTCATCTTGAGCCTTGCCACGCCTTCCTTCTGAGCCTGCATCGCGACTGCGACTGCGACTCTGGGGAAAACTTCGCTTTCGGCCATTGTGGGTATGATGTATTCCTCATGTATTCCCTTCTCTTCGGCGCACTTGGCCAATTCCTCGGCGGCGGCCAGACACATGGTGTCGGTGATGGTGGTCGCCCTTACATCAAGCACACCGCGGAAGATCGCGGGGAATCCCATGGAGTTGTTTACCTGGTTAGGGAAGTCCGAACGTCCGGTCGCGAAAATCTTCACACCGTGCTCCTTGGCCTCCCAGGGCCAGATTTCCGGTATGGGATTTGCGGTTGCGAACAAAATCGGATTGTCCGCCATGGAATCCAAATAGGCAGGATCGATTGTACCGGGTCCGGGTTTCGAAGCCGCGATGATGATATCGGAATCCTTTATGGCTTCCTTCATTCCGCCCTTCTTTCCGGCACCGTCGGTCTTCTGGGCCAATTCATACTTCTGTTTGAACTGTCCTCCGAGATCGTCCCTTTCCATGTTCAGAATTCCCTTGGAATCGCAGACGCACATATTCTTGGGATTGACCCCAACGTTCAGCAATAACCTTGAAATCGCTATTGATGCCGCACCGGCACCGATTATGGTGAAATTGGCTGTTTCCAACTTCTTTCCCACGAGTTTCAATGCGTTGATGGCGCCTGCAACCTCTACTGTGGCGGTACCCTGCTGATCGTCGTGCCATACCGGGACTTTACAGTCTGCCCTCAGTTCATCTAGAATGTCAAAACATTTCGGATTCGAAATATCTTCAAGATTGATACCTCCGAAGGAGGGTGCAATCAACCTTACGGTTTCAATGATTTTGTCCGGATCCTTGGTATCCAAACAGATTGGCACGCTGTCCACGCCTCCGAGGTACTTGAACAGCATTCCTTTTCCTTCCATGACCGGCATGGCCGCCTCCGGCCCGATGTCTCCGAGACCCAGTACTCTGGTTCCGTCGGATACCACTGCCACGGTGTTCCATTTGCAGGTCAGATCGTACACCATTTCAGGGTTTTCCGCAATTTGCTTGCAGGGTTCGGCCACCCCGGGGGAATACCAAATCGAGAAATCGTCAAAAGACCTGATACAGGCCTTGGGTACGATTTCCGTTTTGCCTCCGTAGAACTTGTGTAAAATCTTAGCGTCTTCACCGGGCTTCTTTGCCTTGGCAAGCATTTCCTCAACAGTCATTTCTTTGTCTGCCATGTTTTCTCCTCGATTTGTGCATAAACTGCGAAATTCGTAGTTTTTATGCGAAATATATCCTTGATAGTTGGTTAATGCTATTTATAAATAACCTGCAAAGAGGTTTTTCGAAGTACGATTGACGTGATGCATATCGATTCCGGTACGTCATATACGTCAATGACAGTAAATAAAATCGATTTGCGTCAAACGTAAAAATCAGAAAATTGTATATCGTTCCCGTACCATTTGCAAAGGTGGACATAGCATTAGCCGCCAAATATCCGTTTCTGAAAGAATCTTCGATTATTGCGGAAAAGAACGGAGCGGATATTGAATCGTTGATATCCTCTGAATCTTATTCATCCGCGAGAATAAGAGGTTTGGAAAGAGTGATGGACACCGTGGAGCACGGCGAAGTATCCTATCACTCTCTTATGACGGATTTCGACCGTTTGATGGAAATCATGTCCTATCCTTACGCCAGAATGCTTGTGTCCTGCGTGAACGACCGTTATCTCTACAGGAGATACTCGTTGGCCGAATCCGTCCGTATGAATAAATTGCTGATTGGTGACGATACGGGAAACGTAGCCCGTGTGGCCAAAGAACTTGAAGTGAAAGCCGTGACGAAGAACGACAGTCTAAGGATGCACTTTTCCGATTATCTGAAATTCTCCACCAGAATCAAAAGCAAAGATTGGAAATTAATCAACACGGAAATTGAGAATGGCTACGTCATGCTGGCTCCGGAAAGATTCGACCGTGTTCTGCAGAATGCGCTGCAGGATCGGATTGAATCGGAGTTGCCCCTTCAGATACCTGAATCAATACTGCCGTACCTGAGGCAGGACGTGGAAATCGTGACGAACGCTTTGAACGAAAGCAAAAGCAAATACGGTCCGACGGGAGGAGGTCCCATCGAACTGGAACACATGCCTCCCTGTATGAAAGCGATACTGGCACAGGCACACAACGGCATCAATCTGTCTCACAGCGCAAGATTCGCGTTGGTTTCGTTCCTTCATGCTCTGGGCATGGATTCCTTGCAGATACTTACTTTGTTTTCCGAATCGCCCGACTTCGACGAATCGAAATCCGCCTATCAGATAAAACACATAACCGGAGAACTGACGGGTTCCGACGGTTATACCCCGCCGGAATGTTCCACCATGAAAAGTCACGGCATATGCTACAATGAAGACAACCTGTGCAAAAGTGAGAAGATGAACCACCCTCTCGTTTATTACAGAATAAAGTCCGGAACCGGGTGGAAAAAGGATGCGGAAAAGGAATAATCAGTCCGTATCTTCCTTTGTCATCGCGTTCCAAGTGACAACGGCTCTCTGGATTGCCGTTGTGTTGCCCATGATTGCAAAATAAAGAATCATCAGTTCCATCCAGGACAATGTTATGCTGCCGACTGTCAGCAGTCCGTATTCGGTGAACGTGGTCATGATGTACTGAATTATCGGAAACAGCGTCATAAGCACCACACGGTCGGCCCTTCCGAGAAGTCCTGCGTACAAACGGGGTGCACCCACTGCCTGTGCCTGAGTTCCCATGTATGACGTCAGCAGCACACCCACAAGGGCCACCATGCCCAGATAAGGATTGCACCAACCGCTTACCGCCACACCGCCGATCATCAGAACATCCGCGTATCTATCGAAAACATGATCGAGATAGTCTCCCCGTCTGGAAGCCTTTCCCGCAAGTTTGGCCACTTTGCCGTCCAAAGCGTCGAAATATCCGGAAATCAAAACGAGCGCCGCACCGGGAATCAGCAGCCACACCAAAGAGAAACTGCGGTACATCACGATACCGGCCACGAGAGCCAGTATGAGAGCCAGCCAGGAAATATAATTCGGATTGACGTTGATCAGTTTCCGGGCAACCGGCGTCAGTGCGAAATCCGCTTTATCTCTCTGTGCGTCTAGAACCATTCTTCCATACTCCCTGTCCAATCGACTTTTCCGGGTCTGTAATCCCCCTGATTGTTTTCAATCTTTATGACGGATTCAACCAGCTCGCCGACGGGTTGTGATGTGCTGTCTAGTTCATAAACGGATATGTCGGAAGATACGGATTCACAGAGTATTACGTCAAGAATCTCCGCCTGAACGTTTTCTCTGATTTTTTCTTCGGAATAATTCCTTTTTTTAAGACGCCCCGCAAGAACTTCGGGATTGCATCTCATAACGATTATCTTCGAAGATTTCACGAAATGGGACAGATGTCCCTCGACGTAATACAAAACATCGTCGTTTTGATATTCTTTCAGTGCCAGATTCAATTCGTCCGTGTCGACGTCGTAAGAATCCGCCACTTCGTCGTACTCATCGAGCAGATTGTTTTCTTTTATGAAATCGTTAAGAAAAATTACGTTTCTTCCCGATTCGGAGAGTTTTTTTCCAAGTTCGGTTTTCCCGGTTCCCGGCGTTCCCGTCACTGCCGTCAACATGTCAGGCCTTCGGAAGATGTTCTTTGGCTCTTTCGTATGCCTGTTCCCATGTGGGTATGTTGGACAGAGCTCCGCTTTTTTCAACGGTGAAGGATGCAACGGACGAAGCGATGATCAGAGATTCTTCCTGGCTCATCCCTCTGTACAGCCCCGCGTAAAACCCTGCGCGGTAGGAATCCCCCGCTCCGGTGGCATCCACGGCTTTGTTGCCGATAATCGGTGGTATTTGCACCTCTTTGCCGTTGATGTATGCAACGCTTCCTTCATTTCCTTTGGTACAGACCGCAAGTTCTTTTCCCATGTCGCCGTAAGAATTCAGATTGAGATGTTTCACAATGGATTCCGCTTCATACCTGTTGGCGAAAACATAATCGGAATGATTCATGGCTTCGGAAAGATTCCCGTTGTTCCACAGACGGTAAACTTCCTGAGCCGGATCTATGGCGATTTTCCTGCCGGGGCTTTTGATTTTCACCATCAACGAAACATAGTATTTCGGTTCGCCGGTACAGAAATGGACGTAATCCGACTGAGAAGCCATTCCGGTCATCTCTATTCCTATTTCCGTGGCATATCCCTGAGGACCTTGGAAGAACAGGACTTTCTGATCAAGTTTGGAATCATTGACGACTATTGCGGTGGACGTGTCCCAGCCTTCGACAAAAATGAATTCGTCCATTATCACTCCGGAATCTTTTATCGTATCGTAGAGTTCCGAGGGAAGATCTTTGCCCACCAGGGCGCAGAGCGCGGTGGGCACTCCCAGTTTGGCGGCGTTTATGGCTATGTTTGCACCGGTGCCCCCAAGGAAGGTTTTCTTCGAGGTTATGTCAACAGTCGTGTTGAGTCTGGGAAACTCCTCTACCGTCACGATGCTGTCAACGGTGACGTGACCGTAAACGGAGAGGAAAGGCTTCATTGAGTTCCGGCCTCCCATCCGCCCAGATACTTCTTCTGTTTGTCGGTCAGCGCGTCGGTCTCTATTCCCATGACTTTCAGCTTGGTTTCCGCAATCATCCTGTCTATTTCGCCGGGAACGGAGTAAACTTTGTTTTCCATCCCGTCGCGGTGTTTCACAAGATATTCAATGCTCAGTGCCTGAACGGCAAAACTCATATCCATGATTTCGGCAGGGTGACCCTGTCCCGCCGCAAGATTCATCAGACGGCCGTCGGATATCACATTGAGACGACGTCCGTCTTTCATGGTGTACTCGGTGATGTGTTCCCTCACTCTGCGACTGGATGCCGCCATTTCCCTCAGATCTTCGATATTGATTTCATTGTCGAAATGTCCCACGTTGCCCATGATGCAGCCGTCTTTCATATTCTTGAAATCTTCCTCTGAAAGAACGTCGTTGCATCCGGTCACGGTAAGAACGATATCCGCGGTTTTTACGGCTTCGGACATCTTCGTTACCCGGAACCCGTCCATGACGGCTTCGATGGCTTTGATTGGGTCCACTTCGGTCACGGTGACGATTGCGCCCATTCCTTTGGCCCTCATCGCCACTCCCTTTCCGCACCATCCGTAACCTCCGACCACCAGGTTCTTGCCCGCAATAATCAGATTCGTGGCAACCATCCATCCCTCAAAAGTGGACTGTCCGGTTCCGTATCTGTTGTCAAAGAGATACTTCATCTTCGCGTCGTTGACCGCCATGACCGGGAACATGAGTTTTCCCTCTTCTTCCATCGCGGTGACCCTCAACACTCCCGTGGTGGTTTCTTCGTTGGCGCCTTTGATGTTTTTGAGAACGTCCTTCCTTGTGGTGTGCAGCATCGCAATCAGATCCGCACCGTCATCGATGACGTAGTCGGGTCCCATGTTGAGAACACTGTTCAGGTTCGTGCAGTATTCCTCGGGCGTCTCTCCCTTTTTTGCGTACACGTTCAGTCCATACTCTTCCTTCAGTGCCCTCGCCACCGAGTTGTCAGTGGACAGGGGGTTGCAGCTTGCCAATCTTATCTCGGCCCCGGCTTCCGCCAAAGCAATAGCCAGTATGCCTGTTTTGGCTTCAGTGTGCAAAGCCATTCCCACTTTAAGACCCTTCAGGGGTTTCTCGTCAATGAAACGTTTTCTCAATGCCTGCATGACCGGCATATGTTCTGCCGCCCAGTGCAATCTCAGTATTCCTTTTTCCAATTCGTCCATTCTCATACCTCTTCAGTGAAATTCATTCTTCAATGCGGTGCAGATGACTTCTATCGTTTCCCGCCTTGTCCGTGAGTTGTCATATTCATCCAATATTATAGCGATGCGTTCCGAATCGTCCTTCATGTCACCGGCGAACCGTCGGATGTTCTCCAATGCACGGCTTATGTCATCGGATATGGATACCATTGCGGTTTTAGATGTTCTGGAAATCGGATTCAGATCGATGGATATCACGACTTTCCCCATATTGACCAAAGCTTCGGCACGGTCCCCGTCTTCAATCGGAACCAGTATTACATCGCTTTCAAAAATACCTTCTTCGGTGCATAAGGCACGGTCCGAAGACAGACCGGGAATTTTCGCGTCCGGATTCCGTCCCAGAACATTCTCCGCCCCTTCGTCTTCCATGAAACGGATGATGGTATTCATTCTTTCTTCGGTTCTGTGGAATATGTTGACTTCTATCTTTGCGTTCGTTTCCTTTGCCAACGCGGTTATTTCCTTCGGGCACAATGCCGCTGCATTACCGTTTACGCAAATCACGGGATTTTTTGCATTCAGCAGAAAAGCGGCCGCGGCCTCCTCCGCCCTGAGGGCAGGTCCGACGGACATCTCGTTCATCAAATAATCAAAAGCTTCGCCTCTGCCATGGGAAATCAGTCCCGTGGGATCGACGATTCCTCTTTCAACCATCTCTTTCAGCCTTTCCCTTCTCATGAGGGATTCGTATCTGGGATGGTCTCTGGGTACAGTCATTGTGAAATCAGCAAGTGCAACCACCGATTTAAGGACTATTGTTTAAGTACAATCCCTAACTACGGAGAGACGAATGCCCGAAATAAGGATAGTGTTGGTCGGACCCAAATTCGAAGGCAATGTCGGAGCCGTCGCCAGATCCATGTCGAATTTCAATTTTGAAAACCTGTATTTGGTAAATCCCTGCGAATTGGGGGATGATGCGTACAGAAGAGCCAAACACGGATTCCACATACTTGAAAATGCCAAAATCTTCGATAATCTCGATGATGCCCTTGAGGGCTGTTTTCTTACCGTCGGCACGAGCGGGGCAATCACCAAAGGAGATACCAACTTTGCGCGCATTCCGTTGTGTCCGAGCAAACTGGCAGAAGACATAAAGGACTATGACGAAAACGTGGCGATTATTTTCGGACGGGAAGACATAGGATTGTATCAGGACGAATTGGACCGATGCGATGCCTTCGTCAACGTTCCGACTTCCGATGAACATCCGATCATCAATCTTTCACATGCCGCCACCATCATAATGTACGAACTTTCCGGCACGGTTCACCTGACGCATCCCGAACCTGCTGACAATCATGAGAAAGAACGTCTTTTCGAGGCTTTCGACGATTTGTTGGATGCCGTGGAATACAACAACGACAGAAAACACAGAACTTCCGTGATGTTCAGAAAAATGATGGGACGTTCGATACCCACGAAATGTGAATATCATACAATCATGGGAGTAATCGGCAGAGCCGCAAAACTGTTGAATGATTCGAAAGAGGATTGATCAGTCTTCCTCGGATTCAGACATCGGTTCGGATTTGGATTTTGTTTTGCCTTCTTCCTGAGGTTCTTCATCCTTGGATTCCATTTTCGCACGCACGAATCCCGTGACCGCGTCATGAATCGCTCGGTTCATCGCTTCAACGCTGCTTTCATCATGATTCTCGGAATCGCTGTACTCGACGTATATTTCTGGAACCATCATTGAAAGTTCTTCGGGAGTGAATCTTGAAAAAATGAATTCCTCCATGGCTTGGCGCACGGCATCGGACATGGATTCGACCTCTCCCCGGTCCACCAGAACTTTCAGAGCTACCACAATTTCGGGAGTGAGTCTCACGGCGATTTTTTCCGTAGGTTCCATGACACACGGTAATGCATTTCTATAAAATAAAGAAATTGGTTGTAAAAGGTTTAATTATGCGGCATTCAGCACCCGTTCATCCGAAAAGGGCACTGAGACCTGCTGCGGCCTCTTCTTCGCTGACCTCTTCTTCTTCCTCTTCAACTACCTGTTCGGTAGCTGCGGAGGCTGCGGGGGCTGCTGCGGCCGCGGGTGCGGCTGCTGCGACAGAGGCGTTTGCGATTGCCTCTGCTATGTCGACCCCGTCAAGAGAAGCGGTCAGAGCTTTGATCTTGGCTGCATCGGGCTCCACACCTGCGGCGGTGAGAATTGCATTCAACGATTCCTCGGTGATTTCCTTCTCTGCAGAGTAGAGCATCATTGCGCTGTAGATATACTCCATATTCTTCATCTCCTTATTTAGCCGAATAAGCTGAACATTGCGGCTGCCGTATCTTCCTCGGCATCCTGTTCGCTGATCTCTTCGTCGTTCTCGTCCCTTTTCTCATCGGTGTTTTCCGGCTCCGTTGCGACGGGTACGGACACAGACGCCATCTTTGAAGATATGCGTTCATCCTGGTACCCTGCGGCAGAGGCTATGGAAAGCATTTGTGCTTCCGCCCTTGCCAAGAGCGCTCCGATGCTGTCTTTGGTTGGGATTGCGGCTTCTATAGAGAGCGCCATTGCCTCTCTGTACGCCTTTGTGATCAATGCGACGATTGTCTGGTCCGTAGGCCAGGCGATATCGATAGCCAGTGCACGTGCGTTATAGATTGCCGAAGCGAACATATTGCTGTAGTGATCCGCCGGAATATCCAATGTGCCCTTGTCGTAAACCACACCGTCTTCGTAGGCGGCTCTTAAGTCCATACCTACGACCATGGGCAATATTCCGAGCTTGGGAAGCATTGCTGCGACGGGTCTGGAAATGGCTTCGCCTTCCTTGACCAACGTCGTATCCTTTTTGACCACTATCTTCCCGGACTCGATGGCTGCGGGAAGACCTATCTTTTGAAGTTCTCCGATGATCGGACCGGGTCCGAACGGCGTGGGTCCCTTGGGAACCACTATGTCGTGAGGTGCCTCCTGGCCCGCTTTCGCGGGTGCGGCGGTCATGGTCGCATTGAGCTGTTTGAACAGCTTGAACGGGTCTTTGTCAGTTGCCACAACAGCACACTGTCCGTAAACCGCGTCTTTGAGACCTTCAAGCCCGGGCTTCTGTTTGGCCGCCTCTTCGATGGCCAACAGCATAAGCTTGTTTTTCGCCATCTTAAGGTACGCCTCGCCTCTGAGCTTGGCCCTCATACCCTGGATCTGTTGCCCTCCGATTCCTTCGACATCGACCACTGCGATGACGGGATTCTCAAGCATCTGATCTACAAGATCCTTCACCAGTTCCTTCTTCCATGTTGCGACGTGTGCCATTCTCGATCCCTCACATCACCTTCTCCGCGGGCCCCATGGATGTCTTAACGTAGGCGGACGCGATG
This sequence comes from Candidatus Methanomethylophilaceae archaeon, assembly GCA_050950505.1. Lineage (GTDB taxonomy): Archaea > Thermoplasmatota > Thermoplasmata > Methanomassiliicoccales > Methanomethylophilaceae > VadinCA11. The sequence goes on along the minus strand of JBMNHS010000001.1, from coordinate 452,727 downwards.
TTGTGCTTTCCTTTTTCAAGGTGGCTCTCAACACGTCCGAGAATGACATCGATGTTTTCAGCGATGTCTTCAGCCGACATTTCAACGGTTCCAACAGGTGCATGGAAGGTCTTTTTGTCTCTCGTCCTGACAGTCACAGACTTGCGAAGCTGCTCAATCATGGGTTCCGGATCTGTACCCGGAGCAATGGGTTTGGGCATCTTTCCGCGAGGACCGAGAACGGTACCGAGTCTCTTACCGATTTCCGCCATGAGGGGGGCTTCGGCAATAAAATAATCGATGTCGTTCACAATCCTCTTAGCCTGCTTCTTGTCGTCCGCGATTGTTCCTATTTCTTCGGAAGCAATCACGAGATCGGCAACGTCTTTGGCTTTCAAGGCTAGTTCGCCGCCACCAATCACACAGACTCTGACATCTTTTCCGCGACCGGAGGGAAGAACGATATCTTCCTGAATACGGTTCTTGGGAATTGAAAGATCAATGTCCTTAAGATTGATGGCCAACTCAACCGTCTCGACAAAATTGCGCTTCTTTGCACCCTCGAGTGCCTTCTGCACAGCTTGTACGGTTGGTTCTTTTGCCAATATAATTCCTCCTTGTAGTCCGAACGGGTATTAAACCCTCCTACAAGCAACATCGACTAAACAAAGACCCCTATTTAAGGTTTCTTGATTTATTGGAGTTCGTCTTCAAGGCTTTCGTAAATCTGTTTGGGATTTATCGCATTGAGGAAAAATACCACATCCGATTTTCTGAATTCTCCGGTTGCATACAGAACCGCCAGATGTACGCCAAGTCCCAGAAGAGACACGATGATGACCCACAGTATCCCGACACCTCCGAAATAACAGGATGCAAACACCAGAACGGCAATTGTGATTGCGGTGGCCAGTAAATGTTTCCATAACTCAGAGTACACCCGAACTCCCGTGGAACGTTTTACATAATATGTCAACACAATTGTGTAAAATATACTTCCCAATGTTGCGGCTATCGCCGCACCGATTCCCTCCGTCCACGGAAAGGGGGACGACGCGGGAATAAACAACAAAAACATTACAATAACGGAAATCCCGTATGCCACTGACGCCCGAGTGTAAAGTCTTCCGTTATTGGAGGCATAAAGTACCTGAGACAAAACTCCGGACAATATCTTCAACGTCATCATGACGGATAAAATCGACAATATTATTCCTGCTTTTGAAAAGTCGGAACCGAACAGTACCGAAGCGATTTCTTCACCGTATACAATCAACACCGCAGTCACGGGAAGCAAAAACATCATCAAATATTTTTGAGACGCCCATACCAACTTTTCTGTTTTGGATCTTGAACTTATCATTTCAGGACTGGACAATTGCGGCAATATGACGTTGTTCATCGAAACGCCCAACGAAACCATGGCAACCACGGCGCCCATAGCCGCCGCATAATAACTTACTTCCAACGGAGTTCCGCTGAATCCTATTATCACTTTGTCCAAGGAGTCAACCGAACCCAGCACCAAAGATGATAGAATCAGAGGCGCGGCGAAGATTGCGTATTCCTTGAACAGCGTTGGACGTGTGAATTTCAACCCGACATTCTTGGTAAAAAGCAATGTAGGAATTATAGTTACAACAGTGCTGATGAGATATGATGTACTCAATACGTCCGCAGAAACCTGTTTCAACGCCAAAATTATGAGCAAGACAGACCTCACAATCGATTCTGCTACGATTATTATTGAGCTTTTTCCGCTTTCCAATCGGGCATCGAAAGTTGTGGTGATTATAGTTCTGATATTCAAAACCGTATATGATGTTATGAACACCGCGACCACTTTTGCGGCTTCGGCATCCATACTTTCATTATGCAATCCTATAATCACCGCGGCTATTGAAAAAATAACCATAAGCAGAGTCAGTAATAATCTGATTATGGTGTAAGTGGAAAAGCAATCGTTTTGGTTCCGACCTTCGGCAATAAATTTTATGTGGGCCGTATCGAATCCCAATCCCGTAACAATATTGAACAGCGCGACGAAGGCGAACCCCCACATCATCACCCCGTACTCATAACTGACGTACCGGGTCATGACCATGAGGGCCACAAAAGAAGATACGGCGGCGACGATATTTGAAATCGCCTTCATCATATACTTGTGTACAAGCACCGCTGCCCTCTCCCGTATGAAAATTTAAAGACGGGGATCAAGTCCCCGTTTTGGGTTTAGAACCGATCGTCGTAAAGACCGTCCCTGACATCCTTTTGGAATATCTTGGGGGCCTTTCCGTCAATCTTGACGCCGATGGAGACACAGCTTCCCGCAATTTCCAAAACACGGGATTTCAGATCCGCACCCAGAAGATCGTCCTGCTTCATGTCCGCAATCTTCTTTGCCTGATCCAGAGTGAGGTCTCCGACTTTTTCGGCTTTGGGGTTTCCCGCGCCGAGGTCGATTCCCAGTTCGGATTTTATAAGAGCCGAAACGGGGGGTGTACCGACTTTGATTTCAAACGACTTATCATCGTTTATCATGACTTTGACAGGGACTTTCATTCCGTCAAAAGCTTTTGTTCTTTCATTGATTTTTTCGATAACCTGGCCGATGTTGACCCCTTTCGGTCCCAGGGCGGGGCCGAGAGGCGGTCCTGCGGAAGCTCTGCCCCCGTCCACCAATGCCTCAACAATATCTACCACTTTCATCTCTCCTTATCCAACACTCTGACGCTGTCGCCCTTGACCGTGACCGGTATCGGGACCATGGCTTCTATGAGTTCGACTGTGATTTCTTCTTTGCTTTCGTCAATATGCTGCACTCTGGCCTTTTCGCCCTTGAAGGGTCCTTCGACCAGTTCGATTATGTCCCCTTCGGATATTCCGACGACTGCGGAAACCGGTGTGAGATAGTGATCGATTTCATCCATCGAAGTCTCGCCGGGAATGAATGAGTACGCTTTGCGTATGTCACGGGTTTTCTCGCGGAGACGGTCGGTGTTCATGCCTTCGACGAACACATATCCCCTGAGTCCTCCCGGGGCCAAAACCGCATAAATGTCTTTCTCGTCGATGTTCGCTTTCGCCGCCAGTGCGTCGGCGACGGAACGTTCCTGATCCATCTGAGTTTTGAGAATCATGATGGACTGTTTGGCGGAAGCCTCGAACAGGATGGAATCTTCCATTCCTTCGCAGTTCACATCAACGGTGACTTTGACAAAATCCCCGTATCTGGCACCTTTGGGACATTCTGCGCTGAGCGTCAGTTCTTTGTCCTTCTTTCCGGGAATGTCTATGGTGACACCGGCTTTGGATCCGTAACTGTTCCATATCTCGTTTCCCGTGGATTCTGTCACGGTTAACGCCCAGTACGGTGCCGTTTCGACTTCCGGGCCGGTTTCTTCGGAAAAAGACAGTTTTGCCGCTGTTGCGTCACCGGTAACGGTAAACTTCCAACTTACTATCTCTCCTGCCTTGGCTTCCTTGACGTCGTTCGTGCCTGAAATGCACGGACCTGAGTACTGATCTGACATGTATTGTTCGCTCCTTTAGCTCAGAAATATGCCGGAAGGTATGTCATCAACCACATTATGGCAAATCCTATGGCGCCTAAAAGAATTATACCCAAGGCTGTGATGCCCAAAGTCTTCTTGTACTCGTCTCTGGTGGGAGTCCGTGCCATTTTCATTATTCTCGAATATCTGTTGAATCCGAGCCCGGATTTTTTCTCTTGGGTTTCTTCTTCCGGATATTCTCTCTCGGTCATGTGATTAAACCTTCCTTCGCCAAAATAGCAGGCGCAGCATATCTTGCTCGCTATCGCTGAACGATAACGACTTAGATATGCCTTAAAGATAGGTTAGTATTTTAAACATTTCGGTATACTTCGCGACCGTATCCGGAGTAACGGCAAAGTGAATTGTCCGACATCGCTATATAGTGGATATCAATTCGAGATTTATCCAGAGGTGACCATCCATGGAAGAAGTTTTGTGCAACGTGGAATTCATAAAGGAGAACAGTGAATTCATAGCCAGAATCCAGAGTGATTTCGGAGGAACCAGGGAATACAAAGGCCCTCATTTCGAAGAAGTCCTTGAGCAGATTGTTATCGACCTTCAGGAAGAATTCGAGACCTATTGATCTCTCAGGTGATATCTATGTCAAATGCTGATATTAAAAACATAACAGACGTACTTGATTTCTTGGCGAATGACGATTCCATTCCCAAGAACATAAGACGCGGAGCCACTGAGGCCAAAACCAGGCTTATGGATACATCAGAAGCCTTGGACGTGCGTGCCACCGGCGCCATGACCATTTTGGACGATTTGGCAAACGACAACAACACGCCCCTACACGCAAGAACCTTGATTTGGAAAGCTACCAGCGAACTCGAGAGTCTTGCCGCAAGCGTAAGATGAAATTATACCGTCCCGATTTTTGACGGGACTGTGATTTTTCTTTAAAACGCAGGATGTACGGCAACGTTCAGCCGGAACGTTGCCGACGGCATCTCTGTTTCATCCGGATTGGAAATACGATTATTCCCATTCCACCGTCGCCGGCGGTTTGTCCGTCAGATCGTAAACAACACGGCTGACATCGTCCCCCAACGTGTCGGTAATTCTTTTTGATATTCCGTTCAGAACCTGTAACGGAACGTCTGAATGCAAAGCCGTCATTCCGTCGGTGGATTCCACCGCACGGATAACGACGGTCATTCCGTAAGATCTTCCCGATTTGCTTACCCCCACGGAACGGGAAGGCAACAATACGGCAAAATACTGCCACGGAAGAACCATGTTTTCTCCCTCGGAGGCTTTCATCACTTCGTCTTCCACAATATGGCAGGCTTCCCGCACGATGCGTATGTTTTCCGGGGTTATGTCCGCCAGACAGCGTACCGCCAATCCCGGCCCGGGGAAGGGTTGTCTTTCCGAAGATTGGATTCCCAATTCCCTTGCGACCTGTCTGACTTCGTCTTTGTACAGATTCCTGAGAGGTTCAACGAGAACCATGTCCATGTCTTCGGGGAGTCCGCCGACATTGTGATGTGATTTTATCTTGACGTTTCCGTCGGCTCCGGATTCTATCCAATCGGGGGCGATGGTTCCCTGCACCAGATATTTCGCTCCGAAGTCCTTGGCTTCCCTTTCAAAAATACGGATGAATTTCTCGCCGATTGTTTTTCTTTTCTTTTCGGGATCTGTAACGCCTTTCAGAGCTTGAAAATATTCTTCGGAAGCATCGACGGTTCTGAGTTCTATGCCCGAGTCTCTGAACATCGCCTCCACTTCTTCCGGTTCGTTCTTCCTCATCAGTCCCGTGTCTACGAACACCGCGAGAAGATTGTCACCCAATGCCTTTCCGGCCAACACGGCGGCGACGGAGCTGTCCACTCCGCCGGAACATGCGATAATCGCTTTTCCATTGGTCTGTTTTTTGATTGATTCGATGGATTCGTCAATGAATTTGACGGGATCAAACATTGAACAAAACCTCCTCGGAGTCCTTCAGAACGTTTTTCGCCTGTTTTTCCCTGTGTTCGATCAAAGCGGTTTTCAACGAGTCGTCGGTCACAGCCAGGATCTCCGCGGCCAGAATGGCGGCGTTGTCGCCCCGGTCCAATCCCACGGCGGCCACGGGTATGCCCCCGGGCATCTGCACCACGGATAAGAGTGAATCGATATTCAGCTTGCCGCTGACGGGAACTCCGATCACCGGCTTGACCGTGAAAGAAGCAACGACTCCGGGCAATGCCGCGGACAGTCCCGCGATGGCGATGAACACGTCCGCATCTGAATTTTCAACAAGATCTTTGACTCGTTCGGGAGTCCTGTGGGCGGATGCAACGGTGATTCCGTAAGATATCGAAAGATCTTTCAGAACCGCGGTGGCTTTCTCCGCCACCGGCAGGTCGCTTTTGCTGCCGAGGATTATGGATACTCTGGGCATATAGACCGCAATATTTGATAAAAGGATAAAAACCCACCGAAGGTGGGTAAGGGATTTGGAACAACTGTCCGTTCCTGACGTTCAGCTCTTGAGAACTGCAACAAGGAATATGCCTATTGCAACCAAGGCACCGATCAGTATTGCCAGGAAATTGATGACCGCATCAACGATTACGTCAACAACGTGAACATCCGTGAAAATCTCAATGTTGCTCCACCCTACGAGATATGCCCATATTGCGAAAACAACGAGACCGGTCACCAGCATAATCAAACCATAGGTTCTGCTCTTACCGCTGCCGAAGTAGGCAGAGAATATTCCCGCGATCATCAATACCAATGCAAATACGAATACAACGATGGTCAGGAATGACATTATGTCCCAATTCATGTTTTACCTCCATTTTTTTGGGATTCGCCAGTGTAGCGCATCCAATTAGGCTCCGATAGACATTGTCCTTATTAAAGTTTTCACGTATTCGTATATAATTTACACATGTTTCGAATACATGTCAATGACCCAAACACTGCATCCCGCCACTTGAAAACAGACGATATTTATTTAATGATGTAAGTTTCAAAAATAAGCGGATACACAGCACATAGATAATAAATAAACCCAATCTTTTAAATATAAGTTATGTTTAATTGTATCCTATTAGTGGCTGACTACCTTACCGAGACGATGATACATGAATTTTTTGGGAACCGTGTCAGAATTGACTTCTGATGGTAAAGCAGTAATCATTGCTTCCGAGTCTCCGAGGATGGGGGATCATGTACTTGACGCAGGTAAACGCAAGATCGGCACAATAGTCCGTATATTCGGTCCGGTGGACGAACCCTATGTTTCCGTGAAAACTGACGGTTCACGCGCCATCGCAATCGGAGAAAAACTATACATCCAAGAGGCGAACAAAGATGTCAAAAACAAGAGAAGGCACCGAAGAAATTGAAGTGTGCACTGAATGCGGCAGCCGTCACCTCGTCCGCGACTATGAACGCGGAGAACTCATGTGTGAGGACTGCGGCCTGATATTGGATGACCAATTCATCGACCAGGGCCCCGAATGGAGAGCCTTCGATGTCGAACAGGGAGAAAAGAGAGCACGCACCGGTGCTCCGATGACCTACACCATACACGACAAAGGTCTCTCGACCGAAATTTCCTGGAAAAACAAAGACAGCTACGGTAAAAGCATCCCCACCAGAAACCGCGCCCAACTTTACAGACTGAGGAAATGGCAAAGAAGAATCCGTGTGTCCAACGCCACCGAACGCAACCTTGCCTTCGCGTTGTCCGAATTGGACAGAATGGCTTCCGCCATGGGACTTCCCAGAAACGTAAGGGAAACCGCGGCCATGATTTACAGAAAGGCCGTGAACAAGAACCTGATCAGAGGACGTTCCATCGAAGGCGTTGTGGCGGCTTCGCTGTACGCCGCCTGCAGAAAATGTGGGGTTCCCAGAACTTTGGACGAAGTCGCGAGCGCAAGTCACGTTGGACGTAAAGAAATCGGAAGAACATACAGGTTCATGACCCGTGAGCTCAAACTGAAACTTATGCCCACCAAACCTCAGGATTACGTGCAGAGATTCTGCTCCGAACTTAAGCTCAGCGGTGAAGTTCAGACCAAAGCCGCGGAAATTCTAAAGGACGCTTCCGAGAAGGAACTCACGTCCGGAAGAGGACCCACCGGCGTTGCCGCCGCGGCGATATACATTTCATCGATTCTGTGCAACGAACGCAGGACCCAGCGTGAAGTGGCCGAAGTCGCGGGAGTCACCGAAGTTACCATCAGAAACAGGTACAAGGAACTCACCGACAAACTCGGAATCGACATCCAGCTCTGAACCGAAGGTTCAGGGTCTAAACCACTTAAACTCATAATATTCCGTTCTGTCGCCTATTCTGCAGAACAGAATGCTTTTCTTGACTCCCCCGGACAGCCTCACCGTCCGTGAAATCTCCGGCCAGGTAGCAACGTCGGAAGCGGATACCGCATGTACCAGATATTTGGCGTGGGAATCGTCGGGAGATCCTTCGTAAACTCTGAAATGGGTCCCGTATTTGAATCCGGTTCTCACCACGAGACCTCTGGATCTCAAATCGAAGTACGCCGAAGTCCTAAGGGATAAATCCTCGTCTTCGCCGGAAGGCCACATGCTTTCCGCGGAAAGTCTGTTTCCGTGTTTGTCAAAAACATCCAACAGCCCTTTTTCGAGAAGATATCTGCTCTCTATCAGGGACAGTTGGTACATTTCCCCTGCGTCTTTGCCGAAATATCCGGCGTTTTTCAGAATCTTTTTGTCTTCTTCCTCGGACACGAAAACTCTGTCGCCGATCAGCACGCCCTCGGCGGCTTTTTCGGGTTTGTCGAAAAACACGGAACCTTCAGGATGTCTGACGGACATTCTGTAATACGTCACGTCCCCTTCCTCGTCCCCCACTCCGTAAAGGATTTCGTAACCCTGATCTTTTATTTTCAGAATCTCGGAAGAGAAACCTCCGATATCCAATTCCATTCTCTCCGACACGGCGTGAACCATAAACTGTGGACGGGAGTTGCTGACGGTTTTGCCTCTGGGATAAACCGCCATGTCGAAAGCATCGGTTCGGGTTTTCACGACGAACCCCCGGGATCTCATGTCCCTGTAAACCTGATACTTCACGTCAAAGGCGTCAGTGATTTTCGATGCTTCCCTGAAAAGTTCGTCAAAGGAAATATTTTTACCGTTCCGGACGACCTGAAGACGGTCGCTTTCGACCAGATAAAGAGCCTCGGAAAGATCCAGTTCCGAACCTCCCCCTTTCATGGGATAACCGTAATTGCCCCGGCTGTACAGCTGGCTTGCTTCTTTCTGATCCGTCACCGTGACGGTGTCTCCCTTAAGTTCGCCGGGCATGTACCTTTGTACTTTGAGTTTCTATTTATTGATATCTGAAAAAAGAGGGAAAGAGGTTTGGACGTTCAATCAGACCGAGGGAACCATGCTTCCGCTGAGGTATTCGGAATAACCGTTCAAATCCAGGAATCCGTGTCCGGAAAGACAGAACACTATAGTCTTCTCTTCTCCGGTCCTGCGGCAATTCAGAGCTTCGTCTATCGCGGCTTTTATGGCATGGTTGGATTCGGGAGCCGGAATTATCCCTTCGACGCTGGCGAACATGTCTCCGGCTTCGAAGGTTTCCAACTGATCGTAGGCTACGGCTTTGACCAATCCCTGTTCGGCGGCCGCGGACACCAGAGGAGACATTCCGTGATATCTCAGACCTCCGGCGTGAACCGACGGCGGGATGTAATCGTGACCCACGGTATGCATCATCAGCAAAGGCGTGAATCCTCCCGTGTCTCCCAGATCGTATCTGTATTCTCCCTGGGTTATGCTGGGGGCGGCTTTCGACTCGACGGCAAGGAATTCGCATTCCGTTTTTCCTTTTATCTTCTCGGCAATCATCGGGAAGGTGAAACCTGCGAAGTTCGAACCACCTCCGACGCATCCTATCATCACGTCGGGTTCGATCTCCGCTTTTTTCATCTGTTCCATGGTTTCCTGACCTATGACGGTCTGATGCAGCATGACGTGGTTCAGCACGCTCCCCAAGGCGTAACAGGTTCCGGGATCTTGGTAAGCCAGTTCACAGGCTTCGGAAATCGCTATTCCCAGAGAACCGACGGAATCCGGATGTTTTTTCAGATATTCCCTTCCGTATTCGGTGTGGACCGAGGGTGAAGGATAAATCGTGCCTCCGTAAAGTTCGGTGATTGTTTTTCTAGAAGGCTTGTGATCGTAACTTCCGCGGACCATGAACACCGTGGCTTTGATGCCGAACATGTTGCAGGAAGCCGCCAACGCCGTTCCCCACTGTCCCGCACCGGTTTCCGTGGTTAGAGTGTGAACTCCCGCCTCCGCGTTGTAATAAGCCTGAGCCACGGCAGTGTTTCCTTTGTGACTGCCCAACGGACTCATGTCCTCTCTTTTGAAGTAAATCTTCGCGGGTGTTTTGAGATGCTTTTCCAACCTGTATGCTCTTTGCAGCACCGAAGGACGGAGGAGATGGACAAGACTGTCTCTGACCTCTTCCGGAATGTCGATATACCGTTCGGTCGACATCTCCTGTTTGATTATGTCTTTGCAGAACAGAGAAGCCAGATCTTCCGGATTGACGGGCTCCTTCGTTTTGGGATTCAAAGGAGGCGATACCGGTTTGGGAAGGTCTGCCGCCAAGTTGTACCATTTTCTCGGAATCTCCTCGACACCGAGACATGTGCGGATGTCTTTGGGTAACGACATAATAGTATCATTATATTCATTGTATATATATTTAGGTACATTGATGTATAATAATATACATTATAAATTCAGTGTTGAAGGGTTACAGTTTCTTTAACTAAATTAAAAAAAACATAGTGTATCCATAACAGATATCGAAAACAGACTCCGTCACCGGATACTCCCCTGTTGTCGAATTCAATCGCTTTCAAAGATGTTTTACTCTGTATCTCATATCTTTTAGTTTGTCTGCCAGTATTTTTCTGTGACAGCGGAGATACGAACGTTCAAAGCACATCAGAACCGATGTTCTCTCAGAAACGTGTTTTTCCATTGCGGTTATTTCTCCGGAAACTTTTTCGTTCAGATGTTTCTCATATATTTCGAAAAAAATTTTTTCGGATCCGCCTTTTTTGTATTCGTGCCTTATTTCCGGGGGTGCGCCCAGCGTTCTCATGTGAACGTATGCTATCCCTTCTTCTTCCAAACGTTGTCTCAGGGGAATTTTTGAAAAACCTTTTTTCCGGCTTGCGGATCTTTCCCTTACGTCAATCAGTTGCCGGATCCTGTGACATTTCAATTTTTCAATGAGTTCTTCCACGGTCAGACCTTCGTAGCCTATGGTGTATACGATGCCTGAATCCTCTTCGTCCGATAAAATGGAACAGGAAACGCTTTCAACCAAGGTAAATTGAACCGTCGCTTTGTTTTTTGATGTTGGGCCGTTGACAATCGGAGACAATCCTTCGTTTATGTTCGGATTTCCCCGTATCCCTGCGTCTTCCGAAACCGTAACTTCGGAACCGAAACCGTTCCGGTCCGTATTCGGACACATATCCTTGAACAACGCGAGGACCGTATTTAAGCATGTTTTATCACGGATAATCTCTGCCGCTTTGTGATGTTTATCGGCAGTACCGTCCGCACTTTCAATTGCGAGACAGCGATTTTTTGATGGGTTGACCGAATGCGGGAGGATAAAAACTCTTTATAAAGAAAACAAACATTTATATAGAAGTACAAACTAATATATCGTAGAAGTTCGAGCAGAAAACTGCTGCAGAATCTCATATCCGTTTTTACGAACATGACATCCCAAACAGTTGAATATCGAACACAGAGAGGTGAAAACAGATGACATCGAAAAACATAGGCGACAAAGCGATAAAGGTCGCCGAATTGAAATCAGGAGAGGCGGGCAGAGGAATCGTCCGCCTGGACCCCGAACTGATGGACGTGATGGACATCAAAGTCGGGGACATCGTGAAAATCACCGGCGAGAAGAACACCGTCGCAAAGGTCCTCAGAGGAGGTCCCGAGGATGCCAACAGAGGCGTTATCAGAGTTGACGGCAACACCAGATGGAATGCAGGCACATCCATTGACGAAAGGGTGGCAGTACACAAAGTCAACGCCAAACCGGCGACCAAAATCACTTTTGCTCCCACCGATCAGCTGAGGCTGCAGGGCGGGGACGAATATTTCAAACAGATCTTCGAAGGACGCGCATTCTCGAAGGGAGACGCTGTGTCACTGAACGTGATGGGCAACAAAATGGAGTTCATCGTCACGTCATACGCACCTTCCAGCGAAGCCGTCATATTGACATCATCCACGAATGTGAACATCAGTGACAAGCCCGCGGATGTGGCCGCAGGCGAAATCCCCCAGGTGTCCTACGACGACATCGGGGGACTTGACGATGCCGTCAGCAAAATCAGGGAAATGGTGGAACTTCCGCTGAAACACCCCGAACTCTTCGACAGGCTCGGCATCGAAGCTCCCATGGGTGTGTTGCTGCACGGACCTCCCGGTACCGGAAAAACCATGCTGGCCAAAGCCGTGGCCGGAGAAACCAGCAGCAATTTCATATACGTCGGCGGACCGGAGATCATGAGCAAGTACTACGGAGAATCCGAGGAAAAACTCAGAGACATCTTCACGGAAGCCGAAGAAAATGCTCCGAGCATCATCTTCATCGACGAAATTGACTCCATCGCCCCCAAGAGGGACGAAGTCACCGGAGAAACGGAAAGAAGGGTCGTGGCTCAGTTGCTGGCGTTGATGGACGGCATAAAGTCCAGAGGCAAAGTCGTTGTGATCGGCGCTACCAACAGACCCAACTCCATAGACGAGGCCCTAAGAAGGCCGGGAAGATTCGACAGAGAAATCGAAATAGGCATTCCCGACAGAAACGGACGTTTCGACATTCTCGAAATCCATACCCGCGGAATGCCCATCGACGAATCCGTAAAACTGGAAACCATAGCCGACAAAACTCATGGGTACTCGGGCGCGGATCTGTCCGCCCTTACCAAGGAAGCCGCCATGGCGGCGCTCAGAAGAGTCCTTCCCGACATAGACACCGACAGCGATGAAGTCCCCCTGTCCGTGCTGAACACCATCACAATCACGATGGACGATTTCCGCGAAGGATTCAAGGACATGCAGCCCTCGACCATGAGGGAAGTGCTGATTGAAAGGCCCAACATAAAGTGGGATGACATCGGAGCCCTGCAATCCGTGAAAGACGAACTGAAAGAAGCCGTGGAATGGCCTCTGAAGTATTCCAAAGTCTTTGAGCACATGGGGGCCAAACCTCCGAAGGGAATCCTGCTGTACGGCCCTCCGGGAACCGGTAAGACCCTCCTCGCGAAAGCCGTCGCGACGGAATCCGAAGCGAACTTCATATCCGTGAAAGGACCGGAGTTCCTCAACAAGTGGGTGGGTGAATCGGAGAAAGCCGTAAGGGAAACCTTCAGGAAAGCCAGACAGGCCGCCCCCTGTGTGATTTTCATGGACGAGATAGACTCCATTGCCCCCAACAGGGGAAGCGGAAGCTGTGACAGCAACGTCACCGAAAGGGTGGTGTCCCAGCTTCTTACGGAGATGGACGGTCTCGAGGTGCTGAATGACGTGGTGATAATAGCCGCCACCAACCGTCCGGACATGATCGACCCCGCGCTGCTCAGACCCGGAAGGTTCGACAAGAGCATGATGGTGGGACCTCCGGACAAAGAGTCCAGGGAGGAAATCTTCAAGATACACACCAGAGGCAAGCCTCTTGATGAAAACGTGGATTTGAAGAAACTCGCCGAAATGACCGAAGGATGCACCGGTGCGGACATATCCGCCATCACCAACGAAGCGGTGATGACTTCCGTCAGACGCCTTGTCGCCGAAGGCGATCCGACACAGGAAGAACTGGATGCGTGCAAAGTCACAATGGAAGATTTTGAAAAGGCGACCGAGAAATTCGGTCCGGCCGTTTCAAAGAAACTGAAAGAATACGGCGATAAAAACAAGGAGTGATGAAAATGACAAAGGACACATGGAACAGACTGTTCAGGGAATTCGAAGATTTCAACCGCAGAATGGATGAAATGTTCGACAATTTCATGAGAACCAGCGGTCCCGACGTCAAGACTTACGGGTACACATTGTACCGGGGTCCCGACGGAGTGGCCCACGTGAAAGAATTCGGAAACCCTTCGGCAACCGTGGGTCTCCCCGTGGGGGAAACCGCAAGGGAACCCTTCACCGACACAACCGTCGAAGACGGATTGGTGAGAGTGGTCGCCGAACTTCCGGGAGCGAAGAAGGAAGACATCGTGATCGATGCCACCGCAGACTCCGTTTCCATCTCGGTGGATACCCCCGAGAAAAAATACAAAAAAATTGTGGCATTGCCCTGCGAAATCGATACCGACGGCGCTGAAGCCGAGTACAACAACGGGATTTTGGAGATATGCTTCAAGTCCCTGGACAAGGAAAAATCCGCCAGACGCATCGAAATCGAATAAGGAGATTGCCTGAAACGAGGTCCGTTACCTCCGACCTCCAAGACCGGCCATACGGCCGGTCAACCCCCTGTTTCGGCAGACAACAAGAAATAAAGACTGTATTTTATAGAAGAACAACCACTTTAATACCATGAGCAGAGCCGAGCTTATTGAAACCACACGTGCCACTCTCACCAAGGCAGGTTACGATGTGTCATCAAGTCTCAATCTGCGAAGTATCTGCTTCGACATCGTCGCCCGCAGGGACGACAGTCTGCTCATCATCAAAATCCTCAGCAACGTGGACGCTTTTTCGAAAGACAATGCGGAAGAAATGAAGGTTCTTGCCGATGCTTTGTCCGCAAGTCCCATTCTCATAGGGGAACGTTCCAGTTCCGGAGCTTTGGAACCCGGAATAGTGTATTCAAGATTCAACATACCCATAATTTCCAACGAAACTCTGGCGGATCACACCATAGAGGAAGTCCCTCCGCTGATATTCGCCGCACCCGGCGGGATGTACGTGAAACTCGACAGTGACCTCCTCAGGAAGGCCCGGGAAACCAATCATATCAGCCTAGGATCCCTTGCGCAGATTGCAGGTGTTTCGAGAAGAACCATCCAGATGTACGAAACCGGAATGGGGGCCATGATAGACGCGGCTCTGAGGATAGAGGAATTTCTCAACACACAGATCATCGTACCTTTGAATCCTTTCGAGTACACCCCGGAATCCACCTCTGAAAAATACGAAGTGAGCGGAAAGGAAAGAACGGATTCCGTCGTGCTCAACAGACTTATTGATATCGGATTCAGCATAACGCCCGTAATGAAGAGTCCTTTCGATGCCCTGTCGAGGGTAAAGGAAGTCCTAATCCTCACCGGCACGGGGGAAGACGAAGAGAAACTCGTTCAAAGAGCGGCGATTACCTCGGAAGTGTCCCATCTCGCCGGCAAACCTTCGGTGGTCATCGTCAAACAGGCAAAGAACCGGGATTCCATCAAAACCACCGCGGTCATATCCGTGGATGAACTGAAAAGAATAGACGAAAGCGAAGAGCTTACGGAGTTGGTGCTTTCCAGGAGCAGCAGAAAATGATTTCCCTCACGCTGGGAAAGGCCGAACTGGACATTCTTCCCGTTGTCAGAGGACTTTCTTCATACGCCGACCGCATCAACGGAATTTACGGAAATTACGACAGATACGCCGTTTCCCTGAGTCCCGAAGAAATAGAAGGGGTGCGTCACAGAGAATCCATCGTTGACGATTACGAACCGAGCGAAATGGATCTCGTGTTCGCCCACAGACTTTCCAGTTTCGGGGAAGTCACCGTACCCGCGCCCGCATGGTGTGCGATTGTGGACCTTTGCGACAAAGATTCCAAGGAATTGATTCCCTTGGACATGCCGGACCGGCAATACACGGAGATATACTGCGAAACCGTGAGTTCTTTGGAATGGGTCAACGAACACAGAATGGCCAAAAAAGGAATGAAGAAGAAATTCGACATGAGTTCTCCCGAAAAATTCTCGGAAGAATGGGATGATTTTGTGAACCGCAAGAAAGGATTCCGGGAAATGATCAACATAAGGGAAAGATACATCTCCCTGCGTCTGACGGAACTTTCGGAAAGGGAAGAAAAAATACTTGCGGTAATCGATTGCGAACGGGTCAGAAATATTCTCGGAATGATTTCATGAACCGAGCGGATTGTCCACATTGTGAAGAATACCGCAATGCGGGTTACATGTACTGCGGAAAATGCGGCAAATTGCTGGATTGTTTTTCATGCAACTCTTACCGATACGGGAATGCCGGACATTGCGGAAGCTGCGGCAGACCGTTTCATGTCACCGCACCGCCGCAGATCAAAAGTTTCTCGTTTACCCGTATTTTCGGAATTATTGCCGCAATCCTCACATCCTTGTTTTTGATTGTGGACGCCGTTGCTCTGTATGTCCACGCCTCGGACATTTTCCTGTTTCTTTCGGACAAAATGTACGGAATACTGATACTGATTCCGTATCCGTACACTTTTACGGTCATATCGGAGACGTTGCTGCAGCTGTACTGGCTGTTTCTGGTGGCCGTTCTGACGTTGTGTTTCATCAAACTCGTCCATGAAACATACCTTTACTTCAAAAACCGCAAACAAAAGAATGAAGAATCTTTAAAAATCGAAAAGACCGGCATATATTGGATCGGACTCTTGTGGCCCGCCACCATGTTCCTTCAGATTGTCGTTCTTTATGCAGCCATACTTTTCTTCGGAGTGGATTTCACCGTTCCGGACATGGATATGGACCAACTGGCACTGATGTTCGTTCTGGCCGATGCAAGCGTCTGGGAAGAATTGATCACCAGAGTTCTGATAATAGGCGTACCCTTGCTTCTGATGGCCTTGGCAAAAGGAAAAACGGATTTCTGGAAATATCCTTTGGGAGGTTTCGGTGTCGACAAACTGTCCATGGGACTTATCGTAATCGCCGCTTTGGTATTCGGTTACGGACATGAAGCGGGATGGGGCATGGCAAAGGTCATACCCGCTTTCATATTCGGTTTGGCGGCAGGTTATCTTTTCGTGGAATACGGATTGTACGCGGCGATACTGTTGCATTTCGTGAACGACTACGTTTCAGCCTACACCTGGCTGGGCGGAAGCGAGGCTGTTCTCGGCATCGGCACACTTGCGATACTGGCCGTCGGAGTTCTGGCAACCGTTGTGCTGGCGGTCAAAATGTGGGGATTCCTCAAGGATTTCAAGAACCGCCCTCCTTATCCCAAGGGTTTGGAGTGAAAAACACCCGGTTTATTGGAAAAATCTTTGGATTGGCTGTAAGATCGATTCCGTTCCGAGATTGAATGGTTTCATTCCAAAAGTATGGACAATCTTCTCTTGGACTCGACGGCGGACGCGAGAGATTTGGATTCTATGACGTATTTTCCTTCGTATCCCTCAAGAGATCTCATTGTGCCGGGGAAATCCACGGTACCGTCGCCGACGGTAAGATGTTCGTCGGATTCCCCGTTGTTGTCATGAACGTGAATGTTCGCCATTCTGTCCTTGAACGTGGAAATCATTTCTTCGATCTGATTGTTTGTATGGGCGTGACCCACATCGAAACATATACTCAGGCCGGTACCGTCAATGAGTTCTTTCAGCTCTTCCGCGGTTTTGCCCAACATCGGCGGAAATCTCGGCATGTTTTCTATGGCGAGGGTGACTCCGTATTCCGTTGCCGTCCGATCCAGAATTCTCAAAGAACGTTTGGCGTTTTCCATGGATTTCTCTTTCATTCCGGGTACGCTCATGGATTCCAAACCCGGATGCACCGTGATTGTTCCGATGCCGAGTGCCGAAGCCAATTCCACATTGGCGATCATTTCCAAAACGGAAGATTCCCTCATTCTGTCGGACAGAGAGGCGATGTTCGCATCGCTTATCGGAGTGTGCAAGGAATAAGTCAGGTCGTAACATCCCATGGCGTTCTTCAGCCTCTCCCAGATGTGTCCTATGCTGTGTTCCGCTTCGGAAACAATCTCCCAATGGGTAAACTCATGAGAAACTTCTTCCAATATTTCTTCCAAGGGGCGGGCGCTGAATCCTGTGCATGAAACTCCGATCACGGTATGACCTCCTGACCGTCAACGGTGCGGGGAAGCATAATATCGATGAAATCTTCCAAATCCTCACAGTTCAGGCACACTTTGATTGCTCCGAGAACCGTATCTTCCGGACAGAAAGATACTTTGCCGACGGAGGCGGCCTGTTTGTTGAGGGTGAATTCGGTCGTGTCTCCGCACATACCTCCGAACACGACGGACCGGGCGGCATCCAGAATCCTTTGTTGCCTTATCAGCAAAGAAAGATTCCCGATGTCGTCGGCAACCCCCTCGTACCCTTCATCGGTACGGGACAGGGACGCGTCCGGGAATATCCTGAGAACCGCTTCAAGTACCAGCTCATCGGATTCACTGGGATTGACGGGGCAGGATATTCTTACATTGACCATAATATCGAAAACTGTTCTGCGTATATAACCCTCATTGAATCAAATTATTTGTATAGCAGGGCGAATATGGTGAAGGTATGAGATCCGACGTACTCGACATCGCCACAAGACTGGGGGTATTGCTCAGTCCCGACGCTCTTGAGTACATCCTTACGAGTTCGGATCCGATTTCCTTCACCAACACCACACTTTCCGCCCTGGCTTCGGACAAAATGTTCATTGCCAGGAAGGATTTGGAAGACTGTCTGCAGGGAGACGCTCCGATTTTCAAATCGACGGTGACGGAATCCCGCAAAAACAAACGCCATACCGATATCGAAATCGTCGAAGGAACGGACATCACCGGAAATTCCACCTGCGAAGGGGAGATAACGGACTTTGCGAATTATTTCAAAAGCCGGTTCGACATCCTCAGCAGAGTAATCGCGAGAAGAAGCGATTTCGGCGTGGGAATTCCGATTGAGAGGGCGATGAAACTGGACCGTGACGTGAGAATCATAGGAATGATTTACGAAGTGAACACGACCAAAAACGGGCACAAGATTCTCAGCGTCGAAGATGCGGACGGCAACTGCAAAGTATTCATTTCCAAAGATTCGCCTTTGGTGAACGAATCCTACGTCACCGACGAAGTCATCGGAATTGTGGGCAGACCGAACGGCAGAAAGGATTTGCTGATTGCCGAAGAGGTGTTCTTCCCCGACGTTCCCAGAACCAACAAATGGGAACCTTCGGATTCCGTGGCTTCGATTGCTTTCCTTTCCGACGTTCACGTGGGAAGCATCACCTTCCTGGAAGACCGTTGGCAGAAAATGATTGATTGGATGAGGACCAATGCGTACAACGCGGATTTGGATTACCTGGTTTTGCCCGGAGACGTGGTCGACGGCATCGGAATCTTCCCGGGACAGGAAAAAGAACTGGAAATCGAGAACATTTACAAGCAGTACGAATCTTTGGCGGATCACCTGAAGGGACTGCCGGACCATCTCAAAATCATAATACAACCGGGAAACCACGACGCCGTACGTTTGGCGGAACCGCAACCGGCCTTGGGAGACATGTTCACGAAAACCTTCGATTCGAACATCATCCTGGCCGGAAATCCCGTGTCCCTCAAAGTGGAAGGACGTTCGATTCTCACTTACCACGGCAAAGGAATAGATGACTGGGTCTCCAACGTTCAGGGTTTGAGTTATGAGGAACCCCTGGGAATCATGAAGGAGATGCTCAAACGCCGCCACATGGCGCCGATATACGGCCAAAGGAACGCTTTGGCTCCCGAAAGAAAGGATTACCTTGCGATAGAGGAAGTTCCGGACATATACGTCACGGGACACATCCACGGCGCGGGATGCTCGGAATACAACGGTGTGAAAATCATAAACGCTTCCGCCTGGCAGAGTCAGACGGAATATCAGAAAATGCACAACTTCCATCCCGACCCCGCGATAATGCCCATAGTGCATCTGGGAACCGGCGATGTCATCATGAAAAGCTTCATGGATTGATTTAATGGATACTCTTGCCTGGTTCTGGCTTATTCTGGGGGGTGTGCTCGAACCCATCTGGGTTATAACTCTCAAGAAGACAAATTCTTTCAAACACAAAGGTTGGACGCTGACCACCGTGTTCTTCATGATGCTCAGCCCGTATTTTTTGGGATTGTCCATGTCCGGCATCCCCTTGGGAACGGCTTACGCCGTGTGGACCGGAATAGGGGCGATAGGAGCGCTGATAGCGGGATATCTGGTATACGACGAAGCCATCGAACGGGTGCAAATCCTGTTCGTGTTCGTCATAATCGCCGGTGCCGTTGGGCTGCAGTTCTTCGGGGGGATATAAACGGAGAACATCAAGAAGGCTTGGATCATGATTGTGATCGGCGGCATGTTCGAAACATTGTGGGCAACCACAATGTACCTGTCCGAATGTTTCACCATATGGTACTGGACGGTGCCGACCTTCGGTATAATGTTCATAAGCGTGTGGTTTTTGGAAAGAGGCATGGGAGCAAACATACCCACGGGGGTCGCCTATTCCGTATGGGTGGGAATGGGGGCCGTGGGGACGGTTGCCGTGGGAATATTCCTGTTTTCCGAACCGGTCACGTTGGAAAGAATGTTCTTCGTGTTTCTGATAATATTCGGAATAATAGGATTGGAGATGTCAACGAAACACAAGAAGAAAGCTTCTGCGTAAAAGCAATGAAGGCCGAGTTTTTGAAATTTTTCGATCGGTAATGGGAATCCGCCATCCGTCAAAGAGAAAAATGGAATAAAAAGTTGGTTTTGTAAAGGGTTTAGAACAGATGAGTCACCATCAGATAGTAAAGTATCACGATTACGCCGAGGATCAGCATCGAGTAAGCCGCTATCCAGACGATTTTAAACAGGCGCCCCAATCTCTTAGGGTCCTGTTTTATATCCTCCCAGCGGTCCTCGAGAGTCATTACTCCTCCGCGGCCTCGCTCTTCTTTTTCTGATGCTTGAGGCGGGTTACGTTTTCCCTCTCCATCTCTTCAAGACTGAACCTTACGAACCTCTCGGCTTCCTTGAGGTCGGGGATAATCTTGAATTCGAGGGCGTTTACCCTTCTCTTGGTTTTCTCAATCTCATCGAGAAGCTTTTTCATGGTGGTTTCCACTTCGGCGGCCCTGATGAGGGTGTCCAGCAGCTTTTCGAAAGCCATCGACGCTTCCTCAATGTAAGCGGAAGTGGAAATCACACCGTAACCTTTCTTGGTTAAATCGGTGTGCATGGAGCCCGAGGCTTCCACCTTCGGAACTCTCATTCCCATGATGTTTGTGCTTCCCACGGTGACGTTGTGATCCGCTTTGAGCGCGTATGCCGCGCTCTTCACGGAAATGTCGCCCTCAACCGCCCTCGCGATGGCCACTTTGCTGATGGCCACCTCATAATCCGACGACACCCCGGCACGCATTTCGCGGGCCTTCTCCAGAGTGTTGAAGAACTCGATGATCAGACCGTCCCTCTTCATTTTCAGGACGTTGTGACCTCCTTCGGTCATCTTGATCTTCCTCTTGAGTTCCAAGAGGGTCGAGCGGTTCGGGGTTATCTCGTGGACGGACATCTGAATCACTTCTTGGGAAGGTAGGTCTCGATGTACTTACGGTCGATTCTCGTGAGCTGGTCTTCGTCCAGTTCGGCGAGGATTTCCCATGAGATGTTGAGAGTTTCCACGATGGAGCGATCCTCTTCATGTCCCTGACGCACCACACGGTCCTCGAAGAGGTCCGCAAAGTCCAGGTACTTTCTGTCCTTTTCGGACAGCGAGTCCTTACCCACGATGGCCACAAGTCCCCTCAAATCTTTACCTTCCGCGTATGCGGCGTAAAGCTGATCCGAGACTGCTTTGTGATCGTTCCTGGTCTTGTCTCCGCCGATACCTGCGTTCATGAGACGGCTCAGTGAAGAGGAAACGTTAACCGGGGGGTAAATACCGTTGCGGTGGAGTTCCCTCGAAAGAACAATCTGACCTTCCGTGATGTATCCGGAAAGATCCGGAATCGGGTGAGTTATATCGTCACCGGGCATCGAAAGAATCGGAATCTGTGTGATTGAACCTTTCTTTCCCTTGATTCTTCCCGCACGCTCATAGAGCATGGCGAGGTTGGTGTACATGTAACCGGGGTATCCGCGTCTTCCGGGCACTTCTTCCCTTGCGGCGGAAACCTGACGGAGAGCCTCACAGTAGTTGGTCATGTCGGTCATGATGACCAGGACCTGCATGTCAAGCTCGAATGCCAAATATTCCGCGGTGGTAAGACCCAGACGTGGAGTGACGATACGTTCGACGGCGGGGTCGTCCGCAAGGTTGAGGAAAACCACGGCTCTTTCAAGTGCGCCGGTTCTTTCGAACTCGTGCATGAAAGTCTGTCTTTCTTCGTTGGTGATACCCATTGCGATGAACACCACGGCGAACTCTTCGTCCTCTCCGGTGACTTTCGCCTGTCTTGCAATCTGCAGGGCGATGTCGTTGTGGGGCAGACCCGCGGCGGAGAATATGGGGAGTTTCTGTCCCCTGACGAGGGTGTTCATGCCGTCGATGGTTGAAATTCCGGTTTCGATGAAGTCCGAAGGGTTGTCTCTTGCCCAGGGGTTGATGGCCGCACCTTCGATGTCAAGTTCCTTTTCGGGAATTATCGGGGCACCGCCGTCGATGGGCTCACCCGCACCGGACAGAACTCTTCCGAGCATGTCTTTGGAAACGGGCATCTTCATTGAATCGCCGAGGAAACGGACGGAGGCGGAAAGATCCACACCGGTGGTTCCCTCGAACAGCTGAACGACAACTGTATCTTCGGAAGAATCGAGGACCTGTCCTCTTCTGAAGCTTCCGTCGGCAAGTCTGACGGAAACCATCTCTTCGTAGCCCACGGGTTCCGTGTTCTTTACGAAAATCAAAGGTCCCGCAATCTGGGAGATCGTTTTGTACTCTTTGGTTACTTTTGCCATATTATCACACCCCCAGTTCCTTGAACTGAACATCCATGTCGGAAGACACGGCTTTGAGTTCCTCGTCGATGTTGGCTTCGTACTTCGACTGGTTGAATCTGGTCCTGACGGGCAGGTATGCGATTCTGTCCACGGCAACGCCTGCGGTAATCGCTTTCTCGGCCAGTTCGGAGTATTTTCTGATCAGACTGAGCATGACGTACTGTCTCTCCAGAGGACAGAAGCAGTCAACGTCGTGATATGCGTTCTGCTGAAGGAAGATTTCACGGATCATTCTGGCGATTTCGAGAGTCATCTTCTGCTCTTCGGGCAGAGAGTCGGAACCCACCATCTGAACGATTTCCTGAAGTTCGGATTCTCTCTGGAGAATCTGCATGGCCCAGACCCTGTTGTCGATGAAATCGTCGTGAACATTGTCGGAGAACCATCCTCCCAAATCGTTTCCGTACATGGTGTACGAAGTGAGCCAGTTGATTGTGGGGAAGTGTCTTCTCTCCCTCAGGCTGGTGTCCAGCGCCCAGAACACACGCACAATGCGCAGGGTGTTCTGCGTAACGGGTTCGGACAGGTCTCCTCCGGCGGGGGAAACCGCACCGATGACCGTGACGGATCCTTCGGTATCGTTGAAGTTCCTGGCGCGGCAGGCACGCTCGTAGAATTCGGAGAGACGTCCGGCAAGGTATGCGGGATATCCCTCTTCTCCGGGCATTTCTTCAAGCCTGGATGAAATTTCCCTCATGGCCTCGGCCCACCTGGAGGTGGAGTCCGCCATAAGAGCAACGTCGTAACCCATGTCCCTGAAGTATTCGGCGATGGTCATGCCTGTGTAGACAGACGCTTCTCTCGCCGCAACGGGCATGTTTGAAGTGTTCGCGATGAGGACGGTTCTCTTCATGAGAGATTCTCCGGTCCTCGGATCGGTAAGCTCGGGGAACTCGGTCAGAACTTCGGTCATTTCGTTTCCGCGCTCTCCGCATCCGATGTAGACGACGATGTCCGCATCGGAGAACTTTGCGAGAGACTGCTGAGTGACGGTCTTTCCGGTACCGAAAGCTCCGGGAATGGCCGCCGCGCCGCCCTTGGCGACGGGGAACATCGTGTCCAGAACTCTCAGACCCGTGATAAGAGGCACGTCGGGGAACAGCTTTTCGGCCACCGGGCGGGCGTTACGCACCGGCCACTTCTGGACCATTGTGATTTCTTCGCCGTCGATGACTGCGATGACGTCGTCAACCTTGTAAGTTCCTTCGGCT
Organism: Candidatus Methanomethylophilaceae archaeon; assembly: GCA_050950505.1. GTDB lineage: Archaea > Thermoplasmatota > Thermoplasmata > Methanomassiliicoccales > Methanomethylophilaceae > VadinCA11. The sequence continues at coordinate 428,989 of JBMNHS010000001.1, read as the reverse complement.
GCTATTTTCTCTATTTTTCCTTTTTCGATTGTCGGAGGGACCATAATCCTGTGTTCCATCGGTCCTTCCTGAACCGTACCCAAAGTCTGGCCGGCGGAGATTTCATCCCCTGCTTTTGCCACGGGCACGAATACCCAATCAGCTTCCCTGTCCAGTCCGGGCGCGGTTGCACCTCGGAAGATGAAGTCCCCCATCATGTCCCTGAGAACCGGCAAAGGTCTCTGGATTCCGTCGTAAACGGAAGTCAGAAGTCCGGGTCCCAGCTCAACGACAAGAGGCTCCCCGGTGTTTGTCACCGGCTCTCCGGGTTTGACTCCGGAGGTCTCTTCGTAGACCTGGATGATTGTCTTGTCGCCTACGATCTTGATGACCTCTCCCATCAGCTGCTCGTTACCAACATGCACGACGTCGTACATCCTGGGCGAGATCCCGATGGCGGTCACGACCGGTCCGGCAACCCTGTAAATTACACCTTGTTCAGCGGTCATTCTTCATCCTCTGTTTTGTATAAATCAACGCCAATTACTCTTTTTACTCTTTCACGGAGGTCGCTTTCATCGCCTCCGACCGGCACAATGACCGGTTGAATCGAATCCAATACCCTTGTCCTGACGTTACGGGACAGGTATGAAAGGTCTTTGGCGTCGACGGCCAAAATACCTATTTCAGAATCGCTCATTGCTTCCAGCATTTTGTCTTCATAGTCGGATTCACCCGCGATAAAGACCTTCCTCAGTCCCGCAAGGCGGAACCCAAGCACGAACTCCTCGTTTCCGATAACAGCTATTTCCATCAGATCACCAGCAGTTCTTTGATTGTTTCAGGGGGAATCCCGCTCTGACGTCCCCTCGCTATCGCGAGTATGTTGAAAACTTCCGTTTCCTTGTTTATCATGAAGTCCACCACGGGGGCTACCGATAAGGGGTTCATGTGCGAGAATTCTTTCGCGAGTCCCATTTCATATTTTTTCAGCGCGCTTTCGATGGCGCGGACGGAGACATCCGGAGATTCCAAGATATCCTTGATGTTCTCATAGAAATCCAACTGTGCTATTTCTCCGGCCACCGCGGTCATGGAGTCGATGTTGGCCAAATTAAGCGATTTCTTCCTGTCCAGCTGCTTTCCGTTGGGGATGATGTACTGCATGACCTGTTCTCCGTGTATTCCTTCCGCCTTAAGCTTCATGATTGTGGAGAAATTCACGACATCAATGTCGTGTCTTACATAATCCAGCAGCGCCGCTGTCGGTTTAGAGTCCGGGATTATGGATTCGAGAAGCCTTGAATATCTGAATTTGTCAAGGAAGTCCTCAATCCTGGACAGACTTCCGGTGTCGCTGTATGAGGTCACAATGTCCTCAGGTATGGCAATTGAGTCCATTCTGCCGTATTCGGTCAGTATTTCCTCAATCATCGGCAACGCCAAAAGCTTCTCCAGCTGCGCCTCCTTCAGGCTTCCCGCGGGGACGAGATCCTCACGGATGCTTTTGTCATCCAATCCGAATGATTTTCCGCGGAGGATGACTTTCACATTCCACACGTTCCACTTGTCCAGATATGCGGAGATCATCGTGCGGAGGTCGCCGTCGGACGCGTCCAGAATTTCCTTGAAAACCCTGGACATGTTCAGATAGGCGGCGTACTCGACAAGATCGATGCCTTCCATTCTGCTGGCGAGTTCGGACATCTCTTTCTGATATCCGCTCTCGCTCATATATCTGGAAATCTCGGGAAGGGACATCATAAGCAGCTTGTTGTACTCCTCCTCTTTTATGAGAAGGGACTTTTTTGCTTTGACCCTTGTTACCGTGTAAGGATAATTCCCGCGCTTTTTCCTTTTTCTCCCGAACATCGTGTTCACCCGAACAATATATCCGAAAGAGCCTTCAGATTGCTGTCCCAGATGTCGTTCAGCAGTGTTTTGTACTGAAGATCGACCTCGGTGCTTCCATCCTTGCTCCTAAGGATAAGTCCGGCAACAATCCTGCTGTCCTTTTCGACGGCTCCGACTCCGAGCTCCTCCGCAGAGAAGTCGTCTTTGTCCGAGATCACCGCAACGGCGTCAGGAATAAGTTTACCGGCTTCTTCGATCAGCGATTTGTAACGTTTCGATTTGGCTTTTCTGTCGGAATTCTCAAGCTCCGTAAGAACTTCGTCGAACATACGGGCAAGGATTTCCTTCTTTTTCGCCAATATCAGGTTCTTGCTTTCCAGCTCCGCGCTGGAAGTGACCTGACGGTCGAGACGCTCAAGTTCGCTCTCGAGCTTCTTATCCTCTCTATCTTTCATGTCGGATATTGTGGCCTCCGCATCGGCGAAAATCCTGTCGATTTCCGCCTTGGTCTCATCCTGTACGGATTTGACCTTTGCGTCAGCGACGGCCTGAATATCCTTCGTGACGTTTTCCAATGCCATGAGATGAGCCTCTGGCTTTACAACATTATGGCAACAATAGCTATGACCAATCCGAAGATGACGATAGTCTCAGGAAGAACCATGTAAACCATTCCCATTCCGAAAAGGCTTGCGTCTTCCGTGATTGCGCCGACTGCTGCGGCACCGATGTCTCTTTCGGCTATACCGGATCCGAGTCCGGTAAGTCCTACTGCTATTCCTGCTCCGATTGCTACCAATCCATTACCTATGGTTACTTCTGCCATTTTCATACCTCTGTTTCAGGTTGATTATTAACCGCGTTTGAGTAAAAGGTTTTTTCGCGAACGACCTTGAGGGGAGCGAACTCCTCTCCGCCTCCGACAAAGAACTTGGACATAAGTTCGACGAACTGCAACCTGAGGGAGTGCAGTCCCGCCGAAAGTATCGCCAAGAAGAATATCAGGAGATGGAAGACCAGGAAGACCAGGAATCCTACTATACCGCCGAGGATTCCGCCGCCGAGTCCCATAAAGATCATTGTGAATGAGATATAGTTGAACGCCATTGCCATTCCGGCTTTTGACATTCCTATGGCCGCGAGACGTGTGTATGACAAAATGTTGCCCACGATTCCCGGAAGCTCCATAATACTCATCACACCTTCTTTCCTGACCGTGAATATCAATCCAAAGACCAGGAGGGCCACACCTACCATCAACGGGATTTTGTACTCTTCCATCAACGTGGTGCCGAGATCGTCGCTGAACAGCGAGAATGCCAATGCGTAACAGAGCATTACCATGCCCACGAAAGCAAACAGCCATCCGCCCTGATCGAGGAACGCCTTCTTGAACCCGTGCGCTACGTACAGGTTGTAGAATTTACAGCAGTATCCTATGAACAGGTGCACCACACCGATGTACACGGAGAGTTTCAAAAGCATGGGAATTTCCACAAGCTTGCCCACACCCACGTGTTCCACGCCGTCATGGACGGCGTTGTACATTACCGACTTGAACACATCAAGGGCGCCCGCCTCGAATCCGAGAAGGTGTTCCCAAGTTATGCTCGTGTCGGAATGATGTCCCGCGAAATGCATACCCAGACATTCACCGTAGAACAAAAGTCCGAAGAGGAATGCCCAGATTCCGCCGAAGAACAGAACGCGGCCTATTGCGCGCCACTCTTTGCTCTTGGCGTTAAGTCCGTATCCTCCGAGAATTATGAAGGGGATGGCGTATCCGACATCGCCCACCATGAACCCGAAGAACATCGGCAAGAATATTCCGATGAGGAGGGAAGGATCCACTTCTCTGTATTTCGGAACGTTGACCAATTTCAATGCGTATTCGAATTCGGCCGTGTAAGGGCCGTTGTCCAGTTTTGACGGGGGTTCGCGGAAGCGTTCTTCCACAGCATCGGATTCCGCTTGGGTGCGTCCCCGGGTCTCCAAAAATTCGACGTGCAGTTTGCCGTCGGTTTCCTGCTGAAGTCTTTCGCTTACGGTGTCCACGTTTCTGGTGGGTATCCAAGCGTCGACAATGAAAGAATATTCACTGTTGGCGATTCTCAGGGGTATTTCTCCCTTTTCCACCGTGATGGACAGATCTTCTTCGGCCGCGTAAAGGAAAGAAACGAATTTTTCTCTCAGTTCCCCGATTTCTTCTTCGGCGGCCTCCAGTTCGGACTGTAATTTCAACAGTTCCGCTTCGGTTTCGGCAAAAACATCGCCGGGTTTGCCCGCGGCGTTGGAATCCACCACGATTTCTTTGAAGTTCAATTCGGACAGAATGAGGGATGCCGCATCCCTGTCTTCGTTCCTCACGAACACAGCGACCAATGGATCCGATTTTTTGATTTCCGCGAAGAAAATTTCAGTTTCCAGATCTTTCAAAGCTTCGGCGGGATTTGTTTTCACGGTCCCGACAAAAGAAGTGATAGTTTGATAATTATTGTAAAGTTCCAAATCAATCGGAAGAAGTTGTAAAAGTTCAAGTTCGTTTTTCAAGGAGTTTGTTTCATCGATTTTCTGTTTGAGGTCGTTCCGTTTGTCGATTGCGGTCACTACCGTTTTTTCCACGGATTCCACTTCGCCGGAATCCAAGAGGGATTTGGTTTCTTCCTCCGAAATTACGGAATGGGGTGTTTTCTTCGTGATTCCCAATTCCTTGATCAGAGATCTTACCTTCAGCAATCTTTCGGATGCCTTTGATGAATATTCACGGGGAGACCCAATAGAATAACCTTCGTCTGCTTCAACAGTGTGATCGATGAGGTGTATCGCCTCCACATCGTACAGTACCTCCGTGGCCCTGTCAATGTTGGTTTTTGTACCGGCGATGACAACCCTGCTCATCGATTCAGGAAGTAACATCTATCGGCCTCTCAAATTCTTCGTTCAGGAATTTCCTGACCTCTTTCTTTTTCTCAGAAGACGATTCCTCGAGTCTGCCGGCTTCGTCCCGTCCTTTTTCAAGGAAACTTTCACGTTTGACGGCCAACTCCTTTTTCTTGGCTGCGATGGCGGCGTCAACGGAAGCGCGTTTGTTGGCCTCCTCCTCCTGAATCCTATTCACAGCCTCTCTTCGAGCATTGGAAATGTCCTCTCTGCTCTTGATCTGCGCTGCCTCGACTTTATCGTCGGCGGCTTTTTCCGCAGCTTTGATTTGTGTAAGTATCTCAGTTCGGCTCAAATTAAACTCCCCGACCTTTTTTTGTGTTATAAACAAGAGTATACTTAATGGTAATTGTCCCTTTTTAAATATACCACAAATAAACTTATTCAGGAAATTTACGGACAATTATATCCGATTCGAGTAAAAGATCTTTGGACAAATCGTCCGGATACCCTTCATAATACACAATTTCCCTGATACCCGCGTTAATCAGAAGTTTGGCACACATGGAACAGGGATACGTGGTTGTGTAAATCGTTGAATCTTTTACGCTCACTCCGAAATAAGCCGCCTGAATGACCGCATTCTGTTCGGCGTGCACGCCTCTGCACAGTTCATGACGGGTTCCTGAAGGAACATTCAGTTTCACTCTGATGCAACCGAGTTCATCACAGTGTTTGGAACCTTTCGGGGCCCCGTTGTAACCGGTAGAAAGAACACGCTTATCTTTGACGATGACCGCACCCACCTGCCGCCTTACACAGGTAGATCTGGTTGCGACAAGTTGTGCCATATTCATAAAATATTCATCGGCAGAAGGTCTGTCCATAAAAATCAGAAGTCAATCTTAACAATATATATGTATTGAAAAGTTAAAAAAATGATTATTTAATCAACACATAAATATCGACAGTGCCAATACACACATCCGATGAAGAGAGAAAACAAAATGACCATCATTTCGATGTTTTTGGTCGCTTCTTTCTTTGTTGCGGGATTTATAGGATTGATGGCATATTCCGGGCACGATCCTCCTTTTTCGGTGATTGTTTCCCAAAGTATGCAAAAAGATCAGAAAAAATCACAGATAGGTTCCCTGGACACCGGGGACATGGTTTTGGTGAGAAACAAAAACCGGGTAGAAATCCGTACGTATCTCGAAGGTTATTTCACGGGTTTCAAAACCTTCGGAGATTACGGCAGTGTAATAATTTACAACACCTCCGGCAATGAAAAAATCATTCATAGGGTTTTGATGAAAATTGAAATCGATTTGGATGAAGAAAAAAAATTTGCGAGAATTCCGGATTTGAAAAATTATCCTTCGGTTTATCTCAATGAAGGTGACGACAAAGAAAAAATCATGATGGATTTTCACATTGAAAAAGAGAACAGTGACAAAAAAATACTGATTCCCATTGAGAAGATTCTGAAAGAAATGAAAATAGGAACGGAAGGGTACATCACCATGGGTGACGGCAGCGATGTTGTCGATCAGAACAATCAACATAATAACAAACTGGTCGAATACAGGAATGTGGATTCTGTTCCGGTGTTTGAAATTCCTTGGTTGGGTTCCGTGAAAATGATCATAAACGGAAACGGAGAATCCGTCAAAAAGTTCGCACCGAACAGTATATTGAATCTGGGTGTTTTTACTTTCACATTGATTGTGTCAATATTTTCTTCGTTTGCACTCTCTACGTTGCATTATGTTAAAAGAAAATGAAATAACCCCCCACCCCTTCATTTCCACTGGAGATTATTTTCACATCAAAGTCGTTTGTTTAATATTTTTGTAGTTGTTGAGTTTCTTGAAAAGAGTATCGGATTTCAATAAATCGATTACATCTCACCCCTTCATTTCCACTGGAGATTATTTTCACATCAAAGTCGTTTGTTTAATATTTTTGTAGTTGTTGAGTTTCTTGAAAAGAGTATCGGATTTCAATAAATCGATTACATCTTTAGTGTTGAGTTCAATCTCTCTCGTTCTTCCGGCACGGCCGAAAGATTTCACCCGCGCGTGAATTATACCCAACATATCCAGTTCGGAAATCAATCCCGCAACTCTTCTCTGAGTCAACACCGAAGTTTCCATTATTTCCGAAATGTGTTTGTAAGTTGTAAAAACATCACCGGTATTCATAACAGGATTTTCATTTTCAGTATTTATGACAATACTCATCAGAACTATTTTTGATTGAGGAGTAAGAGTTCTTACAACTTCAGAAACCGCATCGAGTTCAATTTTATTTTTTGCGTATTTGACATGAGCTTCGGTGACAATTTTATCATTGTTTCTTTCGGCTATGTCGGCCGCGATTCTGAGAAGATCCAAAGCTCTTCTCGCGTCTCCCATATCCTGTGCCGATAATGCGGCGCAGTAAGATATGACTCCTTCAGACAATGTTCCTTCGGTAAACGCTTCCAAAGATCTGTCTCTCAGAATATCTTCCAACTGAATGGTGTTGTAAGGAGGAAATATAATTTTCTCTTCTCCCAATCTGCTCTTGATTTTCGGATCTAAAAAATCAGTGAATTTCGGATTGTTGCTTATACCTATTATGGAAACTTTTGATTTTTCCAAAACTTCATTGATTGTAGTCAGGAAGTAGAAAATATCATCTCCGTTTTTCTGGAATGAACGGTCTATCTCATCCAACACTACGATGTAAATCTTTTTTTCTTCTTCGATATATTTTGTCAATTCGCCGAAAACTCTGTCAAGACTCCAACCGGTGAAAGGAATGCTTTTCGTTTCATCCTTTATAATCTGATTTGCAATGTTGTAAAGAATACCGTAAGGAGTATCGACAACCTCACAATTTATGTAAACAAAACAACAGTTCTCTTCGTCTTCATCGGCTTTTTTCAATTCTTTTCCGATGTATTTCACAACTGCGGTTTTTCCGGTTCCCGTTTTTCCTATTATCAGAATATTCGAAGGTTTGTCTTTGACTAAAGACGGAGCGACAATTTCAACAATGTCATTAATCTGTTCTTCTCTGTGCGGTAACTGTTCCGGTATGTATGATGATTGAAGAATTTTCTTATTCTTGATCAACGGAACTCTTTTGTCCATATATTTCTTGAAAATCGATTCTCTGTCATTCAAAGGAAACACCGCAATTTCTCATGAAGATGTTTCATACATATAATAGTTTTCAACTGAAAACAACGAGATGTATATTGCTGTACTTTGATGAATTGTTTTATAATTAAATATTCTTCATATCCTTAAAGGAATTGCATATTATGAAAAAAGCAGTGTATATCATAGGTGCGTGTGTTTTAGGAATTATAGCCTTTGTCGGCGTTCTCTACATAATCGGATTATTGAGTTGATCCACAACGGAACATCAGAATAATTCTCCAGTGGAAATGAAGGGGTGGGGGGGTTTAGATTAACTGTAGCCTCTTCTTTGATTTAAACTCAATAAGTATTACGATTGATGTCAATTTTTAAAGATAAATATTTCATAATATCCGTTTCTGTCATTCTTATTTTTATTTTATTCTGGACATCGGAAAAAGATGAAATTCATGACGATGATATCAAAGGCATTGTATTCGATGTCAAAGAGACAAAAAACGGTTTCACGTTCTTTATTGAAACTTCTGACGGAACATATGAAAAATGTTTTTTCAAAGAATGTCCGGAAGATCTGAAATCTTATTCCGTGAGAGGAAATCTTTCCGAGGACGGAACGATTATTTTTGTTGAAAAAATGATTATTTTGGAATATCCCTTTAATGGATAAACGCACTGCATCCTGCCGTGTATGTTTCTTTTGACGATACGGATTCCAACAAAGGTCTGTGCACGACTTATCTTGCGACCGAAGTGATAGATAAAATCAATCTCGATCTGATAGGTTATCCCAGACTGATCCGTCTCAATCCTGCCGTGCCGTGGAAAACCAGAGGAAACGGTTCACTTTTTATGAAATTCGGAAAAGGTTACGGTGTCAAAAAAGAAATAGGGGAAATCAACGGTAAAAAAATTTATTCTTATCTCAAATCAAAAAAAATTTTTATGGATGAATCGGAACTGATGGAAGAATTGCTTCCCATAATCAAAAATAACAGATGTCCCGAATCCGATACCGGTGTTATTGTTTCAAGAAAAAAACCATCCCCTTTCCTTTATTGGAAAGGTGTGAGACAAATCGTGGAAAAACAGGAAGTTCTTGATATTTTGAATGAAATCGGTGCGGAATATCATGAATTCGGAAACGGAAGGGGATTGATCGGTGCGGCCTGCGCCATGGCCTGCCGGCCCCGGGACAGAACATACGAATACATAGCTTACAGGAAAAAAGAGAATTGGGGTACCGAAAGAGAATTCGACAGATATTCCGTTAAAGAGATGAACAAAAAAGTAACATCAACTTTCAACAACTGGGAGGAAGAAACACAAAAACCCTGTATTTTTCCCGGAACCCCCTGTCCCGTTCTGTACGGAATAAGGGGAGACAGTTACGCAGATCTTTTCAAAGCGGCGGATTTGGTCAAAACCGAAACCGTGGACCGACATGTTATTTTTCAAACCAATCAGGGTTCTGACGACCATGTTTTAAGAAAATTCGATTCTTTGATTCCTTTGAGTTCTTATCAAATTGAAGGAAAAGTGGTGAAAATCGAAAAAATTTCCGGAGGACATCTTATTTTTGTTGTTGAAACGTCTTTCGGAAACGTCGACTGCACGGTGTACGAACCGGCCAAAACATTCAGAAACGCAATAACCTGGCTTTCGCCGGGGGACCGTGTGGAAGTCATCGGGGAACTGAGGGAAACTCCACGTACATTGAATGTGGAAAAGTTGAATGTTGTCTCATTAACAAAAGAACTTGAAAAAATTTCAAATCCCCTTTGTGAAGTGTGCGGCAGGAGAATGGAATCCGTCGGCAAGAATAAAGGATACAGATGCAGGGATTGCAAAACAACATCTTCCGAAGCGATTTACAAAGAAAACATAAGATGGATCCTGCCGGGATGGTACGAACCCCCGCCGTCGGCCAGAAGACATCTCTCAAAACCTCTCAAAAGAATGAATGAGGAACAGCCGTTGTCTTTCGTCAATAGCCGTATATGAATGCCGACAATGTTATATATCGAAAATAAACACTAGCATCAAATTCAATGAGGCCATCATTATGCAAGAGGCAGTAATTCTAAGCGCGGTAAGGACCCCTGTGGGCAAATACGGAAAATCTTTGGCAAGCGTAAGAGCCACGGATTTGGGCGGAATAGTAATCAAAGAAGCGGTTTCCAGAGCAGGTCTGGCTCCCGAAGACGTTCAGGAATGTATCATGGGCAACGTTCTGAGCGCGGGTCTGGGACAGAATCCGGCAAGGCAGTCCGCCGTCGCCGCGGGTCTTCCGGTGGAAATCGGTTCCTTCACCGTCAACGCGGTGTGCGGATCCGGACTGAAATCCGCCATGCTTGCGGCGGACGCGATCAAAGCCGAACAGTATGAAGTCCTGGCTGTCGGCGGAATGGAAAACATGAGTGCCGTTCCTTACTATCTCATGGACGCCAGATGGGGTCACAGAATGGGAGACAAAACCGCCGTGGACGCAATGGTTCATGACGGTCTCTGGGATATTTTCAACAATCAGCACATGGGAGTCACCGGAGAAATCGTTGCCGAACGTTTCAACGTGACCCGTGAAGACGCCGACAGTATGGCATACAACAGCAATCTGAAAGCCGCCGAAGCTCAGAAAAACGGGAAATTCGACAAGGAAATCGTTCCCGTCACGGTCAAATCGAGAAAGGGAGACACCGTTGTCAGCGAAGACGAAGGAGTCAGGCCGGATACCACCATGGAATCCCTTGCGGGTCTGAAACCTGCCTTCAAAAAAGACGGTATTGTCACTGCCGGAAACTCTTCACAGTTAAGTGACGGTGCGTCGGCGTTGATCGTAACATCAAGGAAATGGGCGGAAGAGAACGGTCACAAACCCATAGCATCCATCATCGCTTACGGAGAAACCGGAGTGCTTCCCGAACTGATCATGGAGGCTCCGATCCACACAACCAGAAGTGTGTTGGACAAAGCCGGAATGACCATCGACGACATCGATCTCTTCGAGCACAACGAGGCTTTTGCGACCGCGTCCTGCGCAGTGCAGAAGGAACTCAACGTTCCCGATGAGAAATTCAACGTGAACGGCGGTGCAATCGCGATCGGACACCCAATCGGATGTTCCGGTGCCAGAGTCATGACCACTCTTCTCCACGCCCTGGAAGACAGGAACAAAGAAGTGGGTCTCGGAACGCTCTGTCTCGGCGGCGGGAACGCTGTCACGATGATCGTGCGCCGTGAGTGAGTTTCAATCATTATTTCAAACCTTTTTTTTCTTAATCAAAAGGGGGCTATGCCCCCTTTTGATTGGAGCACATCCCCGTGATTGTTTTGAATAAATGTTTTTTAAAAGAACCAATATTCAAAACCCGGACTGATATTGAAGTAATTTATCTCAGATGATGGGATGGCAGACGGAATAAATTCAGAAGTTATTGACAGATTGACAAAAATTTACTACCTGTTAAAAACGCAATCAAATTGGCGGCACCAAAAGGTTACCCGTTTAGATTTTACGACCCGTATCTTAATGCAAAATATGTTTCTGATGGTGTATTGTTGTGTATATTGGTCACAATCCCAAAAATATTGCGGAATATTTGGGGATGGATACGAAATTGAAATACGAGTGCAAAATCCGCCAAAAATAAACTAAAAGGTTTGCAAGACAATAAAGTAGATGGATGACGCACGGTGATAATGCCGATATGGGACTATCACCGGTTATTACACGTTATTGCCCATATGAATAACAGAAGGGTTTGCCATTTATACAATTTATAGTAAAAACTGCTGAGTTATGATTATTACTATGATAACATAAGCAATATTTTTGTCATCAACATATTTTCTGAAAACATCGATTGCACTCCACAATTAAGAAAGTAATATCAACATTCTCCCCGATTGCACATCATGAACCCGGATGCCGTTCTCAGAAAGATCGAAGAGTCTCGTGACGACATCATAACCGAAATGTGCGACATGATCAAAATTCCCGCACTGTCCCCGATATTCGGGGGTTTGGGGGAAAGCAGACGCGCCGATCACCTTATGCAGAGACTGTCCGGTTTTGATTCCGTCGAAAGAATAGATCTTCCCGACGATACCGATCCTTCCGTTACAAGATCCAACATATTGGCAAGGAAAGAAGGCAAAGAGAAAGGAACGGTTTGGATAGTGTCCCATATGGACACCGTTCCCGCCGGCAACCTGAACGATTGGGATTCCCATCCTTTCGAGCCGAGGGTGCAGGACGGAAGAATATACGGAAGGGGCACGGAAGACAACGGACAGGCGATAATCTCATCCATGTTCGCTTCCAGATTCATCGATAAAGATTCTCTCACCGGAAAATCCATCGGACTCGCCATGGTGGCCGATGAGGAGAACACAAGCAAACTCGGCATTGACTATTTGATCAAAAACGGATACTTTTCCGAAGATGACGTTTTCATTGTTCCCGATTGGGGAAGTCCGGAAGGAAAATACATAGAAATTGCCGAGAAGAATCTCATTTGGCTGAATTTTGAGATTGTCGGCAAATCCACCCACGGGTCCACCCCCGACAAAGGGGTGAACGCGTTCAGGGCGGGATCCCATCTCATGGTGGAACTGGAGAAAGAGTTTGAGAGATTGTTTTCAGCCGAAGATCCCAAGTTCCTGCCGCCGAAGTCCACCTTCGCTCCGACCAAGAGTGTGAATCATGTCGAAAACGTCAACACCGTGCCCGGATACTACGAATTTTCCATCGATATACGTCTCATTCCCGAATATGACATGGATGACGTCGTAACCGTCGCCAAGAACGTTTCTTCCGAGATTGAAAAGAAGTTCGGAACCATCGTTTCCGTCAAAGAAGTTCAGAGACATATCTCCGGAAAGGAATCTTCCGTGAACAGTGAGACGTATTCGGCGCTGAGGGATTCGGTGAAATACGTCACCGGCACGGAACCCGTGCCGGTGGGGGTGGGAGGCGCCACATGCGCGAATTTCTTCAGAAGGGCGGGATATGACGCATATGTTTGGGAAACCGGAGGAGGGACTCTTCACGCTCCCAACGAGTACGTGGAAGTGGACAACATAATCACGGATGCGAAAGTTTTCGCGACTCTGTTTCACAGACTCTGCGTATAAGCGAAACAGGATTCACGATTAACCGACGACCGGACTTACGGATATCATTGTCAGAGATATTGGGAAGATTGACCGGAAGAAAAGGTTCAGTCGATGATGCGTTCTGTGTTTGTGTGCAACGGAGACATGAACGGGATTCTGTCTCGGTTGCAGAAAATCAAAATATGAAACGAAAATCAGTATTGTGTAGAGACAAACAAATATTATTTTTACAAAACCGTTAAAAATACACTTGGCGGAAGAACGTTTATTCTTTATTATTGTCAGGATTTTGTGTTAATCTATCAGGTAAGAAAACGTGCGAATCGATAATTTGAATATTATGTACGATTTCATTACATAATTCATATAAAAATCGTAATAAAATACAATTATTGCCTTAATTTATGAAAATGTGAGTGTTTCGTAAAATTAAAGGATTTGAAAGCTGTCGGAGATACTATAATATAAGAAATGACGGGGTAAAAAATCGAATCGGACTGCTAAAGTTGATTATATACTTTGCTTATTTTTATAACAAGTCACAGAAAATTGAAATTGTATAACGCTGTCTCACAATTGCATATTGTGTATTTATACAAATTTGACAAGTTTTATAATAAGATATGATGGTCTTCATTCTATGAATATCAAATCTCAGATGAAATTTCTGACTTTCATAATAGTCTCGGTATTCGCATTAGGAGCCGTGGCCGTAAGTACGGACACGGCCTATGCGGATGATCCCGAGACAGGCACAATAGAGGGTTTCATAACAGATTTCCAGACAGGGATAGACGCGTTGAACACCAACTATGAGGGCATTGTCGTTACTCTGAAGATTGACGATGACGGCAAAGTTAACATAGCGGTGGAGTTCGCCGATACCGTAGATCCCCTTGATGTCTTTAATGCGGCATCTGGTTTGGTCAACGCACTGACTGAAATCGTGAGTCTTGACAGCACATTGAACATTGATGAAAACGGTCCTTTCAAACTCAATGATGATAAACTGTTGTCGGCCCTGGTCGTAGTACTTCTTGGTGAAATCGAATCCCCTGAGGCATTCCTGCAGAACGGGGAAACCGTCACTGCCGGATATACCGCGAAGGTTTTCTACAAGAATGCTGAAATCGACTTCGGAGGCGGTCTGAGTTTCACTGCAATCGGAACCATGGAAACACTGATTGATGCACTGAAAACCGAGATAGACGCGTTGAACACCGGCTATGAGGGCATTGTCGTTACTCTGAAGATTGACGATGACGGCAAAGTTAACATAGCGGTGGAGTTCGCCGATACCGTAGATCCCCTTGATGTCTTTAATGCGGCATCTGGTTTGGTCAACGCACTGACTGAAATCGTGAGTCTTGACAGCACATTGAACATTGATGAAAACGGTCCTTTCAAACTCAATGATGATAAACTGTTGTCGGCCCTGGTCGTAGTACTTCTTGGTGAAATCGAATCCCCTGAGGCATTCCTGCAGAACGGGGAAACCGTCACTGCCGGATATACCGCGAAGGTTTTCTACAAGAATGCTGAAATCGACTTCGGAGGCGGTCTGAGTTTCACTGCAATCGGAACCATGGAAACACTGATTGATGCACTGAAAACCGAGATAGACGCGTTGAACACCAACTATGAGGGCATTGTCGTTACTCTGAAGATTGACGATGACGGCAAAGTTAACATAGCGGTGGAGTTCGCCGATACCGTAGATCCCCTTGATGTCTTTAATGCGGCATCTGGTTTGGTCGACGCACTGACTGAAATCGTGAGTCTTGACAGCACATTGAACATTGATGAAAACGGTCCTTTCAAACTCAATGATGATAAACTGTTGTCGGCCCTGGTCGTAGTACTTCTTGGTGAAATCGAATCCCTGTCTTTAATGCGGCATCTGGTTTGGTCAACGCACTGACTGAAATCGTGAGTCTTGACAGCACATTGAACATTGATGAAAACGGTCCTTTCAAACTCAATGATGATAAACTGTTGTCGGCCCTGGTCGTAGTACTTCTTGGTGAAATCGAATCCCCTGAGGCATTCCTGCAGAACGGGGAAACCGTCACTGCCGGATATACCGCGAAGGTTTTCTACAAGAATGCTGAAATCGACTTCGGAGGCGGTCTGAGTTTCACTGCAATCGGAACCATGGAAACACTGATTGATGCACTGAAAACCGAGATAGACGCGTTGAACACCAACTATGAGGGCATTGTCGTTACTCTGAAGATTGACGATGACGGCAAAGTTAACATAGCGGTGGAGTTCGCCGATACCGTAGATCCCCTTGATGTCTTTAATGCGGCATCTGGTTTGGTCAACGCACTGACTGAAATCGTGAGTCTTGACAGCACATTGAACATTGATGAAAACGGTCCTTTCAAACTCAATGATGATAAACTGTTGTCGGCCCTGGTCGTAGTACTTCTTGGTGAAATCGAATCCCCTGAGGCATTCCTGCAGAACGGGGAAACCGTCACTGCCGGATATACCGCGAAGGTTTTCTACAAGAATGCTGAAATCGACTTCGGAGGCGGTCTGAGTTTTAAGGTGTCTTCATACACCATTACTTGGATTGTCAACGGTCAAACATACATTGTGACTACGGTGGATTCCGGGGACAAGGTTGTATTACCGACGGATCCTTCTGAGGACGGATACACCTTCAAAGGTTGGTTCGCATCCATCGAGTTCACCGTACCGGTGACCACGGACACAGAACCGACGGCCGGTACTTCCTATTTCGCCAAGATGGACCCAATCGAATACACCATAAACTTCGGTGAAGGAATAACGGTGAAGAAGGGAGAAACCCCCATTGACACCGGTGACCAGATTGCATACGGCACCGTCCTCACGGTAACCGCAGATCCGAAGACCGGACACACTTCCAAACTTTCGGCCACTGCGGGAACCATCGACACCGACGGAAAATATACCGTCGAGGGCGAAGTGACGTTCTCGGTGACTTACACCGCAATCAAATACACCATAACCTTCGATACCGGTGACGGTTCTGAAATCGATTCGATTTCGGGAGATTACAACACCCCGGCGGAAGCTCCTACTGATCCCGTCTTGACGGGATACGCCTTCATGGGGTGGACCAAGAACCTCGCCGGAGAACCTGTTGTGAAGTTCGTATTTGATGAAGACACAGTTTTCAACGAAGATTTCACTCTGTACGCCATATGGGAAATTGAGGAATACACCATAACCTTCGATACTGGTGACGGTTCCACTGTCAATCCCATAATCGCGGATTATGACACGGAAATAACGGCACCTGCCAATCCGACCAGAGCCGGTTACGATTTTGTCAGATGGGATACGGCGATTCCTGTCAAGATGCCCGCGAACGACCTGACAATCACGGCCGTTTGGAAGCTGAAGGTATTTGAAGAACCCCCGACCGACGATGATATCGAAGATATAATCGAAACCAACGAGAACCCTGTAATCAGGCTCGATGATGAAATCGATGACTTCGTAATCGGAAACACAGTCTTTGAAAATATTGGAGAGAAGGTTCTGGTCATCGACGTGGTTGACGATGACGACAAGGTATTGTACTCCTGGTCGTTCAGCGGCGATTACAAAGCGGACGCGGGAACCTTCAAGCCCAAGGTATCTGTGAAGGAAGACGTCGAAGAAATGACAGAGGCACTGAAGGCATCCAAGATTGAGAATCCCCTGGTGCTTGATTTCAGCGCAAGCGGAACCCTGCCGATGGAAGCTTCCGTAAAATATTACGTCGGAGACAAGTTCGCAAGCGGCACAGTAATCTCGCTGTTCTTCTTCAACGAAGAATCGAACGAGCTGGAGGATCAGGGACAGGAAATCGTTGTTGACGATGACGGATATGCTGTCTTCACCTTGACTCACTGTTCCTACTACATCCTGGGAGAATCTGCCGAATCCGGTGAGGGAAGCCCTAACTACATGCCGCTAATCGGCATAGCGCTGGCTTCGATTATTGTAATCGTAGTCGCCATGTTCGTAATCCTGAACAGGAGGAACTGAAGTTTCGAAACGAAGCTTCAGTGTTAGCTTAAGTCACGGGCATAATCGCTTTTGCGACTGTGTCCGTGACAACAAACTCTTTTCATTCCCATTTTATTCTTAAAAATTATTGAGAGTTAATTCTGATAATTGTCATTCGTTTTATTACAAATAATCGAATATGCGGCACCTGAGTTGACGCCGATAGTCAGAAATTAATCTGTAGTTTTACAATTCATAATCTTCAAACGTCCAGTTATCTTGATGGTAGACTGTATGATTTTGACCATAGGAAGAGCTTCCGTGTCATTTTAATGTTTTATGCAAGGAACGCGTTTAACGAATCAATGTCAAATGCGGAAGATCCTCTTCAATCTAAACGTCAATCAAAGATACGACAAAGTTTCAAACGTTCAGAATTCACATCTGTACGTGAGCCGGTGGCTATGAAGTAAAAATCTGTCATTGAAGCACATTCAATCAAACAGACGGTCCAACATCCATTGTGCGTTGAATTTCTGGATGTCTTTGTATTCCTGACCGTCACACACGAAGGCAATCGGTTTGCCGATGGTATGTGCGATGGACAACGCAGCACCGCCTTTGGCGTCGGTGTCTATTTTGGTCAGAATGATGGCATCCACGCCTATGGCGGCATCGAACACCTTCGCCTGTTCCACGGCATCGTTGCCCGCGAGAGAATCACCGACGAATATCTTCAGATCGGGTTTGGCGATTCTCGATATCTTTTTCATTTCTTCGATTAAGTTGTTGTTCGTCTGCATCCGACCCGCGGTATCGATGAGAACCACATCTCTTCTTCTTGACTTGGCATGTTCTATCGCGTCATACGCAACGGCCGCAGGATCCGCGTCCTGACCGTGTTTAACGATTTTGGTGCCCAGACGTTCGGCATGCACGGACAGTTGTTCGATTGCGCCGGCTCTGAACGTGTCACAGGCCGCCATCACAACCGTCTTGCCGTCATTCTGCAGACGGTTGGCCATTTTGGCTATGGCCGTTGTTTTGCCGGTTCCGTTTATGCCGACGAACATAACCACGACAGGTTTCTCGATATCCTGTATCCATTCATCAAAATCGAAGGAATTGATTTTAAGAACTTCGTGAACGGCATCCCGTACGGCCATTTCGACGATTTCGTCCAAACGGTATTTTCTGCTGTATTTTCTACCGGTAAGGTTTTTCCAAACCCCTTCTTTTATTTCATCGGCAACGGATAAAGCAACATCCGCTTCCAAAAGTATGATTTCCAATTCGTCGAGGACGGATTCCAAATCCTTGTCCTTGATTCTTTTTCCGAAGTCCCCGTCCAAAAGATCTTCGGTTTCTTTCTTCTGAGCCTTTTCCGCCTTTATCCTTTCACGACGTGAGAGTTTGGGCTTCTTCTCAGGTTCGGGTTCCGAAATTTCAACATCCTCTACGGCATCGGTCTCTTCAGGTTTCTCTTCGTCCCCGTAGACCGTTTCTTCTAGGTCTTTGGGAGTCCTTTTGAAAAATCCCTTCAGTTTGCCTTTGAGACCGTTGAACATGGATTCAGATATTCTGCCTTGATTCGTATTCGGCATTCACGGCCGCCGCGAGGTTGTTCGCCGCAGTCTGTATTTCCGAATACGTATTGCTGATTCTCTTCAGGGATTCCTGAAGTTCGATGACCACCGTGCTCATGAATTCTTCCGCCTCCGGAAGTTCCTTGCCCACGGAAATCTTGTTGCCTATGCCGACAAGGGCTTCTCTCTTGTCGGTAACCTTGGCGGTGACGAATACCGAAGCACCTACGGGTACAAGGATCTCATCACCCTCTTCGGCGTCCTTGAACGCTTTGAGGGTTTCTCTTGCCCTGACGGATTCTTCCAAAGAGGTCTGCAGCATTGCCATCTGCTGACCCAACGCATCCATCTGTTCCTTGTAGGACTCAAGGACAAGCATTGCCTGACGTAGGTCCCTCTCTTCCATCTCACTCACCGATCTGGTATTTTACAACAGGGTCGGTCACGTCTTCGGGTTTCATCTCCGTGATTTCGGAGATGTTGATTTCCCATCTTTTGAGTTTGTGCTGGCTTCCCAGGGTGGAAAGGGCTTTTTCTTCAACGGCGGCTTTATCGGCGGCGGCCATCTCAACTGAAAAAGGCTGTCTTCCCTGTCTCCTGTCAGCGTAATCGCCTTTTATAAGGAATGCTTTCATAATGATTACCAATCTCGTGAATTATATTTAACTAATAAAGCTTTAGGTAATATATGGGTATTCCCAAGGATAAACTGACTTCATGTTCTCTCGGAAAAAAGTTTCTCAGTATTTCCGTCACCGGCGGGAAATGCCGGTTGAACTGTTCTCATTGTCAAGGCAAATATCTTGAGGGGATGTTGTCTGTCCGCAGTCCGGACGATTTACTGAATATCGCGGCAGATCTCCGTCCCTCCGGGAACGGCATTCTGATAAGCGGAGGCTGCGACAAAGACGGCAAGGTTCCGTTGCGCGGTTATTTGCCGACAATCCGCAAGATATCCGATTCAGGCCTGAAAGTCAACCTTCACCCCGGAATCATGACAGAGGATGATATTGTTCTGTTTTCCGGAATGAACGGAGTCTGTCTGTCCGTCGATGTTCATCAGGATCCGAAAATCATAAAAGATGTTTTCAAACTGAAAGGTCCGGAAGTCTATAGGGATACGTTGAACGCGGCGTTGTCCGCGGGATGCGACGTAATGCCCCATCTGACCGTGGGACTTTCAGACGCAGATCTGAAAGAAAGCGCAGGTTTGGTCAAAGAGAAAGGAATCAAAAACATCGTTTTGCTGGCTCTGGTTCCCACGGAAGGAACCCCTTATGAAAACAACGATTTGACCGAAGACGGAGTCGTGGACGCGGTAAGGTTTCTGATTGACATGGGATTCACGGTTACGTTGGGATGCATGCGCGACCGGAGAATGAGGACTCTTGAGAAACGGGCAATAAAAGAAGGAGTGAGAAAGATTGCCAACATGTCCTTGGAAACCGAACTTTGGGCAAAGTCCGAAGGATACGAAATATTCCGTGAAGAAATGTGCTGCTGCTTTTCAGAATAACCTGTCCTTCATTTCGGAACTGTGTCCCAGAGACGCGTATCTCCGTCCGATGAGAAACACCGCGGCGTATTCCGGTACTTCCGTTTCCCCTTCGAGAACGAAACGTTCGTCTTTTATTTTCAAATTCACCGGTTCTCTCAAAGTGATTTCCACCGGATCGTCGGAATATTCTTTGGGCACGGCCATCTCCAAAGGTTCGAAATCCGTCAGTTCGTCCCTTGAAAGAGGAATGACTTTGAGACCGCCTTTTCCGTGAATGGAATGAGGCAAACGTATCAGTCTCTTGATGTCCGCGGTAACGGGGGCATCCACGTCCCCGCTTATCCGGGGACGCACATCCTTGTCCATCACCCGAATCAGCATTTCCTGGGAAGTCCGTCCCATGGTGGCCATGTTGTTTTTCTCGAAAAGTATTTTTCGGGATTTTCTGACGTCGTTCTGAACGTTCTCCACGGTTTTGTATTGACTGGTCTTCAGAGAAGGATATGCCAGACGGAGGGTTTTTGAATCCATTTCGCAGAAATCGTCAACCACGGTTTTCAATCCGTCCCTCATCCTCTTCTTCCATCCTCCGGAATTCTCGGAGGGAATCTCCCGATCCTTCGCGATGTTCGCCCTTTTGCCGGCACCGGTGCCGAAAGTCGAAATGGGTACCCGTCTGAATGGGAAAACCCAATCTGTGTCCAAACCCGAACCCATCACATAATCCACGATTTCCCTTCTCTCGTGGGAACCCAACGTAAGAACGTCATCCATCATCACGTGGGCGTGATACCCCCGTCCTCCGGAGAAGGTTATGTGCACATCGTCATAATCGAATCCCAAATCCCCGAAAAGATAGGAATCGCACAACTTGATCATTTCCGTCCTGATGTGCCGCAGCATCTCGGGATAGGTCATTTTCTCCGCACCCTCGAGATGATCGGCGTCCAAATCGAAAATAAGCTCCGCTCCCAGCCATTCCTTCTCTTCCATGGTGGGGGCGTCAGGATGCCTGTAGTATGCCGTCGAATAATAACAATGGGCGGGAACGTTCGAGGCCAGGAATCTCCACAGTTCGTTGTTGTTGGGGAAGGACATGTGCCTCTGCATCATATTCTTCCCGAAATGCATGAATCCGAACTCCCTGCGGGTAAAACGGTCCGGCAACGTCGGAGAGTTTTCCATGTAATATTTCCTGACGCATTTCAGGAGAAACCGGGAGTCCCTGTCCATACACCGTCTTAGTGCGGGGAATGTATAATTATTTGTCCGCGGCTAAGGAGACCTATGGCGGAAAACATTCCGATATACGACAATCATATCCATATGGCACCCTCGGGACGGAACATCGACGCCATCCGTGAGTTCCGGGCCGCCGGAGGCACCGGATTCACTCTTGTGACGCTTCCGTACAAAGAGGTTCAGATCGATTCTTCCAAAGATTTTCTCGATTCTTTTGAAATCACTTACAGAATGGCTTCCCTTGTGAAAGAACATACGGATATGAAAATCAACGTTGCCGTCGGACCGTATCCGATTCTGCTGTTGGGTTTAGCCGAAAAATACGGTTTGAACGATGCCGTTGAAATAATGATCGAAGGCATGGAAATCGCCGGAAACGCCGTCGCCGAAGGAAAAGCGCAGGCCATGGGAGAAATCGGAAGACCCCATTTTCCCGTGCCGGAAGAAATCTGGGACGCGTCAAACGATATTTTGGAAGCCGGAATGTCCGTAGCAAAAGAGAATGACTGTCCGGTCATCATACACAGTGAGGCCGGAACCACGGAAACCAATCTGTCTCTGTCCGAAATAGCCAAGAAAGCGGGATTGGACGTAAACAAGGTAATCAAACATTCCTCCCCGCCCTTCGTCACCGAAGAGGAGAATTACGGAGTGATGCCGTCGATTCCCGCATCCAGAAACTACATCCGTGAAGCGATCGGAAAGGGTTCCGACAGGTTCATGCTGGAAACCGATTATTACGACGATCCGGAAAAACCCGGCGCAAGAATGTCCGTGAACACGGTTCCCAAGAGAATCAAAGCGATGCTGGTCAACGGTGAAATGACGATTGAAAACGTTTACAGAATCTGCGAAGACATTCCGAATGAAATGTACCGTTCCTGATTAAAGAACGAATTCGATCGAATAAACCGCCTCATGAAAATCTCAAAAAGAATTCGGTGCGCTCGAATACCGTTTGAAGAACGTACAACGGTTGTAACGAATCGTTCCCTCCGTTTATGTTCCTGATAAGTTATTTGAACAGCAGAGGATTACCCTCGGACATGAAGGCAAGTGTGCTCTGTGTCTACAACGAAGGTTCCCAGCCCGGCACCCCTTACATAGGAGCCAAAGGACTTTCCCTGTTGGTGGAAGTCGACGGGGAACGCACGTTGTTCGGAACCGGGATGAGGGGACGTTATCTCAAGCACAATACGGAACATCTTGAGATAGACGTGAATTCCGTCACCCGCGCCGTGATATCCCACGGTCACAGATCTCACGCCGGAGCTTTGGGATACCTGTTGTCCGAACGCGAGGAATCCATTCCGGTTTACGCCCCGGCCGAGGCCTGGGGAAAGAAAGGAAGATTTTCCAAAGACGGAATCGTCCTGAGCAAAAACACCGAATCGAAATGCGAGAGACATGACGTCGGGGGTTGGACGCAACTGAGCAAACATCTGTTTCTCACCCCTCCCTTTGACGCTGACGGCGGTTCGGAGATTTTTATGGTGTTGGCGGGCGGGAAACGCCCGATTCTGCTGTGCGGATGCTGTCACTGCGGCGCGGAAGCGGTTATCGAATCGGTTAAAGAAAAATTCGGAGAATATCCAAGGACTCTGATAGGAGGCCTTCACCTGGAGAAAGTTCCGAAAGATATATCATACATGACCGCGGAAGTTCTAAGGGACGCCGAATGTCAGGATCTGTACCTAAATCACTGCACCGGACCGAAAGGTGCGCTGAGACTAAGGGAGATTCTGTCTCTGGAAGGCGTCAAAGAATTCGTTGTCGGTGATAAATTGGATTTCAGATTGGGACTCAGGGAGGCGGACGCGGAATGAATTGGAAATGGCGTCTCAGAACGGTTTTGATGTTCACGGTTCTCACCACGTTGCTTGCGGCGGTGGGATGGATCATAGGTTACTCTTTCAACAGTCCGGTTTTGGGACTGGCATTCATGACTGTACTTGCCGTCATGATGATAATATCCTCAACCCTGTTTTCAAAGAAGCAGGCGCTGAGGTCCAACCGGGTAAAACTGGTTACCGAAGCCGAAGAACCCCGTCTGTACAGAATCGTCCGCAACGTATCCATGATGGCCAACATCCCGATGCCGGAAGTCGGCATCACCAATGATTACATGCCAAACGCCTTCGCCACGGGAAGAGGCCCCAGCGATGCCGCCGTGGTGGCGACGAGAGGATTGTTGGACATGCTCAACGACGAGGAATTGGAAGGCGTCATCGCCCACGAAATATCCCATGTCAAAAACAGGGACATATTTGTCATGTCCGTCGCCGCTTCGGTATCCGCCATCATCGCCTATCTGGCACGGTTCGCGATGTACGCGACGATGTTCAGCAACGATGATAACCGAAATCCTCTGGTGAGCCTCGTCGCCGTGGTCGGTTACATGATTTTGCCTTTCGCCGCGTTGCTGGTACAACTGGGAATATCCCGCAACCGGGAATATCTCGCGGACGAGTCTGCCGCAAGACTTACCAGGAAACCCGATGCGCTGGCGAACGCGTTGATCAAAATCGAACAGGGCTGCAGCAGTCCGAGAAACAATTACAACAATCCCGCTTACGGCCCGGTATGGATTTCCAATCCCGAAGGAAGGAAGAAGTCTCTGACCAAAACTCTGTTCAGCACCCACCCCGACACCAAGGACAGAATCAAGCGCCTTTCGGACATGGCGGCCGAATACGGAAGATACGTGAAGAATTACGATTACAGGTACTGAATCACTTAACGGGTTCCCATTTGGAAATCTCGTTGACCTTCGAAAGAGAGGAACCCTTCTGGATTTCTTCCCTTGTGCGGTTTTCGTTCTCGTGGATGTCCAAGGCACGGTTTGCGATTTCCACCGCGTCCTCCTTGGGAACCACAATGAGACCGCTTTCGTCGCCGATAATCCAGTCCCCGGTGCGGACCCATTGTCCGCCAACGCTGATTTCGATTCCGATTCCTCCGTACCCTTTCGGTTCTCCCGCGCAGGGAACGGCGTTCCTCGCGAAGGCGGGGAATCCCATCTTCCTGATGTCGTCTATATCCCGTATGTTCCCGTCGATGACCACTCCGGCGCATCCCGCGACCATGGCCGACGTTGCGGCCAATTCTCCCCAGACCGCCATCCATCCCCCTCCGACGTCGATGACTATTACGTCGCCGGGAGACGCTCTGTCGATGGCTTCCACGGGTTTGGCCCAATCTCCGTTGGCGGTCTGAACGGTCAGAGCCCGTCCCACCATTTTTTCGCCGTCTTTGATGTACGGGGTCAGACCCAGAATTATTCCTTTTTTGTGATATGCGTCGGAAATGTTGCAGGTGGAGACCCTTGAGAAAGCTTCGAACAGTTCGTCCTCGGTGTATTTCTTGGCCAACGCCGTTTCCACTTCGATGCCTTCCATGGATTTCTTCACGGCCGCCGCCGAGGACACGATATCCTTGGACTTCAGGATTCCTCCGCCGACTATTATGACGGAAGCTCCGGATTTGACGTAATCGCCGGCGGTTTCCGCGGTTATGCCTCCCGCGACCGCCACGGGTATCTCCACGTTCTTGACGACTTCTTCAAGAATCTTCAGAGGAGGGGCCTCCCCCCTCATCTGGGTATCGATTCCCATGTGAAGACAAATGTATGAAACCCCCAGTTCGGAAACTTCTTCGGATCGTTTTACTTTGTCGGGGACGTTGATCATGTCAATCATGATTTCCGTGCCGTACTTTCTTCCGGCGGCCACGGCTTCGGAAATTGTGGAATCATCCGCCAATCCCATCACGGTGACTATGTCGGCGCCGGCTTTGGACGCGATTTCAACTTCGAACGCACCCACGTCCATGGTTTTCATGTCCGCGACGATTTTCCTGTCGGGAAACTCCTTTCTGAGCAATCTTATGGCATCCGCGCCTCCGCTTTTGATCAGAGGCGTACCTGCTTCTATCCAGTCGGCTCCGCCTTCCACGGCATCTCTGGCTATCGGCAGCATGCGGCTGATTTGCATAATGTCGAGAGCCACCTGGAGAACTGCGCACATAATCACGGAATCCCTGGAAGCTTATTTACATCTATTGATAAGGATGCCACTCAGCTCGCCCGTCTATCATCAAGAAACAGCCCGAAAACGTTCATCACCGTGGCGGTACGTTATACATGGTACCGTTTAACATCCTTTCCGATTACCGAAAGGATTTATCTCAATTCCACTTAAGGTAGGGACATGGCGCTCGGAAAAAGAAAAATTGTCAAAGAAGGCAGACCCCTCCGGGACAAAAACAGAATCTCGTTGATGTTCGTGGATGAAAAAAACAATCTGCAGTCGCAGGTGGCCGAATACTACGTGAACAAGTTTTATCCGAAAATATATCAGGCGTTCAGCGGAGGTCCCGAACCGGATACCGTGGACTGCGATCTCATCATCACGATGTATGAACGGGGGGAAGACATCAGACGCCACAGATCGAAAGGGTTCGAAAGCGAATATCTCCTGGAAGATTACGATTACGATTACGTGATATATCTCCATAAATCCGTTTTTGACGAATACGCGTCAAAAACCATATGGAAAGGAAAACAAATCTTGGCCGACATGGGAACCCCGGAGGATTTCACCGCCACCGACGACAGGGAACTGGCCGAAGAAATGTGGGCGATGAGCCTCAGGATACGCGATTGGGTCAAAGAAACCCTCGAAAATCCGGAGAATCTCAAGAATCTCGTCACGGCCTGAAACACAATTCCGAATCCCATGCACATTACGGCACAAAGGTCACGGCAGAGATTTTATGCAACCTACATTTATAGAGTAACGTGAACGAGGAGACTGTGCGTGCGGTATGGAAGGCCCTGAAGGACGATACGGTAACGACTTCGGAGGCCGCGGACAGATTGGAGGAAGTGTTTCATGAGAACTGTCCGGACGAACTGGCAAAAACATTCACAAAACTGAGGAAAAGAGGATTGATCAAAGGCAAAGTATCGCCGGAAAGAGGCGGTTGGATTTGGTGGGCGGACGAAGACTGCCGTTCATCGGACATCACGGGGGCATGAAATGGCAAACTATCAGGACGGGGACATACAGACCGCATGGGATGAAATCTTAGCATCGGAATATTACAGAAACATGATTTCCGGCATAGCGGCGGGATATCCCGACGTGAAATCGATGAACGTGAAGTATTCCGACATCGACGCTTACGATCCGGATTTTGCGTTGTTCGTGCTTAACAACCCGGACAGATGCATAAGACTGGGAAAGGACAGGGTGCGTGCGCTCATGCCTCCCGCCTGGGACGGAAAGGAACAGATCAATCTGAGATTAATCAAACTGCCCAGGGACGCCAACGTGGACATAAGAAGGATAAGATCGAAACATCTGGGCACCCTCATAGCCGTGGACGGATTGGTAAGGAAAGTGACCACCGTGAGGCCGAGGATGGTTTACGCCCTGTTCACCTGCGCCAGATGCGGTGCGGAACAGTGGGTTCCCCAAAAGGGGATGATTCTAAACGAACCCATCATGTGCAGCAATCCGGACGGAAGCTGCAACAAACAATCCACCAGATTCATTCTCGATGACAAAAGCTCGATGTACATCGACACCCAGAAGATAGAGGTTCAGGAAAGTCCCGAAGGCCTCAGGGGAGGGGCTCAGCCGGAAAGACTGTCGGGATTCCTGGAAGACGACATTTCGGGAGCGGTCACCGCGGGAAACAGGGTGACCATGAACGGTATCATCCGTTCGGCGGAAAAACAGGAACGGGACAAATCCACGGTTTTCGACATTTACATGGACGTGATGTCCATAGAGTTCGAACAGCATGAGTACGATGACATTCAGATAACCGAAGAGGACGAGAAAAAGATTCTCGAAATGTCCAGGGACCCGGAGCTTTACCAAAAGATAACCGCTTCCATATCCCCGACGATTTACGGCATGGAGGAAGTGAAACAGGCCTTGGCCCTGCAACTGTTCGGCGGAAGCCACAAGGAAATGGACGACGGCACTTCGATAAGAGGGGACATGCACATTCTGTTGATCGGAGACCCGGGTGTGGCCAAATCACAGCTTTTGAGATACATGGGAAGCCTGGCGCCCAGAGGGATATACACATCGGGAAAATCCGCCAGTGCGGCCGGACTCACCGCCGCCGCGGTCAAAGACGACTTCGGGGACGGAAGATGGACGCTGGAAGCCGGAGCTTTGGTTCTGGCGGACAAGGGATTGGCCTGCATAGACGAATTGGACAAGATGACGAATCAGGACCGGTCGTCCCTTCATGAAGCCATGGAATCTCAGAAGATATCCGTCGCCAAGGCGGGAATAACCGCCACGCTGCAGTGCAGATGCTCCATGCTTGCGGCGGCAAACCCGAAATACGGGAGATTCGAGGATACGGACACCATAACCAATCAAATCGATCTTCCCCCGGCGCTGATGTCCCGTTTCGACATGATTTTCGTACTGACGGACAAACCCAACAGGAACCGGGACAAGGACATCACCAGCCATATTCTGAAGGCCCACCGCCGCGGACAGGTCCGTGCGGTGAAAACCGACGAAAAAATAGAAGGAGTCGACGTTTCCAAAATTCTGGAAGACACGGACAACATCAAACCTTACTATGACATAGAAACGTTGAGAAAATACGTCGCATATTCCAAACGGATAGTTCCCGTAATGACCGAGGATGCCGCGAACATCATCGAGAACAGTTATCTCGACATAAGGAAAATGGGAGAGGGCGAGAACGCCTCCGTCCCCATCACCGCAAGGCAGTTGGAAGGGTACGTCAGACTGTCCGAAGCCTCCGCGAGAATGAGACTGAGCAACGTGGTCACCGACGCCGACGCCAACCGCGCGGTGGACATGGTCGAATACTACCTGGGCAGAATCGCCGCCCCCGACGGAGGGCAGTGGGACATAGACATAATGGCAACGGGAATCACCAAGAAAGACCGTGACAGCGTCAAAGTGATCAAGGAAATCATAACCCTGTTCCAGTCCAGTGAAGGCATCTCCGTCGAAGAAATAATCAAACACGCCGCCGAAGAAGGCATCCCGGAAGACGAAGTGAAGAAAGTCATCAAGCAGATTTACAAAGCCGGGGATATTTACGAACACTCCTTCGGCGTTTACAAGAGGACCTGAAATGATAAGAGCCAGATTGCACAGACGCGGTGACGATTGGCTGCTTGCGGCCTGCGACGAGGAATTGGCGGGAGAAATCCTCTCGGAAGGAGACGTAAAAATAACATTCTCCGAAAACTTCTACGGCACCGAACCCATGACCGAGGAAACCCTGGCCATTCGGATGGGTTCGGTGACCATGATGAACCTTTTCGGCGAGAAAGCCGTCGCCGTCGGCATCGAGGAAGGATTCGTATCGCCGGAAAACGTAATCGTTGTGGCCGGCGTCAAACACGCACAGGTGATTCTGATATGAGATTCTGCGTAAGATGCGGCACCGACGTGGAAAATCCCGTGGACGGTCTCTGTGTCGAATGTTACCTCGACGGCCGTGAATTCACCTCGTTGCCGGATCACGTGGATTTGGAAGTCTGCGCCGTCTGCAAGGAATTCTACGTGGGCGGAAGATGGGTTCCCGACGAGAAACGGAGAACCATAGAGGACGCCGCCGTGGATCAGATGTACGTTCTCAACGACTGCAGAGTATTGTCGATCGCCACCCAATCCAAACCCCAGGACGAGAAAACCCACAAAGTCCATGTCAGAACGGAACTCTCCGTGAGAGGCACTCCCGTGATATCGGAATGCGACACCGTCGTAAGAATCAAGAACACCGTTTGCAAAAGATGTTCCAGGGTTCAGGGCAGTTATTATGAATCCATACTGCAAATCCGTTCGGAGGAACGGACGCTGGACGACGACGTTTTGAAAAACGTGAAACGGAGAGTGAACAAATACATTGATTTCCACGCCAAATCCAACCGCCAGTGTTTCATTTCAAAAACCGTGGACATACACGGCGGAGTGGATTTCTACATATCCACCCTGGCTCTCGGAAAAATATTGGCAAAAATGATTTCCGACCAGTACTGTGGGGACACCAAGGAGTCTTTCAAACTGGTGGGGAGAAAACCCGACGGACAGAACATGTACCGCGTGACGTATCTGGTGCGTCTCCCCAAATTCAAGGAAGGGGACGTGGTGGAATACAAAAACGGGTATTACAGACTGAAAAGAATCCTTCCCGGGGGAGGGCGTCTGATATCTTTGAAAAGTTTCAGGGACAAATACGTCCCCCGTCCGGACATGCCCCAACTCAAAGTCTACCGTACCGAGGACGAACTCATGGATGCCACGGTGATAAGCGGGGATCCGCCGGAAGTGCAGGTTCTCAATCCCCTGAATTACGAAACATTGGACATGCGGGTCCCGAAAGACGTGGAAGTGGGAAGCCAGATAAAGGTTGTGGATATAGACGGCATCCTTCATTACGTGCCGTAAACCTTTATTCAGTACTTCGGCAATGCAGGTTTCATGATAAAACTGCCGGAACCCGTTGAGGATGTGGTTTTCAATTTACTCAGGGCGTCCAACACCAAACTGCCCACGGACGTGGGCTGGGCGTTGGAGGCCGCAGCGGCATGGGAATCCGATCCCACCGCTTATTCGCAGCTCGGGGCAATAATGGACAACGTCCGCAAATCCGAGTTTTTGTCCAGACCCATGTGTCAGGACACGGGCATCCCCGTGTTTCACGTTAGGGGAAAATTCGATTCCACGATAATCGATGACATAAAAAAAGGCGTGGCAAGGGCGACGAAAGAAATTCCTTTGAGACCGAACACCGTGGATCCCATCACCCGCGAGAACTACGGAGACAATCTCGGCGAAGGCATGCCCGTGGTGCATTTCTGCCCCACCGATGACGAATTCACGGAAATCACGGTGATGCCGAAAGGCGCCGGTTCCGAAAACATGACCAAACTGATCATGCTGAACCCTTCGGACGGAAAAGAAGGAATAATCAAAGCCGTGATCGACGCCGTTCTTGACGCGGAAGGAAAACCCTGTCCCCCCGGCGTCGTCGGTGTGGGAATCGGAGGAACCGCCGACAAATCCATTCTTTTGGCGAAAGAGGCTTTGCTCATGCCAATCGGCGAGGAAAACCCGGATTCCGTTCTCAACGAACTGGAAGAGGAAATCTTCGTGAAACTGAATTCCAGCGGCCTCGGGCCCATGGGACTCGGGGGAAAAACCACGGTGTTGGGAGTCAGGGCGAAGAAAGCCGCCTGTCATACCGCAAGCCTGCCGGTCGCGGTCAACATAGGATGCTGGGCGGTCCGCAGGGCCTCCGCAAGAATATACGGTCATGAAGTGAAGTATTCCCAGGGGGGATTTTTCTGAAACTCAAATCGCCTCTTGACGAAGCCACCGTACGTTCTCTGACGATAGGCGACACCGTTCACATTGACGGTCCGGTAATCACCGGACGGGACGAGATGCACGTAAGGGCTCTCAAAATGATCCGTGCCGGCGAGGAAGTTCCCGAAGAAATTTACGATTCCGTTCTTTATCACTGCGGACCCATCATGATCGAATCCAACGGGAAATGGATTCCCGTCGCCGCGGGACCCACCACCAGCGCGAGAATGGACTCCCTGACGCCGGAAATGATTGAAAAATTCCGCATAAAAGCAATCATCGGCAAAGGCGGGATGTCTTCCGAAGTCGCTGAAGCCATGAAGAAACACGGTTGCGTTTACCTTGCGGCCGTGGGCGGCACCGCGGTGTCTCTGGCCGAAGGGCTGGGGGAAAGCACCGGCGCTTACTGGAAGGATCTGGGAATGGCCGAAGCCATATGGAAGTTCAATGCGAACAACTTCGGACCTCTCACCGTGGCAATAGACACCAAAGGCGGAAACCTTTACGAAGAAGTGCGTCGGAACATCAAACGGTAAGTTCAGTCTTCGTCGTCCTCGTAGTCAAAATCCTGGCTGTCGTCGATGACTCTGGTGGGACCGGGGTGTTTGTTAATCCACAGCATGTAGAGGAACACAAGGGAAGTCATAACCAGCGCTGTGAACACTCCCATTACGGTGAACAGGTGGGGCAAATCGAATCCCCAATAAGTTTTCACGGGGGAAATCACCAACTCGATGTTCTTAGGTACTTGGGCTTCCTTCCCAAGTACAAGCGGTTCCGCGGACACCCAATCCTCGAAACCTCCTCTTTCCACCGTTATTGAGTATTCCCCGACTTTCAATTCAAATTTACAACGGCCGTTTTCATCGGTGGTTTCAACCTTCACGCTGCCCGTTCCGGTTTCGCCAACGCTCTTTACGGAAACTCTGGCATCACTGATTCCTACGTTGCCGTGCATCACAAAAACATCCACGGTGATGGATTCGGTTTCCATATATTTCACCGGAAATTCATCGACTCTGCCCAAATCTACATTGAAATCCTCAATCTCTCCTTCGATGTTTTTATCATTGATAACCTGAGAGATTCTCACGAAGTTTTTTGTTATGCACATCACCTGCAGAGGACTTCCCTGGATTTCGGACAAGGCGGTGTCCAAAGACAGCGTTACCGTAAATTTTCCCGCGGAATTCGTCTTGACTCCGGATCCGTACCATGTATCCTTAAGTTCATCGTTGATATTCCATTTTATGAAAACTTCGGCATTTTTGATGGGAGTATCCCCGTCATAAAGTTCACCGGTGATGACAACCGTGCCTGGTGCAGCCTCCGCTTCATCCACGACATAGGCCAATCCCCCGGAAATAATGAAAAAAGCCGCGATGAACATTACGGCGGTACGGTTTTTCATGCGGATGCAATCAACCGTCGCAGTTATAATCTTTCTTTTTAGGACATCGCGGCGCAATACCCCGCAGACCCGAAAATATATACGGTCTCTCAAGCTAAATTCCATACATTTCCGTTTGCAGCGGAGGGAAATATCCCTCCTTGCGCACGGGACGTTGAATGACGAATAATAAATACCTGTAACACTAAGTGTTCGGGATAGGATTCCGATGATAGAGAGGTCTGACAGAGAATATACCAAGGAAGAAGTCCTGGGAGTTATGGAACCCCTGATTTCGAAATGGTTCGGGGAAAGGTTCGACGGTCTTACCGAACCTCAGGCAAAAGCCATACCTTTAATTCACGACAGAAAAAACGTTTTGGTGTCTTCCCCCACCGGTTCGGGAAAGACTCTCACGGCTTTCACCAGCATCATCAACGAACTTACGAAATATGCTTCCGAAGGCAAACTCGAAGAGAGAATATATTGCGTTTACATCTCCCCGCTCAAGGCTTTGGCCAACGATGTCAACAGAAACCTCACCGAACCTCTCATAGAAATGGAGGAAGTTGCCGAAAAAACGGGAATGGAGGTTCCCGGAATAAGGGTGGCGGTGAGATCCGGGGACACCCCCCAGAACGAAAGACAGAGGATGGCAAGACGCCCTCCCCATATTCTGATCACCACCCCCGAATCCCTGGCTCTGATAATGTCTTCCCCTAAATTCAAGGAGAAATTCCAACAGGTGGAATGGGTGATTCTGGACGAAATTCACGATATATGCGATTCCAAGAGAGGGGCCTTCCTTTCCCTGACGCTGGAGCGTCTCAGGGATTGGTGCGAGACCGACTTCACCCGCATCGGTCTGTCGGCAACCCTCGCACCCATGGACGCCATCGCAGGCTATCTCGTCGGAAACAATCCCGACGGATCCGTGCGGGACGTGACGATAGTGGAGTCGGATTCCAAGAAAGAACTGGATCTGAAAGTAATATGTCCCGCAACGGACATGACGGCGCTGTCGTCGGACATGGTCAATTCGATGATGTACGATCAACTGAAGGGGATGATCGACGAACATGAGACGACTTTGGTTTTCACCAACACCCGTTCCGGTGCGGAAAGCGTCGTTTACAAACTGAAAGAACGGGGTTTGGAGAACATCGAGGTACATCACAGCTCCCTGGGCAGGGAAACCCGTCTGGACGTGGAAGAACGTCTGAAAAGAGGAGAAATAAAATGCGTGGTCTCATCGACGTCCCTGGAATTGGGCATCGACATAGGCTCCGTGGATCTGGTGTGCCAGATAGGATCTCCGAAGTCTGTTGCCAAAGGCCTTCAGAGGATAGGCAGAAGCGGTCACAGTTTCGGACAGGTCGCAAAGGGACGTCTGTTGGTGTTCGATCCCGACGATCTGGTGGAATGTGCGGTGATGTGCCGCGCGGCGCACCGCGGGGACATCGACCGGGTGGGAATACCGGAAAACAGTCTCGACGTACTTTCTCAGACAATCGTGGGAATGAGTCTAGACAACCGATGGGAGGCGGACAAAGCCTACGATCTCGTGAAAGGTTCCTACTGTTACAGAAACCTCCCGAAAGAGGAATTCATGGGCGTCATCAAATATCTGGGAAGCAGGGACGAGTTCGAAGGCGTCTATTCCAGAATATGGTATGACGAGGAAGAAAACCAGTTCGGCAGAAGAAAAGGCGCCAGAATGATTTACTACATGAATCTGGGCACCATTCCCGAAGAAGCCAATTACCGTGTCATAACCGGCCACGGAACCATGGCGGGCGAACTCTCCGAGAAATTCGTGGAACGGTTGTCTCCGAGGGACGTATTCGTTCTCGGCGGCCGTTCCTACGAATTCGTGAGATCCAAAGGAATGACCGCTTACGTGAAGGAAGCCACCGGAAGGAAACCCACGGTTCCGTCCTGGGCGGGAGAGATGCTCCCCCGTTCTTTCGACCTGTCCATGGACATAGCGTCGTTCCGGAAAGAAATGTCTGAAAACATGAACCGGAAGACGGGAGAGCTCATCGAAGACATGATTGTGGATCTTGACATCGACGAGGGATCCGCAAGAAGCATCGTATCCTATTTCAGGGAACAGATTGCCGTCACGGGATTCATACCGGATTCGGACAATCTTGCTATCGAAGAGTACATCGACCCCACCGGCAACCAGAGACTGGTGTTTCATTATCCCTTCGGCAGAAGGGTGAACGACGCCCTGTCGAGAGGTTACGCTTACAGACTTACGAACATACTCGGAACCAACGTCTCGGTCACCGTTTCCGATGACAATTTTATGATCGGGACGTCCCGGAAAACAGATTTGTCCAAAATCAAGGGAATGCTGAAATCCAGAGAGTTGGAACAGATTCTGAGGAAAGCCATCAAGGACTCGGAAATATTCAAACTCAGGTTCAGGCACACCGCATCCCGCAGTTTCATGATTCTGAGAAATTACATGGGACGCCCCATTTCGGTCAACAGACAGCAGATAAGATCCTCTTATCTCCTGGAAGAACTGGGTAATATGGAAAACATGCCCGTGATCGAAGAAACGTACAGGGAAATCATGGAAGACGACATGGACATCCGCAACGCGGAATACGTTCTGAATCTTATCGAAGAAGGGAAGATGAACGTCAAAGTCATCCCGTACACCGGAACCCCGTCGCCTTTCGCCCACAGCGCAATCATATCCTCATTCTCGGACATCGTCCTCATGGAAGACCGCTCGGCCCTGCTGCGGGAACTTCACCGCAAAGTCCTGTACCGCGCCTTGGGGGACGCGGTTAAGGATTTTGAGTTCGAAGAGGACAGCGTCATACCTTATTTCAGGGAAAAAATCGGACGGGTGCAGTCCAAAAACGATATAGTGCCCATGCTTCTGAGGACCGGCCCCCTTCAGGCCCTCCGCGAGAGAGGCAGAAACATTTACGCTTATTCCGACGAAGACAGGAAAACCGTGGACGGTTGGATCAAGGAACTTTTCGAGGAAGGAAAACTGGGTTCCGTGTTCATGGACGACCCCTACGTGATGGCGACGGAGGAAATCCTTTACTATGCCGCGGCCACCGCCAAGGAAAGGGAACTGAACGAAGCGGATGCCAAAGTGTTTGACGAAATCGGCGCGAACACACCGATCAAAGACATATCCAACAGGCTGGAACTCAGCGAAGACATGGTTTACCGTTCGATGCGGAAAATGGAATCCATGTACCTGGTTTCCCGGACCGCCGTCGCCGGCAAAGGAAGATGGCTGTACTCCGTGGCGGACATTCCCGAAGCAGACAAAAATACGGCCATGGACAGAATAATCCTGCGCCATCTGGAATGTTACGCCCCCGCGACCCTTAGGGAAGTTGCCTTCGCCCTGTCCCTGACGGAAGAGGAAGCCAAAGCTTCTCTTGAGTCTTTGGTGGGCTGCGGCGACGTGGTCAAAGGACGGTTCCTGATTGCCGAAGACGATCAGTACATGCTCAAAGACGACAGGATGAGACTCCGTGCCGGCAAAGAGAACGTGTACAGTTTCGAAACCGTGGAAGACTACCGTGCCACCAAAGGCCGCAGATTCCGGACCATAGAGGAATTTTTTGAATTCTACGGTTCGGCGGGAAGCCCCATCGATGTATACAGCAGGGTCGGGAACTTCGACATCAGAGAATGGGATGAGATGCGTCTTGACGGAAGACTGTTGCTCGGAAGATTCATGCGGGGAAGGGTAAGATTCGCTTTGGCGAAGGATGCCGCGGGTTTCGCCGCCATGCGATTCGACGAAACCGAACCCTACGACGAAGCCGTGCTGAGAACAATCGAAAACATGGGCAATGCGACTCTCCGCCAACTTGTGAACGTCATGGAAGCGGACAAAGATGCCATGAAAGCCTCGTTGTACAGATTGGACCGTTCTCTGAAAGTCGTGCGTTCTTTCAGCGACCGGGAAAACTGGGTTTCCGAAAACGTGTACGAAGCATACCGTCCGGAAGACCCGGGACCGGATCCGTTGCTGGGATTCGCGGAAAAGACCGTGAGGGCTTACGGTCCGGTTCCGATACAGGCATTGAGATTCATGTTGGGCGTCGCCCCCGAAGACGCCAAAAGACTCATGGAAGAAATAAACGCCGCAGAAATAATCGTCGGCGATTCTCAGACTCCCATGTATGTTTTCGAAGACGAAATACCCGATTTGGAAGATATAAAGGGACACGAAGCCGAAATACGTCTTTGCACACCCTGGGACCCCGACATATCCTCCAAATGGGCGGAACTGTCGGCAAGATACGGGGAAAGGTGGATGTACCCTCTGATCAGAGGCTCCGTCCTCATGGGCGCTCTGGAAATGTGGGAAATGTCCGGATGCATCGAAATCCGCGCCTTCGATCTCAATTCTCCGGATCTTCTTCCGGCCGCCCTGAAAGCCATAGACGGCGTCATGGGGTATTACAGGATGAAAGACACGGACATCGTGCGCATCCGCGAAGTGATGGAAAAGGACGCGGCGGATCTGC
This sequence comes from Candidatus Methanomethylophilaceae archaeon, assembly GCA_050950505.1. Taxonomy (GTDB): domain Archaea; phylum Thermoplasmatota; class Thermoplasmata; order Methanomassiliicoccales; family Methanomethylophilaceae; genus VadinCA11. The sequence goes on along the minus strand of JBMNHS010000001.1, from coordinate 392,397 downwards.
CCGAGGAACACGTCACGGCGCTGGAAGAGGCGGGATACAGATTCGTCAACGGATTCTACGCAAAAGGGGATTTTGCGGAATATCTCATGGACGACAGGGAATATCTCAGTTACATGTTCTCCAAGCAGCGGGTGGGCGGAAACGACAGGTATCCCACCGTCATGAACGCCGTGGAATCCAGAGGATACATCCGCGGGGACCAGGAAATATACTCACGCGTGCTGGACAAAACCACCGTGAGGAAACAGGAAGAAAGAGGTTACCTCGTAAAGGCCAAACTTTTCCCTTCGTACGTGGGATACACCACAAGGGAGTTCGCACAGATATACAGAGCCGCCAAAGCCGAACCTCTGAGCGAAGACGACTGTCTTTTACTTGCTCTCATCAGGGATTTTGCCCCTGTGTCAAAGAAAGAAATTATCTCCATGTCACCGTTTTCGGAACTCCGAACGAATGAGATTCTCAACGAACTGTCGGATTTAACCGTGGTGTGCCAGGATCAGGATTCTTATTATGTTGAGGTTCCGTTGCCGAACATATCGAAGGAAGAGGCGCTGAAGGAAGTCTTCAGGTACCATTTCCGGGATTTCGGAATATCGTCGGCGGAAGACCTTTCCAGATTCATGCCGGTAAGAATGTCCGAAATACGTTCGGTTTTGGCCATGCTGGAGAAGGAAGGATTCCTCAAGAAAGGATTTTTCCTGAAGGACGATCCGACGGTAATGTGGATGCTTGCCGAGGATGTGGGAAACAAACCGAGAATTCACGGCAATACCTTCATATTGAATTCACAGGACAACCTTCACGTGTTCATCCGACCGTGGATAAGAAAAGAATCCGGACAGAGCGGCCCGGTAATCATAAAAGGAACCGAGATAATCGGGCACTTCAAAGGCAGACTGTCCTACGCCGGTTCCAAAATCGAAGACTTCGAAGGTTCCGACAGGGCGTTCAGATATCTTAATACAGTCGCACGGTCTCTGGGAGTCCAGATAGGAAAAGACTCTTCTTCCGAACCCGAGGAGGATTGGGACGCCGTTGAGTTTTATCTGAAGTCGAATCCCGGCGCTATTTCTCGTAAATGATATATAGAATGAACTATTGTTAATTTCTATGAAAGTTCCCTGTGAGATTGTGGTTTGGTACGTTCTTCCCGCGATACGGAGGGAGATCGCAAAAGAACTTGTGACGACATACGGTATGAAACAGGCAGACGTCGCAAGGAAATTTGAAGTGACCGATGCCGCGATTTCACAGTATCTCAAAAAGAAGAGAGGAGAGAACGAAATAATTCAGAACAGTGAATTTTACGAAGTTTTCACCGACGAGATTAAAATTTCTTCCGGACGGTTGGCGTTGGAGGACGCGGATTTCGCAACCGAAGTCTGCAGACTGTGTGCTGTCGTCAAAAACAGCGGCATGCTTGCCGAAATTTACAAGGAATACACGGGATACAATCCTCCGAGATGCGCTCTGCCCGACATTGCCGTTCAAGAGGGAATCTCGCCGGAATGATAGAGAAGTTCCTGAGCGTATCCGGCGTACCTTCCGAACATTCTCCGTCCGGCTTCGGCAATCTTTTCGTTGTTGCCTTCGACACCGTAAACTTCCTTCATTATTTTTGAAATCCGGACGTCCACCGGAAACGACTCAAGATGCCCGAAAGCAAACAATGCGGTGCAATCGGCGACTTTCGGACCGACGCCGGGCACCTTCTTCAATTCGGTCACGCATTCCCCGTAATCGGCCTTCATGAGTTCTTTCAGATTGAATTCCCCTTCGTCCACCATTCTTGCGAATCCCAGGAATCTTTCCGTCCTGTATCCCAACCTGCAGTCTTCGATGCAATCGGATTTGTCTAGAATCTGACCCGGCGAAGGGAAGGAATAAGCTTCTCCGAGATCCGTGCCGAAAGTGCTGCAGACCGATTCCACCATCTTCCCGATTCTCTTCACGTTTGCGTTGGTGGCAAGAATATACGTGGCGGTGCATTCCCAGGGGTCCTGTTTCAGTATCCTGAGACCGGGGCATTTAAGAGCCAGATCTGCGACGAAATCATCCTTTCCGGAAATTTCATTTATTATTGAAGACAAATCGTCTCCGTGTCTGAAATAATCGAGAAGAAGGTTCCTGTCACAACCTTCAAACTCGAAACCGTTTTCGGTCTGGGTCAATGTTATCACGTTATTGCCGATGACGCCTTTCCAGACGCCGTCTTCTTTTTTCCACCGGTGGGCCTGTCCGCATCCCAATGTGGGATCCAGCGCCACATCCAATTCAATTTGCACGCAAGTTCCGATGCTTTACGGATAGTAATCCTTTGCCGTGATGAAGCATTGTTAAGAGCCAGATATCGACGGAAGGTTTGACAATACTGAAATAGCAATACTTCCGTCCAGGTCTCATGAGATTCGGACCGGCGGGATATCCTTCCGAAGGCAAGGATGCCTTCGGCGCTTTGGAATATACCAGATCCATCGGCCTTGACGCGTTGGAAGTGGGTTTGGTAAGGGGAGCGAAGATGGCGGAGGAACGCGCCTTGAAGATAGGTGAAAAAGCGAAAGAACTCGATATCAGACTTTCTTGTCACGCCCCGTATTACATCAGTTTCAATTCCGACAAGCCGGAAACCCGGAAAAGAAGTGTGGAATGGGTCATGGACACGGCCCGGACCGCCCATCTCATGGGAGCTTACATAATCGTCATTCATGCCGCCACTTACGGCAAAAAACCCAAAGAGGCGTTGGATTCCGTCATCGAAGGACTCACAATCTGCAGGGACAACATGGACAACGAAGGGATTGACGACGTTATCCTCGGCGTGGAAACCATGGGAAAACAGGGTCAGTTCGGGACGTTGGACGAAATAAGCGAAATTATGGAAGAAGTCGACGGAGTCCGTCCGGTCCTCGACGTGGCACACGTGCACGCCAGGGGCGTGGGTGCGTTGAAAACCGAGGAAGACATGAAAAATCTTACGAATCAGTTTCTTTCCCTGTGCGGTGACATAGCGCACTTTCACATAAGCGGCATTGACTACGGCGACAAAGGCGAAAAGAAGCATTTGACGTTGAATCACAAAGAACCTGACATGCAGCTGCTCGCCGACATCATGAACGGTTACGGCGGAGACTGCACATTCATATGCGAATCCCCGGAAACCACCAAGGACGCGTTGTATTTCAAGAGCATGTTCCCGAGATTCCGGTGACGCGAAATCCGTGTAAACATTTAAAAGCTGTAGTCTATTCGTGCTCCATATGCCACTGTGGCTCAGCGGTAGAGCGACGGTTTCGTAAACCGTTGGTCGGGGGTTCGATTCCCTCCAGTGGCTCCATTCACTTTTAAACGGGATTCCAAACGGTCACACGCAACGCGTTCGTCACGTCAAGGGCGTAAATGCCGTCCGTTGACCGTTCCTTTATGATTCGTTCCGCAATCTTTCCGGCTTTGTCTTCAAGTCCGAACACGGAAAACGTTGACGCGTTCCTCTTCACGGCTTCCGCCACCGGGATTCTCGTGCGGATACGGTCTTCAAACTCCCTGTTTTCGAAAGTTCTTCCCGTGGATTCCAGAATCTCTGTAATTCGGTCTGTGGTTCTTTCGGAAAAACTGTATTCTTTGCCCAATTCGGCCCATATTTCGTCCTGAAGATCGTCATTGTGATTTCTTATCCAGGAGACCATTACGCAATGTTTCACGGCCAGGGAATCCATTTTATCCAAGGAATCCGGGGTGCCGAGAAAGGAACACAGAGTTGCCGCAACCACGTCCCATTTCCTGCCGGAATCGAAAGAATCCCAATCCCCGTTCACGGTTTCCAGGTTGGTCACCCCTTCGGAATCCATTCTGTCTTTCAGTCTTTTCAGCATTCCGGCCGAGGAATCAAGACAGGTGACCTTTTTCGAAACGGCGGCCAATGGGAACGAATAGGTTCCGGGACCGCTGCCTATCTCCAACACTTCGGTGTCATAACCCAGAATGTCTGTTTCGCACAACCATTCCACGATTTTTTCAGGCATGTTCCCCTGGGGTTCGGAGGTATACGTTTCAGCGAAAACATCCCAGAATCCGGTCTTCTTGCCGTCAGTCTGGGTTCCGTTCAGCGGATGGATTTTCATTTGATTAGGTCGGTGTTTTTGGTCAGATATTTGTTGACAATCTTGACCGCGCAGACATCCCCGCACATCGAACAGCCGTCTTCGTGCTCTGTGCACCCTCTTGCCCGATATTCCCGGGCCTTGTCGGGATCCAAGCAGACTTCGAACATGGTGTCCCAATCCAATCTCTTGCGGGCCTTTGCCATGGCATCGTCCATTTCACGGTCTTTTCCTCTTGCGAGATCTCCGATATGCGCCGCAATCTTTGACGCGATCACTCCTTCCCGCACGTCATCGGCGTCGGGAAGGGACAGATGTTCCGCCGGGGTAAGATAACAAAGGAAATCTGCTCCCGCCTGGGCGGCGACGGCTCCGCCGATCGCTCCCACCAGATGGTCGTATCCCGGCGCAATGTCCGTGACCAAAGGCCCCAGGACATAAAACGGAGCGCCGTCGCACAGTCGTTTTTCAAGTTCGACGTTCATGGGAACCTGTCCGAGGGGAACGTGTCCCGGTCCCTCCACCATGGATTGAACGCCGGCTTCCCTTGCCCTTTTTACAAGATGACCCAGTGTCATAAGTTCTGATATCTGAGCCTGGTCGGTGGCATCCGAAATGCAGCCGGGTCTGAACCCGTCGCCCAGGGAAAGGGTGAATTCATGCTTCCGGGCCATTTCCAAAAGATAATCGTAATTCCTGTAAAGCGGGTTCTCTTCTTCGTTGTGGAGAATCCAAGCGGTAAGGAAGGAACCGCCTCTGGAAACCACGTCCATCAGTCTGTCGGCCCGTTTAAGCCATTTCACGGACTCTTTGGTAATGCCGCAGTGAACGGTCATGAAGTCCATTCCGTCTTTCGCGTGTTTTTCGATTCCGTTGAAAATATCGTCCTCGCTCATGTCCACGACGGCGTTGTTTCTCGCCGCCGTGAGACCGGTCTGATAGATGGGCACGGAACCCATGATCACGGGGCATTCTTTCAGCAAACGGGTTCTGATGGTGTCTATGTCCCCGCCGGTGCTGAGATCCATAACGGAATCGGCACCGTATTTCAGGGAAACTTCCAACTTTTCCAATTCTGCATCGATGTCGGCGATGTCCCTCGAAGTGCCCAGATTCACGTTGACCTTGACGCTGAGGCCTTCTCCGATGGCGCAGGGTTCCGGATTGTGCACGGGATTGAGGGGAACGACGATGCGTCCCGATGCTATCCCGTTTCGGACGAACTCTTCACTGACCCTTTCCTTTTCGGCAATTTTGCGCACGAGCTCTTTGCAACCGCCTCTGCGCGCCTGTTCCATTATGGTGCTCATAGAATACCCGTCCCGCAAATCCGTCTATCTTTATTTTACTGTTCCCGACGCCGGAAAAATGGGTTTTCTCGCGCGCGCGTGCGCGCTACACGCGTGTATATATAGGGGTGATGCATAGGGAAGCATAGTGAGCATCGGAATCAGATGAGGAGAAATTTTTATGGGAAATAACGGCGAGACATACGATCACAACGACATCGAGTCTTTGGAAGGCATCGAACACGTGAGATTGCGCCCCGGAATGTACATCGGCAGCACCGATATCCGCGGCCTGCACCACCTGGCATACGAAGTAGTGGACAACAGCATAGACGAAATAATGGCAGGATATGCGTCCAAAGTCATAATCGAAGTCAATACCGACGGTTCTCTGACCGTCATCGACGACGGAAGGGGCATACCCACAGGATTCAAGAAAGACGTGGGAAAATCCGCATTGGAACTCTGTTTGACGGATCTTCACACCGGAGGCAAGTTCGACAGCAACAGCTACAAAGTTTCCGGGGGTCTGCACGGAGTGGGTATCTCCGTCGTCAACGCACTTTCCACGAAACTCATAGCCACGGTTTACAGGGAAGGGAAAATATGGACCCAAAGTTATTCCGAAGGGCATCCCACGAACGGAGTCGAAGTCATAGGGGAAACCGACCGTACCGGAACCACCATTCAATTCTGGCCCGATCCGAAAATCTTCAAAGAGACCGTGGATTTCGATTACACCATGCTTGAGACAAGGTTCAGAAACCAGGCTTTCCTGAACAAAGAGGCATCGATAACGTACACCGATCACAGAACCGGCAAATCCGAGGTTTTCCACTACGAAGGCGGAGTTTCCGAGTTCGTCAAGTATCTCAACAGGACGAGAACGCCTCTTCACGAACCTATACACATGGTCGGGGAGAGGGACGGGGTTCAGATAGACATCGCCATGCAGTACCGCGAAGATCACAGCAGCGATCAGGATTTGATAACCTCCTTCGTGAATACGATTCACACCAAGGACGGCGGAACCCACATGACCGGGTTCAGAACCGCCCTGACGAAAACAATCAACGATTATGCCAGAGAAAACAATCTGATGAAAGACGGTTCCTTTGACGGACAGGATGTCCGTGAGGGACTGACCGCAATCATAAGCATTAGGATGAAAGAACCCCAGTTCGAAGGTCAGACCAAAGGAAGGTTGGGAAGCAGCATCGGTCAGTCCGCCGTGACGGCGTTCATGAACGAAAAGCTTGCCGAGTTCCTTCTGGAAAACCCCGCCGTTGCGACCATGATTGTAAGCAAGTGCGCCATAGCCATGGAAGCCAGAATCGCGGCCAGGAAAGCCAGGGATGCCACAAGAAGAAAAAGTGTGCTTGAAACCTCGACTCTCCCCGGCAAACTGGCGGACTGCTCCGAAAAGGACCCGTCCAAGTGCGAACTCTACATTGTGGAAGGAGACTCGGCAGGAGGATCGGCGAAGCAGGGACGCGACAGGCACTTCCAGGCGATTCTGCCTCTCAGAGGAAAAATCCTGAATGTGGAAAAATCAAACGTCCACAAACTTTTGGACAGCGACGAGATAAGAAACCTCGCCATAGCCATCGGCGGAGGGTTGGGTCCGGAGTTCAACGTGAACGAAATCAGATATCATAAAATTGTCATCATGACCGATGCCGATGTCGACGGTGCCCACATCGGAACTCTTTTGCTGACTCTGTTCTACAGGCAGATGAGGCCGCTGATCGACAGCGGGTATGTGTACATAGCCATGCCTCCGCTTTACCGCGTTTACAGAGGCAAGAAAGAAATTTACGCTTACACCGAAGAAGAAATGCTTGCCGCCTTGGAAGAAATAGGCAAAGGCGCGAACGTCAGCAGATACAAAGGTCTGGGTGAAATGAACCCGCAACAGCTCTGGGACACGACGATGAATCCCGAAACGAGATTGATGAAGAAGATTTCCATCGCCGACGGCATAGCCGCCGACAACCTGTTTTCGGTTCTGATGGGAAACAATGTGGAACTCAGAAGAGAATTCATCATCGAGCATGCGGAAGAAGTCGAAAACCTGGATGCGTGATAACATGACTGAGAATTACATTGAAGAAACGGCAGACGGAAAAATATTGAACCAGACGATTGAAAAAGAGATGAAACGCTCCTACATCGATTATTCGATGAGCGTCATCGTCGGACGTGCCCTTCCCGACGCCCGTGACGGATTCAAACCCGTTCACCGCAAGATACTCTACGCCATGCACGACATGGGCATGCACCACAACCGTTCATACAGCAAATCCGCCAAAGTGGTGGGTGAAGTGTTGGCCAAATACCATCCTCACGGAGACACCTCCGCTTATGATTCGATGGTAAGGATGGCACAGGACTTCTCACTGAGATATCCTTTGGTGGACGGTCAGGGAAACTTCGGTTCCATGGACGGGGATCCCGCCGCCGCGATGCGTTACACCGAAGCGAAACTCGCCAAACTCTCCGCGGACATGCTTGCGGACATCGATAAGGAAACCGTGGATTTCGTCGACAACTATGACGGTTCTTTGAAAGAGCCCTCGGTTCTGCCGTCGAAGTTCCCCAACCTTCTGGTCAACGGTTCCGACGGAATCGCAGTGGGAATGGCCACAAAGATGGCCCCCCACAATCTCACGGAAGTATGTAACGCAATCATTTACTTCATAGACAACCCGGAAGCCACCAACGACGATCTCAACGAAATCGTCACCGGCCCCGACTTCCCCACCGGCGGTGTGATTCACGGCCTGTCCGGAATAAGGGAAGCCTACAGAACCGGAAGGGGACGGCTCAGAGTCAGGGCCAAAACTCACATAGAAGAGATGGAAAACGGGAAATCCCGCATCGTCGTCGACGAGTTGCCGTATCAGGTCAACAAAGCCGTTCTTATCGAACGCATCGCCGACCGTGTCAGAAACAAAGATATCGAAGGCATCACGGATCTGCGCGACGAGTCGGACCGGGACGGCATGCGCATAGTCATCGAACTTCACCGGGACGCCATAGTTAACGTGGTTCTCGAAAATCTGTTCAAGAGGACGGATTTGCAGACCACCTTCGGGATAATCAATCTGGCTCTGGTGAACAATAAACCCACCCTCCTGACCCTTCGGGACATGATTTTCCACTACACCGAACACCGGAACGAAGTGGTAAGGCGCAGAACCGAATACGATCTCAGGGTGGCCGAGAAGAGATTCCACATCGTGAACGGTCTGATCAAAGCTTTGGGAAGATTGGACGAGACCCTGGCGCTCATCCGCGCCTCCGCCAGCGGCGAGGAAGCCAACGAAGGGCTTCAGGAACTGCTGGAAATCGATCAGGAACAGGCAAAGGCGATTCTGGACATGCGTCTTCAGAGGCTTACCGGCCTGGAAATCGAGACGCTCCGCGAGGAGTACGACGAACTGATCAAAACCATGACGGATCTGAAAGACATTCTTGCCCACGAACCCCGCATTCTCCAAATCATCAAGGATGAACTGACCCAGCTGCGCGACGAGTTCGGGGATGAGCGCCGCACGGAAATAAGTCCTTTCGACATCGATACCGATGAAGAGGATTTGATTCCCAAAGAGGATGTTGTGATAACCATCACCAAAGACAACTACATCAAACGCATACCCCTGTCCACGTACAGACAGCAGGGACGCGGAGGCGTGGGTCTCATGGGAATGCAGACCAAGGACGAAGATCATGTTTCCAACATGTTCATCTCCTCTTCCCACGATTACGTCATGTTCATTTCGGATCAGGGACGTCTCCACTGGCTCAAGGGATACAGAATTCCCGAGGGAAGCAGACATTCCAGAGGCAAACCCATCGTGAACCTGATTGAGGATTTGGACGAGGGGGAAACGATAGTCAACACCATCTGCGTGTCCGAATTCTCCGACGACAAGTACCTGGTGTTCTGCACCGATGACGGCATAGTCAAGAAAACAAGGCTGAGCGCTTACGGAAACGTGCGCAGAGTGGGCATAAAAGCCATCAAACTTCTGCCCGGAAGAAAATTGATCGAGACCGACATATGCACCGAAGGCGACGAAATAATCATCGCCTCCCGCAACGGTCTGGCGGTCAGATTCAACCAGGATGACGTGCGTCCTTCCGGAAGGGATACCATGGGCGTGAAGGGAATCACCCTCAACAAAGGCGACGTCGCCGTGTCCATGGCCGTGGTGAAACCCGAAGACACTCTTCTGACCGTGACTGAAAACGGATTCGGAAAAGTGACGTCGGTGGACGAATACCGTCTCACCAAGAGAGGCGGAAAAGGAGTCATAACCATCCGCACCACCGAAAGGAACGGCGGTGTGGTTTCCGTGAGAAAGGTTGCCGTGGGCGAAGAACTGATGCTCAACAGCGTCGAAGGGAAAATTCTCAGAATCGCGGTGGAAAGCATACGTCAGACCAGCCGCAATACCCAGGGAGTGAAAATCATGGAACTTCATGACGGGGACAAAGTCACCGCCGTGGAATCCGTGGTCGAAGACGACGACATCATGGACGTCGTCGAACACATTCCCGAAACCGAGAAAGTTCCGGTTCCGGAAATCCCCGTCCCGGAAGAGGATGAGGACGTTCCCCATCAGTGGGAAGAGGAACAGGAAGAAGATTAAACCCCTTGAGTCGGAAACGGGACAGCTTTAACCTCGGTTGCCCCGTTTCCGCGACGGCCGCATGTGCTGCGGCCGTCGCTCCGATATATTTTCATCACCGATTTTTAAGGAAATTCGGAAGAAGGAACGGCTCCGCGCACCCAGTAAACTTTATAAGACCTCCTCGCATAAGGGGGCCTAAGCCACGGTAACTCAGTTGGGAGAGTGCATGACTGAAGATCATGAGGTCGCTGGTTCAAGTCCGGCTCGTGGCACCACATTATCAATATTTCATGACTGACGGAATACGTCAATGTCATCAAATTCCCGGATTTCAAAATAATCCCGGGGGCATCTGAATGGGAAAAGGACGGATTACGATAGGACTCTACAATTCTTACGACCCTAAAAAATTCAGGGAACCTCACAGAAGGGTCATTGCCCGCACCGGCGGAATTGCCATGGCTTTCGACATGAACCTTGCGCTTTTCGGATTCCCTCTTCCCGAGGAAATAAAAACTCCGGTGGAAATTGCCGAGTGGATCGCAACCACCACAAGCATAGGCGGAGGCGGGGAATATTTCGTGGATTTGGCGGAGAAAGGAAGATTTTCCACGTTCCCGTATCCCACAAAAGGATTTCCTCCGCAATTGGGCGTTCCCGTACTGACCACAAGTTCCAAAGACAGTTCCAGAAGTGTGAATCTGTCCTGGATTGTAAACGAAATCGACAACGGCTCGGGAATATTGCTGGTGTTCGGCATCGGACCCCACGGAGTGCCCAAAAACGTGGCGTCCATACCCAAACATACTTTTGACGTGACCGGCGGCAACTATTCGTTGGAAACCTGCACCGCGATAGGCGCGGTGTCGGGGGCAATCCACGCGCTTCTGAATCAGTAACGTTCGTAGACTATGTTGTCCGGTTCGTACAGAACCCCGGTGCCCTTCTCGACTCTTCCCACGACCTGGGCGTTGTCGTATTCCCTTACGATGGATTCGGCGTCCAGGGAAGGTGCGATGATCAGAAATCCCATTCCCATGTTGAAGGTTTGATACATTTCACCGATGGATACGTTGCCGAGTTTCTGTATGACGTTGAATATGTCGCAGGGGGGCATCGGATCGTCAATGATGTAATGAAGCCCCGTTCTCATTCTGAGAAGATTTCGGAGACCTCCCCCGGTGATGTTGATTAATCCGTGAACGTTGAATTTGGACGTGATGTCCAAAACCTGTTTCACGTATATCTCGGTGGGAACCAACAGACTCTCGCCCACGGTGTCCTTGAGTCCTGGAGCCCGGTCCATGAGTCCGAATCCCGCGTTTTCGAAAACTTTTCTGGCAAGGGTCAGACCGTTGGAGTGTATCCCGGAAGATTTCAAAGCCACGATCAAATCCCCTTCTTCACAGTTTTCACCGGTAATGACATCTTCTTTCTTGACGCGGCCGAGACAGGTTCCCGACAGGTCGTTGGTTTTTACGATTTCGGGAAGTACGGCAATTTCGCCTCCGACGATGTCCATGTTGGACATTTCGGCGCCTTTGTTCAGTCCGATTCCGATGGCCCGGGTAACATTAGGGTTGGGATCTTTGATCGCTACGTAATCCACGAAGGACATGGGTTCCGAATTTACGCAGATGGTGTCGTTGACGTTCATGGCGACACAGTCGATGCCGACGGTTTCCCACTTGTCCATGGCCTGAGCGACCATCAGTTTGGTGCCGACTCCGTCGGTGGCCAATGTAAGATACTCATCGCCGTAATCTATGAGGCTGGCAAACAATCCCGTTTTTCTGACATTTTGCCCTTTTCCTTCGCGGCGATATATCAATTCGCTCACAAGAGCTTCGATGGCATCGGATTTGCGGTCGATGCTGACTCCTGCTTTTTCGTAAGTCCATTCGTTCATGACACTCGTTCCTTGAAAGCTCCATCCCTATATTTATCACGTAGGAAAAAGGGTTTAAAGATTAACACAATGAGTCGGCCATGACGTTGCGCGATAGATGGGTACAGGAGAGAAGGCAGGAACGGTATTACCGGCTAGCAAAGAAAGAAGGTTACCGTTCCAGAGCTTCGTACAAACTATTGCAGATAGACGACAGATTCAACATTTTCAAAGAAGGCGACCGCGTTGCGGATTTGGGAGCGTTCCCGGGAGGCTGGTTGCAGGTCGCCAAGGAAAGAGTGGGCGAATCCGGCAAAGTCATAGGTTTGGATCTGAGAAGCATCAAGCCCCTCGAAGGTGTGGAAACCATCAGGGGGGACATCACCGAAGACGCGACGATGTTGGAGCTGTTGGAACTGGTCGGTGAAAAAGTCGATGTTGTCCTGTCCGACATGGCTCCGAACATAGCCGGTCATTATTCCACGGACCATGCGCGTTCGGTACATCTTTCCATGTACGCGATAAACGTATGCGACCGCATTCTCAGGAAAGGCGGACGGCTGGTCATGAAAGTTTTCATGGGCGATATGTTCGACACGGTTCGCAGGGAAACCGAGGAAAGATTCTCTTCGGTCAGGGTCCACACCCCCGCCGCCACCCGTGACACCTCTTCCGAAGTGTACGTTATATGCAAAGGGTTCCGCGCAAACAAAAAAGTGGAACTGGTGGAACCCGAACCGGAATCGGAGGAGGGGGAATTCACGGTTAAGGGCGACTTCATCTGATTGTCCGTCAGACGTTAGATATATACCCACATATCCGCTATCCTCACATGGGAAGCGCTCATGGAGAGAAAGACCAGTACCGTATTGCTCATGATGCTGAGTGTGTTGGTGATATTCGCTTTGTTGGTCGGCGTGGGATTCGTGCTCGCAACCGACTACGAGGCCACGGTGTACGATTACGAAGTATCCGGCCAATACTCATATGAGGATTCGGACGGCGTGAAATACATAGTTCCCCTGTCCGGAACGGTCAGTACCACCCACATGTACATATTCGGCATCGAAAGAGTGTCCACGGTCAGCGACGTCCATTACAAAATCGGAGACGTGAAGAAAGATTACGATCTTGCCGCGAAATGGAAGTTTTTTTCAGAACCTCAGATCGGGGAACTGTCTCATGAAATAGATGATTTCTTGACTACGAATTACGGTATTGTTCCGGTGAACGTATATATTCAGGAAGACGGAAACGAAACCATAACGCGGTATGTGGGTCAGGAAGACGGCATAATTTACAAAATTGAACGCAAAATTGTCACCGTCACCGATAACGGAGACGAACTCATCACGAACATAGTGCAGAATCTCGTATCTTACGAAGATACGATGATGCCGATAAAACTCTGATTCAGTCCCAGAACCTTTTGGTTTTCGCATATTGAACTTCGGCGGCCATGATTCCTCTGAGAAAATCATCCTCGTCCACGAATATTCCTCTCAGCAGTCTTGCGGCACTGTCCGGTCCGATGCCTCTTCCCGCGAGGGCGAACACCGCGCGTTTGCCGTCGCCCATGACAAGATTGGCATTCTTGGACATTCTTTGAAGATCCTTTTTCTCATGGGGCGTCAACTTGTCCTTTCCGAGAAGTTTGGCGTTCTCTCTTTCGTAACTTTTCAGCACCGCAATCATGATGCTTCCGCAGTTCGGGCATTTCAGTTTTTTCGGGGCGTCTCCCACCCGGAGCCTTCTCTGGGTGGCACAACTCATACAGGTGGCGTAGACGACTTCGTCGTCTATCCTCTTTTTCATGGCCATGAGAATGGCATGACTGGCTCTGACCGGCTGCATCAGTTCTTTGGAACGGGTGACCCCCTCCAATCCCACGGGGGCGACTCTTCCCGAGACGATTTCGATTTCTCCGTCGGCAATCCTGGAAAGCACCCTTTCCGTGTTGGGTATGTCCAGATCGTCCCAAAGGACTTTGTTCACCGCCTCTCTGTACGCGGGGGTGTCCTTGTGCATTTCGAACAGTCTGTTGAAATTCATGAAACGGTGGTCCGCATCCTTTTCGATTATGCCGAATTTTTTTGCGACATAGACAAAACGCCATTTCAGAAACGTGGAATTCAGAATCGTTTTTCTGCAGAGATCTTCGACGGTCCCCGGGCGTATCAGCGCAAAAGTGCTTTCCAGATCCTCCCTGCCGATGTTTCTGGGAAGTTCCATTATTATTCTGTACGGGTCCGTGGAGACTCCCACGCTTTCCCCGAATCTTGCGGTGAGGAGCGCGGATATGATTTTGCTGAGGGTCTCGTTTACCTTGGTTCCGAAACAGCAGTTTACGATTGCTAGACGGTCTCCCGTTTCCAAGGTTATGATTTTGTCAGTGGGCAAAACCTGATCCCCCTGGGAATTCAGGAAATCATCGACGACCTTCCTGCTTTGCGCATCACAAGGATAGTCGTTGTAGTTTCTCATGCGGCGCATCCGGCCGACTTCCATGGCGACTTCATAGGGAACCGGGATGTCCGAACCGGTCCACGACGGAACCGAACCGATTTCCCGGGCTTCTTCAACGAGAATTTCCTCTTCCCGCATCTCGATTATTCGCCAGGTCCGTCCTTTGGCGATGAACATGGCATATTCTTCGGCAAAAGTGGCCACGAAACTTTCGTCCAATGTGCCTATTACCGAACGGGTGCCGATATCGCGGATCCAATAGAACCGTTCGTCGGGAATCATCGAAATGTTTCCGTAGAAATAATTCATTCCTCTCCTTGAGCGTCTGAACCCTTCTTCGTCCTCGAAAAGAATCTTGATGGATTTCAGCTGTTCGATCACTTCGTCCATTTCCGATCTTTCAAGGTCTTTGAAAAAGTGGGATTTTCTGAAAATCCCGAAAGCGTCGTCTCTGGTGACGCGGCCGGACATGGTCATCGCAATCAGCTGATTGGCGACCACGGTGAGAGGACAGGCCCGTCCTTCAAGACTTTCCGTTTCCCGGTCTTCGCATTTTCTGGCGATGACCATGGCTTCCGCCACTTCGTCGGGGGCCACCGCGAGTATCCTTGCTTTGATGAGTTCGCCGATGCGGTGCCCCGCCCGTCCCGCCCGTTGAATCATTCTCGAAACCTGACGGGGGGAGTTGAACTGTATCACCAAATCCGTGCTTCCCACGTCGATTCCCAATTCCAACGAGGAGGTGCACAGAAGGGATTTGAGATTTCCGTTTTTGAAACGGTCCTCCATTTCCATTCTTGTTTCTTTGGAAAGGGATCCGTGATGGACGTCAATGGAAAAATCCTCGTCCCAAAGGCGGTATCTCGCCGCCAGCCATTCCGCCGTCTCTCGGGTGTTCACGAAAAATAACGTGGATTTTCCTTCTTCGATGAGACGGCGTCCGTGCACCATGACCCCCATCATGTCCGGATCCGTCTGCAGTCTGTCCAACAGCACGGGGTTGTTTTCCGGCAACGGACTTTCCACGGTTATGTCGTAATCCCGATGGGTGTCGTGTCTGCAGACGGTAACTTTTCGTCCGACCCCGGCCAGGAAATTTTTGACATGCTCGGCGTTTCCGACGGTGGCGGACAGTCCGATTCTCTGAAACTCTCCGCCGTGAGCCGCCAGACGTTCCAACGCGACGCTCAGTTGTGCCCCGCGTTCGTTGTCCGCAAGTTCGTGAATCTCGTCCACGACGACCCAGCGGATGTTTTTGAGATGTTCCCTCAGAACCTTTCCGGTGAAAAGAACCTGTACCGTCTCCGGGGTGGTGATCAGTATCTTCGGCGGTTTCTTGGATTGGGCGGTACGTTCGCTCTGAGACGTGTCCCCGTGTCTCACGCCGACGGAAATTCCGGATTCTTCCCCGTATTCCTGGATTCTTTTCAGCATGTCCCGGTTCAGCGCCCTCAGGGGCGTGATGTACAGGCACTGAAACCCTTCCCCGCCGCTTTTGTGGATTTCGTCCAATATCGGCAGGATTGCGGCTTCGGTTTTTCCTATGCCGGTGGGGGCTATCAGCAGAACGTTCTGACCGGCGGATATTTTCGGGATGGCGTCTGCTTGAGGTTCGGTAGGTTCATGGATGCCCCTTTTGTGAAGTATGTCCGTAAGCCAGGGGCTCAGCGTTTCAAAGGACATCTTTTTCCGGATCCGGATTACTTCTTGCGGCTCTTGCGGGCGCGTTTCTTGGTTTTGAGATTCTCCTTGACGGCCTCATCGATTTCATCGCCTTCTTTCAAACCGTCGGTGACATCGTTCTCATCGTATCTGAGGACGGTCCAACCTTTGGATATGAGCTTGTTGTCCAGAGTCCTGTCCGCATCTGCGGGTTCCACGAACACCGCGACCTTTCCCCCGACGAAAGCCACCGGAATCTTGTCCGGACCGTAGTCCCTTCTGCATCTGAGACCCTTGTTCCAAGCGGCCCTTCTGACCATGGCTTCGGGGCTGTAATCGGTGTAGTCGTCTATGTAAACCTCATCGGTTTCATTTGCGGTCCAATCGTCCGGTTCCGATTTGTCTTCGGAAGTTTCCTTCTTGGGTTCTTCCTTGACAGGTTCAGCCTTTTCTTTTCCGAGAGCCATTCTTGCGGCCTCTTCCTCTTCCGCTCTGATTTGGGGGAGGATGTCTGCATCGATTCTCACGGCCTCTTCCTCAGCCTTGAGTCTGTCCGCTCTCAGTTTTGCGGCCTCTTCCTCAGCCTTGAGTCTGTCCGCTCTCAGTTTTGCCATATCGCTTTCGGCTTTGATTTTGGCAACCTTTTCTTCTTTGATCTGTTCGGCCTGTTTGACCGCGTCAAGTTTGGCTTCCAGTTCGGCCTGGAGTTTCTCTTTTTCGGCCTGAATCTTTCTTACGTCTTCGGCTTCTTCCTCGGCCGTGGGCTTCTTTTCAATCTTGGGTCCGGTGACCGCAAGCAGAATTTCAGACAAATCCATGACCTTTATCTTAGATCCGATTTTCTTCGCGCCCTGCCTCAGGTTCAGAACACAGAAGGGGCAGGTCGTGATGATAAGTTCGGCACCGACTTCCTCGGCGTCCCTGATTCTGTCTCCGGCAATCGCGACGGCGTTGTCTCCGTACTGACTTTTGTATCCTCCGCCGGCGCCGCAGCATCTGGACAATTCCCTGGTGCGGTACATTTCGACGAAATCGATACCTTTGATTTTCTTGATGACGTTACGTGGGGCGTCATAAACCCCTGCGTGCCTTCCGAGGTGACAGGGATCGTGGTAGGTCGCTTTGACGTTGAACTCGTTGTTCATGGGCAGTTTTCTGTCGGAAATCAATTTCTCGACGTACTGCGCGAAGTGGTAAACGTTCTGACCGGTCTTTGCGTAATATTTGCCGGCGTCGTTCAGAATCGTCTTGTAACATCCGGAACAGGTCATGACCATGTCTTTGGCTCCGGTGCCGTCAGCGGTTTCCACGGTGTGTCTGGAGAATTCGGGGCTCAGGCCTCTTGCTCCGGTCCTGATTATGGGAGAGGTGCAGCACCACTCGTCGGGGCCCATGGTTCCCACGGTGACTCCGGCTCTGGAAAGAACCGTGACTCCCGCGGATGCGAGTTCCTGCATTCTGTAAGATCCGGTGCATCCGGCAAAGAAAAGAACATCGGGGACCGCGGTCTTTTCGACCCCTTCGGGCCACCAGGCGTCCCTCTTCTGGGGATCTTCGCCGTAAGGATTGTAGACCGTTTCGATTTTTTCGTACATGGCCTTGTGGGCGGACATGGGTCCGTATCCGTACTGGACAAGCCAGGCCCTGACGTCTTCCCAGAGATCCACGAGGTGGATGTTGGAGTGGCAAACGGCTTCGCAGTTTCCGCAGCCCGTGCACTTGTACATCGCGTCGACGAAGTCGGGGCTTACGGAAATTTTCCTTCCGAGCGCTTTGTCCACAAGGCCGAATCCGACCTTGTCCAATTGGTTAAGGTAATAAATTTTGCCTCTGGCGGTCACGGATTCCCACGGAGTCCTTTCGTGGGCTTCACAGACATCGATGCAATATCCGCACTGCACGCACTGCGTCAAGGCTTTTGCGATACGCGGCATTCTGGGCACTTTGTTTCTTTCTTTAAATTTGATATCAATCATATAGGTCTTCCCCGGAGCAGGTCTTTACCGACCATTTATCTATAAGAGGCAGAACAAGTCTGCCTATAATTAAGCCTTTCCGATTTATTGTTGCATTCATGGGTGAAAAGTCCGTCAAAAAAACCCATTGGCACATCAACGGCAAAAATGCGTCGGAAGCGTGAAATGGATTAAGAAGTGGGCCCGGCCGGATTTGAACCGACGACCACCCGGTTATGAGCCGGGCGCTCTACCAGCCTAAGCTACGAGCCCCAGTAATGACGGATATATGGGAGTCAGTTAAAAAGATATCGTGAAAGAATGGCGCCGTCGCACGGGCTCGAACCGTGGACCTCGTGATTAACAGTCACGCGCTCTACCGACTGAGCTACGACGGCCTGTGAATTGTGCAAAGTTGGACTTATATTAAACAGTTATGTATCTGGTACGAGGTCTTTGACAGCCTTTATGCGTTCAATCAGATGGGTAAGATACTCATGGGTTTCTTCCATGAATGCCTCATAACGATCCGATACGACGGCCCCTTCCGGGGTGGCGATGATGACTCCGTCTTTCTCCAGCATTCTCAGTGAATAACGTACCTTGTGGCGGGGGAGATTCAGAATTTCCGAAAGACGGATGATCCCCACGGGCTGATTCATTTTCGTGGCATACAGCATTCGGATATGCCGTTCTATCAACTCGATTTCCTTGTACGCTCCGCTGGTCACGCCTGTTTCAGTTTTCACTCGATCCACCTGCGATTGAATATATGCATTTATGCGTTAAAGTAAAAACCGTACGTACGTCGGAGACGATCAGCGACCGTACCACTTGAGTTTTTCGCCCCATCTGGAGTAATATTTCCAGAACGCCTGTACATACGAACCGCAACAGTCCAGGGCTTTCTGTTCCCCGTTCTCTCCGTGGTAGGTTTTGTAGCATTTGAGGCACTGGAACTGCAGTTCGGGCTCTCTTTTCTTTGCCATTGATACGGAGAAGCGATGTCCGCTTAATAAAGGTTTAGTAAAGTCTTTTGTCAAATTCCGCAGGTATTTTTACAACTAAAGCTCATAAAAATATGACGATGCCGCACATATAAACGGGGCAAATCTTTTCCCGCTTTATTAAAATACAACTAAAACATACGGGTTTTCTTACTAAATCCATGTTTAAATGAGAATAGTATTATATTTCTAACGTATCGTTATAGTTTCATGAATAAAATCAAGGTCATAAACGAACCCTCTGAGCTTGTGCCCGTGCTCAGATCCGTCGACACCCCCGTAAAACGGGAGGTGTTAAAGGAAGTGACCTTGGAGTGGAGAACGCTCGGACAGATTGAAGAGAAATTCGGTGCCGAGGGCAGGGATGCATTAATTTTCTTCGAAAAAATGAAACTGGTAGAGACCAGATGGCTATCCGTGGACGGGAATTATCCCGAAAAATCATACCATTCCTATTACACTTCTTTCAGCATAAACGCTCAGTGGCCGGTATACGAAATCAGCGACGTCTTGGCTGCCGCCATGATGAGCGATGACGAATTTACGGAAACCGAAAACAGAATTTTAAAAGAACTCGGCAAAACCGGCAGATTTTCCGGAGACGTTGCGGAAACGCTCAATCTCACGTCAACCATGCTGAAGAGTCTTGTAAGAAGATCCGTAAAGATGGATTACCGCGGTCACAGAATAGAGCCCCTGCCAGAAGAGTAACCCATGTCCGAAATACGGATAATGAGAATAGGTCACAGACCTGACAGGGACAAACGGGTGACCACCCATGTGGCATTGTCCTCAAGGGCTTTGGGAGCGTCCGCTGTTTACGTGGACACCCGGGATCCCGGGCTCGAGGAAGGAATTCACGGAGTGACCGAACGTTTCGGCGGCGGGTTTGAAATCAAAACCGGCGTGAAGTGGAAAGACGCTTTGAAAGATTTTGACGGCACCGTGGTTCATCTCACCATGTACGGACAGAGAATGGACGAAGCGCTTCCCAAAATACCCAAGGACCGGGACATGATGATCGTGGTGGGCGCAGAAAAAGTTCCCGCGGAGGTGTACCAACGGGCGGATTTCAACGTTTCCGTGGGGAATCAGCCCCACTCCGAGATATCCGCTCTGGCGATATTCCTGTATGCGTACACGGGAGGAGGTTCTCTGTATTCGGACAGAGGGGGAAAAATGACGGTGGTGCCGAATGAAAGGGGGAAGACGGTTGTCGACAATTCCTGACGAAAAAGAATGCATAGCCATACTCAAAGAAGCGGGATGTTCCCCCAGAATCATCCATCACAGCCGAACGGTGAAAGCCGTGGCGGACATAATCGCCGCGAGAATACCCGGCGTGAACAAGGAACTGGTTGTGGCCGGGGCGTTGCTTCACGATCTGGGACGGGTGAAGGACCACACCATCAGACATGCGGCGATCGGCGCGCGGATGGCCGAAGAACTGGGTCTTCCGGAAGACGTGACGGAAATCATCAAAAGGCATACCGGTGCGGGATTGGACGATGATGACATACAAGCTTTCGATCTGCCCCCCGGAGATTATTATCCCAGAACCATCGAACAGAAAATAGTGGCTCATGCCGACAATCTCGTAAGCGATTCCCTGGTGGTTTCCCACAGAGTCCCCGTTGAGAAACTCATGGCGAAAGATGCCTTCGGCGGGGCGGAACGCATAATCGAACTTCACAAGGAATTATCGGAAACCGTGGGATTCGATTTGGATCTCATCGTTGAAATCATAGGGGACAGTCCTCTTGGGGAGCCGCCCCGGCAGAGACGCGATCGGGAAAGTTTCTGAGAACAACCACGTCTCCGATTCCCCTTATCCACGAAAAGGGAATGGATATCGACACATTGTCGTCAACCAACACCGGGCTGGCCTTCTCCACGTAAAGCCCGGAAGCTTTCATTGTGGACAGATCGATGATGACTTCGTCCACCACTCCCACGAAAATTCCTTCGGGAGTGTATATTTCGAGTCCCTTTATGTTCGAAATCGTTTCCAACATCAGACCTCGTTATAGTGTAAGTTATTTATTTAATCCGCCTATAACATTGAGAGGCATAATATGGTAACCGAACTCAATGAATCGAATTTCGACGAATTTGTCGAAAACAACAAGAAGGTATTGATCGACTGCTGGGCCCCTTGGTGCGGACCCTGCCGGATGCTGGGCCCGATAATCGAAGAAATAGCTTCGGAGGGCCACGACTTCGCTGTGGCGAAACTCAACACCAGCGACAATCAGGCCATAGCGGTAAGATTCAACATAAACGCCATTCCCACAATGCTGGTTTTCAAGGACGGCAACCTCATCAAGACCCTTGTGGGTCTCAGGCCCAAAAACGACATCGTCGAGGCCGTGAACGGTGCCTGAAATGGAAACGGACGTACTGGTCATCGGTGCGGGACCCGCCGGAATTCAGGCCGCAATCCATGCGGCCAGAAAGAAGGTTTCGACCGTGCTGATAGGCAAACCCGAAAATTCCGCGATGTTCGACGCCGACATAGTGAACTACTTCGGCATCTCCGGACCTGTCAAAGGTTCCGAAATACTGAAAGCGGGAATCGGGCAGGTCAAGGAATCGGAGGCGGGCTTTGTTGAAGAAAACGTCATTTCCGCCGAAAGGAAAGACAAGAAATTCTTCATAACCACGGAAAGCGGGAAAGAATTCACCGCAAAAGCGGTCATTGTCGCCACAGGAATCTCCAGAGTGAAACTCGGAATTCCCGGCGAGAAGGAATTCATCGGCAAAGGCGTAAGCTACTGTTCCGTCTGCGACTGCAGTTTCTATAAAGGCATGACCGTGGCGGTGATCGGCAACGAAACCGAAGCCGCCCTGTCCGCGGAACTCATGTCCAAATACGCATCCAATGTGTACTGGATAACCGAGAAACCCAAAGCCGTGAAGACCCTTGTGGAACGGGCCAAGCTGGCAGGAGTCGTCATGAAAAGTTCCCCTGCCGCGGAAATCCGCGGAGACGAAACCAGAGTGACTTCCCTTGTCCTGAAAGACGGTACCGAACTCTCGCTCAACGGGGTGTTCATAGAATTGGGCGCCAAGTCCGCCGCGGATTTGGTCATGGACATGGATCTCATGCCCGAAATCGACGATACCGTGAAGGTCGATGAGAAATGCGCCACCAAGATACCCGGCCTCTTCGCTTGCGGAGATGTCACCGGCAAACCCTGGCAGGTCGCGAGAGCGGTCGGTCAGGGCTGCACTGCGGGATTGGCGGCGGCGGATTTCCTGAAGGGCGTCAAATGACAGTGGAGGACCTGATAGCCGGAATGCTGAGGGAAGAAGGGGGGTTTCAGAAAGCCCTCCGTTCCATGCTCGATGACGAGCTGGAAATGTCCCTGAGCGAATTCTGTGAACTGTCAGGCCTTTCACCGTCCACCATGTACAAAGTACTGGAAGAACAACGGGAACCGAACATACGTACCGTGAGGAGGGTCATCAAAGCCCTGCGGGAACTGACAAGTTCCGCGGACGAACCTTTCATTGCGGTGATAGCTTCCAACGTTTCCATGGATGTCATGCCCCAGGCTGCGGAAGTCGGAGGGCGGACCGTGGTTCTCAGGGAATACCCCGTGAACACCGTGGAGGATGCCATAATAGCGGCGGTGAGAGCCGAAAGGGACGGAGCGTTGGCAATCGTCTGCGCACCCATAGTCGCCCCCACGGTGGAAAAAATTCTGACCATTCCGGTTTCAAGGGTCATCCCCACCGTAAGCATAATCAAAGCCATTGAACGTTTGGAAGATATTATTTGAAAAATTAAAATATCGCCTTTACTTTATCAAGCTCAGGCGATAATATGTTCACGTTACAGGTTGTCAGCAACACCCCCATGAATTCCGTTCCGGATCTGGAAATTGTCGCGGAGACTTTTTTGACGGATATAGGGTATATTCCGAAAGGATACGATCCGAAAACTTCCGCAACGGGAGTCCGAGACAGTGTACCGTACAGACTGTTCATGGATTTCTTTATGGCGAATCCAAACAAGCTCTGGACCGTTGACGAACTGGCGATTTTGCTGGATACCTCAAAACCCACAATTTACAGGCACATCAACAAACTGAAGTCCCTTGATCTGATGGAAGGGGCGGACACGGAGTTCGAAAACCAGCCCAGAAAAGGATACCGTCTGAGATACGGAGATCTGTCAAAAGCCTGGAGTTTCACCGAAGCCAATGTGAAAATGGCCATGGAAAATTACAAAAGCACCGCGGTTCACCTTCAGGAGTTATCCGTCAAACGGAGGGAAAACGGTGAATGAGGGCAGGAACAACGAACTGAAAACCGGTTCGGTCTACACCGTCACCGTCGACGGCGAAGAAATAACCGGGGCCTTTCTCGGTTATGTCATGATAGGCACGGAAACGGCTTTGGTTCTGAAAGACGAAGAAGGCAAAGTCTACGTTCCGTCCGCATCAATCACCATCATGAGGCTTGTGCAACAGGCCCCGGAAGAAGGACCCGAATCCCCCAAGGACGTTTATTACGGATGAAAGTACCCGAGCTGGCAACCCGTCTGATCGCGGCCGTGAAAGACGGTGAAATACGTACCCGCGGAGGGATACAGGACAAAAAAATCAAGCTCTGCGGCGAACTGGGACTCAAAAGAGTCCCTCCCAATTCCGAGATTCTGGCCGAAGTCGCCGATGAGGACAGGAATCTGCTTTTGCCGTTATTGATCAAAAAACCCATGAGAACCGCCAGCGGCACCGCCGTCGTGGCGGTTATGTCTTCCCCTCACCCCTGCCCCCACGGAAAATGCACTTTCTGTCCGGGAGGGGTCGAACAGAACTCGCCCCAATCCTACACCGGGAAAGAACCTGCGGCAAGGAGGGCGGGCAGAAACGAATACGATCCGTACCTTCAGGTAACGGACCGGATAGAGCAGTTGACCGCCATAGGCCATGACACTTCGAAAATAGATCTGATCGTCATGGGCGGAACCTTCACTTGCAGGGATCGAGACTATCAGGAATGGTTCGTAAGGAGATGTTTCGACGCCATGAACGGGGAGGATTCCCCGAATCTCGAAGCCGCTCAAGACCTTAACGAACACGCCGAACACAGATGCGTCGCCCTGGCCGTTGAAACCCGTCCCGATTCTTTCGATGAGGAAGAAGCGGAAAACGTGATGAAACTGGGAGCGACCAGGATAGAACTCGGCGTTCAGATTCTGGACGACGGCATCTTGGAAGCCGTCAACCGCGGTCACGGCATACAGGACATAATCGACGCCACCCGGATGGGAAAAACATCAGGTCTTCCCGTGGGATACCACATAATGCCCGGCCTTCCCGGTTCGGATCCGATGAAAGACAAAGCATCTTTCAAACGGATATTCTCCGATTCGGATTTCCGTCCGGATTCTTTCAAATTCTACACCACGCTGGTGATACCCGGAACCCGTCTTTATGATATGTGGATCAACGGGGAATACGAACCCTACGACACGGAAACCGCCGCGGTTCTTCTTTCCGAGATGAAATCCACGGTTCCGGAATACGTCAGAATCCAAAGAATCCAACGCGACATTCCCACCACCGAAATCGCCGCGGGGATAATGAACAGCAATCTCCGGCAGATCGTGAGAAAACACATGAGCGACGAAGGAATGACCTGCAACTGTCTGAGATGCAGGGAAGTCGGTCACACCGGCCTCCGTCCCGTGGAGCCCGAAGAAGCGGCTTTGAAAGTTTTCGAATACGAAGCGTCCGAAGGAAAGGAATTTTTCATAAGTTACGAATACGAAGATTCGGTGATAAGCTATCTCAGACTGAGAATCGACGGGGACATCGCTTCGGTCAGAGAGGTGAAAGTATCCGGAACCATGTCTTCCCCTTCCGACGAGGATTCGTGGCATGACAAAGGATACGATATGCTTATGATGAAAGAAGCCGAAAAGATAGTTTCCGAATCCGACGCATCGTTGCTGAGAGTGACCTGCGGTCCCGGGGACAGAGGATTTTACAGAAAGCTGGGATTTGAACTCCGGCGTCCGTACATGATGAAAAAAGTCAGTTGATGACTATCCGTTCCCCTTCCAGACGGATGCGCCCGGTTTCCACCACGAGACGGCCGTGTTCGTCGACTTTGGCGGACTTGTTTATTATGGAACCCGTGGGTCTGATAAGCAGATACTTAACCCGGCCTCCGACGGTGTCCAAAACTATTTCGTCCAAAATGCCCACGGTGTTCCCGGAGATGTTCTCCACGGTCTTTCCTATAAGTTCCTTTGAAAAGAATTTCACATTCATGTCAATCACCCGTAGAACGGGACCCCGTCCCATCCGTCTTTCCGTTTCCTCATTTCCTTGCCTATGTTCTCGTAACTTTTGAAGGTTTCCGGGTCCACCGAAGGTTTCACGGTTTCCATCGCGGCTTTGAAATGTTTTTCTCCGATGAGTTCGGCATCGGGATTTTCCCGGTACGCCGCCATTCCCGCTTCCCGGCACAGAGCGGCGAGATCCGCTCCCACGTAACCGTCGGTTTCCGCGGCGACGTCAATCAGATCGATTCCTATCAACGGCATGTTTTCGGTATGTATTTCCAATATTCTCAGTCTGCTTTTCAGATCGGGCTTTCCCACAAGAACCATTTTGTCGAATCTTCCCGGTCTCAGCAAAGCCGGGTCTATCATGTCCGGGCGGTTGGTTGCGCCCATGACGGTGACGTTTCCCAAAGATTCGATTCCGTCCATGGAGGTAAGCAATTGAGCCACCGCCCCCTCGAGGCCGTCCCGCCCGTCCCCTCTCCGGGGAGCCACGGAATCCAATTCGTCGAAGAACACGATGCAGGGGGCCATCTGTTTGGCGCGTTTGAAAACCTGTCTTATGGCCCGTTCGGTTTCCCCCATCCATTTGCTGATGAATTCGGGTCCGCCCACCGAGATGAAATTTGCCCCGGATTCGTTCGCCACGGCTTTGGCGATCAGAGTTTTTCCGGTTCCCGGAGGTCCGTACAGCAAAAGTCCCTTGCCCGGAACTATTCCCAATTTTTCGAAAGCCTTGGAATTTTTGCCCGGAAGGAATCCGTTTCTGATTTCTTCTTTGATTTCGTCCAAACCGCCCACGTCCGCCCAGGATATTTTGGGTATCTCCACCAGAACCTCCCGCATTCCGCTGGGTTCCACGTCGGCCAAAGCCTCGGTGAAATCGCTCAGGCTGACTTTCATTTCAGCAAGTTTTTCGGAAGGTATGGGTTTGTCCAGATCCAATTCTTCCATCTTGGAACTCAGGCATTGCATGGCGCTTTCCCGGCACAGAGCGGCAAGGTCCGCCCCGACAAACCCCTGAGTGATTGAAGCGAGATAATCCGTGTCCACGTCGTCGGCCACGGGCATGTTTCTCGTGTGAACGTCAAGTATTTCTTTTCTGGCCTCCCGTCCCGGGATGCCGATTTCCACCTCTCTGTCGAATCTTCCCGGCCTTCTCAGGGCGGGATCGATGGAGTCTTCCCTGTTGGTGGCGCCTATCACGATGACTCCGTCCCGATCGTTCATTCCGTCCATCAGAGTCAACAGCTGCGCAACGATTCTTTTCTCGGTTTCGCCGACGACGGAATCCCGGTTCGGTGCGATGGAATCGATTTCGTCAAGAAAAACTATACTCGGGGCGTTTTCGGTGGCTTCCTTGAAAATATCCCGGAGTCTTTCTTCGCTTTGACCGAAATAACTTCCCATGATTTCAGGCCCCTGCACCGTGAAGAAGGACGCTCCGGACTCGTTCGCCACGGCTTGGGCAATCAGAGTCTTTCCGGTTCCCGAAGGCCCGTACATCAGCACGCCGTTGGGGGGTGCGATTCCCAACCGGTCGAAAAGCTCGGGATGTTTCAACGGCAACTCCACCAATTCCCTTATTCTCTTGAGTTCGCCGTCCAGTCCGCCCACGTCATCGTAGGTTATGTTTCTCACTCTTTTTCCGGAAACTTCGGCCGAAGAGGTTTCTTTCAGATCGATGACGGTTTCGGAAGTGACGTAAACGGGGCCCTGCGGCACCGTGCTTATGACTGAAAATGTGGAACGGTTGCCGAGCAACGCCACGTTGGGAAGGAGAATGTCCAATCCCTCTATCAACGGTCTGCCGGTGAGGTCTTTGACAAAAACCGATTCGATGCCTTCACGGTAAACCGCTTTCTTTCCCTCGGGTATGTCCGGGGCCAAAATGACCTTTTCCGCCGGACGGGGATCGCATTTTCTTATTCTGACGGTGTCGTCCACACCGATCCCGGCACTTGTTCTGGTAAGACCGTCTATGCGTATCACCCCTCTTCCTTCGTCTTCGGAATCCCCTTTGAAAACTTTGGCGACCACGGTCTTCCGGCCGCTGATTTCTATGGCATCGCCTATTTCCAGATTCAAAGCGGCCCGGGAGGCCGCATCCAATCTTGCCCGTCCGTAACCTGTTTCGGATTGTCTCCGAGCCATGCCTACTTTAAGTTCAAGATGGTCAACCATAACAAAATCCCGATTGCGATTCCGTTATAATAGATATTCTGAAATCGTGGGGTTTTCGTCTTCCAATGCAGAAGATATTTAACGTAGACTCCTTCTTACACTGCTCAGCTAAAGCAAATCTGAAGAATTCCGTCTTTTAAAAACAAGGAGTTATATATAAGGATGAATTCAACACAGATTGCAAGCTTAAGCTATCAAGGGCCTGTAGCTCAGCTAGGAAGAGCATCTGACTTTTAATCAGGTGGTCAAGGGTTCGAATCCCTTCAGGCCCGCTGATGGACTTCATGAGCGATCAACGGCGGATCAAGTATGAGGAAAGTGAAATTCAAAGATTCTGAAACGAATTACCCGCAATCATCCCGTGGCGGGGCAGCAAGAAGGTGAAACATTGTCAACAAATAACATCCCGTTTAATGTTCTCGAGCACAAACTCGTACCCGAACATCACCTTTTGTCTGAAGAAGACGCGACCGAAATTCTCAACGAATTGGGTATGACCCGCGATCAACTTCCGAAGATAAAAAAGAGTGATGCCGGAATCAAGGTTCTGGAGTCAGTGCACGGCCCGATCGAAGAGGGCAGTGTAATAAAAATTGTGAGGCAGAGCGAAACAGCAGAAGAATTCGTGGCCTACAGACTGGTAACGGGGGCCAAGTGACATGAGAGATCTGGTAGAACTCTACTTTACCGACCGCAACATCGTCAATCACCACCTGTCGTCTTACAACGATTTCCTTGCGACCGCGGATCACCCCAACAGCAGGATGCAGAAAATCGTGGATGACGTAAGAGTGCCCACCGAAGACACGGACAGGGGATGCATAAGATTGGATCCCGAACGCACCGGCGGCAGAAACATCGAAATACGCATCGGACGCGCAAGACTCGATGACGGTAAAATCGATCCCAAATCTCCGCCCACCGTGCGCATAAACTCCCCGAAAGTGACCGAGGCCAACGGATACAGTCACGAACTCACCCCCATGGAAGCCAGGCTCAGAAACCTGAACTACATGTCTCCGGTTTTCGTGCACTTCGATCTTTATGAGGACGGGGAACTCATCCCCATACCCGAGAATGAGAAATGGATCAGGGTCGGAGACCTTCCGATGATGATCAAAGCCAAAGGCTGCAATCTCAACAGGGAAGTCATGGAATTCGCCAACGACGGCAAATTCACCGACGAAGAATATCATCAGGCTCTCATCAACAGCAAGGAAGACCCGGAAGAACCCGGAGGATACTTCATAATCGGAGGCACCGAAAGAGCCCTCATCACGTTGGAAGACCTTGCACCCAACCGGGTCATGGTCGAATACAACGAAAGGTACGGCACCGCCCTGGAAACCGCCAAGGTGTTCTCCCAGAGGGACGGATACCGCGCGCTGACCCTGGTGGAAAGGAAGAAGGACGGAATGCTCGTCGTGAGCGTCCCCGTCGCATCCAGCGCGATACCCCTGGTGGCTCTCATGAAAGCCCTGGGAATGGAATCGGATCAGGAAATTTACGACACCATCGTTTCCGACGAAGACATGTCCAATCTGGTATATTCGAACCTTGAGGCTTCCCTTGACACAAAGGCCTACGCCCCCAACGGATTCCACACCACCGAGGATGCGATTCTCTATTTGGAAAGGAATTTCGCGGCAGGTCAGGCCAAAGAATACAGAATCAGAAAAGTCGAGAGCATTCTCGATCACTCCCTGCTCCCCCACCTGGGGGACACTGCGGACGACCGCATGAAGAAAGCGATTTATCTGGGCCGCATCGCACGCTCGGTTCTCGAACTTTCCGTCGGAAAGAGAAAGGAAGACGACAAGGACCACTACGCGAACAAAAGGCTCAAACTTTCCGGAGATCTTATGGAAGATCTCTTCAGAACCAGCTTCAACAGCCTGATGAAGGATTTGAAGTACCAGTTGGAAAGAAACTGGGGAAGGAAGAGGAACGAACTCAACATAGCGTCCACCATCCGTCCGGACCTGCTCACGCACAAATTGCTGCATGCGCTGGCCACCGGAAACTGGGTCGGAGGACGTGCCGGAGTGTCCCAGCTTTTGGACAGAACTTCCAACCTCTCCGCAATATCGCATCTCAGAAGAATCACTTCTTCCCTGACAAGAAGCCAGCCTCACTTCGAGGCCCGTGACCTGCACCCCACTCAGTGGGGAAGGCTCTGCCCGTCGGAAACCCCGGAAGGTCAGAACTGCGGTCTGGTGAAAAACGCCGCGCTCATCATCGACGTTTCCGAGGGATTCCCGGACAATGACGTCAAATGGGTGCTCAACAAGGACATGGGACTCGGATCCGTCAAGGACGCGGGAACCAGGGTCTTCGTAAACGGGGATCTTGTGGGAACCCACAAAGACCCCGCCCACCTCGTATCCCAAATCAGGGACCGCAGGAGACGCGGAATGCTCTCCAACGAAATCAACATCCGTCACGATGACGAAATGGACGAAATCATCATCAACTGTGACGAAGGACGTCTCAGACGGCCGTTGCTGGTACTCAAGGACGGCAAGACCGTGCTCAACAGAAAGCACATCGAGAAAATGCGTGACGGAAAAATCAGCTGGAACGAATTGTTCATGGAAGGCGTCATCGAATGGATAGACGCCGAAGAGGAGGAAGATCTCCTTGTTCTCATCGACGCTTTTGAAGCGCCCGACAGATGCGAACTCTGCGGACACGCCATTTCCGCCACCGAAATCGATTGGATGAACCCCGGAACCGATTCCGAGGGAGAAATCATCAAGTGCGGTTGGTGCGACGGGGAATTCGAAGTTCCCTCCAAGATCAAATCCAATTACACCCACATGGAGATAGATCCCATGGTCATCCTCGGTGTCGCCGCAGGCGTCATTCCCTATCCGGAATACAACTCCGCCCCCCGTATCACCATGGGTGCCGCAATGGCGAAACAGGCGTTGGGAATACCCACCGCCAACTACCGTATCAGACCCGACACCAGAGGTCACCTGATGCATTATCCCCAGTCCCCCCTGGTTCAGACCGAGACCATGAAGTTCATAGGTTACAACCAGAGGCCGGCGGGACAGAACTTCTGCATCGCGGTGTTCTCCTACCACGGATACAACATAGAAGATGCGCTGATCGTGAACAACAGTTCGGTCCAGAGAGGCATGGGCCGCTCCACCTTCCTCAGGTCTTACCGCGCCGAAGAGCGCAGGTACCCCGGAGGTCAGGAAGACCGTTTCGAAACCCCTGCCGACGACATCATCGGCGCCCGTATGGATTTGTCTTACGCCTCATTGGACGAGGACGGTCTCATTCACCCCGAAGCGAAAGTGGAAGGAAGCGACGTGCTTGTCGGAAAGACCTCGCCGCCCAGATTCCTGGAGGAGGAAACGGATTTCCTCACCCCCCAGAAGAGAAGGGAAACCTCAATCACCGTCAGACCCGGCGAAACCGGTTACGTGGACTCCGTGATGATAACGGATTCCGAAAACGGTTCCCGTTTCGTCAGAGTCAAGGTAAGGGATC
The DNA here is from genome assembly GCA_050950505.1 of Candidatus Methanomethylophilaceae archaeon. Classification (GTDB taxonomy): domain Archaea; phylum Thermoplasmatota; class Thermoplasmata; order Methanomassiliicoccales; family Methanomethylophilaceae; genus VadinCA11. The sequence continues at coordinate 361,398 of JBMNHS010000001.1, read as the reverse complement.
AGAGGATCCCGGAAGTCGGCGACAAGTTCTGTTCGAGATTCGGACAGAAAGGAGTCATCGGAAAACTTGTGGATCAGTGCGACATGCCCTTCACCTGCGAAGGAATCGTTCCCGACATGGTCGTGAACCCTCACGGTATTCCTTCCCGTATGACCGTCGGTCACATTCTTGAGATGATTGCCGGAAAGGTCGGATCCATGGAAGGACGCACGGTGGACGGTACCGCTTTCTCGGGAGAGAAAGAGGAATCCATCCGCGACGGACTCATCAGGAACGGCTTCAAGGAAGACGGAAGGGAAGTCATGTACGACGGAACCACCGGCCGCATGATTCAGATGGACATTTACACCGGAGTCATTTACTTCGAAAAACTGCACCACATGGTCAGCGGAAAGCTCCATGTGCGTTCCAGAGGACCGGTTCAGATTCTGACCCGTCAGCCCACCGAAGGACGTTCCAGACAGGGAGGTCTCAGATTCGGTGAGATGGAACGTGACTGTCTTATCGGACACGGAGCCGCCATGGTCATCAAAGACCGTCTGCTCGATCAGTCCGACGGTACCCAGCAGCACATCTGCGGCAATCCCAAGTGCGGTCACGTGGCAATCATGAACAGATTCGGCAATATCTACTGCCCCGTGTGCAAGAACACCACCAACATCCACCTCGTGCAGACTTCCTACGCATTCAAACTGCTGATGGACGAGTTGCTGTCGCTTGGTGTCGCCATGAGGCTTCAGCTGGAGGACTTGAGATGAAAGGAATCACGAAGAGAATCGGTTCGATCAAATTCTCCTGTATTTCGCCCGACGAAATCAGGAAGATGTCCGCCACCAAGGTCATCACCGCCGATACTTACGACGATGAAGGCTATCCCATAGAAATGGGTCTGATGGACCCCAGAATGGGAGTTATCGAACCGGGATTGCGCTGCAAGACCTGCGCCAACAGAGTGGACGAGTGTCCCGGACACTTCGGACACATAGATTTGGCATTGCCGGTCATTCACGTCGGGTTCATCAAAGACATAAAAATGCTTCTGGAGAGCACCTGCCGCACCTGCGGAAGACTGATGCTGACTCCCGAGCAGATTTCCGTCGCCGCCACCGACATGGAACGCATGGAGGAATTGGGAGGGGACTCGATGGACGTGAAGAACTTCGCCAAAGTCATGGCGAAAGGAGCATCCTCGAAAGGACTCTGCCCCCACTGCAGCGCGGAACAGATCAAAATCAAGTTGGACAAACCCACCACCTTCCGTGAGGTGGACGACAACCACAAACTCACTCCGAAAGAAGTGCGCGAAAGGTTGGAACGCATCACCGACGAGGATTTGGCCACTTTGGGATTCGATCCTTCGACCTGCCGGCCGGAATGGATGGTGCTCACCGCACTTGCCGTCCCCCCGGTCACCGTAAGGCCTTCGATCACGTTGGACTCCGGTGACAGGTCGGAAGACGATCTGACCCACAAACTGGTGGATATCCTGAGAATCAACCAAAGGCTCAGGGAAAACCGCGATTCCGGTGCCCCTCAGCTCATAGTCGAAGATCTCTGGGAGCTCCTTCAGTATCACATTACTACATACTTTGACAACCAGACCTCGGGAATACCCCCCGCAAGACACAGGTCCGGACGTCCGCTGAAGACTCTGTCCCAGAGACTCAAAGGAAAAGAAGGAAGATTCAGATCCAACCTTTCCGGTAAGCGTGTGAATTTCTCCGCGCGTACCGTGATTTCCCCGGATCCCCTGCTCTCCATAAACGAAGTGGGAATTCCGATTGCGGCCGCAAGGGAACTTACCGTTCCGGTTTACGTGAACGAACAGAACCTTGAAAACATGAAGAATCTCGTGGCCGGCGGAACCGAACCCGTGGACGAATTCGGAGAATACGTCCCCGGAGCGAACTACGTCATCCGTTCCGACGGAAGGAGAATCCGCGTCACCGACCGCAACGCCGAAGACGTGGCGGAAGCTCTGGAACTTGACTACGTTGTGGAAAGACAGATGGTGGACGGAGACGTCGTCCTGTTCAACAGGCAGCCTTCTCTGCACAGAATGTCCATGATGGCCCACAGGGTCAGGGTCATGGACGGAAAGACCTTCAGATTCAACCTCTGCGTATGTCCGCCTTACAACGCGGACTTCGACGGGGACGAAATGAACCTTCACGTTCTTCAGTCCGAGGAAGCGAGGGCGGAAGCGAGAATACTCATGCAGGTTCAGGAAAACATTCTTTCGCCCAGGTACGGAGGTCCGATCATCGGAGCCATTCACGACCACATCACGGGAACGTATTACCTGACTCACAACAACCCCGTGTTCGGCAGGGCGGAAGCGGCGAACATAATGTCAAAGCTTCCCGGAGTGGTCATGCCCGAACCTAAGTACGATGAGAATGGCAAGCCCTACTGGGAAGGAAAACAGCTGTTCTCTTCGGTTCTTCCCAAAGGATTCCGCACAACCTTCAAAGCGAACATCTGTCAGAACTGCAGAGTCTGCATGAAGGAAGAGTGCAAGAACGACGCTTACGTGAAAATACGCGACGGCAAACTCCTGATGGGAACCATCGATGTCAGGGCCATCGGCAACAGCAAGGGAAAAATCCTTGACCGCATCGCAAGGGACTACGGATCGGACGAAGCCTCGAAATTCATCGATAACGTCACAAGACTGGCCCTCGGAGCCCTTATGAACCACGGGTTCAGCACCGGCATCAGCGACGAAGACATTCCCGAAGAAATTGCGTTGCAGATCAACAGCCTGATTCAGGAACGGGTGAACGAAGTCTCCCAGTTGGTGGAATCCTATCACGAAAGAACTTTGGAACAGACCCCCGGACGCTCTCTGAAGGAGACTCTGGAAGTCAAAGCCAGAGGAAAATTGGAAGAAGCCCGTGACGAAGCCGGTAAGATAGCCGAAAAACACCTGGGAATGGACAACCCCGCGGTCATCATGGCAAGAGCCGGAGCCCGCGGTTCGATGCTGAACCTGTCTCAGATGGCCGGTTGTATCGGACAGCAGACCGTCCGCGGTGAAAGGCTTTCCAGAGGATATTGGAACCGGACCCTGTCCCACTTTGAGAAGAAGGACATGGGTGCCGATGCCAAAGGATTCTGCGCCAACTCCTACAAGTCCGGACTCAACCCCACGGAATTCTTCTTCCACGCAATGGGAGGCCGTGAAGGTTTGGTGGATACCGCGGTCAGGACATCCAGGTCGGGATACATGCAGAGACGTTTGATCTCCGCATTGGAAGACCTGAAGCTCACTTCCGACGGAACCGTCAGGAACACCGTGGGAACCGTCATTCAGTTCAGATACGGAGAGGACGGGGTCGATCCGACCAGATCCGTGCGCGGAAAAGCAATCGATCTGGACGACCTCTTCGCGGAAGTTCTCGGAGACGAGGCCGCCGAAGACATGATCCGGCTCGACGAGAGAGACGTGGGCGAAGACTACGGCTCCAAGGAAAAGGACGAAATGGAATTCAACGAGGAAGAAACGGATGATTACGAAAACACCTACGAAGGGGGTGAGTGAGCAATGGCCAAAAAAGACACCATGAACGCGTTGATAAGGCGCGGAATAAGTGAAGAGGCGGCGGCACTGCTTCTGACAAAGTTCAGAATACTTTCCGACATCCAGGCGGCCACCCAGGAAGAGATGGAAGATCTCGGAATATCCGCGGAAGAAGCGGCATCCATCATTGAGACTCTCTCGAAACGCCCTTCCCGGCAGGCCACTTCGAAGGTCAAGAAGAAAGCCGAAGAGGCCGCACCTCTTTTCGTGGCGACGGAAATCACCCGCGAACGGGTGTACACCCCCGAGGAAATCAGATTGATGGATTTCGCCGACGAATCCGGGTACGACTTCCCTATGAAGATTCTGTCCGACATCGCATCCCGCATGGCGGGCAACGAGTTTGACGACGATACCTGCAAAAGACTTCTGGACAAGGCATGGGAGATGTACAATTCCCACCTCATGGACAAAAACGAGTCCGCCGGAGTCATGGCGGCCCACTCCATCGGTGAGCCCGGTACCCAGATGAACATGCGTACTTTCCACTACGCCGGTGTCGCGAACATCAACGTTACCCAGGGTCTTCCCAGATTGATTGAAATCGTGGATGCCAGACGTGCTCCGAGCACGCCGTCGATGACCATTCCTCTTCTCGGCATAGCCGCCGAGGACGAAAGTGTCGCGACCCATGTCGCATCCAACATAGAAATGACTTTGCTGACCGATGTGGCCAAAATATACACAGACGTCACCAACATGCGCATCGTCATATCCCCCGACGCCCACAAGATGGACAAAAAGGGATTGACGATCGACGAGATTCATGACAAGCTCGGCAAAATAAGAGCCGTCCGCGGTCTGGTCGAGAAAGACGACTTCAATCTGACGATCACGTCGGATTCCCCGTCTTTCAAGAAAATCCAGGCCATGCACGATGCCATAAAGAATGCAAAAATCAAAGGCATCGACGGCGTGACGAGAGCGGTCATAAGCAAAAACAAAGACGAAAAGTATGAGATAGTCACCGAAGGCAGCAACCTCAAAGAGGTGCTGAAGGTGGAAGGCGTGGACGCGCCCAACGTCATGACCAACAGTATTCAGGAAATAGCTGAGGTCCTGGGAGTTGAAGCGGCCAGAAATTCCATCATTTACGAAGCGGGAGACACTCTCGGAGAAGCCGGTCTGAACGTCGACATCAGGCATATCATGCTTGTTGCCGATCAGATGACCAATGACGGATCGGTGAAAGCCATCGGACGTCACGGAGTCTCCGGAAAGAAATCCTCGGTCCTCGCGAGAGCGGCCTTCGAAATCACCACCACCCATCTTATGCATGCGGCGATGGTGGGCGAAGTCGACACTCTCGAAGGAGTGACGGAGAACATCATAGTCGGGCAGCCGGTCACATTGGGTACCGGCGCAGTTAACCTGATTTATACACCCAAAAACAAAAAGGGGGATGAAGAATGAGTGAAAATACAATCGACATAAGCAGAGCGCTGAGAGCCGCCATAGCCACGGGCAAGGTCGATTTCGGCGTTGATCAGACGGAGAAAGCGATAAAGGCAGGCAAAGCCCAGATGATAATTCTGGCCCGAAACTGCCCCAGCAAGACGCTGGCTGAAGCGGAAGGTGTCAAAATCCACCGCTACAGAGGCAACAACATGGAGCTCGGTGCTCTTTGCGGTAAGCCCTTCTCCGTTTCGGCGCTTGCCGTCATCGACAAGGGTTCCTCTAACATATTAACGCTGTGAAGGATATGATTGCAGAAATCGTAATTACTGACGATACCCTAAGGTACATCGCGTTGTTCCAGGAAGTCACCAAGACCAACGCGGTGGACTGCATGGAAACCCCGGACAAGCTGGTCTTCGTGGTCGAAGCCGGCCAGGGGAACATGGCAGTCGGTAAGAAGGGAGACCATATGATCAGGCTCAAGAACCTGACCGGAAAGAACATCCAGGTCGTGGAACATTCCGACGATCCGGAGCAGTTCGTAAAGAACGTCTTCCATATTTACAAACCCGAAAAGGTTGAAATCGAGCAACGCGGGGACATAACCCACGCCACCGTGACCGTGGACTCCGAACTCAAGGGAAGAGCCATCGGGAAGGAAGGCAAGAATCTCCGTATCGCAAGAGACATCGTCAACAGACATCACGAGATACAGAGTCTCAGTGTGGCCTGAAGTCATTTCGTAAGGCGGCCGAGAGGCATCCTTTCGACTTCAAGCCTGTCTGCCGTGGGGTACTCTTCGACGATATAGCAGTCGTACGGCAGTTCGTCGGCTATCTCCCGAAGAACCCACGGGGCGGTTTCGACACGCCCTCTTTCTTTATCTTCAAGAATCAGCACCTCCGGGACCCCGAATTCCTCTTTCAGGAAGTCGGACGCTTCGCGTACGTCTTCGGAGTAAACCAACCCTTTCAGAATCGTTCCGTCCTCGGTGACGATTTCGTATTCCGCGGCGGTGTTTTCCCCCCGTCTTATCAGGCGGCGTCTCAGCTGCACCCCGTCCTTGAAGGAAGAGGAGCAGTAATGTATCCGTTTTTCCGGATGATTGTCAATAAGTCCGAGAGCGAGTTCCTCCGAACCTTTTATCGCCGAGGATATGTCGTCTTTGAGAAGATACCCTTCTTTTTCCATCATGTTCCAGTTGCTTTCGGAGAACTCAAGTTCGTTCAGATTCATGAACGAAACGCCGGCATCGAAAACTTTGGAGATCAAAGAATTCAGATCCTTTTCCCGGCCGGGAAGGGCAGGAACCTCCAACCCCACGTCCAGACCTTCGATTTTCAGAATCTTTTCCAACTCGGAAGTGTCGAAGTCCATCCACTCTTCCTCCCGGGGATGAAACCGTATTTCGTCCAACCCTTCCTCTTTCAGAATTTTTGTTTTCTCATAATCCACGGTGGAGGTGTAAAGATGGACGTGATGTTCCGGTCCGAAGCGGTTCTTCAGAAGTTTCAGATAATGGAGGGTAAGATCGAAGTTCTGCATCGGATCCCCTCCGGTCAATCCGGTTCCCGTGGCGTCCATGGCCTCGGCTTCGGCAATCACATCCTCGTCGGAAAATGTTCTGGACTCGTTGGCGTACGTAACTTCTTTTCCTTTCTTTTCCAAAGACACGGGGCAGTAGGCACATCCCGTGCTGCAACGTCCGGTGACGAACAGAACGAGTTTGGAACCTTCCGTGCAATGCTCGCATCCGACGGCCAATCCGCCGTTGACGGCAGATCCGCATTCCAACTGTCTCCGAACCATGAAGGCTTCAACCGTTCCGACGTATTATTAACTCTCGCAGAAATATCGGCCCTCATGAAGAAGGATACGCGTCTGGTACTCGCATTGGACGAGACCGACGGTGAGAAAGCTCTGGAAATCGCGGATTCCGTCCGCGGAGCGGTGGATGCCATCAAGATAAATTGGCCGTTGGTGCTTTCCGCCGGCCCGGACATGATAAACGAACTGGCGAAAAAAGGAGACGTCATCTGCGACTTCAAAGTCGCCGACATACCGAACACCGTGCGTTTGATTGTGGAAAACTGTGTATCCCGGGGAGCGTCCGCCGTAATAGTCCATGCCTTTACCGGCGAAGATTCGCTCTTGGCCGCCAAAGAAGCCGCCGGAAAGGCAAAAATATTCGCCGTGACCGAAATGAGCCACCCCGGCGGAAAAACCTTCACGGCAAAACACGGGGAAGAGATGGCGGAACTGGGCGTGAAATGCGACGTTTCCGGATTCATTGCCCCTGCGACTAGACCCGAAAGAATTGCCGCGATACGGTCCGTGATAGGCGACAGACTGATTCTTTCTCCCGGAGTCGGGGCCCAGGGAGGCGACGCGGCATCCGCGATAGAGGCCGGTGCGGACTACGTCATAGTGGGCCGTGCCATATACGGATCCGACAATCCGAGAGAATCTGCGGAATCCTTCAGGGACCGGATTGCCAAAGTGCTGTGATTTCCGCTATTGCGGTCCTACTGTACGCGCGCCCGTAAAGATATAAATAGGCATTCAATCATCAATCGACAATTTAAGGACGGAGACCTTTATAATGCGTAAATTCGGCAAAACTGACTCTTCCCCTTCGAAAGGGAAGAATCCCGTCGACAAAGACCGGGATATCAAATCATCAATCAAAGAAAATTGGCTTGCGTTGACCTTCGGTCTGATAGTGATCATCGCGGTTCTGGCAAGAACGGTTATGGCCGTCGGCATATCCGCCGACAACGGCTTCGCGCTGTCCGGCCAGAGTGCGGCGGAACACAAGCACGCAATCATCAGCATCCTTACGGGAACCTTCGGGCTGTCCGACCCTTCGCTTAACTACCCGTTCGGAGGCACACTCATGCAACCTCCGCTGGTCGACATCATACTGGCAGGTTTCGCATGGATTCCCATGGCACTGGGGGCATCCGCATCCACCGCGGCCTCAGCCGTGTTGGCACTCTCCGGGCCGACCGCCGCGGCATTCACCGTACTTCTGGTTTACTACCTCGGAAAGGAAATGTTCGACAGGAACATCGGCATCATCGCCGCGTTCTTCTTTGCGGTTCTTCCTCTGTCCGTGGTAATGTCCGTATTCTCCGACGGCACGACAATGGGAATCCTGGTAATGATTTTCGTTCTGGCTTCGCTGTTCGTTCTGAGAGCGATGAAGGCGTTGGAAGCCTCCGAAGACCGGACCATAAAAGCGGTTCTGGCGAAAGACGTTCTGAAATACGTCCTCGGTGCAGGCGCTTTATTTGCGTTCATAGCACTGTCATGGAACGCATTCAGCATGATTATCGTGCTCCTGGTTTTCATGATGGCCGGTCACGCGGTGATATCCCGTCTCAACAGCCATGATTTCGGTTCTGTTTTCGCGGCTTATGCGATAATGCTCCTTATGACGTTGGGAATATCCCTGCCTTACTACTACGCCGCAGGGCTGTTCAGCCTGATATTCACCGGACCTCTCCTGCTTGCCGTCATATCCGTGGCAGTGGTGGGATTGTTCTACGCCATGAGGAAGAAACCGAAACTCCAATCTTTCGTCATACCTATTCTTGCGACGGTTCTGATATTTGCAATACTGTATCTGGCAACCCCTCAGCTGTTCAACGATGTGGTGAGCGGCAACGCAATCTTCGAATCTTCCATTGTCGCCAGTCTGTTGACGCCCACCAACGTGGGAATTTCGAAGATGGCCTCATACTACGGATGGGCCACCGTTTGGATGCCCTTCGTGATAATCGCTCTTCTGTTTCACAAACTTGACAAGAACAGCCCCTCTGAATCCCACCTTACGATGTTACTTTGGATCACCGGGGTTTTCCTGCTCAGCTGGCTGTCCAGGGAAAACGCCATCATGGCCGGTGCGATGTACTCCGTCGCCGCCGCTTCCGTGCTGGTTTTGCTTTACAGATATGTGGGCATGTCCGAATACTTCAAAACCCTCAAAGGCGGAGGCTGGAAGGCCAGTCTCAAAAAGTTCCTGCGCCCGGAACCCTTCGTCACTCTTGTGAGCGTGGTGTTCCTGGTGATTGCGCCCAACGCAATGCTGTTGGCCGACGCGACCACATCTTCCAATCAGGACGTCGGCAGCAAATATCTCGGCGGAATCGGTTACACCGTGGATACGGACGAAGGCAATCCCATGAACATGCTTTGGGACGATTACTATAACGTGGATAAGGAAGGTGCCCTTGCGACATGGTTCGAATACTCTTCCAAATCCGTCGATCGGGGCGGTTTCACATCGGTCACCAGTGATTCGGGGCAGGGTGCGACGGCGGTATCGAACATACTGCTCGCCGAAGGTTCCGCAGGCGCGGTGTCCGCAATGACAGTCCGCATGATTCTCGCTGACGGAATGGATAAGTACAAAGATCTGATGGACGACGATTTGGTCGAAGGTCTGAAGAAGATAATCGACAACCCGTCGGAGACCAAGAAAGATGTGCTCGGGGATCAGGAAGCCTATCCCGGGCTGGGTTCGGATTTGGATGAAGAAAACGCGGTTTATCTCGCATCCGTCCGTTTGATGACGTCCGAAATGACCGAAGCGGATATACATGAAGTTTACAAAGGAGTCCGCGAAAGGAGCGACGGAGCGATAACTTACGTTGTTCTCAACGCGAGCATGCTTCCCATGTACAAGGGAGACGGAACTATGTTCTCCACATTGGCATATCTCAACGATTACGCCATAAATTCTGACGGAAGCGTTTCCAAGTATTACGAATACAGTTACATCATAGATTATATGGACGCAATGTTCGAATCTTTCATATGGAAGGCCATGATGGGAATCAACGATGAAACCGGAATCAATTACAGTGCCGTACTGTCTCTTCTTTCCAGCGACGGTTCCGTGGCCGCAGCCCCCGGTCTCGGCCTCGGCGGATTCGAAGTCGACTACTGGCAGGTCAAATACAACCCGAACGAAGACGCGGGATTCTCAGACGACGGATGGGTGTACATGGACGGTTACAAAGCCGTGGACAAACAAAAGAAAGAAGGCGGATTGATCAATTACTTCTCAAGTCTGATTGTGATGAAGGTTTCCGACAACTATGAGACGGAGACCGGACAGGTCACCTTCGACGGTACGGCTCTTGAGGGAGCGAAAGTCGCCGTGTTCGAAAAGGACCCCAACGGAATTCTCGTCCAGCGTTCCACTGCGTTTACCGACGAGGACGGCAACTACTCCGTTCTGGTTCCCGTGAATTCCAACGATTACGAATTCAGGATTTTCATCGCGACGGAAAAGACCGTCGGCGGAACCGATCTGCAATACAACGCAAGCGACAATCCGAACTTTGATTTGGACGCATCCACCGTAACAGGTTCGGTCGAAGGCGAAATCGGGGATCTGACCGTCGAACTGCTGAACGGATACTCCGGCGAGAAACATTATGTAGACGTATCCGGCGGAGAATACACATTCAACGACATAGCTCCGGGCAAATACACCGTGACCCTCAGACTGAACGGAAAGGAAATCGACAGTCTGTCCATAACGGCGTATCCCGGATCCAATTCCGGAGTCGATTTCGATCTCTCGTCCACGCTGAAAGTCACCGTGAAAGACATCTACGGCGCCCCTGTGGAGAATGAAACGGTGGTGGTCCAGAACAAGTATGACGGCTCGGTCATCAACGGAATCACCGATGAAAACGGCCTTGCGGAATTCAAACTGCTGCCCAGCAGCGATGACATTGCAAACGTCGGTGAGTACATCGTGCACATCAAAGACAAGGTAAGCACCTCTTCCGACGTGAAAGTGAAAGGAACTTCCACTTCGACGAACATCACGGTGTTCAGCACGGCGGATCCGATTGCCGGAAACACAGCGGTCATGGCCCCGGGATACTCGTCCTACGGCCAAGATAAGGTTTATCTGCCCGATTTCGGCGATGTCACTTACACGCTCTTTGACCTGGATACCGACAAGGTCAGAACCGTCACCTTTGATGAGAAAGGCAACCCCGTCTTCACGGATTATGCGGATACCGTCACCTTCAATGCGGTAATCAAATCCAAGTCTGACACGGAAATCGCAGGTTCGATTACATTCTACGGTGCAGGCGGAACGACTTTCACATACGCTTCCGACGAGGAAGGAAAAGTCACCGCCAAACTCCCCGCGGGAGATTACACTGTGCATGTCATCGGCAAGAATGGGACGGTTCTCATTGAAAACGATGTGAACGTGCCGGCGACGACATCGGAGGAGCCCACGGTGTTCAAGACCGATGACGGCCGCACGCTGAAGACCAAATTCACATACAGTTCCCTTGCCGACGGTACGAAAGGGGTACCTTTCGTTAATGTTACCCTGAAAGTGGAGCACGACGGTAAAGAATACACCGTTTACGCAACCACCGACGCATCCGGAGGAGCTTCGGTAACCGTACCGAAGAGTTCGAACGTCACGGTATCCGTGGCGGAAGGAGAAATCGGCGTCCTGAGTTGGGAAGACCTTTCCAAGGACGCAACCACCGGCACATCCGCGGAACTGAAAGTCGCGGGCAAAGACATACCCGTTCCCGAGTTCGATGATCTGACGGACATGTGGCTGTGGTCCTCCAAGACCGATAAAACGCCCAATTACGGCGACAAGACCGATGTAAAAGTCACTCCGGGCACATACTACTTGGTGGAACTGAACGGAACTGAATACACCTACAGCAAAGTGAAGGTGTACTTCGGACAGTCCGTGTTCTTCACGGAACCCGACACGGAAGTGACGGAACTCCTCCGTCCCGTGGAAGTGGACAAACCCGAAAATTCCACGGTATCCGTGGAAATCCATCCGGATTGCGAGGACGCGGAGTACTTCAAGGTCCAGTTTGAAAAGGACGGCGACCTGGTGTACCTGATGACCGAAGGAACGTATCTGTTCAAGGCCACCGAGGGGGACAAGATATCCTACATGATGATTGATGTCCCGGCAGACGACAAAGTCGAATTCGATCTTAAAGACAAGATTACCCTCAAAGGATATCTGGGTGTAAGCGGAAACGGTCTGGCAACGATTGAAATCGGAGGAATTGAGCTGTTCACCAAAGTCAAAGACGGTTCCTATTCCGTCGATGTGCCGAAGATTGCCTCTTCCGCCGAAATTGACGTCGAGTTGAAGTACAAACCCACGGGTTCGGAGTACACTTACGGATACGCGGGCAGTTTCACCGTAAACATACCCGACGATCTGGAAGACGAGGAGAAAACATCGGTCACCACCAACGCTTATCTGAGCGGTGACGGTGCGATTGTCAAAATATCCGACGAACTGGAAATCACCACAAACACCCCCATTATCAACGGGAACGAATTCCAATTCGAACTCACGGTCAACCCTGAGGATGATGCCGAAGGCGAGACGACCTATGCGGTAAAAGCCGTCGGTCCCTGGAAACTTGACAAATCCTACGTGGTCACGTTGAACGGAAGCACGCCCCAAACAATCTCAATCAACGGTGTGTTCAGCCCCACCAACGTGGACGACAGGGATGCCAAGATGAAAGTTTCATTGGTAAGTCTGGAAGGCAAGACGGTTGCGACCGGCGAGATATTCGATATATACATGCCCTCAGACAACCCGAAGAAAAAGGTGGACGTAATCGTGTCCGCCGAAAGCGGGGCATCCCCCGATCTGATAACGGACAATGAGTACATGTACGCCATAACCTTCAGAAATTACGACAACGGCACAGTGAAAGTCAAACTCGACCTGCTGTCCGATCCCGGAGACGATTGGATATATGCCGTATCCGACGAAATGGGAAGATATCTGCTCACCTCTGATTCGCCGGACAACGAATTGACGTTGGCCAGCAACACCAAGACGGTACTTTATGTGAAACTCATGAATTCCGTAGGCGGTTTGCAGGACGTTCCGGACATATCCGTTGGAATCGACGTGATCACGCCGGACATCGAATTGAACGGCGGTGCGACTTTGGATCTCGTTCACGAAGAAATCAAACTGAGCTCGAAGCTGTCCGTTGAAGGAAACAACGTGTACCACACAGGCAATGCGATGCAGCCCATATTCTGGGTGTTCACCGTACTGAGCGTGATCATGATTGTGCTGGTTGTATGGACAGGTTCCAAGAGGGGGGTGTTCACACGAAGAAAGTGATGCCCGCACTCGGTGTGGCGCTTCTGTTCCTGCTTTCGGGAATGTTCGTGATGGCTTCCGTCGAAGATTCGTACGGGGAGTATTTCGACGTCCATCCCGAAGAAGCAGATAAAATCGTTGTGAAAACCGGAGGTACGATCCGTTACGAATCCGTGTTCTACGATAATGATTTGGGCGATGCCGAAGTAAACTTCACGGCCTATCTTCTGAAACCCAACGGAGACAAGCACTCCGGAGGGGTATCGCCGTCCACTTGGAAAACCTCATCTTCCGAGAACGTAAAGACTATTACCGTAACTGCGCCGAGTGATGCGGGAACGTACAGACTGGTCGTCGAATACGAAACCGACGATGAGGACAGTCCGAAAACTGGAATGAGTCAAACCAAGGTCAAGGTCGTGGTTCCCATAACCCTGAAGGCGGAAGTCGTCAACGACAGTGGTGTGAAAGGTTCAATCACCGTGGCGTTCTGGGTCGACGGAGAACTTATCGGGGACAGCGAACAGGTTGTGAAAGACATCGCCCCCAACGGTAAGAAGACCGTCACTTACGAATGGGTGACAGATTCCCTGGGCGGCGGAAAACATACCTACCAGTTAGTAACGGAAGACGGCGAAATCACCGAGGAAGGAGAGTTCTACATCGGACATAACGAATACAGATGGGCATCCATAGTCATGGGCCTGATGTTCATTATTCTGATCATCGTGTTCGTGTACGTCATGCGCAAACCCGTTAAGAACTACGGCAAGCCAAAGGGAAGACGCTAAACTCATTTACGGGGGAAACCCCGTCAATTTCATATTTTTGACATAATCACAGCGGTGGCTATGTCGGAACGGGTTCTTTCCATGACCCCTCTCGCCACGTCCTGTTTTCTTCTCAGGGGAACAATGGCGTCCGGAACATCGAACATCAGCAGATTGTGAACGATCTCTTCCATGTTTCCGTATACCGAAGAAGCTTCGTCCAGTTTTCCCTCCATGAGTTTTTTCAGAACGATTCTCCTCAGTTCGCCCACCACGTCGGCCAAACCCAAAACCCACGAACGTTCGTCTATCGACAGGTCCTCGAAAGAAGGTATTCTGTTCTCTGCCAACAAGTCCCTGAGAATCACGGCTTCGGCGTATTCAGACAGCGCGTCGGAAGCGGGTCCGGCATAAGCGAGGGAGGGATCCTTTTCCATCTCGGAGGCGAGTTCCCTCACGGACTTTTCCATTTCTTTTATTTCCTCCGCGTCGGCTCCGCCTTCGTGGATGGAGTGAATGACTTTTTTGGAACTTCTCACAATTTTGCGGGACAGGCGTATGGCCATTTCCCGGTTCTCTTCGGCCTCGGCAAATCTGTCGGCGACCGCCGCGACGGTTTCCTCAAGCTTTTCCATGCCTGCGTATCGCATCACAGGTTTAAAGGGAAGCGAAAAACAGACTCCGGACTTTGTTTCTGTACGATTCCTCACCGGTTTTGCGTTCGTACATGGTTTTGACAGGCTTCGTAAATTCCACATTCATGTATTCGACGTCCATCAGGGTCAATCCGTCCCCCCTCAGCGTTCCCAGATGGATGTCTTCTCCGTTCAACGCTCTTGTAACATCGTCGTAATCCGCGCGGTTCAGGCCCACTTCCGCAATCGCGGAAGCCATCCGTCTTACCTGTTGCCACAGGAAGAATCTTGCGCCGCAGTCGTAAATCAGAAAATCTTCTTCGATTCTTATGTCGGAAGACACGATGTTGTTCATGGTCGGCTTTCCGTCGTATTTGCAGAAACGGGAGAAATCATGTTCCCCCAAAAACAAAGAAGCGCATTTTTTCGCACGTTTTATGTCTACACCTTCGGCAGGCATGATGTAACGGTAGTACCTCCGGTGTGCGTACCGGGGTTTGAAATCTTCCGGCACATAAGCGTGCGAACGGTAGAAAACCCCTCTGGAGATTCCGTTGAGTGCCTTCAGAAGACCGTCGGGGTCCCTGTCGCCGGCGTCGAACACGGCCACGTTTCCCAGGGCATTGACCCCTCTGTCGGTCCGGCTGGCCAGTTTCAGTGAGAATTCGATATCGTCGGTGCCGTAAACGGTAACGAGATTTCTCAGAATCTCACTCTCCACCGTTCTCAGTCCCGGCTGTCTCTGGGATCCGTGGAAACCTTCGCCGATGTAGGCGATTTTTACGGCAAGATCAGTCATCTCCGCGGATCTCTTTCATATGGTCGATTCTGCGCTGAATGAGTTTGCGGGTACCGATGTCATGTCTTACGGTGACCCCGTCGCTCACTACGTATTTCAGCGCGGATTCACAGTTCCAATCCGCTTTTTCCAATGTGTCGTCGATACCGACCATTCCGATGGAACGAGAGGTTCCGGTGACGACTTTGCGGTTCACGATGTCCACGTTTGCGTAGTACATCACGGAGCCCGCTTCCCGGATGCCTTCTTCGTTGACCCTGATTTCATGTCCGGCCTCCGGAGAAGTACCGTATCCTTTGGGCACCACGTATTTGCATACCGTGGCTTTGTTGGCGAACTTCACTTTTTCGGACAGTGTTCCGTGAGCCATGTCGTTGCAGATTTTTTCAAAATTGTCTTCGAGAATGGGAAGCACGTTCATCGCTTCCGGATCTCCGAACCTGGCATTGATTTCGATTATCTTCGGACCGTTTTTGGTAAGCATGAACTGACCGTACATCACACCGTGATAGGGGCAGCCGTCATCGGACATGGCCTTGACGATTTGTCTGAGAATGTCCAAAGAGTCTTCCCGGTCCTTCCCGTTTGCGAAAGGCAACAGGTGATTCGCGTCGGAGTAAGAGCCCATTCCTCCGGTGTTGGGCCCCACGTCTCCTTCGTAGGCTCTTTTGTGATCCTGTACCATGGGCATCGGAGCGATGGTTTTGCCGTCACAGAACACCATCTGCGTGAACTCTTCCCCGACGGCTTTTTCTTCTATGATGACTCCGGCTTTGCCGATGTTCTGATTGAAAATCTCATGGACGTATTCCATTATGTCCTTCATCGAATGCAGATGTTCCCCTTCGACTTTGACGCCCTTTCCGCCGGTCAGCCCGATGGGTTTCACGACGACTTCGTAATCAAGGGTTCCGAGATACTCCTCAATGCCTTCGGCACTGTCGAAAGCGGCGTATCCGAGATTGCCGTCCACGCCGTATCTGTGCACCAAATCCCTCATGAAGGATTTTGACGTTTCAATTCTGGCTGCGGCTTTGGTGGGGGAGGCGCAGGGTATTCCCGCTTCTTCCAACGCATCGACGATTCCCATTTCCAAAGGGGCTTCGGGACCGACAAAGGCCAATTCCACTCCCTTTTCCTTCGCATAACCGACGATTCTTTCCAGATTCCCTTCGTCGGTATAAATGAAATCTTTCGCCATCCGTATGATTCCGGGATTGCCGTTCTTCATCACGGCATACACTTCGGACCCGGCTCTGCGGAACGCTTCCACGGCGGCGCATTCCCTTCCGCCGCCGCCTATCGTGAGAACTTTCATCGAAACACCCTCAGAGTTTCAGGGCGTTCAGTATTCCGTCAACGCCTTCGTCGGTTCTCACGCTGCATTTGTATATCTCTTTCAGACCGCCCGTGAGCTTGCTGTAATCTCCGGCGATGATGTCGGGATTCACCCCCACCGCGTCGGCGATGTCCATTTTGTTGAGGATGGCAATATCCGAATGGATGAAGATGCTGTGATGTTTTCTCACCATGTCGTCACCTTCGGTGGTGGATATGACCGCAACCCTGTAATCCGTTCCCAGGGGGAAATCCGCGGGACAGACAAGGTTTCCGACGTTTTCTATGAACAATACGTCGTAGTTTTTCAGATCCACTTTGTCCAAAGCCTTCGCAATGAGATTGGAATCCAAATGGCATTCGTTGCCGGTGTTGCAGTTGATGACATCCATTCCGGAAGCCTTCATTCTGGCGAAGTCATCGTCACCGACGACATCCCCGGCTATAGCCAGAACCCGAACGCCTCTGTCCCTGAGCTTTTCGGCCAATCTGATTATCAGGGAGGTTTTGCCCGCGCCTATGGATCCCATGAAGTCCACGGATTTGATACCGTGTTCTTTCAGCAGACGGTAATTCTTATGGGCCAATTTGGAATTTTCTTTCAGAATGTCGAATTCCATGCCCACCTGTATGAAGTGCATGAAACGTGAACATCATTTCCTGTAATAATACTAACCGCGGAAAAGCGGAAATAATCATAAATACGAAGTCAGATGGGGGGTTGTTCAAATGAGCTATTCCGAATCATTATCCAAACTTCTGGCATCCGCGGATGCCGCAGAGGGATGCAAAGTCTCCGTAAAGACCGGGGACCGTGAGTACGCGGGACTTTTGATGCCCCGTCACGGCACCGGCGATTCCGACACATTGGTGCTGAAACTTGACAGCGGTTACAACATCGGCGTAAGAATACGGTCCGACACAATCATTAAAGTTCTTGAGAAACCCGTAAAGACGAAAACCGAAACCGAAGCTGTGCCTCCTAAGAAAGGTCTGAAGAATCTGACGTTGGTCGGCACGGGAGGAACCATAGCTTCCAGAATAAACTACCGTACCGGACGGGTCGAACCTGCAATGTCCGGGGATGAGATATTGGATCTTGTTCCCGAGATAAGGGATGTGGCCAACATTAATGCCAGGTCTGTTTTTTCCATGTATTCCGACAACATGAACGCGAAGCATTGGAAGGAAATTGCCGTTGCCGTCGCCGAAGAACTGAACGGCGGGGCGGACGGAGCAATCATTGCCCACGGCACCGACACCCTGGGTTACACCGCGGCCGCACTGTCCTTTATGCTGACGGATCTTTCCAAACCCGTGGTGTTGGTCGGGGCCCAGAGATCCGCCGACCGGCCGTCCACCGATGCGGTGGGAAATCTGATTGCCGCCGCCGAATTCTGTGCGAAGGGAAACCGGGCGGGAGTGTTCGTGGCAATGCACGGAACCATTGAAGACGATTCTTTTGCAATACACCTCGGAACCAGAGTGAGGAAGATGCATTCTTCCCGCCGTGACGCTTTCCGCAGCATGAACGTTTCACCCGCGGCACACATCGGCGGGGACGGAAAAGTCAAACATCTGACCGACGGAAAACCCGTTTCGGACGGAAAAGTCGGAATCAATACGGAAATGGAAGAGAACTGTGTGCTGCTTCACTGTTTCCCCGGAATGAGGCCGGAAGTTTTCGAAAGCGTGATCATGAAAAGCAAAGGCGTTGTGCTGGCGGGAACCGGACTGGGACACGTTACGGAAGAGATGGTTCCCCTGATCCGAAAAGCAACGGAGGCCGGCATACCCGTGGTTATGACCACCCAGTGTCTGGAAGGCACCGTTAACCTCAACGTTTACGACACAGGGCGGGAAATCCTGGCCGCAGGCGCGATTCCCGCAGGGGACATGCTGCCGGAAACGGCTTACGTCAAGTTGATGTGGCTGTTGGCCAACCGCAAAGACAGAGATATTCGGGAACTCATGATCACTCCGATAGCCGGTGAAATCGGAAACAGGAGGATGTTATGATGGAAGATTACGAAATGATGTGCGGGATAGAAATCCATCAGCAGCTGGACACGAAGAAGCTGTACTGTTCCTGCGACACGACTCTCCATGATGAAGGTCACGGTGATTATTTCAGGAAACTCAGACCCACCGTAAGCGAAACCGGCGAAGTGGACCGTGCCGCGCTGGCACAGTACGAAAGACACATGAGTTTCAGATATCAGTGCTGCGATTCCTCCTGCTTGGTGGAATTGGACGAGGAACCGCCCGGTGCCCTGAACAAAGAGGCATTGGATACCGCTTTGACTTACTCCGCGATGTTGGGAGCCGATATAGTCGACGAAATTCACACCATGAGAAAAATCGTCATTGACGGTTCAAACTCCGGAGGGTACCAGAGATCTTCTCTCATATCCACCGGCGGGGAAGTTGATGTCAACGGCAGAAAAATATCCATTCTTTCCGTATGTCTCGAAGAGGACGCGGCAAGGAAAATAGAGACCCGCGGAAACGAAGTCACATACAGATTGGACCGTCTGGGTTTCCCCCTGATAGAGGTGGCCACCGGTCCGGATATGAGGACCCCCGAGGAAGTAATGGAAGTTGCGATGCGTCTCGGTTCCCTTCTGCGTGCCACAAAAATGGTCAAAAGAGGGATAGGGACCATCAGGGAAGATCTGAACATTTCAATTCCCGGAGGGGCGAGGATTGAAATCAAAGGGGTTCAGGAACTGAGACTGCTTCCGGATTTCGTAAGAAACGAAGTCAACAGGCAGAAAATGCTTCTGAAAATCAAGGATACACTCAAAAACAGGAACGTGAAACCTGTTTCTACCGAATCTGCGGACGTCACCGAAATTTTCAAAGACTGTCCTTCCAAGATCATTTCCACCGCCCTCAAAAGCAAAGGCGCAATCATGGCGATCAGACTCCCGGGTTTCGCCGGTCTGCTGAACGGCGACAACGGAAAACTCAGACTGGGTTCAGAAATGGCCCAATATGCCATGATTCACGGAGTAAGGGGAATATTCCATTCCGACGAACTGCCGAATTACGGCATAGAGCAGGAGTACGTGGACGCGTTGAAACAACATCTGGGTATGACCGGAGAACAGGATGCTTTCGCGATATGCGCGGCACATCGCAGAACGGCCGTTGCCGCCATCGAAGCCGCCGCCCAACGCGCCAACGCGGCTCTTGTAGGCGTTCCCGAAGAAACCAGAGATCCGTTGCCCGAAGGCAAATCCAAATATTCACGGCCGTTGCCCGGAGCGGCAAGGATGTATCCCGAAACCGACGTGCCGCCCACAGCCGTATCCGAAGAGAAACTTGCCGCGATAAAAAAATCGATGCCGGAATTTCCCGAAGAAATCGAGAAAAGACTGATTGCGCAGTACGGAATCAACGAACAGCAGGCGCGTCAGCTGATAAGGGAAGACAACAACGATTTGTTTGAGAGTCTTGCCGGCGAGTACAGAGAACTGTCTCAGAACATCGCCGCCGCACTTACCAACACTTACAACGAACTGGAGCGCGAAGGCATCCCCGTTTCGGAAATAACCGATGAGTCCATGACGGCGATATTCGGAATGCTGTCCGAAAACCGGTTTGCCAAAGAAGCGTTGCCGGAAATCATGAGGGAAGTCGCGAAGGGCACCGAACCTTCCGAAGCCCCTGAGAAACTGGGTCTTGTTTCCATGGACAGTTCGGAGGCCGCGGACATCATCGCATCCATCGTTAAAGAACGTGAAGACTTCGTCCGTGAGCGGGGCATGGCGGCCATCGGACCGCTTATGGGGCCCGTGATGGGAGCCTTAAGGGGAAAAGTCGACGGAAAGGAAGCGAACAGGCTTTTGATCGAAGAAATTTCAAAGATCGTCGGCTGAAATCTGCAAAACCCTTAATTTTTCGAAGAACAGCGGGAGCTCTCCCAATACGGTCACGCGATAAGGTGCCAGCAGAGAGTCCAGTCTCTCCTCGTCCATGAGAGAAGACACCACAACGACGATTCTCCATCCGTCGTTGCCGCGGTCATGAATGCCCTCCAGGACTCTCGGCAACGGTCCCAACCCGTCCTCTCCGCCGGACCAGGCTTCGGCCAGGGGAAGGTCGTCATCAACGGGAAGATAAGGAAGATTGAACACCACGGTGTCAAATTTTCCGTCAACGGAATCGTAGACGTCCGTAAGAACAACGTTTACGTTCAGATTGTTTTTCTCCCCGTTCTTTTTTGTCAGCCTTACCGCGGAAGGATTGAGATCTCCCGCCGTGACGACGGCGCCGGCCTTCGCACAATGCAAAGAGACGATTCCGGAGCCGCAACCCAGTTCCAAAACTTTTTCGCCGGGAGTCACGTCAAAACTTCTGATGAGCAACAGGCTGTCTTCCGACGGGGGATACACATCGGGAGATTCGTCAATCAGAATATCCGGGTCGTATTCCATGTGCGCCATACATGGCGGATACCGATGATAAAGCAAACGGAAAACGTATAATCCTCGGTCGGGGATACAAAACCATGACGGTGCTTGACATCATGGCCATCGGTATCCTCGAAAGAAACGAAGAAGGAAAAGTAACCAAAGCAGATTCAACCTCCGCCCTTGTCCGCACGAAGAACAGGATAATTCTTGTCGATCCGAGCACCGAATACCTTTGGCCCATGGTAAGAACGTCATTTGTGCAACTGAAGATACGCCCGGCGGACGTGGACACCGTCATTCTCACCCATGCCCACAGAGACCATACCGAAAATCTCGGCAGGTTTCCCAAAGCCGAAGTTTACATTCACGACGACGAGGAAATCGACATTCCCGGCGCCGTCCGCGTGAAAGGCGAAGAGCACAGATTGGAACCCGATGTGCTGCTGGTTCACACCCCCGGCCATACAAGAGGGTCCATGAGCGTGTTTGTGGATGCCGAACTCAGATATGCGATAGCCGGAGACGCAATACCCACAAAAAACAATTTCGTGAAAATGGTCCCGCCGGCATCAAACTACGATGAAGGATTGGCCTTAGAAAGTATTAAGAAGATAAGAAGATACGCGGACGTGATAATACCGGGACACGGGCTCCCGTTTCCGACCCGTATATGAAACCATGACAATCAACGAAGAACTTCCGGACGTAATAATTTTTGAATGCGGGGAATGCGACGACTTCACCGAGCATGAGATACTGAAAGGAAGGTTCGGCAAGGCCTCGGTCTCCGGTACCTTCAGATGTACCGAATGCGGAACCGTATCCTCGACCACCATACGCCTCCCGGAAGAAATCACAGTCAAAGTGCTGTACAGCGACGATGATGAAACCGTCGTTACCGAAACCCGGCTTATGAGCAACGACATAGTCGAGCTGGGAGATGATTTTTATCTTGAAAGCGGAGAACGGGTCCGGGTCACAAAAATCGAAACCGGATTCGGAAAATCCGCAAAAAGGGCCCAGGCCACGGACATAGAATCCCTTTGGGTCAAACAGTTCGGAGTGATCCGGGTCAAATTCTCGGTCAATGACAATTACAGAACCGTTTCTGCCTCTGTGGAAGCGGAACCCGAAGATATTTTCGCAGTGGGGATGACGGTTCCTTTTGACGATTTCGACTGTTTCGTTCACGCGATCAAAACGAAAAGAAATCTCTTGCGCCGCGGTTCCGCCGAAGCGGGAGACATAACGAGAGTTTACGGAAAGATCCGCAAGAAACAATACTCCGTCATGGATTTCGACGACGAATGAGTCATTCGAAGATTATTTCCAATATGTCCGAAAGGTTATCCGATTCAACGACGGCGTCCGCCGCTTCGATGACCTTTTCGTCAATGGGATTGAACGCTATGGACAGCGCACTGTTTTCGAACATGGGAATATCGGTGAACGAATTCCCCACGGAAACGGTGCGTTCTTTCCCTATCCCGTATTCATTCTGAAAATTTTTCACGTTGATTCCTTTGTCGCTCAGATCCACGTGAAGAATTCCCTCCCCCGTCAGTATGCCGCGGTCGCAGACTTCCAGGGAATCGGCGATGAAATCATCAAATCCGAATTCATCGGCAATCATCCGTGCGGCGGAATCGATGCCTCCGCTGACTATTACGTTCCTCATTCCTTCGGATTTCAACGCCGCAACGGTTTCCTGAATCCCGTCGATCAGCGGCAGGGTGGCGAACTGTTTGGCTATGTCATTCGCGGTAATCTCCGGATGTTTCTCCAACCACATCCCGATGTCTCTGCGCATGAACTCCTTTTCGTCGATGATTCCCGAACAGTACATTTCGTAGGACTCTTCGTTGTCCACCCCGTAGTATTCGTGAATCCAATCCCAGGAACTGTCCACTTTGGTCAAAGTTCCGTCCATGTCAAAACAGACAAGTTCGTATCTCACGTCGGTTTTATGAGAGGACACGATTAAAACAGTATCTCCGATTTCGGAGATTTCTGAAAAACAATTTATTTAACATCCGGGTGTATGGAGATTCGATGCTTCTGATAATAGGTACCGGGCACGTATTCAAGATAGAAGAGCCCATACGCTTCATAATCAAGCATCTTTGGCCCGACGCCGTGTTGGTGGAATTGGATGAGAAAAGGTATCAGGCCATGGACGGCACATACGAACATCCGAAAGATGCCAAGCCGATCAAAATCCCCCGCATGGTGAAAAGAATCGGCAAAAATCAGGACAGAACTTCGGCCCAATTCGGCGCCCACACAGGGTTCGAACTGCTGGAGGCCTGCAAAACCGCCGAGACATCCGGTGCCGAAGTGATACTGATGGACGGGGACGCGGTGGAATTCCTCGTCAGAATGTGGAACGAGATGTCCTTCGGAGAAAAACTCCGCTGGAAGTTCTCGGGAATCAGAAACAGTTTCACATCAAAGAAAAATACGGAAAAAGCCCATGAGGATTTCGCTCTTTACGAAAAGGAACAGATGGAGTCCCTGAGGAAACGATATCCGACAATGATGCGGATTCTTCACGACGAACGGAACGAGAACATGGCAAAGGAAATCATCAAAGCTTCCGAAAGACATGAAAAGATGATCGCCGTGGTGGGCGATGCTCATGTCCGCGGATTGATTGAACTCCTTCCCGAGGACATGGAAATAAGAACCATCCGTCTTGCCGAAATCCGGGATGAGGAAAAAATCACGGAAATACTGGCGGACATATGGTATGACAGGTTTGAGTGAAATGAAAGTAGTGCTGCTGTCTTACACAAAGGATGCCGACGAAATATGCGCGGCCGCCGGAAGATCCTGCTATTCGGAAAAACCCGCGGATGAAATAATCGGAACCGGGAATCCCGAAAAAACATTGGGTTCTATAGTGGGAATGGGACATTATTCCGTCATAGAACATGCGGTGTTCACATTTTCCGTGTCCGGAGTGTCGAGATCCCTGACCCATCAGTTGGTGAGACACAGGATAGCGTCATTTTCCCAACAATCCCAAAGGTATGTTCCGCTGAACGATCCCGATTACGTCACGCCTCCGACCATTGCGGAAAACCCGGAAACTTCCGAAATCTACAAAAAAGCCATGGAAGACATCTGGAACATTTATTCGCAACTAAGCGAAAAGGTTCCGGTGGAAGACGCAAGGTACGTATTGCCCAACGGATGCGTAACGAACATAACCATAACGATGAATGCCAGGGAACTCCTCCACTTTTTTGCGCTGAGGTGCTGTGAGAGGGCCCAGTGGGAAATCCGGGAAATGGCGGAAGAGATGCTCCGTCTGTGCAAAGAGGTATCCCCGACGATTTTCAGGGATGCCGGCGCCCCCTGCGTGACAGGACCGTGCCCCGAAGGGGAAAAGTCCTGCGGGCGTCCGAAAAGAGTTAAAAAGCATTAAATACAGAATCCACTTAATCGGAGTCACTCGGTGAAGATATGGGAAGAATCAGACCCACATATATCAAGAGAGTGTCTATCGAACTCTTGGAAAAGTATCCTCAGGTCTTTAACACGGATTTTGAGAACAACAAAGAGATGGTCAGCGCTCTTACGGACGTAACCTCAATTTCAATGAGGAACAAAATCGCGGGATACATTGTACGTTACATGTCTCATCCTGAGATTTGAAACTCTTTAGTCGTAAGACTTTCCGCCATTTTTGCTCGCGTAGGGTAGCCTGGATATCCTGAGAGATTGCGGATCTCTTGACTCGGATTCGAATTCCGGCGCGAGCGCTTTTTCAATTACTCTTCGGAAATTTCCTCATCGTCTTTCGGCCAGACCGTTTTGACGATGTCGGAGTCTCCGGGAGGTATGATTCTTGAAATTTCCTCTTCGGGAACATCGAAAGCTTTGGCGATTTCGTTGGGGGTTCTCTTGTTCTTGCCCCTTCCCGGACGTATGATGAAATATTTTTCACATATTTTCTCAATCAGTTCGACGGGTCCGCACATAATCTTCCGTTCGTCCTGATATTCAGTTTCGCCCACGCCCATCTCCGATTCGATGTGATATTCATAATTTCTTTTCCCGCGGATGATAAACGCACCGCGGGGCACGAATTCACCGGGATTGGGGGTTTTGCTGACCTGATCCGGGTATACCCAGTAGGCGCTTCCGTTGGACATTGCGGAAACCCATGCCTTGGAATGGCAGTAAGCGAAAATACAGACCTGTCTGAGCTCTTCGGGAGTCGCTACGTTGCCGTCCTTGATTATGACCGAAGGCGCTCCGTGAACGTCGGCGTGGACGTAAACATCGGCTTCCTTCATGTGTTTCTTCACCACGTTGTCGTTGGTGTGGGCGTTCTTTCCGCCGATGACAAGTTTTCCGGACTCCGTGACAAACCATTTGTACCGTTCAAACCAGAACTGTTTGGTGGGCTGGGCGCGGGTAAGTTCCAACTGTTTTTTCTTTTCGAACCCTTTCTCCAGTTTTTCAAGTTCCCGAAGACTTGTTTCCAAAGCCTCTTCGGCACGTTTTCCCCTTTCGCCGATATCTTTTCCTTTTTGATAAATCAAAGAAGCGTTGGTGTCTATGCCTTTGGTGTAATCCAGAACGGTATTGTATCCGCCGACTTCCGCCGTGACCGCATTTTTGGAAGGATCAATGGATTTCACATAAGGGATTTTCATGGCACCTTCTTTCAGTTTATCCCAGGTCAGTTTTTCGGACTGTTCTTTAAGGACTTTGAGCAGAGTTTCGACTTTGGAATACTCCGTGTACAGCGCATCGGCCTGAAGGCGGAATTCTTCCGAGTCCCCGGAATATTCTTCAACGGTTTCCCGCTGTCTCTCGATTCTGCGCCGGAGTTTCACGATTGAAGGATCCACGTACTCTTCGATGGCGTCGGTTTCGTCTTCTTTCACCATGGCGTCAATGGCCATCGAAAGAGAATCGAAAGTCTCGGTTTCGGCACCTTCGCAGGACATGAGTTTCACGGGAGCCAGATCAACGATTTTCCCGTCTGTTTTGTACAGAGTGGGTTCAGGGGAGGTTTCCGCGGCGGACACCAGTTCCCCTATTTTTTCGAACATTGTTTTCAAACCGTCTTCGGAAACGGATCCGGCCGGCGCATTTTTGTCCATGCCCCCCCGGACGCAAACTTCCTCGGCATACTGACCTCCGAGATTCACGGAGGTCGCCAAAGTCCGTACGGTGTCCGATTCCGACGAACGGAACAACGAAACGAAGTCCTCGTACGACGAAGTTCCCGGGTCGAACCTGGGTTTCGGCATGATATAGTCTTCACCCGGTCTTGTCGCGCGGTCTCTGTACGTTTTGTGGATAAGACAGTTCACTATCTTACCTTCGGAAACCAAAAGAACGTTTCCTCCGCCGAAGATTTCGAAAACAATCTGATAATCGATATCGGCCTTCTTCAGTTCCATGATTACCACACGGTCGAAGCCGGCCTGATAGACTTTGCCGATCCTGGCATTGTCCAAACGTTTGCGCAGGAATGAAGCGAAGGAGGTGGGCATCACGGGCGTATCCGGTTTTGTCGGCGAGATGTAAAGCCATTTTTTGTCTCTGAAAAACAATTCTTTCTTGCCGCCGGGCACGGTAATCCGGAAAAGAACGTTCCCCGCGCCCCAATGGAATATTTTGTCCATATGGGCATTTTCCAAATCAGCCATCTCGGAAACGACGGATCTGACATCGAGGGAACTCATTTCTTTCTTCATGTACGGTAAGGATTATGGACGTATGATTTAGTTTAGTCGGTTGTCTGTGTCAGTTTCGATACCAGAAACCTTTATCAATAACAACCGAATAAGCCATTTTACAGGCCGCTGTGGCTAAGGGGTATAGCGGCGCATTGGTAATGCGCAGGTCGAGGGTTCAATTCCCTCCAGCGGCTCCATGGCACTTCTTTCAGGAAATACGTTACGGTATCCTACCGTTTCATCGTTCTAAGGCAAAAATTCAATGTCGTTGCACAAAAATCGGTTAAAAAACTTTGATTTCGGTTCCGTTTGTGCCGATTTTACACAACGCATTTCAACAATTTTAACCGAACGTGTGATTTTTCAAAGTATGTTCCGATGATTCCCGGCATTACTGCACGGTTTAAATTCACGTCCGTCCGAATATTCGGTCCGACGGGCAATATGCCCGCCGGAATTATGCAATAACGGGTTTCAGACCATTCTGTAAATGACGAATCCGGACCAGATCTTCGGGAAGAAGAAAGTGGTCTTCTTCGGCATACGCTTGCCTTTTATCGAAAGGCTCCAAACTTCTCCCAAATCGGGTCGGTTCAGAAGAATTGCCAGATCGTAAAGTCCGTCTTCCATTTTCTTCAGGGTCGACGGTATTTCCGCGTCGTAATCCACGACGCATTTGTCCTCGTCCCACTTGTAGACGTATTTCAGAATCTTTTCCTGAGCGACATACGTGTCGAGAGTGTACATTCCGTCACCGCCGAAACGTGCCAGATAACATTTTCCCGAGCGAAATCTCAATCCCATCATCCAATCGCCCAATTCAGCAAGCATCTCTTCTTCGGAAACTTCCTTTGTTTCCATGGAATCCACAATCTTCTTGATTGCGTTCTTCTCGGAGATTTCCTCGGTCTTGACCAAACGATGGGTGGGCCAAATGACCAAACCCGGATCGTCCCCGGCCACAAGAGTCGCGAGAACGTATCCCTTCTTCTCGGATTTCGGGTTCTCCTGGGAATATGCCAGTGCCGTTTCGTATCTGTGGTGTCCGTCGGCGATCAAAACTTTCTGATCCCGAAGTTCGCTTGTAATCTCATTGCAGATTTTTTCGTTTTCAAGTATGGAATATCTGTGTTCCACCCCTTCGTTGTCCACATATCTGCAAACAAGTCTGCAGTGATCCCTGATTTTTCTGTGCAGGGAGTTGCTCAAAGAATCGTGGATTCCGAAAATGGATTCAAGATGAGCCTCCATGTCCCTGAGCAGATTCAGTCTGTCGGCTTTGACTTTGGAAAATGTCTCTTCGTGGGGTATTATGCCCCCTTTTTCGTAAGGTTCGGTCTTAAGGAGTCCCACAATGCCCATCCGGGTCATTTTCTCCCCGTGGTCTTCGAAAGTCTGTTCGTACACGTAGAACGAGGGGCCGTCCTGTTTCAGGGCACCCTCGGCAATCCACCGGTCGAGTTCTTTTCTGGAACCGTGGTATCTTTTGTCATCATCGGGGTTCAGCGTCAATCTTGTGATGTTGTGGGCTTTGCTCTGAAGTTCCGCAAGGTAATCGTCATCAATCACGTCATAAGGCGGGCTGATGCGATCCTCCACGGTCTCTCCGTCGCCGATTGCAGGCCTGTATCCCGGAAAAGGTAAGAAAGTAACCATATCCAATCGTTCAAAGTACCATGTTACGTATATTTCAAATGAACGCGGTACTCAGCAGATTCTCGGTACGGGATCTCCGATCGGAGGTTCAAGAATCCTCCGTCCCCCCACTTCCGTCCTCAGAATGACCCTGTTCGGTCCGTCATTGGCGTATCCGATGATTGCCGCATCCTTCCCTTCGGGGGTGGATCTGAGGGCTTTCAGAATCTCGTCGGCCATTTCAGGCACGCAGCCGATGACGCATTTGCCTTCGTTGCCTATGCTCAAAGGATCCAGACCCAGCAGGTCGCAGGCATTGATCACTCCGTCTCTCAGGGGTATCGATGCGTATTCGATTTCCATTCCCACTTTTGATTTGGAAGCCAATTCGTTCAGGGTGTTCGCGAGACCTCCGCGGGTGGAATCCTTCATGGACGCCACCCCGCCGACTTTGAGGGCTTTTTCAATCATCTTGTTCAAAGGTGCAACGTCACTCTGTATTTCACTTTCAAAGCCGTATCCTTCCCTGAAGGACATCAGGGCGATTCCGTGGTCTCCGAAATATCCGGATGCGATGATGGCATCGCCGGGCGCAATGTTGGAATCGGTGCACCAGTTTTCTTTGACCTTTCTGTATTCTTTGGCGGTATCGAAGTTTTTATCGAGGTATTTCGATCTTCTGCCCACGGCGGAAGTCGCCATGAACATTTTGTCCACGGCTCCCATTTCCACGACCTTGGTGTCCCCTGTCTCGATGGGCACTCCGCATTCCTCGCTGGTTCTTCCCGCGCTCGCCATGATTTCGTCGACGGTCGAGATTTCAAGGCCTTCTTCGATTATGGTGGAACATCCGATGGCCAGGGGTTCAGCGCCCATGACCGAAATATCATTGACGGTTCCCGCTACGGATATTTTTCCCAAATCCCCGCCGGGGAAAACCAAAGGTTTCACGGTGTGTCCGTCTATGGTGAATACGATGCCGTCGATCACGGCGGAATCGTCCATGGAATCCAGGGACACTTCGGACTCGGTTTTGGGAAAATGACACACTATGTGTTTTGACAGAAATTCCTGCATGGCCTCCCCGCCCGCCCCGTGATTCATTACGACTTTTGCCATGACTTCGACATGAATGAGCCTAATTAAAGACTTGTCTTATCACCGATGCGGGGGCAGAGTAAAATAATCCTTCAGCTTAACGTCGGACGCAGGGCCCTTGGGGTAGCGGATATCCTGTCGGCCTTCGAAGCCGAGGACTCGGGTTCGAATCCCGGAGGGCCCGCTGTCTGTAATATCCCATTCTGTAAAAAGAACCCCCATCCTTCTGTGAAATTTTGGACATCCGGTAGAAGATCTGTAGTAAAAATAGTAATTCAGTCTTCAAGGAAGAATTGACCATACAGTGTGAAGAAACGATCGGTTCCGACGAAGATTCAGAATTTGAGGTTTATGAGGTTCTATCATCCCTATAACGAACCGATAAAAACTTAACATATAATAAATGCGGAGCAGAGCCTAGCAGGTAAAAACCCACCCTCTCCGCTCCAGTATAAACATGGAGATAAGCGTATAAAAGGATACGCCAATAAATATTAGGGTATTTTTATATATGTAAATATGCCAGATATTACGTGTCACTGTTTAAAACTATATTTATTGATGAATCGGGAGAAGGATCTCCGCATAATAACAAAGGCAATGTCTGGGTCTCCGTCGGAATATGTGCGGATATGAGTACACATGATGAATTATCGATACAATTTCAGAGCTTAAAACGAGATTGTATGAGAATGTATGAAAAGAAGGAATTGAAAGGCTCGGGAGTGTCCGGAAATAAATTAAAGGACGGAGTGACCGCCGATGACATTGCCAGACGCATTGCTGAATCGATTGACGAATTCAACCTTAAAGTATGGATTACTTCAACCTGTAATAATCCGGAAACGCCTACTAGCATGTTCATTCCGTCAAACCCATCCAAGGGCGTATTGCCGAAAGATATAGCCAGAGAACTTTTGATGGAAAGGATATCCGGTTATGCCAATCATATGGGCGATGACCGATACATTATCATTTGGGATCTTTCAGACACACAAGAATTGGACGATTTCAGTAAACTCATAGAAGAATACGTGAATCCGCATAATAGGAGAAAACTGTGTCACGATGATTATACCGAACATATTGGGAGGGCTTTCTCATGAATGGCCGGAATTACAGATATGTGACGTTATCGCAAATTTCGCATTAAATTACATAGCCGACGGAAAATTTGAGGATTGTATCAAAGAAAAAAGTGATGCGTTCAAGAAGCATATCTATCCTCGTTTAATGAGCGGCATCCGAGGCATCGACGGCATAGGGTGGAAAAGATACAATGTCTGATTAACGGTCGAAAACGGGCTGTTTTCTGTAAGATTACCACTTTCTAAAACACTGTGAATTTCTCTATGACAGGAAACCTCTCAACAACGTACCCGCGTTTTCAAAGACTCCCATCTTCTTTTGGCAATGATTCTGATTACCAATAAAGATCGGCAAACCCCCTCGGGGTTTCCTTACACATACGGAAGAACAAGGATCGATGTTGAAAACGAGTCGTTTTTCCATTTTATCAAATTTGAGATTCGATACATTTTCGATAGAATTACTGTAAAACCATTGCAAAACGGGCATCCGGCAATAATATGCTACATGTTTTTTGAAGGATTTTATGAAACCGGTTTGGGATAATGACGTCGATGTTCAGAACAGAACCGCCTTTATGATTGCCGGAGACTCCAAATCTCTTATCGGACGTACAGCGCAGGAATCAATTGCCCGGATAAACGACCAGAGACTCCACGTCGTAACCTTTCAGCTTGTCCCGGCCCTTCAATCCCGCCAATTCTATGACGAAACAGATCTTTACGACTTCGCCGCCCAGTTTTTCAATCATTTTTATTATGGCTTCGGTGGTTCCGCCGGTGGCAATAAGATCGTCGACGATTACGACTTTCTGACCGGGTTTTACGCTGTCTTTGTGCATTTCCAAAGTCGCGGTTCCGTATTCCAAATCATAAGTTTCGGAAACCGTTTCCCTCGGAAGTTTTCCGGCCTTTCTCACAATAAGGAATCCTTTATTCATTGCGTAAGCGACCGGAGCCCCGAAAATGAATCCCCGGGATTCCGATCCGGCGATAAGGTCGAAATCAACACCGTCGAGCATATCCTTCAGGCCGTCAACGGCCAGCGCGAATCCCTTTTCATCCTGCAGAATTGTTGTGACGTCCCTGAACATTATCCCCTTATGGGGGAAATCGGGCACGGTTACGATATAATCTTCAACGGTTTTCATGAGTCTTCCGTATAAGCGAACGCGTGACAGAATATTATTTTTATCCTGAAGAAGAAACGCAAAAATGGATGTGGGCAGGGAATCGGGTCATCCGTTGCGGGTTCTCGAAGTACGTTTTTCATTCCGGGTCAATCAGAGTAGAGTGTCAACAGACCGGTCTCCTGCTCCTTGCTTCCGGAATTTTGTCTTCGAACGTACTTGCCGCTCTTTCGGGTCTTGTAGGCTCGTCGGCGACTCCCTGCCACCGACACTTACATTATTTTTCTACTATTTATACCAATCGAATAACGAATTACGTTGATTATCGAATTATTAATACGAATATCGTATTTTATTTGTTGAAAAGTGTATTTGAGTGAAAAATAAGAATAAAATGAGAAACGCCGCTATGCGCGGCAGATTCTGAAAAATAAACAGAAAAGAAACAACCGTGTCCGTCAAAAAACTCAAAACGGTACCGAAACCTCAGAGGACGGGGAGATTCGGATTCAGACTTCTTTGAGGAATTTTTTCATGACGGTTTCTCTGCCGTCATAATCTTCGATCAATCTGTCAAGAATCTTTTCAATTTCCTTGAGAGGGGTCATTATGGCATATTCCCCCAAATCTATTTTCTGGACGAGATTGGCGACGGTCCCTCTGAGAAGAACGGTATCTTCTATCAATTTGGAATCCAAGGACACCAATTCTTCCATTTCCTTTTCCAAGGAATCGGCGGAGGCATGCCATCCGCTGTATCCGTTGACGTTTTCAGCCACGGATTCCAGGAATACGTTGATTTTTTCGCTTATTCTGTCGACATCGGCGGCAATATCGGTGCTTTCCGCGGAAGCTTCCGAAATAACTTTCATGTTTTCCTCGGCGCCTTCGAGCGTGAGTACAAGTTCCTGCCTTATGGCTCTGTCTTCGTCCCTGCGAAGATTCTGTTCTTTGTATCCCCTGTAAATGGGAATATACAGACCGACACGTTCGATGAGGGAATCCATTCCTTCCTCTTGTTCGATCAACTTTTCCATCGGCATTTCTATCACTCCTTGATGATTATATTTTGCGGATTCTGATGTTTGGAGTCCGTACCCCGGTCATTTTTCTGACTTTTGCGACCCTTTCGGAATCATGTTTGTGTTCATCATTCCGTACCGCTGTACGGAGGATTCCGCAAACACGCGGGCAGACATCCGACATAAGTTTTGTTTGTTAAACTTTATCGTGTGTTCCTGCGTTTCACGGGTCCGTTTATTCCAACGTTCCCTCTTACGTATTGATAGATAGGATATAACATAAACTGTCGGTATCCCATTATAATCCGCGCGAATAAGGGGTTTCTCGGAAAATTAAGTCACTTTTGCGTATTTCTGTTTACTTCTCTCCAATGCATTCCACAGAAAGGTTCGGAGATCATTTTATCGGACGAGGATTCTTCCCGTCGCGGAGACGCCCTGTCCGCCAATCAGTATCGTGACCGTCTTTCCGGTATGAACGGACAACACATTCAGCACGGTTTTTCCGGGGGTGTTTCTTCAACAGGAAGATAAAGCGGATTGTGTGCATCTGAATGATAGGTTTATATAGAAGAACAAACTTTATCAACTCAGAATCCAGGTAAATGGAATTAATTGGAGGCTAAAAAAACATGGGTATGGGTAACACACCTGTTCTGATTCTCAGAGAAGGAACAAAGAGAAACAAAGGAAAAGATGCTCAGTTCAACAACATTGCCGCCGCCAGGGCCATCGCCGATGCCGTAAGAAGCAGCTTGGGCCCCAGGGGAATGGACAAAATGCTCGTTGACTCTTTGGGCGACGTCGTAATCACCAACGACGGTGTGACAATATTGAAGGAAATGGACGTTCAGCATCCCGCCGCAAAAATGCTGGTGGAAGTCGCAAAAGCGCAGGACGCCGAAGTCGGTGACGGAACAACTTCTTCCGTCATACTCACCGGCGAACTTCTGAAGAAAGCCGTTGATTTGATCGAAGCCAACGTTCACCCTACGATTATCTCCGCCGGGTACAGGATGGCCAACGACAAGGCTCAGGAAGTTCTCCTGGACATCGCCAAGAAAGTCACCATCGAGGACGAAGACGTTCTCAGAAAAGTTGCCGAAGTCGCAATGATCAGCAAACAGGTCAGCGGTTCGAAAGAATTCTTTGCGGAACTCGTCGTTGACGCCGTCAAGACTGTTGCCGAAAAGGACGCGAACGGAAAATACAAAGTCGATCTTACCAACATCCAGACCGTCAAGAAAGCCGGTGCGAGAATGGAAGAGACCGAACTTCACAAGGGTCTCGTAATCGACAAAGAGCCGGTTCAGCCCAGCATGCCCAAGTCCATAAAGAACGCAAAGATTGCGCTCATCGATGCGGCATTCGAAGTCAAGAAGACCGAAATGGACGCAAAGATCCAGATAACGGATCCCAACCAGATTGCCGAGTTCGTGGCGGAAGAGGAGAACATGCTCAAGAGAATGGTCACCGCAGTCAAGAATGTCGGTGCAAACGTCGTATTCTGCCAGAAGGGAATCGACGACGTGGCACAGCACATGTTTGCCAAGGAAGGCATCTATGCATGCAGACGTGTCAAGAAGAGCGACATGGACAGACTGTCCAGATCCACCGGTGCATCTATCGTCAACAAAATCCAGGACATCTCCAAGGACGACCTCGGAAACGCCGGACTCGTCGAGCTAAAGAAAGTCGAGAACGAAGAAATGACCTTCATCACCGACGTCAAAGACCCGAAGACCGTATCCGTTCTCGTGAGAGGCGGAACCGTTCACGTGGCGGACGAAGTCGAAAGATCCCTCGTCGACGCATGGTCCGCGGTAAGAGTGGCCATCGAAGACGGCCTCATCGAATGCGGCGGCGGATCCAAAGAAATGGAAATCGCCATGCGCCTCAGGGATTACGCATCATCCGTCGGCGGAAGGGCACAGATTGCTCTCGAAGCATACGCCTCCGCCATGGAAGTGATTCCCGCGACACTTGCCGAGAATGCCGGACTCGACCCCATCGACACCCTTATCGAAATGAGGAAACAGCACAAAGAGGGTAAGATCACCGCAGGTCTCAACCCCTTCACCGGCATAGTCGATGACATGTACGAAAACAATGTTGTGGAACCCTACAGGGTTGGAAAACAGGCAATCAACGCCGCCACCGACACTGCCGTCATGATCCTGCGCATCGATGATGTGATTGCATCTTCGAGCACCCAGGAAATGGACATGTCCGACTTGGATATGGATGAGTGAAACTGTAAACCAAACAAGGGAGGAAGCATTGCTTCCTCCCTAATTCTTACCCCTTTGGATGATCGTAGCATGACTGACAAGTTTAGAAAGAAAGCCGGACCGGAAGAAACGGAATCACCGGAAACCGAAGAGAAATTCGAAATAAAGGACGAGCTCGAAGAAGCCAAAGAACTGGCCGGACAGTATCTGGATGCGGCTAGAAGAATCCAGGCGGATTTTGACAACTACAGAAAGAGATCCGTCAAAGACATGGAAGATGCCAAGAAAAGAGCCAACGACGATCTGATTGCGGAACTGTTGCAGACAATCGACGATTTGGACCGGGCATTGTGCCTGGCCGAGGAAGAAAACGATTTTATTCTCGGTATCAGGGGCGTGCGCCAGAATCTGATGAAGACTCTGGAAACACGCGGAGTCAAGGAGATTCCGACAGACGGTAAATTCAATCCCGGGTTCCATGAGGCCCTGAGCACCGTGGACGGGGAACGGGACGGGGACATTGCCGAAGTGTATCAGAAAGGATACCTTTGCGACGACAGGGTCCTGAGATATTCGAAAGTGAAAGTAACTAAATCCTCCGAAACGGAGGGGACGGCCGGAGAGACGGCGAAAGAAAACAAACAGGAGTGAAAGAAATGTCAAGAATTATAGGTATAGATCTTGGAACAAGCAACTCGGCCGCCGCCGCGATGGAGGGCGGAAGGCCAATCGTAATACCCAGCGCCGAGGGTACCAGCGTCGGCGGCAAATCGTTCCCGTCTTACGTGGCGTTCACGAAGGACGGAGAGCTTTTGGTGGGAGAGCCTGCAAGGAGACAGGCCGTGACCAACCCCGAAGGAACCATAAAGAACGTAAAGAGAAAGATGGGCTCCGGCGAAAAAATCACGGTGTTCGGAAAGGAATACTCCCCGCAGCAGATCTCTGCATTCATACTTCAGAAAATCAAGAGGGACGCGGAAGCCTTCCTCGGCGAGGATCTCAGCAAAGCTGTGATAACCGTCCCCGCATACTTCGACGACAACCAGAGACAGGCGACCAAAGACGCCGGCGCGATTGCCGGACTCGACGTCGTGCGCATGATAAACGAGCCCACATCCGCGGCTCTCGCATTCGGTCTCGATAAGAGCGACACCGAACAGAAAATCATGGTTTTCGACTTCGGAGGCGGCACTCTGGACGTTACGGTAATGGACCTCAGCGACGGTGTTTTCGAAGTTCTCTCCACCAAGGGAGACACCCAGCTCGGAGGTTCGGACATGGATGAGAACATCACCAAGTTCGTTACCGACGAATTCAAGAAACAGACCGGCATCGATCTCACCGGAGACAAGATGGCCTTCTGGAGAGTCCGGGAAGCCTGCGAGAAAGCCAAAATAGAACTTTCTACCACGATGCAGACGGAAATCAACCTTCCCTTCATTGCTTCCGACGATTCTGGACCCAAGCACCTTGTGCAGACACTTACCCGCGCAAAGCTTGAGGAACTCGTCGAACCGGTCATCGTAAGATGCAAGGACAGCATCCTGGGCGCCGTCAAGGACGCCAAACTGTCCATGGACCAGATTGACAAAATCATCATGGTCGGAGGTCCGACCAGAATGCCCGCGGTCCAGAACTACGTGGAAAGCGTCGTCGGCCCCAAGATTCAGCGCGGAATCGACCCGATGGAATGTGTTTCCATGGGTGCGGCGATTCAGGGAGCCGTTCTTTCCGGAGACGTGAAAGACGTTCTTCTTTTGGACGTTACGCCTCTGACTCTGGGTATCGAAACCCTCGGCGGAGTGGCGACCCCTCTCATTGAGAGAAACACCACCATCCCTACGAAGAAGTCCCAGATATTCTCCACCGCGGCGGACAACCAGCCTTCGGTGGAAATCAACGTTGTGCAGGGCGAAAGGAAGATGGCCACGGACAACACCTCCCTCGGCCGTTTCATCCTTGACGGAATACCCCCGGCCCCCCGCGGAATGCCTCAGATTGAAGTAACCTTCGACATCGACGCCAACGGTATCGTCACCGTGACCGCGAAGGACACCGGAACCGGCAAGGAACAGAAAATCACCATCGCCTCTTCCAGCAAACTCAGTGACGAAGAGATCGAACAGATGGTCAAGGAAGCCGAGAAGTTCGCCGATGCGGACAAGAAGAAGGTGGAAGTCATCGAGACCCACAACCAGGCCGAATCTTCGGTGCACATGGTCCGCAAGTCCCTTGACGAACTGGGGGAGAAAGTATCCCAGGAAGAGAGATCCGCCGTCGAAGCCGCAATCACCGACCTTGAGGAAGCCAACAAGACCGATGACACAGAACGCATCAAGAAGAAGATGGACGACCTCATGAAGGCCATGGAACCCATCTCCACCAGGATTTACCAGGAAGCTTCTGCCGGGCAGCAGGCTCACGGCGGAGCGGAGCAGAAAGCCCAAGAGGACGTTGACGACGACGTCGTTGATGCGGATTACACCATAGTCGACGACGAAGAGAACTGAGTTGGGATTCACAAATGGGTAAAGATTACTATGAGATCCTCGGCGTGAGCAAAGACTCATCGCCGGAGGAAGTCAAGAAAGCATACCGAAATCTCGCCAAGAAGTATCACCCTGACGTGTCTTCGGAACCCAAAGAGGTTGCCGAAGCCAAATTCAAGGAGATTTCCGAGGCGTACGAGGTTCTTTCCGACCCTCAGAAGAAGGAGACTTACGACAGGTACGGCAGCGACGCCGTCAACCAGCAATTCTCCGGAGGCGGGTTCTCATGGGACGACTTTACCCACGCGGAAGACATCAGCGATATCTTCGGAGACATCTTCGGAGACATCTTCGGCGGATTCGGCGGAGGTCGGGGTTCATCCAGAAGAGGTCCCCAGAAAGGGGCCTCTCTCAGAATGGACATCGAAATCTCTCTGCTGGAAGCTCTTGAAGGCAAAACGGAAAAAGTTGAAGTCCCCCATTCCGTCAAATGCGAAGCCTGCGACGGAACCGGGGCCAAAAACGGCAAGACCGTGTCCTGTTCTCAATGCAACGGCTCCGGTCAGGCCCGTACGGTCAGGCAGACCATGTTCGGAAACATGGTGTCGGTGTCCGACTGCCCCAAATGCCGGGGCAGGGGACGTTCTTTCGATGAAAGATGTCCTGAATGCGACGGCGCGGGAAACGTCCGCAAAGTAACCAAAGCGGACGTGAAGATTCCGAAAGGGGTCAGCGACGGTTCCACGTTGACGCTGAGGGGACTGGGCAACGCAAGCGCCGACGGCGGTCAAC
The DNA here is from genome assembly GCA_050950505.1 of Candidatus Methanomethylophilaceae archaeon. Taxonomy (GTDB): domain Archaea; phylum Thermoplasmatota; class Thermoplasmata; order Methanomassiliicoccales; family Methanomethylophilaceae; genus VadinCA11. The sequence goes on along the minus strand of JBMNHS010000001.1, from coordinate 323,112 downwards.
CCGGAGACCTTTACGTGATGATTCACATCACCCCGAACGACACCTTCGAACGGGACGGCCCCAACCTTTGGACCGGCATAACCACATCCTATCCGAAACTGGTGCTGGGAGGGGAAGAGGAAGTCAGAACTCTGGAAGGAGAAAAAGTCATTCTCAAAATCCCCAAGGGAACCCAGGTCGGATCGGTGCTGAGACTCAGCGGAAAGGGAATGCCCCGTTCCATGGGTTCGTCTTCGAGAGGCGATCTCATGGTCCGCGTCAAGATGGATGTGCCCAAGAGAGTTTCCAAAGCGGAAACCGAACTGCTCACGAAACTGGACGAAGCCGCAGGTCCAAAAAAGACCCGGCAGTCCTTCAGGGATCGATTCAAGTAAACGAAAAAAGGTCGTGGCGCCGAGGGAGAGATTTGAACTCCCGAGGCCTCGCGGCCAGCGGTTTTCGAGACCGCCACCCTACCGGACTAGATTACCTCGGCTCAGCGAGACAATCCCATCCGCATATTTTTAAATTTCCTATTGCGATGGCCGGTCTGCCGCATTGTCACATATAATAATACAATTGACGGCCATACAGGGAATAATATGCCTAAGGACATCACTGAACAGATTATCGAAGCGGAGAAGGCCGCGGTCAGGCTTTCCTCCCTTGACGGGAGGGTCAAGAACAAAGCACTGAGGGCAATGGCCGATGCTTTGGACAAAAACAGGAGCAGAATCCTGAAGGCCAACGCGGAAGACGTGGCCAATGCCGAAAAATTGGTGGAACAGGGCAGACTCACAAGATCCATGGTGGACAGACTTCTTGTGAACGACGGCAAAATCAACGGGATGATCGTCGGAATAAACGATGTGGAGTCCTTTGACGACCCTGTTGGGGAAACCATGTCCACCATAGAATTGGACGACAACCTCACGCTGTATCAGGTAAGAAGCCCGATTGGTTTGTTAGGGGTGATATTCGAATCCCGTCCGGATGTGTTGCCTCAGATCATGTCATTGTGCATCAAGAGCGGCAACGCCGTGGCCTTCAAAGGAGGCTCGGAAGCTTTCAACTCCAACCGGGCATTGTTTGAAATCCTGTCCGAAGCCGCGGCTTCCGCCGGAGTTCCGAAAGAAGCCTTTGTTCTGATGGAAACCCATGAGGACATCAGCAACATCCTCGGCCTGGACGAGTACATCGATTTGCTGATACCCAGAGGTTCCAACAGTTTCGTGAAGTACATCGAAGACAACACAAGGATTCCGGTGATGGGGCACTCCGAAGGACTGTGCAACGTTTATGTTGACGAATTTGCGGATTTGGAGAAAGCCTACTCTGTTGTCCTGGATTCAAAAATACAGTATCCCGCGGCCTGCAATGCCATGGAAAATCTGTTGGTTCACGCCGCCGTCGCGGAAAAGTTCCTGCCGAACATGTGCAGACTCTTCAGAGACAACGGCGTCGAAATCCGCGGAGACGAGAGAGTCCGGAAAATCAAAGACGTCGGAGACGTGATTCCCGCGGCGGAAAACGAATGGGCCGAGGAATACAACGAACTCATAATCGCAATCAAAACCGTCGACTCCGTCGAAGAAGCCGCCGAGTTCATCGGAAGATACGGTTCCGGACACACGGATGCGATTGTTACCGAAAACAAAGAAAACATGACCTATTTCGTCAAAATGGTGGATGCGGCGGACGTGTTCGTGAACGCTTCCACGAGATTCGCCGACGGCTACAGATTCGGAAAAGGGGCGGAAGTGGGAATAAGCACCGGAAAGATTCACTCGAGAGGTCCCGTGGGAATGGAAGGTCTGATGATTTACAAGTATGTCCTGATCGGCGAAGGTCAGAAAGTCAAAGATTACGCCTCGGGAGACAAAAAGTTCACCCATAAACACATCGAAAGGGAGTGTCCGCTTTGAGCGACCGGAAGTCTCTGGTGAAAGATCTCAGACGCATAGTCGTCAAAGTGGGCACGTCTTCCATAACAAGGAATTCCGCCGAGGAATCCATGGAGTTCCTGGAGGATGTGGCGCGTCAGGTAAAGACACTGAGAGACGGAGGAATCGAGGTTCTGCTTGTGTCCTCGGGGGCGATAGGGCTGGGACTGGACGTGATGGGCATAGATGCCCATCCCAAGAACATTCCCATGCGTCAGGCGGCCGCTTCCGTGGGTCAGTCTGTGCTGATGCACCGATGGAACACCGCGTTTGAAAAATACGGTCTTCTGGGGGCTCAGATTCTTCTGACCATGGACGCATATTCCGTCAGGGAAACCGCCAACAATCTGGACAACACGATCGAAACCCTGCTGGACAACGGCGTCGTTCCGATTTTCAATGAAAACGATGCGATATGCACCAAAGAAATCGACGTGATGTTCGGAGACAACGACAAACTGTCCGCGGTGATAGCCAGCAACACGGAATCAGATCTTCTGATAATCCTTTCCGACGTTGACGGACTTTACGATAAAAATCCTAAAATATACTCAGACGCCAAGCTTATGAACATCGTAGAATCCATTGACGACGTCATGCATATGGCCGGGGAGCCCACCACCCGTGTCGGCGTCGGGGGAATGAAAACCAAACTCGAAGCCGCCCGCATCTGCGCCGACGCGGGATGTCTGATGGTAATCGCGTCGGGACTGAAGAAAGGAATCATCGAGGACATAGTTTCAGGTCAGGACATCGGAACGGCATTCGTGTCGGATTCCGAAATCCCCAAGAAAAGACGTTGGTTGAAATTCGCAAACCCGAAAGGCTCCGTCACCGTTGACGAGGGCGCCGCGAAGGCATTGGGCAGACATCGGTCTTTGCTCCCGGTCGGGGTGACGGAAGTTTCCGGAAAATTCGACCGCGGGGACATGATACGCATAAAGTTCGAAGGAAAAACCATAGCTCACGGCATCACCAATTATAACTCCGAAGATGTGATTTCCATGATTGGCCTGCGGACTTCCGAAATCAACGAGATGATGGGCTGTAACCGGGATACGGACATCGTCGACAGGGAAAACATGGTTCTTCTGTAATCACGATTCCGCCGCTTCGGGTTTGACGTCCACATCGGTACGTTCTCCCCAAACGGATATTCCGGAAGCATCCAAGGAAATTCTGCTTCTGTTGAACACCGGAACTTTGTTCGCGGCCCTCTGACGGTTGTAATCCCTGAGAGCTTCCATGACGTAATCCGTCAGTTTGAGGACGGCAACCATGTTCGCGATTCCCAACGCGGCCATCAGAATGTCGGACAGACTCCAAACTATGTCCGCCGGCAATATCGACGATACGAATATGGAAAGAAGGATTCCGATTTTCAGCATCGCCGAGTATATGGGTTTTTCACTGAGGAACATAAGATTGACTTCACAGATGGAATACGAACTGACAATGCTGATTATGACGAAAATCAGAATGATTCCCGTCAGAAGATAGGGTGCGTAAACCCCGAAAGGACCGGCGGCCATCGCCGCGGAAACAAGTTCAATCCCGTTACCGATGCCCAGAAGCGAACCCATGTCCGAACTTGTGAGGATGATCAGCGCGGTTCCGGTACAGATGATGGTGTCCAGAATCACACCGAAGGACTGTGAAAGTCCCTGTTCCACGGGGTGACGGACATCCGCGGCGGAAGATACGTTGGGGATGGCCCCTATTCCCGCGGTGTTTGAGAAAACGCTCCGTTTCATGCCCCACATCACCGCTGCGGCCAAAGTTCCGCCCATGATACTGTCCAATCCGAAGGCCCCTTTGACAATCATGATGATTGCGTCGTCGATGTATCTCCAATTGAAGACCACGGTCACAATTACCATGAAAAACCACACTATGGACACCAAGGGAACTATTTTCGCCAGAGATTTTGCCACACCTTTGATTCCGCGGATCATCATCAGTCCGGTCGTTGCGGCCAAGGCGATTGCAAATATCATTCTGTATTTTTCCGCATCGAAAGTGTCCACGAGGGAGGCGGTGGCGCTGGAAGCCTGTATTCCGATGAAACCCACCGCGTAAGTGAGCACTATAAGAATGGCTACCAATTTCGCAAATTTCGGATTTTTCAACCCGTCTCTGATATAATACGCGGGACCGCCGTGAAACAGACCGTCGGACTTCTTGTCTTTGAATATCTGTCCCAGAGTACATTCGGCAAAACAGCTGGCACAGCTTATCAAAGCAAATACCCAAATCCAAAATATTGCTCCGGCTCCGCCGAGAATGATTGCCATGGCGACCCCGGCGATCTTGCCGATGCCTATACGGGCCCCGACCCCCACCCAGAAAGCTTCCATGGACGAAACCGATTGTTCGCTTGTACTTTTGGTGCCTCCGAAAGAGAGTTTCATGGATTCAATGAATCTCGTGAACTGAATCCCTTTGAATTTGTATGTGAGATAAAGTCCGGCACCTATCAGAACTATGAACGCCAAATACCAGATGTATTCATCGACGACGGCGATTATGTCATCCAACGAAATGTTTGATAATATGCCGTCCATGTTTTCTCAGTCCCATCCTTTTGCAAGCAACGGATCCCCATTCCGAAGAAACGGATGCGGGATTCCGTCATTTTCAATACCGTGGCTTGTTTTGCGTATAACCCCGGTATAATAAGTATTATCTATAAAGTCAACAAAGTTGCGGGAATGAAGTAAGATATGGTGGGCCCGGCCAGATTTGAACTGGCGACCTTCGCAATGTCAATGCGACGTCATAACCAACTAGACCACGAGCCCGATGAACAACCGATACTCTCTAAGTAATTATATCTTTTCATTCGGTCGAATCCCTCTTCGTTTCAGCGGTCGTTCTGGCACACGTTCACGATAGTCTTTAATCGTGAGAAGTTTCTCCCGCATCATGGTCGAGATCAAACTGTTCACCAAGAACGATTGTCCGAAATGCGATTATGTAAAGGAAAGACTTCCTTCCGGAATTGAACCAAAAATCCTGAACGTCGACACCGTCGACGGACTGGCCGAGGGAGCGTTCTGTGAAATCCTGGACAAAACCTTTCCGGTACTGGTGCTCGATGACGAGTTCGTCGCCGAAGGTTCCATAAAAGTTCTTGAGAAAATCATGGAGATCGCAGAAAACAAATGATAACACTGGGTATCGAAAGCACCGCTCACACTTTGGGTGTGGGAATCGTCGATTCCGACGATGACGGCGTTGTCATAGCGAATGTGATAGACATGTACCGCCCCCCTCAGGGAGGACTCCATCCCAGAGAGGCCGCCAACCATCATGCGGAGAATGTGGCGGCGGATGTCGAAAAAGCTCTGGATCAGGCGGGCATAAGCATAAACGACGTGGATCTCGTTTCCTTTTCGATGGGCCCGGGACTGGGACCCTGTCTGAAAACATCCGCCACTGCCGCGAGAACCCTTTCCCACAGACTCAAAATTCCGATAATGGGCGTGAATCATTGCATCGCCCACATCGAAATCGGCCGTAAACTTCAGGGTTGCGAAGACCCCGCCCTGTTGTACGCTTCCGGCGGCAACACCCAGATAATCGCGTTCTCCGAAGGAAGATACAGAATATTCGGGGAAACCGAAGACATAGGCATCGGAAACATGTTTGACAAACTCGGAAGGGAACTGGGTCTGGGTTTCTATGCCGGACCAAAAATCGAAGAACTTGCGAGAGGCGGCGAAGAACTCCTGGACATTCCGTATTCCGTGAAAGGGATGGACGTTTCTTTTTCGGGCATCATGACCGCGGCCCTGGCTCTTTACAAAAAAGGTCACAGATTGGAAGACATAGCCATGTCCGTGCAGGAAACGGCCTTTGCGATGTTGACGGAAGTCACCGAAAGAGCAATGGCCCACACGGGAAAACACGAAGTCCTTCTCGGAGGCGGCGTGGTGCAGAACCAACGTCTCAGGGAAATGGCGGGGGAGATGGCAGAAGCCAGAGGAGCGGAAATGTTTGTTCCCGACCGCAGACTGTGTGTGGACAACGGCGCCATGATTGCGTGGCTGGGTCATCTCATGTACGATTCCGGTACGAGAATGGAGATATCCGAAACTAAAGTCAGACAAAAGTTCAGAACGGACGAAGTGGAAGTCACTTGGCGCTGAACTGTTCGCCGATCGTTTCATTCAAAATTTTAATGAATTCTTCTTTGTGATCCGAAGGGAAAGAACCTCCGCTGGCAATACGGTGGCCCCCTCCGGAACCTCCGACGGCGGCACATGCTTTTTTCAGCGCTTCGGACAGGTCTACCCCCCTTGACAGCAATTTGTCGGTGGCTCTCCCGGAAACCTTACCCAGTTCTTCGGAAGTGTTTATACCGAATGTGGGTTTCGAAGGATCGGCAAAATAACTCATCGCGACGCCGCAAAGCACTCCGGTGTAACCGGATTCGCTGCTGTCAAACCACTGAATATCGGATTCCTGGGTCAGTCCGCGGTCGTCCAGTTCTTTTGCGCCCAGGACTATGCTCCGTCTGTATTCTTTGCGGATTTCTTCCGCTTCGGCAAGACTGTCTTCGTCCCCGCAGGCCACAGCGACCCCCAGCCCCGTGAGTCCGTTTCTTCCGCAGCCGTCCAACAAAGAAGCCAGTTCCGCGGAGTCCATGTTCCGGCCGTTGAGAGAATACTTTCTGTCGGCCACCTGTTCGACGGTCTCGGCGGAAACTCCCTGTTCGACGAGATCCAAAACAATCAGCGAAGACAGTTTTCTTCTCTCGGTTTCCGAAAGATTCTGACTTTTCGCATCTCTCGGTATTCCCGCATCCGTCAACAGTCCGGCAACGCCTTCGGCGTTTCCGCTCACCCCTCTGACGTAAGGATCTACGGCAAGGAACAGATTGTCCGTAAGGCTTCCGAAAGGAATGACCGAACCGTCGACGATTTCTATCAGATTTCTTTTGACGGCGCCGTCCAGAAGATATCCGTTCAGCCCGTCGATTATCTGACGGTCTCCCGACATCCCCGCGAAAGCAATCTGAACCAAGTCCCAATTGTTTTCATCCATGGTTATTCCGAACAGACAGGACATGGTCGCGCCGCAGCCGTATTTCATGCCGTCGATGTCGTGGAGATGGGGGTTGATGCAACAGATCCGTTCCGCCGTTCCCTCGGGGGTGTGGTGGTCCAAAACGATTATGTCGGGTTTCAGGCCATCGAGTTCTTTCACGTAGGAAGCGCCGATATCCGAAAGAATGAAGCAATCCGCGTTGCTTGCGGCGATTTCACGGAAAGTTTCGTCATCCAGAGTGGTGAACAGCGTAACGCGGAATTCTTTCTTTTCCCTCAGCAGGGTTTTGGCAAGAATCGCCGCCGAGGACAGACCGTCCGCGTCGTAATGTGAAAAAATATGAATAAAGTCGTGGCCGCGGACGATGTCCGCGGCTTTTGAAAGTTCTTCAAGAAGTTTGGGGGGGACGCTGCGGTCCATGGTTATTCTCACTTAAGCATAAGTTCTGCTTTCTTCAGAGAATATTTCCAGTCTGCGGGAAGAGTACCGTTTCCTTTGTAGTAGCGCTCAAGCCTTCTGATTTTCGCCTCGATGAGAGCCAGACCTCTTTTGTTGGCTATGTCGCGGTTGTTTTCTTTCAGGTGACCGTTAAGGGAAATCGCCTTCCTCATGAGGTTCGAAAGATCCTCGGGAATGGAAGACAGAACGTTGTTTTCTTCCATGATCTGCGTGATTGTTTTGCCTGTGGCGAGTTTGACGTCGGGTACGCCGTACTGGTCTCTGAGTATGAGTCCGATTTTGGCGGATCCCGCACCGTCCTTCGCATGTTTCACAATAAGGTCCTCTATTTCTGTTTCTCCAATGGGGACCCATGAGGGATTCTCGGACACCAACGGGCGGTCGGAACCGGATTTTCCTCTTCTTCTCGTGTGCATTCTTGCCATGATTTGTTACTCCGAATAGGTTTGGTGGCTTGACTGCGTCAACAATCTGCAACCACTATTAAAAGGTTGACCATTCCCGATTATTCGTTCAGTTCTTTCAGCGCCCAAGGTATGACTTCATCGTACTCTTTTTTATCGAAAAACAATTCATCGGGCAGAGTTTCGAACAATTCGCTTTCCATCTCCGAATCCGACACTTTGTCTTTCAGACGTGCGGAACACACCCAGCAGTGGTTCAGATTTCTCACGGACACGATATCCACCTCATATCCCGATTCTTCCAGAAATTCCCTTATTGCCGCGTCTTTCACGTCTTCGTTTTTCTCTATTTTTCCGCCGGGCATTTCCCAGCCATTTCTTTCGGGATTGAAAACCATCAGAAATTTTCCGTCTTTGAACGCGACTGTGTACACGGTCTTCAAAATGTCACACTCCGAACACAATCATGGAATGGTCCTTTTCAAAAGGCTCCAGAGACCGGTTGTCCAAAATCCTGTATCCTTTGTTTTTCAGGTATTTTTCGGATCTGCCGAACACTTCCGCCGGATCTGCCGTGACGTCCTCGGATCTGGATTTTATCGCGACCATTCCGTATTTCGCATTTGATTTTTCCATATTGTCGGAAATGATTCCCGCCTGTCCTTTCTGAGCAACGTCCTGGTAAACGATGTCGGCGCCTTCGGACACGAACATGTAATCCTCAGGACGGGTGGCGTCCCCCAACAGCGGAATCATGTTTTTCCGCCCTTCGCAGACGGTTACCAGATCCCTGAACATTCTCGGCGAGAATTCCACGCAAATCACGGAACCTTCGGAACAGATGTCCGCGACATGGGAAGCCGTGGTTCCCCCCGAAGCTCCGAGATACAGCACTTTGCTGTCTTTCTTGAAAGGAAAACAATCCCCGTCCAACGTGAGGTAGGCGGAAAGTTTGCTGCGTCTCGGAGACCACTCTCTGTATTCGTTTCCCCCGTGGGACAGTATACGTTCCCCGTAAACGCGGACGCCCGGATTAGCGGACAGGGTATACAGAGAGTTTTCCCTGACGTAAACCCCGGGAAAATCCTTCAGCGGTTCCATACTCTGCTTTATCCGGGTTCTTCTAATAATACCTGTCTGAAATTCTACAAAACCTAAATAGGGAATCAGTTACATTGGGATGTATGGATTTGAACACCCTCCGACGGATTGCCGACGTTGTGCAGGAAGCGGTATCGCTGATACCTTCCCCCTGTGACCGCGGCAACGAGATTTGCATCGGCGATGACGGTACGCCGACTTCAGAAATAGACAAAGTCGCGGAAAATGCGGTGTTGAAGTTCATAGAGTCCGAAGGACTCAGGATAAACGTCCTCAGTGAAGAAATCGGCTTCGTCGACAACGGCGGGACCGAAATACTGGTTCTCGATCCGATTGACGGAACCAACAATTCCGCTGCGGAAATTCCTTTCTATTCCGTTTCCATGGCTGTGGGAAAAGATTCGATTTGCGGAATACACACCGCGTTTCTTAGGAATTTGGCCACCGGAGACGAATTCTGGGCATTCAGAGGAAAAGGTGCGTACTACAACGGAAGGAAAATACACGTCAGGGAACCGGATCTGGCAAATCTGTTCGCCATGATCTATATGGGGAACGCCGCGCCGGACGAAGCCTTCCGCATGGCCAAAAACGTGAAGACCTCCCGTTCAATGGGATGCGCTTCCCTGGAAATGGCTCTTCTCGCCATGGGCAACGCGGATCTGTATTACATGAACACCGTGAGGTACAGCCGGGGGGTCAGGGCGGTGGATATTGCCGCCAGCGCATTGATTCTGAGGGAGGCCGGCGGCGAAGTTTACGATCTGGGGGGAAACCCCTTGGATATGCCTCTTGACAACAGGTCACACGCAAGTTTTGTGGCATGTTCGGGAAAAGAAGTTTACGATCACGTCATGAGGCCGTACATCAAGGAACACGGTTCCGCCCGTTTTGCGATATACGCGAACGAATTCGTGGAAAACGCGGAAGAGTATGTTCGGAGGGCCTATGAGGCCCTGAAAGGGGAAAACGTCACACTGGACACTTCCGCCGCAAAACTCATGGGAACCGAAGGGGTGCCTTTGGACGATATAGAGGCGGACATAGTCCTTGTCGTGGGGGGTGACGGAACTATACTCAGGGCGTTCCAACACACCGAAGCGGCGGTCATCGGCATAAACGCCGGCGGCGTGGGCTTCCTTGCCGAAATAGAGCCGGATGAGATCGAAGAATCCATCGCAAGAATAAGACGGGGGGAATACACGGTTGAAAAAAGATCCAAGCTCAGAACTTGGTACAACAACGAATATCTCGCCGAAGCCGTGAACGAAACCGTCATCCATACGGATTCCGTCGCGAAGATAAGGCAGTTCAGAATTTATGTGAACGAGCATTTGGCCACCGAAGTCAGAGCCGACGGGGTAATCGTGTCAACCACCACCGGCTCCACATGTTACGCGATGAGTCTGGGCGCTCCGATCACGGACCCCAACGTGGAAGCTTTCCTGATTGTGCCCATGGCGGCTTTCAAATTCGCGTCAAGGCCCTTCGTGGTTCCGTCGACGGCAAAGATAACCGTCGAAGCGGTGATGGACAAAGGCTGCCTGATTGTGATCGACGGTCAGCACGAATACAAAATGGACGGCGAGACCCACGTGGAGTTCACCAAAGCGGAAGATTATGCAAGATTCATCAAACTCGACAAGGACTTCTATTCCCACGTGAGAGACAAATTGGTGAATGCCATATGATCGGCGGCAAAAAGAAAATCCGCGGGATATACATCGAACTGATAGATGCGTTGAACGAAGCCGCCCGTTCCGTCCATCCGGAGGAATTTCTCTGTATGATCCGGGAAGACGACGGAATACTTTCGGAGATGGTTCTGATCCCGGGCACGGTATACGGGGATTCCCACAGTTTCCTGAACGATTGGATGGCGCCGGTGGATTTCAGTTTGGTGGGGACGATGCATTCCCATCCCGGATATTCCAACCGGCCGTCTCCGGAAGACCTGTCATATTTTTCCAACCGGGGCGGGGTTCACATAATTTCCTGTATGCCTTACGACAGAAACAGCTGGAAAGCCTACAACTCCCGGGGGGAAGTCATGAATCTTAAGATTTTTTCGGACACCCGGGACGATTGCTTCGATTTATGACGCAAGTACCGTCAGAAGCAACCGAATCGGGTCAGGTTGGGTCCTTTGTTCCTTTGTGCCTCTCCGTTCTTTTGGACGGATTTCAGACAGTTTCAATGAGCCAGCATGGGAAATAACTCGGTATTTTAACTAATCTTTATATACTATTAAAATAGATTCTTCTGCCGGGGTAAGTCTGGCTTATCTCAGAAGGGAAAAATAATGGCGATGGATAGAATAGATTTTGGAAAGGCACAGATGATTGCTAGAGCCAAGGGTTTACAGCCCGGCCGCGTGAAGGGAACCGAAGGCGTTCAGTTCACCAAGGGCGACAACGAACGGCTCTCGATTATCTCCTGGGATGAATTCGAAGAAGCAATCGAAGAAAGAGGATTGGCTATTTACGAGTCCGGCGGCTGGATGAAGATCATGAAGGCCGACCAAACCTGCCCGATGTGATTGGGATCCTGAAAGTCTGAAATGCTTTTAGGTCGGATATCTGTCCGGCCGTACTTCTTTTTATACAACTAAGTGTTACTCCCGAACCGAAGAAAGCGGGGGTTGCCGAGCCTGGCTAAAGGCGATAGGTTCAGGGCCTATTCGTGTAGGCGTTCGTGGGTTCAAATCCCATCCCCCGCACCATCGGTTTTAGGAAAGTTTTCAGAACAGGTTACCGGTACTTTTGATTCGGTCAACAAAGGGTGAACATGTCGCGGTTCGCGTTATGGCATCTCAGTTGAGATACATCGTCAACATAATCGATACCGCGGTCATCGCAATCAGAATCAAAGCAACCGACGCCCAGGCATAGTCTTTGGCCAACAGGAGAAAAACGGCGCTTACCATGACTCCGATGATCGGGGACAGTATCAAAATCAGCAATCCCGCCCACAGGACTCCTTCGCCGTGACCCAACATGTTCACCATCAATCCGATTGCGGTAATGGCAATACCCAGCACCGCGCCTCCCCAAAGGGTTTTCGATGTCGCTTTGTAAAGATCCATCACAGACAACCTCCCGCATTGAGTACCATGATTACCGCGACGACGAACAACAATACGGCGAAATATTTTCTCAAAGCTTTTCCGTCGATGTGAGGGGATATTCTCGTGCCGATCATTGAACCTATGAATCCTCCGACGGCGACGGTTCCGGCGAACATGAGATCGATTTCGCCCAGGATGAAGTACAGAATCGCGCCTGCAAAGGCGGTGATTCCTATCATGTAATTGCTGGTGGCGGTGGCCACTTTCATCGGAACTCCCATGTACATGTTCATCACGGGCACTTTGATCGTTCCTCCGCCCATTCCGGTCATGGATGCGATGACTCCCGCGACAGAGGAAATCGCGGCGCCCTTTCCGAGATTGCGGACGTTGTATCCGACGTATTTCTTATCGGTTTCATCAAAATATTTCATATTATATTTTCCCTGGTCATCCGTCGGCATCACTTTCTTTTCCGGTTCGGCGAGCATTCTGTATCCGGCATAAACCGTAACGGCAGAAAACACAATCGTCAGAACAAAGTTGCTGATGTAAATCGCAATGAAAACACCGACGATGGCCCCGATAACCGTACCGATTTCCATGAAAAGGCCCAATCTTATGTTGGAAATTCCCCGCCCCACGTAAACCGAAGACGCGCCGACGGAGGTTGCGACGATTCCCACCAGACTTATCGCCGCCGCATCCTTTGCGGCCATACCGAGTCCGATTGTCAGAATCGGCACGATGATCATTCCGCCCCCGATGCCGAACAAGGCCCCCATGATTCCTGCAAACAGCCCCACGAACACGAGGGCAATCAACAATACCGGGTCCATGTGCTCCGTGATGGACGATTCCATATTAAGAGTGTGGCAAAGTGTTATTATCGGATTTCGTCTAGCAGACTCCGTGTCCGTCATAATGGTGAGGTATTCGGAGATCGGTCTCAAGAGTACCCCGGTCAGAACAAGATATGAGAATCAGCTCAGAGATTCCATGCTGTCCATGTTGGCTGCTGACGGTGTCGAAGCTCTCATCGACAGAGGCGACACCCGTTTTTACGTCAGAACCTCGGACACCGAAGGAACGATAAAATCCCTGAAGAAAGTTTTCGGAATAGGTTCTCTTTCCGTCGCCGAAGTCACTTCGTCGTCAATGGAAGACATCTGCGGAACGGCCGCAAAGTATTCCGAAGGCCGTCTGTCCGAGGGCGAGTCTTTTGCCGTAAAACCAAGACGGGAGGGAACGCATCCTTACCGCAGCACGGATGTCGGACGCGAAGCCGGCTCGGCGATTTACCGGGCCAACGAACATCTGAACGTAAGGGTTGACCTGACGGATCCCGACAAGGTTTTCTTCATCGAGGTCAGGGAAAACAAAGCCTTCGTTTTTGACGAGTACATAAGAGGCCACGGAGGTCTTCCCGTGGGAACCCAAGGACGGGTAATTGCACTGGTGGGCAACGACCGTGACGCCTTGTCCGCATGGCTCATGATGAAAAGAGGTTGCAGGGTAATTGCCAAAGGGAACGATGAAACCGGAATACTGGCACATTACGACCCGGATATGAGATTCATCGAAGAGGACGAAGAAGAGCCCAATGCGTTGGGTTACGTACTGGGAACTTCGCTCAAAGATCTCAAAAACGTGAACGTGACCGATTACGACCTGCCGGTTTATTTTCCGACCATAGGAATGTCAGATTCCAAAGTGAAAGAAATGACGGACATTCTGAAAAATGAAGTAAAATAAAGTTAAAGGGTTTAAAACGGAACGGAGGTTCCGTATCAGTGTCTCTTCGGGTCCTTGAGGCGCTGTTTTTCACTGTTGCCGCGTTTGTTGGCCCTGACCGAGGGTCTGGCCTTTTCAGCTCCCTTTCCGGTGTGCCTCATTCCGCGGCCCTTGGTGCCTGCGGAAGTCTTTCCGCGGTAAACACGGCCTTTGCTGGTGTTGTCGCAAATCCAGTTGATCTTGTTGTCGGCTTTGATGACGGGGTGTGCGGGATCCACCAGGATGACCTCATACCATTCGTGCTGTCCGTCGGCACCGACCCAATAAGAGTTCAGAACCTCCATGTTGGGGTATCTCTTCGCAGTTCTCTCTTCAGCCATGCGCTGAAGGCTCTTGCCTGCGGTAATTTTGTTAATACCCTTTCTTTTGGCCCTTCTTCCGGCCTTGATGGTTCTTTTTCCTAGACTGCCCTTTCTGACACGGGCCCTTACGACGACATAACCCTGTTTTGCCTTGTATCCGAGAGCTCTCGCCCGGTCCAAACGGGTGGGCCTTTCGATCCTGATGAAGTTCTCTTCCCTTCTCCAAAGAATCTTTCTCTCGCGGTTCAGGTCTTTCACATAAGATTTATCGGGCACGTTCCATGCGTCTCCGATGTAGCTGTACATGCTTTTACCGTTAACGGGACGTGCATTTTCCTGGGTGTTGTTTTCCATTTGTATCACCATTCCGGATTCACCTTGTTACGGGCACATTTCCGCAGAGCCTATAATGCTCCGTATCTGTCCTGATTGTGGTTCAGTATTTAATCATTGACTATGCGGTTTTTCATTACAAATCATTTTATCTCTATTACAAAATTCATACCTCATGCCGAACTGTGCCCATTGTGGCTTTGAAGTGCCGGAAAATGCTCTCGTCTGTCCTGCCTGCGGTGTCGATCACACCGCAACGAAAGACGACGCAAAAGCATCTCCGGAACCTTATTTCTTAGGTATGTTCGGAATATTGGTGGGTGCGGGTTTTTCCTTTTTCGGGATGTATGCGGGTCTGATTGACGACCCCATAGGGATATTCGTTCCGGCTTTGGGCCTCATCGCGGGAATCCGGGGAGTGTCCGTAGCGTACGTTCAACGGAACCTTGAAGGAAACTATCTGCTCCGTATGATGCTGTGCATGGCGGCGGTGTTGCTGTCCGCGGCGTTCTTTGCGGTCTACGTGCTGTTCTGATACGCCCTTCATTTAAACATCAGAAGAAGTCTTTCAGACTGGTCCCTTTGATTTTTTTGGGACCTTTCTTTTTGACTTCGATCTGTTTTCCATCTTCCTCGGGTGAATCGTCGGAATCGAAATCCATGTCGAAAGTAAACTGCCGGCTTCCCAGCATAAGGTCCTTTTCGGTCCATCCGAAGACTTCCGTGATCCTGGACGCCGTTTGCGCCAGTCTTCCGGCGTAGTATCTGTAGTCCGGCCGGTGTTCAAATTTTTTGCCGCTGATGAAAGGCTCGACCTTCTGGGGGACGACGGAACCGTCGGTGACGATCCACGAAACCTTCATTCCCGGAATGAAGTCGTATCCGAGTTTGACCATTTTGCGGGCCGCCTGCACGTTGGCCATCCTTTCGGGATTCACATAAGCGTCCATTCCTTTGCAGGTTCTGGAAATCACCAGCTCTTTCGGATCCACCTCGCCGTTCAGGGTGTTCTGTACGGTTTTCCTCACGTAAGCCACGGCACCTTCGTTGTCTTCGTCAAGAATTTTCTCGAACAGTTCTTCCAACAGTTCGCTCTGCAGGTCGAAAGAATCCGAACGGCGTATTTCGTAGCCCCTGACCAGAAGATCCTCTTCTTTGACCGGCCACACGACCCGCCCCACGTAACGTTTCTTCTTTCCGTGGGAGAACAGGGGTTCGATGAGTTTTTCAAATTCCAGAACGCCTTCGTCGGTGGAGAACCGTTCCGCCAACGACATTCCGAATTTCACGGAACCTTCCAGGTTGTTCTCGGGAGACTGTACGAACACCGAGTCGGTATCGGAATAAATTACGTCTATCCCGTCGGCTTCGGCTTCACTGATTATTCCCTTCACGTTTCCTCTCGCGAAGGCTGTTATCGCGGCCCCGATGTTCTTGTTGGTAAATCTGTAGAATGAGGAAGCGAACACCCCGTAGAACGTGTTCATCAGGATTTTCACGGCTTCCTGCAGACCGTTGAGGTACTGGTACTCGTGATCGTCATGTGCGAGTTTCATCGAGTTTTTTATGCTGTCCCTGTAGTTCATGAGGTCCGAAAGAATTGCGGGCAGCAGACCTTCCCTTCTCTCTTTGGACATGAATCTTGCGCCGGAGGGACTTATTATTTCCCCGTCCTCGGACAGAGTGGTGAAACATATGTTCTTGGAAATAATCAGGGAAGGATACATGGATTTGAAGTCCAGAACCACCACCCAGTGATACAGACCGGGTTTCATGGTGTGCACGTAACCGCCTTCGATCTGATCCGCTCCCGCCCTCCGCCCTCCCATGTTGGGGACGGCGACTTTGCTTCGGTCGGCCAGACGTATGACCAAAGAATCTGCAAGCTGCGACGAACCCGAAGTCAGAACGTCCTCGACCGGAAGTTTGGAAACCGCGGCAAGATCCATGTTTTTGCGCACGGACTCTATTTCGTCCAGAATGCGGTATGCCAATTCCGCGTCTTTCATGCAGTATTTTATGACACCTTCCCGGTTTTCCTTCCATTGACGGTCCATGTCGGCGGGGTCCACGTCAAGTTTCCCTTCACCGAAGAGTTGCATGGAAACCGCGTTGAGGGTTTCCTGTTTGGGCCTTATCTCGCGTTTGACCGCCCACCAGGCATCAATCACCAACCGTCCTTTTATTCTCCAGAATCGGTCGCTTATCAGGCGGGGCTGACTGCCGTCGCGCCCCCAAGGCATCCCATCGGCGAACTTTATGGCGTCCGCGCGTTCCTTGATTTTCCTTATGTCGTAATTGTCTATGTTGTATCCCGTTATCACGTCGGGATCTTCGGAACGTATCAGTTCTCCGAATTCGGTTATGATTTCCTTTTCGGTCCCCGTGATCGGTTTGCACTCCCGGAGCTCATCCCCCTCGGAAATCACCGCGCAGATACAGTAAAGATAATCGTGTTCCACGCTGTTTTCCAAATCGAAAGACATTATTTTGAGAGGGGGCGTGAAAGGCTCCAAATCTTCATGGCTTTCCATTTCGACGGTAAGATCGGTGCAGTATTCCCCTTTGATTTCTTTTCCGATGACTTTGAGACAGGCTCCCAGATCCAAATCGTAAATGAATCTGAGGTGGAAGGGAATATCCGCGGAAAGAACTTCGAAACCTTCTCTTTTGACCCGGTTTCTGTATTCCGTCATTTTGTAAGGGTACTTGATGGTGACTTTCAGCACCTTTTTCATGACGCCCCCCAAAAGCAACTCGTCGTGTTCGACGGACAGAACGTCGGAATCCCGTTTGTGGTATCCTTCTATTTCGGAGTTCGGTTCAACGATGAAAAAGTAAGGTCTGAATCCCCGGGACAGGATTGTTACGGATTTTCCCTCGCGGGTTTTTCCGAACATTTCCATAACCATTTCTTCGCCTTCCTGTTTGTAGGAAGCGGCAAAAAGTCTGACGTCCCAGTTGTTCATTTTCATCACTTGTCCGCCACGATTCTGATGACGTCTCCGTCCTGAAGGATGTAGTCCGCTCCGACGGTGCGTTTGGTTTTCGCGTTCACGCCTCTGATGAATTTATCCCCCAGGTCGGTGTGGACTCTGTAAGCCAAATCTTTGGCGGTGGAACCTCTTTTCATCAGGAAAGCGTCGGGAAGGACCCTTCCGAAGTGGTCGGTGAATTTGTTCTCATCCTCAACGGGATAAACGGTGATTTGATCCAACAGATCGAAGGCCGCGGTTTCCAGACAGTCCTGAACCCCGGTGCCTTTGTGCATGGAAATTTTTTCTTTCATGAAGTCCAAAGCTTTCTTCTGGGCTTCGTTTATCTGCACCCCGTCCTTCACGGCGAAGGTTTCGTCGCCGGGTTCGTAATCTATCAGCCCTCCGGACGCGGCCTTCTTGAGGGCCAATTCCGTTTCCGCCATGGTGGGAACTCCCGGGTCGGCGAATTCTTTCACCCGGTCAATGCATTTTGCGGGGGCGATGTCGGATTTGTTCATGGCAACCATCATGGGTCTGCCGATTTCCCTGAGTCTGGTACAGAAGGGCAGCAGGATATCATCGCTCCAAGTCGAAGGATCGGTGGAAAGTTCGGTGACTTTGATTGCTTCTTTGATTTGACCCTCCGTCACCTTCAGGCCGGCCAGTCTGTCGGCGAGCACGACTTCGGGCTTGGTGCCCTGCATTTTCGCCTGTCTTGCTATTCTGGAAAGACCGTTCTTGATGATTTCCAGCATCCAGCGGTCGATTTCCTTCTGCAGGAAGGTGATGTCCTCCACCGGGTCGTGAGTGCCTATGTCGACGGAGTTTCCTTCGATGTCGGTGGAACCGCTTACGTCTATTACGTTAATCAAAGCGTCAGCCTGTCTCAGATCGTCAAGAAATTTGTTTCCCAGTCCTTTTCCGTCCCAGGCGTCGGGAACCAATCCCGCAACATCCAGAAGTTCCACCGGAATCCATCTGACTCCGTCTTTGCAGGAAGAGTTGTGAGGGGTGCACTCGACACCCAGTTCCTTGCAGGGACAGGCGGATCTGACGTATCCGACACCCTTGTTGGGCTCTATGGTCGTGAAAGGATAATTGGCGATTTCCACGGAAGCCATGGTCGCGGCTCCGAAGAAAGTTGATTTGCCCACGTTGGGCTTACCTACAATTCCTATAAGCATTGAATCGACCCTGTATCTCTTTGGGAAGATTATACATTTGTCGCATGGGCGGTCACGGCATTCGTCAATTCGCCGATCTGTTCCGGCGTAAGGTTTTCAATCCTTTCGTCAAGATAGGGCAGTTCCGCGTCTTTGTCTATGATACCGGCTTTCTTCAGCGAGGTGCCTATTTTTTTCCGTCTTTGGCCGAAACACAGGTTGACGATTTTAAAAAACAGTTTTTCGTCCAGGACTTCGAAAGGCGGGGGACGGGGGGTCAGCGATACCACGGCGGAATCCACTTTCGGACGGGGATTGAATTTGGAGGCCGGTACCTTTTCAAGAATCTCGCAGTCCGCCCTGTAATAAATTCCCACGGTCAGCCTCGAATAGTCTTTGGTGTTCGGTTCCGCGGCCATTCTGTCCGCGAACTCTTTCTGGACCATCACGACGGCTTTCCTGAAATCATGTTCCAGAAGTTTGAATATGATCGGGGTTGAAACGCTGTAAGGAAGATTGCTGACGAAAACGTCAAATTCCGGCCATTTCACTTTCACGGCGTCTCCGTGAATCAATCTCACCCGGTCTCCGAATTTGTCCCCGATGTATTCCGCAAGCTTGTCGTCAAGCTCTATGCAGGTCAGTTCCCCGGTTCCGACCAGGCGTTCGGTGAGTATTCCGAAACCGGGACCCACTTCAAGAATTCTGTCCCCTTCGGAAATATCCGCATGACCCACCTGACGGTCGGCCACGGATCCGTCAGTCAAAAAGTTCTGTCCCTTTTCTTTTTTCGGGACCAGTTCGGTCTCCCTGATGAGATGCCCCGGATTTTTCATCTTGAAACAAAGATATAGCGTTTGAGGTTGTTCTCGGAGATTTCCATCAGGACTCTTTCAATTATGAGTTTTTCAGGATTTTTGACCACGGGGACTCTTTCCGCAAGGTCCTCGAAGCTTTTGAATTTCTCAACGTTCCGTTCTTTCAGGATGGCGTCCATGCTTTTCTTTCCCAGTCCGGGAAGTTCTTCCAATGCGTGTTTGCGCATTGTTATGGGGCCGGCCTCATTGTAGAATCTGATGTATCTGCCGGGATTGGCTCTGACAATGTCGTCCACCGCGTATTCAAGTTCGGACTGTGCGGTGCTTGTGAGATCCTCGTATCCGACTCTTTTCCGGATATGGTCGATCTGTTCGCGTTTCGATTTGTCCTCTCCCACGTAAACACGGTCGCCCATGGTGATCCGGGCTCCCGCTTTGGGCACAAGTTCGAACAATTTGAATTCGGATTCACCGACTCCGAAGCATACAGGCTCCTTTTTGGAATAGCCTCCGCTGGGTATGCCCTGCGGTAAATAATCAATAACGCGTACGTATTCTTCCACGGTGATCCCCCTTCTCGTACCAAGTTACAGGTATTTAGCAACTATCTCCAAGATGGTGCGGGAGTCCTCGGGTTCCAAGACCACTCTTTCCTTGGAGAATATTGCACGAAGGTCCACCGGATACTTCGGCAGCACATCCGCTATCTTCACAGCGGTAAAATCGGTGACAAGGGGAACTTCCTTCAACTCTTCGATGAGGTTTCTGGTATCCTCCGCGGAGAGACGGCTGACCGCCTGTGCATGTTCCATTGCGGCGTTCTGTACCACCAGAAGGCCTCTGGCCTCTTTGTCGGAGGTAAGAAGTTCTCCGACTTCTGCGAGACTTACGTATTTTTCAGCCATTTTGAATTCCACCTGTCATTGCTCCGTTCAGTTCACGTTTCTTACGAGGTGTTCGGGTCTTGCGACAACGGTTTTGTATTTGTCGCCGGTTTTGACGCTTACTTCGTAAGCCGCCCCTCTGGATCCGATAACGACTCCGGTGAGACCGTGGAATCTGGAGAACGGCATTCCTTTGTGCACGCTGGGGTCAATAACTATGTTGACCTTCTCTCCCGACTCAAAAGTCTGGAGACCTCTGGTGATAGGGGAAAGACCGCGGTTCCTGGGTTTCTTCTGGAGCTTGTAGCGGGTATTCGTCCTTGGTCCTTTAGATGCTTTCATCTCATTCACGCTCTGATTTGTTATATTTGATTGCCAACACGTCCAATTCGCTGACTACACAGGGAATCCCGAGAGAGTCGGAGAAGTTTGGCAGGCTCCTTCCCTCATCGCCGGAAACGAACTCTTTCACATATGTCCCGGCTTCGGTCTCAAGTGTAAGGTCGAAGGTATAATCGTCGACCGGTTCCGCCTCGACCCAACGTATTCCTCTCCGTCTCACAAGGTCGGCACGTCTGTGCATTACCCTGTTTGGGGTCCGTTGGTCGATGCAGACGTCTTTGAACGTCAGTGCTACATCAATTAGTTCCTGTTTATTAACTTTGCTCTTTGCTTTTACGCGTGCGCGATAGACCTTGTCGGGGGTGGCGCCTTTGTATTCCCTGACGGTTTCCCGCTCGGTGAAGTGCAAAGAATTGTATCCTGCCAGTTCCGACATGTTGGCTCTTTCTTCCAGTTCTTTCAGGTCTATGCTTCTCTTGACGGGACCGCTGATTTCCAGGACGAAGGGACGCCCGTCCTCAAGCATGAGCGCGTCCACGTCTTCCCTTCCCATGCCGTGGAAGAAGTGCTCCTCCCCTCCGGCCATTTCCAACGCGATGTCTCCGATGATTTCCTGAACGGAAGTGGGATACATTTTTCCGATGTGGTTGCAGCGTTCGCATCCTCTTCCCCTGCATTCTCTGCAGGGCCATTTGGTCTGAGGGATTTCCCTGCTGAATTTATTGTAACGTCCCGCGATGAAAAGAGGCTTGATGTCCAAATCCACGTCCGCGAAACGGGTGTCTATGCAGGCAACCACATGGGGTCCGTCGAATTCCACCGGACGGCCGATCATGGGGCCGGCCAGTTTTCCTATTTCTCTGTTCAGCTCGGATTTTATCATCTCGCTGTGTTCAAGTCCGAACTCTTCGACAAGTTTCTTTTCGGCTTCGGTTATGAAAGGGTCGACTTTCGTGCCTATCAGGAAGTTTTCCGTTTCCAGAGGCTTCACGGCTTCCGCAACGGTTTCAGCGAATCTGGGCAACAAATCGAAAACGTTCCCGCACAGAGTGCAGGGATTCTTTGCCGGGAGGTCTTTACCGGATTCCTTCAACGCTTCCCTGAGCATGATCCCCCGGGTTTCGTTGGTCATGCCCGTTCCTTCCTTTCCGAACATCCGACCCAAACAACGGTCGCACAATCCCTTCTCGGCAAGCCCTTCGGCTTTGTCCAAATTTCCGGAAACCCAATCGTCCATGTCAAAAACCTCAGAGATCGAATCCCATTTCGGAAATTCTCAGTCGGGGCCTCTGGCCTTCCAGATACCCGTAAACGCTGGAGTGTTCGCTGCCGTTGATCAGCATGTCGACGGCATGTTTTGCCACCGGGAGGCTTATGGAGTTTCCTATGAGTCCCACGGTGTTTCCGTAGATGATCATGTCACAGAGAGTGAGGTCTTCGATGATCTTCCTGGTTTTTCCTTCCTTTCCGATCAATCTCCCTCTGACTCTCATCATCTGTTTGTCGGAAACGTACTCTTTCAAATCTATGATTTCCAGGTATTCGTCATCTTCCAGAAGCCGCAGGGCTTTTTCGGGATTGAAACCGCGTCCGATGGCTTTGACAACGTCCGCAAGGCTCAGTTCCATGAGAGGATCTCCGTCTTCGCGTCTGTTTATGACAACGACCCCGTCCTTGGAAATATCAAGTTCCAGACCCGACACTCTCTGCAGCATCTTTTTTGTTTCTCCGGATTTTCCCACAAGCGCGCCGACCCGGTCCGCGGCTATTCTGACGGTTCTCACGATTCACTCCTCCTGTTCTTTGTCGAATATCATTTTCATTATCTCTTCGGATTCCAACACATCCGCGTTTCTGAGTCCGAAGAATCTGTTTACGTTGGCAATGTCCCTTTCAAGAAGTTCGACGGCACCGTAGGATTCGGTGTCCATCGCCTGTCCGCAGTCTATTACCACCGGGCCTTCATCGGACATCAGTATATTATATTCACTCAAATCGCCGTGAACCAAACGGGCTTCTTTCCAGCCCTTCACGATGAAGGACACTATTTCTTCGTAAGTTTCCGTAGGATTTTCGAGTTCGGCGTTTTTTATCTGAGGCGCGGGACCCGTGCCGTCGCCGATGAATTCCTCCACGAGGCAGTTTTTCTCACGGGCCACGGGTTCCGGCACCCTCAGTCCGGCATTGGCATAACGGTGAAGATTCTGAAACTCTTTTTGAGTCCAGGTATAAATTGTTTTGACCCGGTTCCCGGTCATCCCTTTGAATCTCGGATCTCCGTCGATGTATCTTGCGATTCTTTTGAAAGTCGCGGTGGAGGTTCTGAATATTTTCAGAGCCAAAGGCGCCCCGTCCGGATCTTCCGCGTAAAAGACATTTCCTTCCTTGCCGGTGGAAATGGGGTACTGGACGGTGTCGATGATTCCGGAGGTCATGAAGTTGTAGAGAACCATCAGGGTTCTTCTGTCGAAGACTTCGCCCTCGGTCTGCCTCTCATCCCCCGTTCGGTCTGTTTTCAAAGCATCGACATGTTTCTCCATGTAGGAGTAAATCTCATCGTAGGAGGCCATGTCGCTTCAACCTCAGAATATGTCAATGGACTTGGGGATCCTGTTCCTTCTGCTGAGGTTCATTGCCTGGGTTCTTGTGTATCTGAATTTAATATCGCATTTGTCGGGCTGGAAATCCCATACGGATACAATCAAAAGGTCTCCTTCCCTGATCCACATGCGTTTTTTGATTTTTCCCGGAATGCGACCCATTCTGGATACTCCGTCCTCGCACATCACGCGGATTTTGGAGGCCCCCAAAAGCTGGTCGGCTATTCCGAACATCTCGCCCTCTTTTATGTTGGGCATGCGAATACGCGATACATCTTCTTCACCGTCGACCGGTACCGTTTTCATTGCCATACCTGACCTATGCTTGCATCTTTATATTAATGATTTCACATTTTTTAAGATAAGAATTAAAGAAAACCCTTAAAAAGATACAAACTTTTTTATCTATCTTCAATTATTGACGGCGTACGCTCCTGTAGTGTAGCGGCCAATCATTCGGCCCTTTCGAGGCCGACACTCGGGTTCAAATCCCGACGGGAGCACCATTACACTTCTTTCGGTTCACGGGTATCTTGTCCGGAATCCGAGTATCTTTTTCCGGTAAGCCGCGCTTTTCTTTGCGATTTCGTCCACATTGCCTTTGTTAACGGCGTAGACTTCGGGGAGTTTCTTGGGATTCTCTCTGAGCATGGCCTCCACCAGGTAAGGATCCGAAAAGCTTCTGCTTTCTATGTAATCCATGTTCCAGTTCTCGGCCAGATCCAACACGCCTTCGATGCCGCTGTTGTAAAATTCCTGAAGAATCACGGCGGCCACCGTGCAATCGTTGGAAAGGACGGCGATGTTGCTTCCCCGAACCGCAAAATCCTCTCCGTTGAAAGACAGAGCCAGACCTCCGCTTTCGTTTACCAGTTCCATCGCCTGATAATCGGAAGTGTCGCTTCCTATGTACGCCGTACCGTCCAGTTCTATGGACGTTCTTCTTCTGATTTCCAAAAGGGTGTACGCTTTTTCGTTGGAGCCTATCGAAGACATGGACCTCATAATCGTACCGGCGGAATCCAGGGAATTGACGGTTTCCCCGATTTCGTCCATAACTTTCAGCATTCTCACGTCCAGTTCGTCAAGTTCCATCGGAACGTTCAACGGATATTCGATCCTGGGCAGTCTCAGAGCGGATATCTCGGATATTTTTTCCCTGAGGACTCTGGCCTCCTGTCGGGGCATGTCGTGGGAATCCAGGCTCAGATCCGTGCAGGTAAGATTTCCCATGGGAATTTCCAACGCTTCACAGATGTTCATCACGTCATGTTCGTACAGACCGGTGGTGATGAAAGTCGGCATCACGTTCAGGGCGTAACGCATGGTGTGTCCCGCCTTGGGTATGAGTTCCAGGGATTCCGCGCTGATGTTGTGAACCTGAAGATCCGTCGCACCGTAAGCTTTCAGGAACGGGGCGATCATTTTCATGGTGTTTCCCGTCCTCCCGTCCTCCCGGTCCAAAACATAAGCGCAGAGGGAATCGTACCGGGATATGATATCGAAGAAGTGCCCCCCGTCCCCTATGAAACGTTCGCAGATGTCCCGTGTTCCGTTGTTTCTGGTAAGGAATCCCCAGCAGCTGCAGACGAACTGTTTGTCGTTTATGAACCCCAAATCATCCAGAGTGTCGAATTCAGCCAAAGAATCACCTCAGGGAAGCATCGACTTCTTCCGTCAGATCGTAAGGTTCTCCGAGTCTGTCGTCTCCGGCGTACAGAGTTTTGCCTTTGACGCAAACCTCGCCGTCGGCAAAAGCCCTGAGGGTGGAAACAATCAGGGGAAGTTCCCGTTTTGCCCCCTCTTCCCTTATTTTCCTGAACAGGGGTTCGTCGGTCCCTTCCTTCTTTTTGATACCGTCCAAAGTGTCGTTTTTCAGTTTTTCTTCAAAATTTTCCCAAAGAACATCGTATTCTTCGCCGCGGATGGAAAATCCGCAGTATGTCAGAGGCGCCCCCCGGTCCCACTCTTCGGTGCAGAGGTGAATCATGGCACCCTGGGATTCGGCACGGTCCTTCATGAGTTCCCATATGACTTCTTCCCAGGTTCCTTTCGGACCGTCGGGAAGGGCGGGGTGAAGATTGATCATATCGTATGTTTCACAGGTTTCGTCATCCATCCAGAGCATATATCCCGCAAGTATTCCCAGGTCGAATCCGTATTTTCCGGTTTCTTCCCTCAGGAGTCTTCCGTATTCGATTCTCCAGGAATGTTCGTCTTCCTTTCTCAGTTCCGGTTCGAAATTCTTCCAGGAACATGTGATCAGGGGGATGCCGTATCCTTTGACCATATCGAAGAAAATTTCTCTCTGGTCTTTGCGGGGATTGTCGGTTTCCGTATTGTCCCAATTGCAGAACACAAAAGATATTTCGATATCCAAGTTCCCTTTTTCCTTCTCATCCATTACGGCTCTGAGCAGGTTTCTTGAACCGGGACCTCTCCCCGTCGAGAACCAGCCTATCTTCAACATCGACCCTTAACTCCTATCTCTGTATTTTATTATATGTCGAACAGCACCGTGACGTAAAGTTCTTTTTCGTTGACTTCCAACATGTGGTACGTCACGGCTTTGACTTCGGTTCTCACGGTATGTTTGTTAAAATCCAAACCTTCGCCCGCGGCGTCGCAGATCACCCTGTCATCCTCAAACATCACGTTGAATTCGGAAAAGAACATTCTCTCCGTATCTTCGATGAACAGCAATTCCGATAAAAAGTTGTACAGACGTTCTTCGTAATCCCTGCCGTCGGTTTCGATGCGAAGGGTTTCTTTCGGTTCCACGCCTTTCAGGTCCAAAGTCTGATCGAACATTGCGTATGCGGCGTTGGCAAAACACTCTTCCAAAGTCTTGCCGGTACATTTCACGAAAGCATCCGCCGTGTGTTCCAACCTCTCGTACTCGTGCACGGCAACCGAATGGGTCGGCCCATTAAAGGAATCTTCGGACAAAACAAAACGGGCGTTCCGATAATCGTAATTTCTTTGCTGTAACCGCATTAAAAACAGGGTGGGATTTCGATATACGGATTTAAAAAGAGATAGTACACAAGTTCTTAATATATCCGTATAATTCCAGAGATTATGAGAATACTGATTATCGGATGCGGGTCCATAGGCACCAGTCTGGCCATGACGGCGGACAGCATGCCTGAAGTGAGCAAGATCTACATCTTCGACAGTAAGCCCAGCGCGGCGGAAAAACTTGTGAAAAAGACGGAAAAGGCCATTGTGGTGGAATCCGTCGAGGAAGAACTCTATCATTCGGACCTTGTCATCGAAGCGGCATCCCAGGAAGCCGCCAAAACCTATCTCCCCGTGGTCGTGGAGAGAGGGGTAAACATGATGGTCATGTCCGTCGGGGCCCTTGTGGACGATGATTTCCGAGAGGAAGTTTTGGTGAAAGCGTCGGAAGCCGAAGCCTGCATATACATCCCGTCGGGAGCGGTATCCGGATTGGACGGTCTGAGATCCTCCATCGAAGCCGGCGTGGACAGCGTCGAACTCATCTCGACCAAAGGTCCCAAGAGCATAGAGGACGTGGAATACGTCCTTGAGAAAGGGATAGTCGTCGACGACCTCAAGGAGAGAACCGAGGTTTTCTACGGAACCGCAAGGGAGGCCGTCAAACTGTTCCCCAAGAACATCAACGTGGCGGCGACGGTCAGCATGTTCGGAATAGGTTTCGACAAAACCAAAGTCCGCATTGTGGTCGATCCCGAAGCAACCTGCAACTCTCACAAACTGGTGTACAGCGGAGATTTCGGAAGGGCGGAATGCCAAACATTCAACATCCCGTCCCCCGACAACCCGAGAACGTCCCATCTGTCGGCCTTATCGGCTTCCCATGCTTTGAGAAGTCTGGTCAAGAACGTCTGGATTGCAATCTGATTCCCGGTAAAATGTCACGCACGCCTCGGGCCGAAAGGCTCACGTTGAACACTCCGGACGCGGACGCGGTGGTGATAGTGAACGGACAGAATCAGTTCTTGGACACCACTTACTGGTATCTCACGGAATTGTTTTCCGGAACCTTCGAAGGCGGCATCGCCGTCGTAAGGGACGGGGAACTGAACACCATAGTCAGTCCTTTGGAAGCCGAAGGGGCAGCTCTGGGAAAAGGAACCTGTCATGTGTATGAAAACAGGAAACACAGAGACGGCATTCTGAAAGATCTTCTCCGCGGCTGCAAGAACGTCGGATTCAACACCAACAGCGTTTCCTACGCCGGCGTCGAGTACGTGAGAAAAACAGCTGACGCAAATCCCGTTGACGTGACAAAAGGCATCGAAGAGACTGTTGCGGTCAAAGACGAAAAAGAAATAGAAATCATGAGGAAAGCCTGCAAAATAACCTCAACCGTCGCCGGGGAGATCCCGGAGATTCTCAAAGCGGGCATGACCGAAAAGGAAGCCGCCGCCGAAATCGACAGAAGAATGCGGGAACGGGGAGGGGACGGGAACGCCTTTGAAACCATCGCGGCCTTCGGTCCGAATTCCTCCATGCCCCATCACTCCCCCACGGACCGGAAACTTGAGCGCGGGGATACGGCACTTTTTGATTTCGGTTCGAAATACTCAATGTACTGTTCGGACCTGACGAGAACGGTGTTTTTCGGTGAACCTCCCGAAGTTCTGAAAAGAGCTTACGAAGTCGTCAGGGAAGCCCAGGAAGAAGGATTTCTGTGTTACAGAGACGGTGCTTCCGCCGCGGATGCCGATGTACGTGCCAGAGAGATAATCGATGCCGGAGAGTTCAGAGGAAAAATGATTCATACCTTCGGTCACGGTCTGGGAATGAACATTCACGAAGGAATCTCCGTTTACAGCAAATCGGAACAGATTCTGAGAGAGGGGAATGTGGTTTCCGCCGAACCCGGAATCTATCTTCCGAACGTCGGAGGAATAAGAATCGAGGATACCTGTTTGGTGAAGAAAGGCGGGGCCGAGAGACTGACGTCCTTCGACAAGTCCCTGACGGTTCTGTGAAAATATTTCCCGGATTCAATGAAGTCTTTCATTATGCGCGGCAGATTCCGTTCTTTCCGAAGAGGACAGGAAGAAATCGGCTTTCGTTCTGAAGAAACACTAAGACGCATTGAAGATGCCGAGCGGACGATAAAACCGTCAAATCAGAATTCCCGTTCCATCAGAATTCTCTGCCTGTCGCCGGAATCTTCAATCCCTTCGCAGTTTTCGATGTGACCTATCCTGATCACGGGATGGGAGGAAACCGGATTACCGTCTTCTCCGCTCAACGGCGTGGATCCGTAAAATATTCTTACCGCCCGGGGTCCGGGCCACCAGGCAACATCGCCTTTTTCAAGTTCCGTGATTCTGGCCGATCCCGCGGTATCCGGGTCCAAAGGCATTTCAAAATAAATTTCGCCGCCCATCATGTTGACGGTCGGTCTTTGGGGTAAAGACAGCCAGATGGCGTTGGAAATGTCCGAGTCGTCAAGGACGGCGGCATATTCGCCGCTTCGCGTGACGATCCTGATTTTTTTCACAACACCACCCGGCTCAAAAGTTTCAGTTCTTTCTTTCGAAGAGTTTTCTGATTTCCCTGCCGACCACTTCGATTCCGAGATCCTTTTCTTTGTTTTCCATTTCTCTCAGGTACTTGAGGTCGTTATCCCATTCGGCGGTCCATTCATCCCTGAATTTGCCGGATTCGATGTCTTTGAGGATTTTTCTCATTCCCTCTTCGGATTCTTTGGTGATGACCAGGTCCCTCTTGGTCAAACCGCCGTATTCGGCGGTGTTGGAAACCACATGCCACATCTTTTCGAATCCTCCCTCGTTGATCAGATCGACGATGAGTTTGGCTTCGTGGCAGACTTCGAAGTAAGCCATTTCCGGGGGATATCCCGCATCAACAAGAACCTGGAATCCGGACTTGATGAGGGCGGTGGTGCCTCCGCAGAGGACGGCCTGCTCGCCGAAAAGGTCGGTGAGGGTCTCGTTTTCGAAAGTGGTCTCGAACACACCGGCACGGGTGGAACCGAGACCTTTGGCCAGAGCCAACGCGGTCTTCATCGCGTTTCCGGTAAAGTCCTGGTGCACGCAGACAAGGGCGGGAACTCCGAATCCTTCCACGAAAACGTCTCTTTCTTTGTCACCGGGGGCTTTGGGGGCCATCATGATGACGTCAACATTCTTGGGGGGAACGATGGTTCCGTAGATGATCGCGAATCCGTGGGCGAACTCGAGAGCCGCGCCTTCTTTGATGTTGGGTTCGACGAACTCTTTGTAAACTTTGGGCTGAACTTCGTCGGGCAAAAGCATCATGACGACGTCCGCGTTTTTCACGGCGTCTCCGAATTCAAGAACCTTGAATCCGTCTTCTTTTGCTTTTTCCCAGGATTTTCCTCCCTTTCTGAGTCCGATGACGACTTCGAGTCCGGAATCCCTGAAACAGAGAGCCTGAGCCCTTCCCTGGGAGCCGTAACCCAAAACCGCGACTGTTTTTCCTTTGAGGACGTTTATGTCCACATCCGAATCATGGTAAATTTTCATTGAATTACACCTTGTATTGACTGGTCAAATTACTTTATAGACTAAAAGGTATCGTTTTTCCGGCTTCGCGAAATCCTCCGTCAGTACGGACAGCGTCCTTTGACCATCGACTGCTTCGGGTCCGCGGGCAGCATCGGGAGCACGTCTTCCTCGGGATCCACATGGATGTTGAGAAGATACGTTTCTCCGCTGTTGACGGCTTCCTTCAGAGCATCGGCGATGTCTCCGGGTTTGTCGACCGTCTGTCCCTTGGCGCCGTAAGCTTCGGCAATCTTGACGAAATCCGGTCCGTTGCGCAAATCCGTGGCGCTGTACCTTTGGTCCCAGAACAGTTTCTGCCACTGTTTGACCATACCCAGCCATCCGTTGTTCAGCAGAATGATGACCACCGGAAGATCTTCGGCGACCGCGGTGGCAAGTTCCTGCTGAACCATCTGGAATCCCCCGTCGCCCGTGATGGTGACCACGGTGTTGTCGGGTTTGGCGGCTTTGGCGCCTATGGCCGAAGGCAGACCGAATCCCATGGTTCCGAAACTTCCGGACGACAGGAAGTGTCTCGGCTTGTGAACGTGCAGATAGTGCATCGCCCACATCTGATTCTGTCCCACGTCGGTGGTGACGATCATGTCGGGATCTTTGTCGATGAGTTTGTTCAGTTCGAAGAGAATCTTCTGCGGAACAATCGGGGTTTCGTTGATGTCTGTGTTGCAATGACATTTTGTCTTGTATTCGGAATAGGTCTTGTCCCAGGCGGCGTGATTGTTCTTGTAGCCCGCCAGCCCGTCTATCAGCGCCTGCGTTCCTTTCTTCGCGTCACACAGAAGGTTGATGTCCATGTTTCCGTGTTTCTCGAATTCCGTGGCGTCGATGTCGATCTGAATGACTCTGCACTTGTTGCTGAACCTTGTGTGCACGCTGAAAGTCCTGTCGGAGAACTTGGTGCCTATGGCAATGACCAGATCCGCGTTCTTGAAAGCATCCAGAGCGCAGAGTCTTCCGTGCATTCCCAGCGGGCCGAGGTTCAGGGGGTGGGCGGTCGGCATTGCGCCGATGCCCATAAGGGTGAACACCGCGGGTGCGTTAATCATCTCAGCGAGTTTGACGACTTCGTCTCCGGCGTTGGCGTTTATGGAACCCCCGCCGACCAAAAGAACGGGTCTTTGGGCTTCTTTGATCCACTGCACCGCTGTTTTGATTTCGGACATGTCTTCTTTGGGCTGTTTGACCCCGTAAGTCATGCCGAGAAGACTTTCGTCTATTTCGGAGTTCATCTGATCCGAAGGAAGGTCTATGTGAACCGGCCCCGGTCTTCCGATCTGGCAGATTTGCCAGGCTTCGTCCACGGCGTGGGGAAGCCGGTTAACGTCAAGAACCCTGAAGTTATGCTTCGTTATGGGCATGAGCAGACTGTAGGCGTCCACTTCCTGGAATGCGCCCAGTCCCAGAGAACCGGTTCCGACCTGTCCGGTCAACGCAATCATGGGAGTCGAATCCGCATACGCGGTGCCTATGCCGGTAATCATGTTGGTGACGCCGGGACCGCTTGTGGCTATACAGACGCCGGGTTTTCCGCTGGCGCGGGCAAATCCGTCGGCCATATGAGCGGCACATTGCTCGTGGCGTACCAGGATGTGATCGATCGAGGAGTCCATGATTTCGTCATAAATCGAAATCACGCTGCCTCCCGGATATCCAAACATGGTCTCTACACCTCTGTCCTCCAGCATTTGGAGCAATGCTCTGTTTCCTTTCATGATATAATCTCCGACTGGTAATTGCGTCAGTTTTTATAATAGTGTTTCTGAAAACGGGAAGATAAGGCAACCACGGAAGAACTTTATGTACAACCGGCAACATATGTTGCCAATAGGTGTTTCATGACTGCTATCAAGGTAGGTATCAACGGTTTCGGAACAATCGGAAAAAGAGTTGCCTCTGCGGTGGACGCCCAGAGCGACATGGAAGTCATCGGTGTCACCAAGACCCGGCCCACTTTCGAAGTAAACGCGGCGAGGGCGAGCGGATTCGATCTCTACGTACCGTCGGACAGAAAGGGATTGTTCGAAGAAGCCCGGGTTCCTGTGGAGGGAACCGTGGAAGAACTGTGTGAGAAAGCCGACATCATCGTGGACTGTACCCCTGGAAACGTGGGTCAGATGTACAAAGACATGTACGCCGAAGCGGGAGTCAAAGCGATTTTCCAGGGCGGGGAAGACCACAGCCTCACCGGCACTTCGTTCAACTCGACCGCCAATTATCAGGAATCCTGGGGTGCCCAGTTTTCCAGAGTGGTTTCCTGCAACACTACCGGACTTCTCAGAACCCTGTTCCCCCTGGACCGCGAATTCGGCATTGAAAACGCTTACGTCACCCTTGTCAGAAGAGCGGCGGATCCCGGAGACAGCAAAGGAGGCCCCATCAACGCCCTCGAACCTTCCGTGAGTCTGCCCACCCATCACGGTCCCGACGTCAGGAGCATCATGCCCTGGATCAACATCAACACCATGGCGATCAAAGCGTCGACCACAATCATGCACATGCACACGGTGACCTTGGAACTCAAAAACAAAACAACCACCGAGGAAGCCCTCGAAGTCATAGGCAATTCTTCAAGGGTGCGGCTGGTGGACACCTCCTCGGGAATAAAGTCCACGGCGGAAATCATGGAACTGGCAAGGGATCTGGGAAGAAACAGGTCCGACATGTACGAAGTGGTTGTCTGGGAAAACGGAGTCAAATCCACCGGAAACACATTGTATTACTATCAGGCGGTTCACCAGGAATCCGACGTCGTTCCCGAAAACATCGATTGCATACGATCCATGTGCAAACTCTGCGATGTCAACGAGTCCAGGAGAAAAACAAACATATCCCTCGGAATACCATACAAGAGATGAGGTCGTTCTATGCGGGAATTCCACACTCTCAGTGATTTCAACTTCAAGGACAAGAAAGTTCTGTTAAGGGTGGATATCAATTGTCCCCTGGAAAAGGACGAACTGAGGATACTGAACGATTCCCGCATAAGAAGAGTGGTGCCGACGGTACGGGAGCTCGTGGGAAAACAGGCGAAGCTTGTGATTATCGCCCATCAGGGCAGAAAAGGCCAATGGGATTTCATTCCCTTGGAACAGCATGCCGAGCGTCTTTCCAAAAATCTGAATTATCCCGTGAAGTACGTTGACGACGTCATCGGCGAAAAAGCCAAACAAGCAATCCAATCCCTGAAGTCGGGGGAAATTCTGCTGTTGGGAAACGTCAGGGAAATCGATTCGGAATCCGTGGAAGCAGACATGGACGTTCAGGCAAATTCCGAAATCGTAAACGTCTTGGCGCCCATGTTCGATTATTTCGTGTGCGATGCCTTCGGCGCATCCCACCGCTCCCAAAGCTCCCTTGTGGGATTCCAGGACCGTCTGCCTTCCGCGTCCGGACGGCTGATGATGAAGGAACTTTTCGCATTGAGCGCGATATTCGACGAACCCCGCCGCCCTTCCGTTTTCATTTTGGGCGGGGCGAAGTTCGGGGACATATCGTCGATGGTGGATCACGTTCTGACCGCGCAGACCGCCGACACCGTGATTCTCACCGGACTGGCGGGAAACGCGTTCCTTTATGCCAGAGGGGTGAACATCGGCGAATCCAGTCTGAAAATACTTAAAAAAGAACTTACCGAAGAAAATCTCAATCTCGCCAAAGAAGTGCTGAACGTTCACGGCTCCAAAATACTGTTGCCGGTGGATGTTGCCGTCAACAGGAACGGCAAACGCGTCTCGGTCAATGTGGGGGACATGCCTACCGAAGAACCCGCCCTTGACATCGGGGACGACAGTGCGGAGAAATTCAGAAAAGTCATAGAGTCTTCAAGAACTTCTTTCATGTCCGGTCCCGCCGGAATGATCGAAGAAGAGGATTTCGCCGTGGGAACCCATGTCCTCATGAAAGCGATGATCGACAGCAAAGGCCAGTCGGTCATAGGAGGGGGACATACCGGTGCCGCCGCCGAGAGATTCAATCTCTCCGACAGTTTCGCTTACACCAGCACCGGAGGGGGAGCGCTCGAGTCCTTCCTTATGGGCAGACCTCTGCCCGTGGTGGAAGCCCTCAAGCACTCCAGAAAAAAGTTTTCGGAGTGATTTTTCGGAGAATCAGAGCACTTTGCCGATTCTTTCGAAGGCTTCCTCGATTCTGTCAAGAGGCTGGGTCGTTGCCACTCTGACGTAAGTGTCAACGGAAGCCCCGAATCCCGATCCCGGAGTGAACACCACTCCGCAGTCGATCAGTTTCTCGGTGAATTTCATGGAAGTCATTCCGCAGTCGAACCAGACGTAGAAGGTGCCTCTGGGCATCTTCACGTCGAATCCCAGTTCCCTGAGGCCGTTGACTATGGCGGTTCTTCTTTCGGCGTAAACGTCCATGCTTTTCTGAACCTCGGCGGGAACCGAACCGTCCTCGCCGTACATGCTGAGGGCTTTGATTCCTCCTTTCTGTACGAAAATGGGTGCACCGGAGTCAATCTGTCCTTTGCATTTCGTCAGGCCGGAAACGAGATCGGGGTGTCCTACGGCATAACCCAGTCTGTATCCGGTCATGTTGAACGTTTTGGAAAAGGAACCGAATTCGATGGCGTTGTCGGTGGCCTGCAGAACCGAGGGCGCTTCGTACCCGTCGTAACACATCTCGCAGTACGCGTTGTCGTAGCAGAGTATGGTTTCGGTCTCATCGCACCACTTTCCCACGCCTTTGAGGTAATCGACGTCGCAGGTGGCTCCGGTGGGATTGTTCGGATAGTTGAGATACATCATCTTCGCATCCGTGGGACAGTCGTTGACGTCCAATAGCCAGTCGTTTTCCGGTTTGAGGTTCACGCTTGCGCACTCGGCCTCGTTGAACAGCACGGAGGCTCCCGAATACACGGGGTATCCCGGGCTGGGCGCGATGACGGTTTCGCCGGGATTGACGAAAGCCTGGGATATGTTGAATATCGCTTCTTTGGAACCGAGGGTGACGCAGACCTGGGTCTTGGGATTGACATCCACGCCGTATCTGCGGCTGTACCATTCGGCAATGGCTTCCCGGAGATCCTTTTCGCCCTGGGACGAAGAGTACTTCTGGTTTTTGTTCACGGGCATGGCTTCCTGAATCGCTTCCACTATGGGCTGAGGGGTGGGAAGATCCGGATCCCCGATTCCGAAATCGATCATGTCCATGCCTTCTTCCTTCTTTTTGGAAGTGAGTTCTTCCAATCTGACGAAGAGATAAGGCGGCAGTTTCTGGAGTCTTTCTGATTGAGCGTATTTCATGTCACATCTCTCCTTTGAATACAAATTCCGCAGGTCCTTCCATGAGGACGCGGTTCAAATTCCCGTCGACGGTTATTTTTAACCATCCGCCGGGAAGTTTTACGTCAACCGGCAGGTTGAAGGGAACAAGTCCGATCAAGGCCGCCGCGACGGTGGATGCGCAGGCACCCGTGCCGCAGGCCAAAGTCCATGCGGCTCCGCGTTCGTAGACGCGGACGTATATTTTGCCGTCGGAAACCTTACAGAATTCCACGTTGGTTCTGTTAGGGAAAAATCCGTGTTTTTCAATCACGGGTCCCAGTCTGTCGACGGTTTCATCTTCAAGTTCCGTGAAAGTCACGAAATGGGGGTTTCCCATGGACACCGCGGTGCCTCTGAGTTTAAGGGAATCCGCGTCGAATTCTTCGTTGACGAATTTTCCGTCATGATTCACGGGAACGGAACGCCCGTCCAACACCGGCGCTCCCATATCCACGGTCACCGTAGATACCCTGCCGTCTTCCCCCAATGAAACGAGGGCTTCCAAATCCCCGGCAAGGGTGTGTATCAGGAATTTCTCTTTATCGACTATATTGTAATCGTAAGCGTATTTTGCCACGCAACGGATGCCGTTTCCGCACATTTCGGCTTCGGAACCGTCGGCGTTGATGACCCTCATCGTGATGTCCGTGTTTTTTCCGGGCATGACGTACAGGACTCCGTCGGCACCTATTCCGAAGTTTCTGTCGCAGGCCCATTTGCACCATTCGTTGTCGATTTCCAACCTTCCGTCGGTACCGTCAAGAATGACGAAATCATTGCCCAGTCCGTGATATTTCAGGAAAATCATTTCCTGAGCCTCTCGGGTATCCTCTGGTGTTTCCAGAGATCTTCCATGGTCTGTGCCTCACGTATGAGTTCAGCCTTTCCGTTGTTCACAAGCACTTCCCTGCACAGAGGTCTCGAATTGTAATTGCTGGACATGGAAAATCCGTAAGCCCCCGCGGTGTAAACGACGACCACGTCCCCTTCTTCGGGATTGGGGAGAACACGGTTCAATGCCAGATGATCTCCGGTTTCGCAGATGGGACCCACAACGTCATATCTCGCAGTGCAGGCTTTGCCGAATTTGTCGGCGATGGCGACATGGTGGTGGGAACCGTACATGGCGGGACGTGCCAGAGTGTTCATTCCGGCATCAACGCCCACGAAACTTTTCACTCCCAGGTTCTTGACGTCCACGCATCTTGTGAGCAGAACGGTGGAATCCGCCACGATGTATCTGCCGGGTTCTATGTACACCGTTTCCACGTCGGTCTGCATCTTTATGATGTCGGTGACTTCTATGGCCAGTTCCTCGATGCTCATAGGTTCTTCGTTCATTTTGTAAGGAACTCCGAATCCGCCTCCGATGTCGATGAAATCCAAATCGATGCCGATTTCTTTGATTTCGTTCGTAAGTTCGGAAAGCACGTCGGCGGCGTCCATAAAGGGGTATATGTCACTGCCTCCGGAACCGATGTGGGCGTGAATCCCTTTGATGTCAAACCCGAGTTCCTTGGCTCTGGCATAAACCCCGACGGCCTTTTCGGAAGGGATTCCGAACTTGGTTCCCTTTTTTCCGGTTATGACGGCATCGCTGTGTCCGCTTCCAACGTCGGGATTGACCCTGATGGATATTTTGTGACCCTGTTTGATTTTCGCCAATCTTTCCAATTCGGATTCGGAGTCGATGTTAATCATGACTCCCAAATCGGAAACCGCTTTCAGTTCTTCGTTGCTGACGTTGACCCCGGTGTAAAGAATCCTGTCGGCGGTGAATCCCGCCTTCATGCAGGATTCGACTTCGCCTATGGACACCGCGTCTATGTGGGATCCCTCCTCTTCGAGAATGCTGAGAATGGCAAGGTTGCTGTTGGCTTTGCAGGCATAATTGATTACGGTGTTCATTTCTTTGGAGAACGCACCGTAAATTCTGCGATAGTTTGCCCTGAGTCTCTGCTCATCGGTCACGTAAACCGGGGTGCCGAACTCATCCGCAATGTCTCCGGCGTACATTCCGCCGATAATCATTCTGCCTTTGTC
Source organism: Candidatus Methanomethylophilaceae archaeon (assembly GCA_050950505.1). GTDB lineage: Archaea > Thermoplasmatota > Thermoplasmata > Methanomassiliicoccales > Methanomethylophilaceae > VadinCA11. Next base: position 286,011 of record JBMNHS010000001.1, on the reverse strand, counting down.
CGATTCGTAGTCTTCCATTTTCATTCCCTCACAAACTGAGCATGAAGAGCTCTTACGGTGCTTACAAGCATTTCCATGGGCACGACAAAGTTAAGGGAAGAGTCCGAGGCCCCTTCGGAAATCATCTCCACGTTCGTTCCGACTTCCTTCACCACTCCGAAGATGTCTCCCGACACTCCGCATTTGTCCAAGAGGTCGTCCCCGACGCAACAGACGAGGGCAACATCACTCTTAACGTTGATTTTCTCTATATCCGTTTCCACAAGATGGTTCAATTGGTTGAGGACGTCCTGCATGTCGTTGTTGTGCAACAAGAACGCAACGGTGGACAGAGAGGTGGATATCGAATATATTATCACGTTTCTCTCTGCAAATTTTTCGATTATGTGGGCCACGATGCTGGGGCGGAACGCGATTTCCGCTGAGCTTATGGTGATTATGGACAGATCTGTTTTCACCGCAACGCTCATCAGCAGGCCGTTCTGGGGGCCTCTCAGGTGGTGGATGAACGTACCGGGAGAATCGGGATTGAAGGTGTTCTTAACTCTCACCGGGATGTGTCTCTGTCTGACCGGCTCTATGGTTCTGGGATGAAGGACCTTGGCTCCGAAATATGCCAGTTCGGCGGCCTCTCCGTAATTCATTTCCTTTATGGGCACCGCATCGGTGACCATGCGGGGGTCCGCGGACATGAATCCGTCCACATCCGTCCATATCTGAAGTTCGTCGGCTTCCAACGCGTTGGCGATTACGGCTCCGGAATAATCCGAACCTCCGCGGCCGAAAGTCAGAGGGTTGCCGTCGCCGTTCATGCCGTAGAATCCCGTTATGACCGGGATTATTCCCTGTTCAAGCATGGGTTTGACTTTCATGTTCACTTCAGCCTTGGTGCGTTTGAGGTCGGCATGGCCGGAAAGAGGCAGACCCGCCGCATATATTCCCGCCGCCGCCGAAGTGAGGGGCACCGATTCCTTCCCCATGTATTTCAGAAGGTGTGCCAGTATCAGAGAGGAAAATCTTTCTCCCGATGAAGAAATCGCATCCATATAGTATGGGTTCTTTCTGTCTCCCCTGAGGGCGTTCTCGAAGGATTCCATCCTCTCGTCGAAAGCCTTGAGGAAGATTTCCATATATTCTTCGTCGAAAAGCTGTTCCGCTATCTCCGTATGTTTGTCCGAGAAGGTTTTCAGAACCCCTTCGTAATCAATAATTTCTTCTTCCACCGCACCCACCAGAAAGTTCGTGACCCCGGCCACCGCCGATACGACCACCGCTTTGTTTCCTTCCGTTGATGCGATGATGTCCGCCACTTTCTTGAATGCGTCGGAGGATGCCATACTCGATCCTCCGAATTTCATTACTGTCAGCATATTCCTAACACCTCTTCCATGTTGTGTACCTTTCCGTCTTTCTTGTCCGCGATCCAGCGTACGGAACTCAGACACCCCTGTGCAAAGACCTCGCGGGAGTCCGTTCTGTGTGTCAGTTCGATGAGTTCCGAATTTTTGGCGAAGCACACCGTGTGATCTCCGACGATGTCTCCCGCCCTTATCGAATGTATTCCTATTTCTTTGCCTCTGGCACCGACTTCGCCCTCTCTTCCGTAAAGAATCTCTTTTCCGCCCGAAGACAGGGTCAGCCGCTTTGCGGTTTCAATCGACGTTCCAGAAGGAGAGTCAATTTTTCCCCGGTGGTGGTATTCGATTATTTCCGTGTCGTAGTCCGGAAGATATTTTGCGAGGGTTTCGCAGAGTTTCCAGAACACGTTTACGCCCGGGGCGAAGCTTGCCGTGACCAGGGACGACGTGCCGTATTCGGCGGTGTTGACCGCCATCCGTTCCAATACCTCTCCGGGTATCGCCGTTGTTCCGATAATCATGTTGCATCCCGTTTTCGGAATGTCCGCCACGATTTCCGCCGCGGCACCGGGAGTGGTGACATCCACGTAAACATCGGCATTTTCCGCAAGTCCGAACAATCCGTCGGGACCCGTCGCCGTTGTTCCGTATATGTCCTTCCCGAGACTGCCGCCGTTCTCTGAAACCACCGCACCGACGAGATTCAGATCGTCGGATTCGGAAATCAGGCGGCAAATCATATTCCCGAGTCTGCCGGAGGCGCCTCCGACAACAACGTCCGTCATACCTATCACAGACCCAATTCTTTAAGAATCGGGGCAAGAGTTTTCCGTCCCGCTTCGCTCAACGGCGTAAGGGGCAACCTCGGAACTCCGTTTCCGAAACCCAGTTCCTTCATCGCATATTTTATGGGAATGGGATTGGGTTCCGAGAACAGTGCGTTGAACAGCGGCACCAGTTCGTTGCAGATCTCCAATGCTTCCGAAAATTTGCTTTCCTGCATAAGATGAACCATTTTGCTCATGCGTGCGGGACAACAGTTGCCGGTCACGGATATCACTCCGTCGCCCCCCATCGCCATGATGGGATAGGTAAGCGCATCGTCACCGCTGATCACTTCGAACCCCCTGGGTCTTCCCGCAAGGATTCTCTGAACCTGGGATATGTTTCCGCTGGCCTCCTTCACGGCGGCGATTCCGGGTATTTCGGCCATGCGGAGCATGGTCTCGGAGGTGATGTTCGATCCGGTCCTTCCCGGGACGTTGTACACCACAATCGGTATTTCCGTCGCTTCCGCTATGGATTTGTAATGAAGGTAAATCCCTTCCTGAGTGGGTTTGTTGTAATAAGGCGAAATGGAAAGCACACCGTCGGCTCCCATGTCCTCCGCGTGTTTGCTGAAAGAAATGGCTTCGGCGGTGGAATTGCTGCCCGCCCCGGCAAGAACTTTGGCGCGTTTTACCTGATCCACGGCGATTCCGATGACTTTGACATGTTCTTCGGCACTCAGAGTCGCGGACTCCCCGGTGGAACCGCAGGGTACAATGGTATCCACTCCGTTTTCTTCCTGGAAGTCTATCAGCCGTCTAAAAGTTTCTTCGTCAACCGTACCGTCGTCTTTGAAAGGCGTAATCAGCGCCGTGGAGCATCCTGCAAACATTTCAAGCCCCTCCAAAGTGTTCCTTCAATATCAATTTAGTTCTTGTGCTCAGAGTATTGTCGTATCTTCTGACCTTCTCTATTATGTCATTCAGTTTCTGGGACGAGTCCACGTCGACTATGGCAATAATGTCCTGATCTCCGGTCACTTCGAAAACTTCGGTGACTCCGTCGTATTCCGCAAGTTCCTTGGCAATCTTTTCCGTATCCGTGTTCACGTTTACGCGTATTTCTACGAGCGCCTTGACGTTCTTGGAACTGGTCTTTATCGTGAATCCGCGGATGATTCCCATTTCCGTCATTCTGTGCACTCTGCTTCTGATGGTTCCTTCGGACACGCCCAAATTACTGGCTATTTCAACGAACGGGCGTCTTGAATCTTTTTTGAGCATTTCAATTATGAGTTTGTCCAGGTTGTCGACCATAAAGTTACTCCTACTAAATTCGTAGTGATACTGCGGTAAACAAAATTTAACTATATAAACCGTGGGAAAACGCAATCGGAATGACGAAAAACACACTCAAATGTCGGTAACTCCGGCATCCGTGATTCTGTACATGGCGTTTCTGCCCTCGGGAAGGCTTCTGTGCTTCATTATTACCGCCGAACGGACGCCTTTTCCTCTCGGTTCCAGTTTGAGGATGGTCTTCGCGTTATGCCTCAAAACATGTCCGCCGATGAACTCTATCCCGCCCATGTTTATGTTTGCATAAACCTGTGACGTGACTATCACCGGCAGATCCATTTTCCTCGCGGTTTCCGTGAGGGTGTCTATCTGTCTTATGAAATCGTTTCTGGCCAGATGATCGTCCAGGTTCAGACGGTAAAACACCGTCAGGGAGTCCACGATTATCAATCCCAGTTCCCCCCGGGTTTCGGCCATGCGGGCAACCTTTCCGACCCTGTCCCCCTGTTCCTCAAAACTGTGCACTTGGAACACCAGGAGATTTTTGAGAAGGTCTTCCCGATCGCCGAATATTTGGTTCACCCGTTCGTAAGAGACTCCTTCGCAGTCTATCAAAGCGACCTTCTTTCCGGTTTCCAGCACGTTCCGTGCGGCCTGCAGGCACATGTTGGTTTTTCCGCTTCCCGCTTCTCCGTACAAAAGAGTGAGACTGCCCGACTCCACGCCGCCGCCCAGAAGTTCGTCCAACGCGCCGCTTCCCAAAGGTATCCGCTTCACACTGTTTTGAATGTATGAGGGTTATAAATCGTTTCTCAATCACTTGCTGTCTTCGGCCTCGATATAAGGGGACAACATACTGTGAACCCTCAGCAGAGACATGGTCTGCATCACGATTCTTCCCGGACCTTCGAATTTCGTGACGTAAGGCAGGTCTTTATCGAAAAATCCGCTTTTCATTTCCTTTTTGGGTTCGATTTTGTATTTCACCGTGGATTCCCAGGCGACCGCCCGGTCGGTGGAAACTTCGTAAGAATCCCCTTTGTCCAACGGAAATATGATAAAGTCCCCGAGGGCGAAAAGAAAAGCCATGCCCTTTCCGCCGAGTCTCAGCAAAGTGAAGGATTCGTTTCCGAAAGCATCTCCGAGTTTCTTCTGAAATTCGATTTTCACCGTGATGGTGGGCTGCATCGCCAAAAAAGAATCCTTCTGCGCAATCCAATCCGTGCGGTTCAGTTCAACATCCATGATTCTTCCCGGAAGAGTTCCCCCGACGCCCAGAGCGGCCACGCCTTTACTTGGACTGTACGTAACGGTTTCCAGACCTTCCCCGGTAATCGCTCTTTTGAGACCGCTGATGAAACCTTTGGACGCTTTGATGTCGAACTTTCCCACGGTGTAGGCCACGGAGTCCGCGATGACTTCCACGGCTTCGCCCTCGCTGAGCGTTATGTTGGCCATTTGGAGATTGTCCCCGCTTATCACATACCTCATGTCGGTTTTGTATAACTCTGTGTTCTATTAATTATATAGGGAACCTGAGACATGACGGAACATGGAAAAGCCCATTGCCGTCGGGGCGGAAGCCGTTGTCACGGTTTCGGAATTCCTCGGCAGGAAAGCGGTAAAGAAAACCAGGGTTCCGAAGAAATACCGACATCCGGTCCTTGATGAAAGGATACGTTCGGTCAGAACCAGGAATGAAGTCAGGATAATGAGACAAGCGCGTTCCGACACCGTGAGAACTCCCGTGATTTATGACGTGGACATGTCGGAATACAGCATAACCATGGAATTCATCGAAGGTTCCACCGTCAAGGAGATTCTGGATTCCGACCCGTCTTCGGCGGAGGAAATATGTCCTTTGATAGGAAGGGTTTTGGCGGATCTGCACAACCGGGGCATATCCCACGGGGATCTGACCACTTCGAACATGATCTTGGGCGATGACGGCAAACTGTGCGTGACCGACATGTCGTTGGGAAATCCCAAAGCGGGAATCGAAGAGATGGGCGTGGACATACGTCTTCTGGAGAGAGCCTTGGCATCGGCCCATTCCGGAATCGCGAACGGATTCGTAACGGTAATGGAAGAATACGTAAAACACAAGACGGATGCGGACGCCGTCCTCAGGAAAACCGAAGAAATCAGAAACAGGGCGAGATACACATGAAACTTAAAATCATAACCTCCAATCTCGGAAAAGCCGAAGAATTCAGGGAAGGGCTGAAACATCTGGATATCGAAATCGAACACTGCACCGTCGGATACGACGAAGTGCAGTCTTCCGAACTCCGGGAAGTGGTGCTTAAAGGAATGGAGGCCCTGAGATCCGAAGGACTTTCGGATTTCATCATTGACGACACGGGGCTGTTCATAGAATCCCTGAAAGGATTCCCCGGAGTCTGGTCCGCTTACGTTCAGAAAACCATCGGAAACCCGGGAATACTGAAATTACTGGAAGGCGAAGAAAACCGCAAAGCGGAATTCAGGACCTGCATAGGATGCGACGTGAACGGAGAAACAATAATCGTGACCGGAGTCTGCGAAGGATCCATCACCCAATCGGAAGCGGGTTCAGAAGGTTTCGGATACGATCCGATTTTCACCCATGACGGAAAGAGAACCTTCGCGGAACTGCCGTTGGACGAAAAGAATGCGGTATCCCACAGAGGAAACGCGATACGTCTGCTGGTTGAAAAATTAAAAAGTTGCCGTTCCGTCTGAACGGAACGGAATTGGTGTTTACTCCTCTTCGTCTTCCTCGAGGCCCTTTTCCTTGACGGGTTCGACTTTGTCAAGGCCGTACGAAGCGTTCGTTTGGTACGATGTGCCTTTGAAGGCATACATGGGTATCGCAAGGAGAGCCAAAACCGCGTAGACGATTATTGCTATTGCGACAATCGCCACCAGGACGATGAGAATCAATTTCACCGTGGCTTCCAGCACACCGGGCTGCGTCAGAGCGTAAAATCCGACCGCTATCAGGATTATGATGCCTATGGCCAGCAACAGGAACATTATCGCCGACGGCCAGGTCTTTTCCCTATTCATGTCATTCATGTTTTTTCACCTCACTTTCACTTCGACGAGGGCAGATACGGTATGAGAGATCCCGCCAGCTCGCCCAGGGTCATGGACTGAATTATGACTTTGCCCGGACCGGTCAGCGTGGTCACGAACATCCCTTCGCCTCCGAACATGACGTTCTTGAACCCTCCGATGGAGGTGATGTCGTAACTCACGGATTCCTCCCATCCCACGGCGTTCGCCGTGGACACTTTGTACATTTCCCCCGGTGCCAGATCGATCACGTTGAAGTCGCCGCAGGCGTTGCCCCAGGCCACACCGTTTCCGCTGAGTTTCTGAAGAATCAGACCCTCTCCGCCGAACAGCACGCTGCCCAATTTCTTTTGGAACGTCATGTCGACGCTCACCCCGGGCTGCGAAGCCAGATATGCGGATTTTTCCATAATCCAGTTCTTTCCCGGAGTTATTTGCAGATCGATGATCTTGCCCGGAACGTTTCCGCCGAGACCGACAACCCCCGAACCGCTGTCAACTCCGAACCGGACCAGGAAAAATGTGGCTCCCGACAGGGATCTTCTAAGACCCTTGACGAGACCGCCATCCATGCCTGTGGTCATACGGGTGTTGCCACTCATATACTTCATGCTGCCGGGGATGGTACAGATTTCTTCACCTTGCTGCAACTCAATGTTCACAAACTGCAGATTATCTCCTGTTATGGTATATCTCAGAATAAAACCCCCTTCCACATTATCTCGTTATATGGTTAAAAGCATATGGTAACAATTTCACAAAATATGTAGCATCGACGATATGATTATTAACCGAACAGCGGTCTTCACCCCGAGGGGGCTGTGGGTTAGCTTGGCATACTTGTGGCTTTGGGAGCCATTGACCCCGGTTCAAATCCGGGCAGCCCCACTTGGATTTTCCTGAAAAGAATAAATCATATGAACGCCGTTTAGTGTTGACATCATAGAGAGTGACCGATCATGAGTGAATGCAACATTGACATACAGCCCGGAGTATGTAAACTGAAAACCAAAATAAAGGCAACAATGAACGACGACATGCGGGTGGTCTTCGACGTCGAAAGCGACTGTGCGGACATCACGAGACTGGCGGAAACTTTGGGGTCGGTGGATCCCTTTCAGAACATCTGCGTGAAGTTTTCCGAATCCGAAGTATACCGTGCGGCGGACGATATAATCAACCATACGGCCTGTCCGGTTCCCTGTGCTTTCATGAAAGCCATAGAAGTCGCATCGGGCATGGGCCTGAAAGCCGACGTTATCATCGAGATAAAATGAACTGTGTTCCGGAAACGGACGTTCTTTCCGAACAGAGAATGGAATCCTTTGCGGGCTCCGGGGACGGAGCGATGATGACCGGAAAAAGAAGAATGGGGCAGGTCAGACTCCTGGAAGATTTTTATGAATTTCTAAAAAACAGGTTTCCGGAAGAAAATATTTTTGTAATCGGAGAAAAAGACAATCCGGAAAGCGTCCTCGGAGATTCCCTCCCCCGGGATTCGACGGTGCTGATTCATTTCGTCTCCGAATTCCCGGATTGGGAAAGTTCAATCCGTAAACGTGCCGAAGGCACGGTTACGGTTTACTGCGGACAGGAACTTTGCCATCAGGTTCCCGTATGCTTCAAAAAAATATTGGAGATTCAAGACCAATCATGATATGGAACCGTCCTATACAATTATATTAACATCAACGGATAATATTTTATTGACACTTTCAAATATTCGGGACGATGGTGCGGAGTACATCGGAAGAAGACAGATACGACCGCATGAGGCGTATTTCCTGGATGGATGTGGACCGTTTTTCCCGTTTGAAATGTCTGGTCGTCGGTGCCGGGGCTTTGGGGAACGAAGTCCTGAAATGCATGATCCTTGCCGGTTTCCGGGACCTCACGGTGGTGGACATGGACCGTGTGGAAATTTCCAATCTCAGCCGTTGCGTATTTTTCAGGGAATGCGATTGCGGTCTGATCAAATCCCATGTTCTGGCGGAACGTGCCAACCGGCAGTCCCCGAACATGAACGTGAAAGGAATCAATTCAAAGATCCAGGAAATCGACGACTGGGATTACGATCTGATTCTGGGCTGCCTCGACAACATCTCCGCAAGGCTTCACACCAATTCCCACGCGATTTACCACGGAATCCCGTATGTGGACGGAGGGACGGACGGAATGAGGGGCAAAGTTCAGACCGTTCTTCCCGGCGGTCCGTGTCTGAACTGCGCAATCAACGGAAGTCACGTCAAGGTTCTGAATTCAAGATTCTCCTGCACCGGTTCGGCAAACGCCCCTCCGCTGCTTCCTGCGGAAATAACCACCACTTCCATAGTCGCGGCGATGCAGGTCAGGGAAGCGGAAAAGATAGCTTCGGGGAAAGAAGATCTCTGTATCAGAAACATAACTTTTTACGACGGGGTCAGGGGAACCATGGACACGGTTTCCCTGGACATGGACGAAGCGTGTCCCAATTACAGGTGGGATTGAAATGACGGTAAAAATCACAGTTGTTAACATGATAACGAAATCTTCGTTGAGAATGGAACTCGAACCTCATGAAAAAATGGCGGAAATCATCGAAATCGCCACAAGTTACTGGGGGGAAGGCGCCGAAGCCTTCGTTCTCAAGAAAGGAACGAAACTTCTGCCGGGGTCCAGAACCGTTGAGGAAATGAATCTCTGCGACGGGGACGTGGTTGAAATAATTCCGGACCCGGAAGGCGGATGACCATGGGATTGGCGAAACCTCTTCTGATGAAAAGACTAAACAACGAAATTGAAACACTCAACGATTACTTCGACACGGGATTGGACTCAATACCGGAAGATGCGGGGTTTCCAATAATCCTGAGCGTATGTCTTTTCAACCTTCCCGCAAAAGCAACAAGAGATAAAGAAACGGACCGCCACCGTTTCGATCTGGTGATATCCGACGAATATCCTTACGAAAGACCCAGAGTAAACTGGAGAACCGAGATATTTCATCCGAACATCATGATGCCCGAAGACGGGGGCTTGGTATGTTTGAAAATATCCGAGAATTGGAATTTCGGTTCCAATCTCATTTCGTTCATCATCGGAATCGAAAATCTCATCTCCGCCCCGAACCCCATGAATCCTTACGGGACGGAGTCCTGCGTCGCGGCGGCGGAATGGTATTCTTCCAATAAACCTAAATTCTCGGCGAAGGTAAGCTATGGCGGTACAGATGCCTAAAATAATATCCTCGGAAGAGGGAGTCAAAGAATTCAGGAACCGCGGCGTTCCCGGAGCGGAACTGTTCATGGGAGAAAGCGTGATTTCCAAAATGGCTTTCCATGCCGATTTGGGGTACGGGGACAACAAAGAAGTCATGGGACTCCTGATGGGCAAGGTTTACGTGGACGGCGAAGGGGAATACGCGGTGGCGGAAGGCACCGCCACCTCGGGACTCGTGGCTACGGACACAAGCGTAAGGTTCGATCCGAAGGCTTTGGAGGATTTGTTCTCATCCATGGATGAGAACAAATGCAGAACCGTGGTGGGATGGTACCATTCCCACCCCGGATTCGGCTGTTACATGTCGGACACGGACATGAAAACCCACAAAAACATATTCGGTGAAAAAACCGGATTCTCCGCGGTTTTGGATCCCTCGGAACAGACAATGTCGGTGTTCGTGAACGATGACGGGAGTTTCAGAAAAGCCCGGATGGTCGTATCCGAGGACTTGTGATCAAACCCAAATCGCATGCCGGCCTTTCATTTCGGTTTCGCCGCAATCGAATTTTTTCATAAGATCCGCGATGAAACTGTCGAAGAACATGAGAGCCGAACCTTCGAACACCGTTCCCAACGGGGCGTATTCGGGGTTTATGCAGGCCGGACGCAAAAGAATGACCATGTCGGAGGCATGGGCGAGTTTGCTTCGGGAATCCGAAGTGAAAGACACGACGTAAGAACCGATCCGTCCCGCGATGTTCGCGGTTTTGACAACAGAAGACGTTTCCCCGGTGTTGGATATCAGTATGGTGAGATCGTTCCGGCCGATGATCGGCGTGGTCATTTCACCCACCAGATGAACGTCGAGACCCAATTGAACAAGTCTCACCGCGAACAGTTCGCCGACAAGTCCGGATCTTCCCGAACCGTAAATGAAAATCTTCCGGTTGGTGGAAATGAGGGCGGCAAGCTTCTCCCTTTCTTCCTCGGACACCTGAGCGGCGGTCTCAAGGCATTTCTTCGAAAGGTATTCCAGCGCCGGATCCATGTATCATTCCTCTGCTTTCGCCGCCTGCTTTCTCATTTCCTTGAGGTTCTTGGCGACCTTCTTGCTGAGAACCCTTTCTTCGATGATTCTCATGTACATGGCATCGTGTTCCAGCAACGGGGAACAGGAAATTATGGTAATGTCCGGCGTAATTTCGGTCAGCGCGTCGGCCAGAGTTTCGAATCTCAGATCCCCTTTCTTGATGGGGGTGAGTTTCCTTTCTTCGCCGTCGCTGTGTTCCACGCCGGAGAACTGGGAATAAACGGAACCGTCGCTGTAAGGCTGAACGGTTTCGATGACGTCAATGAAATCCTGGACTTCGAGCAAAGACCCGTCGGTGCGTGCGTGGTGACGGGGGAAGTTCAGCACCGGAACGATGTTCTCGAACTCGGTGCACAGATCCAGAATCTGTTCCAGAGATCCGAAGGTTTCCTGGTGCCCGCTTATTTCGATACCCAGTTTGGGTTTTATCCCTTCATCGGCCCACCAGTCCATCAGATCCACAACGTTTTCGTAAATGCGGGCGTCAACATCTTCGCGGTCCTCGTTTTCGTACAACCCCAGACTCGTCACGACGGTGGTGCCGTCCAAAGCGTTCAAAATCAAAGCCGCGTGTCTGATGCTTTCCAGGCACATTTCGGCCAGGGGGGCCTCGGTTCCCAGATCCATGTAGTAAGGTGCGTGGATGGACACGGTGACATCCATTCTCTTGGCGATTTCTCCGATTTCGTAAAGAGAACCGAAGGTGTCGGACACCGCGGATGAAATATAAAGCAGATCGTCGTCTTCCTCTATGGAAAGTTCAGGATCGTTCATCGGAATCCCGTCCCTGACAATCTCGACGACGAAATCCTCTTGGATATCTTTAATCGTCATCCCGATTTCTTCCTCTTCGGGCGGTCTCGCGTAACTGTTCGGCCTGACCATCTGAATCTCCATTGCGGTGAGTCCGAGGTTGTGAACATCCTCGATTCCGTCCTTGAGGGTACGGCCCTTGCACGATAGCGGTATGCCCGCAGGTCCGAATCTAATCATGATATCGGACGTTGCTATCACACAATCAGTATTAAAGATAACGGAAGATATACACGTCGTCGGGCGTACGGACATACCGTGGGTTTGAAGCAATATTATAACAGGGAAAATCCAGGTAAGTTTTATAAACAAAACCAGCATACGACAGATTTACCCAATGTCGGGAGAGTCAGAAATATGAAGGCAAGTTTCAAGACTAACCCCTCTTTGGTCGCTTTGATTCAAGATCTCAAAACGACCTCGAGGGACAACGATTCTGCCCTCTGGCGAGACATAGCGGTTCGGCTTGAAAAACCCAACAAGAACCGAGCCGAAACCAACCTCAGCAAAATCGAAAGATATGCTGCGGACGGGGAGACCATCGTCGTACCCGGAAAAGTTCTCGCGGCAGGCAAGATAACGAAAAAAGTGAACGTAGCTGCTTATGCTTTCTCAGAGAAGGCAAAAGTCGCGATTGCGGAGTCCGGCGGTAAGGCCATGAGCATCAGAGATCTCATGGATTCAAACCCAAAAGGTTCCAACATCAGGATAATGAGGTGATGAGGTATGGTTACTGTTATTGACGCGACGGACCTGGTATACGGCAGGCTCGCAAGCATCGTGGCAGAGAGAATCATGGACGGCGAGGAAATCGTCGTCATAAACTCGGAATCTCTCATAATGACCGGGGACAAAGCGGCGCTGAACGCAAAATTCCAGCACCGCATCGATCTTGGTGACGCCACCAAGAGAAAAGGTCCCTTCTACCCCCGCAGGGCGGACTTGTTGTTCAAGAGATCCGTCAGGGGCATGATTCCCTGGAAGAAGTCCAGCGGAAGGGATGCATACAGAAGGCTCCACGTTTTCGTGGGCACGCCCAAACAGTTCTCCGGAGCAACCGTCGAGGTGCCCGCGGAGGCGAAGAAGAAGATTGTCGGCAAATATACTACCCTGGGAGCCGTTTCAAAATACCTGGGCTCCAATGTGAGATGAATTCCATGGAATGCGTTAACACAAGTGGAAAGAGGAAATCTGCGATTGCGAGAGCCGTCGTCGAGAAGGGTGACGGCAAGGTGACCGTAAACAGGGTCCCCCTTGACGTTTATTCCCCCGAACTCGCGAGACTCAAGATTCTGGAACCTCTCGGAATGGCCGCCGACAAGGCGGAACAAGTCAACATAAGCGTCACCGTCAACGGCGGTGGGGTCATGGGACAGGCCGCAGCCGCGAGAACCGCGATTGCGAGAGGACTCGTCGAATACTTCAAAGACGAAGAACTCGAGGCAATGTTCAAAGAGTATGACAGAACTCTGATAATCAACGACACCAGGAGAAAGCTTCCGAAGAAGGAACTCGGTCCGGGTGCACGTGCAAGAAAGCAGAAGTCCTACAGGTGATGTAACATGATAATACCGGTGAGATGTTTCACGTGCGGAAAAGTGGTGGGCAGCGCCTATCCCGTTTACGCAGACCGTGTCAGCAAAGGTGGAGAGAACCCCAAAGACGTTTTGGACGATCTCGGTTTCGAAAGATACTGCTGTCGCAGAATGATCGTCTCTCACGCCGACCTCATCGGTGAGGTCGCACCTCTTGGTTAAACCTTTTACAAAAACACATTAGGGCCCGTAGGGTAGCTTGGTATCCTCCATGCTTGGGGTGTATGAAACTCCAGTTCAAATCTGGGCGGGCCCACCATTTATTACATTATTCTAAATAAAAAGCGCGATTACTCTATTGAGAATCAACACTGCTCCGAAAGACGAGGGGGTACTGCGCAAGTTTATCTGCCGATCGGTTTCCGGAAGAAACGATCAAATGGTGTTCTGCGATTCTTTCCCCGCCGTTGTCCGTTTTCAGTCTCCGCAACGGTTCGATTATTCGGCCATTTCCTCCTCTACCTTCTCTATCACATCTTCGGCGCGGGCCAGAAGGCCCGCGTCGTCGGTGTACGGAAGGTCGTTCTTCACGACTGACCAAACAACGGTCGTGAGCTTTCTTGCACAGGCAACCAAAGCTTCTTTGTGAGCCTTTCCGTTGCCTCGGAGACAGTGATACATTTTTGTTACGACGGAGTCTTCGACGGTGCGGATGTGTACCATCGCAGACTGGCACAGCAACCGTCTGGCATCCTCGTCCCCTCGGTGAGTGGTGGAACACCGCGGATTGGAATCCGCGGAGTTCCTGACTTTCGGAACCAGACCGAAATACGCTGAGAATTTGGACGAATTCTCGAATCTGGACATATTCACGATTAAAGAAGTGAGATAGGCCGCGGATATCAAACCGAAACCCGGAATCGAATAAATTAATTCGCACATTCGGTTGTTCGCAAAATAATGTTCTACGATTTTTTTCATATCATCGGTTCTCTTTTTTATCGATTCTGCCTCGTTTATCGCTATAAATAAAACCGGATCCCTGGTTCTCTTCATGTCCGCAACGGCTTTTTTGCAGAAAATATCCGAATACTCCTGACTCAGATTTATTCCGTGAAGAAGCAAATGCGCCCGAACCCTTCTTTTAACGTCGGCCAGATGTCTTTTTTCCCAAAACACCGCACGGCAGATTTCACGCTTCATCATCCAGTCCAGAGACGGCATATAACATTCGGCGAACTCGTTTTCGCCGTTCATGCGCCTGCGCATGTACGCCGCCAATTCCATGGCGTCGTTACGGTCTGTTTTCTTCACGGATTTTGTTATCCGGTACAGGTCCGCCGCGAATGCCACGGTGACTTTGCACCCGGCATTCGTCAATACCCAGTATGTTTCGTGCGTCTTCGTTGAATTCTCGATGAGAACGTTTGCCTCGTGGCCCCGCAGGGCCACGGCCAAACGTTTCATGTTTTCCGGTGTTGACGGAACATTGGAAAATTCCTTGTTGAAATAATCCAAAAATTCTTTTTCGTTCTTTTTCAGTTCCCTGTTGCTTGCCAAAACGGCATATGCAACGGCCATTTTCGAGTGAAGATCCACTCCCACCGCAATTTTCATTTTCGCACCTCGTTCGGTATCCTCCGCACAAAAGGTGCATTCCGTTGCGTCTTTTCCGCTGACTATTTAACCAACTTCGAAGATGTTGCTCACGGTCTGTACTTTTGTGTTTTTGGATAAACCTCAATGTGCAGACCACTTTTTAAATTGGGCAGGTTTCTCTTTTTAATATCTGTTTTTTAAGCCTGGAAGTCATTTATTTATATTGAAAAGTTGTAATTAACGCTGATTATATGGGTAGAAAAGTCTATGCAGTTATCGCTTTAGCAATAGTCCTGACGGTTCCTGCTTATTTCCTGTTGGAAGAATATACTAACGACGTTGAGGAAGGAGCCCAACATTTTACAACCGATTCCCAGGAAATTGTTCCGATTACCTCTGCATCGAATCCATTGAGCGATTTTGAATACAGGGAGAACGACGACGGGAGCTTAACAATCACAAAATACAAAGGATTAAGCAATAACGTAACAATCCCCGATAAGATAAGTGGCAAAATCGTTTCCTCTATAGGTGAGCGGGCATTTTATAACAAAAGTCTGACTGAGATTATCATACCAAACACAGTCGGATCCATTGGCAAAGAGGCCTTCTCTGGTTGCACAAATCTGAAGTCTCTGGATATGCCTGTAGATTTACAAACGGTTTCAGACTCATTTTATAATTGTGCAAACATTGAATCAGTCAAATTAACAATGGGGGAGGAAGGTATAGGCACATCCTATAGTTCTAACGTTGTAACTCCTTGGCAGTATAGCAAATCCAATTTGACTTCCATTACGATTTCGGACGGAATCAAATCCATCGGCAATTATGCGTTCTCTGGATGCACAGCTGTGGAATCACTGACGCTTCCCGTGGACATTCAATATACAAGCACCATGTTTCCGGATTCAGAAAACATTAAATTAGTAATATTGACAGAGGGGAAAACAGGATTATGGGCATCAGCAGGTTATCAGTACGCCTTGCCCTGGCATCATAGTAGGCCTACTCTAACATCCATCACAATTTCAGACGGAATAAAATCTATCGGCAGCTCTGCATTCTCCGGATGCACGGGAATAAAGGAAATTACGATACCGGATAGCATCACATCTATCGGCAGCTCTGCATTCTCCGGATGCACGGGAATAAAGGAAATTACGATACCGGATAGCATCACATCTATCGGCAGCTCTGCATTCTCCGGATGCACGGGAATAAAGGAAATTACGATACCGGATAGCATCACATCTATTGGCGACGGTGCATTCAACAGCTGTACAGGTTTGACAATCCTGAGTATACCTATCGATATCCAGATTACGGAAAATATGTTTAAAAACTGTACAAACGTACAGTGGATTACATTGACAGTAGGTCAGACAGGGAAGGGGGCCGATTACGACAGATATTGGCTCTCCAACTACACTTACATTTACGGGTATGAATTCACCCCCTGGTATAAGAGTAACCATTCAGTATATCTTACGATTTCAGACGGAGTAAGGTCGATAGGAAAACAGGCATTCTATAATTGTACGAATTTAAAATCATTGGACATCCCTATCGATATCCAGATTACGGAAAATATGTTTAAAAACTGTACAAACGTACAGCGGGTCACATTGACAGAAGGTCGGACGGGGATGGGTGCCGATTATTCTGGATCGTATAAGGTAACTCCTTGGTACTACAGTAGTTCCAATTTGGTGTCTCTTACTATCTCAGACGGTGTCACATCCATCGGCGACTATACATTTTCTGAATGCGACTCGTTAGTTAGTGTAGTAATACCTGATAGAGTAACTCACATTGGCGAGGGGGCATTCAATCAATGCACATCTTTGAAAAACATCTCTATAGGAGAAAACGTTACTCACATTGGCGAGGGGGCATTCAGTCAATGCACATCTTTGAAAAACATCTCTATAGGAGAAAACGTTACTCACATTGGCGAGGGGGCATTCGGTCTATGCACATCTTTGACCGATGTTTCTGTCGAAGGAAACGTGACTCAGATCTATCATGCTACGTTTTTCCAATGCACATCTCTTGAAAATGTTTCCTTTGGGAAAGAAATCACTCACATCGGTTATGCGGCATTTTCCCAATGCACATCTTTGAAAAACATCTCTATAGGAGAAAACGTTACTCACATCGGTTATGCGGCATTTTCCCAATGCACATCTTTGAAAAACATCTCTATAGGAGAAAACGTTACTCACATCGGTTATGCGGCATTTTCCCAATGCACATCTTTGAAAAACATCTCTATAGGAGAAAACGTTACTCACATCGACAGTGAGGCATTTTCCCAATGCACATCTCTTGAATATATTTCCTTTGGGAAAGAAATCATTCATATCGGTTATGCGGCATTTTCCCAATGCACATCTCTTGAATATATTTCCTTTGGGAAAGAAATAATTCACATAGAATCGTATGCGTTTTATGCAACAGGTATAACCAGCATAACGATACCTGAAGGGGTTACTTCCATAAGAGGGTACACATTCTCCAATTGCACGTCTTTAACAGATGTCACCATTGAAGGCGAAATCAACTCTATAGGAGACTATGCATTTTATGGGTGCTCCTCACTGACTGGCATAGAGATGCCCAATAGTGTTACGGGCATAGGAGATCATGCATTCTATGGCTGTACGAGTCTGAAATCTTTGACGATGCCAATAGATGTCGAAGTAACGGAATATATGTTCTTTGATTGTACAAATATAGAATCGATTGTGTTGACAGGCGGACACGTTGGCATAGGACCATCGTATAGTATACACCAGTATACTCCATGGCATCTAAGCCGTTACAATTTAACATCTCTCATAGTTTCGGAAGGCGTTGTATCCCTAGGAGACTTTACTTTTTACAATTGCTTCTCGTTGGAGAATGTAATACTACCCAACAGTCTTGAGGAAATCGGAGATCATGCATTATATGGCTGTTACAACGTAACGTCTTTGACAGCTCCTATTGACATCAAAATGTGGACTAGCGCGCGTTTCACAAGCCTCATAACCCTGACTCTGACTGAGGGCCAAACTGGAATGGGGGCATCATACTACTCGGTATATGGACCCGAAACGCCATGGTATAACTCCAATCTGGCCTTTGTCACAATCTCCGACGGCGTCATCAGTATAGGCGACTGCTCATTCTTTGGAAGTTCTTCACTGACCGATGTTTCGATTGCCAACACTGTTACCCACATAGGGTATGGCGCATTCCACAATTGTTCATCACTGAAAAATATAACCATTCCAGAAAGCGTGATAAGTATCGACAAACATGCGTTCCAGGGCTGTTCGTCATTAACTGATATCAACGTGGAATCCGAAAATCAGAACTATGCCTCAGTAGACGGAATTCTGTACGATGAAGGAATTAACGTGTTAATCAAGTGTCCGAATGGAAAGAACGAAAAAATCATCATTCCCGAAAGTGTCTCTCTGATTGACAAATATGCTTTCCACGGATGTTCCTTACTGACATCTGTATCGATGAGCACCGGTGTGACAAGCATAGGTGATTTCGGCTTCAGCGGTTGTTCGTCCTTAGCCGAAATAAACATCCCTGCCACCGTATCCACAATCGGCGATTACGCGTTCTATGGATGCTCTTCGTTGAACGGTATACAATTTGAAGGCAACGCCCCGGGTATCGAAATCAATTCGTTCTCGGGTAAAACAACCATATATCATCTCGATGACGTAACAGGATTTGACTCATCCATGTGGAGCGGCATGGAATTAATCCGCTTATCGCTGCCTGACAAAGTAACAGGGTTGTCCGCTACTCCTGTCGGATACGATAAAGTACGTCTCGAATGGTCCGCCAATGGAAATCCCGTATCGTATGCTGTATGGTACAGAATAGGTGGAAACGAGGCATCATGGGTACAGTATGATACGACAAACAACACAGAATACGTCATAACAAATTTGGAAGAAGACACCTTATACGGATTCTATATTTTGGCGACGAATATCATAGGTTCTTCAGATTCAAGCGATACGGTTGAAGTCAGAACTCTGAAAAGTCATTATATGATGTCATTCGAGACCGACGGAGGCTCATTTGTAGAACCGATTATTCAGCGTTATGGGACTCCCGTAACACCTCCGATAGCGCCGACGAAAACGGGTCATACTTTCTCTAAATGGAATACTTTGATTCCTCTAGAAATGCCTACAGAAGATATCATAATAACCGCAGAATGGGACGTTATCCAATACACTATAGCCTTTAACTCCAATGGAGGAAATGAAATCCCATCGATCACTCTGGATTATAATGCGATTATAACACCCCCTGCCGATCCGACTAAAGAAGGTTACACATTCATGGGCTGGGACATTCCAGTTCCGCCCACAATGCCTGCGAATGATATGACGCTCACGGCGTCGTGGAAGATAAACCAATACACCATAACCTTCGACTCCGACGGAGGAAATGAAGTCGCTTCGATAACACTGGATTACAAAGCGATCGTAACACCTCCCGCCAATCCGAGTAAGGAGGGATACACGTTTGTGGGATGGAGTCCCGCGTTACCTGAAACGATGCCCATAGGCGACATATCAGTTATCGCTGAATGGACGGTTAACCAATACTCGATTGCATTCTATCCCGGTGACGGACTACCTCCGGAACCGACGACTCAAACCTTCGGAACGCCTATCGTTAAACCGGAAGATCCTGTAAGGGAAGGATTCGCGTTCGCCGAATGGTTCCCTAATCTACCGGAGATTATGCCTGCTCGTGACGTGGTAGTCACTGCGTTGTGGTATGAAATCGTCAATATAAATGATTCAACAACCTCAATCGACAGAACGGACAAGCAGGCTGTTGCCGTTGCCAAGAAGGATCTTGAAAAGCTTTGGGCAAACATTGACGGGTCTGCCGATGAGTCCGATACTGTGGATATTATACTCAAAAACGGAACGATATCTTTCCCATCGGACGCACTGGACGCTATTATCGGTCCGGATTATGACGTAGATAACATACTCATCTCCTTGGACACATATTTTGGATTCAGAGATCAAATCATTCTCGAAGAATTGAATGAAGGGATGAGGGAAAAGGTATCTGACGCCTTTGTAATCAGTGTAAATCTTACAAATGCCAAATCCACAAGCAATCTGGGAAATGTCAAGATAACCGTACCTTACACACTGAAAGACGGTGAGAATAGAGACTGGGTAAAGGTTTATTACATCGGTTTGAACAACAACGTAGAGCTCGTTGACGCCTATTATTTCGAGGAAGACGGAATGGGGTACGTTGAATTCACAACTACACATTTCTCGGAATATGTCTTGTTGTTCGAAGAAATTGGATTTGAATTTGATAACGGATTTGTCGTAGATTCAAACTCAATGAGCGGCATTGTTGCTGTGATCGCAGCTGTATTAATCATAGGTATAATAGCCGTGGTATTCAGAAGCAGGAGGGCAAAAGAGTTCTGAACAACAATAATCAGAACTGGTGTTTGATGTTTAAATTGCCTACATGATGTAATCGGGTTGAGGCGACAACGCCTTCTCCCGTCTCACATCTTTGTAACACTCGTATAATAAGTAAGCGCGGTGGTGATGTAAGTGAGTTTATGGGGCTGGATAGCGATTTTGCTGGTTATTAGCGTGATTATCACAATACTGATTCACGTATTGGAATCTCGTGACGGAGGCTATGGTATGGATTTCGCGGATTTTATAGAAACCTTATTCATAGTAATCATACCCAGAGTTTTCGGAGTAGCAATACTTATTGCAATATTTTGGTGGGTTTTACCTGTGGTGTTAGAAGTATTCTTTTTCTATTGATTTCGAAATTTCATAAGAGGTGTATCGCATATTCGAGAACAGACCTGTGGTAAACTCACTGTTGCCAAACCTGAGATAGGGCTCCTTTCATTCCTACACATTTCCCTTGTATCTCGTACTTTCAATCGTAAAATCGAAGTTCTGTGTAGCCCGGCAATGATGAAAAATAAACGTAAGTTAAGGTTGTGCAATTTATCAAACAATTGTTCGATGATAGAGCAATCTCAATCAGCAAGAATGAATGCGGGGAAATCCTCTCCGCAGAATTCTTCCAATGTTTTTCCCGTTTTGCGGAGTTTTCTTTCGGACCTGAGATATACCATTCTGAGTGCGTCCTGACTCATTTCAAACTCCTTGGATATACTCAATGCACTCTCGCCTCTGTCTACCATCGCGATTCGGGCTTCGCGAAAACTCATACCCGCTTCCCTTTGAAGCTTGTATACACACATAGCCATCTTGTATCGTTGTTCTTTGTAATGTGCTTCAATTCTCGCTAACTCGTCGCTCATATTGAACAATTGTGTTCATATTATATAATGTAATTCTTTATTTTGTTTTTATATTTCTTAAGAAGCCTCCCAATAAAGCCTTTGGATAATAATCTGACGTGCACTATATTGCTCTTTTCAGAATATCTGTGTAAAGTATAACGGTACGAATTCCGCCACTGCCATCTCGTCGGTGCCCACTTTGGCGTAAATCTTATCGTACCCGCGTCTACTCGCATTGTGCACTGCTTGCTTGCTGACGCCCCACTTTTCGGCCAGATCATCGGTGAAGTCATGATGCGTAAGAACGGCTACAGCCTCTTTGAATGTCAGACCGCATTGATCTTGCAATCTGAACAAACGCAGAGAGAATTCTGTTTCTCCCACTCTTTCGACCCACGGGTCCATATTGTTACAATTAGGTTACATTATATAATATTTTCTTTATATTAAAAGAAACAATCCAAGATTCAGCACAAAGCATGATCTGAAAAATTTCACGTTCGGATTAAAAACACTTATCTCCCGGGCACACACTCTCTCGATTGACGGTGTAAGATTCAAAGATGCCGTCAGACCGAAACACGTCGATTTCACGCAAAATTACGGTTATGCCATTGTTGAAATTTACGGCATTTGAGATAGATTATCTTCTAAATCGAAACTAAATATTTAGATAATTGAAAAAATTACGACGTTTGATGAAATTAAATATTTATTTATCATTTTATTATAAATACCTTTATGTCAGTGCGTTATAATCGCATATAAACACTTTACATGGGGGAAAAATCACGATGAAAAAAATAGCGAATCCTATAAGAGGTTCAGGTTTGACAACCAGAATAAACGGTTTGAAAAAAAGCAGCCCGTTTCTGATATCTTTGGCTGTCGCAGTAACCTTAATAATAACGGCATCAGTCGTTTTCACCGAACAGAACGATAACTATGACCATAACGCATACATGGTTCTCGGAAGCGGTGTAAGCGGCAGCGATTACAAATACGGAGAATCCGTGGATATACCGGATACTTCCGACAAGTACCGGCTGGCATATTCTCTTGTTGAAGAAACAGACGATTATGAAGTAGTCGGGTGGGACAACGGCGCAGAATATGTTGCGCCGTCAGGGAGTCTGGTAATACCTGCCACAATCACGGTTGACGGTGCAGAGAAAAATGTCACCTCCCTCGGAGCATCCGCGTTCTACAGATGCACCGGACTGACTTCCGTCACAATACCCGACAGTGTCACCTCCATCGGAGCCTCCGCGTTCTACCAATCCACCGGAATAACCTCTGTCACTATCGGTAAGAACGTCGTATCCATCGGAACCTCCGCGTTCGCCGGGTGCATCGGACTAACTCACGCTCCCATACCCGACAGTGTCACCTCTATCGGAGCCTCCGCGTTCCGCGAATGCAGCAAACTCACCTCAATCACAATACCCGACAGTGTCACCTCCATCGGAGCCTACGCTTTCCGCGAATGCGCAAAGGTATCGTCTTTCGATGTAGACATAAACAATATGGATTATTCAGCGGAAGAGGGTGTTCTTTACAATAAGGATAAGACAACTCTTATCCAATTCCCGGCAGGAAAGACGGGATCCTTCGAAATACCCGACAGTGTCACCTCTATCGGAGCCTCCGCGATCTATAAGTGCTCCGGACTGACTTCCGTCATAATACCCGAAGGCGTCACGTTTATCGGAAGCTACGCGTTCTACCAATGTACCGGACTGACTTCCGTCACAATACCTGCTAGTGTCACAACTATCGAAGACTATGCGTTTTACGATTGTACAGGATTATCGTCTTTCTACGTTGATGCGAACAATATGAATTATTCAGCAGAAGACGGAGTTTTTTATGACAGAGATAAGACGACTCTTATCCAATGTCTGAGAGGAAAAACAGGATCGTTTACCATACCCGACAGTGTTACTTACATAGAGAATCACGCGTTCTACGGATGCAATAAACTCACTTCAATCGCAATACCCGACAGTGTCATATCCATTGGGGAAAGGGCGTTCGCTACATGCACCGGATTGACTTCCGTAACAATCGGCAACGGAGTCACATCCGTCGGAGTAAACGCATTCCACGGATGTAACAATATAGTCAATATGGACGTAGCGAGTGATAATGCACTGAGTGCATTGCCAAAAACCGATAAACTGGAAGTATTGGTTCTTCTCGACGGAATAACAGTTATCCTGGACGATATGTTTGAGGGATGTACCGGACTGACATCCGTAACCATCGGTGACAGTGTCACGGTTATCGGCGACAGCTCGTTCTCCGGATGTACCGGGCTTGCCATAGTCGTAATCGGTGAAGGTGTTGAAAACATCTTAGAAAATGCGTTCTTCGGATGCACAAGTCTATCAACCATATTCTTTAACGGAACGCCCACCACGTTCGAAGCGAACAGTTTCAACTTGGGCACGGAATCCGAACCGACGACATGCACAGTATATTCACTTATGAATGACGGATTCCTGGATTCGTACAAAGGCGAATACACAACATTCAGTTACGAACCGTTTGGTGTTTACAGACTGTATATCAATCCTAACGAAAGTTCTATTGATTTGACACCGGACGGATGGACAAAAGACGGTGACCTGTATTACAAGGATTTCACATATCATTCGGAAATCGTGATACCTGAAAGCAGTCTTCTGATAGAGGGCTATTCTTTCAAGTGGGACAGAAACGTCCCGTCCCTGATGCCCGCTGAAGATATAACACTGGTCGCACAGTGGACTATAAACACCTATACCATAACCTGGAAGGTCGACGATGTTGAATTTAACACTCAGACTCTCGACCACGGATCGACCATAGCCGCACCTGCGGACGATCCCGTAAAGGAACCCGGTGCGAAATTCGGTTATGAATTCATGGGTTGGATCGGGTTCACGGAAAGTATGACGGCATCCGGAGACGTTACATTCGTTGCGGACTTCAAAGTCGTTCTGCAGATGAATGAAAGCGAAATACAGTCGTCCGTAAAAGACGGAATAATAGAGGCGGACGTCGAAGATTTGGAAGAAATCGAGATATCTACGGAGATGTTCGGAAAACTTCTGGATGCCATGATAGACGATCCCTCCGTCAAAGGTGTTTCCATATCTGTTTCCGGAGGCTCGATATCTTTGAACAAGGCGGCACTGGAAGCATTGCTCGGATCACTGACGGATTCCGTATCGGTAACGATTTCCGAAGTCAACGCAAACGAACTCAGTCAGGCAATTCTGGATAAGGTCGGAGACCGTCCGGTTTTCAGCGTCAATATCGGTGACGTATCATCCTTCGGTAACGGATCGTTGACGGTAACTCTGAAGTACGAACTCGGTCCCGAAGAAGACAAGAACAATCTGAGTGTGTGGTTCGTCAACGATGAAGGAACCGTTGAGAAGTACAAATGCACATATGAGGACGGGTACGTGACCTTTGTTACCGACCATCTGTCATACTATGCCGTGATGTATTTCGTTGACGACGGCGGTGCCGGAGGTTTCCCGACATTGTATGCTGCGGTCATAGCCGTAGTTGCGGCAATAGCCCTTGCGGCAGTGTTCTTCATTAAGAAGAGGGGGACGCAGAAAGAGTAAGGGACGCAACAGCAATCATCCGAGCGATCGGACGCAAAGCCGCCGTTCCGCTATTGCGGAATCGGCGGCACCTTCAAAAAACATGGACTCGGTTGCGAAAGCACCGGTCCGTAAACTGTTTATTTTTTAGACGGACAGCGGAGCGGTTACGTCTTGTCCGTGTTGAGGTACGAAGGGAGAATATCGCATGAAAACAGATGCGGCTCCGTTTGTTGAAACTTAATCACTGTAAATACCCAGGCCCTCTCCGCTCCGATGATATATCATGTTATTTCCTTATATTATTCAATGAATAATAATCATCCGAGTCATTCACTCTTAAGACTTATACTGTGTTTTTCAATCAGGTTTATAGAGGTGACCTCTATCCTTGGCGTAAGATGCTAATTTTCGGGATTTCGACTTCCTTCCATTGGAACCCACTCCTCGAAAATCCACGGATATGTGCTCTTTATAGGGCACCCGGTCTTCTACAATTCCGAGATTTTGTTCTTTGACCTCATCACAGGTTATGCCATATACGCCTACGGACCTGTTACACAATACTTCCGTGTAATGTCGGTATGCTTCTTCAGGAGATATCATATCGCCGTCATAAGTGGACAGACTATCCCCTGAAAAGGGACGGAATGCCTGTGAACTTAAACGACCGTCAACTATCCAGTCGGAAACTACGTGCCTCAGCAAAATCGTGTCTCCGTCCATTAGCACACACCCTTAAGAACATCATTCAGTTTATTCCAGTCTGAGGATGTGTTCAAATCCAGGTCATATTGAATTTCTTTGTTGTCATAAATCACCAGAAGATCTCCCATTAATGAATCGATATTAATTCCCAATATGACTTCAGCATCCGTGATGGACCATTCCAATTCAAGATTACCTTCCGGCGTCGGGTAGATATAAGGGAGGTTTCTGTCTTCTGTGTAATAATCATCGAAGAGTTCTGATAATTTCGTTAACCCTTCTGCCGATGGGGCTTTACCCACGTTCTCAAACCAACCGTCTTCAAGATTTTTAAGGTCATTCAGTTTGAACTGTATGTCACGCGGGTCAAGAAGTTGGAATTCGTCTATTTTCTCAATCTTTTGCAGTTTCTGATCTTTAAAATTACCGGTCCCTCTTACGAACACCTTTCGATTATCCTCCTTCAAAGCAATATGAATAGAATCCTTATGGTCAGCATCCAGGGCGATATTGACGCGTCTCTCCCTCCCTTTTTCCATATAATGAAGTCTGAACGTTTCGGATTTATTATCTAATTCCTGCACCTCTCCGTAAATTTCAATCCCATCATTGTACTCTGTGCCTTCTTCAATGAGTTCATGCCTTATTTTTTGGTTATAGATGGATTTTTTATTATTGCTGCTGAATTCCATCCACTCTCCGTCAAGAAGACTTTGTCCGAATAATCTGAGGTGCGGCTTTATTCTGTCGCCCCTTTTTTTAAATTTATTTTCTTCAAGATCATTACCCCAATAATCAATAAAATCGTCAATGGCAATCTCAATAGACCTTTCTTCTTTGGATTCGAAAACCTGTTGGGGTATTCTGTTTGAGATTGTGAATTCAACCACGGTAGAGCCGTCGGTCAGATCGGTCATGGACAAAAAGTAATTTTTCTTAAAATTCCTCGGAGCTCTTACTCTTTCAGGATTTTCTTCGATGAAAACTTCTGAAGCTATATCCATCACCATCCTCTCAATTAACGCTATATCCATGAGAGAATTGAATGGGAGTCTCTGGTTTTTGAACCGGCCGCCATCGAATCTGATTGAAAACTTCTTTGAATCGTTCATTTCACTCAACACGCCGTATGTGGTACCATGAGTTATTCGATTTTAAACAACATGGGTTACAATCAATATATCGACGGTTGGTATATACGTACGTAACGCTCGACATTATTACACATTCTTCAACAGAGGGGTTCGGCAGAAGATTTTAATTATTCGGGCAACAGAACCTTTCAGTGCCAGTCTGTCTGATATCAACACGGAATAGCCTCATCTCAAAAAAATCATTGTCGGGAGGGAGCTCTGATTTATGAGAATCTTTCTTCGCCGGGTACATTAGGGGAGATCTCCGTTTCCGCACGGTTCTTCTCAACCTTCAGGTAAGCCCTTGTTATGAAAGGCGGCGCGACCATGGAGGTTATCAGCGCCATCAGAATTATGACCGTGAACACGGGCGTATCGAAAACGCCGTACCTCAGACCCAGGGTAGCCACGATTATGCCCACTTCCCCTCTGGGAATAAAGCTCACTGCCACGAGATGGCTCGAATCGTTGGGAAGCTTTCCGGTCTTGGAACCGAGGAATCCCGCCACGTACTTGGTGATGATAGCAACAATCAGCACCGCCACAAGCAGGATAACGATGTCAGCGCCGTATTCCAGCACTCTGTCAAACTGGACTTCCATTCCAACCCAAAGGAAGAAGAAAGGCAGCATGAAGTACGTGATGACGTTGAAATTATGCTCACAGGGAACGGTGTCCTTGAACTCTGCGAATATCATGCCTGCGAAGAAAGCACCTATTATTGCGGCCAATCCTATGTTGACCGAAACGGCCGCAAGACCCATACACACCAGTATTGCGAGGCCCAGCGCACCCAGTTCTTCCATGGGCTGTTCCGTCTCGCAGCCGCACACGTCTTCGCCGTTGGATAATGCAATCGCCTTCTTTCTCTCCGATATTCTCTTCTTTCTGCGGGTTGCCAGATCTTTGATTCTGGATATGAACAGGAACATGAACAGTACGAAGGCAATCACAATCACGGCGTTGATTACGATGGACTGAATGCTGGCCTCCGGTTGGATCATTCCTATTATTACACCCAACAATGCCAGACACAATATGTCGTCTATGATTGTGGCGCTGATTATCAGCTTGGCTTCCATGGAATCCATGGCATTCACGTTTCTCAGGCATTCCACCCCCACCGCGGTGCTCGTGCCGAAGAGAGCCGCCCCTATTAGAAGCGCCGCCTCGAAGGACACCATTTCATGGAACATGAACAGCATCCCGCCTGCGAAAGGTATGACGATACCGAGGACGGCGACGTTTATTGCGGTCCTTCCGACCTTCATGAGTTCGCTGAACTTCATTTCGAGACCCACCGAGAACAGAAGGAATATTATTCCGAGTTCTCCCATTATTTCGAAGAAGTTCGCATGGGTCGGATCGTTGAAATCACTGACCGAGAAACCTATGGCATCCCCGAATCCGGGAACGAATATGGCCAGATTGATGAATATGACTCCGGCCAGAATCTCTCCGATGAGTTTCGGCATTTTCAGTTTCTCGAATATACCCCCTACAATTTTTGCAAAAAGCAGCAGGATGAATATAATCAGGATTATGGACGCAATGTCGTTCACGGTTTGGCGATGAAACAATGACTTAAATAATTTCTTATTAAAGCTGGCACTTCATCCGAAGGTGGAAGACCTTTGTCCGGATGTACGGAATCACGATGGATGTAGTAGCAATCCTTCTCATGGATACAGTGGGCATGCCTTTGTTTTTATAAATCAGGACAGGTGCCTGGGATGATACACAACATTTATTCTGCCTATTTCGGTGTTATAATCAATCGAGGCCTTGACTCCGAAAACGTCCTGCAATAAGTCTTCGGTAATTACCTCTTCAGGAGTTCCTTCTTTCACAATACGACCGTGATTCAGAACATATATTCTGTCACAATACTGTGCGGCAAGATTGAGATCGTGAAGGGCACAAAGTGCGGTGCATCCCAATTCTTTGACGATATCCATGATTTCCATCTGAAACTTGATATCCAAATGATTTGTCGGTTCGTCCAAAACCAAACACGGTGTCTGCTGAACAAGAGCCCTGCAGGAATTGTAAGTTGCGGTGTTTTGGATTTTAAAAAATCAAGCTGTTTACTCTTCGATCTTTTCCAATCTTTCGTCGATATCTTCAATAAAAATGTATCTACCGCCGATATGTCCCTTCTTCGTTCCACTTTCCATATATATTAAAAATGCAGCCAGATTCTTTTTTCTATCAAATGGCATAGTTCTAAAACCATCAGTTTTTACGAAATTTACCATGCGCCTATAGGCAGTATCCAAATCGATGTACTTCTCTAGTTCTTCTTCGCGTATGTTCCACGTAATTTTTTGCTCTATTCCCAACAGACTTCCGTGAGTCACTGAAGCACATATTAAATTTGCCAGGGATAAATTCTGAGCAATCAAATCACGAGTGTAATTTTCATATTTCGCTTTATCAAGTTCCCACAACATCTTTAGTATGTATATTGCAGATATGTTGGTCAATAAGTCATCCGTACTCAGAGAGGTTATGCGATTAACAAAAATTTCCTCTAATTCGTGAACCTCTTTGCGTGTCAGCAATGCGTTGTCCGGATAGTTTTTATCCGACCCCTCCGGTAAATCTTCTTGTTGTTCTCTGAGGGTGTATAATAAATCGTGCACTGCGGCAAGATCCGTATCAGAGTTTGTGAATATTCCATGTATTACACCATATCTGTCGGAATCGTTTATATTTTCCAGTAGTTTGAAGACAACGCGTCTCTGACTCATATCGTATGACATATAGAACGGACCCTCATACCCTTCCGAACCATATCCGTACAGGAAAAGACACCTCACAATCAAAGCGGCTCTCTCAGACATTTCAGAAAATTTATCACCCATGTCGAATTTAGCATAAATCTGATCAAACAGCGGTCCAATTTTTTTGTTTGCTGCCACTTCTGAAATATTTTTTAATAGTTCGTCTTCAGAAGAATTGAAAACCATGTAATCAATAAAACTCTTAGAAAGCGCATCTCGTCCAATATTAAGTTTGAAATATTTGTCAAAGCAGTTTCTATGAGAGATTCTGGTGTTATTCAATGCTTCAGAATCGTTACACGTTCTGCCAATTCTGTAATGTCTGTTTGTAACATAGTCAAGTTTTGGAAACAATACCGTGAGTATGTTCCCGACGGCGTCTTTTCTTGTGTCTTCTCGAACCTCGGCAACCAAAATATTAAATGAATTGGCGGTCCGATTTAGATCTTCCTGATAGTTGGGGGCATATATCCCTCCGCACAACTGTTTCTTATGAAACGGTATCGCACCATACACAGCAGGTTCAAAAATTTCTATACAGGTAAGCCCCAGAAGTTCAATGACATCTGTTTCCCCCCTCATCAAAGTATATTTCAACGCAAATAAATTCAAAAGTCTGACGGCATCTCTAACGGATTTCAGACACGGGCCGATAGAGGAAAGCATCTTGTTCCAAAGATCGAAATCCTACTTTTTTAAATCACTGTCATCAATAATAGATTCAAGTCTTTCCTTGAATATCCTGTGAACATCTTCGGATTCCGGTTCAGGCAGTTCGAAAGGGACCTGAACTATTTTTTCAAGATATTCCGCCCCATCCCCCTTCTGAACCTCCCGTAAGGCGTTAATGATAATTTCACGATCAAATGCAAGCAGATAAACGGCATACGGGAAATCCGCTATTGTTTTGACCAATTGGAAAACAGAGATTATCTCTTCATTGCTCAGTCGATCCACATCATCAATCATTACAATGATTTTTCTCTTTTTTTTATCTATTATATCATTCAATTTATTCTTGATTTTCTGAAGATCCCTTCCATTGTTTTTCCGTTTATGGGATTTTTTTACCAATATCTTTGATATGACCGATAACGAAGTACCGACTATCGGTATCACAGGCAATAGTTCTAAAGCGTCCGAGTATTCGTCAACTAAACCGTATAAATCATTCAAATCCGGAATATTCTTTATCTCAGATGACAGCTGTGTGAAAAATTGAGACACGAGTTGATTGGGATTTGAACATAGCCATGGATTGAATCTCAGAACAATAGGGTTTTCAGATATATTCTTGGATTCCCGCTCGATCTCTTTCTGAATCATGTTAAGAACTGATGTTTTTCCGCTGCCCCACTTGCCGTATAACCCTATTACAAATCCCTCGCGGCTAGTATGATTCAGTAGCGTATTCGCCAGACACTTCGCAAATTCGCTTCTGTTCAATGCATCTTCCTCGACCCCTTTAATCGGCAAATCTGAATTGAACAAATTTTTCACTCCTTTGACACAATGAATACACCACCTCATTCAGTGTTATTTATTTCGGTATCACAAACCTTCCAATTCCTTTCTTAAACTCTTTAACTCATCCCACAATTCTCTTTTCTTCTTCGGTTGCATTTCCTTCCGTACCCGCTTATCCAAAGCATCAATCCGTTCCTGCAGCTTTTCTCGTTCAGTATCAAGCGATATCTGCTCAATAAGCGTATTGTCGTCTTCGAGAACAATCCCGCCGATCCCGATTATGAAATTATTCCAAACCGAATCCAAATTGATACCTTCAATTTTCAACTTGAAGTCTTCGGAATTGTGCCAGTCACTTTCGATGAGTTCGGTTTCGTAAACCGCTATCTTTTGCTGTTCTTCCCATTCCAAAATGAAAATCATGCTTTGATCGATCAGTTTACTGATCAGAATCAGATTCTTTCGGTCGTATTCTTTATTTTTCAGTTCAATCCTTACGAAGAATATGGAATCGACTTTGGTTCCTTTGTCAAGATTAACGGTTTTCGGTGAAATCTCGTTGACAATGGCAAGTCTGCCTATATCGTCATCGAATCTTTTACGTTCTTTCGGAGATACTCTGAACTGTTCGAAAATTTGCTTTTTCGGCAATTGATTGAACACCTTTGTGGATTTGGGGAGCCCGAGAATCATATCACGACCAGGAAACTGACAAGTTCGAAATCATCAAGACCGCTCTTCTTTATGTCGTGGAAACTGACATTGTCGCCTTTGAGGAAACAATCCAGGTTGGCCTGTTCTTTCTTTTCGACTATGGAGTTTATACAATTACTCAGCATTCCCGACACGGTTGCCATGTTTTTGCCGTCATTCGTGGCATTGTTGAACAATTCACACAATTCCATCAACGGTTCGGTGTGTTTTTTGCACGAACGTCTCATAAGTTCCAATGTTTTTCTGGGGGACAGATGGTCAATAAAAACATCTCCGTCATCCAGTATGTAAACGAGATAATACGGATGCAGACGATTTTTACCCTCAATATCAACATTCTTGTTTATGTTTTTCAAAACGAATATCGTTCCAGGGGGCATACTGTTCTCGGACGGAACGACTGCGTGAAGTCCGTACGGTATAAGATCCAAGTCTCCTTTTTCTTCCACGTACCTTTGTAATTCGATTCTGAATTCATGAATACCCAGATCCGTGATGGATATACCGGATTGCATTTCTTCGACTTCCACTATTTCGTTGTGAAGCCTCTTCAATTGCTGTTTTCTGTAATCCAAATCCCCCTCGTCCTTGGGATCTAAAACGTTATCGTCCCCGGTCGAAGTCATCACGGTCATTTTCATTTTGGTTTCGACTCTTTCTTTCAGATTGATGTACTCGTCAAGCTCAATGTCAGGCCAGAAGTTCACAAGTTGGACACAGTCGTTCTTACTCCCGATACGGTCTATTCTTCCGAATCTCTGAATAATTCTCACGGGATTCCAGTGTATGTCATAATTGATGCAATAGTCGCAGTCTTGAAGGTTTTGACCTTCCGAGATACAATCGGTGCCTATCAGAATATCAATTTCTTCTTTCATTTCCGGCATCAACACATTCATATCTTTCGACACGGGGGAGAAACAGGTCAGGATGTCATTGAAATCATTTCTCAGGCCTTTGATTGTGTTTCTTCCGTCTGCGGAACCTGTAATCATTGCAACGTTCAAACCGTGTTTCTTCAAATCATCCGCAAGATTGTCATAAAGATATGTCGCAGTATCCGCAAAAGCGGAGAAGATGAGGATTTTTCTGTTTCCGGGGTTTATGGGATTTTTAACTTTGTTGCGTATTTCATCCTTCAGCACACTCAGTTTGTAATCGACATCCGGAGTAATTTTGCAGGTTTCTTCCAACAATCCGTCTAAAAGATTCAGGTCCTCTTCCAGGTACATACGCCACGAAAGATAATCCATGTCTTCCAATTTTATGCCTACGTTCTGTTCGAACGCGTTGAAGCTGTCTTCGTCATCCATCAAATCTTCGTCTATTTCGTATTCTAATGTGCCAGTCTTTTTTCCTTTAATGTGGTCCTCGATAGCATCTATGGTATTGATAATGTAATTTCTTACTTTTTTCAAAGTCTTTTCAAAAGAATAAATCGAGCTTTCCAATCTCTTCAAGAGGTTGATCGAAATCAAACTCCGAATTCCTTTTTCTCTTCCTGCACGGCTTATATTGGTTTCAGAACTGACATATTTGCTTAATTTACTTGAAAGGACGAAATTCGTCGGCATATATACCTGAAGGTTCAATTTTTCGAGTGTATTGTATATTTCGGAAAATGATATGGTGCCGGGCGTTTCGGATATGCCGGGACTCAGTGATTTGGGCGGCAACCGTTTCGGAAATTCTCCGATGTCCTTTGTACCGTAATATTGCTCTATGTGGCGACGGGAGCGGGCAATTGTCAAACTGTCCAAAACGTTTATGAAATCATCATCCAATAATTTCAACAGATTGTCCGTGGTACGGTGTTCCGGGTCATATTCTTTCCATCGGTTGAAGGCTCCTTGCGCATCCGAGAATATCCTTTTTATTGACGTACTGACTTCTAGATTTCTGTCCATTTTTTCGGCGTTGCCCTCGTACGCGATTCTAAGCTGATTGTAGAGATCCGTAAACTGGTTGTTTACCGGAGTGGCCGATAGCATCAGCACTTTGGTTTTGGTTCCTTTGCGGATTACTTCCTTAAGAAGCCGTTGGTATCTGTTATCCGTTCCTTCTATGGCACTGGTTTCTCCGTTTCTGAAATAATGGGATTCGTCTATAACCACGAGTTGATATCCGCTCCAATTTATACGTGCCAGATTAATACCGTTGGATTCTCCTCTTTCCCTCAATAAGTCGGTATGATGCAATACGTCGTAACCGAATCGGTCTTCGGCAACTGGGTTATTCCTGTAGTTTTCCCGGAACACTTTCCAGTTTTCGGATAGTTTTTTGGGACAAAGGACCAGAACACGGTCGTTTCTGTTTTCGTAATATTTGATTACGCCCAATGCGGTGAAGGTTTTACCGAGACCCACACTGTCGGCGAGGATGCATCCGTTGTACGTTTCCAGTTTATTGATTACGGCCATGACGGCATCTTTCTGGAAGGTGTACAGTTTGTTCCAGATGACCGAATCTTTCAATCCGACTTCTTCTTTCGGAAGATTGTCCGAGGATAATTCATCGAGATATTTTTTGAATATATTGTACAAAGTTACGTGATAAAGGGCTTCGGGAGAATTTTCGGCGTATGCCGTGGAAATACGTTTCAGAACCTCGTCCTTCACATTTTGCATGTTTTCTTTGTCATTCCACAAGTAGTTGAAATGATCCAGATACATTCTGCTTTCATTGAAGGTATTTTTATTTACAAGATTGGTCAGGGCATCTCCTTTTTCATAACCCAGATCCGTAGTAGTAAATCCTCTGATGCCGGAATAGGAGTAGCCAGAATCGCCGTAATCGATGTTCAGGAAATTGTTCATAGACCTTTCCGTTATGTTCGATTGGAATTCGGCCTTGTGACGAATCCAATCCCCGCATCGTTTTGCCAACGCTTTTTGGGTCAGTTCGTTTCTTAGCTTAACTTCAAATTCCGTTCCGTAAATTCCTCTTTCCCTGGAAAGTCTCGGAATATAGAATTCTCTTTTCTCTTTGACGTTTTCTTCTTTTATGAAAGTGGGCGAAGTAAAAATAAATCTGATCGAGTGTATTTTATTGAGCTGACCCATCAATGCCTGGTATGCATAGATGGAGAATCGTTCGCACGCTATGCTAACATCGCTTCCTTCGACAATCGTTTCTTTGAGGTCGTCCCCCAGTTTCCTGTCGATGTTGTTCAGGATCTCCATCCTTTCACCGTCTCATCCCTTTACGATTTTGAGCAATTCTTCGTAATCGCTGACAACCGAATATTTCACATCGATTGTGGAGATGTTGTCAAACAGTTTTTCGGCGCATTCGGTTTTGGCTTTTTCTATTGCGCGAAGCTGCATGGAACTCATTGAGCCCTTTGTTTCGGCTATGAAATAGATGTGTTTTACGGTACCTTCGTTAAAAGCGATGGCCCAGTCCGGGGTATAGTTCCCTACGGGTGTGGGTATGTAGAATGCGGTCGGTAATTTTGCGTAAACGCACACGTCTTCGTCAATATCCAGATTCTCAACGAATTTCCGTTCAACGCTTTTTTCCGCGATTCCGTCCGTGAATACATAATCCAAGATGTGTTTCTCCGCATGGAAAGCTTTTTCAAAATCAGTCTCGGGTTTGCTTACCGTGAAGATATCGTTGTCGAATTGACCATCCGTCTTGCTGTATGAGATATGACTGACTATGATTGTGGCCTTTTGTTCGTTGATAAGTTCTATCATTTTTTGGATAAACATTTCGGGATTCAGTTTGTACAGGTTAAATTTTTCATCCGTCATGTTTTTCAGAATTTTAACCACGGTGCGTCTTGTAAGTGTACTTCCTTTGGCGATTTCTCCGACCAGGTCCCGGGGTACCTCTGATCCGATGCTGTCAAGTGTGTCGGTGCGGGTGCTTCTGTCGGTGAATGATGTTCCTTTGGAAACATCGTCTTTTGTCATCTGGTCCGCCTGTGAGCCCTTCTTTACCGTGTAGCTGGACCTTGGAACGTTGAGATGTTTGTTTATCGAAGCCACGGATTTTTCAATCAGTTCGTCACTGTCGAATGATACGGAATAAACGTACTTATTGTTGATATTATTCCATAATGTTTGGAATTCTTTCCTGTAGAAATTATCATTGAGTCTGTCATTCCTGACCTTGGGTCTGCGACCGTCGGAATACAGTGATGCGGGATCACGGTTCTCGGATGCCGCAAGCACAAGGTTCGTAAGTTCTGTCTGAATATGTGCAAATTTCTCAGGGAGGTCCGGAAGAATGCCTTCTTCCGTCAATACCCCTTTGCAGGTTTCTGTGATGGATCCTTTGGAATCCACGAATCTGTTCTCAACTAGGTAGAAGTATATCTCGGTCGAAGTTTCTTCGTCTATGATGACTTCCCCGTCTTCCGTGAAAAATTTTCTGTCTATGAAATATTTCGGAGTTACCTTTACGGGTTTATCAGAAATATAGTTCAAAGTATCCTTCTGAAGCGCCTGTACGAAGGTATCGTACCCTTCGCTTGCCACAACGGTAAGTGTGTTCAATTCGTGGATATTATCTCCGCAGGTTTCGAGATCCATTCTGGTCCCTTCCTGATCAACGCATAACCGCAAACCTCTTCCAACCTCCTGGCGGAGGTAAGTGGTGCTGTCCGTATGCTTCAGGGCGCAAATCTGGAATATATTGGGATTGTCCCAGCCCTCCCTAAGCGCAGAATGCGAGAAGATAAATCGGGTTTTTTCATTGAAACTTAAAAGACGTTCTTTATTTTTCATTATTAAATCGTAAGCGTCCACATCATCGGAGCCGCCTTCTCTTTTTTCCGTACTGTCTATTGCGCGTTTCTGTTTATCTATGCTGAAGTATCCGTTATGAGTCTGTTCCACCGGTATACCAGTAATATACTTGGCATAACTCTCGTCAAATCTGTCTGAATTTTCCCTTAAGTATCTGTTATACTCCTCTTCGAACACTATGCCATATTCTCCGAGGAGTTCTTCGCCGTCTTCATCGTATTGACGGTATTTTGCCACGGAGTCTATAAAGAACAGACTCAGACATTTTATTCCCTGAGGGAACAGGGTTCTTTCTTTTTCAAAGTGTGATGAAACGGCTTCGCGGATCTGTATGCGCCGGAGGTTATCTTCGGTTATGTCTCCTATGACTTCCCCTTTGATGATTTCGGTACCGTCGCTCAGTCTGATTTCTCCATTGATAGCATCAATTTCAATCAAAGTCAAACCTTTGTAAGCCTCGAGTTCATTTGAGTGAATATAGAGGCTGTCCCCCTCGTCCAAAAGAATGGTTTTCCTTCCGGGTTCCGAGGTT
This sequence comes from Candidatus Methanomethylophilaceae archaeon, assembly GCA_050950505.1. Classification (GTDB taxonomy): domain Archaea; phylum Thermoplasmatota; class Thermoplasmata; order Methanomassiliicoccales; family Methanomethylophilaceae; genus VadinCA11. Next base: position 249,250 of record JBMNHS010000001.1, on the reverse strand, counting down.
TTACGTTTAAATTCGATTTCGACCTTTGCCCTCGGAGGTTTCTTCGGGTCGAGTATTATATCTTCGAGGTAAACGTATTTGTCAGCACCCGTGACTCCGCTGACTTCAATACCTTTGACCTCGATTTTTTTAACTAATTTCTTGTTAAAAGCGTCCAAAGCGTCCAAGCCGTATATTTTGTTATGAACAACTCTGTGCGTTGCCGAGAAGTTAATTGAAAACAGGGCGTTAAATTCTTCTTTCAGGGCCTCTTGGGTGGCCTTTCCGCTGAGTTTTTGAGGTTCGTCCAAGATAAGAATGGGATTGTTTGCGGCTATCACGTCAATCGGACGGCGAGATGCGAAATCATCTCTTTCGGAATAGATGATTCTGCTGGCTTTGCTTTTTCCGTCTTTTTTCAGAGAAGTCGCGAATGCCTGAGAATTGATTATTAAGGCGCATACGTCTGACCTCTGAGAAAAATCGTCTATGTCGTGGAGTCTCGATGAATCATAAACATAATGACGGATTTTTTTACCGTAATGTTCCATAAAGTGGTTTTGAGTGATTTCTAATGATTTTTTTACGCCTTCTCTTATCGCTATGCTGGGAACAACAATGATGAATTTGCTCCATCCGTACTTTTTGTTCAGTTCGAACATGGCTTTGGTGTAAACGTATGTTTTTCCCGTTCCTGTTTCCATATCAACATCCAGTGAGCATCTCCCGAGAGTTTTATCTAATATTTTTGATGGAACTATTCCGTTTTTATTCTGAATCGATATTATGTTTTTCAGAAGTTCTTCGTCACTCAAAGACACAGGTTTGTTACCGTATGCAATACCCTCGGAATCGAAGGCACCGGATTCAGTATCGAATCTGTATTGGGTTTTGGTACCTTTGTCATGTCTATACACAAGCCCTCCTTCTGATTCCTGCCCATCGAATACTTCAACAATACTGTTGACGGCATCGGTTTGGAATTTCTGTATTTTAAATTTGAATTCCATCAAATCACCTTTCTAATGGTTTCGGGGCTGTATGTTTTGAAAATTTGTTCAAAGTTGACTGCAACGTTATCGTTGGACATGGAATAGTCTCTCATTACGGCGTAATGAGGCTTCTTCTTTGCGATTTCCGTAACAACATTTTCCGATACACCTACATCAAAACATGCAATAAGATAATTCTCGTCGACGCTAAAGATTTTCTTTTCATCTACGGAATGTTCTTCAATTTTTGAAGACAAATCAACACCAAGTTCCAACATTACCTGGAACAATAGATCTTCGGGAGTTCGGTCTTCTTTGACATTATCCAAAAGTTCGTCCAGGCCGTGTTTGAAGGTTTTGTCCGGCGTGTAGTATATGTCCTTCATGTTGGAACTGTCTATCTTCAGGACTCTAAAACCTATATCGTAGCCCTTTCTAACATCATCAATAAGATTACATTGATACCCTTCACGTGATAGCTTATCGCCTACACGACGGATACGCTCCTTTCCAATTTCAGTCAAGATTCGAGGTTTTCCTATGGAATCTAAGAGCTTAACGGCATCCGATATGGTTTTTTTAGAATGACCCCTGACAACATCACTCATATAGTCGAGATTTTCAGGCAATTGAACCATTATAAATTTACGATTAATGGCGTTTTCGTAATTAGACTCCATAACCGCATGAGCAGTCGTGGACGAACCTCCAAAAAAGTCTAATACGATATCTCCATCTTTGCGCGAAATTATGTCTAAAAATAATTTTATCAATTTAACAGGCTTAGGATAATCAAAGATCGAAATCCCAAATATATCTATCAAGTCCTTTTTTCCATCGCGCGTGTATCCTGCATCAATGAGTATACTTCGTGGTTTAACTTCGTACTCACCCCCATCTTTATTTAAGTACATCTTACTATGCACAGACCAATCCCCTTTCCTATTTTGAACAAATTCTACCTCATCATTGGAAAGAGCTTTATCAAAAGTTTCTTTGGACCATCTCCATATTGTGGGAGGCCACAATTCAGACCCGTCTGGACATGTGATAGGGTAATTCAGATTAGGCCTATTACTATCAATACCGGTCTGATGCAGATTCTTAAGTTTATATGGACCGTATATGTCATAATTGGAGTCTTTAAGTCTATAGCTGGATTTCTGAACTTCAGTCATGGGCATAGTCCATTTATCCTGTACGGACTCATCTTTCGCATACACCAAAACATACTCATGATCTACTGCAACATATCGAGAGTCGGATCCGCCCCCCGCTTTCTTCTTCCAAATAAATTGAGCTATGAAGTTCTGCTTTCCAAATATCTCGTCCATTATTTTTCTAACATTACTAACTTCACGGTCATCTATACTTACGAGTATAACTCCATCTTCAGATAACAGATCTCTCGAAATGCGCAATCGAGGGTACATCATGTTTAACCAATCTGTATGAAATCGTCCATTCGAATCAGCATTTCGAAATAACATATTTCCTTCCGAATCGTACAAATTTTCTACTGATTGATATTCAGAAACACTCATTTTAAAATTGTCTTTGTAAAGAAAATCATCGCCTGTGTTGTACGGGGGGTCGATATATATCATTTTCACTTTACCCAGGTAAGCCTCTCTAAGAAGTTTCAACACATCTAGGTTGTCCCCTTCTATGTATAAATTCCCAGTCTTGCTAAACTCTATGCTTTCTTCTCGATAAGGCCTCAAAGTTTTATTTATAGGTCTGTTAGACTGAAGCTTAGATTCGGTCTTATCCGGCCATGTGAACTGATATCTTTCCTTAACGTCCGATACGATATATTCTGATAATTCCTGCTTCAAACATTCAAAATCAATAAGCTGCCTGCCCCTCCCCTGCTCATCAATTGTTTCTGTAACGCAATGGGGAAATAATGCACCAATCTTCTCAATATTTTCTTGGGTGATATTTTTCGTATACATATCGAGTTTATCGGACATAAGGAATCAACTCTATAGATTGTATTAAAGTATCCTATTTTTTTTATATACTTCAGAGGGAGTCAGCACTACTTGAGTCATCGATTACAGAATTCTCCTGATGGTTTCGGGACTGTATGTATTGAAAATCTGCTCAAAATTGACTGCCACGCCGTCATCAGACATTGAATTATCCCTCATCACCGCATAATACGGTCTTCTTTTTGCAATTTCCGTAACCACGTTTTCTGAAACGTTATCATCAAAACATGCAATAAGATACCCCTCGTCGACACCAAACACCTTCTTTTCGTCTATGACGTATTCCTCAATGGTCGAAGACAGTTCCACACCAAGTTCCAGCATTACTTGAAAGAGTAAATCTTCGGAGGTCCGATCTTCTTTGACATTATCCAAAAGTTCGTCTAGGCCGTGTTTGAAAGTTTCGTCCGGCATGTAGTATATGTCCTTCATGTTGGAACTGTCGATTTTCAAAACTCGGAACCCGACATCTAAATCCTTTGAAAAACCATTGGCGGTTAATCTATGTTGCTCACTCTCTTCCAGTATGAGTTTCCCTGCACGACGTATACGCTCCTTACCGATTTCGCAGATATTCTTATAGCCCGACAAATAAGCATCAGACTCTTCATCAGTCTTTTCCGGTAACTGAATCATGATATATTTTCTGTTACCGCCGTCTTCCGAGTTCAGCTCCATAACAGCATGGGCCGTTGTTGCAGAACCGGAAAAAAAATCAAGTATTGTAGAATCTTTATCAAAAAATGTAACAAGCTTTAACATTCGTTTAATCAATTCTACGGGCTTAGGAGTGTCAAAACTCTTATTTCCCATAAGTTTCCTCAGTCTCGAAGTCGCTGTAGATGTTAAACCCCCATCATCCCACCAGGTATTATCAGTCCGCCTCCTTTCTTTAGCGACTGAAAGATAGTATTTTTGAGATAGGCCGTTTCCTCTTTTCACTATATGCCCTTCGTCATACTTTTCCTGCATTGTGGATTTTGAAAATCGCCAAAAATTTTCTATTCCCAGGAATTCATAGTAAGGGTTGCCTTTAGTTGCCCCACCAGGCCCATCTACAGGTACAAGACGATAGGGTCCCTGTCCATCATTGTCATCCATATCGAACCCGTCTAAGTTGGGATCAAGCCCGATATATCTTCTATTCGTATGGATGTGTTCATGACTCTTTGCATAAAACATTATTATGTTATGATTCTGAGATATAATTTTATCATTCGATATCGAGGCTCTAGATTTATGGCAAATTTGTGCAATGAAATTTCCCTCTCCAAATACCTCGTCGCAAATTTTTCTTAAATTATGAGCCTCATTATCGTCTATTGATACGAATAAAACTCCGTCGTCAGATAAGAGGTCTCTTGCCAATCTGAGCCGGGGATACATCATATTCAACCAATCTGTATGAAATCTGCCGTTCGTGTCGGTGTTTTTGAAAAGTTTGTTTCCAATATCGTCGTATTCGTTTCCTCTTTTCTTGTATTCATCTATAGTACTTGTAAACCTGTCACTATACACGAAATCATTTCCTGTGTTGTATGGAGGATCTATATAAATCATCTTTATCTTACTGAGGTAAGTTTCTCTAAGAAGTTTTAACGCATCCAAATTGTCGCCTTCGATGTAGAGATTTTTAGTGTCATCAAAATTCACGCTCTCTTCTCGACACGGTCTCAAAGTTTTAGAAATGGGACTATTTGCCAGAATTTTTGATTTGATTTTATCTGGCCACGTAAATTGATACCTCTCCCTAACATCCGATACGATGTCTTCCGACAATTCCTGCTTCAAACATTCAAAATCAATAACGTGCCTAACCCCCCCCCCCCGGCGGTTATTTCTGTAATACAATGAGGGAATAGTGCACCTATATTCTCAATATTTTCCTGAGTGATGTTCTTTGTACGCATATAGAGCTTATCGGACATAAGGAATCAACTCTATAGACAGTATTAAACTATCCCGTTTTTTTATTATATACACTAGAGAGTTTGTAATCAGGACTTTGTTGTTAATCATAGAATTCTTCTGATAGTCTTAGAACTGTATGTTTTGAAAATCTGTTCAAAGTTTATGGTTACACTATCGTTAGACATGGAATTATCCCTCATCACTGCATAATGTGGATTACTTTTTGCAATTTCTATAACTACATTTTCTGAAACGTCCATATCAAAACATGCAATAAGGTAACCCTCGTCGACGCTGAAGACTCTCTTTCCGTCAATGGTATATTCCTGTATCGTTGAAGACAATTCGACGCCAAGTTCCAACATTACCTGGAACAGTAGATCTTCGGGAGTTCGATCTTCTTTGACATTATCCAAAAGTTTGTCCAGGCCGTGTTTGAAAGTTTTGTCTGGCGTATAGTACACATCCTTCATGTTGGAACTATCGACTTTCAAGACTCTAAAACCAACATCTGTATCTTTGAAAAGGCACTCGCCAACCAATTTTTGTTGCTTACAGCCCCCCCCCCCCCCCCCCCAACTGCTCTCCGACACGACGAATTCGCTCTTTGCCCAATTCACAAATATTATGAAATCCCGCTTTGTACGCATCCGATTTTTTATCGGTTTCTTCAGGCAATTGGATCATAATGTATTTCCTATCGCCCCCGTCTTCAGTGTTCAGCTCTATGACGGCATGAGCAGTTGTTGCAGAACCGGAGAAGAAATCAAGAATGATTGAATCCTTATCTGTCGTATACTCGAGTAGGGCCTTTATGTATCCAACTGGTTTCGGATAGTCGAACAAGGCTCCGTCAAACAATCTACTCAATTCGGCAGTAGCTCCGCTGTTCATAAATTCATTTTCAATTGCAAAGAGACTGTTAACGGGATTGAACGATTCGACAATATCCTTCTTGTATCTCTTAAATACGAATCCTCTTTCCCTGTCGGAGTGTGCTTCTTTGAATTTTATTCTACCTGTATCGACATATCTTTCAAGCGTAGTTTTAGAAAATGCCCAATACCGCCCCTTCGGAGGATAGTCAATCTTACCAGTATGAGGGTTAGCAATAGGAAAATAAGTCGAATTGCCACCACTTTTTGCACTGGGGTCGCCGGGGCACCAATCTCCATTGACATCATCGTCGGGATTCGAATAATTTTTGAAATCCTTTTCTTCACCACGTAGCGCTACGCGGTTTATATCTTTGGCATAAATCTGCAAATACTCGTGCTGTAGGTTAAATCCGACACCACTGTCTCCCGTCATACTCTTAGTTTTTCGGACCACATCTCCTATAAAGTTCCGTTCTCCGAAGAGTTCGTCACAAATTTTTTTTAAATTATGTGATTCATTCTCATCAATCGATATCAAAATCAAACCCTCATCATTAAGCAAGTCTCTGGCCAACTTAAGCCTAGGGTACATCATATTGAGCCAGTCAGTATGGAATCTTCCGTTGGAATCCGTATTCCGGAAAAGTTTATTGTCCTCCTCATCACGAAGTCCGCTCACGTTTTCAAATTCTGGGCCGCTAATTTTAAAATTGTCTTTGTACACGAAGTCGTTGCCTGTATTGTAGGGTGGATCTATGTACACTACATGCACCTTATTCAGGTAAGTTTCCCTTAGAAGTTTCAGCACATCCAGGTTATCTCCTTCTATGTACAGGTTGCGAGTGTTATCGAAATTTACACTTTCATCCCTATAAGGTCTCAGAGTTTTACTAACGGGCTCATTCGCAAGATTTTGGAATTTTAATTTATCAGGCCAAATAAATCGATATCTTTCATTCATATTCGATACAAGATCTTCTGATAACTCCTGTCTCAAACTTTCGAAATCGATAAGCTGTCTGATTTCTCCGTGTTCATCAGTCGCTTCGGTGACGCAATGGGGGAACAGCGCACCAATTTTCTCAATATTTTCCTGAATGATATTCTTTGTATGCATATCGAGTTTATCTGACATGTAAGAATCAACTCTGTAGATGTAATTAACACATCTCGTTTTAAATCACAGAATTCTTCTGACGGTATCGGGGCTGTATGTTTTGAATATCTGTTCAAAGTTGACTGCTACATTGTCATCGGACATGGAATTGTCCCTCATTATAGCATAATGTGGTTTCTTCTTTGCAATTTCTGTAACAACATTCTCTGAAACGTTCTTATCAAAACACGCAATAAGGTAACCCTCGTCGACGCTGAGTACCTTCTTTTCGTCGATGGTATATTCTTCGATTATCGAAGATAGATCGATACCGAGTTCCAACATTACCTGGAACAGCAGATCTTCGGGAGTCCGAATCTTCTTTGACATTATCCAAAAGTTCATCCAGGCCACGTTTGAAGGTTTTATCTGGAGCATAATAAACATCCTTCATATTGGAACTGTCAATTTTAAGGACTCTGAATCCTATGTCTGTGCCATGGGGAATATCTTCATCGGTCAGCGTTCGCTGTTCGGAATTTTTCTCAATTAGTTGTTTCCCCGCTATACGGATACGTTCTTTGCCTATTTCGCAGATATTTTCAAATCCTGCCCTATATGCATCTGATTTTTTATCGGTTTCCTCAGGCAGTTGAATCATAATATATCTTCTTCTGCCTCCATCTTCTGTGTTAAGGTTCATGACTGCATGTGCAGTGGTCGCAGAACCTGAAAAGAAATCCAATATTAGAGATTCTTTGTCGGAATAGAGCATTAATACTCTCTTTATTAGTTCCACAGGTTTAGGATATGTGAAGAATGATTTACCATCAAATAACGCTTTCAAATCCTGACTAGCTTTTTGCGAATGCCCTACTTCTTGATGTTTCCATATCGTCATGGGAGTGATTCCCTGCTTCACTTCAGACAAGAATCGTTTTATTCGAGGGACTCCGCTCCCGTCAGATCCAAACCATATGCGCCCCTCCTTCAAGAATTCGGAATATCGTTTTTTACTCAGACGCCAACTGTATCCGCTGGGCGGCATAACAACTCTTCCGGAAGGAGTTACAATTTCGTATATATTCGCCTCTATTGCAGGTCCCACGGACAAATCACTCGAAGCCCATGGCCCCCTGGAATCCTCGTCCGGATTGGAATATCTGTTGTCCGCCTTCTCATCCCGTGGTAATCCGTTACATATTAGATTATCGACTGATTTGGCATATGCCACAATATAATCATGACTCTCAGAAAAATGTCTTTTTAAATTCACTGGAGAAAATGCCCTTTCCCAGATTACGGTCGCAACAAAATTATTTTCTCCGAATATCTCATCGCATATATTTCTCAAATTTTTAAATTCGTTATCATCAATCGATATGAAAATAACTCCTTCTTCTGATAATAAATCCCTGGCAAGCCGGAGCCGCGGATACATCATGTTCAACCAATCAGTATGAAATCTTCCGTTGGTGTTTGTGTTTCTGAATAATCGGTTACCTTCCACGTCATAAGTTCCGTTGACGTCGAGATATTCGGAATCACTGATAGTAAAGTCATCCCTATAAACAAAATCATTGCCTGTATTGTATGGAGGATCTATGTATATCACGTCAATTTTATTCAGATAGGTTTCTCTGAGAAGTTTTAACGCTATTAGATTGTCCCCCTCTATGTAGAGATTTTCTGTTTTATCAAATTCCACGCTCTCTTCCGGATAAGGTCTTAAAGTTTCTGAAACTTGATGATTCGTCTGAGCTCTATGTTCAGATTTATTCGGCCAAGTAAACTGGTATCTTTCCCGTGAGTCCGGTGCGAGGTCTTCCGATAGCTCTTGTTTTAGACTTTGGAAATCAATAAAGCGTCTAACCCCCCCCCCCTCGTCAGCCGCTTCGACTATACAATTGGGAAACAAAGCGCCAATCCTTTCAATATTTTCTTGAGTGGCGTTTTTTGTGTGCATATTAAGCTTATCGGGCATAGTAAATCAACTCCGTAATAATTCTGTCAATTTTCTCAATGGATTGTACCCATATGATTCATTTACCTTTGACGATGAATGCAATGTCATCGAATTCCATACCAAAGAAAGCGGCAAATTGTCTCAAAAATCTTGCCTTTCTCGGATTATCCATATCTTTACTTGTCCAAACTCCCGGAGCAATTTCATCATATCCCCATGCCTTGGCCTTGACAGAGTCGGAACTCATCCATAGACTGCTTCCTTTTTCATTCATCAGGGTTGTGAATTTGACGGGATCCTGATCATAAAACATTCTCAAAATCTGGGTATAGGCATCAATCGCACTTCTGGCGGCATACCTTTCGCCGTCGAACAAGAACCCTGTGACCTGTATTCCATAAAATTCATTATCCGCTTCTTCCAAGGAATATATGACTGAATCGTCGACAGCAATGGGCGCTTCATACGAAGTGACAAGTTCCGGCACAACCTTTAAAAATCTGTCAGCAAGAATCGTGTTCCGTTCGCGGATCCTATCTTCGGTCCACGTCTCGCTTTCCGCCATTATGCGGTTCAGCCACAGTCTGCTTTCCCGGAATCCAGAATCTTCCAAATTGCGTTTGAATTCGTACGATTTGTTACTGTATTTGCTGTTGTACGCGGTCAGGGTAAGGTTGCCCAGTCTGTGCAGCCACACATCGTGAACTTCTCTGTAATTTTCTCCCAGGTGTCCGATCCATTCTTTCGAAAGGGTCTGCGGCATAACGTGTTCCACTGTCAATTTACCGTCCTCTATTCGTTCCAGAGTGTCCTGGGAATCTCTGTTAGCGTGCTCTATCGTTGCCAAAACATGAGTGCAAACGGTACGGGTATTGTACAGATCCGTTTCTGTCAGGTGATAAAACACCTCCTCATCTCTGGGGTATCTGGCAGTACCCTCTCTTCTGAGCAAAGAATATTTGAATCTCTCGGCAAAACCGCCCGAATCGTCCCTAATCAAAGAATAGAATATGCCGCTGAAGACCTTATTCAAGGTGTTCGTGGGCAGTTTGCAGATGGCTCTTCGTAAAATATAATTCTCTATTACACCCAGTACATCAACAACCTCTTCGTCAGTAAGGTTGCCGGTTTCATGGTAGTTCAGAATCTTCATTATGAACGGATATACGACCGTGGCTCTTTGGTAATTTATTCTGAACATTAACAGGGACGCGTTTTCCGATATGTGATTCAGATTATTTTCCTGAAGATTATGGTAATATCGGGAATACTGCACCAACTCTTCGAACAGTTCCACGAATGCTTCTTCGGTGATTCTGCGGAATTTCGCATATTTTTTAAAATCATCATATACGTTATTCAACCTGGGGATGTTTCCCGTACCTGCCGTAAGGTAATCCCTGATGAATCTGGTGGTGTCTATAGCTCCGTCGTCTATTTTCGTCCAATACCGTTTGTAATACCGTTCTTGATCGGCAGGGCTGTGATTCATGAGCATATAGTTGCGAATCTTATCGCCCTCGGTCAGACTCAATCCGGTGGAATTGATACTCTCAAAGACCTTTTGCGCATCGTCGTCCAGACTGCTTAGGTGGATGGGAACGATATACAGATTATCCAGACACTCGATAAACTGGTCTATCGTTATATCATCCAGTTTCAAAACCCTCTCTTTAAAGTAATTGTAATTAATCAGAATATTGGATCCCGCATATTCGTCGAGTATGATGTCGTGAGTCATTATGGCATCATACACGATTCTGTCTTTTTCGATGGGCTTTATGAAGACCGTGCCGTAATCCTGATCCTTCAGCCTGCGATCGATTTTACTTGCAAGCCTGTCATCTTCAGATTCAATCTTCTCATCAAGGACAGCATCCCTTATGGCGGCCAGCAGTAATGCCACGGATGTAACTCTTTGTTGCCCGTCTATGATTGCGCGATGCCCCGTTTGCTGATCTATCAGACAAATCACTATGCCGAAGAAATGCTTTTTGTATTTACCCTCGGACCCTGGCATCTCTGACACTTTGTGTATGTCGAGGATATCATCAAAAAGAATCTCGCAGTTTCTTTTTTTCCAGTCATAGGTTCGTTGGTATAGCGGTATTTCGAAATGATTCTGTTTGAAGAAATAATCTAACATCGATTCACTACTGCGCATAGAATATTTTAGAGGGCCTTCGATATTTATATCTTAATGGCAAGAATGAATAGGACACGACACTGATTTTCGACAAATAGAGTAAACATATTGGCATATTTTTTTAATCTATTTTTTAAGCCACGTCTGGAATATATCCCGTCATTTTATCCTGTTTTCTGTCAACTTCGTCAATAAGCTTATAAAAAACAAATACCGTTTACACTCCTGGATGGGATGCTTAGTGCATCTTATCAGGATGGAAAAATATGTCTTTCTTAGATAAAAAAGTTGGACCGTTCTCTGCATTCCAATTCATTGGGATAGTGGGTGCGATTCTGGTTATAGTGGCATTCTTCCTTTCTTGGGCTGATGTCACCGTTACGGTATTGGGTGCGTCTGAAACAACCGGATACACGGGAATGCAATTCTTTGACGGCGAATATCTGCAGGATAAAGATGCATGGCAGAACATGGTGCCTCTGATAGCGCTGATTCTCGCAATCATCGCATTGATAATCTCTGTTGTGCCCAGTAAATATCTCGGCGGTGCCAAGACCGAAGGAATTCTCGGTATTGTGGCCATTGTGATTTCCGTCGTTCTGCTTGTGGTATCCATACTCTTTATGGTTTGGTTGGACACCGGCGCTTCCGGCGGATCGCTCCTGGGCGGTTCCGTGGGTTACGGCATCGGCACATACCTGTGTCTTGTCGGCAGTATTTTGGTGTTTATCGTAGGGGTTCTTCCCATCATCAAAAATCTGACTGCATAAGCACTCGGTGGAAACATACCATAAACCCCTTCCTTTTCTATTTAATTCATCAAGCCAATTTTATATTTTGATTACATCTGCCTGATTATGATACTCCCTGAGCATGACCATTGTAAATTCTGCGGAGATCCCATTCGATTTGGTGATGAGTACTGCTCAGAGGATTGTAATCAACTGCATCACGACAGAAACAGAAGAGAAAACCGCCGGTTGAACATAATTTTCGTACTGGCTCTGGCGATTATTGCGGGGTTATCGATTTTCAAACTCGTTTTTTGAACATCCCAACCGTCGTGCGCACGTCATGAACCCTTACGATATGCGCGCCGTTTTCTATGGCGGCAACAGCGGCATCCGCCGATGATTCATCGTTCCGGTTGCCGTACAAATCCATCAAAAATCTTTTGCGGGAAGCTCCGATCAATACCGGATATCCGTCATAAAGGTAAGAACCGCTCTTCAGCAATTCTATGTTCTGTTCCGAAGTTTTTCCGAATCCCAAACCCGGATCGAGAATTATACAATCCCGATCGATACCTGCATCCAAAGCGATTTTGATTCGTTCATCAAAAAATCTCTTAATCTCTAAAAGAAAATCATCGCCCATCGTGACGTTATGCATTGTGTCCAAATCACCGTGGATATGTGTGATTATAACCGGCACGCCGTTAGACGCAATAACGTCAACCATTCCGTCCCATCTCATTCCGTATACGTCATTGACGATATCCGCTCCCGCGTCCAACGCCGCCTGAACCACATCCGGTTTCATCGTATCAACGGAAATCGGAATATCGCAGGAAGGGGCGATTGCTTCAATCAACGGAATTAAACGGTCGATTTCCTCTTCAACGGAAACGGGAGTCCATCCGGGACGGGTGGACTCCGCACCGATATCAATCATATCGGCCCCGTCATCAATGAGTTTGAAGGCGTGCTCAATCGCTTCGTTGCAAGTGAGCCCGCCGGAGAAAGAATCCGGCGTGACGTTGACTATCCCCATTATCCGGGGTTGTCCGTACGTCAGATATCCTTTTCTCCATCTCGTTCGCAACATCTTACAACAGCTTGTCGACCAGTTCGATCAAATCCACGACGTCTATTTCCTCGTCCTTTCTCCCGGCAAGCAGGTTGTTCACACAGAAAGGACAGGTCGTGATGATCATATCCATCCCTTTGGCCTCATCCAACCTTGTGGACGCGATACCCAGGGATTCCTCGGGGAACGCGCTTCTCACGCCTCCGCCGCCTCCGCAGCAGTGGCTCTTTTCCCTTGTGTATTCCATTTCGACGAATTCCATTCCGGGAATTTTAGCGATAATTTCTCTCGGCGCGTCATACAGTCCGCAGTGTCTTCCCAGGTGACAGGGATCGTGATACGTGGCCTTGATGTTGTCCATCGGTTTCAACTTCAAATCCTGTCTTGCCAAGTATTCCGTTATGTGCAACACTTCGAAGGGAACGTCGATGTACTTGGGATACTCGACCTTGAACATACGGTAACATCCCGCGCAGGACAGCACGACGGTTTCCACGCCGAGATCCTTGATTGCGTTGACGTTCTTTTCAAACATCGTTGTGATGTAATCCTGATCGTAACCTACTCTCTGAAGAACGGATCCGCAGCATATCTCATCCACAACGGTGAAATCGGTGTTCAGTTTCTTCAGCACCGAAATGGTCGCTTCGGAAATTTCTTTGGAACGGTGAGCGGCGGTGCATCCCACGTAATATCCGATCTTCGCTTTCTTCCTCTCAATGCCGACGGCTTCCTGAATGCTTTTCTTTTCGCCGAAGGGGTTGCCGAATTCCACGACTTTGTCGCACATGGATTTGTGCTTGTCCAGCATGTGATCGTTCTTCACCAGATCCGCACGGGCGGTTTCGATGATGTCCACAACGTCCACTTTGGAAGGACATCTTCTTACGCAGTCGGCGCAGGTGGTGCAGGTGTAGATGCTCTTAATCACTGAAGGGTCGGCATCGATATCGCCGTTCAGCAATCCGTAAATCAACGTTATACGGCCTCTGGAGGAGTCGGTGTCCCATCCCACTTCTTTGAAGGAAGGGCATACGCTCTTGCAGAATCCGCACATGGTGCAGACGTTGACGGCTCTTCGTACCTTTTCAAGGTTGTCGGTTTTGAATTCTGTCATAATCACTCAACTCTGGGAATTGTAACGCTTCCGTCCATAAGGATAAGGAACTCGGCGTCGGGATTCTTTTCAAGTTCGGCATCCACGGCTTCCTGGACGGTTTTGCACGGAGTCATGTTGGCTTTGGATATGATTTTCGGATCCAAATCCGTCACCGCGCCGACCTTCGCCCAGGTCATGATTTCGGCCATTTTGGCGGCCTTGTGGTATCCCAACTTGTATTCTCTCTTTATGTTCTCAATGACGACGTTGGGATCTTTGGAGCTTGAAAGCTGGGTCAGGAACGCCTCGCTTCCGAGACCTTCCCTGCACTTGGAGACCATTATGATGGTTCCGCCTTCCTTCAACGCCCATTTTCCGTTGTCCAAGGCTTTCTGGGACTGGTACAGATCCACGTCCATGGGATACGGTGCAACGGATATCACAACGTCGGCTTTCCTGGGAATGGCGACGGAGAACACTTCGTTGGCGTATTCCACGGCTTTTGCGAAAGCCATGTTCAGATCTCCGGACACGGCTTTGTAGATGTTCTGGTGTCTGTCCAATACCATCTGTATGGAGAATATCTTTTTTCCTTTGACCGCGTTCAGGGCATCCATCATATCCTCGTGGACCGGGTTGCCTTCCAGCGCCAGGGACTGAGCTTCCATGCTCATGGCCAGTTTGTGGTTCGTCTCAATCGTTTTGAACGATGCGACTCCGGGAAGGAAGGATTTCCTTCCTCCGGTGTATCCGGCGAAATAGTGGGGTTCCACGCTGGTGATGATCACCAAACGGTCGGAATCCACGGCTATCTTGTTGACTTCCATGGGAGTTCCGTTTTTGGACGTCCCCAAGTTCACGACCTCCGATTTCTTGGAGTCATGGACTATGATGCGGTCTTTCAGGTTCTCATACTGAGAGCCGAAGATGAAATCGTATTCTTCCTCGGTGGGAGGTCGGTGGTTTCCGGTGGCGATTATGTATCTCGCTTTCCGCAAATCGATTTTGTCCGCCAACGCCTCCAACACCTGTGCGGTGGGGGTGGGACGGGTTCCGTCGTTCACTATGAATACTATGTCCTCGCCGCCCTTCAGGAATTCCTGCAAAGTATCGGAACCCAAGGGGTTCTCGATGGAAGCGCCGATCACTTCACCGGGAGGGGAGCACTCAACGTCCTTGGGATAGAACGTACCTATGAAGTTTCTCTCGGGTATTTCTACGGGCTGAGAGTCCTTTCCGTACTTCACATCTATTTTCATCTCTTGCACAATTGCGCGTATCTTATTAATAAATTTATTACAAGAATTATGGAAGGTATATACGGAGTCGGCGAATATTACGGTATATGTCCACTTTCCGCGAAGTCGGCGAACGCGATGCGATCCGCAAGATAATGGGCGTTATACGCCCGTCCCCGGACAACAGTCCCTTGGACGATGCGGCGATAGTGAACACGGAAGGGAAACTTGCGATCTGTTCCGACGGACTGACCTTTGACCGCCACATGACCCCCACCATGACTTACGAACAGTTCGGATGGATGGCCGGAGCGGTGAATTTCAGCGATTTGGCGTCAATGGGCGCAAGACCCACGGGAATACTGGCATCGCTGATGATGCCACCGGACCTGGATATTGACGATATATGCGACATCATGGACGGCATAGACCGGTGCGCCGAGTTCTGCGACACGTACGTCATAGGCGGGGATACGAAAGAGGGAACCGGTTCCGTAGTGTGCACCGCAATCGGAAACATGGAAGACCGCAAACCCATGACGCGTCACGGCGCGAATCCCGGAGACATGATTGCCGTCACCGGGGAGTTGGGTTCCCCGGCGGCGGGATGGCATTCCATGAACAACGGTTTGGGATTGGAAGAGGCGGAATATTCGTTGAACGTTCCGGTGCCGAGAGTGAACGAAGGGATGGCCATGGCCGGCTCCGGCGCCGTAACTTCCTGTATGGATCTTTCCGACGGGTTGGCCGAAGCCGCCTGGGCAATATGCAATGCCAGCCATGTGGGGATGGAAATAAGAAGAGAATTTCTGCCCATGGGATACGGAGTGGAAGAAGTCCACGAATCCCTGGGCGTTCCGTTGGATGATCTGCTTCTTTACTGGGGCGGAGAGTACGAACTTGTGTTCACTTTCAGAAAGGATATGATAAAACAACTGTACGGCAATAGAGTACCCTTCACGATAATCGGACAGGTCACCAACGGTGACCGGCCGACGGTATCGGATATTGACGGAACGGAGGTGTTGAGACACGGCATTTATTAATCCTATGAAGGAAGCGGCGTACTACACCGTGGAAGACGGTTACTACGTATGCGGTCTGTGCCCCCATGCCTGCAGAATCGGCGTGGAAGAATACGGAAGATGCGGTTCGAGATACGGAACCGAAGACAAACTGATTGCGTACACCTACGGAAAATTGTCGTCGATATGCGTGGATCCCATAGAAAAGAAACCTCTGTATCATTTTTATCCCGGCGCCAAAACGTTTTCCGTGGGCAGCGTCGGTTGCAACATGAGGTGCAGACACTGTCAGAATTTTGCGATATCCCAGTACTCTACGGGAAAGAAACGCACCACGTACGCTTCTCCCGAAAAATTGGTGAGCATGTGCAGAAGGGACGGTTCCGACATAATCTCCTTCACGTACAACGAACCGACGCTTTGGTTCGAATACATACTTGACGTGATGGATTTGGATCCCGATCTGATTTGCGTGATGGTCACCAACGGACTGATTAACGAAGAGCCACTCAGGGAACTGTGCAAAGTGGTTTCTGCTATGAACATCGACGTGAAAGCCTTCACCGATGAGTTTTACATGAAGATATGCGGAGCGCATTTGGAAGATGTTCTGAAATCCGTCAAGATCGTTTTTGAAGAAGGCGTTCACATCGAACTTACATATCTGATGATTCCCGGATGGAACGACAGTCTGGACGAAATCAGAAAGTTCGCCGAGTGGGTGAAGGACGAACTGTCTCCGGACGTTCCGGTTCACTTTTCAAGATTCCATCCCGACAATGAAATGAACGATGTTCAGTGGACGTCCCCGGAAGCATTGGTGGCCGCAAGGGATGTGGCTATGGGAGCGGGATTGAATTACGTGTACACGGGAAACATAGTTTCCGAAGGCACCGGGGATACGTACTGTCCGGAATGCGGAGCCGTCGCGGTAAGCCGTCTGGGTTATCTTGTGGAAATCGAAGAACTGAAAGGAAACAAGTGCGCTGCCTGCGGACATCCCCTCAACATTATAGTATGAGAAAAATCGGATTTCCGAATATTGCCGTGATTGCGAAGGAAACCGCAATCGGAACCATGAACGGAATCATGGGAGTGACCCAGATGTTCTTTTCGTTCTGTTGTTCCAATCTTTCAAAGATATCCGTGGAATCTTCTGAAGGGGATATTTTTATCAATTTTCCGTCAAGGACGTCATGCATCGGCCAAACATGGGAATTCTTCGCTGCGGCGATGTCGGTCACGTAACCGGAAAACATGTTTTTTCCGATATTTCCTCTTTTGAGATTTATCAGAAAAAGAGGAACGGCGACGGTCAACGTGATAAGAAGCGCAAGAAAGAGGATAGCCAACGGGAACGAAAAGATTACTGACGATATCCCGTCAGTGATTTTTATCAAAGGATACTTATAAAATATGGGATAGGCGGGAAACGCGATTGCCAGGGATACCATGCATTTCGCATCGGCTCCTCCCCTCAGCAGTCCGGCGTAATACATCAGAACGAACATTCCGCTGAAAATCGGAACCGACAACGCGGCATATCTGAAGGAATCCGAAGGAGCCAGTACGTAAGAAACAACGGTCAGTGCAATCACGGTTCCGATGAACGCCGTTCTTGCGTTTCCGAAACGTTCCGATCCGTTCAGAATACAGTACAGTATTGTCATCGACAGGATTGAAACCGTCAATCCGAAGAAAATTCCGCCTTCGATGAAGGCAAACAGGTTGAGAATCGCTCCGGATCCGCCGATTACGGCCCAATGGCCGTCTCTTACGGTCCTTGTCCTCAAATCCTCAACGGATGCCGATATCAGCGTAAAAACCGCGATCGTCACGATAACGGCCGCAACGGTTTCCGAAACGTCCACGTCAGGTTTCAGTCACGGTTCACAATATAAGGGACGCGGCTAAGGTTATACTCCGCCCGGGAATCGTAAAAAATGGAAAAAAAGGGCGGTAAGCCCTTTGTGGTTTCAGACGTCCCGGTCTATGGCGTAACGGGCGAGTCCGATCATAAAATCTTTTTCTTCGCTTTCGGGAAGAGAGCTTATTTTCGAAACGGCGGACTCGACTCTGGCTTTCGCGGAGTTCAGGGCGTATTCGATGCTGCCGGATTTTTCGAGAATTTTCAGAACGTCGGAGATTTCTTTCTCACTGGCATCTTCTTTGCCCAATGTGTTCTTGAACTTCTCCAAATCTGCGGGATTCGTGATGTTGTCAACGGCGTGGGTCACCATCACGGTGCATTTGCCCCTGCGTATGTCGTTGCCCACGGATTTTCCCGTTTTGGACGAGTCCCCGGCAATACCCAGATAATCATCGTACATCTGGAATCCGAGACCCAGATCCACGGCGTACTCGTTGATCGCTTTGACCGTCTCCTCATCTGCGCCGCCGACTATGGCGCCGCCGGCGGCGGCCGCGGCGAACAGAACGGCGGTTTTGAGCCTGATAGTTTCGATATAGACGTCTTCGGTCACGATTTTGCCTTCGTTGTTGATGTCCATTTGCTGACCCCTCGCAAGGTCCCAGACGGCTTTGGTGACGTATCTCAGAACATCCCTCATGGCTTTGTCCGGAACGTCAAGTTCGGCGATAATCTGGAAAGCTTTGGCGAACAGCGCGTCCCCCGCCAGAACGGCGGTGGGCATTCCGTATTTCACGTGGATGGTGGTCATTCCTCTTCTGGTGTCGTCCTCGTCCATGAGATCGTCATGGACCAGTGTGAAGTTGTGTATGTATTCCACGGCAACGGCCAGAGGAATCGCTTTCTTCCGGTCTCCCCCGACGGCACCGCAGCAGGCGACGGCCATGGCCGGCCTCATTCTTTTCCCGCCGGCGTAAGGATACTGCCTTGTGGCTTCAATCAAATCCGCCGGATCCTCGTCTTCGATGTACTGTTTCATCGGAGCGTCAAGCTCCGCGGCGATTTTTTTAAGATATTCTTTTGCGTTCATTCAAGTCCCTCTAACCATTGTGCGGTTTTACCCAGAATCACATGTCTGGCATTGGAAAGCTGTTTGATGTCGGAACATCCGGTCAGCAGCATTGCGACCTTCAGTTCTTCTTTGATTATGTTGAGTTTCTTCTTCACGGCGTCGGCGGATATCGTGGCTTCTTTCAGTATCGCGTTCGCGACACCGGCGCAGCCGGCGCCCATTGCTATACTGTTTGCGATATGCACTCCGTTCAGTATGCCGCCGGACGCAATCAGCGGAAGTCCGCACTTTGCATCGACAAGCGAAGCGGGAGCGGGTATGCCCCAATCGAAGAAGGTTTTTCCCATTTCCGCCAGTATTTCGTCCTTTATGTCCTGTGCCCGGTACATCTCCACCGCGGAGAAACTGGTACCGCCCATTCCTGCAATGTCGATACCCAGTATGCCGATTCCTTTCAGCCTTGCCGCAACGTCTCTTGAAATTCCCGCGCCTGTTTCTTTGACAATCAGGGGATATTTCAGGGCAAGTTCCCGGATTGCGGTATAACAGCCTTCGGCGTTTGTATCCCCTCCGGGCTGAATTGCTTCCTGAAGATAGTTCAGATGAACCGCTATGACGTCGGCGTCCACAAGGTCTCTGGCCATCTCGATTTCATCCGAACCGATGAAGTCTTTGCTGTGTTGCGGCACCAACTGCGGAGCGCCGACGTTTCCGATCATCAACGGAACGTCGTATTCTTTCACGACGCTGTAACTTTCGGGCTCCACGCCCATTACGCCGGCTCTTTCGCTGCCTACGCCCATGCCTATACCCAGTTCCGCACAGGCTTCCGCAATGTTGGCGTTAATTTTCTCGGCGCCTTTGAATCCGCCGGTGATGGCGGTAACAATCAAAGGAAAATCCAATTTTTTGCCGAACAGCGTAACACTCGTATCGATATCGTCCGCATTGAGTTCCGGCAAAGCGTTGTGAACGAGTCTCACGTCATCCCAATAACAATATCCCGGAGCAATTTTTTCATTCAGACATATTTCGATATGTTCGGCCTTTCTGTTCCTGATATTCATTTTATTCCGCCTTTGGCTGTGGTGGATATCACGTTTTCTCCTTTCAGCAACGCGCCCAACCGACCTGCCACGGTGCCGTTCACCAGAACGCAGTCGCGGTCCGCCGTGCTCATTCTGAGCATCGCTTCCATCTTGAAACGTATTCCTCCGGTAACATCGTCTATGTCGCTCTTTGATTTAATGTTCTCCAATACGTTCTTATCCACGACTTCGATCAATTCCGCTTTGCCGTCGGTTTTCGGGTCGGCCGTGAACAGGCCGTCCACGTCGGAAACGAAGATTGCTTTTTGAATATCAAACAACTCGGCAAGTTTTTCCATAAACGTATCTCCGGAACAGATGCCGAAACCTTTTACCCGGTCCATCAGCACATCCCCGAAAAGCACGGGCATCACTCCTGCGTCAACCAATCGTTCCATGGCTTCGGTATCGGATGCAACCAATTTTCCGTCATCCAACACGAAACAGGATCCCGGCGGCACGGAAACCGCGGGAATGCCGACGTTCAGCATTTCCCTTACGACCATCAGGCTGAGATCCCTCACGTCATACTGAACCTCGGCCACGGCGGGAATCTGCTCTTCCGAAACGTACCCGTTCTGTATGCCGTGACGCTTGGAAAGAACGTGTCCGAACGACCCCGCACCGTGAACTATCAGCGCTTTATGGCCGGATTCTTTGATTTCCGAGCATAAACGGGCAACACGCTCTTTGTTGAAAGTTCTGTACTGGGACTTGTCGGTGATGACGCTGCCTCCCAGCTTAATAAGTATCATACATCCTCCCGTATCCGTTATAAGTTTTAAGATTTGTCGCAACTTTATGTAATATCGGAACAAATTAATGAGTATTTATTAAAAGAATGACGTATGCACCGTTATGAAGCAGAAGATGCGCATCATGGCGTTGGCCGCGGTATTGATTACGATATTGACGGTTCCCGTGATGTTTGACGAGGCATATGCCATCGAGGAAGAACCCAATACTGGCGAAATCACCTCATTGTTCGGAATACTGCCGGTAAGTGACGAAAATCCCGTTAAGATCAAAGCGGGAGGGGAAGAGACCGTAAGAATCGTAATTAAAAATATCACATCTTCTTCCTGGTCCGATGTAAGCGTACAGGCCGTCGGTACCGATCATGTCGAAGTCCTCAACGATCCCGAATACATCGGAAACCTGGGTGCCGGAGAATCAGAAAGCCTGGTTTTGACATTTTCTGTGGAAAAATACGCATCCGAAGGAGCCGGCGATGTTGTTATACAATTGTATTACAAAACGGACGACACATCCGAAAGTCACCTGATTGCAGAAACTCTGACGATTAACATATATTCGGATCTTTCATCATCCGGATATTTCAATAAAATCATGGGTTTCATACCCAACACTTTGCCGAAGCCCTTTAACGGATACATCGGCGCAACCATAGCCACACTCCTGATATGGGCAATTATTTCTTTGGCGGTCGTCGGTTTGTTGAAGATCGTTCTCAGCAGACCCATAAAAAGAAACGAAGAACTGAAGGACGTAAAGATGAGAACCTTCTACAGCATGGTGATTCTTTTCATCATGGTATACGGAGTGAACGAAAGCCTCAGGATTATGGGCTCTTCCGAATACATCATCGATTTTTCCGCAAGAGTGGCGGCTCTTCTGTATATCGTGCTGGGCGCCGTGATAGGATGGGAAATTTACAAAGTTCTCGTACGTCATACTTTCTCGGGACGGGGAATGGATATGGCCCCCGACGGAGTCGACGAGACATTAATTCCGCTGTTCAACATGATCGGTAAGATAATCATCGTTGTTTTCGCGGCCGCCGGCATATTCGCCACTCTCGGCGCGGACCTCATGGGGATAATAGCGGGTGCGGGCATCGCAGGTTTGGCAATATCTCTGGGAGCTCAGAATATACTTAAGCAGTTCTTCAGCGGCATTTCGCTGCTGGCGACACGCCCGTTCAAAGCCGGAGACCTTATCAGGATAGACGGCGGAAACGAACTCAAAGTTCATCAGGTGGGTATTATGAACACACGGTTCAAGAATCCGTGGAACGAGGAAATAATAACCATGCCCAACGACAAAGTTGCCGCAAGCACCGTCGTCAACATGACCGGCGAGAATCTGCGTTACAGATTCAACTTTTATGTTGAAGTGACCCGAGACACGAATCTCACGCTGGCTAATAAAATACTGACGGATGCGGCTATGGACCGTCCCGAAATCATCACCGACGGGTCCATAATGATGCCCTTCGCACGTGCGACGGGACTGACCGATTCCGGAATAAAGATACGTTTGTCCGCTTACGTTTACGATTACGAAAACCAGTGGTCGGCGGAAGCCGCCATTATGGAAAGGATTCTCAAAGAATTCAAGGAAAACGGAATCCGAGTTGCGTACAAGAGGTATGACATCAGAACCGAACCGAAGGGAATGGACGAATACGAACTCTGATACTGTTCGGTAAACTTCTTTCCGACGGGTTTTCCGTCGAATCAATTTCCATTTTAATGCGTAATATGGTTTTCCACGGGTTTAGATAAAGCATAAAAAACAAAGGTTCAACATAGCGTTCAAAGCCCCAACCAGATTACCTAAACACGGCATCTGGAGATATGTTAGAGGTAGTCGCAATCCTTATTTATTAAAATGACACTCGTTATTCTGTACTATGGCACCCATTAAAATTCCGTATAGCAGTGTAGTTCTAACGGATTTCAAAGAACCAGTCCGAGTCATACGCGATACAAACGTGTTAAAATCCAATGAAAAATATATATTCGGAAGCGTCCGAGTGGCATTGGGTCATATGGAAGACGCGTCCGATTTCAAATCGCTCGTCAATAAGGCCAAACGTGTAAAGCTTCCTTGAGGGTTCTGATTTGGATTCTAAAAGTTTAATGCACAGTCTTCAGCAGTCATTTTCTGATGAAAGACATATTAGAATCTATAACATATACAAAGAATTATTCACGTTGCATCAAATAAGATCCGGTGCAAATGATTATTTTTTACCCGCAGTCATGAACGGCCGGAATGCATATGATCATATGATGCGCGGAATGAGTGCTATATTTAGCACCAATGAAAGATATGGGACAGACAAAAACAGTCGAGAAGAATACATAAGGAATACTTCAAAATCGGCAATACTCCATCTTCAAAGAGCTTCATACGATTTAGTGGATAAGTTAGCACTCGATGCAAGAGAAGAATACAACGCATGCCTGAGACGAACAAATCTGAAAACCGTTTATAGGAGAGTTCCCAATTTTAACGAGTGCAGAGAATCCATATTCAAATATACCAGAGCATCCGAAGATATGAGGATGGATAAGGATGCTGAAGATACGAATTTCGAACGTTTAAGCAATCACATTCATCTATTGAAGATAATGTTGAATCGAATAGATTTAGTCGTATGCACACTTACATGTAAACAGAGGCCAAAAATTACCGAATCCAGGGAAGAGACCCCTCTGGAAAGCCGAGACATATCCATTGAAGATGTCTTCAATGAGGATCATGTAAGTCTCTATAATCTATACAAAAGAAGCATGCTCCATTATGAAGAGCAGTATATGAACTCCCCGATTTTTGTGATTATTGATGGAATGACTGCTTATGACCGCCTGATGAGAATATTTACGCCCGTAATGGGAGATCTCACGGTTAAGAAGAATATAGATCATATGATGAAAAATTTAACCAGTGGAGTACTTAGAATATTACAGGCCTCGATGTCCCATTGTATCTTAAGCCTTGATGAACTTCTAAGAGGATTCTCGAAAAAGACAGTGGTGGAACTCATTCCTGATTATCCCGACATGAAAAGCAAGCTCGAATCGTTAGAAAGAGAGATTGATGAGCGTGTTCGCGGATCGATTCTTACAACGTCTGTTAAAGAGTTGAAAAACTATTTTGAAGAAGTCAAAACTATCGAAGAATGGATTTACAAAATAGGGCCCAAGATGAATACTATGTGCGATTACAAAACCGACGGGCGAAAATGGGCCACAATAAGCATCTTAATAGGCGCAGCACTGTCTGTGATTGGCGGCTACGCACTAAAATATTTATAAAAATTCAACTACCTATTCGTTCCAACATCACATTTCGCAAATAATCACATGATTACCACAGCACTTAGTTAAATTCGATACTTGCGACGATATTCGATCCAGTCTTTCCAAATCAGTCTTCCTTTTAACCCGACTTTATCATTTGTGCTTATTCGTAAATGTCGAAGCCGGACCGTTCGTCGTACTTGCGGTACAAGCACACTCCAAAAACACAATCAAGTTGAACATATAGGCAAAAAATGAATATAATTCATAATATAGGTGTATTCAGTCACCTTAATCAATTTAATATAGGTGTATTATCGTGACTTATACGGGTATGGCAAAAGTTTTTAGAAGGAAGATTTATGATAAGATTTTCGAATGGAAGAGGCAATATGACGGAAAGTATGCTCTCCTGATTGAAGGGGCCCGACGTGTCGGCAAGACCACCGTGGTGAAACAATTCGCTGAAAACGAATATCGATCGTACATAATCATAGATTTTTCAAAGGTTGACAAAGATGTCAATGATTTATTCATAAATCACGCCGGAAATTTGGATGGATTCTTCCTATATTTGCAACAGATATACAGGACAACTATCTATGAGCGTGAGAGCGTTATTGTATTCGATGAAGTGCAGCTCTTCCCTCCCGCAAGACAGATGATCAAACATCTTGTTGCAGACGGTCGTTACGATTACATCGAAACCCGGTCACTCCGTTCCATCAAACAGAATGTGAATGATATTCTGATACCGTCCGAGGAAATGTCCATTGATATGCATCCGATGGATTTTGAGGAATTCCTATGGGCTCAGAATGATTATGTTACGGTACCGTTGCTCAGAAAAGCATTCGAAGAACGGCAGCCTCTTGGCCAGAGCATGCACAGACGCATCATGGACCTGTACAATATCTACATGTTGGTGGGCGGCATGCCTCGGGCCGTCGATACATACATTGAAAAAAACAATTTCGATGCTGTTGAAACCGTCAAACGCACGATACTGAAACTGTATGCGGATGACGCATCCAAGTTCCGGACAGGTCACGGTTCCAAAACCAAACGTATTCTGTTCATGATTCCGTCATTTCTGTCAAAACAGGTGAAGATCTTTAGCCCTTCACGGATGAGAAAAGGGTCCAAAACCAGGGAATATTTTGACAGCATTGTATAGCTGAGCGAATCCAAGATGGTAAACGTGTGTTACCGTAACACCGACCCCGGTCCGGCTCTTAACCTGAATCTTGATGAGCACACATTCAAGATATACATGGCAGACACGGGATTGCTGGTGACTTAGTCCTTCGATTCGAACGTGGGGGACCGTGATGAGATTTACAGGAGCATTCTGAAAAATAAGATGAATATAAACAAAGGGATGTTTTTCGAGAACGCGGTTGCGCAGACGCTGGTATCCACAGGACACAAACTTGTGTTCAGTAAATTTTCCGTTGAAAATTCCACGAACATGCAGGAAGTGGATTTCATAATCGCGGACGGTAAAAACATCATACCGATCGAAACTAAATCCGGAAATTCCGGCAGGCACGTATCTCTTGACCGTTTCATGGAGAAGTTTTCATCCAGAGTAAAAACTGCGTATGTGGTTCATTCCAAAGATCTCAGAGTGGACGGAAAGATTGTGTACATTCCGATATACATGACGATGTTTCTGTAAGTTCCGAATCTCGAATTTTCGTATTGTATAGGTTATACCATGACGGGTAAAATACAATGGGCGGTGTGTTCTTCCGATTGAAGGGTTCCGACATCGTACGGTCGTAGAATCATAGTCAACCAGACGCTGAACGGAACCGTGGGGGCTGCCGAAAAAACATAGAAGACGTTACCTTCGCAGACGATTATTTAATCCGATATCTGTATTTCATGTCATGCCGAATGAGACCAATCCCGACAAACGAATCGAGGATCTGATATCCATTATGGACGAGGAAAACCTCGCAAATGCCATCAGGATTATGGGGAAGGTTACGGATGCGGAGAAAATAATCGAAGCGCTGGAATCCGCCATGTCGGAGATAGATGTTGATTTTGACAGCGTGAAGGAGGACGCATTGTTTCTATTGGAAATCAGCGAGGAAAATTTCTTCCTGGAACTGAACAGCGGAAACGATTATGATGATCCTTATTGCGACAACGGAGAAATTGCTACAGACCTTGTAACGGATTCCATCGAACAGTTTAAGGATGACGTAAAAAAGCTGATGATTCTGAATCGTATCGAAGACGCGAACACGGTAGTCCGCGCGGTCGCCGCGGCACTTCGGGAATCCAAAAGTTTGATGGTGAAATTGGCCGCGGATTTTCCCGAAGAACTTGCCGATAATCTGGAGAAGTGCATGAGAGAGGGCAATCCCTTGGACGGTTTCGAATGGTGACTCATATGCCAAGGCCGTTTCACGAATTCAGTTTACGCCCGGTTCGCAGGTGTCAAAGTTTAAGCTAAACCTATAATGAAACCTCTGCAAAACATATAATAAAACCTCTGCAAAACATATAATGAGGTAGGTACCAAATATAAAACAAAACAGGTACCAAATATAAAACAAAACAGGTACCAAATATAAAACAAAACAGGTACCAAATATAAAATATATAATAAACCATAATGTACCAGCAAGGAACAATCATGGGACTTGATTCTTCACGTTATCTGCCGCGCATAATGGATAAAATACTCGCGGATAAATTGCGTTATATGGGTGCGGTACATGTCGAAGGTCCAAAAGGATGCGGAAAAACACGGACCGGAAAACAACACTCAAAAAGTTCGATTCTAATCGCAGATTCCGACGAGAGGCATCAAAACAAATTACTGGCACAGACAAACCCCGGTCTGGTTCTTAAAGGCGAATTTCCACGACTGATAGATGAGTGGCAGGAGGTTCCTGAGCTATGGGATGGTGTGCGCAACAACGTCGACCGTATCGGCGGCAAAGGCCTTTTCATACTGACAAGCTCCGCGACTCCGAATGATAAAAACATAATCCACAGCGGAGTAGGGCGTATAACAACAGTGAAAATGAGGCACATGTCCCTGTTCGAATCCAAAGATTCGTCCGGGCTGGTATCTCTCAAAGATTTGTTCGATGGAAATTTTGAAGGGCTTCTCACAGGCGATGTATGTTTGAAACATCTGATTCAACTGACCGTTCGCGGAGGTTGGCCGGGAAGTCTGAACATATCCATCGAGGGCGCGTCCGGAATCCCGAAAGATTATCTGAAAAGCATGGTGAGAAACGAACTAAGAAAGACGGACGATGTCGACAGGAATCAAAGCAAATTGTGGAAGGTTTTGAAAGCATTGGCGCGCAACGAAAGCATGTTAACGTCCAAAAAGGATCTCATGGACGATGCCGGAGTATCGGCTCCTACGCTGGATTCGTATCTCGCTGCATTGACGAGATTACATATTATCGAAAATCTGAAACCTTTCAATCCGGGTCTGCGGTCCAAGGGACGAGTCGGCAAAACGGAAAAAAGGTATTTCACCGATCCGTCTCTGGCAATCGCCGCGTCGAATATGTCTCCCGAATCTCTTCTCGGTGATTTGAGGATTTACGAACGCATGTTCGAATCCATGTGCGTGCGCGATCTGACAATCTACGCGGAAACATTTGAAGGAAAAATGTACCATTACCGTGACAAGAAAAACTACGAGATTGATGCCGTAATCGAATTAAGGGACGGAAAATGGGCGGCTTTCGATATCAGATTAGGGTTCAATTATATTGACAAGGCGGCCGAGAATCTGCTGAAAGTATGCGGATACATCTCATCATTTTCCAGGGCAGGTTCTCCCGAGTTCATGTGCGTAATTTGCGGTATGTCCAAAGCGGCGTACAGACGGAAGGACGGGGTATACGTCATCCCAATTACAGCTTTGAAGGATTGAACAATTTGTCTGATGCCTTGAAGTCCGTGTGAACAATCCCGGAGATCTCTGCAAAACCTATAATGAATCGATTACAGAACCGGATGATGAGGAACTGAAAACGGTGACTTACCACATCGCAGATCCCATTGTATCGGATAGATACGGTTCAAAATTCTGTAATTCTTGCAGAATTTTTAAGTATGATTTAAATTTTTGAATATTTGACAGATTTTTGAACTATACTTAAAAATTTATAGAGGCAATACGGTGTATACGTGATGATAAAATCGGACGGAACCGTGGAGAGGACAGAATATCTCAAAAAACTAAGCGGATGGAAAGACCGTACCGACGTCGCAAAAGTCATAACAGGAATACGGAGGTGCGGAAAATCCACGCTGATGATGCAGTTCATAAACATGCTGGAAGAATCCGGCGTTGACTCAGATGATATACTGTATCTCAACCTGGAATCAGGAGATGCCGAAGACATAAGAGACAGCAAAGATCTCAACGCCTACATCTGCGAACGCATTCCGAGAGACAAACGCACGTATATTCTGCTGGATGAAGTGCAGAGGGTGAAGGAATGGGAAAGAACGCTCAATTCCCTCATGGTGGATTACGATGCCGATGTTTACATAACGGGTTCCAACGCATACCTTCTTTCTTCCGAGTTGGCCACATACATCTCCGGACGGTATGCGGAGATCAAGATGCTTCCTCTGTCGTTCAAAGAGTATTTGAAATTACATCCGGGATTCAATTCTGCCGAATCCGGATTCGATTCATATCTTAGATACGGAGCTTTACCCTCAATCGACCCCCGCGCCGACGAAGACCGCATCGGGGAACAACTGCAAGGGATATACAACACGGTATTGGTAAAGGACGTCCTTACGAGAAACGGGATCCGAAACATGGGGATTCTTTTGAGTCTTGTACGGTTTCTGTTTTTTAACGTTGGCAGCATAACAAATATACATACGATATCCAAACAGCTCGGGGTGTCATCACCCATGATTCGGAATTACGTCAATTCCCTGGAAGAGGCCTACATAATCTATAAGGCCGAACGTTACGATGTTCGCGGAAAACGTGTACTTAGTTCCAATGAGAAATATTATGCCGCCGATCTGGGTGTGAGAAATGCCATGATGGGATGGAAAGGCGATGACCTGGGAAAGCAGATTGAGAATATCGTCTATCTGGAATTGCGCAGAAGAGGATATGATGTCATGGTAGGCAGTTTCCGGGATGCGGAAGTGGATTTTATTGCGTTCAAAAATCGCAGGGTGGAATATTATCAGGTGACAAGATCAATGATTTCCGAGAACGTGTCGGAAAGAGAAATCCGTTCTCTTAAAATGATATCCGACAGTTATCCGAAGACGATATTATCGCTAGACCGGATTATGATTGAACCGGGCGACGGAATCGTTCATATGAATTTGATTGATTGGCTGTTGATGGACGATTCATAAAAACAGATTAAGTGGGAGGGGCGCGTTCCCTCACATAGATACACAGTCAACGATACATTCGGAGTTCCGGAACTGTTTGTTGAGGTGAAAACCCGAATTCAGGTTATGTCAATCGGATTGCGGTTTTAATTTTTCTTCTCTGTATGTGTGTACAACACAGCCAGTTCGCATACTTTACTATTTTTTCTTAGGACTTTTAGGTACAATCCCCTACTTTTTCTGACGACTTTTTGATGATATCCCCTACTTTTTCCTAGGACTTTTGGGCATAATTCCCTATTTATTCTGACGACTTCCAGGCATTATCATCCCAGATTTCAAAATATCCGCGGTTTGCGTGGTTCGCCGATTACCGACGGGGAGGGACATGACCAATTCAAAAACCCGGAATGCTTGCTGTTGTTGACAACCGCGTAATAAATTGGCAGTAGTATCCAACCAATACCGCATCTCTTTAAATTGTCTCATAAAAATCGACAGGATATCTCTTGGACGAAGTAATATTGAGAAATCCGACCTGTAAAAAAGGTCAGGTTTTCCCGTCCGGGAAATCAAGGTGAACACATGTCATCAATGAAAAAAGAAAAATTTCTCGCAACCGTGGTTGCGTTAATGATGATCGCCGGACCCTTTGCAGTATTGGGTGCCGGCGTGTGGGGACTGTCGGATAATTTTGACGACGGCTCCGCAAACGGCAATTTTCTGCAGGACGGAACAATCTTTGCAGACAGTGCCTTAATAGATGAAATTCCGGCGACGGGTATAAATCTGACTTCTTCGAAAAGTCTGAATATAGGTGAAAAAGCATTTTTCAATTTCACCGTGACGCCAACGAATACCACTGATGTCGCTACTGCGGTATCGAGCAACCCGAGCGTTGTAACAGCCTTTATCGAATGGGGCACACTCAAGCAGTTGCATATGGAAGCACATTCCGCGGGTGAAGCAATAATCACCGTCAAGTTGAATGATGATGTTTCGGCAATTTGCACAGTGACCGTCGACACTCCTTCCTACGAAGTTGAGGACGGCTACAAGATTTCTGTGGACATCAACGTTCCGGTGCAGCTTCAGTTCGGATTCTCCGCTGGAGACACCGTCGTGTATGAATCAAGCAAAAAAACCGTTGCCGAAATCAATGAAAGCGGACTTGTCACTCCCAAAAGCAAAGGAACAACCGCGATAACCGCAACCGTAGGAGAAAAATCCGTATCTTGCGACATATCCGTCATCGATGACGGCAATTTCATTTTGATCAAATCCACGGCGGGAACGAAATTCACTCTGACGGACGACTCCGATGAAGTATTCCTCGTTTCCACTATTTCCAAACTTAGCAAAACATTCCCGGTTCCTGATGGAAAATGGACGCTCAAAGTCGAAGGTCCAGATCCCAAAGATGCCGCACGCATAATGTCTTTCGGGGAATTGGAAGTTGAACTCAGAGAAGGCAACAGAGAACTGAATGTTGTTGCCGGTACCGTTAAATCCAATAACGCCAACTGGAAAAACGGCGTCGATTACACCGTAGAAGTTACTTTCGGCGACCATACACCGATAATCTCGGGCGAAATAGACGGTAATCAAGCCACAAGAATCATCGTCCCTTACGGTAGCACGATATTCTACAAGCTTGTTCCCTCTTCGGTAAGAACCAATGAGGGATATCTGCCCGCCCTGGGAAGCAACACCAATACGGGAAATCTTAACGTAAACGTTGCTGTTAACATAGGTTATGACTTCAATATTACGGTTCCGAAAGATGCCGATGTGTTTGTCGGTTACAAATTCAACCACTACATACCCTATTTGGAATTCGAACATAACGGATCCCCCGTCGTGGATGAAAAAAGGTTCACCGCAACCTACACATACCGTCTCGCCGGCGGCACTCAGTACAATTACAGAGTGAGTGGCGACGATTATGTAACATATGCGACCAACTTCACGATGGCCAAGGGGGATATGAATCTGGCAATCTCCCTGGAGGATTTGGGGTACGGATCCGATATAAGCAAAGATACGATTGTACGAGATTTATCGGGCACCCAGTCCAGCATGGGTGTTGCGGATGTACTTTTGAACATAAACGCAGAGGGGCACCTTATGATGGATGTGGGCGATGAACACATTCTGATAGCTACAAAAGTGTTCCAAGCGCAACACGGAGTGACTGCGAACTATTTCTTTGAACCGGACAAATATTTCACGGTTCTCGGCATGGACGGAAAACCCAGTGATACCGTTTCGATTGTATTCGATTCGACAATAGGTCATTACGTAGTCAGTGCAGATTCGAAAGGAACCGCAATCGTGCTCGTGACCTACGACGGAATAACTCTCGGCCCCTCGGGAAATACTCCCGCTTTGTTCTTCAGTGCCCTGTGGCCTGAAAACACCGGAGTGTTTGTAGTCACCGTCGGTGACGACAGACCTGATTTCGAAACCGGAATGAAAGTTAACGAGTCCTATAACGGAAACAATAACAAAATGTCGGGAATTTATGTGGATTCCGAATTGGATGTATTCTATTATCTTGAAGACACCGGCGGATTCAAATACACATTTGAACCCGAGAGCGGCAGTACCGTTTCGGTTCTGAACCCTATCATCGGAGAACGTATGGTGGACGGATTCACAAATGGAGTCGCGAAGGATAACGGAGACGGCACGTTCACCGTAACGTTGACCGAGGGACGGAACATAGTTTCCATAACCAACGGAAGTCAGACAAAATATCAGGTAATGACTGCAAAGCCCGTGACCTATACGATAGAGAACGCCGCAGGACCCGGTATTCCGATAAAATACGGTGACAACGTAACTGTAACCATAGGCAACCTCTACCAACCCGCGATAAAGCTGGCCGCGAT
The DNA here is from genome assembly GCA_050950505.1 of Candidatus Methanomethylophilaceae archaeon. Taxonomy (GTDB): domain Archaea; phylum Thermoplasmatota; class Thermoplasmata; order Methanomassiliicoccales; family Methanomethylophilaceae; genus VadinCA11. The sequence goes on along the minus strand of JBMNHS010000001.1, from coordinate 216,774 downwards.
TTACAATATGGGCTGTACGCTGTTGTACGAATCCGAAATCGGCACCATCGGTAAACTTTATTCAGGATTCGGAAACTACGGTTTCGCGGGTATGAATTCCTTTACCGTGACGATTCCTGAGGATTGGGATAAGGACACGCTCACGTTGACCAGGGGAATCATAAACGAAGGAGGTTTCGGTGACGAATACGGAAACCACAGAAACTTAGATCCCCATGTTGGACTTCCGCCCAACTTTACCGCGCTGACCCGCAACGCTTATTTCGGTGTATTGCCGGAAATAGTCATTGAGGGCATCACGGAGGCAGTACCCTTCGATGTGTCGTTCAACGTATCGGTTGATAACGCCGACATTGTTGTGACAGGAAACGGCAAAGTCATGGCGCCTGAGGACGGAGTGTACAAACTCTCCTACGGAAGTTACGATTACGTCGTCACTGCCGACGGTTATGCCATGAAGACGGGTTCCTTCTCCGTTACCAACGAAACCAACGAACAAACGGTAACCGTTGACATGGGAGAACAGTCCTCCGGGCCGTACTGGGACGGAGTTACGAGGGAAAAGCCCATAATATGGAACGGTACGTATCTTGTGTACAAGCCCTCCGAATTGGCATGGTTCTCCGCGAACAAACCCGTCAAGGGTACCAACATTATGCTGTGCCAGGATATCAACCTGAACTATAAACCGTGGACGCCGATCGATTTGGGCAACGGGGTTTATTTCAACGGAAACGGCCACATGGTTTCGGGAATCTACAACGAATCCACCAGCAATTATGCAGGATTATTTTCGGTGGCCAACAACGGCACCGTCATAGCAAACCTGTCCACGGACGGAATCATGCTCAGCAAAAACTTTGCCGGAGGCATAGTTTCAAGCATCACCGACTCCGAAGTGAAGAACTGCGCATCCTACGCCACCGTCTTCTCTGCTAAGAGAGCAGGCGGTATTGTCGGATTGTCCGTGAACAGCAAGATTCACGGGTGCACCTTCGAAGGGACAGTGGAAGGCGAGAACGCAGGCGGCATCTGTGGCGGAGGGTACATCACCGAAGTGTCGTACTGCGCCAACAAGGGAGACGTTGACGGCATCAATGCCGCGGGAATAATGGGCAGTCTGAGCAGTACTGCGTATGGCGGCAAGACTTATGTCTACGCATCCTACAACTTGGGCAACATCACCGGAACCGCCGTATCCGGAATTGCAACAAACGCTGCAATAGTAGAAGGATGTTACACAACCGGATTGCTGACCTGTTCCGATATTTCCAAGTCTGCGTACATATGTTCTGACTGTGTAATCCAATCCTGTTACTTCCTTGAGAATACAGGTACGGACGGAATCAACAAATCAGGTACGCAAAGAACCGCGTCCAATATGGGTACTATGAGTTTCACAAAGAGATTCTTTGATTCCAACCTATATGCCAACGGCACCAATCCGGAATACAAAGTGTTCAACAGGCCGTTGATTGTAACATATAAGGATAGTTTTGGTAATACGGTAGCCGAGGTTACGCAGGAAAGCTCGAAGAATGTCAGCGACCCGGATCCCCGCATCTACGAAAGGATGCGCATACTCGGATATGTGTTCAAGGGCTGGTCCGACGATCCGTTGGCAACCGTGTCCATGATCCCGTATGAAAGAATCACGACCGATGTCACACTGTTCCCCGTTTACGAAGTAAGCACCGACGAACAGGAATACAGTATATCGCTCGGACTCAATCTTGACGGCGAACAGCTGACTGTTAAAGTCACGGTAGGCATGGGAGGCAAGAACTTCGAGAATATAGACAACCCCGTAATCTGCGTGTGGACGGAGTACTCCGATCACACGTTCATGCACGTGTACTCCGACATCGTTCTCAACCGCGGAGTGGGTTCGTCCGTACTGGACTTCTCTTACACGGACACTCCTGTCAAGGTGTACGCCCTCATTTACGATGGCATGCCTGACTTTGACGGCGGGTCCATAACCTACGGAAGCACAATGCAGGAGGTGAGTGTGACAGACTGAGCGTTTCAGAAACATAAACCCGGACAGGACGCCCGAAAGGAAATCCTGTCCGGAAAATTTTCATAAAGTCAAATTGTGACACAGGAAACAATCTCAGTGAAAATGACAAATCAGCAAAGGAAGTGAAAAATTGAAAAATAAGAAAATCGCCGCAATTATACTCATAGCGATGTTATCGTCGGTATTTGTAATGGCGATACCCCCTGCAAACGCCGACGGAGACACGTCAGAAATCGTCGATGCGAGTTATTTCGACGGCATAATCGATGTGTCGGGGCATTTTGAAATCGGCTATGCGGATTCCCATACGGAAGTGAGGGTGATGTCCGGAACCACCACCGTGGTTTCGGGAATATGCATAACGGACAATAACGGATTTTTCTCGGTTTCCATCAAAAAAGAAGGATTGGAAGCGGGTGTATACGACATAGTGGCAATCAGCCTCCCCGTCGGAAAGCCTTCCGTGACTATATCGAAACAGATGGAAGTTTTTGAGACCGAATCCATAAATCTGAACGTATCGGAAAAAGTGCTTGTTGTAGGAAATTCATTCAAATTAGAGGCTGAAACCATTCCTGCGACGGTACACTATCCCATGATATGGTCGTCCTCGGATCCGTCAAAGGTTTCGGTGGACGATGAAGGCAACATCACGGCAATATCCGAAGGCGAGGCCAAAATAAAAGTCACCATCGGCGATCTGGAAGCAGAATGCACAGTAATCGTCACCATCAAAGCCACGTTGTCGAAAACGGAGTACGTCAATGAACTCTTCGGCATTGCCGGGACCTTCGGAAACTACTACGGAAACACCAATGTCGAAGTTCAGATAACGTCCGGCACCACCAAAATCGCATCGGGAATGTGCATTTCGGAAAATGACGGTTCCTTTTCGGTATCTGTTCTGAAAAAGAATCTGAATCCCGGAGATTACGATATAGTGGCCATCTGTCAACCCATCGGAATTCCATCGTTGACTGCAACCGCGTCAATGTCCGTGTACAAAATTACATGGTCGGTTGACGGGGTTGAAACCGACGAGTGTTACAGCGAAGGTTTGATTCCCGAATACAAGGGAGACATGGGATGGGTTGACGATGCGGGCAATGAATACATAATAACCGGATGGACTCCCGACATCTCGGAGGTGACTGAAAACTGTGAATACGAAGCGGTCACGGAAGAAGTGATACCCACTTTCACCGTGACTTTCCTTGACGGCTACGACTCTGTGTACTACACTGAAACCGTGTCTCTCGGCGAGGACGCATCGGCACCGACCGACGCCCCCGGTAAAAGATCCAGAACTCACGACTATGTATTCTTGGGATGGTCGGGAGAATTTACCAACGTAACCGAAAACATAACTTTGAGTCCGGAATATGATGCAATCCCCGCTGAAATGATGTCGGCTAAATTCTCCGTATCGCAGGATTCCCTGATCTTCACGTCTCCGTACACGGTCACGTTCAACAAGAACGGGTTCGATCTGGAGCCTTACGGATACAGCAAGAAACAGTGCAGCACCGTCTCGGAAGGGGCAACGCTCACACATCTTTTCGTGGCAGCCCATGAGGACTTTTTCGAAACGGACGAAGTGTCTTCCCTGTTTGTGTTTTCCGCAAGCGGATGGAACACAAAGTTTTGGGGTGTAGAGTTCAAAGATTTTGATTTCTTCGACATGACATACTTCCTTGACGGGGTGATGGTAGAAGACCTTCACACAGAAGTACCGATTGAAGAAGGCTGTTACGCGGAAGCGAATCTGTTCAATTATTTCATAAACGGGCTCACGACCTTCGACAAAGTGAAGACCGAAGCGGGTTTCGATGAAGAGATTTCGCTGACTGTCCCCACCAATCCCGAAAAACCGTATTGGCTGCCGTCCATAACCTTTGAAGGTCTGTCCTTCTACTACACAGTGAATCCGGTCAAAAACATTCAGATATCAGAATTGACCGGACTGGCTGTCACGGAGGCACTGGTCGGCGATGACTACGTCTATACGTTCTCCTTCCCGGAACCGGGAGTATACTACGTGTGTGCGTACCGTGAGTCGGTCGCGGACGAATACGGCATAATAGCCGAAGTCTTCGGAGCCCCCATATCATGGTGCGAAGTGACGGTTACGGGCAACCGCGTTACCTTTGATGCCAACGGAGGCGTAGGTTCAATCGATGACGTCTTCGCGGCCGACGGCGATGAACTCGAATTGCCGACACAAGGCATATCGAAGGCGACGCACGTTTTGGCAGGATGGTCATTAACCCCCGGAGGGGCCTTGGTCGCCGAACCTTACGTCGTCACATCCGACACGGTTCTCTACGCGGTATGGACTCCGATAATCTATGAGGATCTCCCGTCGGAAGACGAATTCGCGGATTTGATCGAACAGGAGGAAACCCCGGTTCTGAACGTGAAGAGCTCAGCGACGGATACGGTGTTGAACAACAATCTGTTCAAAGATCTTGACAAACCTCTGGTCGTAAACGTGTTGGATGACAACGGTGAGGTTCAGTATTCCTGGTCCTTTGACGGGGAATACAAAGAAAACGCCGGAACCCTCAAACTGGGAATTTCCAAAACGGAATCCAGCGAAGCCATAACCTCCGCAATCGGCAAACTCGATATGGAGAACCCGTTGGTGCTAAACTTCGCCGCCAGCGGAGAACTGCCCAACAACGCCGTCATATCCTACCGTGTGTCCGACACATATGAAGACGGAACGGTTCTGAACCTGTTCTTCTACAATGAAGAAACCGGAGCGCTGGAGTTGCAGGCCGAAAATCTGGTGGTGTCCGGCGGCATGATTTCTTTCGGACTGACCCACTGTTCGACATTCGTGCTGGCGGAAGGAATTTCCGAGGAACCTCCTGCGGAGGACGACGGTGTCTTCAGCTCGGTGCATGCGGTCATCATATTGGCCGCGGGCATTGTGCTTGCGATTGCGGTAGTGTTCCTGATATGGAGGAGAGCATAATTCCGTTTTGAAGGAAACGATCCCCAATCTCGAAACAAACCTCTTAACCTCTTTTTTATTTATTTCAAAATCAAGAGAACGCATTCGGTATCATCAGAAAACCTGATTGGCTGCATATGCGGTATTCTTCCTTATAATGTGGGCAATTACCTACGAAACAGAGATTACATCCAACCAATCTGGCATTGATATATAACATCAATAAAACTCAGTCATTCCGAACAGAACGGACCGTTTCGAACCGGGGTGAAATACCGGTTCGAAAAATGTGTACGTGCGTAAATCGGAGGAGAATCCGAATGATGAACAAATTCAAAAATAAAATATTGGTCGCAGGACTGATTGTGATATTGTTGACATCGGTCCCGGCGGCATTTGCCGATCCCGAACTGGGAGACGACAATTCAGTGACGGCATATTTCACTTTGCAGAGCGATGGACAATTCGTAAAAGGCAACGATACCGAAAATACCGTGATGGCTTTGGTGCCGGTAACGGTTTCCTATTTCCCTCTTGAAGATTACTGGTTGGGTGATTATGAGTATACGGATGCAAACGGAGACATCGCGGAAGTGCCCACGGTATTGCATCTTCTTATCACGGCTTTGGAAGAATACTACTGTCCGGGCACGAAGATAGTAAACAATGATGACACCCATGCGATGAACCTCACAGGTTCGGCAGGCTCATCCTACTTCCAGACCTTCTGGGGTCATGACGAGAATTTCATGTATTTCCTGAATCACAAATTCCCTCTGAAACCTGATTCGGAAAGTATCGGCGCGACTTCCGATGAGATACCGTTGGAAAACGACATGATTGTCGAAGTTTCCATGTTCACGGATTGGAATTTCTATCAAGAAGGCGCTTTTGCTCATTTCTCGGAGGATTTCGTCAAATCCGAAGTGGAAGAAGAACTGACGCTGTCACTTATGGCGGCGCCCACCTTCCCCGGGACCGTATCCAAAATCAAAGGCGCTGAGATACTGATATTTGAGGAAGTGCCGACCGGTTCCCTTTTGGAGCTGCCCGAATCCGAAATAACCACGGACGCGAACGGTAACTTCACTTATTCTTTTGATACCCCCGGCACATACTACATATCTGCTCTGATAAACGACATAATTGTGGATTGGGGGGGTGAACTGAGAAATTTCAGTGATACCGCAAACACGACGTCACCCCTGTGCAAAGTGACTGTTGTTGAAGAAGGAAGCACGTCACTGCATAAAGTCACGTTCATGGACGATGATGAAACAACCGTCATCGGCACCGTGAACGTCGTCGACGGTGAAAACGCATCTTTCTCGACAATCCCCACAAAAGCCCAGTCGGGAAACATAAAGTACACTTTCTCCGGTTGGTCCCCTGAAGATAATCTTATTAACGTGACCGAAGACCGGGTGGTGTACGCAACCTATTCGGAAACCGTGATACCGACACCCCCCGTGGTCGACCCCGAAGGTCCCGGAGAAGGGGGAGGATCCGCGGATCCCGGTAACGGAAACAACGGCGGCAATTTCGAAATGAAATTTGTACTGCCGATTGCGGGAGTAATCGTACTGGTAGCGGCCGCATTGATTTTCAAGAGGAGGGTCTGATATGGCAGAATCCGGAAAATCGCTTTTGAGGTCGACACTGGCCGCATCCGCCGTTTTGGTGTTGGTTGCGGGCCTGCTGTTGCCCGTGGCAGGTATTGCTTATGCGGATTCGGACATTTCCGATTTGGATTGGACCACTGCCAAACGCGACAATTGGAACAGCAACATAAGTTCTTCGCTTGCCCCCCGGAACCCGGATGAAATTTCGAATATATGGGATTTCAAATACGGTGACTTTTACCAGGTGACGAACATAAGAAGTTCGTTTCCTCTGGCAATCGGAGACTACGTTTACATATGCACCCCCGAGCATCTGCTCAAACTGACGACCGACGGGAAACTTGCGGCCAAAGCGGATTTGAACGGAAAATTCCCAGGCAACGGCAATACGGCATGGTTGACATACGGTGACGGAAAGATCTTCGTTCCCCTTGGCAAGGGATCTATGCAGGCCTTTGATGCAGAAACAATGAAATCATTGTGGTTCGCCCCCGAATTTTCGGTATCCGATCAACCCTGCATGCCCATTCTGTACGATGACGGATACGTCTACAGCGGACAATTCCAATGGGGCGGCGGAAGCGTATCCACCGGCGAATTCTACTGTTATTCTGCGGAGGACGAAGACCCTGACGATGAATTGGAAACCAAGAGCCCCGTATGGGTAATGGATGATGACGGAGAAGGCGGAGGCACCCCCGGATTTTACTGGGCGGGAGCGGCCATAATAGAGAACTATATTCTGATACCTTCCGAAAGAGGATTCGTGTTCTCGGTGAACAAGTCCGCATCCATCGATGCCGGCGAACCCGTGATCGAAGACACCCTGTTCCTGTACGAGGGAGTCATAAGAGGCAGTGTCGTGTACGATGAAAAGAGGTCTTCCGTACTATTCGTGCAACAGGGAGATTCCAGCACCTATTCGGGATATCTGTTTTCCGTAGGTTTCGATTCCGAAACCGGTAAGTTCGATAAAACCGATACAAACGAAGACGGGGTTTTCGACATTGACGACACCCTTCATTATTATTCGGACAACTGGCAAAGACGCATCACCCCCGTGGTATACGGCGACAGAATTTACGCCAACTGCGGAGGCATACTCGTGATAGACGCAAACAGTCTGGAATTGATTTATGAAGCCAGATCTACAGACATGGGTCTCGGAGAATTGAGCTTTTATCACATAACGTTATGCGATGCTTATGCGAACGAGGAGAACGATCAGACGGTTTACCTCTACACGTTCACATACACCTACCCCGGAGTGCTTGCGGTCCTTGAAGACAATCAGACCCGCACCGAAGGCGAACTTGTGCACATGTACACCTCCGTTCCGAGTGAATTTTCAACATCGAATGTTACCATAGGACCGAACGGCAGCCTTTACGTCGTGAACGACAGCAACACACTGTTCTGCATCGAGAGTGCGGTTTACAAAAATTCCCTTGATTCAGAGGGCGGAAGCGGTTCGTCTTCCATCATGTACGCGGCGATAGGCGTGACGGCCGTCGCGTTGATTCTGGCAGCCCTCATCATACTGAAAAGGAGAATGTAAAAATGATTTCAAAAAATACTTTGATTGCCGCAGTGGCGGCGATGGTATTGCTTATCAGCGGTGTTGCGGTGTTTTCGTCACTGAGCGGAACATCGGCAACAAACCAGCACATATACAATACAAGCGAAGAATGCTCCGTTTCGGTCTGTTTCGATTCGGGCGACGGGAACGTCGATGAAACCCGCATCAAGGGATACAACATCCGAGACATCCTGATTGACGGGATGGAAGACATGGGATACGGGCTGACCTTCGACAACGACGGTTCCATACACTCCGTGGACGGAAAGAAAGCGGACGAAGGAAAAGTCTGGGTAATCTGGAAATGGGATACTGAATGGAAAGTCATAACTTCCATTTACGAATCCGGAGAAGTCCTGGATCTGAAAGACAATTCAGCTTTCGGAATATCCATGGCAAAAAGATTCACCACCAATCCGCAAGGGTACACCAACCCCGGATTCTACGTGAATGTGAAGGTCGGCGGTTCCGATGAACCTCTGAAGGTGTTTTCGACCACCCCTAAAACAATCTTTGTCGAAGCTATGAAGGGTGCGGGACACACGGTAAGCGAATCCGACAGTAAAATCATGGTTGACGGCACCGAACTCACAAGCACGGACGGTTATATTCTGCTTTATCAACATACGGAATTCAAAATAATCAAAGATCCGGAAACCGGGGAGTACACCAGAGATCTGATAAGAGATGACAAATGGGAGAAAGTTCAGCTCACGGACGATAAATTCTTCTTGAGGGACCGGGCGAACTTTGCCATAGTGCCCATTGCCGACGGCGAATACGAAGAACCTGCATACATGGACGACGGAGTCATGTACAAGCCCAAAGGGGACTTCTACATATTCCTGCAAATATCGGAAGACTTCGTTGATCTGGTCAATTTCGAAAACGATGCCCCCGGTCTTACCAGGGATGAACTTGTGGAAGGAATCTGGGTTCAAACCACCGCATCCACCGCTGACGAGGCTCTTGAGAAAATCTTCAGTGAGATGGGCTGGGACTACATTGCTTCGGAAGCCATTGTCGGAGGAAACGATTTGAGAGGCTGGATATTCTACTTCTTCGGATTGTACAGCAACGGAATCTATCATTCCGCCGATGAATCCTGGGATTATCCCGCACAGTTCAACTGGAACTTCAAAAAGGAAGAATGGGAATTTAATCAGTGGACGAGCGGATACTATTCCTATGTATCCAATCCGTATTTCGCGGTGATTTATTGCAACACACCCAACAATTCGGACTGGGTAGGCGATCCCAATCTGACACCGGATGACGCAAAAAATCCCTGGACGACAGTGTGATGGAACATGTTCAGGCCGACCGCGTTGAAGCTCGGAGTTTCAGTGACGATAGTGTTGGTGGTCATCGCGTCTTTTCCGATGATCGGCCTGACGGTTTCCGAAAAGGATGACAGCGAAGGAGTGATGATAGACTTCGGGTTCTATGACGTGAAATGGGTTCCGTTGAGTCTCGGAGACCGGAACTGCATCGAAGTCCTCAGCGAAGCGTGTCACATCAACGGGTACAGTTTCAGCACCGACTCCGACAACGAAACGGTCCTGCAGATAAACGAACAGCACTCGCTTCCGGACAGACCTTGGACCCTTTTCACCATGGACACCGACAAATCCAAATGGTCGGCGACGGAGGAAAATCCTTCAGAAATAAAGGCATCGGATTACAGACTGACGTGCTGGGCAAGAACCGATGACCCTTCGGAGGTAATGCCGGGAACGGACCATTCGGGAGGCACGTACTACAGATACGCTACGGGCGGAATATCGAAACAGACGGGGAATCCGTTGAAGGTGGTGTCTTTGGCCCCTTCCCTGACCGAAATCATCGCATCCGTGGGCGGTGTCGAATATCTTGTCGGTGTCGACAGGTACAGCGACTGTCCGGATTCCGTGACCGAACGGAAAAAAGACGGTTCTCTGATAGAGATAGGCGGATACATAGACCCGAACTACGAGTGGATAGTCCGGTTACAGCCCGATTTGGTGTTCTGTGACGCCGGTGCGGGGCAACATGTGTCCATGGCCGACAGGCTCATGAAATCCGGCATAGACTGCGTTGTGCTTTACGACTCAAAATCCATAGAGTCGGTTTACCGGAACATCTGGATTGTGGCCGCATCGATGGGTTTGGAAGAGAACGCGGGTTCTGTGATCGAAAAAATAGAAATGACGATTTCCAACGTCCGGGCCAAGATAGGCAACACTTCGGAGAAATCGGTGTTCGTCGCATTATCGCCCATACCCACTCCGTGGACGTCGGGACGGGACACATTCATGAACGATATAATCGAAACGGTGACCTCTTCCAACATCTTCGCGTCCCAGGATTCTTCCTGGTTCATGGTATCGAAGGAGTGGATAAACAACAAACGTCCCCAATGTATGATAATAATTAACGAAAGAGCCGACGCGACGATGGAGGATTACCTGGAAATGCTGAACAGTCTCGATCCCATGTGGAAAGACACTCCCGCTTTCCGTGACGGTAACGTATACATGCTGACCGGCAAAACCGCGGACATCTTTTCAAGACCCGGGCCCAGAATAGGCGAGGCAGTGGAACTTCTTGGAAAAATGATTCACAGTTCCCAGTTCACACTGGACGATCCCTTGGACTCGGTTCCGAAATATCTCGGCGATGATTATCAGAAGTATCTCAAACATCAGGGAGGTGACGTGTTTGCGTAAAACCGCCCTTTGCCTGATATCTGCGATGTTTTTCCTTTCGGCATTGTTCGTGATGCCGGTATCTTATTCCTCGGAACCCGGACAGAGTGAAGATTTCATGCTGTTCGACATGGGTGACGGACATACGGTATGGACCGAAATAAACTCGACCGGTTCATATGCGGAAGTGTCGGAAAGCTGCGCGGCCTCGGCAAACATGGAATTCATGAAAACCGGATCCGAAGCAACGATAAACGGAATCGAAAACATCACTCTGCCCGGCAGAACCGTGAGCTGGACGTTTTACAGTTATTCCGATAACGGATGGACGGTCTGCGATTCTGACGGCACCTACGGAGGAGGCTCCTTTGCGTGGGGATTCTATCCCGAAGGGCTGCATCCTTCCGAAACCCCTTCCCACAAAGATTCGTGGACCATGTACAGAGGTGCGGCCGATGCCGCGGGAACGTCGGATTCCCCTCCCTTGGAAGAACCCGCATCCCCGGTGGAATGGTACAGGACGTATTCGGACAACGGTTACGTGGATTCAGGATTGTTAGTCTCAGAAAACAGGCTGTATCATACCTCTGACGGCCACTGGGATCCTGATTTCAGGCCTGCTCTTCACTGCATAGACACGGACACCGGCAAGGAAATCTGGAGTTTCTCTTATGCGGGCAGCATAGGTTATGAGGTTTCCACCCCGGCAATCGTGGGCGACATGATTGTTCTCACGGCATCCAACAGAGACATATACGGATTGGACTGCGTGACCGGGGATCTGCTGTGGACGGAAACCCTGCCTTACGATCCCCCCGTATCCGACGGGGAGTCGGCACCGGATTGGGATGGACGCACCTTTGTGACGGGAGCGACGACCCCGGTTTATTTCAGAGGCGCGATATATTTCGGCACCGATGACGGAAAAACAGTATGTGCATCCGTATCAAGGGAAGGGTGCGACATACTGTGGGAACACGTTCCGACCGGCGAAGCCAGAGGGTGTTACTATTATCACGCCCCTATACTCGGCTCCGTCAACGGCAAAAGCATGCTGTTCATCGGAGGCTACAGCGGTTACGTCCATGCGCTGGACGCCTTGACGGGAGAACAGATATGGGAACTTGAAGCGATACGTCTGATGGGAAACAACATTCTTGAAGAAGGAACTCCAGGTTCCTCCGGCCACATGGCTTTGGGAAATAACGGTTCCCGCGACATTCTGGTTGTATCTTGCACAGACGGCGCATTATCCCCCAGACAGGGGCACATACTGTATTTGGATGCGGAAACCGGAGACGAACTCAACAGAATCGCCGCCTGGTCCTGCGAACCCACGGTGTCCGAGGAAGGAATTTACGTTTATGTAAACAAAGTACCCGACGGCGATTGGGCCTCCGGGGTATATCTTATTGATTGGGAAGGGAACCCGGTCTGGAAATACAACAGCCCGTCCTGGATAAAATCTCCGTTGACCCTTGCGGGGGGATGTGTGTACTTCATGGATTACTCCACGGGTACGATGTATCCCACCGGGGGATGCCTCACATCCCTGAACGCGGAAACCGGTGAAGAAAATTGGAGAATGCTGCTGACGCCGACGTCCAGTGTGTCATACTCAATGGTGCAGCCCACGGTGATAAACGGAAAGATCTATGCGGGCAACGATTACGGAGCCGTTTACTGTCTTTCCAACATACCGGGGGCAGGTCAGGACGATTACGAAACCGGGCCGGTTCTGGTGTCCACGGGTTTCAACCACTGGTCCTGGTATCTTTTCACGATTTTGTTCACAACCTCATTGGCAAGTTTCATAATACTGTACAGGAGAGTCTGAAATGGATTCAAAACGCACTCTAATACTAATCACGGCAGTTTGTTTGATATCGGGCGGATTATCAGCTTTATTTTCTTTGAATGAAGCCGAAGCCGCGGAAATCGGTCTGGAAATGATTGCACCCGACGGTGCGATATACGGTTACGAAACTTACATGGACACGGAAGACAGCTTCAGCAGAATTCTCAGATACACTCCGGGTGACGACCGTACGGTGTATCTCCGTTCCGCGGTGGAAGGGTATGAACTGATGGAGCTGGGGGACGAGTCTTTCAAAGACTGCACATCCATTGATAAAATCATAATTCCCAAGAATGTCAGATACATCGGACATGAGGCCTTCTCAGGCTGCGGAACCCTTTCGGTGTATTTTTTGGGATCTTTCCCGGAAACGGAGGATGACACTTTTCTGAACACGGATGTCACCGTATACAAGTCTCCGATGCAATCGGAAGGATGGCCGGCATCAACGGAAAATATGGATTACCGCATTTATACCGGTGAAACCTGTTCTTTCGATTACCTTGTCCTGGAAGGGGAAATTACGGTGTATTACCGTATCAGCGGGACCGTGATTGAGATACCGGATGAAATCGAAGGGATTCCCGTTACCCGGATAGGACAGAGCGCTTTTGAAGAAAAATACGGGGACAAATCCGTTGAAATCACTTCTCTCAGTCTCGGAAAGAACATTGTGAAGATTTCCGACCGTGCCTTTTACGATTGCAACAAACTCAAAACCGCAAATATACCGAAGGGAGTGATGCACATCGATGACGAAGCATTCAGACAATGTTACGTCATGGAAGACGTGGAACTCCCGGACACACTGGAATATCTCGGTTTCGAATCCTTCAGAATGTGCCATGGATTCAAGGACATAGTCATACCGGATTCCGTGAAAACCATCGAGGGCGGGGCGTTCTACGACTGCAACGGCGCAGAGACCCTGTACATCAGCAACACCGTCGGACTGTTGTCGGAGAGGGTCTTCGGATACTGCAGCAGTCTCAAGACAGCAACGGTTCCCGATTCCGTCACGGAGATGGAGCACAGCACATTCTACAGCTGCAGATCCATGGAATCCGTGACTCTGGGCGAAAATGTGAAAACAATCGGGGATTGGTCCTTTTATCAGTGCGAGAGTCTGACGGAAGTCAACTTCGGGGAATCTTTGGAACGGTTGGGAAATCACTGTTTTGACAAATGCAGTCGGCTGGTCAAAATCAATCTTCCGAACGGCTTGATTTCCATCGGCGAATACGCTTTTTCGGAATGCGGCAATCTGAAGAACATAACTTTCGGAAATTCTCTGGAGTCCATAGGCAGACGTGCGTTCACGGCCTGTGAATCCCTTGTTGAAATAACGCTTCCCGAATCGGTGAAATCCGTTGGAAATCATGCGTTTTTCGGCTGTGCCGTTCTGAAAAAAGCGGTGTTCGAAGGCGAACGTCCGGATCTGGGACAAAAGGTCTTCGACAAAACCGAATCCTCATTCAAAATAGGATATTACGAAGAATACGGGGACAGCTGGGCGGATTTCGGTCTTTATGACTCCGGACCTATCCGGACGGAGGAATCCGACGGAGGAGATTTCAAAGTCACGGCATTGGCAACGGTTGCCGTTCTGGCTATACTTGTGATAGCCGTTTTGGTCTGGAGGATCGGCAAATGAACGATTCGGAAAAAACCAAGAATCTTCCGCCGAAAGACGATGCGGAAGAAAGTGAAATAAAAATAAAAAAGAAAAGATTCGTTCTTATTCTGTCCTTCGGCATCCTGATGTCGGTATTCGCGTTGTTGATATCCATTTCAATATCCTCGGGAGGAATAATCTCCATGGATAAGGCGATATCTTCGATGTTCTCCGCCATAAGGAAGGGCGGAGAAAATCTGAACCCGGAAGAACTGTATATCTACAGGGCCCGGCTGCCCCGTGCCCTGGCGGCAATCGGTGTGGGTGCCGGACTTTCGGTGGCGGGGTGCATGTACCAGGCATTGATAAGAAACCCTCTCGTGGATCCTTACATCACAGGGGTTTCTTCGGGTGCGGGCTGTTTGGCCATTTCAGTTATCGCCTTGGGTACAACGCTGCCGTTTCTGGGCAACAACGAACTGTACATAATTCCCGTCGCCGCGATAATAGGGGGGCTTCTGGCATTCGCGCTTACGATGACTGTCGCCGAAGGTGCGGGAGGCACTCCGACCAATTACATCCTGGCGGGGGTAATCGTGGGGTTTGCCTTTTCTTCCGTGCAGACCATATTCCTGTCTCTCGCAAAAGACAACATTTCCAATGCGATGTGGTGGATGTTCGGTTCCTTCGCAAACATAACCTGGGAGAACGCCCTGTTGGTGTTGGTGCCCACTCTGGGCATATCTTTGATGGCCATGCTTTGGGCGAGGGAATTCAATCTGTTCTCCTTGGGCGAGGAACAGGCGAAACAATTGGGACTTAACACCAAGCGGTTCAAAAGACTGATGATGATAATCGCCTCGGTTCTCACCGCCCTGTGTGTCGCGTTCTGCGGAGTCATAGGATTTGTCGGTCTGATAATTCCCCATGCCTGCAGAATGGCACTCGGAAGCGATCACCGGCTGATAATGCCTGCGAGCATCGTGCTGGGGGCAATGCTCATGCTGTTTTCGGACATAATTGCCAGAACGGTGCTCATGCCCATGGAATTGCCCGTTGGAGCGATTACAGCCATAATCGGCACGCCGATATTCGCATACATGCTGATGTCCAGGGGGCGGTCGTATAAAGGGTGACGTCTGTCTTTTGGTGGAAGGTCTCTGCAAGGATTTCGGAACCTTCCGCGCTTTGGACAATATTGATTTGGAGATAAGGGAGGGGCAGATGGTCGGACTCATAGGTCCGAACGGATGCGGTAAATCCACTCTTATGAAATGTGTGTCGAAGATACACAATGTAACCGCCGGCAAAATCTCCGTCAACGGACGGGACATACTGAAAACCAATGCTCACGAAACTTCCAAAATGGTAGCGACCGTTCCCGCGGAAATTGAACAGATACAGAACATGTCCGTCACGGACATGGTTATGCTGGGACGGTATCCCTATGTTGAAAAACTGTGGTGGGAAACCGATGAGGACGAAGTAATCATAAGAAATGCATTGAAGAAATTCGGAATATACGAGCATAGGAAAAAACAGGTTTCGATGCTTTCCAGCGGCGAACGGCAAAGGGCTCTGATAGCGAAAGCCTACGTCCAGGAACCCGAATTGTTGCTGGTGGACGAACCAACATCCCATTTGGATCTTAAGTTCAAACTGAACGTGATGGAACATTTGAGATCACTGGCCAAAACGGGCATGACGCTGTTGGTCGCGGAACACGACATATCTCTGGTATCGAGGTACTGCGATTACTGTTTCATAATGAAACAGGGGAAGATTGTCACTTCCGGAGTTCCGAGCGAAATAATCACCGAGGACCTCATGCGGGAGGTGTACGAAGTGGAAGCCAGGGTGGGCACGGACATCGACGGTGAATTGTACGTTCTTCCGAAACGGTCCACGGGCGAGGTCTGATTATTCAATGACAAATTCGGATGCTTCCGAAGAGTACCCAGCATTCTGCTTCAGATGCGGACACTCGTGGATTCCCCATACTTCAAAACGGCCCAAGCGCTGTCCCAGATGCAGAACGGCAAGATGGGACGTACCGGAGAAAAAAGACCGCCCCTGCAAATTCTGCGGCAAGGAATTCTCCATGGAAGAGTTTTCCACGCCTTGCCCCGCCTGCGGACGGTTGCAGACGGAAGGATTGACCGACAGATCCTCCAGGTGCAATCAGTGCGATTATGAATGGACAAGGAAATATGATGAATATCCGGAAAAATGTCCCTTGTGCAGGTCTTCCGAATGGGACAAACCCAAAGTGGAACGTCTTATGTGTCATCAATGCGGGCATGTTTGGAGGAAACGCAAAACAATGCCCCGCAGGTGTCCGGATTGCCGGTCGACATTATGGAACGAACCTCCGAGAACCGTGAGGTGCCAGAGATGCGGACACGCTTGGAATATGAGAAAACGTAAAATCCACGATTCGGAGTTGTCCTGTCCGAGATGCAAATCGGTCAAATGGGACGTCCCCGCGAAAATAGTAAACAGAGGCGACGAAGGGTCGATGGTCTATGAATTCGCAAACACCCAATTTTCCAAAAAACAACTGTTTATATGCAGCGATTGCGACAACAGGTGGTACGCATCCGATGAAGAATCCGTTGTCTGTGACAACTGTGGCAAACCCGTCACATTCCATGATAAGACAACATCCACCTCCATGGTGCTGTGGAGCAATCAGAGATTTGAACTGAGGTACGTGACCGAAAATCATTGTGGTTGCGTATATCTGTTGGAAAACGGAATTCCCGTGTCCGTAAACTATATTTTTGAAGTTCTGAGGCGTCTCGACATGGACATCGTGGAGGTGGTGGACACCGTCAACAAAGGCGAAAGGGAAAGCCTCTGGAAGGAATTGGCTGCGGAAATGTACGGTTTAAAAGACGACTATCTAGAACATACCAATTATTTGATGAAACGACTGTCCCTTGACGAAAACGATGCGACGATACTGGCTCTGCACTATAAAGGAATGAGTCCGGAAGCGATAGCCCTGAAAATAATGCAACCCGCTGAAAAGGTTATGAAATCATTTGAAAAAATCATGTCCGCTTTCGAAGACTCGGGTATCGTCGTCGACGATACTGTGTACACATCGGATCCGTTCCGGTACTACTGATGTTTCACGGCTCGTCGCATATTTTACAATGATAACTCAATATAACTGTTTAATTGTCCATAAAATTCCATAAAATGCTATTTGTATATCAAACGCTTATTGGATTATATGTCCAACTCAAATGACTCAATACATGATTCGGGGGATAATCTGTCATCCCCGTTGAAATCGACGAAGCTGCAGCCACCGATGTTGAACATGGACGTTGTGCATGTGACAAACGGAGAATGCGTATGTCCTCACTGCAACAACAAATTTTATGTCAAGGAAGACGAAGACGAAGACGAAAAATCCAGACTGATGTGCAACAGATGCAATTACGCATGGTACAACAGAATCGAAACACCGTCAAAGTGCCCGAAATGCGGATCTTACGCATGGAACAAACCCTCCCTCAAGTGTAAATGCAACGTATGCAGCCACAAATGGATCTCAAGGAAAAAGGAAGGTCCGGCAAGATGTCCGAGCTGCAATTCCACAAGGTGGGCCGAAGAACCCAAATCGCTCGATATCACAATCCGTGACGAAGACGCTCCATCTTTCAACAAGAAAAGCATCGTGGAAAGATATGAAAAGGGCAAAGGATGCGTGGCCATAGCTTCGGATCTGGGACTGCCCCTGTTCAAAGTGATATCCGTCGTAAAGAGTGAAATCGAAACGAAAGTGTCCCCCCGCCTATGAGGGTCCGGACGCGTCGGAAACTTCAAGGATTCGGCAAAGTGCCGCGAATCCGTCAATCCGGTTCAGACAAGTTCCAGGGCGGCGCTTCCGGCCGCCAATCTGGCGAAACGCTTTGTGTCCCCGCCTCCGATAATCAGTACGTCCCCGTCATTCAGTTTGACGGATTTTCGTATTTTCATCGATAATATGGGATCGTTCTTGTCCACGTCCCATGCGGGCATCATCAGCAGACTGCCCCGGTCCATAATCCAGGTGGTGCAGCCCTCGCCTCCCGCTCTTATTCCGGCGTTCCTCTGGGCTATTCCGTTGAATACTTTTTCAGCCATGTCTTTCACGACAACTCCCTGCTGATAACGTCCGACCACATAGCCTCCGACGTTCAAGGAAACGGATCTTATGTCAAGTGTTTCCAACAGCCTGAGGCCGTAAGGTTTGATTGTGGTGCCCGTCTGGTGGGTCTCCACCATGTTGTTCTCCCTCAACAATTCAATCAATTTGCGCACGCTGCCCTCGCCGATTCCCAGATATTTGGAAATATCCATTCTGCTGACACGTTTGCCGTCCGCCAAGCAGTCCAGAAGAAACAAAACATCGGAATCCGAGAATTTGCACGGAGGACCGCCTTTGAAATTGTCAAGTATCAGTACCATGAACGGCGAGTATTCCGTCGGATTATATCCTTTGTCGGTATTGGATGCCAATCATGTGACTTATGATGTGATATACCGCATAACCGTCTCATCGAAAACGTGTTTGCCGAAACCGTTTCATAAAAATTCAACAAATCGCAACATGCGGATTCGGAAATCAAACCAACCAATTCCGCGGGGCTAAGGCCCCGGAAGATATTTTTTGTTTCTTACGGTCTTACTCGTAAGAAACCTCATCATGGCTGAGAACTTCGTTCCAGAGCGCAATCGTATCCCGGGCTTCTTCCTCGTCCATGACCTCTATGGCGAATCCGGCGTGGATGACGACCCACTGACCGACTTCCACCTCGACCATCGCCACGTTGGTTTGTCTGATTACGCCTCCGAAATCCACATCGGCGTTTTCGCCGTCAATCTTCACAACTTTGCCGGGCAATGCCAAACACATTTCAAATCACTCCGATACTATCTTTATTATTGCTTCCGCGGGCTGTCCGTCGACGGCCTCCAAGGCCTCAATGGCCTTCTCCCTGGTGCATCCGGTCTGCGACATCACCAGTTCGATGTCTTCTTCAGGCAACTGCGGACCTTCGTCTTCGGAAGATCCGGTCAGGGGTCTCGTGATTTCAGTGCCGGAAATCTGGTACGATTTCGTACCGCCCATTTCCACACATACCACCTGAGGACCGTTCATCACAATCTCATTGTCTTTGGTTCTGATAATTACTTCTGAAACATCGGGAAGTTCGGATTGGGTGATTCCCATCTTCTTCATGGCTTGTTTCATCTGACGCGGATTCATTCTCTGCATAACACGTACACCCATAATCGGTTTCTTTAATTAAATATTGCCGAATCTTATCCGACGGCGGACCTTACGTATTCCATCATGACGTTCAACAGTTCCTCCGCGTCTTCGGGATTCGGTATCCCTCCCTGCGCAAAGTCGGGTTTGCCTCCCCCCCTTCCGTTGAATTTCTCCAGGGATTCGGAAAGTATCTTTCTGCAGTCGACGGAATCCTTGCCGGAAGCCAACACCGCCGAAACGTTCTCTCCCGCGGACACCGAAACGAATACGTTCCCTTCTTCCATTATTCTTTCGGCGGCTTCGGATACGGCTTTGCGGTCGGCGCCGGGAAGAACCGTTCCGTATATTTTCACGCCGTTGACGGTTTCGGGTTCCAATCCGAAAAGCAGGGCCTCGGTCATCCCCTTCAGGGATTTTCCGAAGTTCAGGACGTCCTTTTTCATGTTCGTCACGGCTTTCTCAAGATCTTCCGGTTTGCTGTCGGCGGCGTCCGAGGTTTTCAAAGTAACGTATGCAAGCTTCAAGGCAGCGTCCGATGCATCGTCGCCCACTTTGAAATGAACCGACGTGCCCTCCTTTCCGGCGGACACGACACGGTCCACAAACAGCATTCCCAATTCGGAGGTTTCCATTACGTGCACTCCGCTGCAGGCGGAGTAATCGAAATCCCCGATGGCGGTTACGGTCACTTCCTCGTCTTCGGGAATGTTTTCCAATTTTATTCTCACTTTGTTTTTGAGTTCGGGATCGTCACGGTCCATGATGACTCTGGACACCGTCAGGTTTTCCCTTATGATTCCGTTGGCGGTCTTCACCGCTTTTTCCACGGTGTCCCAATCCACGTTCCCTTCAACCACGACGTACTTGTTTTCCGGCGAAATGAATATTTTTCCTATTGTAAGATCGGGAATCTCCCGTTTCAGGGAACCGAAGAGAATGTGTTCTCCGGTGTGTCCCTTCATCAGATCGAAACGCCTTTCCCAATCCACGCTTCCCCAGACCGCGTCCCCCTCCCGGAAATCGTGTCCGGGGACTTTGTGGACGATTCCGCCTTTCCCGTTTCTGAACACTTCGGTCACTCCGATTCCGTTTATGTCCCCGATATCGCAGACCTGTCCCCCTCCTCCGGGGTAGAACGCGGTTCGGTTCAATACTACAAGGTCTCCTTCGACGGAGACGACTTTGGCTTCGAATTCGGATTGGTACCCGTCGTGTCTGAACAATTCGTCCGTCATGTATATCCATGAAACAGTCGTTATCTAATAAATATACGGAACGGATTTCTACGGATGAGGGTGCAAAATGCCGGAATTGAAAGACATGGATGAGCTTGACAGGCGCATAATCGACATGATGTGCAAATCCAGCCAAGGCTCCTACCGGCAGCTGGCCAAACAACTGGGGGTGCACCCGACTACTTTAATCCAGAGAGTGAAAAATCTCGAATCGAAAGAAGTGATCAAAGGATACCGGGCGAAAGTGGATTACATGAAGCTCGGATTCGATTACATGGGAATCGTCCACATCTACGCCGACAGTCTGCCGGACGTTCTCGAAGATCTGAGAAACGTCCCTCAGATTGTGGGCATATTCGACGTGACCGGGGACAGTGACGCGATTGCGTGGATTGCATGTGCGGACCGGGACGAGTTTTCGGAAACCGTGAAATTCATAAACTCCCGGCCGGGAGTGAACAAAACCAACACCGCCGTCGTTTTGGGAATCGCCAAGGACCCGTTTGACTTCATTCCCCCCGTTCCCGGGAAGGAAGAGAACCGCTGAAACTGCAACAATTATTATATGTTCCCATGTTTAGCCTGACTCATATTTAATTGGAGATCAATTCAAAATGAAGAGGACACACACCTGCGGAGAACTCAGGAAGTCGGATCTTGGAAAAGAAGTATGCCTTCAGGGCTGGGTCAGGTTTTCCAGGGACCACGGCGGAGTCGCGTTCATCGACTTGGCTGACAGGTACGGAATCACCCAAGTGGTGTTCGATTCCGAAGACCTTCCCTCCGAGTCCGAGGTCAAACGCATTTCGGACGCCATGAAAGGTTTCACCAGGGAATCCGCGGTTTCAATCAGCGGAATCGTCAGGGACAGGGTCGAAGGAACATCTGACGCAAGAAATCCCACCGGCGAAGTGGAAGTCCTCATCCGCGACGCAGAAGTTCTCGGAAAGTCCAAAACTCCCCCCTTTGAGGTCGGAGATCAGAAAGAAAACGTTCTCCCCAACGAAGACGTGAGGATGAAGTACAGATATCTGGACCTCAGAAGGACCGAAATGATCGAGGCTCTGACTTTAAGGAGCAGATTCATGACTCTGGCCAGAGAATATCTGAACTCGGCGAAATTCCTCGAAGTGGAAACCCCCATTCTCGCAAGATCCACCCCGGAAGGCGCCAGGGATTACATCGTACCCTCAAGAGTTCACCCCGGTTCGTTTTACGCTCTGCCCCAATCCCCTCAGCTGTTCAAACAGATGCTGATGGTGGGCGGCATTGACCGTTACTATCAGTTCGCAAGATGTTTCAGAGACGAAGATTCGAGGAAGGACAGACAGCCCGAGTTCACCCAATTGGACATGGAGTTGTCCTTCGTCGAAGAAAAAGACATTCAGGACACAATCGAGAACATGATTGTTCATCTGTGGAAGGGTCTTTACGGAACCGACCTGAAGACTCCATTCCCGCGCATAGGTTACGTCGAAGCCATGGAACGCTTCGGTACCGACAAACCGGACATGAGATACGGTTTGGAATTCACCAAACTGACGGAAGTCGTGAAAGACGTTCCTTACGAAATTTTCCAGAGAATCATGAAAGCCGGAGGAATCGTTGCGGGATTGAACGTAACGTCCGAACTTTCCGGCGGACGTGTCGGACGGAACGACATAGACCGTTACATCGAATACGCCAAGAAAGCGGGATTGGGCGGACTCACTTGGATGAAAGTCGAAAACGGCGTTCCCGCCAGCAACATTACAAAATATTTCACTCCCGAAATTCTTGAAGGAATCAAGACTGCGCTGAACGCGGACGAAGGGGACATTCTGTTCCTTATAGCCGGGCCCTGGAAACAAACCTACGAGGGCGGCGGCGCGCTAAGAATCAAGATAGCGGAAGATCTGGGACTTATTCCGGAAGGAACTTTCCAGTTCCTTTGGCTGGTCGACTGTCCCATGTTTGAAACCGACCCCATTTCGGGAAAGAAGGATGCTTTCCACCACCCATTCGTGAAGCCTTTGGGCGACATAAACGAAGACGGATGCATGGGAGCCTGCTTCGATCTGTGTTTGAACGGAAACGAATTGGGTTCCGGTTCACTGAGGATAAACGATCCCGAAATTCAAAGAGGAGTTCTGAGGATTCTCGGCAAGACCGACGAAGAGATAGAAGACGAATTCGGATTCTTCGTGGAGTCGTTGGAATACGGTGCGCCGCCCCATGGAGGAATAGCAATCGGAGTGGATCGTTTCATCACCATTCTTCTGGGCAAAGACACGATACGTGACGTAATCGCTTTCCCGAAGAACAGAAAATCCGCGTCGTTGCTTGACGGTTCGCCCACCAAGGTTCCCGACGAGAAGCTGGAAGAACTTCAGATTATGTCTTTGTCCCTTGACGGAATCGATTTCGATTTTGACGAAGAGTAATCAGAGTCTTTCTTCGATGAGACGTTTCGTCGCTTCGACTATATCCGACGATGAGTGAGCCCCGCCGGTCTGTTTCATCACCTGACCGATTACGCGGTTGGCGGCTTTGTCGTTCTTGCGGTAATCTTCGATAACGTTCGGATTTTTATCAAGGAACTCTGAAATCAATTCATCCAGATTCGAAGAGCCTGCGGATACGGTGTCCAAGTCCTCGCCGGTCATGTAGGAACGGATTCTCATGTTTCCTTCGACATCCGTTATTTTATTGTCTTTGAAGTCTTTGACAATCGAAACTATTTCGTCAGCGTCCTTCGAACCGTCGGATTCGAAAGATCTCCACCCCGCGCTTATAGGACCGGATGTGAATTTCCTGGCGGTTTCGACGTCGGTTACCGAAACCAGCTTTTCAAACAGTTTTGCCATATCCACGGAGGTGGAAACGTACTGTTTCGATGTCTTCTCGTCGATACCGTACTCTTTAACAAGTCTCAGAATCATGTTCTGTGGACTTTCTTTGACATCAAGTGAATCAACCAGTTCTTTTACGTTGAACACGCCCAAATCAGGTTCGTCGATGTATCCGTAATCGGCTTCCATTTCCTTCTTTCTGACGGAAACGGTTACTCCCCGTTCCTCATCGAAATGACGGGTTTCTCTTACAATCTTACCGCCGGCTTTCAATAACTTTGTCTGACGGACGGCTTCGAAAGTCAACGCCTTTTCGACGTTTCTGAGTCCGGTGACGTTTTTCACTTCGCACCGTTCTTTACCGACGGATATATTGCAGTCGCAACGTATACTGCGTTCCTCGTCCTCGGACATATCAATCGTATAACGGATATCCTGAATTAGCTGTTTCAGAAATTCTCTGGCTTCCGCCGGAGTGGCTATGTCCGGTTCGGTCACTATCTCAGCCAACGGGATGCCGGAACGGTTGTAATCTATCAACGAAGAATCTCCCACTCTTTTGGTCTTGCCCGGGTCTTCTTCGATATGGATTCTGGTTATTCTTATGGGTTTTTTGCCGTTAAGGTAATACATCCCTTCTCTTCCCAAAGGACGGTCATGCTGCGTGGTCTGATAGTTCTTTGAATTATCGGGATAAAAGTAAATCTTTCTGGCAAACCAGGTGGTATCGTCAATCCTGCAGCCCAGCATCTTCGCCAGCAGAACTCCGTATTCCAATGCTTTTTCGTTGATTACGGGTTTCGATCCCGGAAATCCCATGCAGACCGGACATACGTTTGCGTTGGGCTCTTCCGTTTCGGCGGTGGAGCAGGAACAGAACAGTTTGGATTCCGTGGGTAATTGAACATGAACTTCCAATCCTATTTTCACAGAACCGCCTCCGGTTTCACTATATCGAATTGTTTGTTCCAGGTTTCACAGAAATCGAAGAGTTTGTTCTCTTCGTTGTGATTTGCGATAAGCATCATTCCCATGGGCATTCCGCCGTTGTCGTATCCGCAGGGAACCGAGAGAACCGGCATTCCCGCCAAATCCGGCGGTGCGGTGAATATGTCGGCGGAGAAAGATTCAACCATGGTCATTTCCGATGTTTCCGAAATCAGCGGTGCCACGGATTCTGTGGTCGGCGTAAGAATAACGTCGCATTCTTTAAATGCGGACCGATATTCTTCGATCATCAATTCGCGGACCATTCTGGCCTTGTTGTAATATCTTTCCCGAGTACCGTCCATTCTCATGTACGAACCGAGAAGAATCGTTTCCTTGGCCGGGGTTCCGAAATGTTCGGTTCTCACCGACGTGAAGAACTCGTCGGATTCAAGAGTGTAGTCTCCGTCCTGTTTGCCGTACCGCATTCCGCAGTAACGGGACATACTTGTGGACGCTTCGGCTGTGGTAAGGATTCTGCAGGCGATTGCCGCGTATTTCATTGAAGGCAATTCTATGGTTTTCGGTTCGAATCCCAGGGATTTCAAAATTTCCAGATTCCTTTCAAAGTTCTTTTTAACGTCATCCGAAACATTGTCCGTCACGCCTTTGGGAATTCCGACAGTCTTGATCTGTGATTTTTTTCCGTCTCCGGAATCCATCAGAATTTTTGCATATTTTACGATGTCATCGGACTTTGACGAAATAACTCCCACGCGGTCCACGGAGCTTCCCGCGTCAACCGTTCCGGCTTTGGAAACCTTCCCGTAAGTGGGAACCATCCCGTACACTCCGCAGTAAGCCGCGGAATTCAGAACAGAACCGCAGGTCGACAGACTTAACGAAACAGTGTCCAACAACGATGCGGCACAAGCAGCACCGGCGGAAGGACCTCCGCAGGTTCTATCGGCATCGTAAGGATTCTTCGGTATCCCGTAAGGGCCGTTGGTGTACGGAACCGTTCCGAATTCGCTCATGTTCGTTTTGCCGATCGGAACACCGCCGGCTTCCTTGAACGCAATGACCGAATCGGCATCGAAAGGAGGATTGTATCCTTCAAGAATCTCCGAACCGCAAAGAGTGTCCGCTTCGCTCGTAACAAAGGAATCGCTGACCGAAAACAGAAAATCTCCTTTAATGACATTTGAATTTAAAACCCTGAACATTTCGTATTTTTCGTTCAGTTCTTTGATTTTTGACACATCGGGGGAACTCATAATCTCGGCCCCCTGACATATCCGTCGTACGTATCGATTCCTTTGAGAATCTCATCGGAATCGATTTTCGATCCGGGAACATCTTTTCTTATGTTACCCGCTGTACCCACCGGATCCAACTTCGTAACCTTCCGCACGGGTACTTCGTCCAGCAATGAAAAATAATTCAAAACCTCGGTAAATTCCTTATGTAATTTATCCGTCTCGTCCTCAGTGAGTTTCAGGTGCGCATTATGTGCCACCGTTTCCAAGGTATCTTTCTCCATCATCTTTCAGACTTCCCGTACGGAAGGATATGATATAATCTTTTCAGACGCGGGAGTCATTCCACAAGAATCAGGGCGTAAAGCGTAATCGCGTCATCCCCGAAAACCAATTTCTCCCCCACCTGTTTCAGAATTTCTTCCATATCGAATCCGTGGCTGCTTATGGAATCTATCCGTTGGGAAGGATACCGGCATTCATCGTCGGGATAGGTGCAGACGCCGCAGTATTTGCACCCTCCGTCGCCGAAGGCTTTGACGGTGCGGTCCTTGACGGTGTTCACCGCCGCCCTGACCGCATCGGTGATTTCGTCCGTGGCCGTCTGTATCGCATCCCGGTCTTTGGTGTCCAGTACGTATTTCTTGCTCACGAGATACGCTGTGGAATACATTTTCAGGGATTCGGTTATTTCGGAAATGGTGCCCACTCCCGGCGGGCACCCCCAATTCGTGTCATAAGCTCCGCAAATGTTCCTTTTGCACAGGTCCAGGAACTCCTCGGCTCTGGGCGAAGGTGCGGGCACCGGTATTTCCTTGACGGTGAAACCGTTCTTTTCGAGATGTGGTTCGAATTCGTACATGATGATTTTGATGTCATCATCCGCCGGCAATATATTCCTTGTCCGGCCGATGGACAAACATTTAAGCAAGTCGTTCAATTATCCATCGATAACATGTCAAACGACGCTGCACACAAGAAAATCGTCGATGCGATGAGATTGTTCGACGAAGGCGATTTCAAAAAGGCATATTCACAGTTCAAAAAACTGACTCAGGAATTCCCGGATGACGCCGAATGCTGGTACGCACGTGCCGAAAGCGGCAACTACGCATCGGGAATGTTCGGCGCGAAAATAAAGACCGAGGAGATAATCGAAGCTTACGAAAAGGCATGCGAGCTGGATCCCGACAATGCGGATTACTATCAGGCATACGGAGCGTTCTGCATATCCGTAAACAAATTCGATCAGGCCGAAATGCTGTACAACGAAGCGGCAGAGATGGACGAATCGAGAGCCGCCCATCTGTATTCCGAGTTTGCGATCGAGTACTACGGAACCATCGTCGCGACTTACGGGGATGTTCCGGAAGACGCCCCGCCGGAAGCCGTTGCGGCAATCGAGAAGGCCTTGATTCCCTATAAGCAAAAAGCCCTCAAGTACATGCTGAAAGCTTTGGAAATCGAACCGGAAGAGGCCAAAGAATTGCTTTAAACACAATTTCGAATTTTTATTTCAAATACCCGGAGGTAACTAAAAGGTTCTCCGGGTAATCATTACATCATATGAAATTTATTTCATGCGGATTAAAGAATGCGGAAACTTTTCGAAAGATTTCTTATCCGATATCAATAACCAAAATGCGATACTTGTAAAGAAACCAATGCCGGCAGACCGCAGAATCGTGCCAGTATATTCTTCAAACCGCTCAATTCATATTTTTTCCGATTATCCCGATGAACAATCCGTGAAACATACGCAGGCGTATTCGGAATAATAATTGATAAAGGATGGTAGCGAGGGGTCGATTTGAACGACCGGTCTCCGGGTTATGAGCCCGACGGGATATCCTGGCTACCCCACCTCGCTATGGTTCGCTCTATCAATACAGTGTATTTAACCCTTATGAACGAATCGGGTCCTCAGAAGACTCTCAGAGGAACTTCTTCAGGAACATAAGGTCCTGTATCTTTCCTTTGATTTTGATTTTCTTTGTGATGTATGCCCTCATGGGCCTCAGATCGCCCTCAATCAGAGCAACAACGGTTTCAGGGGTGGACGTGACCACAACGTCCGCATCTTCCAACGCTTCGGGTTTGAAATCTTTTACTTTGGAATCTTCCAAAGTCATGCTGTACGCTTCGGTGTCCAAATCCAGAGTGAAGGTTTTGTTCAGATGAGCCAGCTCTTTCCGCAGAGATTCGTCTTCATCGATTCTTTTGTTGAACTTGACTATCTTTTCCTCAAACAACTGCTGTAAATCCATAATATCACCAATCGTCCAGTTTCGTGTTGGCGGCAACAGATAACATCCGTCTCACCGGTTCCCACGAACATCTGGTATCCAAGGGGGGACTCCCGTTATGTTTTATCCATTTTTCTATAAATTCCATGGTAACGGCATCACTCGGGTATCCGCTGCCGATGTTTTCTCCCAGTTTCCCGGATAGTTCATCGATGCGACGGTCTCTCACGACCTTGGCGACGATGGAGGCTCCGGACACAGCCGGATAATGATTGTCCGCTCCGTGCTTTGCGACCACCCGCCCTTTGACCCTGCGTTCAAGCAAGGATTGGAATCTGCCTTCGTTGACGTCGGGACAATCCGCGTAGGTGCAGGAACCCGGCAACAGATTGCAGGCTTCCGCGAACATGTCCAATTCTATTTCGTTCAGGGTTTTTGTTTCCCTCAGGGAATCTATCTCCGACGCACTCATCTCAACGACACGGATTTCGTAACTTCCCGCAAGTTCTTCGTAAATTTCTTCTCTTTTTCCGGGAGTCAGTTTTTTCGAATCTTTGACTCCCAAAGAAATCAATCCCCTGTCTTCATCGGTTCTCAGAATCCCCACAACCATCGGACCCATGACGGATCCCCGCCCCGCCTCGTCAATTCCGCAATATTTCATCGAATCCCCGTATAACCCGTATGTTGGTAGACGTATATGTTTTAAGTCGGCTCACGTTTACGGAATCTCATATGAGTTTAAAATGTGACGTCCAGTACGGAAGATCCGAAACGGGATTCAAACTGACCCGGGTAGGCGTGACTGATGTAAAAAAACCGATTCTCGTCGAAAGAGAAGGAACGAAGAACAAGCTGAACAGATCGCTCAACTGCAACATTGACATTTTTGTCGACCTTCCCGCGGAGCAGAAAGGTTCCCATATGTCCCGCAATGTCACCGTGGTCACGGAAGTTGCCCTTGCCAGCATCGAAAAGCCCGTCTCCAGTCTGGAAGCCGCGGCGGTGGACATCGGCAAGAAACTGTTGGTGGAACACGAATACGCCAGGTTCGCGGAAGTATCCATAACCACGGATTACTTCAAACCCAGCAAAACCCCCAACGGAAGGGACACTTACGAAGTCTACACCCTTGTCGCCAAGGCCATGGCCGACCGCGAAAAAGGAATAAGGAAATCGATCGGCGCGGAAGCCATCGGAATGACCGCATGCCCCTGTGCCCAGCAGACCGTCACCGAACTTACGGACTGCAACACGGAAAACCCGGTGATGTCCCACAACCAGAGGAACATATGTTCCGCCATGGTGACCACCGACGAAGGATATGAAGTGGAAGCCGATGTTCTTATCGAACTCATCGAAGATTCCTTCTCTTCCCCGACTTACGAGCTTCTTAAAAGAGAGGATGAGGGGAGGGTCGTGATCAATTCACACCGCAATCCCAAATTCGTCGAAGACGTGGTAAGGGGGGTCCTCGAAAGAATGGTGGACACCTTCCCCGAACTTCCGGACGATACCGAAATCCTGGTATGGAGCGAATCCGAGGAATCCATACACAAACACAACGCCGCGGCTCAGAGAGAAGCGACCATGGGCGAATTGAGAAAGGAAAAGGAAGAGACGGATTGATTCATCCGTCGGTTTCCTCTTCGGCGACGGGCCTCAGTTTCTCTTTGAGAATCGAAATGTCCGTCACATAAACCCCTTCGGGGGTTTTCAGATCGTTCAGACAGCCCACCCAATAAACCACGATTCCCGGACCGAAGATTTCAGAATAGGGAACGAGCTGTTTTCTGGCATTGAACCTGAATTCGATGTTGTCCCCGAAAGACGCTTTGCTTTCGATCCAATAAATCTTTTTTCCGTCGAGCATCATGGGCTCGTTAAGCAGACAGTCGGGGGTTTTGCCGAACTCTTTGCGGAGCTCTTCTTCGTTTCTGTATTCCACGCCTTGTTCGTTCAGCCAATTTTCAAGAAGCTCTTCGCCCCAGATTCCCCGTTCTCTTTGAATCTGGTTCCCGTAAGGCGAGTAAATCATATCGTTCTCGGTGACTTCCCGCAACTCGTCGGCGGTTTCCCGGCTTTCGAGCTTCTCGGGTTCACGCACGAATTCCCAGAATTGTTTTTTTGACGCTCCGTCTTCCTGGAAAATCATCATTGCCGTCAGCATCGGAGGGAACCTGTTCTTTTCCGCAAGCTCCATCAGGGTATTCCCTTTCTTCCAGTCTTTCAGCATATGCCTGGCATTCTTTTTCACGACATAGAATCTCTTCTTGACGTCTCTGGTCACTTTTTGGGTGTAAAGGGACTGCAGCATTCTTTTGTCGTATCCTTCCTCTTCCTCGAACCTTTTCACGTCTTTCAGGTTTCGCAGGCCGTTGTATATCGTTTTGTATTCCGAATAATCCATCATATCAGCCACTTAGGTTGTGTACGAGATTTTCGGCCGCAGATACCACCACGTCCTTGACCATTGAGGTCGGGGGACAGTATGCGTTTTCGGTCATGGAAAGGAATCCTTCCGCCGTCATTCCGGAAAGTATGGCCGAAGTCAGCCAATTGATTCTTCCGTTGGCGTCCTCTCCCGAGAGTATCTGTGCGCCGATGATTCTGTGAGATGATTTTTCTGCTATTATCTTGACCACCAGTCTTTTCCCTCCCGGGGAATATCTGGCTCTGGTAAGCCCTTCGGCTTTTCCCTCCACTGTTTCGATTCCGTACCATGTCGCAAGCCCTCCGGATATTCCGGTGCCCGCAACCTGTATTTCATCGATGACGCTGACCCAGGGACTCGCCGTGGGTCCGAGCATTCCGCAATCGCCGGCGGCGTTTTTTCCGGCTATGTTTCCCTGACGCACCGCGGAAGATCCCAACTGGCTCATCGTGGGCCCCGGAACCGCGGCAGACTGGCACTGCACCAAATCCCCGGCAAGATAAATGTCGTTGACCAACCTTCCTTTCCTGTAGGGCTGAAGGGTGGGGGAAACGACAACCGCACCGAGTTGGCCGATGTCCAGGTTCAATTCGTTCGGAATGTCAAGATTCGCACGTACGCCGGTGGCAAAAATAACCATGCCGCAGGGATAGGTTTTTCCGGAGGCTTTCACGCCTTCCACGGTTTTTTCCCCCAGGACTTCTTCCACCGGGGCTTTGAGAACCATGCGTATGCCTTTGTCTTCAATGTATTTCTGAACGTCTTTTGCGATGTCCGGATCGGCTATTCTCGGAATGACCTGATCCATCATTTCTATCACGGTCACGTTCTTTCCCGCGTTTTTGAGGGCGACGGCCATTTCCAATCCTATGACTCCCGCACCGGCAATCACGACGTCCTTCACGTCCTTCATCCGGGCTTCGATGTTCTTTCCGTCCCGAACCGTTCTGACGGTGAACACCCCGTCAAGATCTTTGCCTTTTATCGGAGGGACGAAAACCCGTCCTCCCGTGGCGATGACCAGTTTGTCGTAAGGGTAAGTTTTTCCGCCCGCGGTCACCGTCTTCGAATCGGAATCAACGGAGTCAACCTTGGTTCGGATTATGACTTTAATGTTTCTGTTCTTAGAGTAGTAATCGGCATCGTGCATCACGATGTTGTCCCAATCATTTTTCCCTTCCAATACCCAAGGGACCGCGCAGGGGGAGTATGCGATATCCTCATCTTCCGTTATCACGGTGATATCATGACCCGCGTCAAATTTTCTGGCCGAGGACGCGGCGGTCATTCCCGCCGCCCCGGAACCTATAATCAATATTCTTTCAGCCATGTGGCGTACCGGTGTGAGGATAATTATCGGTATTATTAACATTTCCCGGAATCCGGGTCACTCCGGGATTCAACAAACGGGGAACAATAAAATCCTCAACGGGGAATACGGGTGTCATGACGGCGAGAATCGAACACGATGCCGAATCCCTGGCGTTCAGATTGTATTACGAAAACGAAGAAGGGGGACGTCTCACTTACAGAAAAGACGGGGAGCGTCTGACGGTGCTACAGGTGTCCGTGATACCGAGTCTGAGGGGAAAAGGTCTGGCGAAGGAACTTACTGAAGCTTTCAGGATTTATGCGGAAAAAGAAGGGAGGGAGTATTCCTCGCTGTGTTCTTATGCCAAGTCCGCACTGGGACGGTAATTTCATTTCAACCAATCAGAAAGCATATAATACAGTCAAGGATAAGTGTGGAACCATGAAAGAAAGGAGGCCCTTCGAGCCCGAGGCGATGTGGAAGGAAAAAGATCTATCTTCCGGGAAAACCGTCGATACGATGGTTGCCATACTGCGGACCGGCGGTTGCAGTTGGTCCAAGACGGGGGGATGCACAATGTGCGGTTACAATGTGGCCTCTGCCCCGGAAATCGGCGAAGCCGATTTGATGAAACAACTTGACGCGGTCATGAACCGTTACGGAAACGAGCCTTTCGTCAAGATATACACTTCGGGGAGCTTCCTTGACGTTGATGAAATACCCATGTCCGTGAGGGAAAGGGTTTTTGACGAGTTTTCCGGATGCGAACGTCTTCTGTTCGAAAGCCGCCCCGAATACATCGACGGTGACGTGGCGGGATCCCTTCCCAAGAACTCCACCGTGGCGTTGGGACTCGAAAGTTCAAACCCTCTGATTCTCAGACAGTCAATCAGGAAAGGATTCACCCCCGGCGACAGCAGGAAAGCCGGCGAAACGATACGCGACGCGGGGCTGACGGTGAGAACCTATCTTCTTCTCAAACCTCTGTTCGTGACCGAAGGGCAGGCGATCGAAGATTCGGTATCCTCGGCAAAATTCGCCGACGGTTATTCCGATGAGATATCGATAAATCCGTTGAACGTTCAGCGGAGAACCGTGGCCGAACGTCTGTGGAAGCGGGGGGAGTTCAGACCTCCGTGGATCTGGTCCCTGATCGAAGTAATGGAGCGGTTGTCGGGAAACGTGGAGGCGAGAATCATGTCTTCCCCTTCCGGAGGCGGTACCCAGAGAGGGGTGCACAACTGCGGAAAATGCGACAACGAGGCATTGAAAGCCGTGGAAAAGTTCTCTTTCACACAGAATATTAAAGACTTGGAAGTTACCTGCGTATGCAGAGACAAATGGAAAGATTACCTCAAAGCCGAAAGGATGCTGGGCAGTTCGGCGGACATAGAACGGGGAATCATAAACGACCTGGCAATCGGGATGTGACGATATGGTAGATTACGACATAAAGCGAGGATGGTTCAGTAAAATCGACGAAGGCGGACTTGAAAAAATCATGAAGGAAACCTTCGGAAACGTGAAAGTGAAAGACGGGATTCACACTTCGGAATACGGCGTGCTGGAATCCATCGAGGCGGAAATAATGTCCAAATCGGCGATCAGGGTGGAAACCGTGAATGCCGACATTCCCGCCGGCGAAATGAAGGACGAAGACATTCTGGACGCCAAGAGAAAACTCAACGTTTTCGTGGAAGCCGTCACCGGTTTTGATGTCAAAGCCCGCAAGAAGCGGGCTCAGGACAAGGCGAAGAAAGGTTTCTGAAAGTCTTTCGGACAAAAAAGCGGAAGCGATCGGAACCCTTCGAAATCCTTTTCCCAAACTCTTTCTTTCTCGGTTTCCCCTATTATACGGGCATAAGAGGTTTTAAGTACAACATGGGGATACATTCGTTAGATTGGACAGTATGATGTCCGACCAGACGCAACGGGCTATGCAATTGCAACCCAAGTTTGTCCCGCATACAATGATTCTCGGGCCGAACGGACGTCACGGTCGGAAGATCCGAACCGTCCGACAACCGAAAACACCGCGAGGTTAGCGAAGAGACCCTCGCAGGAAGTGAAAATATGCCACAGAGGAGACGTCCTAAACGAGGATCCCAGGGTTACGGCCCCAGGAAAAGAGCGAAGTCGCAAAGGCCTAGGCACACCTGGCCCGAAGTTGACGGCACCCCCAAGATACAGGGATTTGCCGGATACAAGGCCGGGATGACGCACGCCTTTGTAGTGGACAAACGCGCAAAGAGCACAACGTCGGGAATGGAAGTTCAGACTCCGGTAACGGTTCTGGAAGTTCCTCCCATGAAAATCGCAGCCGTAAGGCTTTATGAAAACACTACCCTCGGTCTCAAGACCGCCGGCGAAGTATGGGCAAACGACCTTGACCCCCTTCTGGACAAGAAGATGAGGGTTCCCAAGGAACACACCCCTGAAACCTTCGCCAGGTATGACGGTCTTGACGTCGAGGATGTCAGAGTTCTTGCTTACACACAGCCCAAGTTGCTTACCGGAGTATCAAAGAAGGTACCCGAGCTCATGGAGCTGAGAATAGGCGGAGGCACCATCGAAGAGCGCCTCGCTTACGCAAAGGAAATTCTCGGAACCGAAGTCACAATATCCGATTTCGCCCCCGAAGGTTCCTTTGTCGATGTGGTGGCGGTGACAAAAGGAAAAGGATTCCAGGGTGCGGTCAAGCGCTGGGGAATCAAGCTCCTTTCCCACAGAAACAGCAAACACCGCCGTCTTTACGGAAACCTCGGTCCCAAGAGGCCCGGTTACGTCAGGGGTACCATACCCATGGCGGGTCAGCTCGGATACCACCAGAGGACCGAATTCAACAAGAGGATAATCAAAGTGGGTCAGGAAGGCGCCGAAATCAACCCCAAGGGCGGCTTCCTCAACTACGGAGAGGTCAGGAACACCTACGTTTTGGTAAGCGGATCGGTTCCCGGCCCCACTAAGAGAATAATCAGGCTCAGAGACGCGGCAAGAACCCCCAAGGGAGCAGAGCTCAGCGTACCTGAAGTGACCTACGTGTCCACCGAATCCAAGCAGGGGGCATGATTGAATGAAACAGACAAACGTTTACAAGGTGACCGGAGACGTTTCCGGCAAAATCGATGTGCCCGTCGCTTTCGAAACGGACTTCAGGCCCGATATAATCAAAAAGGCCGTTCTCGCATCCAACGCAAACGGAAGACAGCCTTACGGACCCTCCAAAGAAGCGGGTCTGAGGCATTCCGTCAGCACCTGGGGCAAAGGACGCGGCGTCGCCCGGGTCCAGAGACTCAAGGGAGGCAGGAGAGGAGCCGAATCGCCCAACAACGTCACGGGACGCAGAGCACACCCGCCCCGCCCCGAGAGGATCTGGGCACAGAAGATAAACAAAAAGGAACTGGCAATCGCCCGAAAATCCGCTCTCGCCGCAACGGCGGATGCGGAGTTCGTGAAACAGCGGGGTCACAGGTTCGATGACGGAGTGTCCTTCCCCATTGTGGTGGAAGACGCATTCCAGGACATCTCGACCACCGCGGAAGTATTGCAGTTCTTCGACAGCATAGGAATCGGATACGATGTGGACCGCGCCAAGGAAGGCACGAAAATCCGCGCCGGAAAGGGTAAGATGAGGAACAGAAGGTACCGCACCCCCAAATCGATTCTGATAGTCGTTTCCGACCGGGAAATCCCCGTGTTCAAAGGAGCGGCGAACCTGCCCGGAGTGGACATTGAATCCGTCTGCACCCTCAACACAAGCATCCTCGCCCCCGGCGGAGATGCGGGACGTCTCACGGTTTACACACAGTCCGCCATGGCGAAGATAGGAGAGTGGGCACAGTGAAACGCAGCGATGTGCTGATCAGACCTCTCGTCACAGAGAAGTCCATGAACCACACCTCCGGCACTCCCGCTCAGAATTTCTCCGACGGGAACAGGATTGAGTTCATCGTTCACAGGAAGGCGGACAAAGGAATCATCAAATCCGTCTTCGAAGAGCGCTTCGAAGTCAAAGTCGAAAGAGTATGGACGAGAATAGAGAAGGACGGCAAACACGCCATCATCAAGCTTGCGGAAGGTTATTCCGCCGAAGATGTGGGCATGAGGGTCGGAGTCTTCTGAGGTGATCAAATGGGAAAGAGATTGAGAACACAGAGAAGAGGGCGCGGAACGCCCTCGTACCGCTCTCCCAGCCACAGGCACGTTGCCGACGTGAAGCTTCCCTCGATGAATGAGGGAGCCGGCGTCGTCAAAGACCTGATTCAGGCACCCGGCAGATCCAGTCCCCTGGCCGTCATAGATTTCGACGGCAAATCCAACTATCAGTTGGCCGCAGAGGGAATCAAAGTCGGACAAACCGTCACGGTGGGTCCCGGCAGCATAAAGTCCGGGAACATAATGGAACTGTCAAGCATTCCCGAGGGTACCCCGGTACACAACATCGAAGGAATGCCCGGAGACGGAGGCAAATTCGTGAAGGCCGCGGGAAATTCCGCGTCCGTCGTGAGCAGAGGCGAATACGTCGTCCTGGAAATGCCCTCCGGAGAGCTTAAAGAATTCAACCCCGGCTGCAGAGCCGCTGTCGGCATAGTGGCCGGCAACGGAAGGGTGGACAAACCCCTCGGAAAAGCCGGTGCCAACGTGCACAAGCTCAGGTCCAAAGCCAAGGCGAACGTGCACGTTGCCGGTATAGCGATGAACGCCGCGGATCACCCCCACGGCGGTGGAAGCCACCCCCACGTCGGAGGACCCAACTGCCAGAGCAGAACGGCATCCCCCGGTCAGAAGGTCGGTTTCATTGCTAAGAAGAAGAAAAAGAAGACCGGTAAGAGGTGATTGATATGGCCAGAAAGAAAATCATTCAAGGATCCGCCAAAGCATCCAGACGCAGGGACAGAAAGAAAGCGTCCGCGATTCAGGCGAGAAGGAAGAGAGAGTTCCTCTACCGCGGTCTTACGATGGAGGAACTGATCGAACTGCCGTTCGACGAAGTTCTTGAGCTTTTGCCCGCCAGGGCAAGGCGCACGTACATGCGCGGACTGAACAGCGAACAGGAAAAAGTCTTCGATGCCCTCATGGAATCCGAAGAAGTGGTAAGGACTCACCGCAGAGACCTTCCCATAATACCCGCGTTCGTCGGCAAATCCGTTGCCGTGTACGACGGCAAGGAATTCAAGGAATTCGAGATCAAGCCCGAAATGATCGGTTGCTTCCTCGGAGAATTCGTAATCAACAGAAGAACGCCGCAGCACTCGGGACCCGGAGTGGGAGCTACCAGGTCTTCGAAGTTCATGCCGCTGAAGTGAGGTGTAAGGTATGTTTTCAGGATATACAATGGATTCAGACCCCGACATCTCCGCAAAAGCAGTCGGCAGGGATATGCCCGTTTCCCCCAAATTCGCAAGGGAAGTCGTCGGCATGATCCGCGGAAAGAAAGTTGAAGTTGCGGCAATAATGCTGGAAGAAGTCATGGAGCAAAAGAGACCCGTTCCTTTGAAGAGATACAACAAACGCGTATCCCACAAAGCCGGTGTCGGCCCCGGAAGATACCCCGTAAAGGCGGCAAAGGCAGTCCTTTCCGTTTTGGAAAGCGCCATGTCCAACGCCGAATACAAGGGATTGAACGTGGAAAGCATGGTCATCTCCACGATTTCGGTTTCCAGAGGCGCGGTCATTCCCGGTCACATGCCGAGGGCTCAGGGAAGAGCCACCCCTTGGAACCAGGAAACCGTCAACATAGAAGTAATAATAGAAGAGGTGGAGTGAAATGGCATCTGAAAGAAAGTTCGTCTCCGAGAACATTCGCAGGGTACTTCTGAAGGAGTACCTCATGAAAGAGGTAAGCCGTGCAGGTTTCGGAGGACTGCAGGTGCAGAGAAGGCCCAACGGAACCCACGTTGAGCTGATCACGGAGAGGCCCGGACTGGTCATCGGTCCGAGAGGACAGACCATCAAGAACCTCACCAACGCCATAAAGAACGATTTCAACTTTGAAAACCCCCAGATCGAGGTCGTCGAGGTCGAAAACGCAAACCTCAACGCCCAGATTATGGCTGAAAAGCTGGCGTTCTCCCTTGAAAGGGGATGGCACTTCCGCAGGGCGGGACACTCCACCGTGCGCAGGATCATGGAATCCGGCGCCCGCGGCTGTCACATCATCCTTGCCGGAAAACTCACCGGTCAGAGACACAGGACCGAGAAGTTCAAGGAAGGCCACATCAAGTTCTGCGGCGAACCCAGCGAGGAGTTCATCACCCGCGGTTTCGCGGTGGCGAAACTCAAGATGGGTGTAATCGGCGTCACCGTCGAGATAATGGACCGCGATTCCAAGCTGCCCACGGACATCGGCGTTCTCGGCAAGACCGAAGCGTCGGGCAAATTCCCCGATCTCTTCGCTCCGAAAGAGGAAGTCTTCGAAGCCGAAGAGACGGTCGAAACCATCACCGAAGAGCCCGCCGTTGAAGAAGCAGTCAAAGAACCTGCGGAAGAAGTCGCCGAAACGGCCGAAACCGCCGACGGGGAGGCACAGTGATGGCATCCCTCAGAGCTTCCGAAATCAGGGACATGACCGCGGAAGAGCGCAACCAGAAGCTCAAAGAGCTCAGGGACGAGCTCATGCACGAGAGGGGAGTTGCCGCCACCGGCGGAGCCCCCACCAGCCCCGGCGCCATCCGCGCCATAAGAACAAACATCGCCCGGATTCTCACCATCCAGAAGGAGGAGGAAGATAACTGATGGGCGGAATCTGTCCTGTTTGCGGACTTCCGGACGAACTGTGCATGTGCGAGGAAATCGCACGTGGTCAGCAGAGCGTCAGAATATCTGTCGACACCCGTAGGTACGGGAAGATGGTCACCGTCATAGACGGCATTGATGAAAACGACATCAACATCGCAGACTTGGCAAAACAGCTGAAGAACAAATGCGCCGCCGGCGGAACCTACAAAGACGGACGCATCGAACTTCAGGGAGATCACAAACGCAAAGTGAAAGCCACCCTCGAGGAGATGGGATTCACAACGGAAGTCAGATGAATGAAGAAGGCGGAACTCATGAGAACTGAACTCATTGGATTGGACGTGGAAGTGCTGTCTGCACCATACTCGGGAATTTCCGGTAAAGTGGTCGATGAGACCAAAAACACGTTCACCATAGAATCGGCCGGAACTGAGAAAATGGTACCCAAGCCAGGCAATGTGTTCAGATTCGTCATGGGTAAAGGGAATATCGACCTTGAAGGGTCGGAAATTCTCTTCAGGCCTGAGGACAGAATCAAAAAAATAAGGTGAATATTATGACAGCCAGAAACATTGGAATCGATGTAAAGCCCCCTGAGGCCGAGTGCACTGACCCTATGTGCCCGTTCCACGGCACATTACCGGTCAGGGGGCAGACGATCAACGGCACCGTCGCATCCGTCAGGATGGACAAAACCGCCGTTGTAGAACGCACACTTACAAAATATGACGGCAAATACGAAAGATACGAAAAGAGGACCAAACGTTACTCCGCCCACCTGGCGCCCTGCATGAACGTGAAAGCGGGCGATGAGGTGACCATAATGGAGTGCCGCCCTATTTCCAAAACCGTATCCTTTGCGGTCATAGCCAAGAAGGAGTGAGCCTGATGAAAGGAATCGCAGGAAAACAAACCAACGGACTTATCACGGGCTCCCGCCTGAACGTAATTGACAACTCCGGTGCCAGAGTGATTGAGATCATCTCCGTGCCCCGATACCACGGCGTCGCCAGAAGACTTCCGGCGGCGGGTGTTGGGGACATGGTCATGGCTTCGGTCAAAAAAGGCACTCCCCAGATGAGGAGACAGATTGTGTACGCGGTGATCGTACGCCAGAAGCGCGCAATGAGACGTGCCGACGGCACGATGATATCCTTCGAGGACAACGCCGCGGTCATAACGACCGAAACCGGAGAAACCAGAGGTACCGATATCAAAGGACCGGTGGCCAGAGAGGCCGCTGAGAGATGGCCCCGTGTATCCGCTACCGCCAACATGATCGTATGAGGTGAAAGTTATGGCAAAAAGTAGCAAAGCAAGGGTACAGAGGAAGTCGCAGGCAAACGCCCCTGCCCACAAGAAGAGCAAGACGATGTCTTCCCACCTCAGTGAGGAACTCCGCGAAAAATACGGGGTCCGCAGCGTGAGGGTATGCAAGGGAGACTCCGTCGTGGTGCTCCGGGGCAACGAAGACATCTGCGGATTCGAAGGAAAGGTTTTGGAAGTTTACACCAAAACCGGCCGGGTATCCATTGAAGGAATAACAATAGAACAGGCGGACGGGTCCTCCACGGAGCGCCCCATCCATGCCTCCAACCTCGTCGTTGTGAAACTCAACGAAGAAGACCCTTGGAGAATGGACGCCCTGAACAGCAAGAAGGAGGCTAAACAATGAGCGACCACATGAAAAGATTGGCGGCACCCAGAGCCTGGCCCATCAAGAAGAAGGCCAGCGTATGGATCGCCAAACCCTCTCCCGGAGCACACTCCGTGGAGAGCGCTATGCCCGCGACCGTCGTCCTCAGGGACGTAATCGGGGTATGTGACACCGCGAGGGAGGCCAAGAGAATCATAGGCAACCGTGAGGTGCTGGTCGGCGGAGTGCCGGTCAAACACCCCAACACGCCCATCGGACTGATGGACGTGGTTTCCATCCCCAAGATGGATATGCACTACCGCATTCTCCTGACGGACAAAGGAAAACTCACCGCATTGAAAATAGACGCAGACCAGTCCGAATGGACCCTTTGCAGGGTCG
The DNA here is from genome assembly GCA_050950505.1 of Candidatus Methanomethylophilaceae archaeon. Lineage (GTDB taxonomy): Archaea > Thermoplasmatota > Thermoplasmata > Methanomassiliicoccales > Methanomethylophilaceae > VadinCA11. The sequence continues at coordinate 176,139 of JBMNHS010000001.1, read as the reverse complement.
AAGGAAAGTCCATCGTCAAAGGCGGCAAATTCCAGATTCAACTCTCCGGCGGCAGGAATGTCCTTTCGGACAAGAACGATTACAAAACCGGCGATACGGTCAAACTCAACTTCGCCGAGAACAAAATCATGGACCATTACGCACTCGCCGAGGGCGCAACGGCCTTGATCATCGAGGGTAACCACGCGGGCAAGACGGCAACCGTTTTGGAATACGTCACCACCGTGGGCAGCGGAGCCAACATGGTCAGATTCCAGAGCGGCACCGAAACCGTCAAGAAGAACGTGTTCATCATCGGCGGTTCATCCGCGGCCATAACCATACCGGAGGCGACAGAATGACCGGCACCAAAACTCTCAAAGTCGATAAAATCGTCGTCAACGTAGGTGTCGGAGAAGCCGGAGAAAGACTCGTCAAGGCCGAAAAGGTCGTCGAGATGGTCACCGGACAGAAGCCGATACAGACGGTATCCAAGACAATCAACAGGGACTTGGGAATACGCATAGGCATGCCCATCGGATGCAAAGTCACCCTCAGGGGACAGAGTGCCGACGAGTTCCTCAGAAAGGCTCTGACCATCAGGGAAGGCCGCATCATGGAGTACTCTTTTGACCAGGAAGGCAACATGTCCTTCGGAATTCCCGACTACACGGACTTCGAAGGCATGAAATACGATCCCGAAATCGGAATCTTCGGAATGGACGTGAACGTTGTTCTCAGAAGATTCGGAAGCAGAATCGAATACAGGAGACTCCTCACAAAGAAGATACCCACCAGACAGCGCGTGAAACGTGATGAAGCAATTCGGTTCATGTCTGATACATACGGAATCGAGGTGATAGAATGAAACCTGAAAAACAATTCGGAAGATCCGTCGGATGCACACGCTGCGGACGCAAGAGAGGAGTAATCAGAAGGTATGGAATACGTCTTTGCAGACAGTGTTTCAGGGACCTCGCACCTGAACTTGGGTTCAAGAAATATTCGTGAGGTGAACTAAATGCAAAGCGATCCACTTAATGACGCCATGTGCGTAATGAAAAATGCAGCTTTGAGCGGAAAGAAGGAATGTACCATTTCGCTGTCCTCCAAACTTATCGGCAGAGTGCTGAAGGTTATGCAGGACCACGGGTACATAAACCAATTCGAGTACGTTGAAAACGGAAAGGCCGGAGAGTTCCGCGTGATGCTCAAAGGCGCGATAAACAACTGTGGCGTGATAAAGCCCAGGTACGCGGTCAAGACCGGCGACATCGAAAAGTTCGAAGCGAGGTATCTCCCCGCCCAGGACTTCGGTCTCCTTATTTTGACCACCACTGCCGGCGTGATCACCCAGGACCGGGCCAAGGAGCTCGGAATCGGCGGGAAACTGCTGGCATATGTATATTGAGGAATAAAAATGGTATTGGCAGGGATAATCGAAAGCACCATCGCCGTCCCCGAGGGCGTAACCGTCATTCAGAATGACGACGTCCTTACGGTCAAAGGACCCAAGGGGGAATTGAGCAGAAACTTCGCACACCCTCGCGTGAAGATTGCCGTCAAAGGAGAAGAAGTCGTAATAAGTTGCGAGTACCCCAAAATGAAGGAGAAAGCGATGAACGGCACCTTCGCCGCCCATGTGAGAAACATGGTGATAGGCGTGACGGAAGGTTACACTTACGGACTCAAGACAGTCTACTCACACTTCCCGATGAAAGTCGCCGTTGTCGGTGACAAAGTCGAAGTGAGCAACTATCTCGGAGGCCACGCGAAGCGTTACGCGAACATCGTTCGCGGATGCACCGTCAAAGTCAACGGCGCGGACGTGACCGTAGAAGGCATCGACATCGAGGCCTGCGGTCAGACCGCGGCGAACATCGAAAAGGCGACCAAGAGGCTCGGATTCGACGAGAGAACATTCCAGGACGGTATTTACATCGTCCACAAATCACACAAGGTGAAATGAGATGACCGTGAAGAAATTCAGTGACCTTCCCGGTTTCAAAGAGCGCAACACCGCGGAACTCAAAGAAATGGGAATCACAACCATGGCCGAGCTCGCGGAAGCACTCAATGACGAAGGCAAATTCAAAGAAATAATCAAGAACGTTTCGGGAATCGGACCCAAAACAGCCGAGAAATGGAAGGCTGCCGCAGGGGCCCCCGAAGAGGTTGAGGAAGATACGGTCGTGGAGCCCGTCATCACCGAGGCCGGGGACTCCGCGGGATACGTGGTGAAACTCAAGCCCGAACTCGATGACGAATCCGCCGACGCCCTCGCCAAGAGAGCAATCATCAGCGGACGCAGACCCGCTTTCAAGAGACAGGACTGGTTCAGGTTCTCCAGAATCGGAACCAGTTGGAGAAAGCCCAGGGGAACCCACTCAAGTCTGAGAAGGGGTCTCAAAAGACGCCCCCCCGCGGTCAGCGTCGGATTCCGCGGACCCGCGTCCGTAAGGGATTTGCACCCCTCCGGATTCCGTGAGGTGCTTGTGCACAACGAGAAAGGTCTCGAGAACATCGATCCCAAGGCGGAGGCGATACGCATCGGAGCCACCGTGGGAACGAGAAAAAGAATAGCCATCGAGGACCGGGCCGACGAACTCGGCATAAGAATCCTCAACAGGATGGTGGAATGATGACCGATCTCACCAACCAGAGAAGAATGGCCGCCGACGTCCTCAAATGCGGTGAAAACCGTGTTTGGATGGACCCTGACAGGCTCGAGGAGGTTGCGGAATGCATCACCCGCTCCGACATCAGGACGGCCGTCAATTCCGGTCTTATCAAAGCGAAACCCAAGCAGGGAACCTCCAGAGGCAGAATAAGGCATAACGCCGCACAGAAAGCCTCCGGTAAGAGAAAGGGACCCGGAAGCAGGTCCGGTACCGCGAACGCCCGCGTCCGCGACAAGACCCGCTGGATTTCCGTCATCAGACCGATCCGTGACGAACTCAAGACCCTCAGGGACGAAGGTGAAATCACCCCGGCGACTTACAGGCTGTATTACAGAAGGGCCAAGGGAGGTCAGTACAGATCCCGCAGGAACCTCAGGCAGCATATGATAAACGCCGGACATTTGAAGGAGGAGGAGAACTGATGGCAACAGGACCCAGATACAGAGTACCCTTCCGCAGAAGAAGGGAAGGGCGCACGAACTATTACATCCGCCGCAGGCTCCTTGCGAGCCATGAAACCAGGGCGGTGCTCAGGCGCTCCAACAAGAACGTAACAATACAGTTTGTCGAATTCGGCATGGAAGGGGACAGGATTCTGGCAACCGCCGGAACCCGGGACCTTCAAAAGATGGGTTGGGAACATTCCTGTTCCACCATCCCCGCGGCATATCTTGCGGGTTACCTTGCGGGCAAAAAAGCTTTGGCCGCAGGAATCGAGTATGCCGTGCTCGACATAGGCATGCAGGTCCCCAAGAAAGGGGGCGTGCTGTTTGCGGCGCTCGCGGGTATGTGCGACGCCGGCCTTGAAATCCCTCACGGCGAGGGCATAAGGCCCGCCGATGACAGATTGAACGGTAAACACATAGACGAAAAAATCGAGGCGGCGGTAAGCAGCCTCAAAGAAAAAATGGAGGCTGAATAATTATGGCTGATTGGATCCCGAAGACAAGATTGGGACAGATGGTCCTCAACGGCGAGATCACCACCATGAGCGAAGCCCTCGACACGAGGCTGCCGCTCCGTGAGCCCGAAATCGTGGACATTCTGCTCCCGGACCTCAAAGATGAAGTCATAGATCTGAACATGGTTCAGAGAATGACCGACTCCGGAAGAAGGGTCAGATTCGCCGCCACATGCATTGTGGGCAACGGCGACGGGTTTGTCGGAATCGGCAGGGCCAAAGGGAAAGAGGTGGGACCTTCCATAAGGAAGGCCATCGACAACGCAAAACTGAACATCATCGAAATCAAGAGAGGATGCGGTTCCTGGGAATGCGGTTGCGGAACCCCGCACACATTGCCCTTCAACATAACCGGATCCACCGGTTCGGTGACGGTGTTCATCAAACCCGCACCCAGAGGCATCGGTCTCGCGGTGGGCGATGTTGCGAAAAGTCTTCTTGTGATGGCCGGCATCAACGATGCGTGGGGCTTCGCGAAAGGAAAGACCAAAACCAAAGTCAACTACGCCATGGCCACTTACGAAGCTTTGAGGATGACCGCTTCCATGAGGGTCACCGACAAACAGGCAAAGGAACTCAACATAGTTTCCGGACCGGTCCGTCTTTCGGACCCGGATGCCGTCATGACGGAGGATGAGTGAAATGGCTTACGCAGTAATACGCGTTCGCGGACAGGCCGATGTCAACTGTGACATCAGGCACACCATGGATCTCCTCGGCCTCAACAAAGTCAACCACTGCGTAATCCTTCCCGAAACGGATTCCATCAAGGGAATGATGAAATTAATCAAGGATTACTGCACCTGGGGAGAAGTGGACGCCGAAACTCTGGCCGAAATGATCCGCTGCCGCGGAAAAATTGCCGGAGGCGACGACCTCTCCGATGAGTACATCAAAGAACACACCGAATTCGCCGACGCCGACGAAATGGCGAAAGCGATGATCGAGAACGACTACAGGATGAGGGATGCCGAAGGCGTCAAACCCCTGTTCCGTCTTCACCCGCCGATAAAAGGATACGAAGGAATCAAACGCCCCTACGTTTCCGGCGGTGCCCTCGGATACAGAGGAGAAGATATCAACATCCTCGTCAGAAGGATGCTGTGAGGGATAAAAATGCCAAGCAGAACCAAGAAGTTCAGAGGATCGACCTCCCACGGCCGCGGAACCAAATCCGGCCGCGGTTCGGGTATAACCGGCGGTCGCGGTATGGCCGGCCTGAGAAAGACGGGAAAAATGAAAATGCTCAAGTATTTCCCCGATCACTTCGGCAGATACGGTTTCAAGAGACCGCAGAGCCAAGTCAAGGCCAACATAACCATAAACGTGTCCGAACTCCGGGAGAACCTGGATGCCTTCGTCGACAAAGGCTTCGCCGTGAAGGAAGGAAACGGATATTCCGTTGACCTCACCAAGGCAGGCATCGACAAGCTTCTGGGAGGGGGAGACATAGACGTGCCCGTAAAGGTCACCGTGTCCCAGATCTCGGAAAAAGCCCGCGGTAAGATCGAAGCTTCGGGCGGCAGCATAGCCGAATGAAACCGGAATGAGTGATGACCGATGGAAGATAAACCCAGTCTGCTCCACAAACTGAGACCTATATCAGACAGGCTGCCTTCGGTTCAGCGCCCGGAAGGGCATGTACACTTCAGGACGAAGATGATGTGGGTCATCGTCGTCCTGGTGCTGTACTTCGTGATGACCAATGTGTACATCTACGGCTTGGACCAGGGAAGCACAATGGATATGTTCGCCCAGTACAGGACGATCATGGCCGGTGCGTCAGGTACCATTCTACAGTTGGGTATCGGGCCGATAGTCACCGCTTCCATCATAATGCAACTCTTTGTCGGCGCCAAAATAATAAAGCTCGACCTTACGAAACAGGACGACAAGGCATGCTACCAGTCAGTGCTCAAACTGCTGGTCATCGCCATGATCGTGATAACCGCCGTACCCCAGGTATTCGGATACCTGGTTCCCTCATCGGGATTGATAGACAAAGTGGGGGGCGGAGGAGCCAAACTGGTCATCATAGCCCAGCTCTGCGTCGGTTCTTACATCGTATTCCTGATGGACGAACTGATTTCGAAATGGGGAATAGGCAGCGGTATATCGTTGTTTATCGCCGCCGGAGTGGCGGAAGCGATATTCACGGGTACCCTGAACTGGAATCCCGTTGACGGCGGCGCGGCGGTGGGTCTCGGCAATCCGCCGGCGGGAACGATTCCCCGCGCGATTTATCTTCTGTCGAACAGCAGTTCGGCGGATATGTCAAACTGGGGTTACGAATGGATGTTCCTCGGGGAACCCAACTCCGTGGTGGCGCTGTTATGCACACTGCTGATATTCTTCTCCGTGGCGTATCTTGAATCCACACGCATAGAATTGCCCCTGTCCCACGGCAGTGCCAGAGGTGCCAGGGGAAGATACCCGATCAAATTGCTGTACGCAAGCAACATACCCGTCATTCTGATGTCCGCCGTTCTGGCGAACGTCAGCATGATCACACTGTTGCTGTACACAAACGATTTCTTCAGCGGAATACCTTTCCTGGGACATAATGCCGCGATAGGTTATTTCGAACCGGGATCCACAACGGCGGCCGGAGGTCTGGCCTGGTACCTGTCGGCACCGACGGGACTGACGTCGTGGCTGATGCCGATATTGGATCCGATAACATACGGCAACGGGTACGGGGCGGTACAGAATATATCGAGAGTGGCGATTTACTTCACGGTAATGGTCATGGGTTCGATATTCTTCGCCAAGTTCTGGGTTGAAACCACCAATCTGGGATCGGAAGCCGTTGCCAAACAGATTCAGCAGAGCGGTATGCAGATTCCCGGATTCCGTAAGGATCCCAGGGTTCTGAAGCGGGTGCTGGACAGATATATTCCGGCCATTACCATCCTTTCGGGTGCCTTGGTCGGAGCGTTGGCGTCTTTCGCCGACATGCTGGGTACCACAGGAAACGCCGGAGGTACCGGTGTCCTGCTGACTGTGGGTATCCTGATTAAGTTCTATGAGTCCATGGGACGCGAACAGATGATGGAGATGAATCCCCTGATGAGAGGATTCTTCGGGAGTGAATGAAAATGGCTAATCCGGGAGGAAAAGGACAGATGGGCAACCAGATGGAAAACATGCCGCAGATGCCCAAGAACACAATGATCGGGATGCTGCTCTCCCTGGTTCTGATGTTCGTCGTTATGATGTACAGGGAACAGGTTGGACAGTATCTGAATTTCGTGTTCAAATACATAGGGTTCGGCGGGCAGTACCCCGTCCTGACCCTGATGATTGCGGGTCTGATAATGACGACGCTCAGCAGCGTCATCAGAACCGTTCTTTCCGACCCTCTGAAGATGGCCAAGAGCCAGCACCTTCAGAAAGAGTTCAACCGGGAGATGAGGGAAGCCAGATTGGAGAACAATCTGTATAAAATCAAGAAACTCACGGATCAACAGCCCGTCATGATGTCCAAATCCATGGAATCCAGCCAGGATCAGATGAAAATTATGCCCGTGACGATGATAATCGTGATACCGATTTACGCATGGGTGTTTTACTTCCTGAACCATAGTGTTCCGGAATCGCTTCTTTTCATCAACGTCCCCTGGGCGGCCGGGGTGGATCTGATGGCAACCATGGTGCTGCCCTCCTGGATTCTGATTTACACCCTGATAAGCATTCCCATCGGACAGCTCATGGGTAAGTTCGTCAGATACCTCCTGCTCAAGAAGCGCATCGCCGAAACCGAAGGCGAATACACGACTACGGTAGAATGAGAATCACTATCAGCGGTCCGCCCGGTTCGGGAAAATCCACGGCTTGCCGCAGATTATCCGAGATATTGGGATATCGTCAGATAATATTCGGACAAGTTTTCAGAGAGATGGCCGCCGAGAGGGGCATGACCGTTTCCGAGTTCGGCGCCTTGGCGGAAAAAGATCCGTCGATTGACCGGGAGATAGATTCCGCAATTCTTGACGTGGCCCGGGAAAACAAAAATATAATTCTCGAGTCGAGACTTTCCGCATACCTCACGAAAAAGAAAGACATCGACGCTTTCAGAGTCTACATTCACGCAAGTCCCGAAGTCCGCATGAAACGCATCTGCGACAGGGAAGACGCGGAATACGAACGTGCCTGCATAGACACTTCCCGACGCGAGGAGTCGGAAGCGAAAAGATACATGCAGTATTACGGAATCGACATCGGCGATCTGAGCGTTTACGATTTGATAATCAATACCGACGACCTCACCCCCGACGAAGTGATCGATAAAATACTCGGAGCACTCAATGACAGAAATGTTAGTGAAGGATCCTGACACCATACGGGACAAATGGGGCAAGCGGCCTTCCGACAGATCTCTGGGAGAACTGTTGCAGGCCGGAGTCATAGCTTTGGACAAACCCCAAGGCCCAACCTCCCATCAGGTCACCGCCTGGGCGAAGGACGCGATACAGGCGGAGCGGATGGGTCACGGAGGCACGTTGGATCCTTACGTCAGCGGCGTGTTGCCGATAACCGTCGGAAAGGCCGTCAGACTCACGGACATCGTTCTTTCTTCCGACAAGGAATATGTCTGTTCCATGAGACTTCACGCCGACCGTTCCGAGGAAAGGATACGGGAGGTCATGAACCGTTTTGTCGGAAAAATATACCAGATGCCCCCGGTGCGTTCCGCAATCAAAAGACAGATGAGGATACGTACAATCCACGAATTGGAAATATTCGAAATATCCGGGAGGGACATTCTTTTCAGAGTCTCCTGCGACGCGGGAACTTACATACGGACGCTATGCGTGGACATCGGCGAGGCCCTGGGCAGCGGGGGAAGCATGACGGAACTGAGAAGAAACCGTTCCGGAAAAATGACCGAGAAAGACGCCGTCACTCTTCACGATCTGAAAGACGCATATGTGTTCTGGCAGGAAAAAGGAAGAGAAAAATGGCTGCGGAGCATGATCAGGCCCATGGAAGATCTTGTGGAACCCCTTCCCAAGTTCATCGTCAAACCCACCGCCGTTGACGCGGTATGCCACGGCGCGGATCTCATGGTGTCCGGTGTCCACATGCTCGATGACGGGATACGGAAAAATGCCCTTGTGGCCATGATGACGGCCCGGGGGGAACTCATAGGATTGGGAAAGGCGGCCATGTCGTCTTCCAAAATAATGGAAACCGACAAAGGAACCGCCGTCCGCACCGAGCGGGTTCTCATGGATCCGGGCCATTACCCCCGGATGTGGAAGTTTTCAACGGATCTTGAAATCGATTATGAAGAATGATTCCGCGCATTTTGAAAATCCCAATACTAATAAACAACTATTCCATACTGATTTTCGGGAGTGAACGGAGTGGGACTTTTCAAAAGAAAACAAGTCGTATTCGAACAGGAAGGTATTCTTGTGGGCGAATTCGATCCTACGGAGCCCAGTCTGTTCAGGAATGTGGTCCACATCCACATAAACGTGAAACCGAAAAGACTCCTGTATCTCCATGCCAGGTCCGACCGTCCGGTGGATGTGGCGGTATTCAATCAGACCGGAAATCCGATAAGACATCTTGACGGAATAACCGACGGTACGTTGGGTCCCATCTCCACCGAGACTTGGACCGAGATGTCCTTCGTTCTCGGGGTGTTCAGAGGCGACAAAGCCACGGCGGACGTGGAAGTTTGGACGGAAAAGAAATGAAACCTAAAATCGAAAGGGGAAAAGGCAGGTTTTTCTGGTCTACAAAACTGTCTCCGGATCTTAGTCTTGTAAGGAAATTTGATAAGACTGTTTTGCTGGTTACTTTGCTGGCCATAATCCCCTGTGCCGTTGCCGCATATTTTATGGCGGTTTCCGGCGACTACACTCTTTACGACATCGTTCCCGTTATGACTCTGCCGCTGTTCCTGGATGGAATATTGATTTACATCCACGAAAGGCGTTGGAAATCTTCGTTGGCGGTACTGTTGCTTGTACTGTTGTTCGCGGTTCTTCATTTCACCGGACACATAACTTTGACGCTGACGATTCTGTTCTTTACGCTCTTCATTCTCTTCGGGGGCACCGGGGTGGTCGCTTTGGCCGAAGGTTTTCAGAGATTCATGTTTTACAAAGTGGTCCACTCCATAGAATACATGAACGTCAAGAAAAAATTCAACGTGTTCGACAAAGTGATTTCTTTCATTTTCAACGTGCCGGAGGATCTTGATACAAGAAACATCACAATGAATTACAATCTTGAAAGGACGTCAATACCCTGGAAGGAAATGATGCAGACAATCACCGTGGCGTTGATGTTGGGCATGACAATCTGGATTTACATCTCAATGAATCCCAACTTTATGGATTCCGATACGTACGGTTCGTTGACGTCGGTTTCCGTGTTCATGTTCTCTCTGATTCTGATGATTCCTCTGTTGGTTCTTCCCTTCACCATATTCAAATCTCTGGAAGTGCGCATAGAAACGAACTACCGGGCCTTTCATATTCACAGCGGCGCCATGGAAACGATGAAAAGAATGGCACTGCCCATAGGCGCGACTCTGATTTACGTATTTCTGGCAATCAACAAATCGGATCCTTTGCAGGTTCTGACTTACATAGGAGTTTCCGCACTGGCTATAATTTTCGTCGTGGGATACACCTGCATATTGTACTACACCACAAACGAAAGAACGTTGGTGAGGGACATAGCCGCCAAATGGAAAGTATTCCGTCCGGTTCCCGTGTTCGTCCGTCTCGATGATGAGAACCGCGGAAGAAATGCCGATGAAAAACTTCCCGGCACCCCTCTGAGGGATCTCAGCGATTTCGGGGAACTGGATCTTCCCTGAAGACGGGCTTCACTGAAACTGGGGGTTGAGTCTTCCGGGCTTCGACAGGGAATCGAAGATGGGCATGAATACCTGTCCGGAGCTGAATCCTTCTGTTTTGTTCAGGCCGATGAGTTCCGGTTCTTTGCTGTTGGTAAGTACGATTTTGTATCTCTGTTCCACGTTCTCGGCGGTAACGAACGGCGCATCGTAAGCCTGAGCCACGGCCAAAGCGGTTTCTGCGAGGTTCTGTATTTCTTCCGGCGTAAGCTCCTCGGGTATGTAAATCATGAAAGAACATTCTTCGGTTTCCGGATTGATCATGAATTTGATTTCGGACTCTTCGAGACAGGATCTGAACCTGTCCGCATTTTCTTCTTCTCCCGCAAGTTCTCCCATTCTTTCGGCGAAGACATAAGGTATGTCAAGGTACATCGCGTCCTTTCCAAGAATTTTCCACATGGGCATACGATTCTCAACGATGTAAATAAGGGATTCGTTTTTCGCCGGCGGACAGAAAAGAGTCTGAGTCGCCATATTGGAAACAAAGCGTACATTCTTGGAATTTTATAACGGGCCCGAGTGGGATATCTGCCGATTCATTCAACGGATTGTACTTTATCCCTCATTCCGAAAAATCGAATCAAATCATTCCTATGGGTATTATCCGGTTATTTTCGCCGAGTGAGAGCAAACGGTCGTAGGTGCATACGATTCCTCCGACCCTCTGTTTCCGAATTTACCTATGATCTTGAATGCTTTGATGTCTCTTTTGCCGGGATCGGAATTCTTTTTGATTTCTATCGGATGCAGCAGACCGTTTTCTTCTGTCAGCAAGTCTATCTCATTCCCGTCCCGGTCTCTGTAATAATAAAGATGAGGATCCGGGATGCCCGCATTGTAGTTGCTTTTCAATATCCCGGAAATGACGAAAGTCTCGAAAAATGCGCCTGCCATGGCACCATTGCGAAGGACGTCCGGTGTGTTCCATCCTGTGAGGTATGCCGCCAATCCCGTATCCGGAAAATACAGCTTGGGCATTTTAACGGTACGGTTGGTGATATTGTTGTGATACGGCTGAAGCAGATGGATGATGGTGGATGCTCTGAGCACGGAAATCCAACGTTCAACAGTAGGGACGCTCACGCCGACATCGTTAGCCACACGACAGGTTGAGAACGGATCCTGTGCTCCGGCAATGACGGTCATAAATCTGATGAACTTCAGTTCATTGTCGACGTTAACCAATTCCCGGACATCGCGTTCAATGTACGAGTTAACATAAGAGGAGTAAAACATCCTCCAATCCATCTCCTTCGTCGAAAAAAGCTCCGGCAAACATCCCCTTTGGATAATCTCCCAAAGAGAATCCTGATTTATCGGTTCATACGCCTCGGTCCGTTCACTGAAATACGTCTTTGTCGGAATAAACGGTTTGTCGAAGGATGTTCCCGACATTTCTCTCAATGACAATCCTGACAGAGTGAGGATGCCCATTCTGCCCGCAAGCGATTCGCTGACGTTCTTCATCATTCGGAACTGCTGCGATCCGGACAGATAAAACAGCCCCTTCTTCTTTTTCTCGTCTATTATTTTTTCATCATGGTAAAAAGTGAAGGTGCGCGTTGCACTTCGTCAATGAAAACCGGCGGAGGAAAATCCTTGAAAAACGTTATGCTCTCGTTGACTGCGGAGGATAAATAAATCAAATCGTCCAATGAAACATATCTCGTGTCTGACGTGATTTCCCTGAGCATGGTCGTTTTACCGACCTGCCGGGAACCGGTCACAAGCACGGCTCCGAACATCGTTGATGATTTCTTCACGGTGTTTTCATGTGTCCTTTTATGTACATATCAATTCCGTTAAATCTAATATCCAATATTAAATCTGCCGTATGTAGAATTCGGTATGGCGCTGATTTGTAAATATCCCCATTTTGTTTTTGACGAACCGACTCGGTTAAAACATTCTCAGGTATAAGAAAAAAATATTCTCTCCCTTTCAGAAAGCCGATATCCCTGCCGAAATCAGAAAGATTAAAACCGTTGTGGTACGTGAACCGTTCTGAATGGCAGAGAATTTTACGGTAACTCCGTGGAAAGTCACGGGAGAAATAGATTACGACCTTCTTCAGAAGAAGTTCGGTACCGTTCCGATAGACGACGGATTGCTGAAACGTCTCGAAAAGTACGGGGAAGTGCACCCGATGCTCAGACGCGGCATATTCTATTCGCACAGAGATCTGAATCAACTGTTGGATAAATTCGACAAAGGGGAAGAATTCGTTCTTTATACCGGAAGAGGCCCCTCGGGAAACACCCATCTGGGACACGTGATGCCCTGGATGTTTGCCAAATGGCTTCAGGATGTTTTTGACGTTCACATGCTTTTCCAGATGACCGATGACGAGAAGTTCCTGTTTCAGGATCTGACCTTGGAACAGACCCGCGGTCTGGCATATGAAAACGCATTGGATTTTGCGGCTTTGGGATTCAATCCCGAAAAAACCAGGATAATACTGGATACGGAGAACATCAGGACTCTGTATCCCATCGCTTTGAAAGTATCCAAGAAAATAACTTTCTCCACCGCCAAAGCCGTTTTCGGATTCGACAATTCAACCAACATCGGTTCGATATTCTTCACTTCGATACAGGCGGCACCCGCATTCCTTCCGACGGAAGAAGCCGGAAAGGAAATTCCCTGTCTGATACCCTGCGGAATAGATCAGGATCCGCATTTCAGGGCCGCAAGGGATGTGGCCCCGGGACTGGGATATCCCAAACCCGCAATGGTTTATTGCAAGATGTTCCCGGGACTCAGCGGCGGGGACAAGATGTCCTCCTCGGACCGTAACGCAACGATATACACTACCGACAATCCGAAGGAAGTCAAGAAGAAAGTCGGACAGGCGTTCACCGGCGGCCGGGTTACCGTGGACGAACAAAGAGAAAAAGGCGGAAATCCGGAGATCTGTGCCGTTTTCATGTACTTTTTCTATATGTTCGAAGCTGACGACGCCAAACTGAACCAACGGGCGGAGAAATGCAGAGCCGGAGGAATTCTCTGCGGCGAATGCAAGAAAGAACTCACTTCAAGAATCAACGTGTTCCTGGAAGAACACCAGGCAAAACGCGAGAAAGCCAGAGAAACCGTCGGAGGGATGACTTACGGCGGATTCGATTGGAACCGGGACGGTGAATGAAACATGGACCGAACCGTTGCCGAAGAACTGAGTTACAACGAAATCAAATTGCTGTTGGCACTTGATACCGCGGGAGGAAAAGCCTCGCCGTTGACGTTGATGGAAAAATATGATTTCTCCGTTGAAGTGGAAGTCATGGGCGCGGCATCCTGGTTGGAATCCAAAGGCTTGGCAAAGATTTCTGAAGAAACCGCGATATTTTACGTTCGGGGGGAAGACCCGGCAATCACCGAGGGCCTTCCGGAAAGAAAAGCCGTGGAAGCGATAAACGCCGCCGGCGGCAACATGGAAATGTCGGAACTTGCCGACGTTTTGCCCGGGGGGGAAGACAAAATCGCAATCGGCTGGCTGAAAAGAAAGAAACTCGCCGATATAAAGAAGGACGGAGACTCCACAGTGCTGGCTCTTACCGATGAAGGCAAGAAACTCATCAGTTCGGAAATGCCCGTTGAAGCATTTTTCAAAAAACTTGTCAAAGGTCCCGTATCCGATGCCGAGGCCGACAAGGACATAATCAAAGAACTGAAAGGCAGAGGGGACATGATACGGGAAGTCTCCGAAGTCGCCCGTGAGATTTCTTTGACGGAAAAAGGTTCGGAAACCGCAAAATCGGGACTGAAACTCAAAGACGAGATAACCGACGTCACGGACCGACTGATACAGAGCGGAAAATGGAAAGACGCCGAATTCCGCAGATATGACGTTAGAACCTTCGCACCATCGATTTATCCGGCGAAGAGGTCGCCGATAACCCGGTTGACCGATCAGGTCAGACAGATGTTCCTGGATATGGGATTCACCGAAATGACCTCGGAATACATCCAACCGTCATTCTGGAACATGGATGTTCTTTTCACGCCTCAGGACCATCCCGCAAGGGATCTTCAGGATACGTTCTATCTCGAAAACCCCCCGTCCATACGGGAAGAGGACGACGGGTTGGTGGAAAAAGTGAAACGTCTTCATGAAGACGGCGGGGATACGGGATCCTGCGGATGGGGAGGAAAATGGTCCAGGGAATTTTCGGAATCCGCCATTCTGAGGACGCACAGCACCGTAAGCAGCATACGCTACATAGCCGAAAATCCGAAAGCACCCTGCAAAGCATTCTCCATATCGAGAATTTTCAGGAAGGAATCCATCGACGCCACGCATCTTCCGGAATTCACTCAGATAGAAGGCATCGTCATAGATGAAAACGCGAACTTTAACACTCTCATCTCTCTGATCCGGGAATTCTACGCAAGAATGGGATTCGATCAGGTCAGGATACGGCCTGCATATTTCCCGTACACCGAACCGTCGTTGGAACTCGAAGTGTTCTTCAACGGAAAGTGGATGGAACTGGGAGGCGCAGGAATATTCAGACCCGAAGTCGTCGCACCTTTCGGAGTGAAACACCCCGTGCTCGCATGGGGATTCGGATTCGAGAGACTGGCTATGCTGAAATGGAACATCACGGATATCCGTGAACTGTATATTTCCGATATAGACACTCTCAAAGAGAGCAGACTGTTCTGATCAGTCAAACACAGGTTCTGATTCGCCGGATTCCACGGTTTCGATGAGATTCATGATTTTTTCTTTCTTTTCGTTGCCAATGGCGGAATACAGAGCCTTGTTCAGCAGGCTGATGACCATTTCCGTATCGTTCCGTTTGTGCGCTATACCCGCACGAAGCACAAGAAGTTCGTCCACACGGGAGATATCGCCAATTGCTGAAAATTCTTCTAAAGTTCCAACCAAAACTCTATCGGCCCGGTCATACTCTTCTAATGCGTACAGTGAACGCCCTCTGAGCATGGCAATTCTTGCGCTTTTCGTTTCAGCATACAAAGTTTCGGCATCTTCCAGCGCACCTTCATAATCTCCTCTGACGTATTTTATTTCGGCACTGAGAATGTCTCCTTCACTTGAATCCATTTCCCTCAGTCTTTCGGCACATGTTTCTGCATATTCGACGTCTCTGCAATTTATTGCCAATTTACCTCGTATGCTCCATGAAGATTTCGGTGTCTTTTCAGGGTGGTCCATGGTTTTTATGATACTCATCAATTCTTCATCACAGTCTACTAAAAATTTTCCTGCATCCCGGATTAAAAGACGGTCTGATTCGAAATTTCTCCCGGATTTTATAAGGTGATATAGCTTTTCTCTGTTGTCAGAATTGTTGTCTATATACCAATCCGCGGCCAGGCTGTTCCACTTACGTACAAGTTCCGGGTCCGCAGCTCCAAGATATCTCATTTTGACTTCATTTGAAATGTCTACCATGCCTTTATGGGTGGCGGGAATGACTCCCGAACTGGCAGGCGGAAGGGCATCTTTGTGAACAGGAATACGGATTACACAAGCCAGGCCCAAAACATCACGATCCGAATCGTTCAGTTTGGCCCACATAAGCTCTGGCTCACAGTGCTTAAGATCCAAAATTGTTTCAAAAGGTATTCCTGCGGCTTCAAGTCGTTTCTTGACCATTTCCGCCTCTCTGAGGCCTTCCTCTTCGAGATGGTACACTTTGCGTCTGACGTTAGAACCTATAACACGAACTTGCCTTTCCTTAACCAGGCCCGTCCGTCTCAGCTTTTTAAGCTCAAGTGAGGAATGAGCTCGGGATATCCCAAGTGCGGAGGCAATACCGTCCTGTGTTAAATCAAAAGGAAGGTTGTAATTCTCCTGATCGCTGACCATTATGAATCTGCTCAGATGCAAAAGAATCCTTTCACGTATGGTAGTCTTCGTCATATTTAACGGGGATTTATATACGTACCTATTTATAGAATTATCATAGGCCGTCGGTTTAAAGCTAATGTATATCCTCTGCTATTCGTTGTTGCAATGAAGAAGTTGTTAGTGTGCAGTGAACAGGACATCCCGTCCGCAAACATGAGAGACTGTCTGTTGGACCTGACGGAATGGGAAGAGACGTGTTCCTGCGAAGACGGCATCATGCTCAAATCCGATGAAATGTACATGTTGTCCTCGGAACGGTGGCATGTGGACTTTGACGATGTCGTCGACGTATCGATAAAAATGGGTGTCAATCCGGAACTTATAATATTCATGTCAAGGCACTCTTCGAAAAGCGAACGCCCCACCCTTACCGTGCACCCTTTGGGAAACTATCACGGAAACGACTTGGGTGGGCTTCCCGAAAAATTGGTCGAGTCCGCGCCCCATCACATGTCGGAAACCCTCCGGCGTATTTCTTCAATCAACGACATCGGGGACACGGAAGTGGCTTTCGAAGTGACCCATCACGGTCCTTGGTTGGACCGCCCCACATTCTTTATCGAAGTCGGGAGCAATGAAGAGCACTGGAAGGACAGACATGCCGCGGAAATCCTGGCAAAGGCGTTGATGGAAAACGGAGAAAGCGATTATCCCGCCGTAATCGGCATCGGGGGCGGACATTACGCCCCGAGATTCACCGAATCCGCATTGTCCAGAAAAGTGGATTTCGGCCATATGATTCCCAACTATCATTTGGAGGACAGCGATGACGAAGACATTGCGAGAATGGTACGGGATGCCTGCGAAGCGACGGATACCAAAATCATATTTCTTCACCGCAAATCCATGAAAGGCAAACTCGCTTCAAGAATACGTGACGTGTCAGAATCGGAAGGTTTCGAAGTCACAAGTTCTTCGGACTTCGATCTCATCAATCAGTGAGAATCCACGAAAGTACCTTTGATTTTCTGCCCCAGTATCGCGGAACGCAGATCGTCCAAATCCCTTCCGTGAACGGTCAGGATATCTATCCGGTTCTCTTTGGCTATCCGGACACCCAGAGGATCGAAGACTCCGGATTTGGAAGCTCCGTGCTCCCCGTAAACAAGTTTTTCCAAATCGCGTATTGTGATTCTGGAATATCTTTCGGCATTCCCGTTCGAGTTGGGATCGTCGGAATATACGGCGTCGACGGAAGTTGCGTTCACGATGCGATCCGCGCCGATTCCTTCGGCGAGCATGGCCGCGACGGCGTCGGTGGTGTGTCCCGGAACCGTTCCCCCCATCACGGCAATGTTGCCTTTTTCGAACAGAGCGACGGCGTCCTCGACGGTTTCCGGAACATCGGGGAAATTATCGTTTCCCAACGCGAAATTCAGTAAACCTGCGTTCATTCTCGTCGCGGTGATGCCGAAAAGGTCCTGTTCGTAAACGTTTCCGCCGAGTCCACGGCAGACGGATGCGTAATAACGGGCGGTTTTGCCGCCTCCGCACACAACGGATATCTTTACTTCGGAGGACAATTCCTTGAGAAGTTCGGCCAATTTTTTGATGTATTCATAATCCTCGTTTCCGGGGATGAGGATGGAACCGCCTATAGAAACAACTACTTTTTCCGTCATGAGACCAATACTTATATTAGATAAGCAGACTTGACTTAAAAATATTAGGTGCATTAATGAGTAATTCCAGTACTTTGGACAAGGCAAGATACGATTTCAAAAAAGCAATGCAGGAAATCATGGAGTATCGGGGCCGCGGCACTGAACTGATATCGGTGTACGTTCCGGAGAACAGACAGATTTCTGACGTTATGGCGTATCTTCGCGAAGAACAATCCCAGGCGTCCAACATAAAGTCCAAAACAACAATGAAAAACGTTACCAGTGCGATAGATTCCATATCCGCAAGACTGAGAACGTACAAATCCCCGCCGCCGAACGGATTGGCAATATTCTGCGGCGAGGTTCCCAGAGCCGGCGATCAGACGAAAATGGTGCAGTATACTTTGGTGCCGCCGGAACCGATAGCATCCTTCCTGTACCGATGCGATTCATCCTTCTTTACCGAACCTTTGGAGTCCATGTTGGAAGACAAGACTTCCTACGGTCTGATAACCATAGACAGGCGGGAGGCCACGATAGGCATGGTCAGCGGTTCCAGAACCACGGTTCTGAAACATTTCGATTCACTGGTCCCCAGCAAACACCACCAGGGAGGTCAGTCCTCCGTACGTTTTGAAAGACTGATTGAACTGGCCGCCCACGAATTCTACAAAAAGGTGGCAAACTACTGCACGGAAGCCTTCTTGGACAAACCCGAATTGAAAGGAATAATAATCGGAGGCCCCGGAGCCACAAAGGAATTCTTCGTCAAAGAAGAATATCTTCACCATGAACTGAGGAAAATCATAGTTTCTCCGCTTTTCGACACCGGCAACACCGACGAGTCCGGAATAAGGGAACTCGTAGAAAAGGCCAAGGATGTCATGGAAGGCATAAGACTGACCGATGAGAAGAAACACGTTCAGAGGCTTCTTGACGAAATAAGGAAATCTGACGGAGGGCTGTCCGCTTACGGGTATGAAGACGTAAGAAAGGCCGCCGAACTCGGTGCCGTTGAAACTCTGTTGGTGTCGGAGAAACTGAACAAGAGATACATCACCGTCGAATGTCCGGCGGGGCACGTCAACAATCTGGTGGTTGACGACGCCGAGGAAAAACAAACCTGTCCCGAATGCGGACAGAACGCCGAAGTCACCGAAGACAAAGATTTGGTCGATGAGTTTTTCGAAATCACGGAACAATTCTCTTCGGATCTGCAAATCATTTCCGACGAATCCGAAGAAGGGGATATCCTCATCAGGGCTTTCGGCGGAATCGCGGCAATTCTCCGATACAGATTGTCATAACCAAGGTGTGTAAAATGATAGCAGAGGATTTCAGAATTGAAGTCGAAATCGCAGTGAAGAAGGCTTTGGAAGAACTCGGTGCCGAGACGGATTTTGTCATCGAAGTTCCCTCCGTCGGCAACGCGGATCTTGCGGTTCCCTGTTTCACAATGGCGAAGGTTCTCCGTTCCGCTCCGAAGGACATTGCCGAAAAAATCGCTTCGATCATAACCCCCTCGGGAACCGTCAGTTCGGTCTCCGCTCTGAACGGTTATGTGAACTTCACCGTTGACACCGACCGGCTCGTTGAAGAAACTCTCAAAGAAATAATATCCGAAGGAGAAAATTACGGAAAACGGGATCCGACCGGGGTAAGAGTCATAGTGGAACACACTTCAATCAACCCTACGGGACCCATTCACGTGGGACGTGCCAGAAATCCGATTATCGGAGATACTCTCGCAAGATGCCTGAGGATGTGCGGGAACGAGGTCACCACCGAATATTACGTCAACGACGTGGGCAGACAGGTGGTTGTTCTGACCTGGGGTGTGATGAACATACCCGAAGGTTCCGTGAAAGAAGAGGAACGGGACAAAAACGATCACAGACTGGTCGCCTATTACCGCGAAGCCAACCGGAGAATGGAGGAAGACCCGGAAGTCTCCGAAGAAATATACGAAATGCTCCGCAAGTTTGAGAAAGGGGATCAGGAAGTCATCTCCGCCGTCCGCAGAACCACCGAAACCATGTTGGAAGGTCTCAACAGATCTTTGGACGACCTCAACGTATCCCTTGACGTTTATACCTGGGAGTCGGATTTCATAGCCGACGGTTCCGCCGTGGAAGTGGTGAACCGGCTGAAAGGGACCCAGTACGCGGGACAGACCGAGGACGGGGCATGGTATCTCGAACTGGCTTATTTCGGGGTTCAGGGCAAAAACACAAAATTCACATTCACAAGGTCTGACGGAACCACGCTGTACACCACAAGGGACGTGGCGTACCACCTCAACAAATTCTGCAGATCCGACAGAGTCATCAACGTTCTTGGAGAAGACCAGAAACTGGGGGCTCAGTATTTGAGCCTGGCATTGAAGATATACGGATGCGCCATGGAGCCCGAACCGATGTTCTACGCTTTCGTTTCCCTCCCCGAGGGAAAAATGTCCACCCGGAGAGGCGTCGTTGTCTATCTTGACGATCTCATAGACGAAGCCGTCGAAAGGGCATATCTTGAAATCAAAAAGAGAAGAGACGACATGCCCGAGGAGAAGATGCGGGAAGTCGCACGGATAATCGGAGTCGGAGCGATAAGATACAACGTGGTAAGGGTTCAACCGGAGAAACAGTTCGTCTTCACTTGGGAAGATGCTCTGAACTTTGACGGGAACAGCGGACCTTATCTTCAGTACGTGCATGCCAGAGCCTGCAGCCTGCTTCGCAGAGCCGGGGATTTCGAGTATGATTTTGACTCTTCCAAACTCACTGATGAGTATGAAATAAAACTTGTTAAAACACTGTCGCGGTACAGATCTGTGCTCCAGGAAGCCGGCAATCTGAAAAAGGTCCACATGCTTCCTGCATACAGTCACGAAGTCGCTTCCGCATTCAATCAGTTCTATGCCGCGCTTCCGGTGCTGTCCGCGGGTGAAAACACCAATGCCAGACTGACTTTGGTGGAGTGTACCAGGACGGTTCTGAAAAGCGTGCTGGAATGCATGGGAATGGGCGCACCGGAGGAAATGTGATGGAAATAAGAAAACTCAAACTCAAAGATTTGGAAGGTGTCCGCGAACTGGAACTGTCCTGCATCAGGGAGTATTTCTCGGAAACCATCGAAAACAAATGGGAAGAGCTTCCCGAAGAGTGGAGGGACAACCTGGGTGCCAGCAGCAAAAAACACTTCAGGGCCTATATGGAAAGCGGTCTCAGCTTCGTTGCCTTGGAAGACGGGGAAGTCATCGGATTCATTTTCGCACAGATGCTTCACAACATCGCGGATACGGAGAATCTTCTGTGGATTGAAAACCTGGGCGTACATTCCTATTTCAGAAGGAATCTCGTCGCTTACAGACTGCTGAGGGAATGCATCAAGGAAGGAATCGCCATGGGCGCTGAAGTGGCTCACAGCATGATTCAGCCGGACAACGCACCTTCCATACTGCTTCACAAGAAAATCGGATTCTTCATAGACCCGAGGGAAGTGGCCCTCATGGATCTGAAAGACCCGAAACTGAAACTTTGAAATTTTTCTTTTCGGAACGGATGCGTCCGGTTTCTCTTTCGGTGAATTCGCCGTCGTAAGTTTCCATAAAATTCTTTCCGAAAGCGTCTCTCACCGCACGGACGACGTCTTCTTCCGATACGCCGTGACCGAGGATTTCTTCTAAAGACACGGTACCGCCGTAAGAACGGTTTTTTACCGGTTTCAGAACTTTGTCCATAAGCGGTTCCGGCCCGATTATAAGAGTTCCGTGCTGTATCAGGTACCCTTTGGCACGGTACTGCGCAGACCCTGAAATTTTCTTCCCGTCCGCGAGGATGTCGTTGGGTTCTTTGAAGGACGGCTCCGCGCCCAACATTTCCAATGCATGCATTATGTGTCCGCAGATTTCGGAATAGGATTCCTGTCTGTTTCCGAAGGTGTCTTTGACGGTCAGGGAATAAATTATCTGTGAAGAACCGGTAAAAACACTGCTGCCGCCGCTGATTCTTCTTACGACGGAAATACCGTTTCCGTTGATAAAATCAATATGGATATCTTCTTTCGGATCCCGGAACCGTCCCATGGAAACCGTCGGTCGGTTTCTTGAATAAACAAAAAGGGTCGGCGGCGAACGTTTCTCCGAAACTTCTTCGAAGATTGCGGCGTCCGCCGCCGCTCCGTACTCGGGTGAAACTCCCTTTGAGTACAGGAATCTGAGTTTCATCTCTTTCTGCGTTTGTCGCTTTCGTACCTTCTTCTTTCGGGAGAAGATCCGGAGGAAACATCTACGTCTTTCCGCTGGCTCTTTCTCATTTCTTCCAATTCGGTGAAGGTCATCTGAGGTTCGACCTTCGGAGCATTGCGCTGTCTGAGATATATCGCAACGGCTATGACGATAACAATCAGAACGATTGCGACGTAAGTCAGGGCATTGGACCAAACGGATTGGTCCACATGGATTGTGAAGTTGTGACTTGCCTCGTTCACCGCACTGCCGGTGTAGAAGTCCGCATCATCGGATTTGGCGTGCACGGTAAGATATTTGGTGCCCTGACTTCCGAATCCCAGGTTCAGCACGGCAACGGTTTTGTCTTCGGAAGCGACTTCAATGTCAACCTCTTTCAAAACCCCGCTTTCGTTTTGATAAGTTATCCAGACTTTTACGTCTACTTTGTTTTCGGTATTGTTGACGATGGTGATTTTCACGTCAGCGTTGTTTCTGGTGTCGAAACTTCCTTTGGAAAGGGTACCGGTATCCATTATCAGATAATCCGGTGAAGCCTCAGCTTCTTCCACGCACAGTACCGACAATGCGGGAACCGTGATGAGAACAAGCAGGACGACGGGCAGTAATATTCGTTTTTCAATCATTTGATGACCTCAGGTAATAATTTCCTCGATGCGTTCCTGTTCGATTGCGCGTCTGACCTCCATGGCCAATCTTCTTCCGGTACTCATCTCCTTTCTCCAGAGAGTGTTTCCGTAAGGGTGTCCGACGGACATGTGAACGTTCGTTCCTCCCCCGATGCGGGGAGCGACATCATAAATTTTGAAATTCAGATCTTTGTCGACGCAGGTCTGCAGACAGAAGGGTCCGATCACGCCCGGGTCGTAATATTTCTTGGTGGCTTCGATATAGGTTTCGGCCAATCCGAAGGCCTTGTCAAGCAGGGATTCCCTGATTGTCGCGGAGTTGTGGCCGCAGACGGTGTATTCGGGCAGGACGCCCATTTCTTCAAGCTCCACCTGCTGCTTTCCCGGAAGTCTGGCATAACCGTCCAGGGAGCTTTCGAATCTCCAGTCGACTCCCATGAATTCCAGTTTCTCGCCCTTTTCTTCCAACGGCGAATAGAAAAAGTCCAGGTTGAAAACAGGTCCTATGATGTACTCTTCCATTCTCGCGTCCTTGAGGAAATCTTTCTCGATGACGCCCTGGCTGATCAGTTCTTCGGATTTCGTGACGAACTGTTCGTAATCTTTGACAGTGAAGAACCCCCGTTCCAGTTTCTTTTCTTTGTGCGGGACTTTGATGATGGTCAACCCATCGATGTCTTCGGGTTTTTCGACCTTTTTGGGGAACGGCAGTCCCGCCTTTTCGAGAATCCAGTAGTAATCTCTTTCGTCGCCCCTCTCTTCGGATCTAAGCAGATTCCTGCTTCCGACCATGGGCACGGCGAAATCATCTTCAATCGCATCGATTCCGCAGTAAGCAACCAAGGACCGGTTGGGAATGAACAGAACATTCCTGGACATGATGTCCTCCTGAACTTCGGTTTTGAGAACATGATTGAATTTATCCAACACGACGGTGTCGTCGACCACGCCTCTCATGACGTTTCCGTCAGCGTCCCTCTGAGTCTTAAAATATTTTCTGAAAGTATTGTCTCTGCCTTTCTGGCATATCACGACGGTTCTGAAACCTTCGGAGACCGCCCCGTCGCATGTGTCCAAGGCGGAATGAGATCCAATGACTCCGATTTCAGCTTTGCTGAGGTCGTATCTTTCCAGGTTTCCCAATACCGTTTCCCTATCAATCACTTTAACCCTCTTTATTCCGTAATCCGTCCCCTATAATATAATTTGTCAGTTACGGATGAGGATACGGTATACAATCAACAGAATCCGCAGGGTTGCGGAAATGACGGTTTCCGTAAAATACAGAAAATATTCATAGGACCGTTAAGGCCGTTATTTTCAGAATTAAATTAATACTCCCTTCCAATCTACGGGGTATCATGAAATCAAAAGAACAGACTTTCCCTTTTGTCGCCATCGTGGAACAGGACGAAATGAAAAGGGCACTCATACTGAACATCATTGACCCCGGCATCGGCGGCGCTTTGATAAGAGGAGAGAAAGGAACCGCCAAATCCACCGCGGTGAGGTCTCTCGCTAGCATTCTGCCTGACGTCGAATATGTCGAAGGCTGCAGATTCAGATGCGACCCCTCCCGCCCGGAAAGATTGTGTTCTGACTGCAAAGAAAGAATCGACCAAGGCGAAAAACTGGAAACGGGGATGGCCCCCATCCGAGTCGTGGAATTGCCGTTGAGCGCAACCGAAGACCGCATAGCGGGAACTTTGGATTTGGAACACGTTTTGCAGACGGGTAAAAAGAAATTCGAACCCGGAGTTCTGGCTCAGGCAAACCGGAACATGCTGTACGTCGACGAAGTGAACCTTCTGGAAGATCACATCGTGGATCTTCTTCTGGACTCCGCCGCCATGGGAACCAACTACGTTGAAAGAGAGGGAGTGTCCTTCTCTCACCCTTCGAAATTCATTCTTGTGGGATCGATGAACCCCGAAGAGGGGGAACTCAGGCCTCAGCTTCTGGACAGATTCGGTCTCTGCGTCGACGTGGTCGGAGACATTTACGTCACGTCCCGGGCCGAAGTCGTCATGCGCAGATTGGAATACGACGCGGACCCGGAAGCATTCATCGAGAAATACCGCGAAGAAACCGAAGAACTCAGCAAGAAGATAGTTTCCGCAAGAGAAAGATTGCTTGATGTGGAAGTCAGCGAAAACATTGTGAAGGTGGCGGCGAACGTTGCCATTAACTTCAATATGGAAGGACACAGGGCGGATATCACCATGATAAGAGCCGCAAGAGCCAATGCGGCATTCGAAGGGAAGGATGAGGTGGACCGGGACGATTTCAGAATTGTGGCTCCCATGGTTCTGACCCACCGTGTCAAGAAAAAGCCCTTTGAGAAAACCGGGCTCGACAGAGAGGCCCTCAGAGCATGTCTGAAAGAGTATTGAGTCTGCCCTTTTCCGCAATCATAGGTCTGGAATCGGCCAAAAAGGCGCTTCTGTGCATGGCCGTGGACGATACGATAAAAAGTATTCTCATCAAAGGACCCCCGGGCACGGCAAAGAGCGTATTGGTACGGTCCTTTTTCGGACTCACGTCGGAAAAGAAATTGATCAACGTGCCTCCGAGCATAACCGACGACCAGTTGTTCGGAGGATTGGATTTTGAAACGGCAATCAAAGACGGACACGCAATTGCTTCCGGAGGTCTGTTGAGCAAAGCCGACGGCAACGTGGCCTATGTGGACAACGTCAATCTGATGGAAGGCAAAATCCTCGACATGTTGCTCGAAAGCGTGGACACGGGGCGGATTATTGTAGAACGTGAAGGCGTTTCCGCGGAATTTTCCGTGAACACCTCGGCGGTGGCAACCATGGATCCCGCCGAAAGGGAGCTTCCCGACAGTGTCGCCGACAGGTTCGATATCTGCGTAACCATTCTTCCGGAAACCGATTCCGATGCCAGAGCGGAAATCATTTCTTCGAACATTCAGTTCGAAGAAGATCCCGAGAGCGTCATATCCCAATACTTTTCAGAAGACCGGAACGTTATCGAATCGGTACGGCAGGCAAGGAAAATTCTCCCTTCCGTCATTCTCACCGAAGATGACGTAAACGCAATCGTAAAGATATGCCAGAGCCTCAACGTAAGAGGATACAGAGGCGACATATCCACCGCAAAAACCGCAAGGGCCCTCGCCGCTTTGGACGGTGAAACCCAGGTGTCCGAAGATCACATCGCCGAAGCTTTGGTGTTGTGTCTTTCCCACAGAAGAGGGGCGTTGCAGGTTGTCGAAGACGAAATCGTAATCAAAGTGAAAATCGACGCCGAAGAGGACGAAGAGCCGATATACATCGAGCCGGAAGAGGACGAAGAGCCGATTCCTTTGCCTGAAGACGACGATGATGAAGAAAGGGATGAGGAAAACCTGCTGAATGCCCTCCTTCCCGACGAAGGCAAGGGAACGGGTCAGGAATCGACCCCCGAAGGTCTGCGTTTCAGTTACATTTATGAAAAAACCAAAGACCTTCTCGAAGAAATTGACGAAATCGAAATGCTCCGTCTGCACGAAATCGCAGGAATAAAACACAAGAGAGCCATGATTTCCAGAAGAAACACAGGCCGATACAGAGGGTTCAGAATTCCCAAAGGGAAGACGGCGGATCCGGCTTTCGACGCAACCATACGCGCGGCGGCACCGTATCAGGCAGGGAGGGATTCCAAAGGACTGAGCATAAACATAGAAAAACAGGACATTCGGGAAAAAGTGCGTGCAATGCGCAATTCATCTTCTTTCATATTTGCCGTGGATACCAGCGGTTCTCTGGTGGACAGCGGCATGCTGGGACCCATTCAGAATGCGATAAGGTCGATGCTGATGGAAAGTTACGTGAAAAGAGACCGGGTGGCACTGATAACTTTCAGGGAACGTGACGCGGAAGTGACCGTTCCTTTCACGAGATCAGTGGAAACCATCTGCGATGTTTTGGAACAGGCTCCTGCGGGAGGATCCACGCCGTTGGCGAAAGCCGTGGTGCTGGCGAAAGATTACGCCACCAACTACCTGAGAAAACATCCCGGGGAGAAGTGTTACGTTATTTTCATAACCGACGGACACGCGACCATGCCCATATATTCCTGTTCGAACGCGATGTGGGAGTTGGAAAACATCTGTGCGACGGTAAAAGACCCGAACATAGAGTGGACAATCATAGATTCCAGCGAAACCAAATTCGGAAAGCGGGACACTTACGCAAAAAGTTTTGCCGAATTCATCGAAGGACGTTACATAGACCTTCACGAACTGGATCAGTACTGATTGAAAATCAGGCAATCACGGCGTTGGCCAATGCACTGCCGGCAACGGCACCCAGGACACACAGGATCACGTTCAGCACAGCGTTGGACGCGGCAAGAAGATGACTTCCGGAATTTATCAGATTCAAAGTGTCAAGACTCATGGCGGACATTGTCGTGAATGCACCGAACACCCCGACAAAGAGAAAATCCTTCATTCCGTAAGGGATGACCTCCCCGAATCCGAACATAAGGAAAGCGGCTAGAAAACATCCTATCACGTTGACCGACAGAGTCGCCCAGGGAAAATCGTGAGAATCTATTATTTCATAAACTCCGAATCTAAGCAACGCCCCCACTGCGCCGCCCAAAGCGACAAACAGCGCGGCAATCAACAGATTTCCGGTTCGGACACATTACCACTGTCCAGCCAAGTGGATCGCGGTATTAATCTATTATGAAAAACCCCGGAACCCGAAACGGAATGCTGAAGTGGGTGGAAAGTGGTAGCCTCGCGCAGATTCGAACTACGGTCGCAGGATCCAGAGACCTGCATGATTGACCACTACACTACGAGGCTGTTGACTTCCCCAATGCAGTGATATTTTAATAGTTTTCGTAGAAAGAGCGAGGGGCGGGTGCCCCTCTTCGGTTTTCAGCGTACCGCCTTTTCCACCTGGGCAAAGATTTCCCCGATGTCGCCTTTGCCGATTATCGTGACGAGTATTCCCTGTTTGTCATAATAATCGATGAGGGGGAAGGTGCTTTCCCTGTAAACCTTGAGTCTGTTTTTGACGGTTTCTTCGGTATCGTCGTCTCTGTGGTAAAGTTTGCATCCGCATTTGTCGCACACCCCGTCCTTCTTGGGCGGGTTGTATTTGAGATGAAACACGCAGTTGCAGTCGGGACAGGTACGTCTTTCGGTGAGTCTGATGATAAGTTCATCGTCGCTCACGTCGAAATTGATGGCCAAATCCACATCGATTTCTTTTGCGAGGGCGTCCGCCTGTTCAACGGTTCTGGGAAATCCGTCGAATATGACTCCGCCGTCAACTTCGGCAATCTTTTCCTTCATCAGTCCGATTATCAGATTGTTCGGAACCAGGGTTCCGCTGTCCATGTATTCTTTGGCTTTGAGTCCCAAGGGAGTGCCGTTCCTGACGGCCTCTCTGAGCATGTCACCGGTGGAAAGTCTTGTGAATCCCAATTCCGAACTGAGTTTTTCACCCTGAGTCCCTTTGCCGGAACCCGGCGGCCCCAGAAGAACTATTTTTGATTTCATGTGATTCCGTATGTTTACAATTTAAATTAACTTCTGGTCGATTCTTTGTCAAATCAATATGCACCGACGGAAAAACCGATGTCCGAACAACAAATCCGACGTTCGACGAAAACATCTCGGATTTCAAACAGATTCAAAACGTCTCCCGCAACACATAAAAACGGAAATCTAACAAATGAAATTCTTCGCGGACGGCGGGTACGGAAAATCAATCCCCGTTACACATCACGGAAGATTTCCGGTATGTGTGGCCATGATGATTTACTGTGAGTCCTTATCATTTTTAACAGTGTGAATTTACGTATCATTTATAAATCAGAAGGATGAATATGGTAGTTGGTGTAAATATGGACCGAAGAATTATAGAAAAAATTGAGAAGATCGTAGGCAAGAACGGATATTCCGTCGATCCCGCAGTTCTTTACACCTACGGATTCGACGCTTCGATCTATCATAACAACCCTGACATGGTGATTCAGCCGACAACCACCGAGCAGGTTTCGGAAATAATGAAAATCGCCAACGAGGAAAAGATTCCCGTCACTCCCAGAGGGGGAGGCACAGGGTTGTGCGGCTCGGCCGTTCCCATCAAAGGCGGCATCGTTCTTTCGTTGCAGCATATGAATAAAATTAAAGAGATCAGCGTAGCGGACCTGTGGGTGGATGTCGAAGCCGGCGTCATATACGAAGATCTTAACAGAGCATTGGGAAAATACGGATTCTTTTTCCCTCCGTCTCCCGGTTCCGGCGAAGCCTGCACCATCGGAGGCATGGTTGCAAACAACGCTTCCGGAATGAGAGCCGTAAAATACGGCGCCACCAGGGACGCGGTTCTCGGCCTCACTTTCGTGAAGGCCGACGGAGAAATCGTCCGTGCGGGAACCAGAACAATCAAAGATTCTTCCGGTTACCAATTGGCCCGTCTGCTTTGCGGTTCCGAAGGTCAGCTCGGTGTGATTACCGAGGTAACCCTCAAGTTGACGACAAAGCCCAAATTCGCCGCATCCTGCATCTGTGCATTCGATGATGTGGCCGATGCGGGCAAGTGCATTGCCGCATTGATTGCCAAACCCCTGATTCCCGGATCCTGCGAAATCATGGATTCCCTGGCGATATCCGCGGTGAACAAAGCCCGCGGAAACCCGTTGCCGGACTGCAACTCGCTGATTATCGTCGAAGTGGACGGGGAATCCCAGGAAATAGTCGACAGGGACCTGAAGATTGTCGAGGAAGTGGCAAAGGAAAACAATGCAGTCAGCGTCACGGCGTCTCACGACAAAACGGAAATCGCCAAATGGACCGACGCAAGGAAATCCGTCATGACGTCGCTGTCCGCCCTCAAGCCCGGATTCGTATCCGTGTCGCTGGCGGATGACATGGGAGTTCCCGTATCGAGAGTCCCCGAAGCAATCACTGCGTTCAGGGAAATCGCCGACAAGCATGACGTGATTGTCGCAACTTACGGACATGCTTCCGACGGAAACCTTCACACGAAAATGATGGTCGATCCCTACAGCAGGGAAAACTGGGAACGCGGCATGGCCGCGGTCAGTGAAATCTTCCGGAAGTGCATAGAGCTTGACGGAACCGTTACCGGAGAACATGGTGTCGGCATCGCCAAAGCGGTGGACTTCAAGAGGGAAAGAGCTTCCAACATCAAGACCTACAAGGAAATCAAGAGGGCGATGGATCCCAACAACATCCTGAATCCCGGCAAAACCTTCGATTTCGAAGGAGATCCCCTGGCAGGTCTCAGGTACCCCTGCGAAGAATGCCAGTGAAAACCATGCGGGCTTCCGCCCGCTTATAATTTTTTATTTCTTCAGAAGAACCCCAACACGAACAGGAGTTCCAATGCGCCCAATACCAGCAGGGTAACCCAAACCCCCACGTTCCATTTGACGACTTTCGATCCGTCCAACGGAGGAATCGGAATCAGGTTGAACAAAGCAAGAACCGCGTTGATGTATGCAAGCATGAACAACACCACTCCGACGATGCCCGTCGGGAAGGTTACCCACAACGCAATCGCAACCGCGCTTATGACGATGTTCACCAAAGGTCCCGCGGCACTTATTTTGCCGTTCTGTTCCTCGTTTATGTATCCTCTTATGTACACGGCGCCGGGAGCCGCGATGAGAAAGCCGAAGAGGGATATCAGCAATGCAAACAGCAATCCTCTTTCGGACATTCTGTATTCCGACCATGCGCCGTATTTCTGCGCCACGAACTTATGTCCCAGTTCATGAGGGATGAAACTCAGGGATATTATCGAAAAACTGATTGCGAAGAATATAAGAAATCCGAGCAATACGTTGCCGGAACCCAACCAGTTTCTTTTCATCACCAATGTGAACGCGAAAGAAAGAACGATGACTGAAATCAGGATGTGTTTCAGTTCAAGACGGCTGAATCTGCCGTGCCCGTAACCCGGCGTAAGATCGATTATGCTGTATCTGCCGTCCATGTCCGAACATCGGCTTATTGTTTATAAATGTGAAGTATGTTGAACGCAGAGGTGATGAAATGTCTCAAACAAACGCCGCTCACGGAAAAGAGGCGGCTTACTGGTGCGACGGTTGCGGCACGCTGATTCTGGGCCAATCCTGTTCAGGATGCGGTTCAGCAGGCAGAAGGTTTGAGATAAACAGCCCGGGCGACATCCGCCCGTGTTTCGCCGAAGCCAAAGAAATACTTGCGGAAGTGTTCAGGAAAACCTTTGGCACATCGGAACCCATTGACGGAAAAGCGGTATTTTTCAACAAAGTGCCCGGGGAAGACAGAACCGATGAAATAATCGCCCACGGGGAAGTGCTGGGTATTCTCAGATTCGATATGCAGCTCAACAAACTTGTCGTGGAACTCCGCCAACCCGGCGCGGATTTCTTCGCGGACAAGGCGACAAAAAACATCGTGCATTTCTCCGGAATGTCCGGACATCTCAAAGGCAAAAACGTGCCCGGAGACAAGATAGGGGAAATAGTCGGCGATTTTGACGAGGGCGAATCTCTGATTGTCAAAAGATCCGGAAAAGTGGGACCGGGAGTGGCTCATGTGCCGTCCCATGAGATGAAGGACGCGAAACGCGGATTCAAAATAAGGGATCTCAGTCCCAGGAACGACCGTCCTTTTTCCCCGGATTCCGGCCGCAGGGAATTCATAGAAACCAACCGCAGGCACATGGGGGAGATGACAACCATAGCAATGTCCGAAATTCAGACTTCGGCACGGGGAGGAGGGGAAGTCACGGTGTCTTTCTCCGGCGGTAAAGATTCCCTTGTCGCATGCTCTCTGACCGAAAAGGCACTGAGGAGAAAACCCGTTCTGATATTCATCGACACAGGTCTGGAATATCCCGAGACTTCGGAATACGTGAAAGACTTCGCCCGCGAGGGAGGTTACGATTTGCGCATTGCCGAAGCCGGCAACGCTTTTTGGGAAAACGTGGAATCCTTCGGACCCCCCGCAAAAGATTTCAGATGGTGCTGCAAAGTATGCAAGCTCGGTCCGGTTTCGAATCTCATCGAAAAGCAATTTCCCGAAGGAACGGTCACCGTGGAAGGAAACAGGGCTTTGGAATCTTTTTCGCGTTCACGGACTCCGCTGATGTCAAAAAATCCTTTCGTGCCCAACCAAATCAACGTAAACCCGATACGGAATTGGCGTTCCGCGGAAGTATGGTGTTACATCTGGTTGAACGGATTGAAGTACAACCCCCTGTACGACCGCGATTTCGAACGAATAGGGTGCTATCTGTGTGCTTCCTGCCTGTCAAGCGAATGGAGAAACACCGAAAGACTCCATCCCGATTTGTATGAAAAATGGGAAACCTATCTTCACGGATACGCCGAAAAGAGAGAACTTCCCGCCGAATATGCGGACATGGGATTCTGGAGATGGAAGGTGTTGCCGCCCAAAATGACGCTTCTCGCAGATCGGTTGAATCTGCATCTGGCACCCGCGGACGTATCCGGAATTTCCATGAATGTTCTGAAAGGAGCGTCGGTGTGCGAATCCGGAGGCTATTCTGCGGAAGCGGTCATATCCCTGCCGAGAAACCGCGATTTTTCCTATGTGGCGGATGCGTTGACCACGGTGGGCAAGACAAAATACTCCCCGGATTTCGAAATAGCGGTGGTCAACAACAAAGACGGCACCGCGAAGGTCTTCGGCGGCGGTCAGGTTTCCGTGGTGTCCGATTCGATGAGGCAAACGGAAAGACTTTTCGAAAGAACGGTAAAAGCCATGGTCCGTGCGATGATGTGCACATCCTGCGGGATATGCGTAAAAGCCTGCAAATCCGATGCGATAAAGATTTCCGGAGGGATGAAGGTGGATCCGTCCAAATGCACTTCCTGCGGAGCCTGCGAGAAGTCCTGCATGGTAATCCATTATTACGACAGACTCATGGAAGATTCCGAAAACAAAAAACGCTAAGGATTATATGTAACAAACATATGATTTCGTTATGGACCTGAATTTCGGATTGGCGGCGCTGATAGGCATTGCACCCGCAATGATTCTCATGTATGCCGTGCTCAGAAAGTACACGTATCCCGCCGTGGAGAAACCGTTTTTCAGTGACCCGTACTTTTTCGGGCTGTTCGTCGTGGGGATGATTGCCGGAACGATTATTTTCGCCGTGTACACATATTTCTGGGGAAATGTGGTGATCAACGCACTGCTGTTCGGAATACTGGAAATCATGGTATTGCTGGTAATCATGAATCTGAAAAGGTTCCACGGAAATTCCGACACCGTCTTTTACGGTTACGGCCTGGGACTCGGTTTCGGAGCCACAGCTTCGGTGGGAATGATATTCTACCTGACGTCCGCGGCCTCGTCCCTGGAAGGAGCCGTAACCGCTTACGATTATGCCATTCTGATTGCGTACACAGTGTCGAAAACCATGATGCTGTCTTCCGCCGGCCTGACCATCGGGGAAGGCGTGGCCAGACTGAGCATATTGGAATTCACTTCGCAGGCGATGCTCATGAACATGATTTTCCACCTGATTCTGATCCCCTGGTTCATGAATCCCGAAACCCTTCTGGGCGTTATCGGAATAATCGGCGCCTTGGTTCTGTCTTCAGCATATCTTTACAAAACGGCATTCTCGGATCTTCCGGAAGTCGTCAGATCCGTGCTCAGACAACAGGGAGTCAGACGGGACGACCTGCCGAAGTGATCAGACTCTGTAACGTCCGGGTTCCGGCTCGAAGACCACGCATTGGGCAATCATGGCTTTAAGAATTTTTTCCCCGTCTTTGTCATCCACTCTTTTCACGTCTTCCAAAGTAAACGTGCCGTAAAGTTCCGTAAGGCCTTCCGCAAGAAGTTCCATTCTGAATTCGATATCCCGGCATTCTTCGTATCGGTACACCAGGGAAGAGAAGGGATCGGCTTCCGCGATGCGTTTTTTTATTTCCGGGTCTTCCTTCGGCATTTCAAAACCGGTCAACCGGGCCAAAGCGTCCCTTACCGCCTTCTGGTCTTCGTCCGCGTACAGTTTTTTGACAACACTGTGGTTTACGGTTCTTCCGCAGTAAGGGCAGGCGGAAGTATCGGAAGACAGGTCGATGACCCTGAGTTTTCCGCAATTGCAGGGAGTGACGGCAAACCTGCTCATTCGTACTCCGTGAACACAAGCGCCGCGACGCAGCAACCGTATTCGCCTTTCGGTATCTTCAGCTCTTCGACGACAAAAACAATTTCGCCGAGTTCAACCCCGCGCATCCTTCCCATCTCTTCCATTTTGCTCCGGAGTTCTTCTTCGAGGGAGTCTTTTGAACCGTGGAGATGGCCTTCTGCCACGTAACCTCCGTGACCGTCCTTGCGCATGACGTATGCAATCCCGGCCGAAATCGTCTCGCCTTCG
Source organism: Candidatus Methanomethylophilaceae archaeon (assembly GCA_050950505.1). Classification (GTDB taxonomy): domain Archaea; phylum Thermoplasmatota; class Thermoplasmata; order Methanomassiliicoccales; family Methanomethylophilaceae; genus VadinCA11. The sequence goes on along the minus strand of JBMNHS010000001.1, from coordinate 141,882 downwards.
ACCCCCCTCATCTGAGCCAGAACACAATGGGTGACGGCTCCCATGGGCAGTTTGCGGTTTTCGGTCAGTTTTGCGTTCACGGGTATCACCGACGATACGCACACCAGATTCTGCTCCCCGATTTCCGCATTCATCAGTGCCCTGTCAAAGGCGTTAAGAGAAGAAACGGGACTGGTGGCGGAACCCGACGCAACAAAGAATTTCGAAGGTGTAAGATTCATCGTCGAAACCTATGTGCACCTTCGATTTAACAATTATCCATACAGATGTTGGTCGTAAGGCAACGCCCCGGGATCGTTTTCCTCACTCTGCCGGGCATGGGACAGAATACGCTTTTCCAGTTCTTCCGCTTCCTTGACCAAAGGATTCGTGTCCACGTTCTTGAGTTCCGGAACCACCTTCGCCAACTGTTCGACGATTCCCACCGCCGCCCGGGGATCGGGAAGCTTCTGGTCGGCGGGACACAGCAGCGTCACCACATCCATGTTTCGGTCCTTGCCTTCGAACAGCATGACTCCGGTCAGACCCTTTATCATCCCGTTTTCCAAAGATTCCACGCCGAAAGTATCGACGATTTCCCTGGCTGCGGGGGTGCTTCCGCAGGCGTACATGTGATCCTCGTCACTGAATCTCGGTATGCCTTCGATGCAGATGATTCTCCGGATGCCGTAATCCGCGAACATGTCCAGAAGTTCGTCGGTCAGCGTATAGCACTGCTGTACGTTCGGGGCAACCTCCGAAGTGACCACCATCAAATCCCCGCAATCCGATTCCGTGTTCTCGTCACGGCAGAATCCGTGAACCCGTATCGGGGGGTAAGGTTCGCCGTTCAAAAGTATGCAGTACGGGCTCATGTCGGCGGAGGCCATTCCTCTGAAAACCGGCATTTCGAGTTCTTTGATTATGAAGCTGGTCACTATCGAACCGACAAGGCCCACAGTGGGAAATCCCACGATTGCGGTGGCATTGCTCAGGTTCTCATCATCGTATCTTATGACTTTTAGCCCGGACATGGTATACCGATTACCGCCAATCTATTAATCTATTTCACATTGGGGAACAACATGAGCAGAATATCCATTTTGCACACGGAAGCGGGAATTCCCGTCATTACGGATCCGATACCCGGAAGCCGGAGCTCAGGATACATGGTGATGGTCCGCACGGGTTCCAGGGACGAAAGAAAAGAAGTTCACGGAATATCCCATCTTTTGGAACATGTGGTGTTCAGGCACACCAAAACCCGCACTTCGTATCAGATGTCCAAGGAAATCGAAGGCGCCGGAGGCGCCATGAACGCGTTCACCGGCAAGGAATACACCGGATACTACGGGATAACGATAAACGAAACATCCGAAGTGGCCAAGGAAATGGTTTCGGACATCATTGCAAACCCCCTGATTAACGAAAATGACACCGAGATGGAGAAAAAGATCGTTCTTCAGGAACTGAGCATGGTGAGAAACGATCCCGAAAATTACATTCACGATTTGATCAGCGACACCCTGTGGGAAGGCCAGGAGCCGGGACAGGGCCCCGGGGGATTGGAAGAAATCGTCGCAGGACTGACTTACGAAGACCTCCGCGAATATTATGCCGACAGATACGGAACCCCGAACCTTTCCGTGTTTGCCGTCGGGGACGTCGACGCGGAAGACGCGGTCAGCTGGGCTTCCGAAAAGTTTGACGGCATGAAAGCGGGATCGAAACCGTCCCGCACTCCGCCGGTGGCACCGGAACCGAAATACAGATTCGTCTCCAACAGCGCGGACCATTACCAGGTCGCTTTGGGATTTCCCGTATGCGAACCCGCCGATTCCGACTATGCAATGCCTCTGTCTCTGCTTTCGGCGACATTGGGTTCGGGAGTGTCTTCCAGACTTTTCCAGGAAGTGAGGGAGAAAAACGCTCTTGTTTATTCGGTTTATTCCTCCCATCTCAGAGCAACCGACTCATCCTATCTCGGGCTGTTCATGTCCTCCACTTCAGAAAACGTCGTAAAATCCCTGGACGCCACGTCCAGAGTGATCAAAACCTTCGTCAACGAAGGATTCGAGGAAGGGGAGCTGGAGAGGGTAAAGAGAATGGTAAAAGGCGACATCATACGCGGTTATGAGTCCACCTCCCGCAGAATGAACTCCGTCGCGGGGGAATACATGCTGACCGGCAACCTGTACGTTCTCGAGGAAAAGCTTTCCGGCATCGACGCGGTCACGGAAGAGGACGTAATGAAAGCGGCGTCCGAAGCACTCCGTCCGGATTACCTGAACACCGTAATTCTCGGAAAAGAAACCGACGGACTGAAAGATCCGATTCCCATTGATATCTGATATCAGAACGAACGGAACTGTTCCGCAATGTGAAGAACCGCGCTCACCGCACTGGGCACCGCGGCTTCGACCGCCGGCGTCATAGTCTCGCTGAGCGTCTGGATGTCCGCCGCTTCCACGGCCACGTATTTCACCATTTCGGGCATGGTATCGGGTTCCACGTCTCTTCCGATGGCGAATGCGGTGGCCAGATTGAAGTCATGGGCGGAGGCGGGGACCACGGTGGAATCAAAATCCTCAAGATCGAAAATCATCACGGTGCCGGGTTCCACGCTTCCGGTCTGAATGCAGTCGGCGACGATGACGTAACGGTAACCTCTGACCACGGTAAGAATTTCCAATCCTCCGATGGCTTCCTGACGGGTTTCCACGTCGGGGATTTTCATGTTTTCGATTTCTTCGGCGATTCTCAGTCCGACGGCGTCGTCGCACATAATCGGACTTCCCAATCCTATCACGAGAATGATATCTTTCAGTTTCTCTGTCATTCGGAACGGGGATACGGTTCATCGGATTAATACCGTTCCGCAGTGCGCAAGGGTTAAAACCGTCAAAGAAGTGATTGGAACGTGGATATCTTTACGGAAACATATCAGGTAATCAACGGAAAGACCGTTACCAACAGGCAGCTCGAGGTATTGTCCGCAGTGGGAAAGCACGGCAGCATGACCGCCGCCGCCTCCGTGTTGGAAATATCCGTTCCCGCCGTCCACAAATATGTTTCTCAGATTGAAAGCGCCGCCGGAGTTCCGATTACCGAATCCACTCCCATGGGGACCCGTCTGACGGAAGTCGGGCAGACCATCATCGACAAACATCACGCCGCCGAACTCAGATGCAGGAACGACAGAAGGTTCACCGTTTGCTGCAGCCCCGTGACCGAGGATCTTATGATGTCCGTGTTGTCCGCGTTGAAACTCACCGAGGCGGAACTGATAATATCTGATGATGAGAACAATCTCAGAATGATGAAAGAAGGTCTTGCGGATTACGCGTTGCTCGACGATCCGTTATATCTCTTCGAGGCGGAAGAGTTCGAATGGACCGAGGTCGGTTACATGGGAATGGTCATGGTGGACAACGGCCCGTCTTTCATAAAATACAGATACGGGGCACAGAGGGTTGCGTACATGTATCTTGATTCCGAAGACCGGGACTACAAGATAGATTCCGTCACATATTCCCTGCCGGAACTGCTGGGATCGAACAAAAGTTTCTTCATCGATGAGTTTTTGCTGGTGAGAAGGGGACTGAGGCTCAAGAGTGCCGTGGATCCCAAAATGCTGAGACACACCATAAATTCGATTTACCGCAAAGAGACGAGAATCATCGCAAGACTCAACAAAGCGCTGATTGCCAGACAGATCGAATGATGGGTTTAACAGAAAGGTTAATACTCACCGCCGTTGACCATGTTGTATTATATAGAATCAAGATAGTGCAACTTCCAGGTAATACACATGGCAACACCTAACGTAGAATTCGCTAAGGAAATGGCTGAGGCCGGTTGCGCCGATGCCAAATTATGCTTCCAGTGCGGTACCTGCACTGCCAGCTGTCCTTCCGGTAGGTTCACTTCCTACAGGATCAGGAAAATCATCAGGCAAACGCAGCTCGGACTCAAAGAAGAAATTTTTGCCGACGGTAGTGGCTTGTGGGATTGCACCACCTGTTACTCCTGTGAGGAGAGGTGCCCCCGCGAGGTGCCCATTGTCGACATAATCATTTCCCTCAGGAACATGGCTGTCGCCGACGGTCACATGTTCGACAACCACAAGAAGACCGCGCAGAACCTGCATGAAATCGGTCACTCCGTGAGTTTCAACGATGAGGTCAAAGCAAAGAGGGAAGCCCTCGGCCTCCCCGGCGTGCCGCCCACGGTTCTCAACAATCCCAAGGCAATGGAAGACCTCAAGAAAATCCTGGATGCTGCTGGCTTCGACAAGATTGTGGAGTGATATCATATGGCAAAATACGTTTTCTTTTTGGGATGCATCGCACCCCTCAGATACCCCGGTATTGAAAAGTCGACCAAGGTCGTTTGCGAAAAGCTCGGAATCGAACTTGTCGATTTCGATGACGCAAGCTGCTGCCCCGCACCCGGTGTCATAAGGGCATTCAGCAAGAAAGCCTGGCTCGCCGCCGCCGCAAGAAACCTTGCGCTGGCCGAGAAGAAGGGACTGGACATCGTAACCATCTGCAACGGATGCTATGGTTCGCTCTTCGATGCGGCTCACGAACTCAACAACGATGCGGAGAAACTTGCTGAAGTCAACAAGATTCTCGCTGAAATCGGACTTGAATACAAGGGAACCGTCAGTGTGTTCCACTTCGCTGATGTTCTGTACAGGGAAGTCGGAATCGAGAAGATCAAGGAAGCAGTCACCAACCCCGTTGACTACAAGGTCGCCACATTCTACGGCTGCCACTTCCTCAAGCCCAGCAAGCACAAGACCATCGACAACCCCGAGAACCCCACGATGCTCGACGAGCTCGTTGAGGCCACCGGCGCTGCGAGTGTCCCCAGAGTCAAGAAGATGATGTGCTGCGGTGCGGGAGGAGGAGTAAGATCCGGTCAGGGTGAACTCGCTCTCAAGCACACCAGAGAGAACCTTGAGAACATGGTTGCAGGCGGTTCGGAATACATCGTGGACGTCTGTCCCTTCTGCCACCTGCAGTTTGACTCCAGCCAGGATGAACTCGGATTCAATCTTCCGGTGCTTCACCTTTCGCAGCTCTACGGAATTGCGATGGGCATGGATGCCAACGAACTCGGTCTCGACGCGCACAAAGTGCCCGTCAAGCTCTGAAAACCTTTCCAGGGGCTTCGGCCCCTTTCTTATATTTTTTGGCTTTTCCGAAAACGTAAAAATGGGCAACCTTAATATAATAGCGGTATCAACCTAATTGTAAATTATTCTTACAATAAGGGTAATAAAAAAACACTGGGTATGATATTTATTTTATGTTCATGATAATAATACTCTGACATAGCTTTTAATAGGAATATCGAATCACTCACAACATCACATTCCATTGGGAGTAATATCAAATGTCAGGTGGTAGAAAAGGCGGTTCCTCCCGTAAAGTGAGGGACAAATGGAAATCGAAGGAGTGGTACAAGGTACGTGCTCCCCGCATGTTTAACGAAATCGAAATCGGCGACACCCCGTCGGCTGACCCCTCCAACCTTATAGGAAGGACCGTGGAAGTCACCGTTCAGGATCTTACCGGAGATTTCTCAAAAATGCACATCAAGCTGAAATTCAAAGTCAACGAAGTTGACGGACACGACGCAAAGACGGTGTTCACGGGACACGACCTTACGGTGGATTATGTAAGGAGACTTACCCGCAGAAAGAAGACAAAGACCGATCACGTTGTGGATGTGACAACGAAAGACGGCTTTGAAATGAGAGTCAAAATCATGAGCATCGCCGAAAAGCGCATCCAGTCTTCTCAGGAAGAAGCCATGAGGCGCATCATGGGCGAAACCGTGAAAGAACTCAGCTCCGAAATGACCATGGCGGATCTCGTCAAGAACGTTATTTCCGGAGACTTGGCAAGAAACGTCGCCAGGGCCTGCAGGGTCGTCATACCCATCAAGAGGGTTGAAATCCGCAAGACCGAAGTCCTGGCCCGCGGAGGGGAAGAGCCGGAATCCATAATTGAGGCTCCCGCAAAACCCGAAACGGATGACGAGGAAACCGAGGAAGAAGTTGCCGAAGAACCCGCCGAAGAAGCGGAAGAAGAGCAGCCTGCCGAGGAATCCGAAGAAGAAGCCGAGGACGAAGATTCGGAATGAAGCGGTGGCCCGTGGCCCGGGCCCCCGCAAAACTACTTATACACTAATCCGATAATCGGACAAACCAATTATGCCGAGATGGCTCAGCCTGGTGGAGCGTCGGACTCATAGGGTTCTGGTCTTACAGACCTCTTCCAGGGAAATCCGAAGGTCCTGGGTTCGAACCCCAGTCTCGGCACCACCCCCTCTTCTCCGACCTTAACTTCTAAATCTATTTATCTTCATACCGTTCTGCTTATATCGCAGGAGTCCGCGATGTCAAAACATACGTATGCTGCATCCCATCCGGCAAACACCGTTCCTTGAGAGATAATCCCATGTCCGTTTCCAAAAAAACAATGTATGCCGCGTTGGCGGCGGTTCTGATAATATCCGCTTCCGCGGCAATCTTTGTGTACGGAGGAAGCGCCCTCAAAAACGTATTCTACAACACGTCGGAGATTTCCATAGAGGTGACTCCGTACAGTGAGCACGAAGATTCCAAAATATGGATTTACATAAACGACGACGTCGCGTTGGAAGGTGCCGTTCTGGAACCTGACGGTTCCCTTGAAATAACGTACGAATACCAATCCTTCAAACTGAAGAAAGATCACAGTCTGGAAATCAGACTGGTGTCTTACGGAGGGGATGACGGAGCCAAACTGGATTTCAAGAAAGTTACTGTGGGATCGGGACAAAGCCACTCGGTGCATCTGGTCGGCTGATGCCGGACGGAGCTCTTTGGGTCATCTTTGCCGTCGAACCGTAATTATATAACCTTTTATAAGGCACGGATTATCTGACGGTTTATGAGGATCATAATCTATACAGGTAAAGGCGGTGTCGGAAAAACATCGGTTTCCGCGGCCACCGCCCGAAGATTGGCGAAACTTGGATACAGAACGATGTTGATGAGCACCGATTCCGCCCATTCTCTCGGCGATTCCCTGGATGTGGATCTTCCCAATTACCCCTTCAACATAGGTGAAAATCTCGATGTGTTGGAAATCGACATCATTTACGAAATGCGCACGAGATGGTCCGATATAAGCGATTACGTGACCACATTTCTGACTTCCCAAGGCCTGGGCGACATAACCGCGGAAGAAATGGCAATCGTTCCCGGAATGGAAATGATTGCGGCATTGTTCTATGTGTTGCAGTTCGAAGAAAACGACGACTATGACGTAATAGTCATGGACACGGCTCCCACGGGAGAAACACTTCAGTTGCTGAGTTTCCCCGACATTTCCAATTGGTACATCGAAAGATTCTATTCGATGTTCAAGAAGCTGTTGTCGGTGGCCAGATATACTGTTTCCAAAGTCATCAATCTTCCTCTTCCAAGCAAAGAAGTGATGAACAGCATCGATGAAATAAGGGACAAGATGATCAAAGTCAAGGACATTCTTGAAAATCCTGATATGACGACCATACGGTTGGTCCTCAATCCCGAACGCATGGTCATCAACGAAACCATGCGCACCTACACATACACATGTCTTTACAACAAAACCGTCGAGTGTCTGATCGTCAACAAAATATACCCCAGAGAAGGGTTGGAACAGGGCTATTTCAAAGACAGACTGGAAGAGCAGGAAAAATATCTGAAGGAAATAGACCACGCTTTCAGTCCGCTGAAGATTCTGAATGCCATGCAGATGCCCACCGAACTGAGAGGATCCGAAAAACTGGATATTTTGGCCGATATGCTGTTCGGAGATTCCGATCCTTCCGAAGTTTATGCGAACGAGAGTCCGATGAGATTCGATTCGGAAGGCGGCGTGGACAGACTCATACTCAAAATGCCATTTGTCAAGAAAGACGACATCGAAATGTTCAGAGGCGAGAATGACGTGTTGATAATACAGATCGGAAGCCACAAGAAAACGGTCACCCTCCCCCTGACTCTGAAGGACGCGGATATATTGGACGCGGAATTGGTCGACGAAGAATTAACGGTAAGATTAAAGCGTAAGAACGTTGCTAATCTAGATGGGTGAAACCATGACAGGAGATGAAGAAAAACGTAACATTGAGTCAGAACTTGAGAAATTCGTCAGGGATAACCTCGAAACTCTTGAAGAACTCATTAGAAGGGAGAAGGAATCCGCCGAAGAAACCTTCAATAAAGGCAAAGACAAGGTACGCGACCGCGTCGACAGAACCAAACAGGAAGCCAAAAGCTCCGCAAAACAGACTTTTGACGCATTTACGGATCCGAAGGTACAGGGTCACTTCATGAACGCGGGTTTCGAATTCGTCATGGGAATCAATTCGTTGATAAGATCCATGCCTCGTCCCCCTTTTATGAGGGATGAGGATGATTATCGCAACGAGTACGAATATCGCCGCGAATACGAAAGACGCCCTCCGGAAGACGATGACCGCGAAGCGGAGCAACGTCCGACACCCAAATCCATAAAAATAAGGACTCCCGAGGATAACGGAGACTGAAAATCTCCTGTCGCAGAGAGCGAAGAGTGAAATGAACACTGATTTCGGCCGCAAAGCGGTCAAACTCGCAAGATTGGCTGCCGAGGCAGAAACCGAAGGAATAAATGAAGATCCCTCAATCCCAGATGAATTCGGAGAGCCTTCCGGGGCGTTTGTGACGATAAACCGATATCCCTCCGGCGATCTGAGGGGTTGCATAGGGTATCCCGAGCCGTTTTTCACTCTGGGAGAAGCCATTGTGCAGTCCGCACGTTCGGCATGTCACGACCCCCGGTTCCCTCCCCTGACCTCAAAAGAAGCCAAAGAATGCGTTTTTGAAGTAACCGTCCTCACACCCCCCGAAGAGATCGATTATTCCACTTCGGAAGACCTGATCGGCAAAATAGAAATCGGACGGGACGGATTGATAATGTCATACCGGGGCCGCAGAGGGCTTTTGCTTCCTCAGGTTCCCGTGGAATGGAGCTGGAATCCGGTTCAGTATCTGGAACAGCTCTCGATGAAAGCGGGATTGTCGCCCGACATATGGAGAAAAGAGAGGGTGACGATGGAAAGATTCGGCGGGACGGTATTCGCGGAGACGTCTCCCGGCGGCGAAACAGTCAAGAAGTGATGTTGAATGGCACCGGATTTGACAATAAGCGGAAAAGCCTTTGTGAACGGCGGACTGAAACAGGTTGAAATCGGAATAAAAAACGGAAAGATATCCTATATCGGCCCGTCCGCGGGAAAGAGCAAAGAACGTATAGATGTGGGCGAAGACAGCATAATCCTTCCCGGAGGGATAGACCCACACGTTCATTTCAGAGATCCCGGTCTCACTCACAAAGAAGATTTTACATCGGGTTCCGAATCTGCGATTCATGGAGGGATAACCTGTGTGCTGGACATGCCCAATACCATACCCCCTGCTGTTGACCGGAGTTCCGTAATTGCAAAAAAAGCAAGTCTTAAAGGACGTTCTTACTGTGATTTCGGACTCATGGCCGCAATCACGGAAAACGGGAAACCTTCCGAAGTGGCCGATTTGGTTGCGGGATACAAATTATACATGGGTTCGACCACCGGGAGCATACTGGTCAACGATGACGCAATCATAGAAGAAAAAATATCCGAAGTCATGAAAACCGGAAAGGTTCTGAGTGTTCATGCCGAAGACGACAACATGATTTCCAAGGAACACGAAAACAATTGCGCTGACCATCGCAACAACCGGCCGACATCGGCCGAGCTGAACGCAATCCGCAGGCTGGAGGGATTCAAAGGCAACAAAATCAACATCTGCCACACCTCGACCTCGGAAGGATTGAATCTTGCGGAGTCTCTGGGATTCACAACCGAAGTGACGTTGCATCATCTGTTGCTCCCTTCGGAGGAAAGTTCGGATACAAAAATGAAAGTGAACCCTCCCCTGAGGGATGCATCCGAAAGGGAGGCCCTGTTCAAAACTTTCGAAAAGGGAAAGGGCATCATGTTCGGAAGCGATCACGCCCCTCACACAACAGATGAGAAAAACCGGGAGTTCAATGACGCACCCTGCGGGATTCCGGGGGTGGAAACCACGCTTCCGATTCTCATGGGGATGGTCGGTGACGGCAGGTTCCCCCTGGCCCGTGCGGTGGACATGTGTTCTGCGGCTCCGGCAAGAATCTTCGGAATGAACAAAGGATCGATCGAAATAGGAAAAGACGGGGATTTCGCCGTTTTCGATATTAACAAAAAAACAAAAATCGAAGGAAGAAAATTGCACAGCAAAGCCGAACAGACACCTTTCGAAGGGTTTGACGCGGTGTTCCCCGAAACCGTTATACTGAGAGGCAACGTGCAACTGCGGGACGGAAAATTCTGCGGAAAACTTATGGGAGCGGACATAATTGGCTGATTTTGAAGCGGATTATTCGGAAGTCAAAGGCAAATTCGTGGATTGCCATCCGGAATGCGGAATGTGCTGTCTCTGTCAGCCCGAAGTGCTTCCGGAGGAGATGGAATTTTTTGAGATAAATCACCCTTACGCCTTGGTAAAGGCCAGACACCCCGACGATCACGTGGCTCTGGCACTCAAGAAAGGAAGAGGGTCCTGCATATTTCTGAACAACCGGAAATGCGACATATACAGAAACCGTCCGGCATTCTGCAGACAATATCCTTTTTACATTTACGTGGGAGAAAAAGTATCCGTGGAACTGGATCTTTCCTGCAGGGGGGCATGGGACGGCAAGCATACCGATGCGGAAAAAGAAGCCAAAGGACTGGTGGAAAACGCACGTTCCAGAATAAGTTCCGTGCTGGAAGATTCCAAATCGATTTATGAAGAATTTTATCATAACTGCGCGGCGGCCGGCATTATGGGAGACCTCACGGAAATCAGAAGTTCCGTCGCCGTGTCCCTGTCAAAATTTACGGATCCGACGCAGCTCAGCAGGGTATTGGACATATCCGAATATTTTGAAGCGGTTTCCGTTTTGGACGTGAAGCCGGATCCCAAAGCGGATTTCGAAAATCTCGATGAAGCCGCCCGGGCGGCGGCCATGGGTTCCATGTCCACGGAGGACCCTCTCAGCATGCCGATATACTGCGACGGGGAATGGAACTGGAATATCTTCATGGCCGACGGCGACAGCATAGAATGGGCCGTAATGGATGATGAGGGGGAGATTCATCACAAAGCTTTCGCGTCGTCCTCCAAAATATCCCTGAAACCCCTGGAAGAGGGGGGACGGGACGTGTTGGCCCAATACGTGTCGCTGCTGAACCGAAGGGAAAGCTTCGCGGGAAGTGTGTTCAACAACATGGACGTGTTCGGTTACGAAGACCACATGTCCAACGCATATTACGGAACGTTGGCGGTTTCGGTTTTGGATCTGCTGTGGAGGGCGTCCATGTTGGACCACTTCATGGGAACTGGAATGGGGGCCGAAGGAATCAAAGAAGCAATAATCTTCTATGACATGGACCGCTTGGACGCTCCGTCCATAGGTTCGTTTGTATGAACACGCACGCACATAACAAACCTTAAAATAGTAAACCCCTCATGAGAGATTCGGTGACCTTAATGAAAAAACCATTGTCTGTCCTGGAAACGTCGATAAACAACAATGTTATCGTAGTTCTGAGAGGCAAGAGGGAATTCAGAGGAGTTCTTGACGGACACGATCAGTTTATGAACGTGGTTCTCAAGAATGCCGAAGAACTATTGGAAGGTCAGCTTGTCGCCAAGCACAAAATGGCAGTGGTGCGCGGAGACAATATAATTTACATTTCGCCATAAGGAGTGATATAATGGGAGCAGGAACAGCGTCGCAGGGCAGGGCCAACACAAAGAAAGTGCACATCCCTTGCCGCAGGTGCGGTAACAGTTCGTACCACATAAGGAAGAAAACTTGTTCTTCCTGCGGTTACGGCAAAACCGCCAGACTCAGGAACTACAATTGGGCTAAAGCCCGCGAATAAGTGGTTGTATGGCCGGGCCGAAACACAGTTGCGGCGTCGTCGGTATGAGCGCCGAAAACAATGTCGTGCCTGCCATTCAGAAATCTCTTATGATTATCCAGCACAGAGGACAGGAAAGTGCTGGAATATCAGTTTTTAATTCTGAAGGATCCATTGACACCGTGAAGGACAGCGGTCTGGTTCAGACCGCGTTGCCCAAACACATGCTGAGCAAACTTCACGGCAAAGTCGGCATCGGACACGTACGTTATCCCAATGCGGGACGGGTAAGCCGTTCTTACGCCGAACCTCTGATGTCCACCACGAGATACGGCCCCTTGGCCATCGCCCATAACGGCGACATAACGAATTTCGATCAACTCAAGGAAAAATACCTTTTCACCGGTTCTTCCTTCTTCACAAATTCCGACAGCGAACTCGTGACGAAAATACTGGGAAAACATTCGGCTAATTTCGAAGATCCCGTAAAGGCCATCAAAGCAACCTGCGCGGAACTGGACGGAGCGTTCTCATTGGTCATTCTCATGGGAAACAGACTCTTCGGCATCCGGGATCCCAGAGGGATGAAACCCCTCTGCATCGGCAAAATCAGAGACGGTTACATGATTGTGTCCGAATCCGCGGCGATAGACGCCCTGAACGGAGATCTCGTAAGAGACGTGATGCCCGGGGAGATTGTGGAAATAACCCATAACGAAGTGAAAAGTTACCCTTACAATCTCAACGCCCCGAAGGCACACTGCATGTTCGAATGGGTCTACTTCGCAAGACCGGACTCGATATCCGACGGAAGGGAAGTTTATGACGTTAGGAGGCGGATCGGGGAGGTTCTTGCAAGAGAAAGTCTTGCCGACGTCGATTTGATAATGCCCATCCCGGATTCGGGAAGGGCCCATGCAATCGGATTTTCCGTCGAATCCAAAATTCCCTACGAAGAAGGGTTCATGAAAAACCGTTTCGCCGAACGGACGTTTATTCTCCCGGATCAGGTACAGAGAGAAGTCGCCGTGTCCACGAAGATGAACCCCATCAAGAGCACCGTAAGAGGAAAGCGGATTCTGATAGTGGACGACAGCATTGTCAGAGGGACCACGCTGAAGAAACTCATAAGCATGCTCAGAGGCGCAGGCGCGAAAGAAGTCCATGTACGGGTGGGTTGCCCTCCGATTATCGCTCCCTGTTATTACGGGGTGGACATGAAGACAAGAGAACAGATTATCGGCGCAGATCATTCCGTGGAAGAAATAAGACGGATAATAAACGCCGACAGTCTGGCTTACATAAGCATCACCGGTCTGATCGAGGCCATCGATTTGCCGGAGAAGGATTTATGCCTCGCATGTCTGACCGGAAAGTATCCTACCATAATTCCGGGTGAGGTGCAAAGATACCAATCCACTCTCGAAGAGGATTATTGACATCGGATACACCCTTCCTCTGGGTAAACCTTTAATAGAAATATTATATCTTCTCAAATTGCCGGGCAGGTAGATCAGTTGGAAGATCGCTACATTGGCATTGTAGAGGTCGCGAGTTCGAATCTCGCCCTGTCCACTTATTTTCTCAATCGGAGCCCCTTTCCGATTTTTTGCTGACTGTTCAACGGATTTCAAAGATTCAATTCACGGGCTGTGTTCCTGTGTTTCCGATGTATCGGTATGCGTGAAATTTGCAGATACAAAAAAGTATAAATAATATAACATATTTGTTATGATTATGGTTTTACAATGGTATCTTGGCGCCAGCGAAGAAGAGTTCGCGCTGAGCGTGTACAGGTTGCAGGATCGTTGCGGTCTCACGTTCCGTGAAGCCGTGGCCGTTTTGAATCCGAAATCTTATCTTGAGGATTTGGCCGAGCAGTGGGATGTGACCAAAGAAGCCGTTCACAATCTCAACAGACGGGGTTGGGATAAGATCTGGGCAACCGTGGGCGAGGAGAATTGGGATGCCGTCGACGAGCTTGTGCCGACCCATTTCATCCATGTGTTCTGACACCGTGAACGTTTATCGGAGAAACAATCCGCAACTCTCTGTTCGTAAAATATCTGCCGGTCCGATACGGCAGATTGAAACAGAGAGGTCATCGGAGACACAAACGGGAAACCAATGAAGAATCCGAAAGGGCCGTTACATGCGTCATGTCTTTTTCAGATTGAACATGTAATGGTATCCGGCGATGACCGTAACGATACAGATTGTCATGCAAAGAATGAAAAAAATTACGGCTTTGTTCAACAAAAAACCCACAATACACAATGAAAAAGCAACGGCAATCGCATACATCATGGCCGATGAAATTTTAGATAATCCTTCACGGTCGTATTTTTTCGCATCGATGAGGGTGATGCACTCAAGCCATTTGCCTCTCTGAAACTGAGTTCCTATCAAAGCAAGCAATGCCGAAGCAATCAAGAATACGGCACTCATCACGAAATCCACATTCTGAATATCCATATCAATAAGTTATCGGAACCCGAAGTATAATTACCTACCAACGCCCGAATATCCGGTTCAAAACACAATGTCTTGCACCGTCAAGCCACCGTCGTACCGTATGACGTCATTACAGGTTTCCGCAGAGGGCTGTTGAAAAAAGGTATTTTTTACACGGAAGGTGAACGAAACCATTTCTTCCAATCGCGATAAATTATTATTTACTGAATATTCACTGTAAATCGCAGTAAATTTTCAATTCATTGTCGGAACACAGGGAAACAACATCAATCTGCGTCGAAAATCCGATTGAAAACAACAAGATCCTTTTCGGCGTTATAATCGGATCTGTGATAAAAAATGATTTTTTGGTTTTACTGATGGCGAATCTCATGCATATCGAATCATTCCGTTCTCAAAGCTTATAATCAAATTGGTCAATATCTCAGTATGGACGCCGACGCAATTCTGGAATGGCTTACCAATCACCTCACGGAATTGATACTGATAGTAGGCGGAGTGATTGCCGTATTCGTTGTTTTCTTTTATCTGAAAGACAAAAACTCCACGAAATACAAATTCGCGATGTTCCTGGGTTTTGCGGTCGGTGTGGCTATGATATACGCCGCCGCTGCCGGATGGAGCGCATTGAACCTGGCCACGGCAGTCATTGTTCTGGTCGGAGGGTTTGCGCTAATCATCAGACCGTTTCAGGACGTACACTTCGCCGCTCTGCTGGCATTGTTCGTAATGATTCTGAGTTACATATTATTGGGTTCGCTGGACGGCTCGGTTCTGTGGAAAATCGATGTTTCATTTCTGGCATACGGATGGCCCAGGATAATCGTGGCGGTAATCGTCGGTGCGATAGTGTATATGATCACCAATTTCGGAGAAGAACTGATAAAGGTTTTCGGCAAAATTCTGAATTGGTGGCCGTTGCTTTTCATTCTGGGTCTGTTGTGCATTGCCGAAGGCGTCAGCATAGCCATGGGATACGGTTCACTTTACGATCTGTACCTCAAGTATTCCGTCAACACTGAGAACATAATATCCTTTATGTAAACCTTTAAATGAGTAAAGGCGTTTGTCATCTTCGCGGGCCTGTGGCTTAGCCAGGATATAGCGCTGGCCTTCTAAGCCAGACGCCTCGGGTTCGAAAGTTTCAACAATAAAGAAACCGAAATTCCCGACGGGCCCGCCATGCACTGCTCACAGGCAGATATTCAACAGAGGAGAAGATCATGAAAAGAAGTTCACGCGCCTGGAAAAAAGCCGGCAATCAACGCTGGAAATGGCGCAAAAAGAAGATGAGAAGGAGAAAGAGAGCAGCTAAAATGCGCAAACAGTGATGACTTCACAATCATCCAACGGGAGTATAGGCTAACCTGGCAGACTGGCGGGCTCCAGTTATCGAGTGTGATTGAATTGAGTTTGGCTGAGTTATGATGAATAACTGGAGCGATGACTCAATAATTTCATGGGGGGTCGCTCCCCCCGTGGTGGAAACCCGCTGATGGGGGTTCAAATCCCTCTGCTCCCACCTTGCGTATTTAGATGCCTCCCTCTTCAAACCGAAGAGGGATTAACGCTTTTCCTTCTTTGTTAAATTTTCATCCTTCTGACCGAGATTGATTCCAATTCCGATTTCCCTCGATGACAGGTTTTCCAAAATCAGATTTTCTGAATTGTGCATTCGGATTATTTACTAACCGTACCCTGCACCGTTTCCCGACGGACAACCGGCTGCGGGAAAAGGTAAAACGAACATCATCGAAGAATACGATACCGTCTCGGACAGTCGGGTTCACTTACCGACAGCTTTCGCTGTCGGTCAAAACATGTCATATCCGATGAAAACACGGATCAGTTCTTGAAACTGTGAATCGGGGCCGGTATTCTTCCGCCTCTGTCGACGAATCCTTCGCAACCGAATTTGCTCACGTTCATCACCGGCGCGGACCCCAGCAGTCCGCCGAACTCGGCATACTCCCCCGGTCCTTTTCCTATGACCGGAATCAGTCTGCACGCAGTCGTCTTGTTATTAACCATTCCTATGGCCATTTCATCGGCTATGATTCCCGAAATGGTCGTTGCCGGCGTATCTCCCGGAATCGTTACCATATCCAATCCCACGGAGCACACACAGGTCATCGCTTCCAATTTTTCTATTGTCAACGCGCCGCATTCCACTGCCCGCACCATGGAACTGTCTTCGGATACGGGTATGAACGCACCGCTCAGCCCTCCGACGTAGGAAGAGGCCATCACGCCCCCTTTCTTTACCTGGTCGTTGAGTATGGCTAACGCCGCGGTGGTACCCGGTGCGCCGGTTCTTTCAATGCCCATCGCTTCGAGGATATCCGCAATGGAATCCCCTATCGCAGGGGTGGGTGCCAGGGACAGATCCACGATGCCGAAAGGCACACCGAGTTCGGCAGACGCTTCTTTCGCGACCAACTGACCCATTCTCGTAACCTTGAAAGCGGTTCTCTTTATGGTTTCGCACAGAACCTCAAAGTTTTCGTTTTTGACCTGAGCCACGGAAGTTTTCACAACTCCGGGTCCGGAAACTCCGACGTTGATGACGGTTTCCGGCTCGGTGACTCCGTGGAAGGCTCCCGCCATGAACGGATTGTCATCGGGAGGATTGCAGAATACCACGAGTTTAGCGCATCCGATGGAATCTTCGTCTTTAGTAAGTTCGGCGGTTTCACGGATGATATCGCCCATTTTTCGGACGGCATCCATATTGATTCCGGTTCTTGTGGAAGCCACGGATACGGAACTGCAGACTCTTTCGGTGGTCGACAGTGCTTCGGGTATGGATTCGATAAGCAGCTTATCGGCTTCGGACATTCCCTTTTCCACCAGCGCGGAATACCCTCCGATGAAGTTTATCCCCACATCTTCCGCCGCTTTGTCCAACGCTTTGGCTATTTTGACGAAATCTTCCGGTGTTTTGCAGGCGCATGCCCCCACCAGGGATATCGGTGTCACGGAGACGCGTTTGTTGGTTATCGGTATGCCGTATTTCAGACCTATCGCGTCGCCGACCGAAACAAGATTTTTTGCTTTCTCGACGATTTTATTGTAAATGTTTTCGCAGAGTCTGTTCGGGTCGGAATCGCAGCAACTCAACAGGTTGATACCCATGGTTATGGTTCTGACGTCCAGACTCTCTTCCTTGATCATAGCATTGGTTTCAAAGACCTCTTCGAAGTCAACCATGGAATCAGATCCTGTGCATCATGTTGAAAATGTCTTCATGCTGTGCCTGTATGATGCACCCCACGCTTTCTCCGACTTTCTTGAGATCTTCGGAAAGTTCCACGAAGGATTTTTCATACTTGTCCGTGTCGACAATCATCATCATGTTGATGTAAACGTCAACGGTGGTCTGTTTGATATCAAGAATATTGATATTGTTGTCCGCGAAATAATTGCACACGGCGGCGATTATTCCCACATTGTCTTTGCCGACCAGGGTTACTATGGTCTTGTTCATTTCACTGCCTTCCTCTCGTTAATCATTATGGCGTATTCCAGGGAGTCCACCAAAGCTATGAGCGAAGCTTCGATGACGTTCTGGGACACTCCGACGGTGGTCCAACTGTCGGACCCGTCGGTGGATCTTATCAGGACCCGCACCGTTGCCGCGGTTGCGGATTTTTCGTCAAGCACCCTGACTTTGTAATCGGAAAGGCGTATATTGTCTATGATCGGGAAGAACTTGGACAGAGCCTTTCTCAGCGCATTGTCCAATGCGTTGACGGGTCCGTCCCCGTCGGATGCGGTATGCTCTATCTCCCCGTCTCTGTTCTTGATTTTTATACTGGCTTCCGAAGTGAATTTGTCATCCTCTTCGTCGATGAACAGCCTGAATCCCGTTATGTTGAAGTAAGGTTCGAATTCCCCTCTCATTCTCATAACCAACAGTTCGAAACTCGCATCGGCGCCTTCGAACTGATATCCCTTGGATTCCAGTTCTTTGACGGTTTCCGTTATCAGTCCGCTGTCGCTCTTATCCGCGGTTATTCCCAGTTCGCTGAGTTTTTCCAGGATGCTGGCTCTTCCGGACAAATCGGAAATCAATACCTTCCTTCTGTTTCCCACTACCGACGGGTCTATGTGCTCGTAAGTGCGGGTATCTTTCATTAGAGCGGAAACGTGAGTGCCACCCTTGTGGGCGAACGCGTTTTCTCCTACATACGGCAACGAAGACGGAGGCGCAACGTTCGCGACTTCTCCGACGAATTTCGAAAGTCCGGTAAGTTTCGAAAGATCTTTCACGTTGGTTTCTCTGCCCATTTTCAACATGACGTTGGGGATTATGGAACACAGATTCGCGTTCCCGGTTCTTTCCCCTATTCCGTTTATGCAACCCTGAACCATGGTTGCTCCCGCCTTCACGGCGGAGATGGAATTGGCAACCGCCATTTCGGTATCGTTGTGACAGTGGATTCCTATGGCCACGTCCTTGAATTTTTCTTTCACGACGGAAACGGCCTCTTCGATTTCGTAAGGCATTGCCCCTCCGTTGGTTTCGCAGAGAACCAACCATTCGGCGCCGGCCTCCGCCGCCGCCTCCAAGGCCGCCAATGCGTATTCGGAATCCGAAGCATACCCGTCAAAGAAATGTTCCGCGTCGAACATCACCTGCATTCCGTTCTCTGTGAGGTAGGAAACGCTGTCTCTGATCATGGCGAGATTTTCTTCTTTGGTGGTGTTGAGAACCTGTTCCACCTGGAAATCCCAGGTTTTTCCGAAAATACATGCCCATTTCGCACCGGAAGCGATTAAGGCGTTGAGATTGGCATCGTCTTTCGCTTCGATGTCTCTTCTTCTCGTGCTGCCGAAGGCTGTTATCTTCGTGTTCTTCAGATTCATTTCTTTTGCGGCGGCAAACAACTCGTCGGTCATGGGATTGGAACCCGGCCATCCGCATTCTACGAAATCTATTCCGAATTCATCAAGTTCTCTGAGAACTTCTATACGATCCTGCAGAGAGAAGGATATTCCCTCCCCCTGTGCGCCGTCACGCAGGGTGGTATCGTAGATTATCACTGTCATTGCTTACTCCTTTCGGTCGTCCATCACTGATATCAGATCGCTGAGTACCGCCGAAGCGGTCTCTGTTTTTCCCGCACCCCGTCCCGATATGGCTATCGGACCGGCAAGATCGCTCTGGATCTGTGCGGCGTTCAATGTGCCGGAGACTGAAAGAGGATGACCCTTCGGAACAAGCCGCGGGGCAACCTCCAACACGTCTTCGCCGACCTCTCCTATGAGGCGGATGACCATGTCTCTGGATTTGGCCAGAGATATGGCTTCTTCTGTGATTCCGGTAATGCCTGTGATGGAAACATCGGACAATGTTACGTTTCTGTCAAACAGGGAGTTTGCCAGAATGACGACTTTGCAGGCACTGTCATATCCTTCCACGTCCCCTGAGGGGTCCGTTTCAGCATATCCCAATTGCTGCGCTTCCTTCAACGCCTGGTCGAAAGGCTGTCCGCTGTCCATCTTGCTGAGTATGTAGTTGCAGGTACCGTTGAGAATCCCTCTGATCGAGTGGATGTTCTCTCCGATGAGGTTGTCGTGGCAAAGGTTGATTATGGGCATGGCTCCCGCAACCGTGCCTTCGAACTTCAGCTTGCATTTGTTCTTCTTCGCAAGCGATATGAGTTCGCCGAATTTTATGGCGAGAGGTCCTTTGTTCGTCGTCACCACGTCTTTTTTGCATTCAAGGGCATGAACGATGTTCTTCAGACCCTGTCCGCCGGTGTCGTAATCCGTGGGACTGACTTCTATCAACGTGTCGTATTCCACGGAATCGAGGACTTTCAAAGCATCGGTGTAGGTCTCTTTGCCGACTTTGCCGGTTTCCTTTTTCACGGATACCAGTCCGAGGGGGTCCAATCCTTCGGAATCCGTTACGTAGGTGATGGAATCCATCACACCGACAATCTGTATTTTTTTGCAGTATCGTTTGAGGAAGAACTCTTCCCTGGAAGCTATGACTTCGGCGACACCCTGTCCGACGGTTCCGAATCCGGCTATGAACACGCGCATCTCAAAGCCCCCTGACATAGGTCATGTTGCCTTCTTTGCAGGCGGTTCTCAGGAAAGCGTCCAATTTTTCGATATCTTCCTTTTCACGCACCTTTACGGATATCATCGCAGTCCTGTCATCGTGAAGATCCTTGGACGAATATCTCATGTCTATGGCGGCAACCTTCACTCTTTTGGCGGCTTCTTCCATCAGGTTTTCAATGTAAGCCGCGGTCAGGTTTCCGATCAACAGGTATTCCATGGGATATGTTTTGTAAACCGAGTCTATGCTCGATATTATCACGTCCCTGGCTTTCCATATTTCTTCCAATTCCTTCAGTCTTGTGGAATCTTCCACTTCAAATGTAACGTTGAGCGAGATCCTGTTGTTGACGATCTGCTCACGGTCGTGGACGACCCCTTTTATGTTCCCGTCAACCATGGATATGGGTTCAAGGGAACCTACGAGCCGACCCGGTAGATCCTTGACGTACAGTTCTGCGTTCACTATCATTTTAATCCTGCTGAATATCTGCCCTATATTAATTATAGTATCGTTCCCACCCGCGATGGCATCACAATATCGCAGACACGGGATTTCTGGAACATTCAATCAAAATCAATAACGTCGTTTCCGGTGAACCGAACACAGTACTCCGTTCATAAGTGTGGATAATAATGGCGCCGAGAGGGAGATTTGAACTCCCGAGGCGAATCGCCACGAACTTTCCAGGCTCGCGCCTTACCGGGCTGGGCTATCTCGGCTGCAAACAGAACATTTTGTACTCACATTAATATCTTTCTGATATTTCCCTTCGATACCGTTGCGACTCTTTACACGTCAGTCACCGACGGATTGCAAAACAAAAACCGGTGCCAGAATTCTTCCTGTTGTTTTTACGCACGGGAGTCCGTTCCGAACCAATACGTTTAATATTGCCGTAAAGGTTATTCCGTTATGCAAAATGCCCAGCTGCCGTCTTCCGTCAAATCGGGGTTTGACAATCAAAAATATCTGGAATCGCAGTCTGAGAGCATAAGGGAAAGAATTTCCGAATTCGGAGGCAAGCTTTATCTCGAATTCGGAGGCAAAATCTTTGACGATTACCATGCGTCGAGGGTACTCCCCGGTTTTCTTCACGACAGCAAAATAGAAATGCTGTCCGTCATGAAAGACGATGTGGAAATCGTCGTGGTCATAAGTGCCTGGGATATCGACGGAAGCAAACTGAGGGATGATATCGGAATCACTTACGATTTGGAAGTTCTGAGAATGATCGACATGTTCAGAGACGCCGAACTCCTGGTCAGCGGTGTCGTCGTCACTCACTACGGAGGACAGAAATCCGCGGATGCGTTCTGTTCCAAACTGGAATCCCTTGACGTTAAAGTTTACAAACACTATATGATTGAAGGATATCCCTCCGATCTGGAACATATAATCAGTGACGAAGGGTTCGGTAAAAACGATTACGTTGAAACCACCCGTTCTTTGGTTGCCGTGACCGCACCCGGACCCGGAAGCGGCAAGATGGCGGTGTGTTTGTCCCAGATATATCAGGACAGCAAACGGGGCATCCGTTCGGGTTATGCCAAGTTCGAAACCTTCCCGGTATGGAATCTGCCTCTCAAACATCCTTTGAATCTGGCATACGAGGCGGCCACGGCGGAATTGGACGATGTCAACATGATCGATCCTTTCCACCTGGAAGCTTACGGCGTCACCGCCGTGAGTTACAATCGGGACATAGAAATATTCCCCATTTTGAAATCAATTTTCGAAGGGATTTACAAAGAATCACCTTACAAATCGCCCACCGACATGGGGGTAAACATGACGGGTTTCTGCATAACCGACGAAACCGCGGTTTCAGACGCTTCCAAAGAAGAGATTCTGAGGCGGTATTACAAAGCGGTATGCTCTAAGAAACGCGGAAAAGAATCTTCCGGCGCAGTGAGGAGAATCGAGCTTCTCATGAAACAGGCGGATGTGAATCCCGGGGACAGGAAGGTTGCGGCCGCAGTTCATGAACATCCTCATGTGGACGAAATGCCGGTGGCGGCGATTTCATTGCGGGACGGAACCATAGTTACCGGAAAAACCTCTTCGCTTCTGGCCGCGACTTCGGCAATGATGCTGAACGCCCTGAAGACTTTGGCCGGCATAGCGGATTCACTGCATTTGCTTTCGCCGTCGGTGATAGAACCCGTCCAAAGCCTGAAAACAAAATATTTCGGTGATACGGCGGCAAGTCTGCAGGCCACGGAAATGCTGATTGCGCTGTCGGTGTGCGCCACCACGAACCCCGTTGCAACTGCGGTGTTGGACCGTCTTCCCGAGCTGAGAGGATGTGACATACATTCTTCGATAATACTTCCCGACGAAGAAGAAAAGATGTTCCGCAAACTCGGCATCAACGTCACCTGCGATCCGAAATACCCCACGGACCGTCTGTTCCAAGATTTGTGACGGACACTTCTTTAATCTTTCACTTCATAGGGTCAGACATGGCGGAGAAGATTCCGAAAATTACGGAAGACGATGTGGAGCACATCAAAAATTTCATAAGAGGGATTGTGAAAAACACAGGATGTTCGGGTTTGGTAATCGGACTCAGCGGAGGCATTGATTCCGCCGTTGTGACCAAACTTGCCGCGGATGCCACGGACCCGTCACAGATTCTGAATGTTTTCATGCCTTCCAGGACAACTCCCGCCGCAGATTACAAAACCACCAGGGAACTGAGTCAGATGTGGGGCACGGAATACAAAATAGTCGATATCCAACCCGCGGTGGACGCCCTCACTTCCGTATTGCTGTCCGATGTGGAAGCCCCTTTGGAAAGAGGAAACATAGCCGCAAGATGCAGAATGATCGTTCTGTACAACCTTGCAAAAAAACGGAATTACATCGTTGCCGGAACCTCTAACAAAAGTGAGATGATGACCGGATATTTCACAAAATTTGGTGACGGTGCCTGTGATTTCACACCTCTGGCTAATTTGTACAAAACCGAGGTGAGACAAATCGCTTCACTGATCGGAATACCTCAGGAAATTATCGACAAGCCCCCCTCCGCCGGACTTTGGGAAGGGCAGACCGACGAATCCGAACTGGGAATTTCCTACGGCGAACTGGACGTCATCCTCAGGGACATCGAAGAGGGATTGGAGGACGGACCCATAGCCGAAGACGCCAATCTGACCGTTGACGAAGTCGTCAAAATCAGGAAGCTTGTGGCATCGATGGAACATAAACGTCAATTGCCTCTGAGCCCGGACCTCTGATGTGCAATATCCGCCGTTCTTCACATAAGTTATATTAACATGCTTGCAATCAAGGCTGTATCAGCTCCCGTAGTGTAGCGGCCAATCATGGAGCCCTCTCGAGGCTTCGACTCGGGTTCAAATCCCGACGGGAGCACTTATTCCATTTAAAAAGTGGTCTGCACCACTAATTTACCTTCAAAGTATATCAAAATAACATAGCATCAGCTAAAATATGTAAGAATTCCTGATATCAGCGCGGCCTTCAGCCGCGCCAATCATACGGATCTTATCCGATTCCGGGCGTCATTTTATTCCACGACCACTCGGTTGAGGGTCAGCACTGCTCCGAAAGACGAGGGGGTACTGCGCAAGTTTCTGCACCGACCGGTTTCCGAAGAAACGATCAAAGTGGTTTCTGCGATTTTTTTCCCCGTCGTTGCCCGGTTTTGGTCCCCGCTACGGTTCGGTTGTTTGAACAAATCCTCCGAACCTTAATGTGCATATTACTTTTTAAATTGGGCAGGTTTCTCAGAAATCTTAAAATCTGACTTTCCGCCGTATTTAATTTATTTCGAATTATTAATAAAATAAGTTCGAACCAATTGGATTATATATCCCCCTTACAATTTGTCTGCATTGGATATTTTATCCAACCAAATGGTGAAATAATGGATATTGACAATAAATTGATTGCATTCGTAGTAATCGGATTGCTGGTGGGTGTCGGTGTCGGATACGGCGTCGGTGTTCTCATGGACTCCGGTGATGATGCCACGGAATATCATTTCGGTGATGATGCCACGGAATATCATTTCTACATGTATTTTGATGCAAACGATGATCGAAACGGATGGTACAGTGCCAAAGGCGCCAATCCTGCCGAGGGTTTCGATAAGGCCATGAAAGATGCCAATCTCGAGTATGAACTCAGTGGAGGATACCTTTCAACAGTTGATGAAACAGGTTCATGGTCGGTTAACGCTTATTTGTATTCAGATACCGGCGAAGAAGCAATGCTTGCGAGTGTGACCTTTCCTGAAGATGATCAATGGGGTTACTTCGCAAGTTCAAATGGTTGGTTGAGTTTCAAGGGCCATGGAGGGTATGACGACGATCAGGAGTTCAAGATCATACAGTCTACTTCCACGATATTCTTCTTTTCGGTGTATGCGGGTTCAAGTGCACCTACTCCCATTGATGTGGACGATTGGATGAACGAAGGCCCCTTCAAGGCTTAAATCCAAATACCTTAAACAAACCTTTTCGAAACCTCTTACAAAACACCCTTATGAGAAATCAATGTGATGCGAATGAGATCGGACCCGACAAAACTCAAGACATTGTTGACAGTCGTGTTGCTCCTGTCCGGAGCCGGTCTGACGGTCGCTCTCGTAAATAACACTCAATCTGCTTTCGCTTACCAATCAACGGGCATAGCCATCGATTTCGGAAACCGGGATGTTCAATGGGTGGATGCGGATTTCAAAGAATATGACGATCCCATAAAGATTTTGGAATATGCCTGTAACGCAGTCGGGTACGAACTCGTCATCGAAGACAATAAAGTCACCGAGATAAACGGAATACCAAATGACGAAGAAAAAACCTGGAATTTCTGGGTCGTCAAAACAGAAGAATTGAATTGGACAAAGCTTGTCGACACAGACGTAGACATTTCGGAATATTCCGTATCCACGTGGGCATTTTGCGGCGAGGACGAAGCCCCCACGGTCGGCGTGGATCAGTTCGGACGTTCCATATACGGGTATCCTCAGGCAAAGAAGATTGTGACTCTGTCACCTTCCATAACAGAAATTTTGGGTTCCCTGAATGCTACAAATGCGATAGTCGGCGCCGACAAATACAGCAATTACCCCGATGCCGTCGCAGAAGGAAAGAAGAACGGGGATATAGTGGAAATCGGGGATTATGTGAATCCCAGTTTTGAACTCATAATGAAATCAAATCCCGACTTGGTGCTGTGTGACGGTTCACTGTACGCTCATTATGAATTGGCGGAAAGGGTAAGGAAAACCACGGTGAATTCCATTGTGCTGTATGCCGGTGAAAGTATCGACACCATCCTCGACAATATTTACATCGTGGGCGTTGTGATGGGTTATGAAATACGCTCGGCGGATGTAATCGATTTATTGGGTTCCGCCGAGTCGGAGATACTCGATCTCATCGGTATGAACCAAACGGATTCGAAATCGACTTTGGTCTCCCTGTCCGCGACAAAAGCCCCCTGGGTATCGGGATCGAATACTTACGTTGACGATATCCTCAACCGGTTGCAAAGCGAAAACGTATTTTCTTCCAGTTACGGCTGGATTCAATCAAATTCCGAATTGATCGCAAAAGCGAATCCCGACGTGGCGATAATAATCACGGACGATTATCTTGCGACCGAATCCGAATACGAAACAATGCTGAACAATATGTCAGCGGAATGGAAGCAAACCGACGCTTACAAAAACGGACAGATTTACTTATTGAGCGGAGGGTTGGCGGAGATGGCTCAGTTGCCGGGACCCAGATACGCTCAGTTGATGGAAATAATTACTTTGATACTATATCAGGACGTTCTGTTCCCCGATGACCCGATTCCTTACTATATCGGAGACAACTACAGAGACTTCCTGACAATTACAGAATATTTAGGATTTGAATAAGGAGGCTCCCGACATTAAAGGAAAATCAACAGTAATCGCACTCTTCGTATCCTTGCTGATGCTTTCGTCATCCTTCGCGATGGTGTCCGACATATCCGATGCTTACGGCGCAGGAACCGAAGGCAATGTGTTGTTTGATATGGGAAACGGAAAAACGTCATGGTATGAGGCGGAGTCCGGATCGACCATAGACGAAGTTCTGAAAAATACCGCGGAGGCCAACGGGCATACCTATGATTCGGGACCTTTGAAGATAGACGGGGTATACGAGAAGATTATAGGTTCCGACACTGACACAGGGGGTAATTTCGAGTCGAGCGGAACCACAGGATTCAAATCCACTTCCGTTTGGAACGTTTACAGGTGGGACGACTCCACCGACGATAAAAAGTGGGTATCGGCAGATTTAACCGATGCATACGACGGAAAGGGGCTTGCTCTGGCATTCTATCCTTCCGGAACAGTTCCCGTGGAAACTCCCGAATTCAAATCCTCATGGACAATGATACGGGGAGACGCGGCCCAGACCGGCAGACAGGACAATGTAGTCATACCGGAAGATGAAATCAAAGTTCAGTGGGAGTACAAAATCGACGGAATAAGCGGCATAATCGCCGCCGTGACTTATGTCGAAGATTTCATATTTGCCAAATTCTCCACGAAGAATGAATCCGACGGAGAAGACGGGCAACCAAGAGTGATATGTTTCAACCTTGACGGCGGCGTGGTGTGGCAATTCCGGTTCCCGGGAGTCAACAGTTACGAAACATCCACGCCGGTCATCGTCGGCGAAAATATTTACGTCTCTTCTTCCGAAGGGATGATTTACAAATTCAATTGGAGGGAAGGTCCCGGAGTACTCGATGAAAATAAGATATCCGAAAATGAATATGTGACATCTTTCGGTGGTAAAGCGTTTTCCGTTCTGACCGATGCTGACGCGATTCCCGCCGAAGCGAAACCTCTGTCGGGATTCAATTACAGTTTC
This sequence comes from Candidatus Methanomethylophilaceae archaeon, assembly GCA_050950505.1. Classification (GTDB taxonomy): domain Archaea; phylum Thermoplasmatota; class Thermoplasmata; order Methanomassiliicoccales; family Methanomethylophilaceae; genus VadinCA11. The sequence goes on along the minus strand of JBMNHS010000001.1, from coordinate 114,438 downwards.
AGAGGAACCGGATCGCTTGTTTACGATTCCGGTGCGATTTACTGCACGGCCACAAACGGAATGGCATACTGTTTCGATCTGAATCTGAATTTGCTTTGGTCCCGGCAAATGGGAGGTTCGGTTTACTACGTGTCCCCCACGGTTTACGACGATTATATGTTCGCGGGGGCACTGAACGGACATCTGTACGTGATTGACAAAGCCGACGGTGAAATCATAGCGGATGAAAAAATTTACACCCGTACTTTAACCGCAGGCGGCACCGAATTCGGAAATGTGTCCGCGGTGTCCGTTTTTGAACATGAATCAAAATACAGATTAATTTTCTCCGTCAGCGACGGAAGAGGTATGAGTTCGGTGGTCGGGGGAATCGGGATTTATGATTTCGATCCTTCAACCGGCGAATTAAGCAAAATATTCCTTATCGCCGACAAAGATACACTGGGACTCACGGGAAACTATCATATTCCGGTGGTAACGGATGATTTCGAAGGAACTTATTTTGTAACCACGAAAGGATTGTGCAGAATAAGCATCACCGGCGAACACCGGATAATGAACGGCGAAATAAAGTCAACCAAGGGCCCGCCGATACTCATAAACGGCGAATCGATATACATGACGCCGTACTCGCTCACCGCCCCGGTGTATGAAGTTTCCTTGGACGGCAGGATTCTTTCGGAATGGTATTCCGATTCCACCGTCAAAAATTACGGAATGTCCCCTATAATATTCGTAGGTGGCCTGATGGTTTACGGCAATGACGCGGGACTCATCGCTTCAAGCGGAACCCTTCCCGAATATGTTTACGAACCCGTTGAGGAGAAATCATTGCTGCAGACGCTGATTGAATTCCTGCTGATTGTTCTTGTTATTCTTATTCTGATATACGTTATAGCCAGATTGGTTCTGAAAATCAGAAATCCGTACAGACACGCCTGGCATAAGTTCAATCATTATCTGACCGGAGACGATTTGAGGCACAACACCAAGAGCAGACACAAGCTGTTCGTGATGATGTTGATCGGAGCCGCAACGACGGTCGTCGTGTTTATCGTCTGTCTCTGCATCGGACCCACGGTCACGTTATCGGTTTCGGAGATGTTCTCTTCTTTGCTTTCCGCCATATCGAAAGGAGGAAAGGGACTGGATTACAATGAACTGATGGTTTACGAATCCAGACTTCCGAGGACCATAGTCGCTCTTGCCGTGGGCATCGGATTGTCCATAGCCGGAAGCATGTACCAGGCAATCATCAGAAACCCACTGGTCGATCCATATATAATGGGGGTTTCCGCAGGTGCGGGAACTGCTGCATTGGCGGTCATTGCTTTTGATTTCACATTCTTCGGTCTGTTCTCTCCGCATTCCATATACCTTACGGCTTTCACGGCAATCATAGGAGGTATACTGGCATTCGGAATGACGATGCTGATCGCGGAGAAATCCGGAGGCGCATCCATCAATTACGTTTTGGCGGGTGTGGTCGTGGGACTGGCATTCTCCGCCTTCCAGACACTTATGCTGTCCATGGCCGGACAGAAAGTCAGCAATGCGCTGTCCTGGCTGTTCGGCTCATTCGCAAACGTTGTCTGGGAACAGGTTTGGTTGGTTTTGGTTCCGGTGCTGGCATTATCTCTGATTCCGTTGGTTTGGGCAAAAGAGTTCAATCTTGTGTTGCTCGGTGAAGACCAGGCCCAGCAGATGGGACTCGATGTAAGACGGTTCAACAGAATAATGTTGATTATGGCCTCTGTTCTCACATCCGTGTGCGTGGCGTTCGTCGGAATAATAGGATTTGTGGGTCTTGTGGTGCCTCACGTTTGCCGTATGGTTCTGGGAAGCGATCATCGGCTGGTTCTGCCGGCATCCATAGCCTTGGGAGGGGCGCTGGTAATGTTGGCCGATTTGGCGGCAAGAATGCTTTACTACGGGCAGGAATTGCCGGTAGGGGCAATCACCACAATGATCGGAGTCCCGGTTTTCGCTTATTTGCTTATCAAGAGGGGGCGGATGTATGAAGGTTAATGCTCCGTTGTTGGAACTGAAGTCGTTGAACAAGTATTACGAAAACGGATTCCATGCGGTCAAAGACGTATCGTTCTCTCTGGAGTCCGGTATGCTGGTTGGTCTCATCGGACCCAACGGTTGTGGCAAAAGCACGATGATGAAATGCATCAACCGACTGCATTCCACATCGTCAGGCGACATTCTCATCGACAGTGAAACTGTGTTGGACAAGCCCCCGAGGGAGGTTGCCAAAAAAGTTGCCAATGTTCCTGCGGAACTGAGAGCCAGTTTCGGATTGACGGTTTTTGAAACTGTTATGTTGGGTCGTTATCCCCATCTGAAACATGTATGGTGGGAGACCGACGACGATGAAACCCTGATCGAAGAAACGTTGGTTAAATTCGGAGTCGCCCATCTGAAAAACAGACAGTTGAACATGCTGTCTTCCGGTGAGAGACAGCGTGTTCTGATAGCCAAAGCATACGTTCAGGAGCCCAGGTTGATGTTGGTCGACGAACCAACGTCACATCTTGACATGAAATACAAGCTGGAAGTCATGGAATACCTTTACGCCATGGTCAAAACGGATATGACCATTCTCGTCGCGGAACACGATATTTCGCTGATGGCGAGATATTGCGATCGATGCATCATCATGAAAGAAGGCCGCATTGTCGCGATAGGGCCTCCCAAAGAAGTAATCACTTCAAAACTCATCGAAGACGTCTACGATGTTTCCGCTTCCGTGGGTTTTGACAAAGACGGCGAATTGTTCGTTCTTCCGAAGAGATACCGCGACAGGGCCGAGAAAGGATCCATAGAGAACTTATAATCGGTGTCACACGGATTTATCAGGTGATTTTCTCTCAACGGCCAGCGATGCGATTATTGTAATCGCCAACACTCCGATCACAAACAACAGTGAGAGCAGGATGTCGAATTCGTAAACACCGTGCAGCATCATCTTTGCTCCAACGAAGGTCAGAATGCCTCCGAGACCGTATTTCAGATATCTGAGGTGGGTCAACGCCCCTCTCACCGCAAAGTAAAGGGATCTGAGTCCCAGAACGGCAAATATGTTCGAAGTGAACAGAATGAACTTGTCCGTGGTTATGCTGAGTATGGCCGGAATCGAATCCAATGCGAACATTATATCCGACAGTTCGAGAACGATGACGCATATGAACAGCGGAGTTGCCATGCGCACCCCGTCCCGATAGGTAAAGAATTTATCTTCGTCCAATTCGGGACAGCAACTCATGTGCCTTGACAGCCAATTTGCCATTTTGCTTCCGGAACCGCCGTCGTCCTTTCCGAAAACCGTCCTCAATGCCGCAAATATCAGCAAAGCACCGAAGAAGTACATCAGGAAATCGAATCTGTCCAACAGTTCCGCGCCGGCGAATATGAAAATGAACCGGAACGCGATGGCTCCCACTACACCGTAGAACAAGGCTTTGTGCTGATAGTCGTCAGGTATCGCAAACAATGAGAATATCAGAAGGAACACAAACATGTTGTCGACGCTGAGCGCCTCTTCAATGACATAACTGGCATAGTATTCCATACCGGTCTGGGCTCCGCGGGTGTGCCATATGTACACTCCGAAGAGGAGAGCGACAAGAATCCATCCCGCGGTTTGCTTCAACGCGGCCTTTGTCGTAATGTGTTTGCCTTTGCGGTTTATGACCCCGATATCCAAAGCGAGCAATGCGATGAACAGTACGAAAACGAGGATCCATTCCCATGATTCGGCACCGGCAAACATAGTCACTCGTTCAATCAAAACATATTATATAAACTGTGATGAAAACGGATGCGAGCGTAAAGACGGTATTTTCCCTCTCGGATCGGGACACATCCGTTTAATTTCGTCTTGTGACACGGGCACCGTCAATCATTCTTATATATTACACAAATCATAACAATAAACGGATGGGATAGCATGAGTGTGAACTCAGGCAAAAATAGCGATAGCACTCTATGGGGAGCTCTGAAGCAACGGCTTTCGGAATTCGGACGCCGTTCCAATGAGCGGGAAAAGGGATTTGAAAGAGGATGGATCAGAGGAAATCTCGGCGGTTCCGCCAAAAAACTCGAGAATTACGGGTATTCCAAACATGAACTCCCGTCGGGATCCGAGATTTATCTGGCAACTCTTGAAGACGATCTGTTTTTTGAATTCGACGAGCCTAAACCGATAAACAGCGGCGGCAGGTTCTCCGAGGAAGCATTGAATCTGGTAAAACCCAGAACCTGTGACCATAATCCGTTTGTAAGCAATCTTTACTGTTCGGCATCACCTCAGGCGGTTTCCACTTCTTCAAAAGATGCCTCACGGGTAGAAATCCCGGAAGGCCTGAATTACGAAGACGGTCCCGAATATGAACTGGAACCCATAACCGGGGTTTCCGAAACGGACCGTACGGAATCCGCGGCGATGAAACCCGAAACGGCAATTGAAGTCGAGAGACTTCCGGCCGCGCCGGCGTCTGCGAAATCTTCCGGAGAAGTGTTTTCGGAAACGGTTGTTGCGGAAGCATCGGATAACGAGAAGTGTGCGATCGAAGAAAATACGTCAACGGCAAAAGATTCCCTCATCATAGAATTGGAAATCATGCTTGACAACGTCAGACCGGCAGAGTCGGTCGCGAAGGAAGAATCCGTTGAAGCAGATTATAGTGAAGAATCTCCGGCAATCGAAGAACCGGTTGCGGTGTCGGAAGAAACTTTCGTCAAGGACTTCGACAGGTTCCACGACGGTCCCGTGCTTTACACAAGACGTTATCCCGAACTGACATCGCCCAAGGAGCTGCCGGCTCTTCCTTCTGAGATAGAACACTCCACGTTCCCCAATCCGCCCTGTGTGATTCTGTTGCCCGAAGCGAAGATTTCCGTGGCAATTCATGAAACCGGCATCGGTTCCGTATCTGCCAACATTATGACTATTTCCACCTGCGACACGGATCACTGCACTTTGCGGAGATACGAAGCGTTCTCTTCGGCGGATTCCGGGGAATCGGCGGTTACGGAGACGTCATCTCCGGAAAGCTGTCTCGTGAACTATGCGGACTTCGCGGGATATGATTTTCTTCCGAAGACAACAGCTCCGGAAAGAAGGCAACCGCGCAGTAGAGTTTCCGCGGTTTTGGAAGAACCGGAAATCCTGCATTCATCTTTCGGTTTCAGCATTTCCGACATATGCGAATCCGTGAAAACCGATGGGGCAGACCTGCCGATTGAAGAAAACAATCAGGAATTCACAGAGTCGGTTCAGGACGTGAAGTATGAGATTTCATCGGCTTCAGAAATCAAACCGAAGATATCCTTTATGTTCGGAACCGGAAACCGGTTGCACAATTTCTACTGATTTATTACAATCCAAACCTCTTTCTCCTTTTTATAATAACTATTTATAATACGGGTTTTATCAGAATTTTATGGATTTGCTCCCAATCCTTCTGATGTTGTTGGTTCTTTACGTGCTGGCAGTCACGGGTTCCACAATCTTCGAACGTTTCGGAGTCCCGGGGCTTATCGGCCAGATACTTGTGGGAATCATAGTGGCCAACATCATATGGGACGGTTCTGCCTTCGAGGGAATTCTGAGCGAAGGCAGCTTACTGGGTATAATCGGGGTCGAACTTCCCGTAAACGGTTCTTCCGGTTCCGAAAGTTATCAGTTCCTGAAAATAATTGCCGAAATAGGTGCGATATTCCTGTTGTTCTCGGTGGGATTGGAAACCAGGGCCTGCGATCTGAAGTCTGTGGGAAAACCCGCCCTGGTGGTTGCGATTCTAGGTGTGGTATTCCCCTTCCTTCTGGGTCTTACGCTGTTCTTCTATGACGGCAACATGGTTCATGCCATGTACATGGCGGCGGCGATGGTCGCCACCAGTGTGGGAGTGACGGCAAAAGTTCTCGTGGATCTGCGCAAAACCAACACGAAAGAAGCCCGCATAATTCTGGGCGCCGCCGTCATCGACGATGTGTTGGGGATGATAGTTCTGGCTATGATTGCCGGTACCGGCGCGGCAGGCGGATTCGGAGAAATCATCGGTGTCATAATGATAACCGTGGTCTTCGTGCTGTCCGTGTTCGTGTTCTGTGACAAATGTGTTCCCCGTTTGGACGGCTGGTACTGTGACAGGTGCGAATCCAAACCTTCGACCAAGAGCAAATTCCAAATGGACAAACTGATGCTTGCCATCGGTTTGTGTCTGTTTATGTCTTTTATTTCCCAAGCCATCGGACTCGCCGCAATCATCGGAGCTTTCCTTGCGGGAATGATGCTTGCGGATTACGCCCACTCCTGGGATCTCAAGCCGAAGGTGGATGCGATCACCACATTCTTCCTCCCCCTGTTCTTCCTGAATGTGGGTATGCACGTTCAAGCCTCGTCTCTGATGAGCTCCACGGTGCTGTTGCTGTCCCTGTACGTAATAATCGTGGCAATCGTCACGAAGTATCTCGGTTGTTATGTCGGAGCGAGGATTTCCGACAAAACCATTGAGAAAGACTCCGCAAAAATCATCGGTATCGGAATGGTTCCCAGGGCGGAAGTGGGCATCATAATAGCCGCAATAGGGTTCACCGGCGGATTCCTTACGTCGGAGATGAACACGGTGATCATTCTAATGTCCGTGGTCACGACCGTAATTGCGCCTCCGTTGCTGAAGCGCGCGTTCAGGAAGAAATATCCGGAGGATTCACCGGAAGAATCCTGTTCCACCTGAACAAAATGAACATTCAGAACGGATTATTGAAGAAAAACAGAATCGGACATTTCAAGTCTGTGATTGAAACTCTGCCGGAAAACGGTTCTGCGGGTTGTTTTCAGACAGGCAGGAAGACCTGAGCCACGAGAACGACGACTATCAGGGCAATTGCCATACCGATTACTCCCCGGGGAGAGATCTTGTAACCCTTGTCAGTCTCCGAATCGAAGTATCTCATAAGACCCGCAGAGGACTGAAATCCTCCCTGATTCTTTTTCGCCATGATTTCCCCATTCTTAGGTTTATATAAAAAGCTTTTTGATTTTTCGGAAGTCTGATGGATAATATCTTAATAGGTCTTGTTTGTTGATACTTTGATTTATATGCATTGGGCGGACGTAATCGCTGAGAACATCGTAAAAAATTGTGAGGAACCCCTGATAGCCACGGGAATAAGCCCCACCGGAATCATTCATGTAGGAAGCCTCAGAGAGGCAATTACCGGAGAATCCGTGCGCAGCGCGGTGGAAGGCCTCGGTAAAAATGTCAGATTAATCTATCTTATCGATTCTTACGACCCCCTCCGCAGACGTTACGATTTCCTGCCGAAGGAATTCGAACAGTATGTGGGAATGCCCATTTCCGAATTCCCCTGTCCCTGCGGCAAACACAAAAATTACGCCCACCACTATGTGCAGCCCTTCCTGGACGCCGTCGATTCCCTCGGGGTCAGATGTGAAATAATCTGGACTCACGAGCTTTATGAACAAGGTCTGTTCGCGGAAACCATAGACATGGCCATGAACAAGAGGGAACAGGTCATCAAAATACTCAGCGAAGTCACGGGCAAAGAGGAAAATCCCGATTACGCCCCGTACACCCCCATCTGTTCTGCCTGCGGCAGATTCACCCAGCCGATTCTGGAAACCTACGAGTTCCCGTACATCGAATACAACTGCGACTGCGGAAACAGCGGAAAAGCCGATGTCCGCAAAGGGGAGGGAAAACTCACCTGGAGGTGCGAATGGCCGGCCAAGTGGAAGATATTCGGGGTTTCCGCCGAACCTTTCGGAAAAGATCACGCCGCCGCCGGCGGTTCTTACGAAACCGGGGTGAGGATCGTCGAAGAAATTTACGGAGGAGTTCCGCCTTATCCGATACCTTACGAATTCGTTCAGTTGAAAGGCGTGGGTCAAATGCACAAGTCATTGGGTTCCCCGGTGACGGGACTCGATGCGATCAACATGACCCCTCCCGAAGTGCTGAACTATCTGTTCCTGAGGGTCAATCCGTCAAGGGCCATAGATTACGACTCTTCCATGGGTGTTCTGGACATGGCCGACGAATACGACAGGATGGAACGTCTGTTCTTCGAAGGCGGTTTCGCGGAGTCCGAAGAGGATTCCGTCCGGGCTTATGAAATATCCCAGCACAACAGAACGCCGCAGAAACTGCCCCGTCAGATTTCTTACAGACATCTGGTGAACATCGCACAGATGGCACCGACTTTCGAAGGCGTGATGGAAATTCTCAACCGCAGCGAAGACCTGTCCGACATGACTCCCGCAGAAACCAAGAGACTCGCTAAAAGAGTCGAATGCGTGAGATACTGGCTTAACGGATTCGCACCCGATATGGTAAAATTCTCGGTTAGCGCCACGGTGCCGCCCGGCATCGATCTGTCCATGAACGAGAAGGCCTTCCTTCAGGCCCTTGCGGTCAGATTGTACGACTGCAGATGGGACGCCGAGACCATCGGCTCCGTCATCGCCGATACCGCCAAAGATTCGCCCATCGGCCTCAAAGGCGGTTACGGGACCATGTACAGAATCCTGATCGGCAAGAAGAGCGGTCCGAGACTCGGAACCTTCCTTGCCGATATGGACAAGAGTTTTGTCGTCAACAGGGTGATACAGGCCTCGAACTGATCAGAGAATTCCCATGTCCATGAGCTTCTCGGGAAGATAAGTGTCGGTAACGAAGTCCAGACCGTATTTGGCCAAGGCCTGCTGTTCTGCCTTCTTTCCCATTCCGATCATGGCCTGAATTTCGTTCTCCCAGAACTCGTCTTTGAATCTGGGATCCGAAAGTTCGGCTTTCAGGGCGCCTTTGTCCTTGTCGGTCAGTTTGTCCGTGGGCAAATCGTAGTTAAGAATATCCGAGGGGGTGATTCCGATGAACTGTGCCGCCGGAGTCGCCAGATATTCGGATATGTGGGCGGTCTTGATCGCTCCGTAAGCCACGGATGCGAAAATTCTGAACGACCACGGATCTCCGTCGGTGAACACGGTTATGGGAAGACCCAGTTCTTCGTTGAGTCTTTTGATGAATCTCCTGGTGCCTCTGGTGGGTTGTCCCTTCAGGTGAACGAGTAACGCGTCATACCTCTCGGGGAAACCGTTTTCCACCAACCTGTCGAACATACCGCCGGTTTCTATGGCAACAACGAATTTTGCGTTGCATTTTTTGAACTCTATCTTCTCGGGCCCGACGTTGTACGGAATCCCGTATCCTGAATCCCCCACGTCGTCGATGCAGTTTATTTTCTTCCTTTCGCCTTTCCGGGTGAGTTCGGTCAATGTGAGGTCACCGTAAATCCTGGCGCCGTCTTCTTCCGGACGGAGTTTGAAATCCTCCCGCATGTATCCCGTGAGTATCTCCAAATCCTCGGCCAGGATGACGCTTTCGTCCTGACTCTGGAATTTTGCGTATTCCCATCCTTCGGAGATATAGTACATTTCTCTGAGGGTGGATGATTTGTTGGATTCCAGCATGCCTTTGATGAAGTCAGCGGTGTAAACGGTACGGAGCAGCATCAGCGCGCCTTTCACGGATTTTGCCGAACGGGCGGAAGTTATGTTTCCGTAATTCCAAACTCCTGTTCCGGGATTGAATTCGATGTTTCTTTTCGATCTCAGCGCAACTTCCATGGCGGGAATGTTTCCGTTGTCGAGGTGGGTGTAAAGTCCGTCGACGATTTTGTCGAGGCTGTCCAGAGTGCCTTTGTTATTGCTCATTCTTTGGCCTCCTTGTCGTATTCGTCATCTTCGAGAATTTCATCTTCTTCATCTTCTTCCTCGGTGTCTTCGTGAATCTCTTCCTCTTCTTCCGTAATTTCGATTCCCTTCAGACCCCAGTCTCCGGGCAGGGGATCCGCACCCATTACGATGACGGAGTTGATTCCCGATATGAAAACGTCCTCTTCCGAAAAGGTATCGGCCATTTCGCCGCTCAGTTCGAAAGAAACGGTCATGGAAACCGAAGGTTGCAGTTCATCGATTTCCCAGAAGACCCTGCCCATGTCGTCCATTTCCCTGAAATACGGGTCTGAGAACAACGCCAGATTGACGGACTCTTTCGGAAGATGGGCATGGAGTCCGAATTTGCGGACTTTTTCGGTGTAATTGTAAATCGTGTAGGTGACTCTGCGGTTGGTTTTGTTCAGTTTCTCAACAGAAGGTTCGATCCAGACGACGTTCATGATTTTCGTGATGGTCCGGTCCAGATTCGGAACCGGCCGGTTGAGATATTCGGCGGATTTGCTGGCAAGATCCGGAAGTATTTTCTGAACGATATCAAATTTTGCCTTTGTCTTCGAACGGCGTTCGATTTTGTTCAGGTGACCTTTAAGATTTCTGGCACAGAGTCTCAGAGCCGCGGTCACCTCGTTGAGAATTTCCGGATATCCCGCAATCGCTTCCTTTCCTTCGGAAGTGAAGGGAACTTTGGTGGAGGCCACATGGACCAATATTATAGCGGGTCCGAAGGGAATCCCCTTTCCGCCTCTCTGTTCCAATCCGTATCGTCTCCAATCCATGTCGGATATGGCTTTGGTGATGGCGCAGGCTCCCTGCTGATAAAGCAAAGGAACCCGGTTGGCGAATCTCAGGATGGTTATCTGGCCGTCGGAAGGGATGTCTCCGCCGTAAACTATGCCGGCTTCCACGACGAAGGGATTGCCGTTGACGGTTTTCGGGGTTCTTGTGACCGGCGTTGCGTAATAATCCGGTCGCAGACCCTCCATGACGTGCATCAGACCTTTCTTGATCAGAGTGTCTCCGATGGGAGACAGACAATCGGTCTGCGGCGCCATGATTTTGACTTTGCCGATGGCTTTGATGATGTTGGCGCATTCCTCCCGGGTAAGCTTCCTGGGCGAAGTTTTGGGATTCACGTCGGCAAGTTCCAGAATCTCGTCCGCAATGCGTTTGGTGACTCTGGAGAATTCCTGTCTCAGGAATGCATGAACGTTATTCTGTTTGCTTGATTGGGCAAACTTCATAAGATCCCCGATTTCCATTCCTTCGGGGTGGGGTTTGATCTCTTTCGGTTTTATGGGGGTGCTTTCGGTGGCGTTTTCGAAAGTCCATTTCTTTCCGTCGGGATCGGTGAATGTAATGAATGCGTGCGGGTTGACGATGGCGGTGTTTTTGAGATATTCGAAAATGGACTGTTTTCCGGTTATGTATCTTCCTTTGATTGAGAATTCCACACTCGTGCCGTGATCCCTGTCCCAGGTGAACGCCCTGTCGTTGGTTATTTTCGGACGGTTGTTTTTCGTATCAACGATGATGTCCATTTCCCAGGCGACTTCGTCATCCCCGGACACTTTGGATATTATATGCGCGGGTTTTCCCGTCGTAAGGTAACCGTACATCACCGACGCGGATATTCCGATACCCTGTTGACCCCTGGATTGTTTGTACGCGTGAAATCTTGAACCGTAAAGCAATCTTCCGTAAACGTTGGGCATCGCTTTGTGCACTATGCCCGGGCCGTTGTCGTCAACGGTTATCCGATAATCGTCCTCATCCAAACGTTCTATCGAGACGTTTATTTCGGGAAGTATCTCCGCTTCTTCGCAGGCGTCCAAAGCGTTGTCCACGGCTTCTTTGACACCCATCAGCAAAGATTTGGAGCGCGAATCGAATCCAAGTATCTGTTTGTTCTTCTCGAAGAATTCCGCGACGGATATTTCCTGTTGCGCATCCGCAAGCTCATAGGCAATAGATTTGCCGCCTTTTCCGGACTTCGCGCCGGATTCTTTGTCAATAGCGTGCATCCGAACCTTTGAATGACTGATTCACTTTTAATCTTTATCAGTGTTTATGTCCCGTAAGGATTCATTTTCTGAACGTTCTTCCGCATACGGGGCAGGTTTTGGATGAAATCGGCACTTCCGATTTGCAGTCGGGACATTCGAAAGTTTCCTGAACCACTTCCACGGTGCCGTCGGTCCGTACCACTTCGACTTCGAATCCGTCGAACTCCGCATTGCATTTGGGACACCTTTCGGCATCTTCGGGAACCTCGGCACCGCACTGTTCGCATTCGAAATAATCCACTTTGTGCGGTCTGAGTTCTTTGGGGACGTCGATGTAAGCGCCGCATTTGAGACAGCTGATCTCCCCGGGCAGAACGATGGCGCCGCATTCTTTGCATCTTCCGTATCCGTCGGGATACAACCTTCCCTGTTCAATCATACGGTCCCTGGTTTTGTTGGCCTTGGACCTTATGGCATAGGTGAACAGTGTAATCATCAAGTACAGAATCACCACGACGCCGACTATGTACACGGTTCCCAACCACACCGCTCTGTTGAATTCCGAAGAGGAGGTTTTTTCTGTCAGGAACATCGAAGGCGACTGAGATCCGGAGACCTTTTCGCCATCGTCATCGTTCATGTAGAAGTACATGATGTAGAGCTTGTCGTTTGCGGTTATGTCGTAACTAACCGTATTCCCGGACATTGTGCCAGTAAAAGTCTCAGTGCCCCCTTCTTTGCCGTATGGAAGCCAATATCCCGCCATCTCCACCTGCATCAGAAACGCAACGGGAGTGAGTGTCAGGTCGTCACCGGTGTATTCCGCCGTGACGGAATATCCTGTTTCCGTCGGGGTTATCACGGCATCTTTGAACATTCCGCCGTCCCTGAACTGGTTGTTGTCATTGATCAAAGCCGGGGACATGAACAGACCTCCGATGAGAATCGCTATGACTGCGAACAGCACGCCGTTGGCAATCATGTATTTCAAATCCCTGACTTTGGTGATGCGGGGGCCCAAATAAAGGATGACGGGCAGAATTATCATCCACAACACGCCCAAATATCTGAAATAACCGGACACCAGCAGCCAAAGCGGTATCAGAATACCGAAACCCAGTCCCAATACCTGCCTGTTGTTCAGCTTTGTTTTCTTTTCAGAATTAATCATGAAATCCGGTTTATTTCCGACCATCAGGCAATGTAACCTATTCTCTGATTAAAAAGTATCTAGAAATATTCTCTCGGATTTGCCAAAACTAATATAACCTTTAAACATCAAGGGGCAATCAGAGGAACGATCTGCAAGTGGCAACCATTGAAGAACAGATAAAAGAATTGGAAGAGGAAATCTCCAACACAAAGTATAACAAAGCCACCCAAGCTCATATAGGCAAGCTTAAGGCCAAAATAGCCAAACTTACCGAAGAAGCGGAGAAGAGACGCTCCAAAAAAGGCAACACCAAAGGATTCTATGTCAAAAAAGCGGGGGATTCCACCGTCGCGCTGATAGGATTCCCTTCGGTAGGTAAATCAACCTTGCTCAACAAGCTCACGGGAGCCAAGTCGGAGACGGGCGCTTACCACTTCACGACGCTGGACATCGTTCCGGGCGTGTTGGAATACAATCATGCCAGAATACAGATTCTGGACATGCCCGGTCTGATCAAAGACGCATCCCGGGGAAAGGGTCGCGGACGTGAAGTCATAGCGGCGGCCAGAGCTTCGGATGTCATTCTGTTCGTCATCGATATATTCAACCCCAACATCGAAGTCCTGTTCAAGGAACTTTACGATTCGGGGATACGTCTGGATCAGAGAGCCCCCGACGTGGTGATAACCCATTCTTCACAGGGCGGAGTGGTGGTCAAACCCACGCTGAAACTCACCAAGATTACCGAAGAGATAGTCCGGGACATGACCATAGCCTACGGTCACATAAACGCAACCGTAGTCGTCCGTGAGGACATTGACGTGGAGCAGATGCTTGACGTTCTTTCCGGAAACCGGGTGTACATCAAATCCATGATGGCGGTGAACAAAGTGGATATGGCGATTCCGGGGCAATTGGAAGCGGTTCTGGAAACTCACAAGGATTTCCATCTTGTGCCGGTGTCCGCGGTCACGGGATACGGCATCGAAGAACTGAAACAGGCTTTGTATGAAACCATAGACATGATCCGTGTCTATCTGAAACCTCAGGGACAGGAAGCGGACATGGAAATTCCCCTTATTGTCAAAAGGGGCAATACGATAGGTGACGTCTGCGAACAGATTCACAGGGATTTCAGGAACCAGTTCCGGTATGCGATGGTATGGGGGAAAAGCGCAAAATTCCCGGGGCAGACCGTGGGAATGGATCACGTGGTCGAAGACGAGGATATCGTTACAATCATCGTGAAAAGGTGAATTCCGAAACGTTGCGTTTAAATTCAGACACTTCTATCCACAGTAATATAATACCCTGAAGGTATGGATGACTATGAACAAAAACAAAGTAGCACTCATGATGTTCTCGGCCGCGGTGCTTTCGTTGCTCGTATTCGGGGCAATCGGAGACGTGACGGACGAAGCGTATGCGGCGGACCCTGACGACGATGCCGAAGAAGAGACCGAATACGTTGTGGAAGTTTTCGATTTGGCCTTCGCTTCGGTGATAGTTCTTTCGGCGATCGTTCTCTCGTTTTATCTGACAAAGAAGTGATTGATCGATCTTTTCAAACCATTTACTTCAATATTTTCTTTGATATCGGAATCGGAATCCGGTCAAAATCCGAACAACACGTTTATTATCAATTTCCGTATAAGCGATTATTATGATCCAACGTCCACGCGGCACAAGGGATTTTCTTCCGGACGAAATGGAAAGACGCAGACACTATGAGGGAAAGCTCAGGTCCGTCGCGAAAAGATTCGGATTCAGAGAAACGGCCACGCCGATTTTTGAAGATTCCGAACTGTTCATATTGAGAAGCGGACCCAACATCGTGGACGAACTTTATGCTTTCAGGGACAAAGGGGACCGTGAGATAGCCCTCCGTCCCGAACTGACGGCGCCCACGATCAGAATGTTCGTGAACAGCATGAGCAACGATCCCAAGCCCATCAAGCTGTTTTACTTCGGCCAGTGTTTCAGATATGAACGGCCGCAGAGCGGCAGATACCGGGAATTCTTCCAGTTCGGGGCCGAACTCATAGGTTCGGCGACTCCGGACACCGATGCGGAAGCGATAGCCCTCGCGGCGGCGATGATCGAAGAACTCGGTCTGAAAGATTTCAGGCTGAAGGTGGGACACATAGGGGTTCTCAGACAGAAACTGAAAGAGGCCGGCATACCTGACGGAAACCTGGCGGAAATTCTTCAGAAACTTGACAAGAAAGCTTACGAAGAAGCCGTTCCGTTGATGGAAGCCGCCGGAGTTGACCGGGAGGTCATGGACGGAATTTTCGAATTCACCGATACCGTCGGCGGAATCGAAGTTCTGGACAGAGTCCCCGGCGATGCGGGAGACTATCTGAGATCTTTGGTTTCCCGTCTGACCGCAATGGGCATCGAAGACTTTGACATCGATTTGGGCGTAGTCAGGGGATTGGATTATTACACCGGCGTGGTTTTCGAAGCCGAAGCCCCCGCTTTGGGAGCCGAAAAACAGATTCTCGGAGGAGGTTCCTATTCATTATCGGAACTTTTCGGAGGGGAAGACGTGTTTTCCACGGGATTCGCGATAGGTTTTGACAGAATTCTTCTTGCCTTGGAAAAAGAAGGATTGGAATACGAAAACGAAGGAATCGACGCTTACGTGGTTCCGGTTTCGGACGACGTCCGTTCCGAAGCCGCGGAAATCACCGCCATGCTGAGAAAAGCCGGAATTTCCTGCGACACCGACATTATGGGAAGAAAAATGGGCAAAGCGATGAAGCATGCTTCATCCGTGGGCGCCCGGCAGGCCGTGATTGTGGGCACAAAGGAACTGGAATCCGATTCGGTCACGCTGAGGGACATGTCCTCCGGCGAACAAACTCTTGTTCCCATTTCGGAACTTATCGGCAGAATTCAATCCTGATGTCTGTCCAGTTCGGCATTGACGAGCTCATCGGCTCTCGGAATCAAAAGTTCGTGACGGCGTACGTTGATGAATTTCACTTTCGGAATCAGTGAACTCAGGTTTTTTGCGTCATTGTGCAATTCAACGAGGCCGGGAGCCTTCACTCTGTATTCCCCCCTCATCTGTTTGATGACAAGCTGGGAATCCATAATGAACTCTGCCTCTTCCGCGCCCAGTTCCAGGGCTTTGCCTATTCCCGCGATGAGTCCTCGGTACTCGGCTTGGTTGTTCGTCATCCTGCCTAAAAATCCGGACTCTTCGTGAATGACCTTACTGCCTTCGGTAACTACCACCCCGTAAGCGGAAGGCCCCGGGTTTCCCCTGGAACCCCCGTCGGAATAAATCCTCAGAATCAACCCCTCACCGGCTTGTTCGATTCATCCACAAGGACGACGGTCGCCTTGATGGGCCTGTCGGTAAGCTCATATCCCATGATTATTACCAAATCGCCTTTCTTGCACAGATGTGCGGCGGCACCGTTTATGCAAATTTCACCGGATCCGTCCTCTCCGCGTATGGTGTAAGTTTCGAAGCGGTTTCCGTTGGTGATGTCGGCTATGGTAACCTTTTCGCCTTCCCACAGGCCTGCGGAATCAAGAAGTTCCCCGTCTATGGTGATGCTGCCTTCGTAATCCAGGTTGGCATCCGTTACCGTAGCGCGGTGAATCTTGCCTCTCAGCATCCAACGCATGAACCCGATTCGACTTTACTGATTAAAGATACTTTCCCTTCCTGTGCGAATATATCGTACGCCGTTTGTCGTAAAACCTCCTGAGTATTACTTTTTTAATAATAACGCATAAGTAGTCAGTAAGAATTATGTTTTTTTGATACCATGAACAACATTTTCAAAAGTGTAACCGTAGCGTCAATCGCCGCGGTATTCATATTCTCGGCCTTCGGGTTTGCAGTGAACATCGACGACGCATACGCGGACTCAATCACCGTCACCGACTCAACGGGCTACACGCTGACTTTGGACGCCCCCGCCGAAAAGGTGGCCACACTGGGATACGGATTCACGAAAACCGTCGTTGAACTCGGCGGCAAAGACATGATAGTCGCTTACGATTCCTATTCCGACGATTTTGCAAAGGAATCGGGAATCGAAGCCGTGAACGCGGGTTCTTCCTATTCGACGAATAAGGATTACATTTACAGCACCATGGTTCAGGTGGAGCAGAGCGGTAAATTCAACCTCGATACCGACGTAATCATCATTAACGACTATTCCGGAACCATAGCGGCCGGAGGCACCAGAGAAATGCTGGAAGCCGACGGATTCAAAGTTCTCTGTTTCGGTGCCTACACTTACAACGAAGTGCTGGACATTGTGGAAAACATCGCAATTCTGATCGGAAAGGAATCCGCCGAGGCCCTGGAAAAAATGTATGACGCTTTCGACCTCGCCACGGACAGAGCCGGTGAAATCGACGATGAGAACAAAGTCAACGCAATGTACGTAAACGAATATCAGGGCAAGCTCAGAGTCTACAACAAAGGGATAGCCGTCAGCATGATTGAATTGGCGGGCGGAAACAACATAGGATACAATTCCAACGTGTCCGCCAATTACTACGAGGCCGAAGCATCCCTGATTCTGCAGCTCAACCCGGACGTGATATTCCTTGACGGAAACTATCCGATGTCCGAAAAAGAGTTCCAGAAGAACGTTCTCAGAACCGCCTCCATCGTCGTCATAAAAATGGATGCCGACTGGAACAATTACTGTCCTTCCGCGGCTGAAGGACTGACCGTGGTTTCGGATGCGATGATTGAGGAATACGACCACACCCAATCCGTGATGGATATTTTCTACATAAACAGCGAGAAGATCCTGACCGCCGGTGCCATGTTCATCATAGTGCTGATCGGACTGTTCGTCATGAGAAAACCCTGATCGGAGTTTAAAAAGATTTAAAACAAACATCTTACCGTCTTTTTATTCACAGGAGATTCCGGACGATGGACAAGAAAACAAAAGTGGCTCTCACCGTAGCGGTTTTAGTCGCCGCTTTTGCCGTCTTCGCTTATCTGGAATTGATATACGCACCGTTGTGGTGGCTGTCCTTTGAAGAAGTTCTGACCGCTATTTTCGTCAAAAACAGCACATACCGCACGATTGTGGTGGACATCAACGCCACCCGAGTCGTCATGGGTCTGCTCGTGGGAGGCGCGTTGGCCGTTTCCGGTGCCGTCATGCAGGCTCTTTTCAGAAATCCCATGGCTTCGCCGTATATCCTCGGTCTTTCTTCGGGAGCGTCCTTGGGCGCCGCAACCGCGATGATGTTCGTCGCAACCTCCACCGCCCTGATGCTGACCGTTCCTCTGTTTGCCTTCATAGCCTGCATGGGAACGATGTTGCTGGTTTACAGACTTGCCAGAGTCGGCAACGAAACCCATATGGAAACTTTGCTTCTTGCGGGTATTGCCGTCGGCGCCCTGTTGCAGGCCCTGGTGTCTCTGCTGACGTATATGGCGGGCGAGAAACTCGCCGACATAGTCTTCTGGGGAATGGGCAGCCTTTCCGGAGTGAGATGGACGGAAATCATGATCGTGATACCCTTGGTGGCAATCGGAGTCTCCGTCGCAACGTATTATTCCAAAGAAATCAACGCCATGATGATGGGTGACGCCCACGCCATGAATCTGGGCGTGGATGTGAAGAAAGTAAGACTCACTCTGCTGGTTTTCGTTTCGATGCTTACCGCCGCCGCCGTGTGTTTTGTGGGAACCATAGGTTTTGTCGGCTTGGTCATACCCCACATCATGAGAATTCTCATAGGCCCGGACAACCGGACCCTGATTCCGATTTCCTTCCTGGCGGGAGGGGTGTTTCTGGTGGGATGCGATTACCTTGCCCACATAATCGCTCAGTCGTTGGGCGTGTTGCCCGTCGGCATACTGACGGCCCTCATCGGCGCTCCGTACTTCATATACCTGCTCCGCAGGCGGAAGAGGGAGGTCGGTTGGTGATGTTGCGCACAAAAGACCTCAGTTACAGTTACAAAGAAAAACCGGTGCTGGAAAACATAAATTTCGATCTCGTTCAGGGGGAGATCCTGGGAATCATCGGCCCCAACGGTTGCGGAAAAACCACTCTGTTGGGCAACCTGAACAAAAATCTCCGTCCCAAAGGGGGATGCGTGATGATTCACGACACGGATCTGGAAGATCTGAAAAAGAAAGAAATCGCCCGGGAAATTGCCGTTATACCTCAAACCAACGAAATCAAATTCTCGTTTACCGTGAGGGAAATAGTTTCCATGGGAAGAATGCCCTTCCAGGAAGCGTTTCAGGGAGATTCCTATGACGACATAGCAATAATCGACGACGCCATCGAAAAGGCCGGAATTTCCAATATGGCGGAACGGTACATCAACACCATGAGCGGCGGAGAACGGCAGAAAGTAATCATTGCGAGGGCCCTCGCCCAGACTCCGAAAATATTGCTGATGGACGAACCCACGCTGCATTTGGACATAAGCGCGCAGTTCGACATACTGGATTTGATTCACGCCCTGTCCAAAGAAGAAGGACTCACCGTGGTGATAGTGTCTCACGATTTATCGATGGCCGCCCGGTACTGCGACAGAATAATGATGATCCACAATCACAAAATTCATGATATGGGGAAAACGGAAGATGTCCTCACTTCGGAAAACATGCGCACGGTGTTCAATGTTGAAGCCGAATTGACGAAGGATCCGAAAACCGGCAAAAACATGGTTTTGATGTACGGGTCGGCGACAAACAGCCAACAATCATGAAATTTGTGTAAAAGTGGCGCCCCGGCCGGAATTTGAATCCGGGTCGGAGCCTCGACAGGGCTCCATGATAGGCCACTACACTACCGGGGCGTAATTGACTCATAAATATGAAACAATATATAAGGTTATCAGACGATTTCGGCCTGTGCGGCCAGATAACCTCATAAGTTTAATGTTCTGTATCCGTACATACCCGTTCCGGAGTGGATGAATTGACTGGACCCGTAGTTGCAGAATATATGATCAGGGACGTTTTGACCGTATCCCCCAGCATGACCGTCAGAGAGGTCAGGGAGAAGATAATCTCATCGAGTTTTCACGGTTTTCCCATTGCCGAAAACGGATATCTGCTGGGGTTCATCACCGCCAAAGAACTTCTGAAACACATCGATACCCCCGATGCGAAGATGCGGGAAGTCATGAACCGGGGTACTCTGTGTGCCGTTCCGTCCATGGCCATCGAAGACGCCACGAGGATTCTTTTCAGATACGGGCTCAGGAATCTGCCGGTGGTGGATGAGAACAGAAAACTCGTGGGGATAATCTCAAACATAGACATCGTGAGATCCCAAATCGAAAAATCCCGACCGGGCAAAGTGATGATGGTCAAGAATTTCCTTGAGCAGCAGAACAACATCAGAATGAAAATCGTGAACCGGGACATTCCCATGAACAGACTCTTGCCTTCCCAGAAGGAAGTTTACATGGACGAACTCATCGGAAGGCAGTACGAAATCAAACGCGGCCTCAACGAACCAATCATCGCCATTCAGAGAAGGAACGGTTATCTTGTTGTCGACGGACACCACAGAGTGATGGCCGCAAAGAAAATGGGACAGACCTCTTTCAAAGCAGTGGTTTTGGAACCCAACAACCTGGACATTAAACTGGGTCTTGAAAAGACGGCCGAAAAGTGGGGCCTCAGGACTTTGGACGACATTAAAATCATCGAAGGTTCCAAACACCCCCTGATGGAAGCCGCCACCATGATGCTGCCCGACGAGGACGCCGCGGCTCTGAATCAGAGACTGATGGACAACAGCGAACCCCGTATGGAATGAACGATTTGAAAACAGGGTAAGATGTTTCAATCGCGGGATTCCCCGCGATTCAGAGTTTCTTCTGCAATTCGCGAAGTTGTCTGAGCATTATCCTCTGCTCCACCGACGCAATCGATTTCCGGGTGGAAATCACGGTGTCGGGGTTGAGGGAAATCGAATCGATTCCGCATTCAACGAGGAATTCCGCGAATTCGGGGTAAACCGAAGGACCCTGTCCGCAGATGCTCACGGTCTTTCCGTTTCTGTGAGCGGTTTCGATAAGCATCTTGATGGCTCTCTTGACCCCTTCGTTCCTTTCGTCGAAATAACCCATTCTTCCCAGTATGTCGGAATCCCTGTCGCATCCCAACACAAGCTGGGTCAGATCGTTGGATCCGATGGAGAACGCATCGCAGTGTTCGCAGAACTCTTCCGCCATGAATATGTTGACCGGAACTTCCGCCATAAGGTAAAGTTTCAGATCGATGCCTCTTTTGAGACCGACGCTTTCCATCATCGCGGTTATGTCTTTGACTTCCTGAACGGTTCTCACGAAAGGCAGCATGATGTTCAGATTCTTCAGGCCCATGTCGTCCCTGACCTTTTTGATGGCCCGAAGCTCGCACATGAAGGCCTCCTCGTATTCGGGGGAAACGTATCTCGAACAGCCTCTCCATCCGATCATGGGATTGTCTTCGTTGGGTTCGTAATCGGAACCGCCTTTCATGTCACGGTATTCGTTGGTTTTGAAATCCGAGGTTCTGAGAACCACGGGTCTGGGGTAGAATGCCCTTGCGACCTTTGAAATTCCGTCGGCGAGTTTCTCAACAAGTTCTTCGGATCTTCCGTCGTTGATGACGTACATCGGGTGTTCTCCGATGTAATTGGTGAACAGGAATTCGATTCTCATCAGTCCGACGCCGTCGCAGGGAAGTTCGGAAATCTCTTCGGCCTTCATAGGCATGCTCATGTTGACCATGATCTTGGTTCCGGTGACCGGAACGGATTCCGAGCTCACGTACGTGACATCGGATTTGTCGGAAGCGGATTTTTTCTTGATTTCTCCTTTGTAAACGGTTCCCGTGGTTCCGTCCACGGTAATTATCATGCCGTCTTCGAGAACATCGGTGGCATCTCCGGTGCCCACAACGCAGGGTGTGCCCAATTCTCTGGAAATAATGGCGGCGTGACAGGTCATGCCCCCTTCGTTGGTTACGATCGCAACGGCTCTGCTCATTGCGGGAACCATGTCGGGCATGGTCATGGTGGTCACCAGCACGTCCCCGTCTTTGATCAGATCGAGACTCATGCTCATGTCAAAGACCACGACGCGTCCGGAAGCAAGACCGGGACTTGCGCCCATGCCGGAAGTGATGACGTTTTCTTTGGAAACGTCCATTCCCGCAGTTTCGTTCGAAGACGAACCCACGGCGGTTATGGGGCGGGCCTGAACGATGTAAACAGCATTGTCCTCGACGCACCATTCCACATCCATGGGTTTCTGATAGTGGATTTCGATCTGACGGCCTATTTCGGCAATTTCCATGATTCTGTCGTCAGGAAGTTTCTGAACGTTTGCAAGTTCGGCATCGATGTTGACTTTGACGGTGCCTCCTTTTTCGTCCTTGGCATATTTCCAGGTCTGCGTGGAGATTCTTGTCTTCCCGTTTTCGATTTTCATTTCTTTTTTGTCAATGGAATACATATCGGGGGTCACTTCCCCGCCGACAATGGCTTCTCCGAGACCGTATCCGGCTTCGATGATTATGCTATCGGTTCCGGAAGCGGGGTCGACGGTGAACATTATGCCGGAAAGGTCGGAATTGACCATCTTCTGCACAACGACGGCAATCTTTACGTCTTCGGTGTCATATCCCTGTTTCTGACGGTAGGATATGGCTCTGGCTGTGAATAACGAGGACCAGCATCTCAGGATTTTGTCCAGAAGATCTTCTTCGCCGATCACATTGAGGAAAGTATCCTGCTGACCCGCGAAGCTTGCGTCGGGAAGATCTTCGGCCGTCGCACTTGAGCGGACGGCGACGAATCCCCTTTTTCCCTTGGGGAACAAACCGTTGTAACTGGTGACTATCTCTTTTGCGAGGTCCTTCGGAATTCCTCCCTTTTCGATAGCCTTTCTGATACGGGCGGAAGCGTCTGCAAGACTTTGATCGGAGTTTTCATCGATCGTCTTGAGTTCCTTGTCGATTATCTTTCCAAGCTTATTCTCCTCAAAAAAGTAATCGTAAGATTCGGTCGTCAATACAAATGCACCCGGAACCGGAAAACCCGCGGAAGTGAGTTCTCCAAGGTTCGCACCTTTGCCGCCCACAAGCGGGATGTCGTCGACACGCAGCTCATTGACGTCTACTATCCTTTTGTCCATCTTGGTCCCTCGTTATAGGAAAATACTTAGCACATATTGTGCTTTGTGCAGAATAAGGGCTTTACTTAATTAGTGTTTGCATAGTCATACAATTTTATTGGTAGCTCCCGGTCGGAACTGCTTCCTTCGCTTCTTTTATTCGATATTCGTATATTCTTTGCATTTTTCGTAGAAATATCGTAAAAAACTAAGTTTATCGCCATTTTTACGTTGTAAAATATAAAACACATCCCGAAAACAGCGGAGCCTTTAAATGAGATGTCGCTTTGACATAGCCTGATGGTTCCCATGAACATTGAAGTAGTATGGCACGGAAGAGGCGGGCAGGGAGTCGTTACAGCAAACGAAATCCTTGCCGAAGCCGCAATCAGCGCCGGAAAATATGTAAAAGCGTTCCCCGAATTCGGACCGGAGAGGATGGGAGCTCCGATCAAAGGATTCACAAGGATCTCTGAAAAACCGATAAGGGTTCACAGCCCGGTTTACGAACCGGACGTGGTTATCGTCCTTGACGGCACACTCATCGGCAAAGTCGATGTGGCCGCCGGAATTAAAGAGGACGGCATTATTCTCGCCAATTTTGACGGTACTCCCGAAGAGCTTCAGAAAGCCATCGGTACCAAGGCGGAATGTCATACCGTGAACGCCAACAAAATTTCAATCGAAGAAATCGGAAGGCCTATGGCGAACACCGCAATGCTCGGTGCTTTGGCCAAGGTAAAACCCATAGTGGAATTCGATCTGATTTCTGAGCACGTTGTGTCCAAACTCGGAAACAGGCTTTCCGAGAAAGTGATTGACAGCAACCTCTCCGCTCTCAGGAGAGCTTTCGAGGAGGTGCAATGAAATGAGCAAACTGAATTTGAAGAATATGCCCATAGGAGCAAGAGTATGCAACCCCGGAAGTTCTGAAGCCGTACTCACAGGAGACTGGAGATCTTACACTCCGGTGCTCGACCGTGAAAAATGCATTGACTGTCTGAACTGCTGGATGTACTGCCCCGACAACTCTGTCGACGTCAAAGACGGAAAACTCATCGGGTTCAAGATGTCCCACTGCAAAGGATGCGGAATATGCGCACAGGTCTGTCCTAAGAAGGCAATCACCATGACGGAGGTGTGATAATGGCAAAAACACAACACAAAGACATCGCAATGAACGGTGACGGTGCAATCGCTTACGCCTGGAAACAGATCGATCCCGATGTGTGTGCCGCGTATCCGATCACGCCTCAGACAATCATTGTGGAAGATTTCTCCAAATACGTCGCCGACGGAGATGTGAAAACAGAATACATCGCAGTGGAATCGGAACACAGCGCGCTTACGTTGTGCGCCGCGTCCTGTTCCGCAGGCGCCAGGACATTCACCGCAACGGCATCCCAGGGATTGGCGTATATGTGGGAAATGCTCCCCATAACATCCTCCATGAGAGTCCCCGTCGTAATGGCGGTGGCAAACCGAGCAATCAGCGGACCGATCAACATTCACAACGATCACGGAGACGCCATGGCGGCCCGTGACACGGGGTGGATTCAGATTTTCGCCCACAACGTTCAGAGTGCTTACGACAACGCGATAATCGCCCCGAGGATTGCCGAGCATCCCGATGTTCAGCTTCCGATTCTCACAAACCTCGACGGTTTCATTCTGACCCACGCGGTCGAAAGGATGACGCCCGTGGATACCGGGGACGTGAAGAAATTCGTCGGAGAGTTCGAACCCGTTTGTCCTCTGTTTGATTTCGAAAATCCGACCTGCCACGGAATGCTGGACGGACCGGATTATTATTATGCGCACAAGTACCAGCAGACCGTCGCCCTCGGGAACGCCCTCAAAGTCGCCGAACAGGTATTCAAAGAGTTCAAGGAACTCACCGGAAGGGAATACAAATTGGTTGACGAGTACAGGTGCGACGATGCCGATTATGTCGCAATCATTCTCGGATCTTCGTACGGTACCATGCAGGAAACCGTGGATCAGATGAGGGACGCCGGCATAAAAGTCGGTGTCGCGATGACCCACGTTTACAGACCCTGGCCGGAGAAGGAACTGGCCAGAATCATGAAGGGCAAGAAAGCCGTCGCCGTGTTCGACAAGCATCTGAGCATCGGCGCTTACGGACCTTTGTATCCCGAAGTAGTCGCTGCGGCCATCGATTTGGACGAAATACCGAAGATGTACAATTTCATCTACGGTATCGGAGGATCCGACGTAGGTGTCGATTCCCTCAAAGAAGCCATGGAAAAGGTGGTTGACGGTTCTGCGGAAAAACTGAATTATGTGGGGTTGAAAATATGAGCACACTGAAGGAACTTAGCGAATTGCCGGTCAAACTGACCAGCGGTCACAGGCTCTGCGCGGGATGCGCCGAACCCATACTTGCGAAACAGATTCTCCTGGGCACACAGAGGCCTTTGGTTGTATCTCTGTCCACGGGATGTTTCGAAGTTTCCACAACCGTGTATCCTTACACTTCGTGGAACGTGCCCATGATACACACGGCCTTCGGCAACGGAGCCGCAACCTGCGCAGGCGTCGAAACCGCGTACAGGTCTCTCAAAAGGCAGGGCAAAGTCAAGGAAGACGTGAACTTTGTCAACTTTGCCGGAGACGGTGCCACTTACGACATAGGTCTCCAGGCGCTTTCCGGTGCTATGGAGAGAGGTCACAACATGATGTACGTCTGTCTAAACAACGAAGCGTACATGAACACCGGCATTCAGAGATCCAGCGCCACTGTCATGGGTGCGGATACCACCACCTCCCCCGCAGGATTGGAATCCGCGGGAAAGAAGGAATTCTCGAAGGATCTGACTGCGATCATGGTCGCCCACAACATCCCCTATGCCGCACAGGTATCCCCTCACAACTGGAGGGATACGGTGTCCAAAGCAAAGAAGGGATTCGACTGCGGAGGCCCCTCATTCATCAACGGTATCGTACCGTGTCCCAGAGGATGGAGATCCCCCTCCGACAAGACCATCGAGATTGCGAAGCTGGCGGTGGAAACCTGCATCTGGCCGCTTTACGAAGTGGTTGACGGCGAGTATGAACTGACGGCCGAAAGCAAGAGAATCGCCGACGGCAAGGCAGAGAAGAAGCCGGTCACGGACTGGATTAATTCTCAAGGAAGGTTCAGGCATCTCAAGGAAGAACGCTGGGAACCCGTTGTCGAGGACATGCAGAAGCAACTCGACAAGAGCTGGGAAAAGCTTGTGAAGCTGGCAACAAACTGAAACCATAAAGGGGGCTCTGCCCCCATTTTAATTCTTATTTAATCATCCGTTCACGGGATACTGTCAGGCATATACCGTAGAAATCAACAGTCTTCGATGTTGAATATATGATCCGTCGCATCATGGGGGTGACTGTGAGTTTCCATATGTCTTCTCGCGGCAAGTCCGGTGACTGTTTCGCCCGGAACTATCAACGGAATGTTTTTGTGTCTGATTACGTCGACTTCCATGCCGTACACTTCGTAAATCAGATCCGGAGTAACGATATCCTTTCCGCCGAAAGCGATGATTTCACCGCCTTTCATGAACATGAGTGTGTCCGAATAGTAAAGCGAGAGGTTGATGTCGTGCATCGTCATGATCACACATGCATCCGTCCCCCGGGCCATGTTTGACGCAATATCCATGGTGAGATGCTGGTTGCAGACATCCATGTTGTTGGTGGGTTCGTCAAGCATAACCACGGAAGACTCCTGGGCCAAAGCCCTTGCAATCTGAACCTTTTGAAATTCACCTCCGGATATCCGGTCGACGTACTTGAACGCAAGATCTTCCAAACCCAAATCCCGGACGGCTCTGCTGGTGATGTCCAAATCGTTTTCGGTGACTCCGATGTTTATGTACGGTTTCCTGCCCATGAGCACGGAATCATAAACAAGATTTTTTGTCCGGGGCACCGATTGGGGAACGAAGGCTATGTTTTTGGCAAGATCTTTTCCGGACAATGACAGCACGTCCTGACCGTTGACGGTAACGCTTCCGGATGAGGGTTTATGGATGTTACACATACATTTCATCAAGGTGGTTTTACCGACTCCGTTGGGACCCAGTATGGAAACCACGTCTCCGTTGTTCACTTTGAACGATACGTCCTTCAGTACCTTGTGCTTCCCGTAAGAGAAACTCAGATTCTCCACTTCGATCATGCGGACGCCCTCCTTCTTCCTATCAGTATAGAAATGAAGACGGGACCCCCGATGAGGGATGTGACAATACCGACGGGCAATGAATTGCCGACGAAGTACGGGAAAACATGGGAAGCGAATATGTGGGCAATCAGCATGACCGTCGCACCCATGAGCATCGATCCTGCCAACGTATACCTGAAATCGTTTCCGATTATCCGTTTGACCATATGTGGGGCGACAAGACCTATGAATCCGATTACCCCCATGAACGAAACCGTGACGGCTGCCACAAGGGCCGCAAGCACCAGTCCCACGACGCGGGTTCTTTCGGTGTTGACCCCGAGTCCCTTGGCCAGTTCGTCCCCCGATTCCATGGCGTTGTAGTCCCAGCGTTTCCAAAAGAAATAGACTGAACAGACCAAAGTAATCACGGCAAGAATTTTCAATCCCTGAACGGTAATCTTGGACAAATCGCCGAACTGCCAGAACACAATCGCCGTAAGGGCGGTTTCATCGGCGAAGTATTGAAGGAAGGACAGTCCCGCGGTGAATATCGCACCTACGGCGATACCGGCAAGGATAATCGTTTCCGGCGTCGCGTCAACGATTTTAATCAGCAGCAGAATGATTCCGGTTGCAATCAGAGAGAACAGAAACGCGGATAAGGTGATTATGTACGGGCTGTCCATAATCGCCGTGGCTATACTTCCTCCGCTGAGGAAAAGTATCCCCACCGCGGCTCCGAAAGCCGCGGCGCCGGAGGTTCCCAGCGTGAACGGCGAGGCCATGGGATTTCTCAATATTCCCTGCATAACCACTCCCGAAACACCCAACGCGGCCCCGCAGAGTATTGCGGCGGAGGCCCGGGTCAAGCGGGCGGTAACGAAGTGCATGTTCAGTATGTCATCCCTGTAAATCAGAGTCCTTATTATGTCTCCGTATGTCAGATTCGCGGCACCCAATCTGATGGCCACAAGGGTCAAAGCGATACATAACACTCCCAAGAAAATCAGAAAAACCCTTTTGAAATGTACCCGTTTGAGATACCCTTCGGTAACGTTTCTGTAATCGTCCACGGAAATATCGTCGATTGTCTCTGATTTTCTGCCGCGGTTCATTCATTCAACCTTTTTTGCAAAGATGTATTTTCCGTTATCAAGCACTTTCACTTCAACCTCACAGAACAGATCCGTGCAGATGTCTTCATGGACGTCGTGTTTTATTCCGGAATAGTATTCATCCAATCCGGACATAACCCTTCCGCCTCTTTCATCCCCGTAGAACTTTTTGAACATCGCATCGGCATTCTGTTTTATTTCTTCAACGTTCAACGTGTCATATTCTACGGAAGCCAGGTGATAAGCCGAAGCAAGAACGCAAAGAGGGTTCACTCCGTGACTTATCGAAGGCAACACCACGAACATCCTGATGTCATTGTCCGGATCGTCGTCGGTGTTCCTCTTAGAAACAAGTTTGAGAACGCCCTGACTGTCATCGGTTTCAAGAAGATTCGGCCCTCCTTTGTTGGGCAATATGGTGGAAGGTTCAATGACCATGCGGTTGAAACTGAGCTGTTCCACTTCTTCGACACTGAGGTTGATGTGGAACACATCGGTCCGGTCCATGGCGTTTTCCCCTCCCGTCAACTGCTGGCACAGGTAAGGGTTGAACGTTGTTGACAGAGGATTGCTTCCTGCGCTTACGGGTCCCGCAACATATGTAACGGTATCGGAAGTTCCGGTGCAGTAGCTTCTCACATCATCCAAAGTTTCCTGAAAATATTCGATTATTTCACCGGCGCGTTCTTCGTTATCGAGTATTTTTCCGAAGAGGACGGCCTGGTCTTTGAATTCCTCGGTCAATTGGTAATCTTCGGTCCAGAATCCGTCATTGGAGAGATTTTCGAAAGCGTTCACGACTGCGAGAGGAACAAGTTTTGAGATGTTTTCACAGATTTCTTTGTATTCTCTGTATATGTGGCTGTCAACGATGATCAGACTGGGATTGCGGGCAACCATTTTTTCGGAATCGCTCATACTGTCTCTGGAATGCGTCTCGACGCCGGACAGTATATCCCCGTAAGCATAGCTGTAATCGAGAGATCCCTGACTGTCAACGTTCACGGTGTCGTCGACCATTATGACCTTTTCGAATTCTTCGGGGAAGTATGCCAGCCATCTCAACGCGCTGAATCTTCCGGCGGTAATGATACCCCCGTCCAACGAAGTCGGTACGGGAACTTCTCTGTCTTTGAAATCTTTCACAAGGGTATCCGATTTATAATCGGTGAAGTCAGATTCTTCCCCCGGCCCCAAAAAGATTATGCCGCCGACCCCTGCGGCGCCCAGCAGGAGTACGGCAATCACTGCGATTACGCTTTCGTTCATGAACCCTCATGGTTGTTAGTTATATTAATCTTACTTTTAGTGTTACTAAATATGATTCAATTTTATATTATTATGCTCATATTTTATTCATATCCGTTCTTTATTTTCCAATAAATTGTTGCAGTTTCGGTAAACGTGCTGTCATCCACGATGCCGTTCTCGGCAACGGATTCAAAATATTCTTTTACGGCAGCTTCGTCGAATTCAAGATTTCTGAATGAAAACTCGTGTCGGTACTTTTCCAGAGCTTCGTCCACGGTCATGATTCCGTCCCAGACTTTGTGTTCGTAGAAAAACTGAGGATCGAATCCTCTCTGCCATCCAAGCATGAACGCATAAGCGAGGTCTTTGTCCGATGACATCAAAGGAGGTTCGGTGCCCACGTGTTCCCACATCTTTTCGGCGACCGGACTGTGACGTCTGACTGGTTTCGTCATGAAAAGGTATTTTTTGGAGACGTCCATCATTCTAATGAAATCCGTTGCTTTGCCGATTGCCGGAGTCATATGGGCAAACACGATATCAAATCCGTCTTTGATCAACGGGTCGTCGGAAGTCATTTCACTCCAGTCTTTATGCACGAATTTCACATTGTCGGCATTATGTTCCTTCGCCGATTCTTCCGCCTTCCTGACCATGTTCCCGGAGATGTCCAATCCCAGGACGCTTTTGACATAAGGGGACAAAGCAATCGAAAGGTGACCTCCTCCGGAACCGATGTCCAACACAGTGGTATCCGGTCCCATATCGGCAATCTCAAGAAGATTTCTCAAAAACAAATGGTCGTCCGCGGTGGGCATGGGTTTCTTTGAAAATTCTTCCGCTCGGTGATCCCATCTTTTTTCCTGGGTAAGAGAAAGTTCCGGATTGGGTTTCCATCTGTTCAGAACATCCATTTCTTTGATCCACGCGTTGTATTCTTTCTCATACGCTTTTTGATAGGATTTACTGTCAATCATCAGTTTCTGGTATATTGTAGGTGTTACTTAAATTTAATTAGTATTACGAAATAATTCCGCCATTTTTGTATTTTATTACGATGAATTCGAGATATGAAAAATCAAATTAAGATGTTTGGTAAATTTTGAAACTCTGCCACTTTTCCGTGACAGAGCAGATTTAATTTTTTTTCGAGCTTATTCCGCGGTGCTCCAATACAGGGTGGCCTTGGTCATCGTCATTTTGGATTCTATGATTCCGTCAACGGCAATGCTGTTGAGGAATTCTTCCAGATCTTTTTCCGAGACTCCTTTGGAAACGGCGGTTTCCCTGTAGAAACCCATTATGTCTTCCACAGTTTCTTTTTTGTCGTGGATTCTTTCATCATATCTGATCAGGGGTTTTCTGCCCATGTCAAACAAAACCCTCAGGGCGTTCGACAATGCGCGGCGGTCTCTGTCAAAACTGACTTTGAAATGTTCTTCAATCTTTTCTCTGAGGTCATTTTCACCCTTTATGCTCGAAGTGAAGTAACAATATCCGTCACAGGCGGAATCCATTCTGATGAGATCCTCGTCCGAATTAATCGCAGGGGTCATATGAGCCATTACTATGCCGAATTTCTGTTGTCCGAGATCCAATCCCGGTTCTTTCCAGTCGGCAGCGATATATTTCGTGTTGTTGAAACCCTCGGATGAAGCCTTATCGTTGGCATGTCCGATCATTTTATCCGCTATGTCGACACCGACGACCGATCTGACTTCGTCGGCCAAAGCCATAGACCATCTGCCGGAACCGCATCCGATATCCAGTATGTCTTTTTCTTTCAGATTGTTTCCTGAAGTTTCAAGAATCAATGAAATATATCCGTCGTCTTTTTCGGGGATTTTCATATCGGCGAATTTATCCGAACGTTTGTTCCATCTTTCCTTTGCATCTTTTCCGGTCATTTCTCCTTTGGACCATGTTTCACTTGTCATTTTTTTCACCTCAAATCGATTCCATTATGATTTTTTTGCGATCATCGCCCGTTTTAGATTTGCTGGGCACATCACTTTTAAACAAATTCAGACCGTCTACGGACAGGTCATAAAACGAAGGCTGATCCGCTTTGGGAATCACAATTTTTCTTCCTTCGTGCTCAAGAATATTTGTATCGACGTTGTATGTTTTTTTGATTATTTCTTCGGTGACTATTTCATCGCCGCCGTAACCTATCACATGACCGTTTTTAACAAAGACATATTTGTCCGAATAAGCAAGAGCCAGATTGATATCGTGCATGGTCATGATTGCACTCATCCCTCTTTTTTCCACGAGTTGTTTGATAAGATGGAGTATTTCCTGCTGATTCGCAAGATCTAGATTGTTGGTGGGCTCATCCAGAATCATTATGTCGGTGTTTTGCGTTATTGCTCTGGCTATCTGAATTTTCTGCAACTCTCCGCCGCTGATGCTGTCCAAATATTTCAGAGACAGTTGTTCCATTTTCAGAAGCTTCAGCACTTTCCAGACAACATCTATGTCATAGTCGCTGATTGACCAATTTATATGGGGTCTTCTGCCGATCATCACTGCATCGAACACAGTCATATTCGAGGGTCTGGATCGTTGCGGAACATAACTTACCAATCTGGATAATTCCCTGGGTTTGAAATCGAACACATCCTTGCCGTTTATTTCGACATTTCCGGTTTCCGGTTCGTGCATGCGACACACGCATTTCAACAAGGTTGTTTTGCCGACACCGTTCGGACCCAGAATGGATACCATACTGTTATCTTCCAAATCCAAGTGAATATCTTCCAGAATCTTTCTTTCTCCATAACTGAAATGAAGTTCTTTAATTACAATGGACATAATTTATCACCTCTTGTTTTTCTTTATTAATATGTACAGGAACAGAGGCCCTCCCAAGAACGATGTTATGATACCCACAGGTATGGCTTGAATGAACAACGCTCTTCCGACGAAGTCGGATATCAATAATATCAAAGCCCCCATTGCCGCGGATGCAGGTAAAAGGAAGCGATGATCTCCTCCTATCAGTCTCCTGGTAATATGCGGACCCAGAAGCCCCACGAATCCTATTATGCCTACAATAGATACGGATACTGCGGCAACAACAGATGCGAGAACCATGGAAACAATTGTCAGTTTCTTGGTGTCAATGCCTAAACTCATGGCTACTTCTTCTCCGGCCTCCATGGAGTTGTAGTCCAATCGTTTGTATAGGAAATAAATCAAAACCGGAACGATGACCGCAAACAGAAGTCCGAGTTCATTCCATGTGGCTTTTGTCAAGATCTCCGAACTGCCAATAGACAATCGATGCCAATGTGGAATCATCTACAAAATACTGTAATGATGAAAGAGCGGCGCTGAAAATTGAACCTATGGCGATTCCCGCCAACACCATACTTTCTGAAGTGGCCATACTCGTTCTCGAAAACAGAATCACGATGACCACTGAAATCATGGAAAACAGGAATGCCATGATAGATACGCCGTACATGCTTGAAGCGAATCTTCCGATGAAGTTGCCGTGGAAGATTCCGATGTACGGCATTGCAATTGCAATAGCGGCCCCCAATGCGGCTGCATTGGATATCCCTAAAGTAAAAGGGGATGCTAAGGGGTTTTTGAGAACGCATTGCATGACGGACCCTGCGATTGCCAAGGAAGTGCCTATCAGGACGGCCGCAAGTATTCTGGGCATCCTGATTCTCCATATCGTGACCGAGGAATAGCGATCCCCCATGCCAAGAACGGCTTCGATGACTTCCCTGGCGGTCATTTTATAAGCCCCCAGGGAAAGGGAGATTATAGACACTAAGACGCAGGCTACTACTAAGGCGATTATGAACAATACCTTTTTCGATTGAAATTCCGTATAGGGATTCGTCTCTGTCCCCTGCGGCTCAACGTCGCTCGTCATGCGGATACCTTCACAGTTTTGTCAAGTCGATTTTACCGAATATTTCGATATCCTGACCTGTGGTATACTTGGTCTTGCCAACAAGAACATTATATGCTTCTGCACCGGCGCCTTCAAATCCGTAGAAGAGTTCGAAAGTTTCCTCGATCAAATCTCTGATATCGAAGTCACTGAACTGTTCAGGAAACATTTGTGCGGCTATGGAATATGCACTTATCAGGGGATTGGTGGAGCGAGGGAACCAATTCATTACAAAGTAAACGTCTCCCGTCTTGAATGCTTCAAGCGCTTCAAATCTCGTACTATCGGAGTTCCACATTGTTCTAAAATCAGTCCAACAGGATTGGCTGACGAAAATATAATCAATGTTGGCAACTTCGCTTTCGTACTGATATAATCTTTCGAAATCATCAAATTTTGTATGCTCGACATCAGGAGCTATATCTTTCATAATGTTGTTCACATACCCGTCCAGATACATTATTGGGAAATATGTATTGGCAGATGAGCCTAGGAAATTGGGCATCTGTTTACCTGCTCCGCCACCGACATAGACATTTTTCAAAACGGAATTGTCCACTCCGGATAAGCGTTCCGCCAATTCATCGGTCTTAGTATTGACAAAATTAAGAAGTGTATTTGCACGTTCTTCCATGTTGAATATTTTGGACATGGGTATCAAGTTGAGTTCTATACACTCTTTGGAATTGCTGAACAAATTGCTTTGATTCGTGAAGAAGAACACGTTAATGCCTACCGCGTTAAGGGTGTTCTTGAATTCAATACGATCATTTTCTGAAGTTCGAGCATCACCCATCAAAACCAGGTCCGGTTTCTTCGCAATAATATTCTCGACGTTTGAAATCATACTGCCGCTTACTGTGGCAACATCATCCAAATCAAATAGATCCAACAAGGGATCAGCATCGGTGCTTGATTTACTGCCGGAAGTCCAAATTACCCTTTCCGTGATTTCAGGACCCAGGTATGCGAGAAATTCCATACCCATAGTCACGATTCTTTTTGGAGATTCATAAAACGTGACCTTATTGCCGTAAAAGTCCTCAACAGTTCTCGGGTATCCTTCTTCGTATGTAGCGTCATCATCGTCTGAACCAGTACCTTTACCAAGCAGTACATATCCTGCCGATCCTCCAACCAGACAAATCAGAACAACTATTGCGATTATGCCATTTCTTGACATAATTGGATGTATAGTCCAACTACTATATTAGCATGTTGAATCATTTTATCTTTTTTTGAAATATTATATCCGATATATCCAATAAATATGAATAAAAATATTTTTCAATACCTTTTTTTTTGATTTATTTCATTCAATGTCAATACATGCTGGCTATTTCCTTCCATGAATCAATTTGACAATACCGATGAGTCCCACATTCTCGTCAGTTCAATCACGATATGATTAATTTAGGGACATGTGGATTTAATCAGAAACAATAAAATCAAGAGCGGCAATATTTTTGGATAAAAGTGGTTAAGAGGTTTTTGAGTGCGTGTAGCATTCAAAGGAGACGCCGACAAAATCACCGTTGATCTCAAAGCATCCTTACCCTTCGAATGACAACCCGGAAGGAAGTTCGGATGTCGGGCACAGGTCATCACGGTCGGTACGGACGTGATTCACCGCATTAAGATTCTGATACGGTTTATTTCCGATTTCCCGTGACCCAACATCCTTTGTCATATAGATTCCTTCATATCTTTGTCAGGTCGACCTTACCAAAAATACCGACATCTTGTTTGAAAACTCCGTTCGTTTTGTCAACAAGAACATTATAGGCGGCATCGCCGGCACCTTCAAACCCGTAGAAGAGTTCGTAAGTTTCTACGATTAAGTCCTTTATATCGAAATCACCGAATTCATCAGGGAACATTATCGTAGCGATTGCGTAAGCACAAATCAGAGGGTTCGTAGCGCGAGGATACCAATCCATTACGTAATACACGTCACCATTGCTGAATGCTTCAAACGCTTCAAATTTACTCTTGTCATTATTCCACAGGGTTTTAAACTCGGACCAAGCAGATTGACTGATAAAGATGTAATCTATCGTACCATGTTCCTTCTCATACTGGTATAATGATTCTACACTATCGAAGGTCATACGATCCTGGCCCGGGGCCAAATCAGTCATTATGTTGTGCATATACCCCTCAAGATACAATATCGGGGTGTATGTTATTTCAGAAGAACTGAGGAACTCAGTTCTTGGCTTATCTGCGCCACCTCCAACAAAAACATTACTTAGGCTGGAATTGTCGACATGGGATAGACGCTCCAAAAACTCATCTGTTTTCGTACCCATGAAATCAATGAGCTCTTGGGCGCGTTCTTCCATATTGAATATCTTCGCAATGGGTAGCAAATTGAACTCGATGCATCCTTTGGCGTCATCGAATAATGGAGTCTGAGATGAACAGTAGAACACATTGATTCCAACTTCATTGAGGATATCTTTGAACTCTCCGAGTTCCTTTTCAGTCATTTTCGCATCGCTCATCAGGACTAAGTCCGGTTTTGCGGCTATGACCTCCTCGGTCTTAGTGTTCAGATTGCCGGATGTGTGCAGTTTTGCCAAATCTTCCAACACCTCAAACATCGGGTTTGCGTCTGTGGTTGATATGGGCTTTGATGAAGACCAGATCACTCTGTCTGTTACTTCGGGGCCCAACAGAGACAGATAATCTAAACTGCCGGTTACAATCCTTTTCGGAGACTCATCAAAGGTAACTTTGTTACCAAGGAAGTCTTCGACGGTTCTGGGGTATCCTTCTTCGTACTCCGTGTCACCGTTTGCTGCATTATCACTTTTATTGTTGTGTAACAGAATTCCCGCTGACCCTCCGACCAGGAGAACTGCAATTAATACGACAATAATGCTATTTCTAGACATAGTTGGCTGTACCATCCAACTACTATATTATTATGTTGAAAATTATACTGTAGGAATAATAAAAGTGCACAATTGTTAAAATAAGAACAATATAAGAAAAATATAACAGAATTATCAATTTTTATCCATATTTGCCTGCATGCTTCATAACTGGAGACAAAAACAAACCCTGTTTTCCTCTTCCGAGAATTTCCGAATTTTCAAGGATTCGGAGAAAAAACACTATTCAGATCAACGATGCCGTCTGATGGTTTTCAAACGAAGTCTATAATTTACTACAATCAAACGGACAGGATTTCTTCAAACCGTAATCTGATATTATTCCCGATTTCTTTTTTATGGGGAACGGGCGTATGCATAGACAGGGGCAGTGAGACAGTGAAACCGGTCAGACTAAGAATGGTACAGACTGAATCCGCAATCGGCGATATTGAAAAAAATGTCGACGGAATGTTGGATTTCGTAAACAACGGTCATGACGTGATATGTTTTCCAGAAATGTGCCTGACCGGTTACAGTTCGGAGCAATCCCCCAAACATGCCATCAACACAGAAGACGAATCGATAAAGAAATTGGTCGGTGCGGCATGCGAATACGGTACGACGGTGGTATTCGGATTCCCGGAACGTTCTTCTGACGGCGTGTATGTGACGCAGGCGGCGGCAACCCCCGACGGAGGTTTGGAGCTTTACCGCAAAACCCATTTGGGAAGATTCGAAAAGAAATATTTTCTTCAAGGCGACGGATTCCTTTGTGCAGAAACCGAAAACGTATCGATAGGATTGCAACTTTGCTGGGAATCACACATTCCCGATATATCCACCGTTCTGCGTCATATGGGGGCCGAACTGATTCTGAATCCCCATGCTTCGTTCAAAGATTCCGGAAAAAGAGTCGAAATATGGAAAAAATACCTGCCTGCACGGGCATATGACAACCGTGTGTTTTTTGCCGCATGTGACGCAATCAAAGACGGGAGAGGCGGCGGCATCATCGTATTGGATCCCCGGGGGGACGTAGTGGGAGAACATTCTTCTTCCGAAGAATATGCTTTGGACTGTGTGTTGGATCCGAAGCTTCTGAAAAGAGCATCCCCGGAAGACAAAGGTACCATGGACGGAATGGATTTTTTTCTGAAAAGGCGTCCTGAACTTTACAGACCGTAATTTCTTTATCGAAATTTCTGTCACGGTGTCTTTTTCGTATATCAAGCAATTTTCTTTAAATTTTGTTTCATATTTTTAGATTATGTTGTAATATTAAACGCATAATATTTTATAATTCGTATGCATACAATCACGCGGAGAACAGAGTGTCTTCTACCTCCGTCACTCTTCAAATCCGATCAAAACAAATTACCGGTGTGTGAGAACACATCGGGATTTCATTTTTCTGAAAATAAAATTACAGGGGATATCCGCATCGGAACAAAGCCTGCGCTTCACGGAATGAAAATGAAAAGTGGTGACAGCGCTCCAGAGTTCCCGTACGCTTGCGCAATACAGTACAGTCAGGAACGCAGGCAGGCTTTACTTCCGGGTTCGGTATGGGACCGGGTGTTGCCCTGCCGCTCTGGCCGTCAACCAATACCAAGGATATCTACAATGTATATATAACTTTCTGTGAACCAAGCCGCTATCTTCAAAATTGAAGGTAAATCACGGCTGCAATCAAACCGCCGAGGAGTCCGGTCACGAAATTATTGGTGTACTTTGAAATGTAACGGTCCTCTATCGTTGCTCCGAACAGACTGTCCAGCAGATTTCCGATCATTCCGGCAAATGCCGGGATGAGCAGAAGCCAACTCAGATCGCGGAAGAGAATCATCCAACCCAAGATTGACACAACGATTGCGGCCGCAAAAGAAACAGCGGATCCGAGAACGGAAATTCCGCCGTTCGTTCCCGCGGGAACTCTCTTGAAGGTCGTGATCAGCCAGGCGCGGGAGTCTCTCACGCCTATCTCGCTTGCGACGGTGTCCGATGCGGCCACCGTTATGGTGCTGAGGTACACTACGGACATGAGACTGTGGTAATCCGGTATTGCGAAGTTGAGAACGGAAACTATGGCCGGAGCCAAAGCCACGCCTATGATGTTTTTCCATCCACGTTCTCCGCTTTTACCTTCCTGTACGCCTTTTTCTTTCTTTTTGCCGAAGGCGATTTTTGTGACGATGAACCCTATCGCCGCAAAAACGACCAGCATCAAAAGCCAATCAAGTCCGCCCAGTATTCCGATTATCAACAGAACCGAGGCGGCGGCAACGGCACCGTGTCCGGTAAGCATCCCCGTTTTCCATGCCACTGCGGACAGGACGAAGGACAGGATCACTGCTGCCGTTATTTCTATCAAAGGGTCCATTTGCTCAAACAATAGCAATTTTGTTTATAAATCATTGTCCCGTCGGAGGGATTAGGCCAGTTTTTCCAATAAGGATATTGAATATTTTATGCAGGTTTGCCTGTCCTTTAGCGGAAAATACATTATTTTCCCCTGGGAATACAAAGTGGTTTCCATTCCTTTCCATGTGAAGACGATCATCATCCCGTCCCGCTGTTTGATTTCACCGCCCATTTCTTCCAGAATTGCCGGTGCTTTTTCCATGTCTATGTCAAAATGATCCAGGGGGATTGCCATCAGGGCCTCTCCCCCGCAGAGTCGGGATACGGTGAATTTCATCCCACCAGTTCCTTCATGGTTTTTTCCACATTGGCATGGAAAGCCTCCAGTGTGGATTCGTTGACCAACATGATGTCGGCAAGCGCGATGAGTTCCGCCAGCCCCCAGGACATCTCTCTGGTGTCCCGGTCGGCGAATTCCACCCATTCGGAAGGCGCGTCCTCCCTTCCCCGTTTGACGAGCCTGTCGTATCTGGATTCGGGGCTGGAGTGTATCGCTATGATGAATACGTCCTCACTCAGCGTTCTGAACGAATCAACCTCGTCCATGCTCCTGCAGCCGTCAATCAGGAAAATATCCCCTGTCATGTTTTTCATGGCTTCTTTCGCCCACACGTCTTTGCCTTTTTTCTTTCTGATTTTATCGGCGTATTCTCCGATGGTCAATCCTTCTTCGGACTGATATTTGGAATAATGTCCCCTGACGATGTCCCCCATTCTCAGAAAAGGCACATTCATGCTTCTGGCGACCGTAAGCAGTTCTTCTTTGCCGGAACCCGGCATCCCGGTTATGATGAATATTTTCATAGTAAGCTGTCCGAAACGTTGCATAGTTCTCTGTCGCAATAAGAGCATCTGAGTCTGGTGGGCCGTCTGCTCATGACTACGAATTCAGTTTCTATGGGTTCATTCTTGTTCGTTATGCAGTTGGGGTTGCAGCATTTTGCAAGTCCGACGATGTGATCTTCAAGTGTGACCTTGTGCTTCTCCGCGACGTAATAATTTCTTATTATCGAGATGGTCGCGTCCGGCGCTATGAGCGCAATTTTGTCCACGGTTTTCTGGTCAAGTTCGCAGTCTTCGATTTTTATGATGTCCTTCCATTGGGAAGTCTTTCTGGAGGACACTCTTATCCCGACGCTTATGGTGGAATCCATGTACTCGTTCACTCCGAGTATTTTCAGGACGTTCAACGCTTCCCCGGTGGCGATGTGGTCTATGACCGTACCGTTTCTTATGGGTGCGAGTTTGATTTCCTTGGGTTTTTCCATCATAGGAGTTCACCTCCCAGGATGGCACAGAGCAAAGCCATTCTGACGGGGACTCCGTTGAAGGCCTGCTGGAAATATTTGGCATGCTCCGAGGAATCCACCTCAGGGGCGATTTCGTCGATTCTGGGAAGGGGATGCATGACGATCATGTCGCTCATGGCTTCTCTCAGCATGGCGTTGTCGATGCGGTACATTCCCGCCACTTTCCTGTATTCCGTGGGGTCGGGGAATCTTTCCCTTTGTATTCTTGTGATGTAAAGGACATCCGCCTTGTCTATGACGTCTTCAAGGTTGGCGGTTTTGACGGGATCGCATCCCTTGTCTTTTATGTGATTCACGATTTCATCGGGCATCTGCAGAGTGTCCGGGGCGACCAGTGTGAGTTTTGCTCCGAACATGGTCAGGGCTTCCGCAAGGGAATGAACCGTGCGTCCGTATTTCAGATCGCCGACAAGGACAACGTTCAATCCGTCGAGAGAACCTTTGGACTGGCGCATCGTAAACAAATCCAACAGAGTCTGGGTGGGATGGGAACCCGCACCGTCTCCCGCGTTGATCACGGGATTCTGAGAGAATTTCGCGGCAAGTCTCGCCGCTCCCTCGTAAGGGTGGCGGAGGACTATGAGGTCGCAGTAAGCGTCAACCATGCGGATGGTGTCCGCCAGGGTTTCTCCCTTGGATATCGAAGTCATGGACATCTCGGACACGTCGATGACATCGCATCCCAACCTGCAGGCCGCGCTTTCGAAAGACAATTTTGTGCGTGTCGAGGGTTCGAAAAACAGATTTCCCAAAATTTTTCCGTCAAGCAGCCGACCGGTTTTGTCTCCGGTGGCGTACGGCATCATTTTCTCTGACAAATCAAGGAGATATTCTATCTCCTCCCGCGTGAAGTCTCTTATGGATACGATGTCCCTGTCATAAAAGTCCATATAACTTAATCCTGACCTTTTGATATTAACTCTTCGCCTTGGTTGCACCAACATTAATTAACGCCTTCACTTTCATCAAGGAACGATGCTGGAAATTCTCGCAAGAACCCACAGAGGACGAATCTGCAAATACAAGACCGACGAAGGCACGGTACGGTCTCCCGAAATCATAACATCGGACAGAAAATCCGACATGTTTCTGACATTGAAACCGGAAGGCAGAGTTTTGAATTTCATGGGCACCGAAGTCCCGTTGGACGAAGGTTTGCTGACCACGGCATCAATCGAAAGAGGCGGGGGCATCAAGGGGAATTACGATAAAGTTTCCGTTGTACGTCTGCCCGTGAGGGACACCGACGCGCTTCCCGAGGAATGCAGACTGGTCGTCGTTCCGAACGCTTTCGAACTCAGAAAGAATCTCCGGGAATTGCTGAACGCAGTCATGAAGATCCGGGAGCTGGCGGGATTCAACCGTTTGGTGTATATGTCAGGCATTGCCGATCCTTCCACGCTGTCCATTCTCGTCTACATGGGTGTGGATCTGTTTGATGATATGTTGCCCATCGCGGCGGGATTGATGGGGGTCAAAATGTTCCCGGAAGGGGAAATCAACACCGCGGAAGACTTTTCCCGCGACAACTCCAAAGAATTGGAACGGGAGCTGGAAAAAGTCATTGTGTTCACCGCCGCGGGAAGACTGAGGGAGCTTGTGGATCAGAGGTCGGTTTCGTCTCCGAATTCCGTTGCGCTGTTGCGTCATTTGGACAGCATCGGATACGAATATCAGGAGGAAACCTGCCCCACGGTCGGAAAGCCTTTCTGTTGCAACACCGTCCAATCCCTAAGACGTCCCGACACGGAAAGATACCGCAGAACCTTTGCGGAACGGTACGCCAAACCGGATCACAAAAAAGTGCTGCTGCTGTTGCCCTGTTCGGCCAGAAAACCGTACCACACGTCCAAATCCCACAAGGCCTTCGCATCGGCGATACACACGGCGGGTCATGACGTGTTGGTGCATGAAGTCATACTCACCTCTC
This sequence comes from Candidatus Methanomethylophilaceae archaeon, assembly GCA_050950505.1. GTDB lineage: Archaea > Thermoplasmatota > Thermoplasmata > Methanomassiliicoccales > Methanomethylophilaceae > VadinCA11. Next base: position 72,389 of record JBMNHS010000001.1, on the reverse strand, counting down.
CTCTCGGTTTGGTGCCCAGGGAACTTGACGTGTTTTATCCCGCGAATTCTTATGACATACCGGTGACCGGCGAATGGAACTGCGCGGAAAAGGAAATGATCCGCGGAATGCTGTCCTCTCTCATCGGACAGGGATATGACGAAATCGTATGTCATTTTCCCGATTACGAACTGATAAAAGATCTGGCGGAAATGAAATTCACCGTGAAGGACGGAAATCCCACATCCTTCGAATCTTTGGAATTCCTGGATGACACGCTGAGAAAAGTAACCGAAGACATGGAGTTTCCGGATTACGTCACAGAACGCAAGGAAGTCATGCGTTCCGTCCTCCGGTTCCAGTTCGGTCCGGAAGCGGCGGAGGCAATTCTTGACGAAAACACCTTTGTCACCGGCAGATACCCTTACTGGAAAATCATCCGCGAAGGATCCGAAAAAGTTCAGCTCGGGATGCTGACGCCGGAAAGGGGAATGGTTTCCCTGACTCTTGACGGGGCGGAAATACTTGCGGGTCTGAACGTCTCTGCGGTGACCATGACCGATTTTGATTTAAAAGGCAATCTTTTCGCCGTCGGAGTGGTTGACGCCGATCCGTCTATCCGCATAGGGGATGAGGCGGTCATACTGAGAAACGGCGAAGTCGTCGGAGTCGGAGTGGCGGAAATGTGCGGCAGGGAGATGGTTCAGACCGGCCGTGGCATGGCGATCCGCACCCGCCATAAATCGAAATAATTCACTTTCGGCCGATTCGGGGACCTCCCCTGATTCCGTTAATATACTCCTGCGTTGTTGATAGAATTAAGGGAACAAGATGTGCATCCCCATGCTTTTTGTTCTCCCATAGAGACAGGGTACGCATCCCATTATCCATCCAAGTTTTCCCTGTCTCTTTTTTCTCTTTTCCGTTCAAAGTTTCTCTTCGGGATGAAACTCTTCCAAAAGGGATATGGCGGAAACGTCGCCGTCTTCCGCCGCGGTTCTGAGGTATTCCAAAGCCTTCTCCGGATTCTTTTCCACACAGTTGCCGTCCCGGTATATGTAATAAAGATCTATCCGGGCTTTGTTCAACCCTCTTTCGGCGGCGTCGGTGATCATGGCCATGGCGGTTTCGATGCATTGGGGAGTTCCCCGTCCGTCTTTGTACATCATCCCCATTCTGTGGGTTCCCGCGGCCAACCCTCCGTCGGCGGCGATTTTGAAAAGAAGGAATGCGGTGTCGTAATCGGAAATTTTGTAGTTTTCCTTGTCGACATAACCCCGTTCCAGCATATCCCCCAGAGTCAATGCGGCACCGGCGGAACCCTGTTCCGCGCCGAGTTTGAGAAATTCAATGGCTTTTTCGACATCTTTCTCGGTGCCTATGCCGTTGAGATAACAGGATCCGACTTCGAAAGAAGAATCGGGATCTCCCGCTTTGGCTAATCTCTTAAGTTTCCACAGGCTCATTTTACGGCCGAACATAAGTATCGGTAAGGCAAAGAAGATAAATCAATTATCGTCCGAAAGTGTCAGGACGTAGAATATCTTCTGTTGATTTTGGAAAGCCAAATGCTTATGGCGAATCCTGCGGTCAATGCCAATGCCCCCAACAGCCCTTCCGCCAAGCCCCCGGTCATGCTTACCGCTTTGTAACCCACGATAAGGGTCGAACCCACGGTGAGACCCAATATCATGAAGAAAGTCGATTTGTAATAATTGGACAAAGCCCAGGAAATCAATTTGGCGAAGCCGATGCCGCCGATGACCAATCCCAGGCCGAACACGAGTATGACGAGTATGTCAAACTCGGTAATCGCGGTAAGAATGGGATAATACAGGCCCATGACCAACAACAGGGAGCTTCCGCTTATGCCCGGAGTTATCACGGCGGCGGCAATGACGATCCCGGTCAAAACAAGCAGCAGGCAAGACGTGAGGTTGCCGGAAATTTCCAGACTTATCCCGCCGAAGTCTTCCGTCGACAGCAACAGCAGAGTCAGAAACACACCGACGGCAAAAGCGAGATAATGCAGGAAAGACGTCTTTTTCTTCCTGTCCACCTTCGTCATTCCGTAAACGTCGGGAAACTGCCCGATGATCAGCCCGGTAAACAGGAACATGGCGATGACTTCGAAATTGGACATAAACCACCGGGTGCCGAAAGCGGTTAGCAAAACACCCGCCAATATGCCCAACCCTATGGTTGCCAGGAATCTGAAATCGGTTTTTATTTTATTGAAAATATCCGCAATGTTGCGAACGAGTCTTTCATAAACTCCGAACACAACCGCGGCGACCCCGCCGCTGGTACCCGGAAGAATGCTGAGTGTGCCTATGAACGCCCCAATCAGGAAATTCCGCGTGTCGGAAGGCTCACTCATCAAATCGGAGCCATTGCGTACGCGTATTTAATTCAGAGTGTCGGCAAATTCACTCGCCTATCAGCTTGTCTTCGCCTTCTCTTACGAATCTCACGCAATTTGCCCGGACATCGGCGGCTCTCGTTTTTGAAATCATTCCCAATTCCAGCCAGGCGGCATTCATTATCCCCGCGGGAGTCAAACAGGTTATGGAAGCGGCGGAACAGTTCTTTTGATCGTAAACCTTGGAGTTCATCCAATCGGTCACGTCGGCGATGGTCAGGGTGTCACCCAGGACCCTCGCGTATTCTTTTATGTTTTCACAATCTGTGGCGATGTGCAGGCTGAGGTTTCCGTCCTCTTTCAGTTTAACGGTGATTTTGTGGGTTTTGTCGCAAAGGGCCATGTCAACGACCACTGTACTCATGCGTTCGAAAAGGAATTACAACTATAATAAACCACTAAAAAATAAAAATTTCAGTTGGTGCAGTCGCCGGGATTCGAACCCGGGCGACGAGCTTGGAAGGCTCGAATCCTAACCAACTAGATTACGACTGCACAATTTCCCTAATTTTTCACTGATATATAATCATGATGCAGATTCAGAGACTTAAGAACCTTCGGTCGCGGTCCGTGCCTCCCTTTCAGTCTTGAAAATCTCCTTAGTTTTATCTACTGTGTGGCAGATGTGACTGCAATGAGTTCAGGGCCGATTTTCCAAAGCTCTTCCGATTTGGTTATATGGAGGAAGCTGACGGGCACCGGGACGGGCAGGTTATCCATCGGAAGGAAAACCGTTTCCCCGGAAAGCATAGCCGATGAGATACTGGCGCTTCAGAGTCATATGGACTCGGCGATACTCGTGAAACTCATGGACACCCTGTATGACTCCGGAAGCGAACGGTTCAACGAACTGATGCCGGAACTGGCTTCTAAACGGAGGCCTTCCGACTCTTCGCCGGCCCTGGAAGCCGCTTTGCTGTTGCACAAGGCAGGGGACGCCGCAGGAGCGAAAAGCCTCCTCGGTTCCGTCGGAGAAATCCAAAATATTCCGTTGAAAAGCATAGTCCGTGCCCAGTTTCTTCTGGATGACGGAGACCTGTCTTCCGCCAAAGTCGCTCTCAAGAGGGGAAGGTGCAGCGATCCCCTGAACACTCAGATTTACAAAATGTTGGAGAAAGCCGACCCTTCCGGAGGTTGGATGTATTACAGAAACATCGAACTGTTGCATGCGGGACGCAAAACCGTTGCCTGCGGAACCGCGGAAGAAGACACCCCCCAGAAAAGACTTTACGAGATATACTGCGAATGGCACCGGGGGAACCGGGATACGGCCACGGATCTTCTCGTAAATTCCCCGGAATACAACGACGGGGATTTTCATTTCATTCTTGCCGCGGCCAGAATGTCCGCTTACGAAGAGGATTGGCATTCTTCCGAAATGATCTACAGCAGTCTCATCGACAACGCATGCGTTCTCGTATTATGCGAAGCCGCACGCGTTTCACTGATGGGAGGCAACGAAGACCGCGCTTTCAAATTGTACCACATAGCCGAACTCGAAGATCCCCAATCCCCCATGGTCATGGGCGAACTGATAAACGCTTACATGAGAACGGGTTTGAAAGACGAGGCCGTGAAAAAAATCCTTGCGCTCCTGGATTCCGAATCAGCAGATTTGGACACATATCTGAAATGCGCAAAAATATTGATATCCCACGGACTGAACACTCAGGCCGATCCGATAATAAGCAGGATTCTGCTGAATTATCCGGAAAATTATGAAGTCAATCTGCTGACGTCTCAAAACGAAATGGCCCTGGGAAATTACACCGCGGCCCTCAACGCGGCGAATCTGGCCGTAAAAGCGGAAAACGGAGAACGCGAACCGCGTCTTCAACGGGCAAAAGTCCTGTTCGCCATGGGACGGCCAGAGAAAGCAATGAAAGACGCCAGAACCCTGGTCAAAGAAAATCCGAAGGACGCGGAAGCGTTGATTCTGATCAAAGACGTTTACGTTTCTCTGGGGAAAAAAGAAAAAATGATGGAAATGTACGACAGGATTTTGGAGGCGGATCCGGACAATGCCGAAATAATCCTTGAATATTCCGAAGCCAAAATGCAGGCCGGGGATACCGAGGATTCGTTGACATCGTTCAGAAGAGCCATTGCCGTGGATTCCAGACCTTCCAATTTCGTTTCCGTCATAAAGCTCCTGGTGGGCGACGGCATGTATCAGGAAGCCGTGGATCTCTGCGAAGAGATGGATGAGGAATACGGATCCGTGACCGCAGTCAAACTGCTCAGGGGAAATGCGGAATATGCCCTGGGGGAATATCTGAAGGCATCGGTTTCTTTCGCCGCCGCCGCAGCGTTGAACCCCCACTCTTCCGAGGCTTGGCATTCCAAAGGGATGGCCGATGAGGCCGCGGGAGATCTGGATTCGGCGGAAGACGCATTCAACCGTGCGGTCCTTCTCGATCTGAACCGGCCGGAACACTGGATTTCAAAGGCTTCGGTCCAGGAACGAAAGAATGACTACCCCGGTGCGGTGGAGTCCCTCAACAAAGTCATAGAACTGAAGCCGGACAATGTTTACGCCTTGGTCAAAAAAGGAATGATATTTTCCAAAGTGGGACGGTATGACGAAGCCCTTTACTTCCTGGACATGGCCATAATGGTCAACACCTGGAACAAAGACATTTACGACATCAAAAAAGAAGTATGCATTCATACGGGCAGATACAAGGAAGCCATTGCGATATGCATGGAAATACTGGTTATCGATTCCGAGAATCTGTCCGCCATGGTCGATGCCGCCGACTGTATGATGAAAATAGGAAACCGAACCGAAGCACTGGCATTCATAAATTCAAAACTTTCCAAAAACCCCAATTCCGTTCCGTTGCTGCTGTCAAAGAAATCAATACTGACGTCTATGGGAGATTATCCGGAACTCATCAAAGTCTGTTACCGTATACTGGAAAAAGATCCGGACAACCGTTCCGTGAAAATGGATCTGGCTCAGGCTTTGGCCGATAACGGGGACATGGTCTCCGCCGACCGCATACGCATGGAACTTTACGACGAGGATGCGACGCTTGAGCCGATAGAAGAGGAACCCGAAGAAATACCCGGGAAGCCTCAGGAAGAATCGGATCCCGAATCTCTGTTCAACATTGCCCGTTCCCTTTATTCCACCGGAGATTTGACGGGAGCCGCAAGACTGACCGACCGGGCGTTGGACGCGGATCCCGGGAATTTGGAATTCATCACATTCCGGGTCGAAATCTATTCGGCGCTGCGGGACACGGGAGGGGCTTTGGCGGTGATCAGAAAGGGATTGGAATACGCGGAATCCCCCGGCCGTCTTCTCGAACTCGAAGGAGACACACAGGCAAAGATTGAAAATTACGGCGATGCGGCGGAATCTTACCGGAAGGCAATCGATTCCGGAAACGACGGGCACGACGTGTATGTCAAACGCGGGGATGTTCTGGAAAAAATCGGAAATTCGGAAGGGGCGATATCCGATTATCTGACCGCCGTTTCGAAATCGGGTTCCGACAACACTTCCCGTGTGCGTCTGGCTTCGATATATGTTTCTTACGGGAATCTCGAAGAAGCCGACAATGTGATCCGGGTGGTGCTGGAAGATGAACCCGAAAACCCAAAAGCTCTGGCCTTAAGAGCGGAAATATATTCGAAAACCGGGAACACGGAAGGATTGAAGGAAGTTTACGAACACCTGACGGAACACGGCGTTGCCGACAAAGAAACGCTGAAGAAAGTCTCCGCATTGCTGTCCGAACACGGATTGCAGCAGGAGTCTTCCGCCCTGTACATGAAAGCCGCCGGCGAATCTGAAAAAGATTCCCCGGAAGTGTCCGACGCTATCAAAAGACAATCCGAAAAGTTGCTGCGCAGGGCCTACGTGAGCAAACGGCCTTTGGACGATCCGGGCATAGTCGGCATGTTGGATCCCGGAAACGGGACCGTCGACAAAGTCATGTCCTATCTTTCGGACATACGTGAGTACGGACCCATAGTCCCCGGCACCCCGGAGTTCGAAAGGATGGAATCACTGTCCCATTATGCCGTGGTGAGGGCGGAACTCAAAAACATAGACGAGGAACCGTTGATATCCGTATCTTCGGCTTTTGTCGCCGGAGGGGCGAAAGACGCCGACGAGGCGAAAACTCTGGTTTCCTACATCTTCGAGGTGTTCAACACCGAAATCAGGATAGATCACCTATCCGAGGAACTCACCGAACTGGCTTTCGGCCTGGACGAAAACATCACGGTATACGATTTGATGAAAGATCACCACCTCGGCGTGTACAACGCAAGGGCGATAAAAGAACTCAGTAGTTTAACATCGGAGACTTCATGAATTCCCTCATGAGGGTGGTGGCGTAATTCCCTTTGGTCAAGGAGAAATTCACGTCGTAGAAGTCTTCGCCCGGTGAATATGAGAGATCGTTCACGGTGCAGACGATTTCCCTTCTGGAACCTTTGGAACTGCACCTTGTCAGTTCGGGAACGATGAAGTTCGATTGACCGATTCTTTCGGCTTCTATCACCGAAGATTCGATTTCTCCCATCACCCCTTCCTGAATCTCCGTGTCGCTGCCGAAGAGTATGATGGAAACAAAAGCCCTTCCGGTTCGGACCTGGTGTGCGACCAGATCCAAATTTTTCGATGTGGCCACTACGGGATGGTTGTGATCGGGGGTGCCGTCAACCGTCAAAGGAATCACGGTGTCCCCCTCAACGGGAAGGTTCAGGGGCAACCCTTTTTCCATTCTTTTGCTCAGCATGACGTTGAACAGATAAGACTGGTAGGCGTGAACGAACATCATCTGAAGATTGTTGGGCAGCACGGACAAAGCTCCAGTCCAATCTTCCGGATTGTTCATCAGGTGTCCCACCAGGGATTTCTCGAATCCCAGGGATTCCGGCATGATTTTCAGCAACTCCCTCCAATCCTCCCTTTCGGCCAACTCCTTTCTCACTCGGATTATATCTTCGTTTTCGAATTTCGAAGGCTCCGAAAGATAGGTTCTGACCGCACCTTCGATGTCGCCGCGGACAATCCGTTCGCCGACGATATGGGTGACCGGCCGTACCACTCCGAAACGCTGGACCCCGAAATAATTCGGAAATCCCCCGGTTTCGTCGATGTCGGAAGATACTTTGTCAAGAACTTCGGGAACCTCGGACAGGTCCAGATCCAAATCCCTGACACGGATTGAAAATTCATTTCCGACGAGATTTCCCAGTCTTACGGGGTTTTTCGCGGTGTATACGTCGGAAATTTCGATGTCTTTCAGATTTATCTTTTTCAGGGTATCGGGAGGGCATTCGAAGGACATCAGCTGCGACGTGACCGCCCGTTTGTCTTTGGTTCCGGCAAATCCTATCCGTTCTCTGGAGATTCCCATCTCGCGGGCCATCAAACGGATCATGCGGTTCGATTCCCAGTTGGTGCCGGTGACCGTGGCGACGGTGTGTCTGCCTTCGGGATCTTCCGGGGGTCTGTTGGAAATCTCAGTTACTCTGAAATCTTCCGGATAAGTCTTGATTCTGCCGCCGGTGCCCCCGACGTCGCTGAGGTAGTACAGCATGCCGATGTCGGCTTCGTCTGTGTCGCAGGGCCGATAACTCATCTTAAGACAATAGCTCCGCAAAATACTCGGAAAGGCCGTCCGCCGACTCTTTGACGATGGTCAGGGGGTCGCCCTTGCTGACCTGAACGAAAAGAATCCTGTCTTCGAGTTCGGGGTGCTCCTCCATGTATCTGACGAGAACGACGTCAGGGTTTTTGTACAGCATGTCTATGAGAGGCTGTATAATAGTAACGTCTGCGTTCTTAAGTCCGAGGCTGACGGAATTGTCGGTTCTTTCGACAATATATATCTTCATACGTCTCACAATCCCTGCTTATATCTTATACTTTTGTACAATAAGCGCTCACGTACCGTCGGAACTCCGTTCCTGCATCAGATACATTTTCGTGATTTCGGAATACGTGGTGCATTCGGTGACGTCTTTGTCGTTGCGGACCCTGCCGGTGAATCTGGGGAATCTGATTCCAAGCCCCGACTCTTTTTTCACATGGTCCATCGAGGCCGTGTGTATCGGACTTACGCTGATCTCCGCCCCAGTCACTTCGAGTATTATGTTGGGATTGAACCAAACGTCGGGAATCATCTTGGCTTCCACCGAAGAAGGCATTTTTTCGTTTCTGTAGGGTTCAAGCATCTCGGGAAGCCGGTCCAGAAATTCATCGTCGAACCCGGTCCCGAGTTTGCATACGGTTCCGAAGGTTCCGGTGTCTTCGTCATAAGCGGCCATCAGCAACGCGCCGTATTTTCCAGCTCTTTTTCCCATGCCGTAGAACGCCCCCACGACGGCGAGATCGAAAGTGTCCACCAGAGCCTGCTGATAATCCTTTTTGTATTTTATCCAAAGGAAGCCTCTGGCTCCTGCCCGGTACACGGATTCCTCCGTTATTGATTTGGCCATTATCCCTTCGCATCTGGCCGCCAAAGCTTCGTCGAAAAATTGTTGTCCTTCCTCCGGCGATGAGACGATTCTCATGGTGGTCATGGTGATGTTTCCGGCAATTTCGAAATTTTCCTCTATGGCTCCGCGGCGGTCGAGATAAGGCTCGGGAGTCATGTCTTTGCCGTCGAGATAAAGCAAATCGAAGAGAAACATACGTACGGGGTATTCTTTGACCGCGTCATCTATGCCGTGTTTCTTTCTGCGGTGAGTAACCTCTTGGAAAGGAAGCATGCTTCCCGTTTCACCGTCAACGGCGACGGCCTCCCCTTCGACTATGGCTTCATCCGCTTTGCATTGGGCCCGGAGGGCTTCGGCCACGTCCGGGAAGTTGGAAGTCATGTCCTCCAGTCTTCGGGAGTAAAGTTTCACGGAATCCTTTTTGATGTGGGCCTGAATTCTGATTCCGTCGTATTTGTATTCCATGGCACATTTTCCGCCGAGTTTTTCCACGGTTTCCGGAATCGACCGCAGACGTTCGGCCAGCATGACTTTCAACGGACTTCCGACGCTGACTTCGATTGCCCTGATGGCTTCCATGCCGCCTTCGGCGACGGTGTGCGCGACACGCCCCAAATCACTGGTTATGTTGTACGCACGTTCGATTTCGGGACGGTCTTCCTTTTTCGAAAAAGCATCGGCCAGAGCGTCCAGAACGGTCATGGCTCCGGCGCCGACCCTCATCTTCCCCGTCACGATGCGGCACAGGTATCTGGCTTCCACAGGTTCCGAGTCATGGAGAAGATTGGACAGAAGTTTCGTTTTTCTGTTTTGGGAGTCCTTTCCTTCCGCGTTCTCTATGTCCGCAAGTCCGTTTACCACTCTTCTCAAAGTCAACGGGTCGGAGAACAGGGCCATCTGTTTCTTGTTCGTAATCAGTTTTTCAGCGGCGGATCCCGGATCGCCTTCCTCAATGACGGCTTCGGTCACCTCGGATTCGGACATTCCCACGGTGGAAGATATCGCTTTTATGATGAGTTTGTCGGACATGCCGAGTACCTGAGGATAGAAATCCGGGCGGAGTTTGCCCTGGGTCAGAAACACCACGTCGGATATTTCGTCGGTTTCGACGGATCTGAAGAAATCCGAAAGTATGGCCGTCATAGCAAGGCGGCTGGGTTCCGCCTCTATGCGGTCGAAAGTATCGGCCAGGTCCTTGAAAAGCATGGTACGTTCATATCCGTGAAGTTATTAATCATTTTCAAAGTCCACGAGCGTTCTCTGCCCGTTGTCTTTGCCCGGGAGGACTTTGTCCTTCAGGGTTTTGCTCAGACTTTCCAAACGGCTTCTCATGAGTTCTTCTTTCTTTTTGCTGGATCTTTCGAAAACTTCGTCAATGGTTCCTTTGGCCACCAGCACGTACACCTCGCCGTCGTCGCTTCTGCCCGTCCGTCCTCTCCTCTGGATCGTCCGTATTTCGGAAGGAACGGGTTCGTAGAAAACCACGGCATCGGTACTGGCGACATCCAGACCCTCTTCCCCAACCGAAGTGGATACCAACACGTTGCAGACTCCGGAATGGAATTTTTCCAACACTTCTATCTGTTCCCTCTGTTTCAGTCCGCCTTTGGACTGGCCTATGAGTTTGCCGACTCTTGCGCCGGGAATCAGGGACAGTTTTTCCACCAGCATGTCGCAGGTATCCCTGTATTGGGTGAACACCAGCACCTTTGAGGTTTCCGACGAATTCAGAACTCTGCTGACAATACCCATGACTCTGGATATTTTCGGATGTTCCACGGGGGAATTCATGGCGATTTTCATCATTTTTTTGTATTCCTCCCGTTCCACCATCTCTACGGTTCCTTTGCTGGCTTTGACTTTTTCCGAATCCTTTTCGATTTTCAGAATATACGAACGGAGGGCGCTCATCCCCTGGGTCTCGGCCAGGCTTATCGCATGGAGAAGCTTCAGGCAGATTGCGTGGACCACCAACCCCCTGAACACTATGGCGGTCTTTTCCCCTCTGGCAAGTCTTCTTTGAAGCGTTTCCCCCACCACGAGCATGTGCTTGGTCGAAGGAGGCCAGTGAGGATTGAACAATCCCAGATTCGTCAGTTCAATCACGTAATGGTCCAGAAGCCCCCGGAGCAGGTCTATGATATCGGTGAGATCCTGGGGCATTCCCACCTCCACTCTTTTGATGTATGTGTCAAAAATGTACGGGGAGACGTCCGGGTCGTCATCGTCCCTGACGTCGATGCGCACGAAACCGAGATTTTTGCAGATATCTTCGATTTTTCTTATGTCGCTTCCCGGGGATGCGGTCACGCCCATGGACAATATTCCGCTTCCGCAGTGTTCCGCAACCGTCACGTATGCGTAATTGCCGGTTCCCCTGTGGGCCTCGTCGTAAATGACCAGCCCGAATTCTTCCAAATCGTAACGTCCGTTTTCCAAATCGTTGGCGACGGTCTGCGGGGTGGACACTATCAAATCCGAATTCTCTATGACGGATTTGCGCAGTTCCGGTTTCATTCCGCCGTTTATGACTCCGACTTCCGTGTTCAGAAGATTCTCGCTGAAAAAAGCCCCGTGCTGATCCGTCAGAGGTTTGGTGGGCGCCACCATCAGAACCTTTTTTCCCCGTTCCAGTATGCATGCGGCCACATAGAGGGCGATTACGGTTTTTCCGAGTCCCGTCGGAAGAATAACCAAAGTGTCGTCACTGAGACAACCTTTCGCCATCGATACCTGATACTCCCGTTCTTCTATTTTTTCGGGAACTATCCGAGGGTGAGACAGATACTTCATTCCGTCAGTGAATAAGAAGGCTTAGAATAAAAGGGTAACAGGGGGATGGCCGAAAGTGCACCGGTGTGTGTGTATGTGTGTGTGTGCAAAGTTGAAAATGAAGAAATAAGAGCGGGCGTCCGGGTGATGAGCGGGCGCCCGCAATGGAGTTTGTCCGTTGTGTTCTACGGACTCAGCAGCCGGAGCAGGATGAACAGTTCATCACTGCGTCGGGGTCACGTATGGTGAGGCCGGTGCCGAAGTTCGGATCGTCTATGAACTCGATGACGCAGTTCCCGAGGGGTCCCGCGGTTTCTTCGTCATAGAATATTTTGAACGCATCGGAAACGGTGTCGACGATGTCCCCTTCGGACTCGGTTTCCTGGAAGGACATTCCGAACTGGGGTCCGGAGCATCCGAAACCCGAAAGGTAAATCTTGATGCCGTGGTTCTGCTTGTTGTTCTTTTCAAGAAGTTCAACAATGAACTTCTCTGCTTCGGGTGTTATTTTTACCATTTGTATCACGCCTCTGTTGTATTTAAGGTATATAAATTATTCATTATACTTAACTATTGTTACTTATTCCGTATTCAAGTTGAATATCTTGGCGTATTCCCTGAACGCGTAGGATTGGGCTTTCGTCATCGACATGTAGGACCCTATTACCATGGCCTCGAGAATCTCGTCTTTGGTGGCGCCTTCCCTCATGGCATGTTCGACCTGAACTCTTATGCAGTGTTCGGCGCCTTCCGCGGACGCGGCAGCCAGAGCGCAGAGGTATCTGGTTTTCTTCTCCATAACGCCTCTGCCTTCGACGGCGGCCCGGCCGAGATTTGCGGCGGGCACGAACAGATCCGGACGCTCGGCCAGAACCTGGTTGATAAGAGGTATGAATCCGTATTCTTTTTTGATGGCAGCGAGTATTTTCTCAGTGAGTTCCCGCTGTCTGGGATCTTCTTCCATGCTCCTACAGAAACAGTTATCTTAAAAATATCTGTCGTATAATCGATAGTCTAACTGTATCATTCTGTTAATAAGGCTCAGCTCGGCGGATATTCCCCCGGGCCCGTAAAAAGGCCAGGAGGAATACCTATGGACAACACAGAACTCCAGGAAATATTCAGAAATATAGGAAAAAAATACAAATATGACGCAGTGGCCGCCGAGTTCACGGCCTACAAAGACTTCAAGGTCCGTTGGCAACGTTCCTACAAGTGGGCCGACTTCAAAGTGTCGGATTACTTGTCCGATGCCCCCGGAAGAGTGATCGAAGGCCTTGCAGAAACCCTGTTCACAAGGATCTGCATCAGGGACGAGACGTCTTTTTCGGAAGAAATGTGCGATTGGGTCACAGCGCCCGAGTTCGCAAGGACGAAGCAGCCCATCTATCTCAGAAGGAGCAGAAACATAACCAGGTCGCCGGAAGGCGAACACAGGAACCTGACGGATTCCTACAACAGATTGATAGACGCAGGTCTGGTCGAAAAAGATCCGGACATGTTCCTGTCGTGGACGAGGGAACCGAGCATCAGAAAGGTCGGACACTGTTCCGTTCTCATGAAGGTCGTTTCATTGTCATCGGCATTGGACAATCCGGAAATTCCCGATTTCGTGACGGACTACGTGATGTATCACGAACTGTGTCACACAATCATGGGTTTCAATCCCACAACGGAAAGAAACCAAAAGGAATTCGCCGAGTTGGAAGCTCTGTATCCGAGACAAAACGAAGCGGAAGCATGGCTCAGAAAACTCTGCATGTGTCTCTGAGATAACCCAAACCCCAACAGCGTTCGGGGGACAGTGTCCCCCGGGCGCTAACAAACTTTTTCACAGTCCGGCGGATCGCCGATCTCGAAGCACTGACTTACGTCGGGGGTGTGTGTCGAACCCTGCGTTGTCTCCCGGTCACGGCAAACGATGACACATCGCATCTCCCGCGAGTTCCCAATTAAGGTACAGGGTCGCTATTGCCCGGATCGTGCACATGGCGTTCACGAATCCCGCCCTTACGCCAATCCGGTCCGATATTCGTATTGCACGGGCGTATATATGAACTGTTCCGGAGCACGGCGGAACGAACCGTCGCAAAATCTCCTGTTGAAATCTGTGACGGATGCGGATTTCGTACCGATTAACGCAGGTTTATTATATCATTCAACGAAAGTTGATTGCGTTGAATGACGTTAAACTACGAAATATACATCATTTGTCGAAAAAATTTATTAAATCTTCAAAAAAACATGCTTTTTTCTACGATATTCGCATAATATACGCCGAAACTCGAAGATTACGACGATTAATATAGGAACTTATATGAACAACAAAATTTTTTACCCCCCTATGAGTGATTTCCTCAGTCCCAACTCGGTGGCCATCATAGGTGCGTCCACCGACGAGACAAAACTAGGCGGAATGCTGCTTAAAAATATGATTTACGCAGGTTTCGAAGGTGAGTTGTACCCTGTAAATCCGAGAGGCGGAACCATACAGGGCGTGAAAGCATACACTTCGTTTGAAGAAATCGGCAAAGCCGTCGATTTGGCCGTTATCGCGGTCCCTGCGAAGTTCGTAATCGCCGAGATCGAGAAAGTGGGCAAAGCCGGTACGAAATACGCAAGTATCCTTACCGCGGGATTCAAAGAATCCGGACCCGAAGGCGAGATTCTCGAGAACGAACTTGTGGAAGCCGGAAAGAAATACGGAGTCCGAATATTCGGACCCAACAGTTTCGGCGTTCTGAATCCCAAAGCGAAGGTCAACACCACATTCTCATATCACATGCCCAGAGTCGGAAACGTGTCCATGATGTCGCAGTCGGGCGCTTTCGCATCTTCAATCATTGACTGGGCCATCGGTCAGAAACTCGGCATAGCGAAGTTTGTGACTTACGGCAACAAGTGCGACATGAGCGAGTCGGACATGATTCCTTATTTCAACGATGACAAAGACACCAAAGTCATCGGTATGTACATCGAAGGCATCACCGACGGCGCGGAGCTTTTGGAAGCTCTGGAGGGCATAGACAAACTCAAGCCCCTGGTGGCGTTCAAGTCCGGAAGGACCGAAGCCGGATCTCTGGCGGCATCTTCCCACACGGGTTCTCTTGCCGGTGCGGATTCAGTCTATGACGTTATCTTCAACAAACTGAACATCCACAGAGCGAAAGACGCCGATGAATTCTTTGACGCAATCAGTGTTCTGAGCACCTGCAGCCCCATGAAAAAGAACGGCATAGCAATCATAACCAATGCCGGAGGATTGGGGGTCATGTCGGCGGACGCCGCTCACGACGCCAAATACGTCGAAGCCGCAAAGCTCACCGACGGCACAATCAAACTTCTGACGGAAACCGTTCCCACCCTTGCCGGCCTTACCAACCCCATTGACGTGAGGGGTGACGCCAAGGCGGAATACTTCAAGGCGGCAATCGAGGCTGTTCTGAAAGACGAAAGCGTGGGCGGAATCGTCATAATGGGTTCGCCTCTGGACTTTGCGGATCTTGAAGCGGTGGCGGAAATGCTTGTGGAAATGAGGGACGACATACCCGTGCCCGTCACGGTCTGTTTCGCCGGCGGTTCCAAGTGCGAACTTGCGGTGGACATCCTCAGAGAAGGCAAAATCCCCGCTTTCCCCACACCCGACAGGGCCGTGCGCGCTTTGGACATTCTCAGAGGATTCACCGTCCGCGGAGAAATTCCCAAGACTCCGATCAAGTTCCCTAAGATCAAAAACGGAAGGGAAACGGTATCGGAAATCATCAAAGACGCCAAGAAGGAAAACAGAAAGACCCTTACCGAAAACGAAGGCAAGAAGATTTTCCAGGCTTACGGAATACCCATTCCCGGAGAAGCTTCCGTCATAACCGCGGAGGACGCGGTAAAGGAAAGCTCGAAAATGGGCTATCCCGTGGTAATGAAGATTCTGTCTCCCGACATAGCGCACAAGACGGATGTCGGCGGAGTGGTGGTCGGAGTCAAGAACGATCAGGAAGCCAAAGAGGCTTACGAAAAGATCATGGCTTCCTGCAAGAACGCCGTACCCGACGCAAGATTGGACGGAGTCTCCGTGCAGCAGATGGTTTCCGGAGAGGAAGTCATTCTGTCCATGATCCGTGACGAGCAGTTCGGTCCCATAGTGTCTTTCGGTCTCGGAGGAATATTCGTCGAGATCATGGCGGAGATTTCACAGGCTCACGCGACCATGACCGAAGAGCAGATGAACCGGATGATCGAATCCACAAAGGCATACACCCTTCTTTCGGGTGCCAGGGGCACCGAACCTGCGGATATCGATGCGATTAAGGAAGTTGTCAAGAGAATTGCTCTCATAGCCCTTGAAAACCCTGAGATTCATGAACTGGAAATCAACCCGGTCATGGTCGACAAGAAGGGCAAGGGCTGTTGGGCCGTCGACGCTCTCTGCACATTGCTTTGAAACTCATTTCCCGGCATCCGCCGGGATTCTTTTATTTTTTCACATTCTTCATATAAAAACCTCTGCAAGAGCCAGTATGTGGGATAAATATTAGTCACTGCAAGTTGTTATAAACTCGATATATGTATCAGGTTCAAATGTACGGCGTGTTGATACTGAGTGACGATTCCAGATTCCTTTCGCAGTCAATGGAATTCATACCCAACATCAACGACAAAATAAGAGTCGAAACGCTCAACAATCCGTCCAGGTTAAAGGACGTTCTGAAATCCCATATGAGGGTAGACGTCGTGGTCTGCGATCACAACCCTCCGGAGATAGACGCCTTTGAAATTTTTAACGAAATGAGCAGAATTAACGATCTGCGCCCGTTCATCATTGTCACCCGCGAAGTTGACGGAGAGGCGGCACTCGAAGCGTCAGAGCTGGGGATGGATTATTACATGGTACGGAAAAACACTTTGAGCTTTTTCATGAAACTGGTGCCGAAAATAGTATCCTGCACTGAGCGTCTGAGGGCCGAAGAAGTCAGAGAAATCAAAAATCGCAGGGCAGACACACTCATCACTCTGTCAACCATGAAGGATAGAAATTTCAGTATAATTCTGGATTACGTCCTCGAAGAGTCCGTTGCATTGACGAAAAGTGCGATAGGTTATATTGCAATGTACAAAGAAGCCGAAAACAGATTGGAAATGGCGGCATGGTCCAAAGCTGGACTGGAACAGTGCAAAATGGAATCTCAACAGGTCACATATGATTTTGACACCGCCGGCATTTGGGGGGAGCCCATACGCCGGGGCAAACCCATAATCGTCAACAGCTATCAGGATGAAAAAAGATATCCCAAGTCCGGAATTCCCGTCGGACACGTTCAACTGAACAGACTGTTGATGATTCCCATATACTACAACGGCAAAATCATGGCCACCGCGGGATTGGGAAACAAAAGCACGGAATACACATCCGATGACGTGATGCAATTCACAACGCTTATGAACGGCATGATTTCGGTACATCATGAAAAAATGCAGGAGGGCAAACTGGAAAGAGACCGACAGGAAATCATAAACCTGTTTCACGATATTCCTGTCGGCATCATGATATTGGATGATAGCTTTACTGTGATGGCTATAAACAAACACGTCCAATCCCTTATTTCGTACGGGCATACGAATTCCCCCACAATGTCTCTTCTGAACAACACTGACGATTTGTCCGCCGTCATAATCAAGGACGTCGAGAAGGCAAAAGTCTCGGATTCGAACATTGAATCTGAACACAGCGTAAGAATCGACGGAAAAAACACCGCGTTCAGGATAAAAGTGTCCGAAAGCAGAAAAAACACCGCCCCGGAATACATAGTGGTTATCGATAAGATACTAGATACTGCGGAAAAACGTCAGATTTCTGCCCTTGCAAAAAGAATCGGCAGGATAGACAAGCTCATAGGTGCCAAAATAAAGGAAATTTTGTCTGAAATTCAGACGGATTTAATGAAAAAATCCGATTGCGACAATTCAACAATCCTGGAAAAAGTGAACCGTTTGTATGAAATGGTGGTTTTTATCGGAAAATATCATGACCGGAACCTATCGGAGCCGGTATGGCTTGATTTGGAAGAATTGCTGAAAAAAGCTTCCGAGGAAAGTGGCATCGGCGAAGAAAATTTCGAACTCAGAGCCAGAGGCGTGAAAATAGTGACAGATCCGGACACATACAAGATTTTTACGGAAATCATGAGATACTCGAAAGCAAACTCGGAACAGGAGCCCAGAATATCCGTGAAATGCGAGCTTGTATCGGGAAATCTGATTATCGTCTATTCCGACAACACCAAAGGGATTCCGAATGACAAGAAAGAAGCCTTCATCGCGGGAGAAAGCACGGAATTCGGAAAGAGGCTGTTCATAGCCATAAATATGTTGAATGCCGAGGGATTTATATTGGAGGAAAGAGGGAACTACGGAGAAGGTCTGGAACTGCGCATCACAATCCCCCCGTCGGATTATTCCGTATCCTGGAACTGATTCCCTTGACCTTTCTCTTTTAAGATTCGAATAAAAAAGGGATCAGATCATCTGTCTCGGCTTTCCCGTGGCGGTGACCGACACCACGATGTCAATGACCGCCGTGGAGTTGCCCTGTTCGAAGGTGCGTTCTTTGATGTCGTAAACCACATTGACCGAAGATGCTCCCGCCTTTATCACGGATTTTTCAACGAATTTCCCTCCTTCGGATTTGGCATATGCTATCCCTTCGTCCACACTGTCGAAGGCAAACCGCCCCAGTTTTGAATACGCAGTGCACGAACTCTGTGAAGAGGAACTCATCTTTCGGGGTTCGATGAGAATATCGATGGATTCCAGAATACATCCGGACACGGCTCCTATCGCATTCCCCACCTGGGAGTTTTCCATTGGGACAAAATCGGTGTGCAACCGTTTCGAAACATCAGGGAGCCAGGCATTGACCGGTGCGCCGATTCCTATTATGGGCTTGTTCAACGCGATTTTGCAGGAGAAATCCTTTCCTCCGTTTCCGGATACGGCCTTTTCCAAAAGATTCTCGGCTACCATGCAATAGTCTGTGCTGCCTGTCTCGTCCATTATGACTTTTGAAAGTATGCTCATGGAAATTTTGCTGCAGACCATATCTTTGATTTTCGCAATGACTTCCTTTTTTTCCAATCCGGTCCGGTTGGCAAAATACTCGATTCCGTAATCGGAAGCTTGGTAATCGTACTCTCTGTAACTTCCTTCCGAATGCAGAACATCCGTGGGAGTCAATCCCACCCTCCGCACCAATCCGTTTTTTTCCAGTTTGGGGACGTCAAACTGCAGAACGTTCGTTTCCAGGAGTTCGCCCGCCCGCTTCAACGTGTAGGGTCTTTCCGATATCAATTTCATCAAATCGCGATCCAGACTGGACAGATGATTGGCGGGGCAGGATCCGGTAACTGTAAGGAATTCAATGTCCGATACGGCGTGGTTGTCATCAATGGATTCCCGTACTTTTTCGATATTTTCCGCAGCGGCTTTCAAATCGTCCAGAATTTCCGGCCAGGCGGTAGCCGCGATGCACAGAGGCACTGCGCGGGAAGACATGAGTTTCATTTTCCTTCCGTTGAGGAAAACCCGGCTGTCGCCGCCCAATCCCGTAGTCGAAATCTCAGCGGCCATGACGTGAGTTTTATAACATCCGATTAAAGCGCCCTCTTTGTCGATTGATGGAAAACCGTTCCTGAGGATTCCTATGTCGGTGGTGGTGCCGCCCATGTCGACGACAACGGCTTCGTTCAGTCCCGTCATTTCTCTGGCACCTGTAAGACTTGCGGCAGGACCGGACAGAATAGTTTCCACCGGTCTCTTTTTGGCAGTTTCGATGCTCATCATTGAACCGTCTCCTTTGACAATCATTATGGGAATGTCCAATCCTTTTTCGGCAAGAACCTTGCCGACGGATCTAATGAGATTGTCTATTACCGGAATCAGTTTGGCATTCATCACGGCCGTGACGGTTCTTTCTTTGAAACCAAGAATCGAGGACAACTGGTACCCGCAGACTATCGGTTTCTCTGCGGTTTCCGAGACGATTTCGGCCGCTGCAAATTCATGATCCGGATTCCTGACGCTCATATACCCGGTTATTGCGAAACAGTCCACGTCATCTTTGACTTCCTCGGCAAAATTTCTTATGGAATTTTTGTCCAATGAAATAACTTCGTTACCGTTTATGTTGTGCCCT
Source organism: Candidatus Methanomethylophilaceae archaeon (assembly GCA_050950505.1). Taxonomy (GTDB): domain Archaea; phylum Thermoplasmatota; class Thermoplasmata; order Methanomassiliicoccales; family Methanomethylophilaceae; genus VadinCA11. The sequence goes on along the minus strand of JBMNHS010000001.1, from coordinate 52,566 downwards.
CCGTCAACCCTGAGGTATCTGTCAGCCAGGAAGGTATCGTCGAAATCACGGCCGATGCAGATTAAACCCACTTTGCAGCCTTGACCTTCGACGATGGAATTTGTTGCAAGGGTGGTCGAAAGGGAAGCGATGGATACCGGTTGCAACAAATCCTTGTCAAAAGAGTCGATGACCTTTCCTATACCCGTAATCAAATCGGGTCTGGTGGTCAGAACCTTTCCCTTTTGAACAACCTTTCCGCGTTTCAAATCAAGTATGACTGCGTCCGTATAGGTTCCGCCGGTGTCAAGCCCGAGTCCGAGAGACATTGTCTTACCTGTTGTAGCTCGACAGCCCCATATCTTCGTGGCGGTTGTTCACGATATCGCAGATGTGATCCGCCATAATTCTTTCATTCTTCTTGCCTTTGGCATCCGTAACGTCTTTGATGTAAAACTCGTGATCGCACTTATTGCATCTGACCTTGGGACAACCCTTGGAGGCTTCGGAACACCCTTGGCAAGCAAAGGTTCTGGCATACACCAAAGAAAATTCAAATCCGCATACCGGACATTCGAACTTCCTTACCGAAGCCGTGGTTTTATATGAAAATCCTTTAGATTTCATCGTATTGTAATATCCTAGCATTTTTGACACTCCCAATATTATAGATACCCGTCGGACGCGGGCGGTGAGCGAATCCGCCGCGTCACACGGGTCAAAATAGTTTAGCAGGTTTTTTATTTATCAAGACCCGATTCACACATCATCCATGCGACCGTATTTTTCGACGGCGTCCATCATGGCTGTGATGTTTTCCATCTTGGTGTTGACATCCGGAGGAATCTCACATCCCGTGGCTATACAGTATGTGGAATTCAGGCCACGCTTGCACAAAGCAGTCTTGACTTCCTGGCAAAGTTCCTTTGTGGCTTTTGTGGTATCTTCAACGGTTCCTCTCATGAACAACTGCGGTTCAATGACTCCGCCGATGACACAGTTATCGGCATATCCATCTTCTATGACCTTTGAAGCACTGGGACTTTCTTCGATCAACGGATAGTAAGCCATGGAATACAGTGCAGGCTTGTACTGTTTGACCTGGACATCAAGATGCGGCAGGTCGGCACAGTTGTGAATGGTCAAAGCCATCCCGTCATCCACCGTCTGTTTGTTTAGTTTGGTTGCGTACGGAACCTCAAACTCTGCATATTCGCCGTCACCGAGAACTGCATAATTACCCCAGAGATAGTCCCAGCAAATTGCTTCGATTCCCGTTTCTCCGAAAGCGGAAATAATCTCCGAGTCGAACTGAGTGACGACTTCCATCGCTTTGTGGACGGGTGCGGGTTCGGTGAACATATCCATGAACAGCCTTTCCGCACCGGCGGTCTGACTGAGTGCCAACAAGGGCCCCTCCAGGAAAGCAGACGTTACGACTTCTCCGTTAAGATAATCCGCGATGAGTTTGGTGCCCTCAACCAATACGCCGGTCCTTCCCTTCTTTATGTCGGGAACTTCCAACTTTTCATAGTCTTCCAAACTGTGAACGATGGGTTCTTCCACAAAGGGTGTGTTCTCTTCATCCATTCTTACTCCGGCACCCAAATCGCCGGCCATAACCGACAGATCCATAAGGCCGATGGCAAGATCGAATCCGAACTTTTTTTGGCCCAACAAGAATGATTTTGCAAAGTATTCCGGACTGTCGCACCACTCTTTGTAAGTGATATCCCCGTTTCCCAGGAACTTTCTTAGAACTCCGCATGCTATGGGATAGGCCGGGAGTCTGTCTACCTTTTCATTGTTCAGGGACGCAGTTACCCTTTCGGTATGCGTCATTTCTTTCATTCCCAGGCCTCCTTAAGCCATCTTACACAGTTTTGGGCGTTCGTATCTCTGTGATCCGCGCCTATCTCTTTCGCAAAGTCGGGAGATGTAGGGGGCCCTCCGATGGTGACAAAACATTTCGAACGGTAACCGGTTTCTTTCAGGATATCCAGGGTTTTCTTCATATTGTCCATCGTAGGTGTCATCAGAGTGCTGAGGCAAACACACTCGATGCCTTCCTTTTCCGCAGATTCGACAATAGTCTCCGGAGGAACATCTTTTCCGTAATCGGTTACCACGTATCCGCCGGCGGTCAGCATGGTCTTGACGATGTTCTTTCCGATATCGTGAACATCCCCTTCCACCACTGCCGTGGCGCATTTTTTGCTATCTTTCATACTTTCCACAGGTATGGCCGGAATCAGAATATCCAATCCTGCATACATGCAATTGGCTGAAACCAATACCTGCGGAAGATAGACTTTGCGCGCTTCGTAGTTGTCGCCTACGACACCCATTCCTCTTACCAATCCTTCATTGATTGCCAATACGGGATCGATACCGGCGTCCAGAGCGGCTTGCGCGGAAGACTTTGCAAGGTCTAGCTTGTAATTTATTACTGAATCACTCAAATCATTCAGTATTTCTTCCTTAGACATTTTTTTCACTCCTGCTCTTTTTCAGAGCTGAATGTTATATTTTTCTACAGCATATAAATAACAATTCGAGGTTGGATGCTATGTCCATAGTAATTTAAGTTCATTTACTATTTTTTTGGTTGATTAATATATAAAGAAATTAAATTTTAGAGTTTTTACAATTATTATAGTATTAATTTTGTAGATTAATGGAATCGAATATGGGTTTTTTCAATAAGTCATATAAATATATTATGTCCAACAAATGGCGACAAAGGTATACTGAACTCAGAAACATCAGAACAAACAAACATCACTCCGATTGTGAATTGTGAATCCCGCCGGAAAGAAATTAGGAATCCTTTAATCAGACAAGCGTACTCCGGATTTCATGACCTCTGAATTGGTGTTCGTCGGACTCGGAATGAGCGGCACGGACGGAATGACCATTGAAGCGTTGAAAGCCTTGAAGGAATGCGACAAAATATACGCTGAATTTTACACATCCAAATTGATCGGTGCCGATATGAGCGAGTTAGAAAGTCTCATCGGAAAGCCCATCGAACTTCTTCAGCGGGCGCAGGTCGAGGAAGAGTTTGAAATAATAGAGGATGCCAAGAAGATGAAGGTAGGCTTCGTCACTGCCGGAGACACGATGATGGCAACCACCCATGTCGATCTCCGCATTCAGGCTTACGAAGAAAACATACCCGTAAAAATATACTATGGGGTTTCCGTGTTCGTGGCATGTCCCGCGGCTTTGGGCCTCCAACCGTATAAATTCGGACGCACCGTGACTTTGCCGCTGTACGAAAGAGGATACCGTCCCAAATCCCCTTACGACCACATACTTGAAAACAAGAAACGGGGACTGCACACCATGCTTCTTCTGGACATCAGAGAACCCGAAGGAATCTACATGACCGCCCACGAAGCGATCGAATGGCTGTTGGACAGCGAAGAAGAATGGGGCGAAGGCCTGATTGACGAAAAGACTGTTGTATGCGTGGCTTCCAAACTCGGTTCTCCCGATGAAAAAATCGTTACCGGTTATCCGAGAGATCTTCTCGAAAGGGATGTGGGATCTCCGCTGAGCACTTTGGTGCTGCCGGGCAACCTGCACTTTATGGAGTCCTACGCGTTGGTCCGTTTCACCGGAGCTCCCGAGGAGATCATTGAAGACGATGAATATGCCACGCTGCATCCGGATTCCTAAGAAAGAGGGAGAATCCGTCCGGGCCCGCCTCATTGACGCGGACCTTTTGGACAGACGGTACAAAATACGCGCAGACGGAGATTTCCTCATAATGCCCGTTCTGTGCGATTCCTTCGAAGGATACGGAACCGAAGAATTCGAAGGGGAGGAACAGGTAATCCGCCCGGCGGATTACAAAGAAGTTCTGGATTTCCCCGATTGGTTGGCCGAAGAACTGCCCAACTCTTATGATATAATAGGCGACATTGCGCTGATAAAACTCACAGATATCCTTTTGCCGTACAAAGAACGCATCGGCGAGGCGATGATCGAAGCTTCTCCGAACATCCGCGCCGTGATGCTGGACGACGGAGTCAAAGGAGAATTCAGAATCCGCGAACTGGAAAAGATAGCCGGGACGGGAACTTCGGAAACCGTTCATAAAGAATTCGGCACGAAGATAGCCACCGATCCTTCCCTGGTTTATTTCAATCCCCGTTTGGCGGGGGAACGGGCGAGAACGGCTCTCGAAGTGAAAAAAGGAGAAACTGTCATAGACATGTTTTCGGGGGTGGCGCCTTTTCCCGTGGTCATATCAAAGCTCGCATTCCCAAAAATCGTTTACGCCATAGATCTGAACCCCGAAGCCGAACGGTTTATGAAAAAGAACATCGAACTGAACGATGCGGAATGCATCGTTCCGATAATAGGCGACGCACGGGAAGTCATCAAAGACCTTCCCCCCGCCGACAGGATAATCATGAATCTCCCCCAATCTTCGGAAGAGTTCCTTGATTCCGCTTTGAAATCCGCGAAATCCGGCGCGACAATCCATCTTCACAGAGTCCTTGAGCGGACGGATTTGAACAACTTCGTTTCAAACATCACCGAAAAAGCCAAAGCCGGAGGCTATGACATATCCATTGTCCGTACTTCGGAACTGAAAACTTATTCGCCCACCATGAGCGTTTACGTTTTCGATATAATGAAGAATTAATTCTTCTTCAGAGGTTCCAAAGTGACCCCGGTCTGTCCCTGGTAGTTTCCGCTTCTCGCGGCGTAATTCTTTCCGGAAACCGACGTCAGAGTTTCAAACACCATCTGACAGAAACGTTCCCCGATGGGAAGTTCGATGGGTTCGTCGGTTGCGTTGTAGGCTCCCAAAGTAAGGGTGCCCTCGAATCCCGCGTCAATCTTGCCGAATGCTCCGATGATGCCTTTCCTTATCCAAGTGGTTCTCAGCCAAAGCTGAGCGCAGAGATCGCACGGAAGCCGGACCCTTTCCACGGTTGAAACATAAAACATCGTGCGGGGAGGAACCGTGACCGTCCCTTCGGTCTTGAGTTCGGAATCTCCGCGCACGGAAATCTCGGCTATTCTCAGGTCGTATCCGTTGGGGGTAAGACTTTTTTCCGAGTAATTGTTGATTCCGAGATATCCCGTGCTCATTCCGTGAGCTATGTCCATGTCTGAAAGTATTGTCATGAAACCGCCGAAGACGTCAGCTCTTATTAATTCTATTCAGAAAGACCCGATTTTTCCTGTTTTCCTTGATATCTTTTCAAACAGATTGAATATGAACCAAGAAATTATCAGATACACCAGACCCAGCACGATCATGATCATCAGAGGCTGTGAGACGGCGGACAGCGTCGCGCCGCCCACCGCCATCCTTGTTGCGTCGACGGCATAGGTCAGGGGCATGGCGTAAGAGAATATCTGCAGCCATCCCGGAAGGTAAGACACGGGGAAGTTCACTCCGCAGACCAACAGTCCGATGTAACTGAACAGACTTGCGATGATCGAGGATGTTCTAAGATACAGCCCCACGCTTCCCACGGCCATGCCCATTCCCGTAAGGGACAGACAGGTCAGCAGACCTATGACCGCAATCACGGAAAGATTGGCGGAACTGAAATCAACGCCGAAGACGAATGCGGCGAAAGATATCGAAACCGTGACCGAGACGATGCCGTTCAGTATCCCGAAGATTGATTTTCCGAAGAAGGTGTAAAACATTCTGGAAGGTGCGGTCAGCAACGGTTCCAACGTACCTGTGTGTTTTTCCATGTTGGATATGTTGGAAGTGGAATACAGTGTGGAAGTGGCTATGCTCTGAATCATGTTTCCGATTATGACGTAATCCGGCGTGACATCGGATTTTCCGATATAGGATGCCAGCAGGAAGAAAAAGTACATGCTGAACAGATTTGTGAGCATTATCACGGCCAGTCTCATCAAAGGACCGACAACGGCGAATTTGGATCGGAAGTCCATCTTGGCGGCACTTGCCACTATGGTCAGAGGGCCGCTCATCTCAATACCTCGTTGCGGTTCCGTATTCCAGAACCTTGCGTTCGACGTACAGCATCACAAAATAAGATATCACAATCATTACGATTGATAAAAGCATGCAGATTGCGATATCGGCGACGATGCTCATACCCATCAATCCTTCGTGCACGGGAAGGGCGGCATACTTCATCGCATCAACCCCCCAGGAAGGTCCCAGAACGTAAGAGATGGGATGCATCCAACCCGGAAGCAGGGAAATGGGAATCAGCGCACCGCTGAACACATACAAAGGATATTCCAATACGGTGGCTATCGTGCCGCCTTTTCTGGTGAGTACGAACAATGATGAGATAAGAAGCCCCACCGTGGACAGCGAAAGCATGGTCATCAAAACGGTCAGGAAGAACAGGAACGGCCGGTCAAGACTCAGTCCGGTGCCGAACATGAGTTCGGCGATGGCGAAGACTATGAAGGCATTCATCAACCCTATGAGAGTGCTCCACAGAGATCTTCCGGCCAGGACGTAAATGATTCTTGTGCCGGAACCCAGCATGGGTTCGAAAGTGCCGTTGATCCTGTCAAAAGAAACGCTGGAACTGGAGGAGAACAAAGAACTTGCCCACATACCCAGAACCCCTCCGCCGAGAACCGCCTGCAAAACAACGGGACCTTCAATGGCCGTACCGCCGGAACTGATGAAAATCATGACCATGGTCATCAGAAAAGGGGAAATCAGACTGGGAATTATCCACTGGGGATCCGCGAAGAACTGAATCGCCTGCTGTTTGAATCCTGCGGTGACGGCTCTGGCGTTCATTCCCGTTCTCCGCCCGTCAACCGTATGTATGCGTCTTCAAGAGTGGGTTCGTCCAACCCTATGGTTCTGATTCCGAAAGGACGGAACGCTTCTTCGTGGGCATGAGGATCCGGCGTCCCGGAAACACAGGAGAATCTCGTATCGTAACGTCCTCCGACCATACAGGTCATGATTCCGGTGATATCCGAATCCGATTCAAGTGTTTTCAATGCTTCCGCGGGGTCTTTGTCGGTGAGGATATGAACCACGGAAGTGTCGGAAACCATGTCTTTGATTTTCCCGACGGTTCCGCGGCCCACCACTTTGCCTTGGGACAATATGACCATTCTGTCGCAGAGCTCTTCGGCTTCATACATGTAATGGGTGGTGAGAATGATTGTTTTCCCCGAATCGGATAATTTTCTGATCATGTCCCGGATGCTTCTTGAAATTTCGGGATCCAATCCTATGGTCGGTTCGTCCAGATACAGAACCTCGGGATCGTTGACCAAAGCTCTGGCTATGTGAAGTCTCTGTTTCATGCCCCGTGAAAAATCCTCCACTCTTATGTCGGAAGCCCGGGTCAGCCCCACCAATTCCAGCAACTCGTCGCATCGGATGTCCCGTTCATTTTTCGGTATGCCGTAAAGATCCGAAAAGAATTTCAAATTCTGTCTGGCGGTCAATCGGTAGTACAATCCTCTTTCTCCGCCGCTGACAACATTGATTCTCCGTCTCAGATCCATGACGGTGCGTTCGTCGGTAATGTCATAACCCAATACTTTGGCGGAACCCGAAGAAGGATACAGCAGGGTCGAAAGCATTTTTATCGTAGTGGTTTTACCCGCTCCGTTGGGCCCGAGGAGTCCGAATATCTCTCCTTCTTTCACATCGAAAGATATTCCGTCCACCGCTATTTTGTCCGGACTGCGGCGGACCGAAAACTTCCTCGTGAGGTCTCTGACCTCGATTATATCACTCATCAATCCGGGGTTATGGATTAAGGGTTATGAATTCTTATCTATGGCTTGACGGAGCATGGAGGGATGAATCATCCATATCCTTATATCGAACTCTTGTAATATCCTTCCGATGTTTAGCCCAGATGAGGCCGTCCGCAAAGAATTGACGGAATTGCCGAAGACCGTGCACGGAGGACAGGGGTGGATGCTGAAGGACGTGGAAGACTACAGTCACAACCTGAACCCTTTCGGTCCGCCTGACGACATATCGGAATTATTGGCCGAGGCAGGATTTGAAATAGATCACTATCCCGACGATTCATGTTCTGTGCTCAAAGACGCTATTTCCAAAGTTTACGGAGTCAATCACGACAACATAACCGTCGGTGCGGGTTCTTCCGACATAATCAGGAATTTCCCGAATACTTTTCTGGCACAAGGCGAGGTTGCGGTGATACCCAGACCTTCTTTTGCCGAATATGCCCATCAATGCAGGATTGCCGGAGCAACGGTCAGAAATATGGAACTGTCGGTTGAAAACAATCTGAGATTGGATGCCGAAGACGTATCCGAACACATCGTCGGGGCGAAGGCGCTGTACATCTGCAATCCGAACAATCCCACCGGCCGGGTGGAACCCAGAGACAAAATACTTTCAATCGTCAAAGAATGCCTGGACAGCGGCGTCTTGGTGTTTCTGGACGAAACACTGTTGGAATTGGTTCCGGGGTACAGGGACGTCACATGTGTGGAATACGTCGACAGGTTCCCGAACCTGGTGGTTGCCGGGTCTTTGACAAAATCTTTTGCGATCCCGGGGATAAGAATAGGATTCGGATTCGGTCACCCCGACACGATTGCACAAATGGAAAAGGTAAGAATGACCTGGAACGTGGGATATGCCGAACAGAGCATAGCCACGGTTCTTCTCGAAGAACGTATGAATCATGTTCATGATGCCGCGGAAATGATGGCAAATGAATCCGTATACATGAACAAAAGACTGTCGGAAGTGGGTTTTACCCATGGCGACGTTTCCGATTCTTTCTTTTATTTCAGACCTGTGGAACATCTCGGTATGAAAGCTTCCGAAGTGAACCTGAAGATGCAGAAAGAAGGCATTGCCCTCAGAGACTGCGCATCTTTCGGCGAACCTTATGACAACTATGTCAGGTACAGCGTCAAAGACCGTGAACGCAACAAAAAATTCATAGATGCGGCGGAATCCGTCGTGAGATCACTGAGGTAATATCATGCCTCTGTGGTCGGAAGCGATTCTGATTGTGATACTGGCTATACTTATTGACAGGTTCATAGGCGAATTTCCGAACAGGTACCATCCCCTGAGATGGATGGGAAACATACTCGGAGGGATAGACAAACGTCTGAAAAAGCGCGACGGGAATTACGCAACGGTTCTGGGTTTCCTATCCTATCTGTTCATTTTAATTTTGTTCGGAGGCATCGCGATTGCAATGACCGCGGTACTGAGAACATACGTTCCGGATCCTTACGGAAAAATCCTCTGGACAATATCTTCGGCATTCATACTGAAATTGACTTTTGCGATATTCTCTTTCAACAAACACTGCGAACCTGTCTGTTCCGATCTTGAAAACGGAAACACCGTTGATGCCGCGGACAAAGTTCGGATGATCGTAAGTCGGAACACCGAAGGCATGGACGAGGCGCACATAGCGTCTTCATGTTGCGAAACGATATCGGAGAATTACGCCGACAGTGTCTGCACCCCGACGTTTTTCATGGGGCTGCTGGGTATTCCGGGGGCTTTCATATACAGGTGTGCCAACCTCATGGATGCCATGTGGGGATACAGGAACGAAAAATATGAAAAATTGGGAAAATTCCCTGCAATACTGGATGACATATTGGGATTCCTGACTTCCCGCATATCCGCGTTGTTCCTTGTTCTGGGTTCCGCGATTCTGGGTATGGATTGGCGGAATTCGTGGAAAATCACCAAAGAAGACAACAAAGTCACGGCAAGTCCGAACAGCGGATATCCGATGGCCGCCGCCGCCGGAGCACTGGGTATAAAAATGGACAAAGAAAATTCATACACGATAAACAAAGAGGCCCGGTTCCCGGGCTGCGGAGATATCAGAAGATGTCTCAGACTGGTGGAATTTTCATCCGTGCTGTTCATGATTCTTGTAACGGTGCCGTTGTTTGTCTTCCTCGGGGTTCACGTACAGATATATTTTGAAGACCTATTCGTAAAAGGAATCGAATGGATTGCGGAGGTTCTGAAATGAAAATACCGAAATGCGAAATTCTGACTTATGAGGGGTATGATGTTGCGGTCATCAGACTCGGTGAGGAAATGGAAATACTGAGCTCGGCCATATTCAACGGCGGAGACAGACGCACGGACACGGTCTTCGTAATGCAGGTTCCGAAGAATTTCATGCATGACGATCCGTTCTCCTACGCCGGACAGGCCTGCAAAGCCATGGGACTTCCGGACACTTCCGTCGGTCTCATGACCGCGGCGGAAGTCAAACATGTTTTTAGCCACGGAACGGAAAAATTCGAGGATATCGAAGTGTTCGCCGCGGTGACCGCGGGACTCAGCAACCAGGTAGTCGCAGGCGACGTTCTTGAAGACTGGGAAAGAAGATCGAAACTTTCCCAAAGAAGAAGTGCGGCTCTGGCAGGGACGATAAATATCATCGGCGTATCGCCGGTGCCTTTGACCCAGGCTGCAAAAGTGAACATCATGATAGCCATAACCGAAGCCAAATCTGCGGCATTGGCATCTTTCGGTTACAAAGAAACGGGGACCACTTCCGATTCAATGGCAATCATATCCCCCGCGGGGGAAGAAAGGGAGCCGTATTCCGGCACCGGAACTCCGTTGGGCATCGCCATGGCGAGAGCCGTAAAGTTCCATGTGAGAGACTCGCTGATAAAACGCGGAGACAATGCCCACGGAAATTATCTGGATATTCTGGCCGAAGCGGGAATTTCCAAAGATATGCTGATCGGATACATATCCGGATGTTTCGGTTCCGATAAAAATGACAACATCGGATTGGATGAAATTCTTGACGGATTGACCGATAACCGCGATGTCGCAAATATGACCCAATTTGCTGTTTCCGCCGATCTTATTTTTGAAAGATTGACGGGGGAAATCGAGTTGGATGCACAATCCATGATGGATGAAGTGTCCAAAGATATAGCCAATACTTTGAAAATAAAGATTTGCAAATCAGTTTCAGGACAAACAGATATAAATGTTCAGTCTCCGATATATAATAAACGCCCATTTAAAATCAAGGGGGCAGGATATATTCTCGGAGGGATTGTTGAAGGTCTTGCCGAGGGTGTCTCAATCTTAAAAAATACTAAAGTATGAGGCAGGAGGTGTTGAAATGACAGAGGAGAAGAGTGAGTTGTTTTCGGAGTCCGAGGAAGAAATTTCTACCGGCGAAAATGCACAGCCCGAAAGTTGGTCGGGCAAGCAGGGTCGTCCGTTTCTTGGTTCGGAAGCAAGAACAACAGGAGGAATATCTTCTTCGGAATACAGTTTCGATTCTGAACCCGTAACGGAAGAATCTGCGGAGAAATCTGACGATTCATCCGAGGATTTCGATGATGAACCGATTCCCGAAGCCGAAGAAGAATATGTCAGAACGGAATCTTATATGAACGATGCGTCGCATCTTGAACCTTCCAGGGAAAAGGATCGATCCGCTCTCAAAGCGATGATATCTTTCTTTACAATCTGGAGGCAGGACGTTGGGCAACAGGACATGGAAGCAATGGAAGACCGTTTCTATCTGGTTCCCGTGATAGGCGCGCTTTTCGCAACCATAGTCGCTTTGGAAATAATTATTTTCTTTATCTTGGACTATTTCCTGAACCTTTCGATGAACCCGTTGGTCGCAATCGTTGTGCTGGCGACCGTTCTTGTCGGCAGCAAGTTCCTGCATTTTGACGGACTTGTTGATTTCGGAGACGGAATGGTGGCATCGGGAAATCAGGAAAAACACATCCGGGCCATGAAGGACACCGGCATAGGCGCCGGAGGCTTCGGGGTGGCTCTGGTGGTGACACTGGCGGCATTCGCGATATATGCGCAAGCGTCATTCTTTACATTTGCGTCAATGCTTTTCATAATCCCGATTACGGAAATCCTGATAAAGAATGCAATGGTTTCCGCCGCGGTTCACGGGACCGCGGGTAACGGCATGGCATCCGCCCAGGTCAGAAAGGCAGACAGCAAAACGTTGACCAAGTCGATAACGGTGACGTCGATTCTGTCCGTCGTGGGACTGGTACTCACACTTGTGGTGTTGATAGTCATAGCGGCAATCCACAAAATGTATTATCCCTATGATTTGATATCGGGATTCCCCCGTATGGCAGTCACCATGGTTGTCGCCCTTTTGGCGGGAATAGCGATATCCGTATACGTGGGAAAATTAATGGCCAAAACCGCAGACAAGACATTCGGCTCAACGTCGGGAGACATATTGGGAGCGACAAACGAGATCGCAAGGCCGGTTATCGCCTTCTCTATGTTGTTTGTCCTTCTTCTGGTTGCTAAGTTGTTGACTTACATATGAGATTCGAAGCATTGATAAACGCAGGCGGAAAAGGCACACGGATGCTGAACAACGGCATAGAGAAACCCATGCTGACCGTCGGAGGGAAACCGACGGTCATGCATGTAATCTCGGCGTTGGAAGCCTCGAAAAACATATCTTCGATATTGATCTCAGTAAGTTCCAACACTCCGCAAACGGAGATGTATCTCAACGATCTGGGTTATGAAACCATAAAAACCAGCGGCGACAGTTATGTTGACGATCTCCACTCGTCCCTGAAACTGATGAGTTCGGAGTTCGTTCTGACGTCGCCGTCTGATTTACCTTTATTGTCAACAAACGTGATAGACGGAATAACAAACGCCTTCAAACCCGACATGGAATCCATGATTGCCGTGGTTGACGAAGAATCCATCAGAAGGTTCGGAATCACCCCTTCGTACACGATAAACCTTGGCGGTAAGTTCTGGGTAATGTCGGGAATAAACATCATGGACCGGCAAAGAACCATTGACGGGGATTATCTTCAGGAAAGTTTCTACAAATGTTCCTGCATCGATCTGGCGGTGAACGTAAACACCACGGAAGAATTGAGAATGGCCCGCTGGCTCACTGAATTCCCATGATTTCCTTGTATACCCTGTGAACCTCGTCAAGCAGGATGTCGCAGGTTATCTTGCCTTTGCTTCCGAGAATGGCGGCAACCGAAGCACCGCCGCATCCGACACCTTCTTTGATGTATCCCCATTCGTAAGCCTGCAGACCTTCGAAAGGACTCTTGTTGTAATCCATATTTACGTAAACTATGGGTATGTCTTCGGATATGGCGCTCATGAGTTTCACCATGCTGGAATTGGGATCGTTCATCAGCCATCCCGTGGTTCCCTGGAACATGTTTCCCACGACGGAAGGATTCATCTTCACCGCCGCGGCCATGACCGCGGCCATCTGAGTGCCTCCTCCCACGATAACCGGAATTCCCGCTTCCGCGGCGCCCACGAGCATTCCCACGTTTGCGGGCATCATAGGGTCTCCGACGCACTCGATCGCTCTCAACGGGTCATTCTCCAAGTCCCCGGGTTTGATTCCGGCGGCCTTTAGACCCATCATCACGGTTTCCGTTTTAAGTTCCCTGGGATTGTTGGGGGAGCTGCTGCTCACAAGATTTTCTTTTACGGTCCCCATGGCGGTAAGAACCCCCAAAGCAGTCGTGGTTCCTCCGGCACAACTTTCGCTGATTACGATGTAATCGTATCCCCGGGCAAGGGACTTGGCCAGAATTCTTCCTTTTTCATAACCTTCTTTCACATTGGAAACCGAGTCTCCGGTGGTTATGTCCCGTCCGCATTCCCCTCCCACGTCAAAATAGGGTACGAAAGGATTGATTTTGCTTCCGCCGTTGATAATGTAAAACGGCAGGCCGGAAAGCTGAAGGGCGGCTTTGGTCAAAGTGGCGGGTGTGGGTATTCCGCCGGGGTTGATCGGAATGCCTTCCATGCAGGTGACTTCGCCGTTCACAAGAAGTTCCACATCTGCGGGGGGAGTGAACAGCGTAAGTTCGGGCGTATCCCCCGCATCGGAGATTCCCGGACGGACCGACGTCATGGTATTTGCCACCGTACAGGTAAAGACGCCTCTTTTCCCCCACATCTTGCCAATCAGATCGTCAGCGATTTTTCTGTTGCCCCAAACTTCCAATGATTCGGGAAGCTTTCCGTTGTAAGTCATATGAATTCCTCAATATCCCATTATTCCGGGTATCACTTCTTTCAAGGGAGTGATTTCACCTTCTTTCAAATTGCATTCGAACGTTGTCCAAACCGGCACATCGGTTAAAATGTGTTCGCCGGTCACGCAGGAAGTGCCGTGATCCGTGAAGTAAACAATCCGTTCCGCGTGGGAGAAGTATTTCTCCATAAGTTCGTCGGTGTGTTCCAGCACATCGATTTTCTTGAACGGGTCTTTCTGGTGGCTGTATTCGTCGACCTCGTCTATGTGCAAAAACACGTTCCCGTGTTCCAAAGCCTCGACGGCGACTGGGAACCTGTCTTCCAATTCATCCACCAGACGTATGTCGTATCCCAGGGACGAACAGATGCCCAGGGAAGTGGGACTGTCGGATATTGCGGTCATTTTGCCCAAAGATTTGAATCCGGGATGGACGTGTCCGATTCTTCCGCATCCCCAGGGATAGTTGGTGACGCCGTTCAAAATTTCAGCCACTCTGTTCACAAGTTTACCCAAATCCCCCGGAACCTCAACGTAAGCCGTGTTGACCGGCGGCGCGGGCAGATCGGGAACATCGGAATATTCCATGGTCAGAACGGCTCTGCCCTCAAGGAAGAAATTGATGTCCGGTTCGTATTTCTCCAAAATCCAGAGGTTGTCCATGATGTGGAATTCGATGTCGTCCTTCACGTCCTCCAAATCGTAAATCCAGTAAATCATGTTGTCAACGAATCTTGCGGGGCTGAATCTGAATGCGTTTCTGTCACCGCTCATATCAAGACCCAGACCCAAGGCTTCGAGGGCGGCTCTGGAACTGTCGGGAGGATGTCCCGTGAAAAATTCGTTCAGAAACAGATGGGTGTAAGCTTTTCCGGTCGTGCGGAATCTGTGTGTCGCTCCGGATCTCAAAAACGGCATTTCCGCTACATGTATGGGTTTTTTCCCGTCAAGAAGAGGGTGCGGATGATCTTCCGCCCCGTCCAGCAGTACAAACAACGTGTTCATTGAATCATCATCAGCGCGATAGCGGCCTGTCCGACCGATATGCCCCCATCGCCGTTCGGTACTCTGTCATGGAATATTAATTCATGGTCTGAACGGCCTCCCAGTTCGTCGAAGATTTCGGAAACCGCATGGTTGTAAGTGACGCCTCCGGACATGCCTATGTATCCGTTTCCCGTCCGGTCAGCATTCTCGACCGCAACGGCCACCAATTCGTCCATGACATTGTAAATCACGGAGTATGCCACGTCTTCCGGTTTGTCGTTCCGGTCGATTTTATCGAACAGGTGGGCGGTTTTCACCACACCGTTCTCAACATAAGTCTCGTACCCGGGAATCAGCGAGCCGCGGGCCAGCAGCGGTTCCAGTTTCATGGAGGGTTCGCCGTCGTAAGTCCGTTTTTCACACACTCCGAACACGAAGGACAGAGTATCCATCAGCCGTCCCATGGAAGAACTCTTCACGCTGGTGTTCATGAGTTTCTTCAGTATCGAAGCTTCCCGTTCGGGGAACAGATCCGATTCTTTCCCGTTGATGACGTCAACGGCGAATTTAAGACGTTTCAAATCATAAACGGCTTTTTCGGCACCCAACAACGGAATGTTTTCCAAATGGGCATCCCGTGTGAAACTCTTCAAATCCGTTGACAGCACCTCTCCGCCCCAAGCGTTTCCGTCGCTTCCGTATCCCGTTCCGTCAAGGGTCAAAACCGTTCCTCCGGTCAGACCGTTGTCCGCAAGCAGCGAAGCCGCGTGGGCCCAATGGTGCTGCACTTCGACGAGAGGAACGTCATATTTCCCGGAAAGATTCTTTCCGACTTTGCGGGTGGAATATGCGGGATGCATATCCATTACGACAAGTTCCGGTTCGGATCCCGTCATATCCGCCAGACTCACAATCGAACTTTCAAGATATTCGGGAACGCCGATTCCGGCACCGTCGCCCACAAACTGGGTCTGGTATATCCTGCCGTCTCCCGAAACGGATCCGGACAGGTTTTCCTGGGCGCCGATTCCTACGACCGAACCTTTCAGTCCCAGGGAGTCAATGAAAGAGGGAATGCTCCCTCTGGATTTTCTGAGATAAAACGTGTGGTTTCTGTACATCCGCAGCACGCTGTCGTCCGCCCGGTTCACTATGTTTCTGTCATGCAGCAGATACATGTCCGCTTCCATTTCCATGACATCCGAATCCCTTGTAATCATGGGTTCTCCGGGGGGATTCGCGGAAGTCATTATCAAGACGTCTTCTTCGAGATTGTCGAAGATAAGATGCTGCATTCCCGTGTACGGCAGAAACATTCCCACGTTGTCCAGGCCCGGGGCCACGGATTCGGGTATGTTTCTTTTGTTCACCAGAACGATGGGACGGTGGGGGGACGTCAAAGCCGACAATTCGTTTTCGTCGGGATTTCCGTATTTTTTCACGGCCTCCGTGTCACGGACCATCACGGCGAAAGGTTTCTGAGGCCTTCCGTACCATTCCCTCAGCCGTCCGACGTTCTTGAGGGTGCCGCAGATATGCATCCCGCCCCAGCTTTTGGCCACTCCCACTTTGCCTTCGGAAAGCATACGGGCGAAAGTCGGAATCGGGTCTCCGGGAATGCTTTCCCCTTTGTTGTTCACCAACCGGTAAACGGGGCCGCATTTCGGGCAACATATGGTCTGATGGTGTAATCTTCTGTTCTCCGGATCTCCGAATTCCTTTTTGCATTCGGGACACATGGGAAATTCTTCCATCGATGTGTTCTTTCTGTCATAAGGAAGGGATTCAAGCAAAGTGAACCTGGCGCCGCAGTCGGTACAGGACGTGAAGGGATAACCCCGTCTTCTTCCGGGAGATCTTATTTCTTCCAGGCACCTGTCGCAGATTGCGGTATCGGTGGGGATGGAAACCGAACCCTTTCCGGGGGAAGAATCGATGATTCTGAATCCCTTGGCGAATGACAGGTCCGCTTTTTCGGAACGGATGTCTTCGATGACCGCCAAAGGGGGAAGGTTTTCAATCAGTTCTTTGAGCAACTTTTCTCCCTGTTCGCACTCGATGATTACGTCCGAACCGTCGTTTCTCACGGTTCCGTCGATTCCGAGTCCGGAAGCCGTACGGTAAACCGCAGGGCGGAATCCCACTCCCTGGACGGTCCCCCGTATTCTTATTCGGGATCCCCCGCTCATCTTCAGACCTTCAAATCCACCGATCCCGCGTTTTTGGCATCGGCGGCACAATCGCATTTGTCAAACACAATTTTCGGCAGACCTCTTTTCAGAAGTTCCACCACGTTTTCGGAATTTTCCGCCATGACCTTTCTCACCATGTGGGTGTCAACGTGCTCGTCTTTCCACATGTCGTAATCGGTTATCGTCGCCAGACTGCAGTAGCACATACCCAGTTCCTTGGCGAGTTGGCATTCGGGAACCAGGGTCATGCCGATGATGTCCGCGAAGTTGCGGAACATGTTGCTTTCCGCCTTGGTCGAGAAACGGGGACCTTCGATGCAAATGTAGGTTCCGCCCTCGTGATGCTTTATTCCCATTTCTTCCGCTACGCCTCCGAAGACATCGGCCATATGGGGGCAGAAAGGTTCGGGAAGGCTTATATGAACGGCCGCGTCGTCAATGAAGGTCAGATCCCGGTGTCTCGTGAAGTCTATGAAATCATCAACTATGACCAAATCCCCCGGTGCGTATTCTTCCTTGAGGGAACCCACCGCGCACGCGGATATGACCATTTCCACCCCGAGCTTCTTCAAAGCCCATATGTTGGCCCTGTAAGGCACCCCGGTGGGGTTGATGTGGTGATCTTCGGCATGACGGTACAGAAACGCAACGTCCACACCGTTGAATTTTCCGATCTGAATTTCATCGGAGGGTTTACCGTACGGAGTATCGGGAAACACGGTGGATTCCACCTTGAATGCTTCTTTGTTGTGTATTCCCGTACCGCCTATTATCGCAATTTTGGGCATGATTGCGGATTAGGATTAAAGTATAAAGAAACGCAGGATGGGGTTTCGCAGGCCTCAGAGATGCCTTATCGCCTCAAAGGGGGTGACCCTCACGGCATCGTGACTTTCCTCGGGGGTCAGTCCCGCGCCCAGCGCGATGTTGATCGCGTCCTGTTCGGTCAGAAGGTTCTGGGGGGCGTGGGTATCGGAGTTCACCACCATTTTGGCACCGACTCTGCGGGCCATGTTGGCAACGTACCCGTTGGTGATGTTGTGCCACATCCTGCCTGTGATTTCAATGATCACGCCGTTCTTCACGGCGGCTTCGGCAGCTTCCTCGGACAGGAATCCGGGGTGGGCAAGAACATTGATTTTTGGATTTTCAGCTGCGGCAAGGTTGGTTCCTTCGGCAACGGGTTCCGCCACGGTTTCCCCGTGGACGACAATCCATTCGGCACCCATTTCCAGGGCTCTGTCCGCCACTTCGGCGATATCCGAAGGGGGGACGTGGGTTATCTCCACTCCCGGAATGACTTTGATGACGTCATTGCTCAGATCCGAGGCCTTGACGATGTTGGATACCACGTATTCCAGATTGACGGCGTCCACGTGGTCGGTGATGGCGAGTGCGCTGTGCCCCAATACCGCGGCTCTTCTTACGAGCTCCGACGGAACGAGTTCTCCGTCGCTGAACAAAGTGTGTGTGTGCAAATCGGCTCTCATTGGCTTCTCTCCGACAATTCTCCGTATGTGTCTTCCAAAGGTATATCTTCCGCTTCGATGACCACCATCACGTGGTAAATAAGATCCGCAAGCTCCGAAGATGCGGATTTCAAATCCCCGTCCATGACGCTCAATACGAACTCTCCCGCCTCTTCGATGACTTTCTTGCACATCTGAACCTTGTTGTTCATGAGTTTGCAGGTGTAGCTTTCTTCCGAGGGGTTTTCTTTCCTGTCTTTTATGGTCCTTGCGAGTTCGGGGATGACCGCCACGGTTCTTTCCGGGGAACCTTCGAGAACGGCATCGAAACAGGAGGGTTTTTCCAGGTGGCAGGCGTTTCCCGTCTGACGCACTTTCACAAGCAAAGTGTCGGTGTCGCAGTCCGTCTGCACCGAAACGATTTTCTGAACGTGTCCGGACTCTTCGCCTTTCTTCCAGAGTTTCTTTCTGCTTCTGGACCAAAAGTGGGTGTATCCCGTGGTGTTCATAAGGTTCACGGCTTCCTCGTTCGCCCATGCGACCATCAACACCTCGTTGGTTTTCCAATCCTGGACAACCACGGGTATCAGTCCGTTTTCGTCGTACGTAAGTTCAGTCATCTGATTGTCACTCCTTTGTTTCTGAGATATTCTTTGGCTTCGGACACTTTCATTTCTCCGTAGTGGAACACCGATGCGGCCAATGCGGCGGACGCATCCGTCTTGTCGAACACTTCGTAAATGTGTTCGACGGAACCGCAGCCTCCGGAAGCTATCACGGGGATTTCAACGGAATCCGAGACAAGGGAGGTCAACGGTATGTCGTATCCGGTTTTCGCACCGTCCCCGTCCATGGAAGTCAGGAGTATTTCCCCCGCACCGAGTTTCTCGGCCCTGACCGCCCATTCGCCTGCGTCCATTCCGGTGTTTTCCTTTCCGCCTTTCACGTACACGTTCCAACCGTTTTCTTCTTTGCGTGCGTCGATGGCGACGATGATTCTGTCTTTACCGAATTTTTCCGAACATTCGGATATCAGATCCGGTGCTGAAACCGCGGCGGAACCTATGGAAATTCTGTCGGCTCCCGCGTTGATGAAATCCTCCGCGTCTTTGACGGTTCTTATGCCTCCGCCGAAACACAGGGGTATTGAAATCTTTTTTGAAATCTCCGACACGACTTTCAGGGAAAGTTCCTTGTTTCCTGAAATATCAAGCACCATTATTTCGTCGGCACCCTGTTTTTCATAGGACACGGCCATGTCCGCGGGGTCTCCCACGTCCCGTATGTCTTCGAAACGTATGCCTTTCACGACCTTTCCGTCCCTCATGTCAAGGCACGGAACGATCCTTTTGGGAATCATTACCGGACCTCCACCCGGTCCTTGGTGCTGAGTTCGCTTCCGCGCACCCTGGTGGCTCTGTGAAGCGCTTTGCCGAGAGCCTTGAACGATGCTTCCACTATGTGGTGTTCATCGAATCCCCGTATCACGTCGATGTGCAGCGTCAGGCCGGCGGCCATGGCAAAGCTTCTGAAAAAGTGGGCGTAAATGGGATCGGGACAGTCCACGTCGGCATAGGGACGGTCGACGATATCCAGGGAAACCATGACCAGAGCGTCATCCATGGGAACGAATTCCGTGGCAACGCGTTCGACGGGTTCTTCGCCGAGACACATTTTCGTCACGGTGCCGAGGGTTATGGCCACGTCTTCGATGATGTGGTGGTCGTTGTCTCCTCCCGCATTCATCTTAAGATCGAAAGAGGCGTACCTGGCCATCGTTTCGACCATGTGTTTCAGAAACTGAATTTCGCATTCCACGCGGAATTCGCCGGTACCGTCTAGGTTCAGTTCGGCGACTACCTGAGTTTCCCGGGTGTTGCGTTCCAATTTAGCCATTCTTCCGGTCATTGCGGGTAAGAGAGCTCATATCTATAATAATAATTGTTTCGCGCCGGTCAGAGCGTCATGTTCACGCGGGGGCATTCCACGCAGTTCACGATTTTGCCGTCGATCTTTTTTGCGGCGCACAATTCGTGAATCAAGCCGCTGTCCTTAACGAATCTGCAGACGTCACAAAGCAATTCGACACTGTTCAATCCTTCGGCGATGGCGTCGGCGGCCGTGTCGATCATTTTGTAGAAACCTTCGCTTTGGGGGCTGTCGTCTATGACTTGGCTGCTTCCTCGCACTCCCTTGAGATACTGGGAAACGGCGGAACCCGTGACGCCGAAAGATCTGGCAACGTCAATCTGTTTGTAACCATGCCTTTCAATCAGACTCCTGGCTAAAGCACTGCGAGCGGTGGGAAGGACATCTGTGACAATCAATTCGCATGGAAAATACATTGAACCATCAAAACCGAACCACCGTATATTAAGATTATCGTATCAACCGTTGCCGGGTACGAAGAATATTCAAATCCGCCAGGGTTTCGGCCATTCCCACGGTCTTATTTCATCGGTATAGAGGGCCAGACCGACCACCGCGGCGTAAGCCCCGAGGTCTTTCAGGAGTTCCGCATCACCGATATCGGTCACGCCGCCGGAAGCGATTACTTTGTGGGGACAGGCGGATATGAATTCCTTGGCCTGTTTTTCATCTATTCCGCCTTTACGGCCTTCGACGTCCACGTTGGTGTTCAACACTGCGGCAAGGGGGAGATTTTCAATTATTCCGAACATGTCTCTGACAGTTGTTTCCGCGGAGTCCTGCCAGCCTTTGACCGCGATTCTGTCCCCCCGGGTATCCATCGCCAAGGCTATCCGGCCGGGATGTTTAAGTGAGATTTCGGTCAGCCATTCGGGCTCGGTCACGGCTTTCGTGCCCACCACAACCCGGTCGACGCCCATTCCGATAAGTCTGTCGACGGTTTCCGTGGAACGGATTCCTCCTCCGGCTTCCGCCGGAACTCCGGATTCTTTAACTATTTTTTCGATCGACCGCAGATTGTCCCCTTTGCCGAAAGCGGCGTCCAAATCCACGAGATGAAGATATTCGGCTCCTTTGTCAACCCATGAAATCGCGGTTTCGAAAGGGTCGGGAAGTTTGAGCTGTTCGCTTCCGGGTTCTCCGCCCACAAGCTGAACCACCTGCCCGTCCAACATGTCCACCGCGGGGATGATTATCATTTTTGATTCTCCGTGAAGTCTCCGGTCACTTCCGACCGTTGACAATCTCTTCCGTTTTTGCAAGAAGCAGACGGTTCATTTCTTCGGTGCCCACGGTGATGCGCACACAGTTTTTCGTTCTTCTGCCGGAACCGAAATCACGTATCAGAATTCCTCTTTCCTTCAGACCTTTGACCAATACTTCGTGATTTACGGGGGATTCGGCCAATATGAAATTGGAATCCGAAGGATAGGTTCTGAAACCGAGGGACCTTAGTCCCGCATCGAGTTTGGGGCGCTGTTCGTCGATCAGGGCAACGCTGTCCCTGATGAATTTCCGATCTCTGACCGCGGCCATCGCGGCGCCTTCGCTGAGCATGTTCACCGAATAGGGAATTTTCACGCAGTTCATCATTTCCGACACGTCGAGATTGGAGGCGGCGTATCCGACTCTCAGTCCCGCCATGGCGTAGGCTTTGGAGAACGTCCTGATGACTATCAGATTGTCGAATTCTTCGACTTTGTCCATCATGGAGGTTTTGCAGTATTCCCCGTAAGCCTCGTCCACGACGACCATTCCGCCGAATCCGGAAAGAATATCTTCCAGGTCTTTTTGGCGGAAAGCGTTTCCCGTGGGGTTGTTCGGTGAGGGCATGATTGCTATTTTCGCGTCGGTTTTGATGAAAGCGTCCACGTCGAGATGGAAATCTTCGGTGAGATCCACCTCAATGGTGCTTCCGCCGTTGACTTTCACGAAATAATCGTAAAGAGCGTAAGAGGGCACGGGGACGGCGCAGTCGTCCTTCCATTCCGTGAATGCTTTGAATATGACGTCAAGAATTTCATCGGAACCGTTTCCCGCAATGAAGTTTTCCCGTTCCAATCCGTAAAGTTCGGCGAGATTGCTTCTGAGGTCGTCCGAGTACGTGTTCGGATATCCGTTTATGTCCCCGTCCCATTCCGAAAGGAATTTTTTGGCGGCCGGGTTGGAACCGAGAACGTTGACGTTCGTGTCCAATCGGATTTCTTTTCCGATTTTGGGATTGTAATATTTCCTGAAGTCTCTGGCGGTGCTTCTCATTACGTCCCTGGACACCATCATTCCACCAGCCGGTCCATAGACAGCGTCAATATTCCCGTCGCTCCGATTTTTCTCAAGTTGTTTATCGCGTCATACAGGTGGGAGTCGGCGACCACCACATGAACCGCAACGAAATCTTTGATTCCGGAAATGTTCAGAACGGTGGGGCCTCCGATGCCGGGCAGAAACTTTTCCACTTCGGCCATTCTGTCCACAGGGACGTTGGCCATGAGATACTTTCTGCCTTCGGCGTCGATGACGCTGCGTATGGCATCGGCAACTTCCATTATCGGTTCTTTTTTCTCGGCAAGGGCTTTTTCGGTGGTGACGACGGCGGCCTGGGATTCGAACAGCACCGCGGCTTCCCTCAGACGGTTCATCTTGAGAGTCGAACCCGTGGACACCAAATCCACTATGCAATCGGAAACTCCCAGATAGGGCATTATCTCCGCGGCTCCGGAGATGGTGACTATTTTCACTTTCTTGCCGATGGAATCGAAATACCTCTTCGTTACGTTGGGGAAGGATGTGGCGATTCTCGATCCTTCTTTCACGTCTTCTGTGGATTTTATGCCCGAACCGTCGGGAACCGCAAGGGAAAGACGGCAGTGTCCGTAATCCAGGCTGAGTATGTTCTCTAGCCCGTATCCGGATTCTTCTACCTGATCGAGACCGGTTATTCCTATGTCTATCGCCCCCGACCGGACGAATTCCGGAATGTCCTGGGCTCTTACGAGCAATACTTCTATGTCACGGCCTTTCACGTCGATGTAAAGTTTTCTTCCCCAGTCTTCGCCGATGTCCAAACCGGCTTTGGAGAGCAGTTCCGCAGATCTGGCGCTGAGTCTGCCTTTGTTCGGGATTGCTATTTTCAGTGTCATTTGATTCCTCTTGTGGAACGGCTCATATCAGGCCCTTGGCCTTGGCCATTTCCGCGTTGAGCACGGAGCCCCCGGCTCCGCCTCTTATTGTGTTGTGGGACAGAACGAAGGCTTTGTAATAACCGTTGCCCGCCCGGAGTCTTCCCACCGAGACGGCCATGCCTTTGGCCCGTTCCGGGGTTCCCGCGAACAAATCGAAAGTGGGTTGGGGCCGGTCTTCTTCGCTTCTTACGATTATCGGCGCCTCCGGCGCGGAGGGAAGATCCAATGCCTGGGGTTCCCCTCTGAAGGAAGACAGCGCTTCCGCCATTTCGTTCAATGAAGGTTCGTCCCTGAGTTTAAGCGCCAGGGATTCGGTGTGACCGTCGATGACGGGAACCCGGGCGCAGTTGGCCATTACCCTTATGTCGGCGAAACGGAACATGTTTCCGTCGAAAACACCCAACATCTTCGCCAGTTCGGCTTCGAGTTTTTCTTCTTCCCCGCCTATGTAGGGCACCACGTTGCCCACGGCGTCAAGGGAAGGAACCCCCGGATATCCCGCCCCGGACAACGCCTGGTAAGTGGAAACGAACACGTCTTCGAGTCCGTATTCCGCATCAATCACCTTCAGCGGCAAAGCGATGCCGGTGGTCGAACAGTTGGCGTTGGTGATTATGAATCCTCCCGATTCCCCGTAGCATTCCTGCTCTTTGATCGATTTGAGGTGATCGGGATTGATCTCGGGAACGAGTATGGGGACGGTGGGATCCATCCTGTGGGAACCGGCGTTGGAAAACACGGCCATGCCCCCCTCGGACAAATCGGTTTCCGCCGGACCCGCCAAATCTCCGGGCAGACCGCTGAACGCCGCATCCGCATCATCAAGGATATTTTTGATGTCCATGGCTTCGATGGTTCTGTCCAGTGTGTCTTCGTTGAACGTGTGATCTTTGATTTTCAGAATGTCGCCTATTCTTTTTCCTGCGGATCTCTCCGAGGCGTACAGTCCTCCAATCTCGAAATAAGGGTGGTCCTCGAGCATGTGAATGAATCTCTGTCCTATCATTCCGGTGGCGCCCAGAACCGCAACGCGCGTTTTCTTCATCTGTTATTCTCCCGGGGTAATTCTGATTCTTATGACGTATATAAAAACATAGGTTTACTTTTCAAAATACTGTTTTTGCCTGTCTTTGGATATTTTAAGAAGTAAATCCGCGATTTGTTTGGCCTCCTCTTCGGAAAGCCCAACCTCTCCGCAGAGCTCAAGGTATCTTTCGACGACCTCGTGCTCTTTGTCTTCATTCCAGTAGCTCTGAGAAGACTCTTTTTTGGCCTTGGCGAGCTCATCCGCAATCTCCATACGGGTTGCGATAAGGTCGACGATTTCGGCATCAATGGTTGCAATAAGTTCTCTAAGCTCATCAGCGTCAGGCATCTGAATACCGAACCTTCATAGATATACCGTATAAAATATCTGACGCTCAATCATGCGCCGAATTCCAGGGTGTGGTACTCTTTGGTGCTCTTTACGCCCGGGTCCCCTTTCCGTCCGACCTTTATCGCCCCCACGGCGATGTTGGCCCCCTGAACGGTGGTCATGAAAGGAATCTCAAGATCCACGGCGAGTCTGCGCATGGTATATCCGTCCCGTCTTGCCCCGGATTTCATTTCCGGGGTGTTGATTATGAGGTTGATTTTTCCTTCCCTCATCAGACCGATGGCGTTGGGTTTCAGTTTCTCGCTCATCTTGAACACAGTGGTCACTTCGACGCCGTTTTCCCTTAGATACGTGGAAGTTCCTTTGGTGGCATAAACGGTGAATCCCATTTCCTTCAGACCTTTGGCCGCTTCGAGGATCCCGGGTTTGTCGTTGTCGTTGACGGTCATGTATACCCCGCCCTCCATGGGAAGTCTGTTGCCGGCGGCAATCAGGGCTTTGTAACACGCCGTGTGGAAGTCTTCGTCGATGCCCATGACTTCGCCGGTGCTCTTCATCTCGGGGGTGAGGATGGAGTCTATGCCGGGAAGTTTGAGGAAGGGGAACACCGAAGCCTTCACGGCGTAATGGTCAATCGGCCGGTATCCCGAAAGACCGAAGTCCCTGAGTTTCTTGCCGAGCATGATCTTGGTCGCAATTTTGGCCAACGGGATTCCGGTGGCTTTTGAAATGAAAGGTATGGTTCTGGACGCCCGGGGGTTAGCTTCGATCATGTACACCTCGCCGTCTTTGACGGCCAGCTGGAGATTCATCAATCCCTTTATGCGCAGGGCAAGGGCGACTTTGGTCGTTATTTCAACGACTCTGTCGATAATCTCGTCGCTCAGGGTAAAGGGAGGCATGACCATCGTCGCGTCCCCCGAGTGGCACCCGGCGTATTCCACATGTTCCATAATTCCGCCGATGTAGACGTCCTTGCCGTCGCTGACGGCGTCAATGTCTATCTCGATGGCTTCGTTCAGATACTTGTCTACCAGTATCGGGTGGTTGTTAGAAACCTTCACGGCGGTATCCACGTAGGTTCTGAGTTCCTCTTCGGAGTACACGATTTCCATCGCCCGTCCTCCGAGAACGTAGGAAGGCCTTACGAGAACGGGATACCCGATTTCGTCGGCGATGTCTCTGGCATCCTCGAAAGAATAACCGGTTCCGGCCGCGGGCTGAGGCACCCCCAGCTCGTCCATGAGTTCCGAGAATCTTTTCCGGTCCTCGGCGAGGTCCATGTCATCCGGGGCGGTTCCCAAAACCTTCGTCTTCTTTCCTTTGAAGGCTTTTTCAAGATCCACGGCGAGGTTGACGCTGGTCTGTCCCCCGAACTGGACGATGACACCGTCCGCGTTTTCCTCTTCGACGACGTCCAAAACGTCTTCCAAAGTCAATGGTTCGAAATACAGCCGGTCGGAAACGTCGAAGTCCGTTGAAACCGTTTCGGGGTTGTTGTTGATTATGACGGCTTCCACCCCTTCTTCCTGAAGGGCGAAAACCCCGTGGACGCAGCAGTAATCGAATTCGATTCCCTGTCCGATGCGTATCGGACCTCCGCCGACCACCACCACGTTTTTCTTGGATTCATCCCTGAAAGTCTCCGAGGACTTTCCGTATGTGGAGTAAAAGTAGGGAGCCTCGGCGGAATGTTCCGCCGCACAGGTATCCACCATTTTATAAACCGTAGAATTTCCTTTTTCCCTGCGTTCGGAACGCAGCTTGCCGGGTTCGATGCCGGTGAGTTCCGCTATGGTCCTGTCGGCGAATCCCATCTCCTTCGCTTTCCGGAGGGTTCCGTAATCCGGATTGTTTCCGAGACGTTTTTCCGTTTCGATTATGTTTCTTACCTTGATTATGAAATAGCTGTCCCATCCGGTCAGTTTGGAAATTCTTTCCACGGACCAGTTTTGTCTCAAGGCCTGGGCGATGGCGAATATCCTCAGATCCGTTGCTTCCGACAGTTCGTCTTCCAACATTCCGTCGGTCATTTCAACGGGATCCAGCCCGAGGAATCCGATTTCAAGAGATCTTATCCCTTTAAGCAGGGCTTCTTCGAAAGTGCGTCCGATGGCCATGATTTCCCCGGTGCTTTTCATCTGGGTACCGAGATGACGGTCCACGGTGCGGAATTTGTCAAAAGGCCATCTGGGTATCTTGACCACCACATAATCCATGACGGGTTCGGAAGCGGCGTAAGTTTTGCCGGTTATATCGTTCACGATTTCATCCAAATTGTATCCAACGGCAATCTTGGTCGCCACCCTCGCTATCGGATATCCGGTTGCTTTGGATGCCAACGCCGAAGATCTGGAAACCCTGGGGTTGACTTCTATGAGACGGTAATCCCCGTTTTCGGGGTTGAACGCAAACTGCACGTTGCATCCGCCTTCGATGCCGAGTTTGCGGATGACCTTTATCGCCGCGGTTCTGAGGCGTTGGTGGTCTCTGTCGGAAACCGTTAGCATAGGAGCGCAGACGATGCTTTCCCCGGTATGAATTCCCATGGGATCCAGATTTTCCATCGTGCAGATGACGATGCAGTTGTCTTTGGAATCCCTCATGACTTCATATTCGAGTTCTTTCCATCCGAGAACGCTTTCCTCAATCAGAACCTGATGGATCCTGGAATAGGCCAATCCCCTTGCGCATATGGATGCCAATTCGTCTTCGTCGTAAGCTATTCCGCCCCCGGTGCCTCCCAGGGTGTATGCCGGTCTTACGAGAACCGGATATCTTCCGATGGCGTCCGCGGCCTCCATAGCTTCCTGAATGGAATTGACGCTGAAACTCATCGGAACCGGTTCTTCGATTTCTTTCATGGCTTTTTTGAACAGTTCCCGGTCTTCGGACATTGCGATGGCGTCCGGCTGCGTGCCGACTAGATCGCAGTTCAGTCTTTCCAAAGTGCCGTTGTCGTAAAGTTCGGAACATATGTTCAAAGCAGTCTGACCACCCATTCCGGACAACACGCCGTCAACCCCTTCGTGTTCTATGATGGCGGCGACGGTTTTTGCATCCAGAGGTTCTATGTAAACACTGTCGGCCATGTCCGTGTCGGTTTGAATCGTGGCGGGATTGGAGTTCACCAAAACCGTGGAGTAGCCCTCGTCGTTGAGAGTCCTGCAGGCCTGGGAACCGGAGAAATCAAACTCGGCGGCCTGTCCTATGACAATCGGACCGGAACCTATCACCATGAGTTTTCTGTAATCCTTTTTCATTTCTTCCCCTCCTTCATGATTTTGCCGAACCTGTCAAACAGGAACAACGTATCCGCAGGCCCCGGGCCGGCTTCGGGATGATACTGTGTCGTGAATATGGGCAAGTCTCTGTGACTGCAGCCTTCCACGGTACCGTCGTTGACGTTGATGTGGTCGGCAATGAAATCCGTGCCCTCAAGGGATTCTTCGGACACGGCATAACCGTGATTCTGTGATGTGATGTAAACCCGGTCCTCGAACAGGACGGGTTGGTTGTTTCCTCTGTGTCCGACGGACATTTTGTACGTTTCGGCGCCCAAAGACAAAGCCAAGGTCTGACTTCCGAAACAGATCCCGTACATCGGCAATACTCCGATCAGGTCTTTTCCGGTTTTGACAACGGTGTTCAGGATGTCTTTGTGGGAAGGATCCCCCGGACCGTTGGTCATCACCAAACCGTCGACTTTGCGGGCGGTGATAACGTCATAGGGAGTGTCGTAAGGAAAAATAACGACGTTGAATCTGGACGCAAGGTTATCGATGATGGCGGCTCTCGAACCGCAATCCAAAACCCCCACCGTCAGGTCCTTTCCGGAATCAATGCTGTGGATTTCTTTGACGGAAACTTCCGCAACCGGACTCTTTCCGGAATCGAGGCGGAGGGATTTCAGTTTCTCAAGGACTTCTTCCTTCGGCGTTCCGTCCGAAACGATGGAACCTTTCATGGTTCCCTGTTCTCTTATCCTGATTACGAGGTCCCTCGTGTCTATGCCGGAAATTCCCGGCACTCCGTGTTCCTCAAGGAACGAATCCAAAGAAGTGCCGCCGTAAGCTTCGGTGGGTTCCGCGCAGTGTTCCCTCACTATCAGCCCTCCGATCTGAACTTTGTCCGATTGTGAATAACCTTCCACGATTCCGCAGTCGCCGATCAGGGGATAGGACATCACAAGCAACTGTCCGTGACAGGAAGGGTCTGTTATAATTTCCTGATAGCCGCTCATCCCCGTCGTGAAAACCACTTCACCGGAAGCGGAAGAAGGATGTCCGAAAATACTGCCTTCATATACCGTTCCGTCTTCGAGGATCAAATAACCGCGCGCCATCGGGGATAAATCACATTTGAGGACAATATATAATCCCTTTCATTATTGACGCACAAACCCATCAGAACCTTGTCTGAAAACAGACATAAGGGTCGTCCTGTGACGAAACATGATAAATCACAGAGGTATATTGACGGACCATGAGAATAGTCGGTCGAGACGCTCCGACCAACAGCATAAGGGTCATGCCGGAGACCGATGAGGACCTTTGGCATCTCTACAACGTCATCGAGGAAGGAGATTTGATAACGGCCTCCACCACAAGGAGGGAAGAGAAAGCCGCGGACAAAATCCGTGCCGAACGTGCGGAAAAGAGGAGAATGACCCTCGGCGTCAGGGTGGAAAAAATAGAGTTCTCGGAAGACGATCTCAGACTGAGACTGTTGGGGACCATCGAGTCCGGCCCTCAGGACGTGGGAATGTATCACACTCTGATCGTGGAACCCGGAACCTCGTTGTCGATATCCAAGGAAAATTGGAGACGCACCCAAACCGACCGGTTGGACCGGGCGGTGAGGGACACGAACAAACCCCGGATAGTTTTTGTTTCTTTGGACCAGGACGAGGCCACCGTGGCCGTTCTGAGACAGTACGGACTGAAAGAAACCGCATCGATAAGATCCGGAAGATCCGGGAAGATGTACGATGAAAAGAAAAAGAGCGACGGCGGATACCATAAAGACATAATATCCGCAATCCGAACGACTCTGGAAGAAGGGATGCCTCTGGTGATATCCGGCCCGGGGTTTGAAAAAGAAACACTGGTCGAATCAGGCAAGAAAACCGATCCCGAGATTTTTACGGGATGTCACGTATACCACACCGGACAGTGCGGAATGGCCGGAATCAACGAACTGATGAGAAAAGGAATGGGGGCGGAGGTTCTCAGGGAATCCGTCATCGGAGCCGAAATGGAAGCCGTCGAACGCCTCATGGAAGAAATCGGAAAAGACGGATTGGCCACCTACGGTCCCAACGAGGTGGCCGCCGCGGCTTCGGCCGGAGCCGTCGAGACGTTGCTGATATCGGACGAAAAAGTGAGGGAACACAATCTTGACGGTGTTGTGAGAGACGTCGAGGCTCAGAACGGAAAGGTGCTTGTGGTGTCCTCTCAGCACGACTCCGGAAACATGCTGTCCGCCCTGGGAGGCATAGCCGCGATATTGAGATATGCGGTTTGAGGCCAGATAAATTCCTGTTATGCAAACCATTATTAATGATAATCGGCTAACACGTTGATAGACGAATTTCCTTTTAGAGGTAACCAACTGTCAATCAGTTGAGGTGGTTATATTATGAGAACTAAAGAAGACGTAATCAATATACTTGGCAAAAGGCTCAACATCTGCGACACTACGCTCAGGGATGGGGAGCAAACCGCAGGAATTGTCTTCTCCAACCTTGAAAAGTATATGATAGCCAAGATGCTCGACGACGTCGGCGTACAGCAAATTGAGGCCGGCATACCCACTATGGGTGCCGATGAAAAAGTGGCGGTCAGACACATCGCCAAAATGGGCCTCAGTGCATCGATTCTCGGGTGGAACAGGGCAGACATCAATGACATTAACACAAGCATCGACTGCGACGTTGATTCCGTCGCCATTTCGATGTCATCTTCCGATATTCATATAGAACACAAGCTCAAGAAAGACCGTCAGTGGGTTCTTGACAAGGTGTACGAGGCCGTATCCTACGCAAGCGATCACGGATTTTACATTTCCTGCAACGGAGAAGACTCTTCCCGTGCCGACATCGATTTTCTGATAGAATTCGCAAAAACGGCAAAGGAAGCCGGCGCTCACAGATTCAGATACTGTGACACCATCGGCAGGGAACAGCCCTTTTCGACTTACGACAGGGTTAAACGCCTGATCGACGAAACCGGCCTGGATGTCGAAATGCACATGCATGACGATTACGGCATGGCAACCGCCAACTGCATCGCAGGCATCCACGCGGGAGCCAGATTCGCCAGCACGACGGTCATGGGCATCGGAGAACGATCCGGCAACTCGCCTCTTGAAGAGGTCATCATGGCCGCGAAACATCTGTTCGACATAGATTCGGGAATCGAGACCACCAAACTCAAGGATTTGGCGAAATTCGTTTCAAAAGCATCCGGACGTCCCATCGAGGTATCGAAACCCTTCTTGGGTTCCAACTGTTTCGCCCATGAGGCGGGAATACATGCGGACGGCATAATCAAGGACGCGATAAACTACGAACCTTACGACCCGGCGGAAGTGGGACTCCAAAGGTCCCTGGTCATCGGCAAACACAGCGGACGCAACACTCTGATAACCGTCCTCAGGGACATGGGAGCCGAAATAGACGTGGACGAAGCGACCCGTCTTCTGGAAACCGTCAGACGCGCCTCCGTGCAGATGCACAGAAGCATTTCCCACGAAGAGCTGTACTCGCTGTACAAGGACATGCAGAGCGACGACAGCATTTACAACGATTCGGACTCCGCTTAAACTTTCTGACCGGTCCTGCGGGACCGGTATAATTCTTTTTTTATTTCAAGGATTGGAGACGCAGGTCATGACCGAAAGAACCGGTAAAAGGATTCAAAACCTTCCGATCACTTTCTGACCGATTTATAGATGAACCCGATGACCACCAGTATCAATCCGCCGGTGATCATCTTCAGATAATCCATTATCGGAAGCGGACTCGGAACTATCAGTAATATAAGGAAGTCTATCAGCAGCACCAACAGAATGTTGCTTATGCCGATGAACTTGGAATGGGTCGAATCGGTTTCCGGTTCTTCTTCCTCTTCCACGTGATATCCCCGCTTGCGCTTGCCTCCTTCTATCAGCATTCTGTCTATGACCTTGAGGCTGACCACAATGGCCGAGGTGGGCACAATCAGAATACCCAGATTAATCAGGAACGTGATGTTGGTCGCAATATGTTCGCTTAACATGAAGTATGTTTCAACGGCGGAGGACAACAATCCCCCGTAAAGGTAAAACAGTATTTCTATGACGATTATTGCGAATATTCCCGCATAAACGACGGTTGCCCGGTTTTTGACTCTTTTGACGGATCTTGTGGAGAACACGATCCTGGAATAGAAGTCCGAACGGGCGATTTCCAACCGTTCTATACCCGAAACAACAGGTTTCGGAGTGTGTCTTTTCAGGAATTCGTATCCCGCAACACTCTTTCCCGCGAACAACGGCAACAGTATCATCGATGTCAGTGCGGAGAATACCACCGCCGTATAGAATTCGGGAGTGACGGCACCGGCATCCAATGCGGTTTTTGCTATGATGAAGGCGAATTCACCCATAACCAACAGACTGACCGCGGACACGAAAGTGGTTTTCAGATCCTTGTTGCCTATTACGTATGCAATGGATACCGAGATTATCTTGGATACCAGGAACACGACGTAAATGTACATGGCCATCATGAGACTGGAACCGAGTTCCGCCAAATGGACCTGCATTCCCACGTCGATGAAGAATATGGCCATGAAGGTATTTTTCATGGGTTCCACGTCCCGTTCGATGAGATCGGCGTCTTTGCACTGGGAAGCTATCAGCCCCATAAGGAAGGCGCCTATGGCCATGGACAAACCCACGTAAGTGGAAAGCAAAGCAAGTCCGAAACACATTCCCAGAGCAGTTATCAGCAGAATCTCCCTGTCAAATTTGTCACTGACCCAATCCAGGAATCTCGGAACCACCAAAAGTCCCAAAACAATCGCGGCGACCATGAATACAACGATTCCGATCATGAGCCAGACCATTCCCGATGCCGTGGGCGTGTCCCCCACAAGAAGAGGGGAAAGCAAAGTCAGAATGATCACCTGGCCGATATCGTCCATGACCGTCACGAGAATGATGGTGTCGGCGGTGTCTTTGGAAATTGTTTTGTTGGCTCTCAGGACGATGGTGCAGACGGCGGTGGAAGATCCGGAAATTATGGCTCCGAGGAATAAAGATTCAACGGTGTTCAAACCAATCAAGGAACCCGCTATATAACCGGACAGAACCACCAAAGGAAGTTGTATCGCGGCCACCATTATGGTGAATCCGCCGCTTTGTTTCAGTCGTTTGATGTTCAGTTCCATACCTATGGCGAACATCAGAAGCACCAGTCCGATGCTTGACAGTAATTTTATCACCGTCTCGCTGATGCCGTCGGGAACTCCCCAAACGTTGGTTATTATTATTCCCGCGGCAAGATAGCCGATGATGGCCGGAAGTCGGAGTTTTCTGAACAGGATAGATGCGATACTGGCTAATATCAACATCAATGCCATTATGCTCAGGAATGCGACTTCATCCATTTTTGACCTGCGTTTTGTATACAAAGCATTATTTAAAAAACTGTCTGAAAAAATACAACGGGGTATCGAATTGACGTCTGCGGGGACATCATTGAGATTCGGGCTTGTCTTCGGTGACGGTTACCTTCTTCCGCTGACGTCCGCCGGTCTTTTTTATCTTGCCCTGATCGATTGCCCACTGAAAGCTTTCCGTTTCGGAAGGGGTAATCAGCACCCGTTCCCCTTTCGTGTACTTTCTTCCGAGAACCCAATTTTTGAAGGGGGACAGAACACGGTATTCGTCGGCATCCATGACGACCTCCCTGACGTTGGCGACCCCTTTCCGTTCGGAATAGGTTCCGGCGGATTTCTTGATTTTTCCTTCCTTGACTTCAATCGTGCTGGTGCACACCGAATCCAGGAAGTATCTGTCGTGAGTGACGGCTATCAGCGTGCCTTCGTACTCGTTAAGGGCCATTTCCACCGCGTGTCTGGAAGGTATGTCAAGATAATTCGTCGGTTCGTCCAACACAAGAACGTTCGTTTCTTTCAGCAACAGCATGGCCAGAGCCACCCGTGCTCTCTGTCCGCCGGACAGAGTGGACATGGGACGGTCGACGTCGTCCCCTTTCAGAAGCAGACGTGCCAGCATGTTTCTGGCTTCCGTCCGTTTGTCGGTGCCTATCGCCTGAAGTATCTGCTCTTCGGCGGTGAGTCTGAGATCCAACCCTTCGTGATTCTGGGAATAGTATCCTATTTTCGCTCCGGGTGCGATCCAGAGTTCGCCGTTGCTTGGTATTTCGTTTATCAGGGCTTTGACCAAAGTGCTCTTCCCTTCGCCGTTGGCTCCGAATATTCCTATCCGATCTTTCTTCATTATGTCAAGGTCCACTTCGCCGATTATGGTCTTTCCGCCGAGTTCCACGGAAAGGTTCTTTGCGGTAATCACATTCTTTCCGGATTTTCTCGCAGTCTGTATCCGGACGGTGATTTCCTGGGCTTCTTCGGGTTTTTCCTTTTCATCCATTTTGGAAATCAGTTTCTGACGGGTTTTGTGCACCGCGAAATACCATTGGTCCCGGTGCAGTTCTTCGGCAATCCGTTCCTGAGTGCGTTTTTGACTTGCGTATCTTTTGTATTCCTTTTCCATCCGGTCGATGTCAATGGATTTTTTCATGATGAAGTCGGAATAATTCCCTTTGTATTCCCGGGTCTTTCCGTAAGAAATTTCAGTGACCCTGGTTACGATTTTGTCCAGGAAGTAACGGTCATGGCTTATCACGACCAAAGCACAGCCGGCGTTCAGCAGGAAATCTTCCAGAAACTCGACAGTGTCGATATCCAGGTGGGAGGTGGGTTCGTCCAGCACCAAAAGGTCGCATTCCTCCGCCTGAACAAGCACCCGGGTCAGCATGACCTTGGTCCGTTCGCCGCCGGAAAGAGAGGCCATGCTCCGGTCCATAAGATCCGTTGACAGACCGACCTTTTCCAAAGATTGGAGGACTTTCCTTTCATCGTCTTCGGCCGAGCTTTCCAACGAGGACTCCAAACGGGAGTATTCTTCGGCGATCATGTTCCAATCGTCGACATTCCCGGAAGCCATTCGGTCTTCGATCGCTTTCATCCGTTTCCGTATGCGTTCAACGTGACCGTAGGGTCTGCCGAGAACTTCCCTGACGGTGATGTCCGGGGAGGACTCCGCAAACTGAGCGAGGTATCCCACCTTTTCGGTGTTGCGCAAAAGTTCCCCTGTGTCGTAAGGCGTTTCTCCCAACAATATTTGGAGAAATGTCGTCTTTCCCGCACCGTTCACCCCGATGAGACCTATATTGTCTCCCGCGTTGATTTGCAGACTTACGTCTTTCAACACTTTCACGGGGCCGAAAGATTTGGTAATTGACTGTGCCTTGAGAAGCATACACACTCCATATCCGTGGGTATAATATGTTTTACTGTCGGGCAAATTCAGACCCGACGGTATTTCGTGGGATGAATCATTGGATGTATGATATGTCCTGTTCATTGTCCTATTTTTTCGTTCATTATGTTACACGGCCATAGGTAAAACAAATAACATGTTCAATCATCAGTTAAAATGATATATCATCAGTTAAAATGAGTCATCATCATCCGATAGGCTAAAATATGACCGGGGAGATTTATGATGAGGCGTCAGCCTAAAGCGACACTGTCGCAAAGGAGAGAGAAAAAAATGAAAATCGTAAACAAGGAGGCATTGTTTTGAGCGACTTTGCCAACGAAACAAAAGCGGTCATTGATGCAATGGTCGCCTACAAAGTAGACGGAATCCAGAAAGCCGCCGCAAGCGCAAAGGCGGCCGGAATGGAAGCCACCGAAATCATCGAGGCCATGGGTGCCGGAATGAGCGAAGTCGGTATTCAGTTCCAGAGGGGAAAACTCTTCTTGCCCCACGTTCTCAGCGCAGCGAACGGAATGACCGCCGCCGTCAAAGAACTTGAAGCGGATCTCCCCATCGATCAGGTCGGAACCACCCTTGCCAAAGTTTGCATGGGAACCGTCGAAGGTGACGTTCACGACATCGGAAAGTCTATTGTTTCCACCATGCTCCAGTGCGGAGGGTTCGAAGTGGTGGACCTCGGCAGGGACGTACCTTCCCCCGACTTCATCGATCAGGTCGTAAACAATGGATGCACGATGGTCGGTCTTTCCGCCCTTATGACAACCACCATGACCGTTCAGGAAGACGTAATAAAGCTCCTCAAAGAAGCGGGCGTCAGAGACCAGGTCAAAGTTCTCGTCGGCGGAGCGCCTGTCACACAGGCTTTTGCGGACAAAATCGGTGCGGACTGCTTCAGCGAATCCGCATCCGAACAGGTTGACAAAGCAAAGGCACTCCTCGGGTGAAATCCATGTCTGAATACTGCACCAGAAACGGTGACGGATCCACTCTGTACCAGAACAAGGAACAGATGATGCAGGACATCAGGGACGGTACCGCCGACGCGGCCGACATGGCAGGCGTCAGGGAACTCAATGCAAACGAAATCGACCACCTTTTCGAAATCATCAGCAGCAAGAGGAGAGTCGTCGGCGTCGAACGCGGCAGAGAAGTTGTTCTTTCCTACGACGTGGGACAGCTCGACATGGCCGGCGACAACGGAAACAGCGGCGGAGGAATCGCATCCAGCAGACTCAACGGAGCTCTTGTTCACGAGCGCACACTCTGTGCCGATACCTTCGAACTCGCCCACACCGATTACAGCATCAAGCCTGTGAAGCCGGTCATCGCCAACGAAATGAACGACATGGAGAACATTCAGAACAACCTCACCATTCCTTACTTCTACGGCGCAATGCCCAACATGGGATTGTACTACGCCCCTGACGGACCCTACGGAAACCCCGCAGACCTCATGAGGGAATTCAAGATCGAAGAAGCTCAGCAGGAAGCGGAGAAATCCGCCGTACACCTAGCAAGGGATATCGAATACGTTTCCACCAGAGTTTACAAGGCAGGTGCCGACGGTTTCAACTTCGACACCACCGCCTCCGCCGGAGATGCCGACTTCGTCGGAACCCTCCACGGAGTGGAGAAGCTCAGGGCACAGTGTCCCAACGCATACATTCTCCTCGGCATGGCCGGAGAGAACGTCATGGGTATCCACGGTGAAATCGAGTACGACGGTCAGGTCGTTGCCGGTCTGTTCCCTCAGGAACAGGTTGTTCTCGCCGAGAAAGCCGGTGCCGATGTTTTCGGACCCGTTGCAAACACCAACACCGGAAAGAGTCTTGCATGG
Source organism: Candidatus Methanomethylophilaceae archaeon (assembly GCA_050950505.1). Classification (GTDB taxonomy): domain Archaea; phylum Thermoplasmatota; class Thermoplasmata; order Methanomassiliicoccales; family Methanomethylophilaceae; genus VadinCA11. The sequence goes on along the minus strand of JBMNHS010000001.1, from coordinate 15,017 downwards.
AACCTTGCCCGCGCGGTGACTTTCGTGAGAGGTTGCGCAGACGTATCCAACCTTCCCCTTCACGTGAACATGGGAATGGGCGTCGGCGGTATCCCCATGGCCGAGACTCCGCCTCTTGACGCAGTCACCAGATGCAGCACCGCAATGGTGGAAATCGCAAAAGTGGACGGTATATAGGTTGGAGTCGGCGACCCCGCCGGCATGTCAATCGCTCACTTCGTCGCTTCCGGTATGGGAGGAATCAGAGCCGCCGGCGATCTTGTCGCCAGGATGGAATTCGATCAGCGCATGAAGATCGACGAAGCGAAGGACTACGTTGCAAAGAAGCTCGGAGTCACTGCTTTTGACCTTTCCGACGAGTGCAAGCTCAGGGAAGTCAGGGAAGAACAGGGCCTCGGTGTCATCACCGGCGTCCCCGGCACTCCCAGAGGAATCGCGGCAAAGATGAATATTGAGGACCTTTTGGGAATCAAAATCAACTGCTGCGAGAACTTCAGAAACTACGCCAAGAGATAAGCCAAACTTCAAAGCTGTCCGGTTTTCCGGACAGCCCACTTATTTTTTGTTTTTCGATAATTCCGTACGGAATTCTGTTGTTTGTCGGATAGCCAGACACGTAAAATATGAAATTATCAATATGGATGGATGTTTCGTTGGATGATTAAACCCCATTTAACACAGAAACCGTCCCCTTTCTCATTGGCCATATAAGCGGGATATTGTTCAGTCAATTTGTGAGTTATATATAAACAAAAACTTAAATCAGGAAAAATAAGAGAAAGTATAATATATTTTTGCGTTATGACATCATTTCGGAAAAAGGTTAAATTTATATATAACAATTCTCAAAAAATACATTATTCTGCGAATTTTCGTTGTTGGACATATCACATACGCCTTTTTGTACATTCTCTTTAAATAGGTTTTATCACGTTTTTTCCTTTAACCCGAGATGACGCGGCATCCGGGCGAAAGGAGGAAAAACATGGACGGGGGATGCGAAAAACTCATGATTTTGAAAGGGTCAGAGACAATCAGCATTCCCGAAACCGAAAGACAGACGAACCTGTTCGTCACAATTCCCGTATACCTCGGGATGTCTTCGTACGTCTTTTCCGCGTCTGAGGTAATCTTTACCGCCGGTTCCGATCAATCGGAACCTTCCCCTTCGGGGAGAATACCGGAAACGGAGAAACCTTCAGGGATGCATATGATTGCAACATGTGCCGTTCCCGTCAATCACGGGAATATTCTGAAGGCAAACCCGTTTCCGATCTTTCGGCGGAGACCTTCGCGGACCGAAGTCCGCAAGAAAGAAGGAAAAGAAATCGGATGCCGTCCGATCGGAATCGTGAACGGCTTACCGGTTAAAACGGGAGCGAAATTGATATGAAATTGGAAAGAAACCAGATTATCTGGATAGTAGTCGTGTTGATAGCGGCGGCGATAGCGGGAGGGCTGATTTATTTCGATTGGCAACTCTCGGGTCCCAAAATGGGGGACTTCCTTGTCACCGAGCCGGTCAACGCCGACTTAGAGATGATAAAATATTCTAAGAATTTAGACATATGGTTCATGCTGTTCATGGTCGCATTCTTGATGATGTTCATCAAGAAATTCGAGTGGGGCGTGGCTCTTGGTGTGGTTTTGTCCACCGCGGGAAGCTTCCTCGGATACCTGTTCATGTACCAGTTTGTCATGCCTGAACTTACGGGAGAAGCATTCTTCTGGGGACAGGATGTCATGTTGGGTGCCGTCATATGTGCAATTACGATTGTCATAGGCATAGGCGTGTTCTTAGGATTATGCAAAATGTGGCAATATCTCCTTGTGGGATTGATGTTTGCCCCTGCATACGTGTTGATTGAATGGTTCCTCGGATCATCGTTCTTCGGATTGGAAGCCATAGACACCGGCGGTTCGATGCTGGTTCACATGGTCGCCGCATACTTCGGTATAGGTGTTGCGATTGCGTTGAGAGACAAGCGGTCTTTCGACGAACCGATGTATTCGACGACCCACAGTGTCACCTTTGTATGGTTGGGCAGTCTGATGCTTTGGATGCTGTGGCCCTCGTTCGTCACCGGATTCCTGCCGGCCGAAGAAACAACCTGGGGAATGATCACCTGTTACATGGCGGGTCTCGGATCGATGATAAGCGCATACTTCGTGTGTCTCATCATGGAAAAGAAAGTCAACCCCCTTGTCTACGCTTACGCATTGCTTGCAGGTCCCGTGGCAATAGGAAGCCCGCTGCTTCTGCTCGGACCTTGGGGTGCGCTGTTGCTCGGTATACTCGCGGGTGTGCTCACCACGCTGTGTTTCTACTACCTGCAGCCCAGACTCAGCAAGGCGATGGGCAACTTGGATATGATGGGGGTTCACAACCTGCACGGTATGTCCGGATGGTTGGGGGCCTTGGTCGTCTGTGTGATAACACTGTCGATTGACAACCTGTTCTTCGCCGTCATGACCGCGGTTCTGGCCGTCGGTACCGGTGTGATCACGGGATTGGTCGTAAGATACACACGCGGCGAAATGCCGATCATTGCCGACGACGAAACGGACTTTGTCAAGAACGAAGCACCGATCTGATCCGCCGACGATGCAAATCTAAACCTTTTACCCTTCTTTTATTATTATTATGTCATTCTTTTATTACAGCGTCAAAGGTGATGGATGTATGCCATGGATGATATCAAGTCGTGCAGAATTCGGACGCCATTCAAAGTTTTCCGATATAATTTATTCCGGAACAGTTAATGCGCCGCAGGCTCTGGCCATGAATCGGACAGGATGATTATGATGAGTAATCATTATATATGCATGGATATAACATTTTATTAAAAACCGAAAAAATATGCGTTTTTGATGGGAATAACATCCAACCATGGTATAATTATATATATGACTTGTTTGCAAATTTTCAAAATCATGGTTACTATTAAATATTCACATTGACGTGTTCATTTCGTACATAGCGGATAACGCTAGACCGGTTTTAAGAGGCCGGTGTTTGTGCGCCCTTTGGGGAATTGTACTCGCACAATCAAAAAGGAGGCAAAAAAATATGAGCGACAAAATACTCGCAGACTGTAAAAAAGCAGTCGAAGAATGGAACCTTGCTCTTGCGAAAACCGCAGTTCAGGCAGCGATTGACGCAAAATTGGAGCCCAAGGACATCATCAACGAAGGACTTGGAAAAGGTATGGAAGTAATCGGTGAGCGCTTCGACAAAGCAGAAATTTATCTGCCCCAGGTCGTAGCCGCGTCCAAAGCGATGGAAGTTGGACTTCAGCTTCTCGCACCCATTATGGCGGGTGGATCCGATTCCATGAAAGGAACTGTAATCTTCGGAACCGTCGAGGGAGACATCCACGAAATCGGAAAGAATGTTTGCTGCGCGATGCTTCGCGGAGCGGGATTCACTGTATTCGACCTCGGACCCGATGTCAGTCCTCAGGACTTCCTCGATTCCGCAGAAGAAAACAATGCAGACATCATCGCCGGATCGGCACTTATGACGACAACCCTTGAAGTACAGAGGGATGTGGTTGTCGCTGTGAAGGAAGATGGAGGCAAATACAAGACAATGTTCGGCGGCGCACCCTGTTCCCAGGAGTGGGTCGACCAGATCGGAGCCGACGGTTATTCCTCTAACGGTGCCGAGATCAACGCATTGGCAATAAAACTAGTGGGGTGAATTAAATGGCAGCACAAAGACCCATCACGATTTGTGACGTTTACGACAGAATCCTGAAGGGAAAAAAGATGACGGAGGACGAGTGGGATTACACCGTTATTCCCACCAACGCAACCAAACTCAAGGAAAAATACAAACTGGACTTCGGCGACAAATTCATACCTGAAGACAAAGAAGTCATGAACAACCTGTTCAACGCAGGTCTCGAAATGCTCGTTGAGACCGGATTCTATTGTCAGGATCTCGGTCGTGTGTTCCACGTAACCGAAGAAGAGGTTTGGGAAGGTATCAAGAAAACCCCCAAACACATCACACTCGGAGACGGAACCGAAGCGGCCAAGTTCTACCCCAGGCGCGGTAACAGCCCTGTGAAACCCATCATTCAGGGTGGACCTACCGGATCTCCTGTGTCCGAAGAAGTCTTCGTTCAGGTTATGCAGTCTTACGCTCAGGAAAGTGTTGTTGACACCATCGTTAACGGTGTCTTGACCACCATTGAGGGCAAGTCCCCCAAGACCAACACCCCCTACGAAATACGCGCTACCATGGCAGAACTTCGTGCTGTCAGGGAAGCCTGTGTCCGCGCCGGAAGGCCCGGACTCGCCATGTAGGGACCCGAGACTCCGCTGTCCGCAGCCGGACGTCTCTGCGTTGACGCCAAACACGCCGGTATGAGAACCTGCGACTCCCACGAATGCTCCCAGCTCAACGAGCTGAAGGTCGACATGGCCGCATTGAACATGCTTGCCGGTTGGACCTGCAACGGAAACACCATCATGATCGAGCAGATGCCGATCTTCGGTGGATACACCGGTATGCAGGAAGAAACCTCCATTTGTGCAGTCGCAACTCACCTTGCATCATTCACGATGTTCAGCGGTAACTACCACTTGGACGGTCCGATCCACATCAGGTGGGGAACAACCACCTCTAAGGAAACCCTCCAGGTTGCCGGTCACACCGCAGCAGCCGTTGATGCAAACACCGACCTGCTGATTGCGAACCAGTACTACCCCATGGCAGGACCCTGCACTGAGATGTGTCTTATCGAAACCGCCACACAGGCGATTATCGATACCGCATCCGGTAGAGAGCTCCTGTCCGGATCCGCAGCCGCCAAGGGTGTTGTCCAGGACAAGACCACCGGTATGGAAGCAAGGATCATGGGAGAGGCTGCAAGATCCGCAGCCGGAATGGACGTTGCATATCTCAACAAGATTCTCCCGAAGATTGTGGCAGACTACGAGAAGCTCTACACCAACGCACCTGCTGGTAAGACCTTCCAGGAATGCTATGATCCCAGGACAATCATGCCTACCGCAGAACACTGTGAAGTCTACGACAAGGCAGTCAAGAGATTCAGCGACTACGGATTCGAATTCAAACAGTGAGTTCATCCGTTCCTGCACGAACGTAAAAGGATCCGTAAGGATCGCCGCGGGCTTCACCGCCCGCGGATCAAACTTATTTTTGCGCCTTTTAACGCCCAGTCAGATTTCCTCCTGTTGGAAGGCGGTTTTTTTTCATAATTCCGAGTGGTTTCCCCATATATCCAGATTATTATATATTTTTAAAATAAAATTACATTATCTTTATTTCGACGTAAATTACCGGATTATGTATCTGCAAAAACTATTTTAGACGCCACGGATATCCTTCACCCGGTAAGATTTCGGAGTGAGACGTTGAATCAAGAAGAACTGAATCAAAAAGCGAAGGATGCTGTTTTGGCATATGACTTGAAAGAATGTGTTTCAATAGCAAAGGAAGCAATTTCCTCCGGAGCCGATCTTATGGATTTGGTTCATAACGGATTCACCCGCGGAATAAGAATCGTCGGCGACCTTTTTCAGGAGAAAAAATCCAATCTCGCTCACATAATGGCCTCCGCCGAAGCCATGAATGCCGGCATTGACATACTTACGCCGGAAATAAAAAAGTCCGGAGACGTTTCCGTGTCCGAACTCGGAAAGTTCGTGATATGTACTGTTCAGGGAGACATACACTCAATCGGCAAAGACATCGTTGCGGTAATGATGAACATCGCCGGTTTCGAGGTCATCAATCTCGGCCGGGACGTTCCCATCGAAGAAGTGGTGGAAGCCGCGAAAGAACACAAACCTTTGGCAATCGGAACTTCGGCACTCATGACAACCACAATCATGAACCAGAAAGTTTTGGAAGAAGCATTGATCAGAAACGGGTTGAGAAACGGCGTGATCACCAATGTCGGCGGAGCCCCCGTGACGCAGCAGTGGTGCGATGAAATAGGCGCCGATGTTTATTCCGAAAATGCGGCGGATTGCGTCAAAAAAATGATAGCTGCCATAGTGAATTCCTGATTTTTTCAACAGGGAATCCTGATTTTTTTCAAGAATTTTTCGGACGGATTTCAGGATGAATAAATACCTTATCCACAAACCTGTCCGATATGCTGGCACAGTGAAAAATATAACCTCCGTCGAATGGAAATATTCATCGGAATAAATAATCCCGTTTCAACTTGCAACAGTTATTATATAGCTACAATCATAAACGCCGTACGGATGGGGGACGGTCCGGTGACCAGCTGGCCTCTAGAGCCTCGCTAGCGGGGTTCGACACCCCGGTCTCTCGCCATAACGGAAATATGTGATTCAATGGTCATTCGTTACACGGAATCTCAGATACAGAAACTAAGGGAATACGGCGACGGTCCCGTCGACGAATCAGAATTTTCTGACAACGATGAAAGGGACAGGTCTTTCACCAAACTGATGGCCGCCGAAATCTCAGCCAATAATTCTGCGATAAAGGGCATGATTCAAAACCCGAGAGGACATGACTTGGTACAATTGGAACGGGACCTGAGCAAAGCCCTGATCGATTTGGGCTTCATCGAGGTAAGAACACCCACCGTAATGTCGAAATCGGCTTTGGAAAAAATGACGATCAACGAAGATCACGCTCTTTACAGACAGGTGTTTTTCATCGATAAAAAACGTTGTCTGAGACCGATGCTGGCTCCCAACCTTTACCAATACATGCGGAAACTCCGTGACCACACCGACGGCATAATCAAATTCTTTGAAATCGGTTCATGTTTCAGGAAAGAATCCAACAGCGGGAAGCATCTGGAAGAATTTACCATGCTGAATCTTGTGGTTCAGGGTCAACTGGAAGATCCCGTCGCAGAACTGAGAGAACTGATTGACGTCATAATGAACGTTGTCGGTCTGGAATATGAAACGGTCAGGGAGGAATCCGACGTGTACGTCGAGACCCTGGACGTTGAGATAGACGGCACGGAAGTGGCTTCCGGAGCCGTCGGGCCGCACAAGCTTGATGCGGCACATGACATTCACGAGCCCTGGTGCGGAGTCGGATTCGGACTTGAACGCCTGTTGGCTCTGAAATATGACAAGAACACCGTCCGCAAGACCGGGCGCAGCCTGACGTATCTGAACGGACGTAAAATCGATTGAGGTGATTCCACGGATGTGCAAAAAATATTAGACAGATCGGCAGCCGGGGAAGAGCTTACCAAGAATGATGTTGTAAGGCTCTTCAACGCTGATCCGGAAGAACGGGAACTCCTGTTCGAAACCGCAAGAAACATACGGGACAGAGAATACGGGGACAAAATATTCACTTACGGTTTCGTATATTTCTCGACTTATTGCAAAAACGACTGTTCTTTCTGTTACTTCAGAAGAACCAGCGGTTTGGAGAGATACAGAAAATCCCTCGAGGAGATTGTGGAACTGTCCAAGAATCTCTGCGACGCGGGAATAAATCTGGTGGACCTTACCATGGGGGAAGACCCCGTAATGTTCAAAGACGGTTGCGCCAAATTGCTGGAAATCGTCAAAGCCGTGCGGGAAGCCGTGGACATCGGGATAATGGTGTCCCCGGGAGCCGTGCCGAAGGAAATCTTCCCCAAGCTGAGGGAAGCCGGCGCCGACTTCTACGCCTGTTATCAGGAAACCTACAACCGGGAGCTGTTTGCCAAGCTCAGGCTCGAACAGGACTATCAGACCCGCATAGACGTCCGCAAATGGGCCAAAGAAGCGGGAATGCTGACCGAAGACGGGATGATGACCGGTCTCGGCGAAACCGTGGAGGACAAGGCGGACTTCGTCATGAGAATGGGCCCGCAGGGCTGCGAACAGATACGCGCCATGACCTTCGTCCCTCAGGACGGAACGCCCATGAGCGACATGCAACCCCCGGACTCAACCGATGAATTGCTGTCGATAGCCATCATGAGAATCATGTATCCCGACAAGATCATACCGGCCACCCTGGACGTGGAAGGCATTTCGGGCATGGTGGACCGGATAAACGCCGGAGCAAACCTGATCACATCCATTGTTCCCCCCAACAGGAAACTTGCGGGAGTGGCACAGCACGAACTGGACATAGACAGCGGACTCCGTTCCGTTGAATACGTGTTCAAGATTCTCAGGGAAATCGGAAAGCGTCCCGCCACCAACGAAGAATTCAGGGAAATGATGGAATCCAAAAGAAAGGGGATGGGCGGTTGTTAGAATGAAACTCGCGATAGTGGGAGGGGCCCTTCAGGGCATGGAAGCGGTTTATCTCTCGACGATGGCGGGAATCGAAACCGCAGTGATTGACAAAAGACCGAACGCCCCCGCGCTTTCAATCGCCGACGAACATCACGTTCTCGATCCGACGAAGGACATGGATGCCGCGCTCAGAATCTTTCAGGACTGCGATGCGGTCATCCCCGCCTGCGAGGAAAGAGATCTTCTTGAAATTCTTGACACAAGTCTGAAAGATACCGGAATACCCTTCCTGTTCGATCTTAAGGCTTACGACATATCCTGTTCCAAGGAACGTTCCAACACATTCATGGCGGAAGCCGGAGTTCCTTTGCCGAAACCCTGGCCGGAATGCGGGTTTCCCGCAATCGTGAAACCTTCCTGTCAGAGCGGAAGCGTCGGCGTTACGGCGGTGAAGAACGAATGGGAACGGCGGAAAGCCCTGGAAAAGGTCGCAGGATTGAACGACGTGCCCATAATACAGGAATTTGTTTCCGGAAAGAGTGTTTCCATAGAAGCGATCGGCAACGGAGAAAAAGCACGTTCTTACGTTGCGACGGAAGTCGTTCTGGACAAAAACTATGATTGTAAAATGGTAATATGCGCACCGGACATCCTCTCTCCGGAGGATGACGGACTGTTCAGGGACGTCTGCAGAAAGACGGCGGAATCCATCGGATTGAGCGCGCTCATGGACATGGAGGCCATATATTCCGTCAACGGCCTCAAAGTGCTGGAAATCGATGCGAGAATACCCAGTCAGACCCCCGCCGCGGTGGAAGCCGGGACGGGGATAAACTTATTGGAGGAACTCATCGGGTGCAAACTCGGTAACCCCATAAACAAGAAAAGTCGCCGCGGAGCCGGTATTTATGAACATTATGTGTTCAAAGACGGCGTTCTCAGAACCTGCGGGGAGACGGAATTCGGACCCGTGAACAATCCTAGGATTGTCGCGGGTCTGTTCGGTTCATACAGAATGATTACCGATTACGAACCGGGAAAAACGGAATGGAGAGCAACGGTAATCACGAAAGGTCGGGATATGAAAGAAGCTGAGAAACAACGTCTGTCAGTTCTTGACCGCATTATTGAAGAGTCCGGAGTGAAGAAGTTTTCAGACTCCGGGCCGGAGATGGTTTGATGACAAGACTCACAGAAGACATGATAGTCGATTTGCCGGCCAAAGCCCGGGAACGCAGCGAAAAACTCAAAGAACAGATCGGAATGGACCTGAAAACACTGGCATTCAAGGCAATCGGCGGGAATCCCGATGAATACGATTTTTCTGAATATTCCGCCGCTTCGGTTCCCATAACGGCGGGATTGGGTGTGATAGGCGGTTTCTCCATGAGCGTGAAAGCAATCCTGGAAGAAATGGGATTCAACTGTTTCGTGACTTCCGAACCCGACGTGGACGGGATTTACGAAGCGTTGGAGAAAGGCGCGGATTTATTGTTCATCGCCGACGACAAAAGGTTCCTGGCTTACAACACCGTCACCGGCGTCCATTCCGAGAACGTATCATCCACCGCCGCGGGATACACCGAAGCGTTGGACGTTGCCGCGGGAGGACTGAAAGGCAAAGACGTTCTGGTGATCGGAGCCGGACGGGTGGGATCGGAAGCGGTGCGGATACTTACGCGGAAAGGGGCCAACGTGAGCGTTACCGACATAATATCCGAAAAGGCGGAGAAACTCGCTTCCGAGTACGGAGCGGTTTCGGTTGAGGTAAATGACGGAATAGCGTCCCACAAATACATCATCGACGCGGCCCCGGGTCTGATACCGAGCGAACTCATCGTCAAGGGGGCGGTGATATCTTCCATGGGAATTCCCTACGGTTTCGATGAAGAGGGAGAACGGAAATCCGATATGATAATACATGACCCACTCAATATAGGGACTGCCGTCATGGCGGCCAAATGTGTGGTTTCATCCAAAAAGTGAAGGAAGACGGAAAATGACGAGATACTGTATTGCATTAGACATAGGGACCAGCGGTCTTCGCTGTCAAGCGATAGACCTGGATACAATGGAGACTCTGGCTTCATCGATAACCCAGCGTCATCCCATACCCGGAATGAATGTTATAGACCATGTCAACTTTGCCATGAAGAACGGGGTGGAATCCGCCACCGGACTTCTTCTCAACGCAATCAACGCGTTGTTCAAAACACTCAACGTGGATCTCAGCAAAGTCGAACATTTGGGGGTATGCGGAAATCCTTTCCAGCTGTCCCTGTTCCAGGGAATAGAAATCAGAGATTTGGCATACGCCGGCAAAAACATGCTTATCGACCTCGGAGTGGAACCTCCGAAGAGAGACGGCGCCGTGCTTTCGGCGGCCGAAGTGGGTCTGGAAGGAATGCCCAACGCCATGGTGACCATACCTCCGGCCGTGAGGCATGAAATCGGCGCGGACGCCATGGCAATGCTTCTGATGACCGATGCTCTCAGCGAAACCGAACCCTGCATCGTGGCCGATTACGGCACCAATGCCGAAATGGCTCTGATACATGACGGAAAAATCATTACGGGTTCTGCGGCCGCCGGACCTGCACTCGAAGGTCAGGAGATTGAAAGGGGAATGCTTGCCTCCCCCGGGGCGATATCCGACGTGAACGTAACTTCCGAGGGATGGGTCTGCACGGTATTGGATGAAACCATGGCACCCAGGGAAGGCGACACCGTGGACCCCAAAACCGGCAAAGTCGTGAAAGAAGGTCCCATGCACGGCAAAGCCATCGGAATAACCGGAACGGGGGTGGTTGCCGCCCTTTACTGCGGTTTGAAGACCGGTCTCATAGTTCCCCCCAAAATAGACACCGAAGACGGCAAGATGCACCTTCAGGACGGGATAGACATCACCCCCAGGGACATAGAGGAAGCCGGCAAAGCCATCGGCGCTCTCAGGGCGGGATTCCTCACGCTTTTGGACGAAGCGGGAATGTGGACCGGAGACATAAAGAAAACTTACATGTCCGGAGCTTCCGGTCTGTACGTGGATGCCAAGAAAGCACTGTCCATAGGAATGGTGGTTCCCGGCGTCAACGACATAGTTCAGTTCGGAAACACATCGATCGGATTGGCCCGCAAAGTCGCAACCGGGGAAATGGATCTGGAAGAACTGAGGGAAATGGCCAAGAAACTGAGAGCAGACCACTGTATGTTCGCGACCTCGGAGATTTTCAAGGACATATATTCCATCGAATTCTCTCTTTGGGTCCAGAACATGCCCATGTCCGAATACAACAACATGCTGGCGGTTTACAACATACCGCCGATACCGGATCCCGATGAAAATCCAACCGTCAAACGCATCACGGAAAGGGATCTTCCCGACACCGAGAAGATTCCGGTGTTCGTTCTTGACAATCCGGGCACCATGCTGAGGGGAATCATCGAAGGATGCATATTCTGCCGCAAATGCGAACGGGTTTGCCCCGAAGGCGCGATAAAGATTACCGACGAGGATGACGGACGTTACGCAAACATCCGTACGGATCTCTGCGGCGGATACGCATGCGGCAGATGCGAACGGGAATGTCCCCAGAGGGTTCTGATATACAAGAGTCTGAAAATCACCGAAGAATGATTCCGGAACTCATCCGTACGTTATGAATAACAACCTTCGGCAAAACCTTACAAACTTCTTTCTTTTATTTTCAGTTCATGGATTATGAACAGAAATGCATCGTAGAATCAACATCTTCATTTTGCATCGGTGTGAATTCCACCGAATGCATAAATCAGATTAAAATGGGTGCGGGCGGCGCATGAACATGTGCCGCCCGATTTAAAGTTCAGCTTCCGTCGGTGTGAAGCGTGAACACAATCTTGTACTTGAAAGACAGCTCAGGTTTATCTACCCCGAGAGGGAATGGATCTCCATCTTCGATAGATTCAGACGTATACTGGTCATCAAAAATGGCCTTCAGAACGAACTCAAATTCGTATTCTTTTCCGCTCTCTATTGCTTTTTGAATTCTGTCGTCATTCAATGTAAGAGGGGCCTCCCCATCTTTAATCTCAAGTTCGAACCCCACGATATATTTCAGAACACCAACCGGACTGGCAACATAATCTTCAACATTGTCAGCAGGATCATATACCAATACTTTGTAGCTCAGTTTGGCATCGTCTCCCTTGTAATTGCTGGCGTCCACTTCTAGAATACCCCGGCCTATTGCCACATCCTCATTTTCAACAAAGAATGAGGTACCCGTCTCGGTTGTAACTGTCCCGTAGTCAATGACGGCGTCACCAGAAATCGTAATGTCCGTATCGCCGTCTTCGTCTGTTATTTTAAGTATAGCAAAACTTGAACCGACTACGTTATCGCTGTTGCTCACAGTACTTGTAAGGGCGGCGTAGCCGACTCCCGCGAAAGCTGTTACACAAAGCAACAGCGCTATGACCGGAACCAGGAGTTTTTTTGTTCCCGTTCCTTTCTTCTGTTCTGTATTTTGACATATTGAACATACCTACGGAGTCTTTGGTTCTTATTGTATATCGGATTTTTGAAGAGCACAGGAATTATGCCTGTAATCCCTTCCGTAATACGCAATACCAGACAGACTTCGTTAGACCGTAATAACGAATAGTTGTACACTTAATATATTAACAATGTTATATGAACGGTATGTTTATTGTCGAAGTCAGATGCCTGCAGGGTGATTGACTTCGCTTATATGACTCTGACATATCCGAATGAAACATGAATAAATCGTTGGGGGTACACCATTCCCATTGTTTCTCATTGAAACAATCAAGAGTACCCGTATGAATTTAACGGATTATTACCCCGGACACTCCGCGGCACTCACGGAGCGAGAGAATGATGTCAGACGGCATCTGACCGTCAACGACAATTATCAGACGTGAATCTTCTCGGTCGCCGTTGTCGCTGACGACGGCCTGTCTTATGGACAAACCCGCACGGAATATGACGAAACTCACTTCGGTCAGAATCCCCGGCATCTTGGCGTCCGTCGGAACGATTTCCAGAACCGAGCATCCGATTTCCGATGCGATGCCGTCAAGCATCAGAATCGGTCTTAATTTGGAAAATATCCTGTCAAGATCGGGTTCGTCGCTCATCCGTTCAAGAACGGATCTGACGACCCGGCGGTCGACGCCGGTGGCCCGGGCAAGTGCGGAATCGGTAATCTCCACATCTCCGCAGAATGCTTTGCCATAACTGCAACTGATACCGTATCTGAGCATGATGTCGGCCACTTTGGCCTGTGACGGATACCGGTTGAATTGTTCACGGATTCGATCCATACATACGAAATACTCTGTCCGTTTAATAAATGATTCTTAGAAATCAGATAAATATCCTCCGATATTACAAATGTTAAAAAATCAATTTAAAACGTCAAATCACAGAGGTGTGATTCCGAACAATACTTGATAATAAAAGTTATCGGGCACATCAGTACCGTTGTCAAACTTCTGACTGAGGTCTCCGAAAAATACGACGCTGAATCTGTTTTCCCCTGCATTGATGCTGATTTCGGAAAGATCGGTAATGGTTACGCCCGAGCTGTCTTTTATGACAAACCTGGGAGTTAAATTGTAAGGGAGTCCGTTTATGTAATTACTGTCGTTCTCGAACTTATATTTGACACCGGTTGACAGGCTTATTGATTCTGCAACGCTGTTGGTGGCATCAATGACGAGAGTGGCATTGCCCAACTCAAAATTTCCTGCGTAAATATTGTAGTTGCTGCCCACCAGGGTATATTTCAGGGATTTTCCCGAAGAAAAATCTCCCGGCACCATGTAATTTTCCTCTTCGTCTTCCAGATGAACTATGATATCGGAGGTGCCGACATTGCCGGAGACCTCTACAGAACTCGTGACTCCGGCAAACCCTATCCCTATGAACAGGAAACCGCTGAGCAGTATCGTGACAATGGGTATCAGGTATGCGGTTTGAAGATTCTCCCGTTTCTTCCCGTTGAATCCGGTCATGTTTGCCTCCGACTTGATTTTGTTGTTCAATTGTATTTTTGATTTTTAATTTGTTTGATCGGCGGAGAATCGTTTCTCTGCCGATGTTTGAGTTTAAGGTTGTGTCGTTATCGGTTCAGCGATGATTTTCAACGTATACGTGAAAGGCAGCGGTTTGGTACTGGATGTCTGAGCAGTGGAGGACAGAAGTACTTCCATGTCGAAAGTATTCACATCCTCGGGAGTTATGATCTGTGTATGCCCGTTGGTTGCATGCACCGTTGAACTTCCCATTTTGACTTCAACACTCATGCCGGTTGGAAGTCCTCCGCCGGTAAGATTCGTAGTGAATTCGTATGTGATTTTCACCTTATTGACAGTTGATTCGGTCGCATCGATCTTGAGTGTGCTTTCTCCGATTTTCTCATTTGAGAAAGCGCCGTACGTGTATTCGAATGTGGTATTCGTACCATTCATGACGCTGTTGACTCCGACCTCGTAACTATAACCTGAGCTGAACGCCCCGGATGCAATGTTATTGCCGCTGCCGTCCACGAATGTCAATACGATAATATCCGTTCCCACGGAGTTGTTGTTACTTAACGTGGAACTTGTGAGCGCAGCATAACCCGCACCGACAAATGCGAAGGAACAAAGCAACAACGCTATCGCAGGAACCAGGAGTTTCTTCCCGATGTTTACTTTCGATTCACACGTTGTCATTTATCGCACCTCCTTCAGAATTAAAATAAAAGGTTGGGGTTGACGGAAATTCCGTCAACCTTTTTTATTGTTTAATCAAGGTG